>PTJY01000001.1 GCA_002937505.1 Alphaproteobacteria bacterium MarineAlpha12_Bin1
GTCTTGCCATGATCAACATGGCCAATCGTGCCAATATTGCAATGCGGCTTGGTGCGCTCAAATTTTTCCTTCGACATAGTCTAATCCATCAGTTGTATTTATTTTGGTTAGTAATTTAACCCTTATATATCATATAAACCTTAAACGTTATCGTTACACAATTTCGATATCTGGAGCGGGTGAGGGGAATCGAACCCCCGTCGTAAGCTTGGAAGGCTTCTGCTCTACCATTGAGCTACACCCGCGATGATGTATTAATCAATAGCATAGTCAGCTTTTGAAGCTCTGCTTTTTGACATCAGAATATCGTATCTAGTTTTACTCAAATAATTATTCTTTCCTAACTACTAAAAAAACTTATAAACAAGCAAGGCAACAGAATGGTGGAGGGGGTTGGATTCGAACCAACGTAGACATAGTCAACGGATTTACAGTCCGCCCCTTTTAACCACTCAGGCACCCCTCCGTTTGCTAAAATTAAACTCCAGCAGCAAACGCGCCAAACGCCAATGACGTTAGCCTAAGGAGGAAATATCTGTATTTTTTAGCAACTGTCAACAAGAAATCAAGCAAACAAGCTTAAATATGTTATATTTTATATATTTAAAACTATGAACTTTTGATCCAATTCAATAATTCGGTAGTATTATTACCTAGAATGGGGAAAAATATGTCTAGCCGCAAAAGTTCGCAAAAACAGAAAAAAAACCAACAATTACCTGTAAAGAATTCTGCAAACCCCAATATATGGGTGTATGGCACTCATACAGTTCTTGCTCTATTAGCTAATCCAAAACGACACTACTACCGAGTCGTTACTTGCGATCAAAGTTTAGCGGAATACATAAACAATTCTATGTCCTTGATTCCAGAAGTTGCCATTGAAAAAGTCACTCGTGATTTTATTAATAAAATTTTACCCGAAGGTGCAGCCCACCAGGGAATAGCTGTGTTAGCAGCTCCTCTATCCGATGTGAGCCTCGAGGAGATTTGCGAACAAGCAAAGAGCGAAAGTATTAATTTATTGATACTTGATCAAGTAACCGACCCACATAACATAGGAGCAATAGTTCGTTCCGCAGCTGCCTTTAATGCAAAAGCGATAATAGTTCAAGATCGACATACTCCCCCTATCACTGGCGTAATTGCTAAGTCTGCTTCCGGTGGTTTGGAACACTGTCCAATTATTCGCGTAAAAAACCTTGTAAGGGCCATGGAAACTCTCAAAAAAAATGGCATATGGTGTATAGGCCTTGATTCGGAAGCTGCCAAAAACATAAAAGATCTATCTATGGATAATCCCAAGGCTCTTGTCTTTGGGTCAGAAGGCAGGGGTTTAAGAAGGTTAACAAGGTTAGCATGTGATGAGATAACAAAAATTTCTAGCTCTGGTTTTCTGAAAAGCTTAAATGTTTCTAATGCTGCAGCAATCGCGTTATATGAGATAACAAGAAAAGATTAAAATTTTTGTATTGGGTATTATTATAGTAAGATAATTAGACTAAAATAATGAAAGGAAAAATAAGTAAAAACTATATTTGTTTAAAGCACTATTATCATTCCTTTAAAATAAATTGGTTGAACACTACAAGCATCAGTAATTAATACATTGTGAATCAAAGGATACTCATAATACATCTCCTATATAGCCTTTGCCGGCTTAGCTCAGTTGGTAGAGCGACTGATTTGTAATCAGTAGGTCGGGGGTTCGATTCCCTCAGCCGGCACCATACTCTAATGAAAGACAGGCTAATAGATATAAGCTGCAGACATTCTTACTGAACAATTATAGTTGTATTCAACAGACCACAAATAAAAAGACTATTACAACAGCTTCATATTTCCTGTTTGTTGCTTTAGTCTCATACGGTCGAATATTAAAACATTCTAGAAACAAACATTTCTATTTCTCTTGGTTACTCTGAACCTACGTTGTCGGGGTTAACAAATTTCTTTTTTAGGGAGTTAACCCCTAAGCTTTGTTCAAATAAAAAAAAGGCACAAAACATGTCTACGAATTCTGCAGAGATAAAGCTTGATGACAAGTATACACTGCAAAATGGACGTATATATTTAACAGGGTCACAAGCGCTAGTTAGGCTTACACTATTACAAGCTGAACGCGACATATCCTCCGGTCTAAATACTGGCTGTCTTGTTTCAGGGTATAGAGGATCACCAATGCATAATGTGGATCGAGAGTTTTGGTCTGCTGGCAAACTAATCAGAGAAAAAAATATACACTTTCAACCAGCAGTTAATGAGGACTTGGCTGCAACCGCTGTATGGGGGAGTCAACAAGCACAACTCCATGGAGGAAGTGCTTATGACGGTGTATATGCTATGTGGTATGGGAAAGGCCCCGGCCTAGACAGAAGTGTCGATGCAATCCGTCATGCAAATCTGGCGGGAACATCTCGTTACGGAGGTGTGTTGGCCGCAGTGGGCGATGATCCTGCCATGATGTCAACAGATACTCCTGCTGTCTCTGAACCAACTTTCGCTGATCTGATGATGCCAGTACTTTATCCTGGGAATGTTCAAGAAATTCTTGACTACGGACAACTTGGCTGGGCTATGTCTCGTTATTGTGGTTCTTGGGTTGGCTTTAAAATTGTGTCTGATTCAGTTGATACAGCCGCATCCGTCAACGCAGATTATAAAAGACTAAAAATAATTGAACCTGTTGATTTCAAAATGCCTGCTGGAGGTCTAAATATTCGGATACCTGACCCTTGGCGCGAACAAGAGTCTCGTCAAACAACATACAAACTAGATGCCGCGTGCGCATTTGCTCGAGCAAACAAGATCAACCAAATTATAATTAGTTCAGAACGACCACAGCTAGCCATAGTAGCTAGTGGAAAAGCAGCTCTAGACTGTCAACAGTCTCTTCTTGAACTAGGTATTAATTCTCAATTAGCCGCTAAAATTGGAATTTCTTTAATCAAGATTGGAATGCCCCATCCACTTGATCCTAACGAAATTCGAAATTTCGTTCGTAATTCTGAAAAAGTGTTAGTGGTTGAGGACAAAAGAAGAATTGTTGAATCTCAGATTAAAGATACATTATACAATCTGCCGGAGAAAGAACGCCCAACAGTAATAGGCCGGAATAACATAGATGGTTCTATCCTTATTTCTGGAGTAGGTGAATTAAATCCCAATGAAATCACGCAAGCCATAGCAAGCCAAATCTCTCTTTTTTATAAAAGTGAAGAAATGTCGGCACGTCTATCATTTATTGAATCTAAGCAAAAGTCCCAAAAAAGGCGGAACGAGCTTTCAGTAGTCCGAACTACAACTTTTTGCTCTGGGTGCCCTCATAATTCTTCAACAAAACTGCCTGAAGGCAGTAGAGCTCACGGAGGAGTAGGCTGTCATTTCATGGCTGTAAACATGGACCGCAGAACCACAAACCACACACATATGGGGGGAGAAGGCGCAACATGGATAGGACAAGAGCCTTTTGTTCAAACAGATCATATATTCCAAAATTTGGGAGATGGAACATACTATCATTCAGGCCTTTTAGGCATTCGTGCCTGTGTCGCTGCGAAATCAAACATAACTTTCAAAATTCTATTTAATGACGCTGTAGCCATGACAGGAGGCCAACCCCATGATGGCCCTTTAACACCTGCCCTAATCTCTCGACAGGTTTATGCTGAAGGAGTCAAAGTTATAACCGTCGTCTCAGATGAACCCGACAAGTACAATAAAAGCGAAATATTTGCACCAGTGGTTACGTTTGAACATAGAAAATCCCTTGATAGAGTGCAGCGCTCACATAGAAAAACTGAAGGTGTCAGCGTTATTATATACGATCAAACCTGCGCAGCAGAAAAACGACGAAGGCGTAAAAGAGGAACTATGCCTGATCCCTCTCAGAGACTGTTTATTAATGAGACTGTCTGCGAGGGATGTGGCGACTGCACTGAAAAATCAAGCTGTATCTCCATACTACCTATTAAAACCGAGTTCGGACTAAAAAGGTCAATCGACCAATCTTCATGTAATAAAGATTTTTCATGCTCAGATGGGTTTTGTCCAAGTTTTGTTAGTGTGATTGGAAGCACACTACGTAAGACAACAGATGAAAAACTAAAACCCAAAGCTTTAATAGAGGTACAAGATCCTTTGCTACCAAAACTTAAAACTGATTCACCATACAAAATATTAGTAACAGGCATTGGTGGGACAGGTGTAGCAACAATAGGCGCTTTACTGACAATGGCAGCCCACATAGAGGGTCTTGGTTGCGCAGGAGTAGACCAGTTTGGCATGGCACAGAAAGGAGGGCCGGTTACAAGTCATATTCAAATAGCTAAATCCTCTAATGATATAAAAGCCGTTCGTTTAACAACGGGCTCGGCAAATCTGTTGCTCGCCTGTGATAAGCTTGTAGGAAGCAGTGAACTAGCTTTAGCAACAATTAAAAAAGGAATAACAAGAGTAATAGTAAACTCTCATGAAGCTATTACCGGGCAGTTTACAAGAGACCCCGAGCTAGATTTTCCCAGTGAAAAAATCGCTGAACGATTGATCGAAGAATCAGGAAAAGATAATACTGAATTTGTTGACGCCACGCGTATTGCAACATCCTTGATGGGTGATTCAATTGCGACGAATCTTTTTATGCTAGGCTATGCTTATCAGAAAGGATTAATACCCGTGTCAGCCAACTCTCTGGAGCGCGCCATCGAAATCAATGGCATAGCTATTGAGTTCAATAAGGAAGTGTTCACGTGGGGACGACTTGCGGCAACTGACAAATCGATAGTAGAAAAATATTCTCGTCCAAGAAATAATATATCAGAAAATATAGACCAATTGATTAACAAACGAACATTGGAGCTAAGCGCTTACCAAAATAGTCAATACGCTAATTCATATATTAAATTGATAGATAAAGTTCGCGAAATAGAATCTGAAAGGGTGCCAGGGGAACACGCGCTTACGGAAGCGGTAGCCCGCTGTGCATTTAAACTTATGGCTTATAAGGATGAGTACGAGGTAGCTAGATTATACACTCATACAGACTTTAAATCACGCCTAAACGAGGTTTTTGATGGGAATTACAAATTACAGTTCCACCTGGCTCCCCCTTTTCTAAATAAACGTGACAAGGATACAGGTCTGCTAATCAAAAGATCTTTCGGTCCATGGATTCTCAAAGCAATGATTATTTTAAGATGGCTTAAATTCTTAAGAGGTACTAAATTTGATATTTTTGGGTATACCAAAGAACGTCAACAAGAAAGGCAGCTAATAAAGAATTATAGAGGTTACATTAACGCCATCCTTCCCAAACTGACTCCTTACAACCATAAATTGGCTGTTGAAATTGCAACTATACCTGACTCTATTCGGGGATTTGGTCATGTAAAAAGTCATAACATCAAAAACGCGCAACAACAGGAAACTAAGCTAATGAAGACATGGAATGAACTTTGTTAATTGTAACAGAGCCAGTTATGAATTAGCTAAGAACCATAAACCAAAAACTAGACTTTTACACATTAGAGATAAGAAATGACTCAAGAAAGTAACCTTAATTTAATAAACATATATGGAAGTGACTATAATTATTTCAGCGAGGTGTCTGGAATCAATAAGGACTTTAAGCTTACCTATAATCCAATTGGTGCACTGGAATCATTCAAGCCAGTATTACAAAATAAAATATTCCAGGTAAATGAGTTTTCTTTGGCAAACTATACTCTCATGTGCGATCGAAAAGTTGATAGTATGATGGCTATACCTGTGTTTTTAAATCGTGCTTTTAGACATGGTTCGTTATATGTAAACAAAGAAAGCGACCTGGTTCACCCAAGGGATCTAAAAAACAAAACTGTTGGCGCTAAAGAATACACTCAAACAGCTGGCGTCTGGTGGAGAGGTACTATGATAGATGAGTACGACCTCCACTGGACTGAGATTAAATGGGTTGTATCGAGCGAACAACGCTTTGATCCTCCGGCAGAGGCAGCTGTGGAAATGGTGGAAGGGGATTTGGAACAATTAGTAATAGAGGGAAAAATAGATGCTTTTCTTGCTCCAACCACAGAAGACAGTAAAAAGAAAAGCTCAGACCAGAAACTAAGACCGCTATTTCCCAATACTGAAGAAATAGAGCGTGACTACTTTTCACGAACTGGAATATATCCGCTCAACCATGCAATGGTCATTCACAAGCAATGCCTTTCTGATTACCCCACCCTGCCTAAAGTACTGTTTGATGCATTCTCATCGAGTAAAAAAGAATTTTACAATCAAAATGGTATCTACTCTCCATGGGGAGAAAAGATCGAATATGACCCGATACAATTCGGTCTTACAAACAAAAACACTAAAGTTATTGAAACTCTTTTGCGTTACTTGTTTGAGCAAAAGTTCATAAGTAAAATACCTAATTTGGAGTCATTGTTCGTGGAAGGGTCAAAAGATTTCATTGATTAAAAAACATCTGAAAAAATAAATGATATTCTATTTACCAGGGTTAAAAATAAATTAGTCTCTAAAATTAACAAATTGCAGAGGTTGCCTAATATTCAGACTCTTGGTTAGAGATATAACATCCTGGAGCTGGTCTCGTTTTTTTCCTGTCACTCTTAATTCATCGCCCTGAATGGACATCTGAACCTTGAGTTTTTGTGATTTAATTTCTTTAATAATTTTACTTGTTAAGTCTCGATCCAAGCCCTGCTTTATGTCAACTGTTTGTTTTAATGTATTGCCAGTAGCGGCCTCAGGTTTATTGAACATTAATGAGCCAACATCTACCTTACGCTTGGCTAGATAACCTTGGATCAACTCTTTTAGCTGGCGTAATTTTAGATCATCATCTGCAATCAACACTAATTGACCTTCAATACGGCTAATTGAACATTGGCTGCCTTTGAAATCAAAACGTGTTCCTATTTCACGCATTGCCCCCTGAATCGCATTATCAACTTCGGGTATGTCTGTTTTCGATACAATGTCAAAACTTGGCATAATTCAGTCTTTTCCTTTTATGTAACAAAATTAGATAATGTTTACATAACTAGTTCTGGAAAACCAAGTAACTAGTCGAACCAATAAAACTCTCTGAATATTGATCAGCTGCTATAGCCATAATGATCGATTTATAGCATTATGACGTTTTGTTGTAAAAAATTAGATTTACTCATAATACTATTAAAGCTCTCAACTCTAGGAGAACCCAAAATGAGCAGTCAAGCTGCAGAAATAGCTGAAGAGAATGAAGGTCGTACTTACAAAGTGGCTCGTAAATCAAAACCTAACGTTGTACAAGGTCGACGTAATTTCTTTAAATATATAGATTTAGGCGTTACAGAGGGTAGTCAAGGGCAAATGAGGGTTCAAAAAACCTCAGCTACTAATGGACTATCTGAACCAACTGGATGGCATTATCACAAATGTGAGGGGCAGTTCGTTTATATGCTTGAGGGTTGGCTTGAGTTAGAGTTTGCGGACGGAGAAACAATTCATCTGGAAGAAGGTGACTCAGTGTATATACCGGGCTATTTGCCTCACAACGAAATTCGAACCTCTGATGAATTTGACTTATTAGAGTTTTCTGTTCCTGCGAAAATGGGAACGGAAGTATGTGACCCACCCGCAAAGTAAGCACAAAGAAACTTTAGAGTAGTATAATAATTAAATAATTAGGAGAATCTCCTTAAAAACCAGGGGCTGAAGTTATTTACTCAGCCTCTGGTGAAGCGCTCTGACGTACTGGTGATCTTTTTCTGTAAAGTCACCCTCTTTGATATCAGTTTTATACTCTTCAAGCTCCTCACGCATCTCCTCAGATCTGTTAGAATCAGAGAGCAAATCATCAATTAAGGCCATTGTCTTGCTTTCAAGATCTACATCCCCAGACTTTGGTTTATTAGAGCCGTCTTCTGTCAAGCTTGTGGAATTTAATTCTAAGTTTTCATTCTCTTCATAAGGGAGCAATAAATCATCCCAAGTTACCCCTGCCGTCTTGAGGTTATTTTTAAGCTTTTTTGCTGACTGCAAGACCTCAGTGTCATCATCACTGTTTAGCTTATCTAATAAATATAGCACCTCATCTCTATCTAGATTCTCCGACATATATTCCTCTTACCGTTCTTTATTCTTGATCTAGGCATCCACTTCTATTTATTTCTTATTGTAAATCCCCAACCTTAATAATCTGTTTTCCAAAGTTTTGTCCTTTAAAGAGTTTCAAAAAAGCTTCCGGCGCTTTATCAATGCCCTCTAAAATATCCTCTTTATAATGCAGTTTACCCTCTTTAATCCATCGGGCCATCTGTTCTATTCCTTCTTGTCGTCTTTCCACCCAGTCCCACACTAATAGGCCTTGCATTCTTGCACGGTTTACTAGTAGTGCTCTAGTGGGACGAGGCACGAGTTGGGGCTCAGATAAATTGTATTCTGAAATCATTCCGCAAATTGGTATTCTTGCTCCCAAATTAATATGATTCAAAACTTCATCTAATATAGCCCCCCCGACATTATCAAAATAAATATCAATTCCTTTAGGACAAGTAGAATCCAAAGCATTCGAAATATTGAGTTGAGACTTGTAATCAATAGTATAATCAAAACCTAATTCCTCTTCGAGGTATCTGCATTTTTCAGATCCCCCAGCTATCCCAACTACATTGCATCCCTTTATTTTTGCTATTTGACCAACTACAGATCCGACGGCCCCGGCAGCAGCTGAAATAACAATAGTTTCTCCGAGCACTGGGCGTCCAACCTCTAAAAGGCCAAAATAAGCCGTTAGCCCAGGCATTCCCAAAACACCCAAAGAAGTCGATATCGGCGCCAAAGAAGTGTCAACGACGTTTACTCCAACACCATCTGATACAGCATATTCTTGCCAACCAAAATTTCCCTGTACAATTTTTCCTTCAGAATAGGAATCATTATTCGACTTGATAATCTGACCAACGGCGCCCCCCACCATAACCTCATCAAGAGCTGCTGGGGGAGCGTAAGAAGCCCCATCTCGCATGCGACCTCGCATATATGGGTCAACAGATAAATAGATTATTTTTACTAGAAATTGATTTTTTCCAAGGTCAGGTATGGGGTTTTCCCTTATTTCAAAATCATCTTCACTAGGTTCGGAAATTGGTCGATTAATCAGAAGCCAGCAGCGATTGGATTTTTCATTCATAACACCTGAGCCCTAAAAAACTTTTGAGTGACATCCCCAGCATTATAGCCAGAAGTAATAGGGCAAGAGAAAGACTTTTTGAAAAAATTAGATCAATCATAATCGGCATTTGGTTGTTTAAAACTTATTACCTTTTTTGAGTCTTACATTGAAAATATAGTTTAAGTTGTTAATCATAGTGTATTTTAAACCATAGTTGAAAGTAAGTAGAATGAAAGTTCTGGTATTAGGGGCGGGAGCCATCGGTGGATATTTAGGTGGCAGACTTGCAGAAGCTGGGCAGGATATCACCTTTTTAGTACGTAGTACGAAGAAGAAACAATTAGACGAGAGAGGTTTAAGAATTAATTCCGTTTTTGGAGATCTAAATAGCAGAGTTAATACTGTTACTGCAAAAAATGTATCAGCGAATAACGACTTGGTGATTTTAGCCTGTAAATCTTACCATTTAAAAGGAGCTCTAGAAACCGCGACTTTATCATTAAAATCAGATGGCGCAGTCCTTCCAATTCTAAATGGAATAGTGCATTTAGATGAGCTGAATTCGGCTTTTGGCCCTGAAAGGGTACTTGGCGGCACAATTAAGTTATCTGCAACTTGTTTACCCGATGGGACAATCGAACACCTCAACGATTGGCACTGGTTAAAATTTGGCGAGCAAAACGGAGAACTTAGCCCAAGAGCAAAAGCTATAGAAAAAGTTTTCAAAAGCACCATTGGTCTTAAGGCTTATGCCTCAGAAAATATTATTCACGAAATGTGGGAAAAGTTTGTTCATCTTGCTACTGCAGCAAGTATTACCTGCCTTATGCGTGCAAATTCAGGACAAATAGCCTCATCAGTTGAAGGAGCATCTTTATTTCAGGAAATGCTCGAAACCTCCGCTTCAGTTGCAAGAGCGAAAGGTTATCCCCCTAGCCAAACTTTTTTGGATAATTATAGAAAACTTTTTGCCGATAAGACAGCTTCATATGCAACCTCCATGCTGCGAGATATTGAGGCCGGGAAATATATAGAGGGAGAAGAAATAATTGGAACGATGCTTAGGTATGCAAAAGACACAAATATTCAATCTACTCTTCTTACAGCCGCGTACGCACATATTAAGGCCTATGAAGCCCGCCATAAAAACGGAGGTAAGCTCTGATCTGAAATGACTAATAAGATAGTTGATCATTACGAAAAGCCAGGTATGGGGAAAGCTATATTAAATGCCCTCATAATGCAGGGAATTGATATCAAAAAACTAAAGCCAGAAAACTTATATTCATTAGATCAATTTCACACCAGAGGTATTGTAGGAACAAAAGATCAAGCAAGCCTTACAGAACCTAATGAGACAATGCATATATTAGATATTGGTTGCGGAATTGGAGGATCTGCACGATACCTGGCGTGGACCTATGGATGCCGCGTAACAGGAATTGATATAACGAAATCATTTATCGAAACGGCAAAGTTACTTACGAAAAAATGTTCCCTTGATCATGTAATTGACTTTAAAAAAGGTGACGCAACTGATTTGCCCTTCGATAATGACAAATTTGACATGGTTTGGTGTCAAAATGTCAGCATGAACATTGAGAGAAAAGACCTTTTTTATAAAGAGGTTGCAAGGGCCCTTAAACCTAATGGTCGTTTTTCATCAAGTGAATATGCCCTAGGCCGCGGTGGATCACCATATTATCCTCTACCCTGGGCAAGAGGAACACAAGAAAGTTTTTTAATTTCACAAGAAGAAATGCGCTTATACACTGAAGGCAGCGGATTAGAGATTATTGACTGGATCGATAAAAGCAAACAAATTCTAGCTGTAGCGCCTAGAGCATTGAAAATTTTGGAAGATGACGACGCTGGGTTACAACTGGTAGCGGGTGAAGATATTGCAACTCGCGTGTCCAACTCAACAAAAAGTATGCTTCATGGCCATATTGAAAATATAATGATGGTTGCTAAAAAACCACTATAACGTCTGACCTGGCCGAAGTGTGTAATTTTAATTATTTAAAGAGATAGCCTAACCTCGACTGAAATATTATATAAACTTTTAGCAATCACTATTAAGGTCTATAATTTTTGCTTCATAGGCTTCTATTGCCACTAAAGCGGATTTAATAATTGGTATATTTATGCCCTCTGACTCAGCTCGCTTGACTAAATCTCCAATAACATGCTGACCTTCGGTTTTTTTACCAGCCTCAAGGTCTCTCAGCATAGAAGTCGCGAATTGTGAATCAGGGGTATCAAATATTTTATGGTAAAAATCAAATGTTTCTTTACTCATATGAAAACCGTTTGCTTCACATACTGCTGCTCCTTCATTCAGAACGGCTTCTAAAAAAAACCGACCATGAGAGCTACGCATGATGTCACCCACAACCGACCTAGTTAGGACATTAGCGCTCGACAAAGCACCCTGTCCGGCACATTTGTTCCACATTATTTGCATAATGTTAACTGTGTGTTCGAAATCAAATTTTACTGATCTATCTAGTTGGGATATTCTTTCAACCCGCTCAGTTTTTATGCCGTCAATTTCCCCAAAAGGTATACGGTGAAAATCTCCAAAATGTTTTATCACGCCGGTATCTTGATCAAATTTGGCACCGACATAACAAACACCCCCCAATACTTTTTCTTTCCCGAAACGTTTTTCTAATACTTCTATCTGAGCTAAGCCATTCATTAATGGAATAATCAAAGTATTTGACCCAACGGCTTTCTTAATAGAATCCATAGAACTTTCAAGGTCATAAGCTTTACAGGACAAAAATATAAGATCATAGGACTCAGAAATATCTTGGGGTTCTAGGGCTTTAACGTGTCTGTTAATGTCTCCGAAAACACTTTCAATAATAAGCCCCTTATCGTTTAACTGAAACTTTCGCTTGGGCCTTACCAAAAAGGTAACATCCAATTCTGCCTCGGCCATACGTCCACCAAAATACCCACCGACACTTCCAGCGCCTAAAATTAATATTTTCATATATTACACAGCCTTATTCGGACCTCAAATCAACGACATATTACATAATCGTCAACATAATCAGTAAATAACACGTAGACATAGTGACACATCAATAGGTGAGACAAAAAAATGTGTCACCAAAAAAGTGTAAAAATCATAATAAAATTAAGACCGTTTTATGAAAATTTAATTAAAATATTGAGAAAGCTGATTTACAAAAAAATGTTTGCTAATGTTAAGAACACCTGTGTCGAATCAAAATATGGAATGAATTAGAAATATTTGGGAGATATAAACATGATTGGTAGCAGTTCGAAAGAACTTACCCGTCGCGCGCTCATAACAGGAGCAGCGACCGGATTGGGAAGAGAAATTGCTCTAACACTGGCTCGAGATGGGTACGATGTCGGGCTCGCCGATCGGGATAAGCCCTCACTTGATAAGCTCATGAACCACCCTGATCTAGAGAACGTAAATACAATCCCTGTATCAATAGAGCTTTTGTCCGAAGAAAGCATAAATGAAGGATTTAGTGATGTTATAAATGGACTTGGAGGCCTGGATGTCCTGGTTAACAATGCAGCTAAACCTTTGATTAAACAGGCAATAGATGTCACCTGGGACGAATGGGATGACGTTTTGAACATTAACCTAAAGGGTTCATTTTTCTTAGCCTGCCTTCTTGCTGACCACTGCATTCAAAATAATAAACCCGGCTCAATAGTAAACATTTCTTCAACCCATGGTCTTACCGGGATTTCAGGAAGAACAATCTATGGAATATCAAAAGGTGGCATGAATCAAATGACACGCATGCTAGCAATTGAGTGGGCTCAAACTGGAGTTCGTGTAAACACCGTGGCTCCATCAACAATTCTAACTGAATCTCGAAAAGAGATGCTAAAGGACCCTGAGGTCCGTCAAAGGATGTTAAACAGAATACCGACTGGAGAATTTCCAGAACCAAGCGAAGTTGCAGCTGCTGTAAAATATCTCGCCAGCAAAGAAGCAAAGTCTGTTACGGGCCATATTCTAGTTGTTGATGGAGGTCTCACGGCCGCATAACCTACTAAAAAAACTACATTTTTTTTCTACATAGATAAATTTAGGTTTGACAATAGGTCCCTTATGCTTGAAATTCTCAATATAAACGAAACGCACCAAATAATACGGGCAATAATATGCTCGGAACACAATGACGGGGCTAGCTCTTAAGTGCGGGGGCAGCGCCAAAAACGGGAGGAACATATGAAACTCACGAAAAGTGCCGCCATATTTGCAGCATCAGCTGTTGCCTTACTGGGAGCAACTACAATGGCAAACGCTGGCGGTCTAAATGACGTAGAAAAAAGACTGGCGCCACTAGCCGCAAAGGAAGGGTCAGTTAGAATTATTCATCCTTTATTCAGTGACCGTACCGCTAGACGTGTTACTAAAGCATTTAAAAAACGTTATAATCTGCCTGATAGCTTTGAGTTCAATAGCTTACGTAAAGGAACTGGTTCTACAGTTGCTCAAACCAGACAAGAAATCAAAGCGGGTAAATTCACCATTGACGTAATCGCAGTGAGTGCGCCAGGTTTCTTTAAAGCTGCTGAAGATATCGGAGCTTTTCATAAGCTCGATAGTGGATATTGGAAAGACAGCGTAGAAATGGTTAATGGAGCGGGCCAGTATTCTTCTTATCCGTATGTTGTAACTGCATTTGCATACACTTTTGCTCCAGTATGGAACACTGGATGTCCGGGAATGTCGAATGTCAATATTACGTCCTACAAGGATGTTCTAGATCCTGCTATGAAGGGCAAAACCATCTCCTCTGACATCACAAAGAGTTTTACTTATACAAACACAGTTATAGCTCTTGGTGAGGCTGGCGCAGTAGACTTCAACAAGTTTTGGCCTGCTTTGAAGAAAACCGAGCCTATTGTTGAGTTTAGAACCGAGCCTAAAATGCAAATGGTTATTTCATGTCAGCGACCTCTGGACCCATGGAATGTGTCAGGCCGCGTCTACCAGAATGTCTTGAAAGACCCAAGTCTTAAATCAAAAATTAAGATTGGTTCGTATAAAGAAGGACAGGTTCTGCTAGGGAACCAAGTAGCCGTTCTCAAAGGCGCACCCAATCCAAATGCTGGTAAACTTTTAGTTGAGTTTTTACTAAGCAAAGAGGGTGCAGACCTGATTGTGGAAGGTGAAGCAGTTTATTCCTTTATTAAAGGCTACACACCTCCTGAGGCAGCCCGTCCATATTTGGCAGACCTCAGCAAACTGAAGCTGATCGGAATGAAAGATTGGGTAGGAGCTCAAAAGAAGTTTAAGAGCACCCGAAATCTTTGGATCAAAAACTTTAAGTAATTTCACTTACTTTTCTGGCCGGACTCTCATTAATTTGAGAGTTCCGGCTAGAATATTTGTACTAACAGTGCCTGTACGGGCCATATAATAATGTGACAAATGACCTCAGAAACTCACAATATAGACCCTCAACGTTCTCGTATGTCCAATCGATTTAGGGCACTGTGGACACAAGAAAATGTGATCACAATTATAGTTAGCCTAATCGTGGCTATAGCAGTTGTTTTACCTTTGATAACTCTAGTTGTAAGCAGCTTTCTAGTACTAGATGATCTGGGCTTTTCGACTGAATGGTCTTTTGGTAATTACGTTACCATTGTCACTGACCCTGTGATACCCAAGGCTTTTTTAAACACCTTAATGATTTGTTCAGGTTGTACAGTACTGGCTACTTTTCTGGGAGTTTCCTTGGCATGGACTAACGCCCGCACGAACTGCCCCGGCCGAACATGGCTAGAACCATTTAATCTAATACCTTTTTTTCTTAGCCCGTTTATAGGAGCCATTGCCTGGCACAATATGGGGGAACCAAAAACTGGCCTAATTAATAATCTTGTTAGAAACCTATTTGGCGTTGAAGGCCATTTAATAAATATTGATAATATCTGGGGAGTAATATGGGTTACAGGTATCTTTTTTGCTCCACTGGTTTACCTTTTTGTTGTGGGGTCCCTAAGAAGAATGGACCCTTCACTAGAAGACAGCGCTAGGACGACTGGGGCTGGATTGTTGCGAACAACCATGACAGTTACATTACCATTAGTCATGCCGGGCATTCTGTCTGGTGCGATAATTGTTTTTGTTACCAGCGCCGGCGAGTTTGGAGTCCCATTTAAGCTAAGTGCTCCATATGGATGGGAAACACTAACTACTCAAATATTTACAAAAGCAGTGGGCGATGATGCCAATCATTACCTTGGAGCAACAATGGCTATGGCTCTGGGTGCAATAACCGTATTCCTAATTTGGATTCAGCGTCGCTATATAGCCCCACGCTCGTTTGAAACAGTTACTGGAAAAGGCTTTAGGCCTAACGTATTGGATCTGGGTAATTGGAAATGGGTTGCCTTTGGTTATAACATCTTATTCATTTTGGTAGCTGTTATCTTGCCTATCATTAGCTTGCTTATTGTTAGCTTACATCCAGTATGGCAAGGCACTATCATGCTTGATAAAATTACAGGCATAAACTATGTGAAAACCTTATTTTTCTGGAGAGAAGAAGCGATAGACGCAGCAACGAACGGAATATTTAATAGCCTTTTCCTAGCTTTTGTTGGAGCCTCAATTGCTATGGTTCTGGCATTAGTTGT
This sequence comes from Alphaproteobacteria bacterium MarineAlpha12_Bin1, assembly GCA_002937505.1. Lineage (GTDB taxonomy): Bacteria > Pseudomonadota > Alphaproteobacteria > UBA6615 > UBA6615 > UBA6615. The sequence continues at coordinate 15,821 of PTJY01000001.1, forward strand.
TAGCTATATGATACACAGAACTAAAGGTTTTGGCTCATGGTTACTAGATTTTCTATGTGTCGTACCAATAGGCTTTCCAGGAATCGTCCTAGCCATGGGGGTACTCGTTACATACATTCAAACGCCTATATACGCTACTCTTTGGATATTATTATTGGGATATATAACCCGGTTTTTTCCCTACGGACAGCGGAATATAGCCTCTATTCTCCTATCAATATCAGAAGAATTAGACCAAAGTTCTCGAATGGCGGGAGCCACCTGGGTTACAACCATGAGAAGGATAACTATACCACTATTGAAGCCGGGTATTTTTGCTGGATGGATATTATTATTTGTAATTTTCATAAGGGAACTTTCAATATCTATCATGCTTTACACGGACGGTACTGAAACTCTGGCGGTCGGTGTGTATTATTTGACAAACTACGAAAATGAACCGCTAACCGCTGCCTTGTCCTTAGCGCAAACTCTACTATGTTTGATTTGTATGATTGCATTCCGACGCCTCGCAGGAAAAGAAGCGCTGTCGGCTTAACTAGGAAGAATAAAATAATGACTAGTGAAGATATTTCTTCAAAGTACCTCCAGGTTAGAAACCTAGTAAAATATTTTGGCGACGATAAAGCCGTGGACAATATATCATTTGGAATTGATGAAGGTGCATTTTTAACCCTTCTCGGTCCATCTGGATGCGGAAAGACCACAACCCTAATGAGTATTGCTGGATTGCATACAATCAATTCGGGGGCTATCGAAGTTGGGGGTTTAACATATACAGAACCGTCATCAAGTATTTTTCTGCCTCCAGAAAAGAGAGATATCGGCATGGTGTTTCAAAGCTATGCTATTTGGCCCCATATGACTGTCACACAAAATGTCGCGTACCCTTTAGAAATTCGTAAAATTAATAAATCAGAAATAGATGATAGAGTTGCAGAAACATTGTCTCTTGTAGACCTCACAGATATGGCCGAAAAGAACGCAACTCAGTTGTCGGGCGGCCAGCAACAGCGCGCTTCACTGGCAAGGGCTATTGTTTCAAACCCGAGACTATTACTTTTTGATGAACCGTTATCAAACCTTGATCTCAAATTAAGAGAAGCGATGCGTGTAGAACTTAAGCGCATTCAAAATGAAGTTGGTATAACCTCCATCTATGTGACGCATGATCAATCGGAAGCGCTAGTTATGAGCGACGAAATAATAGTTATGTCAAAAGGTAATATTGAACAAAGTGGTGAGCCAGTTGAAATATATAGCAAACCCCACAATAAATACGTAAGTAATTTTATTGGGGTGGCCAACCTACTGGATGCTAACGTTGAAAAAGTATCAGAAGACGGATCGGGAGAGGTCTTCGTACAATATGGAGAAATGACAGCCAGGCTGCCTTGTATAGTTGGTAGAGGAGTTCAGCAAGGCGACAAAGCAACCTTATCGGTCCGCCCTGAAAATGTTCACGTGTCTCGGGAAAAAACATCCGATTCTAGCATTGAAGGAAAAGTAGAAAATGTAATTTTCCTGGGGAACCATGTGGATTGCCGGGTTAATTGGGGGGAATATGAATGGAAAGTTATTGCCCACCCTCGAGATCGTTTAAAAGAGGGTGAAAAGATTTTTCTCCGTTTTGATTCTGATCATACATTGGCGGTACAACAATGACTTCAAACAATAATAGTGACGCAACTGTTCGCATAAAAGGCCTAGACAAACATTTTGGACCCGAGACAGCGGTTCTCGATTTTAATATTTTAATTGAGCAAGGAGAGTTTGTAACTCTGCTTGGTCCGTCGGGCTGTGGAAAAACCACCACATTGCGGTGTGTTGCAGGATTGGAGAGGCCAGATGGAGGAGATATATTTATAGGAGACCAATTGGTTGCCTCCTATGAGCAAGATGTTTATCTCAATCCAGAAGATAGAAATATCGGAATGGTATTTCAAAGCTACGCTGTTTGGCCACATATGACTGTGTTTGATAATGTTGCATATGGCCTCAGAGTACGAAGAGCCAGTAAGTCTGAAATTAAAAAGAAAACCATGAGAGCTCTTGAATTGGTAGGGTTAGACCATTTGGCAGACCGTTATGCAACAAAACTCTCTGGTGGACAACGCCAAAGGGTAGCCCTAGCAAGAGCAATAGTTTACGAGCCAAGGGTAATTTTATTTGATGAACCTCTTTCTAATTTAGATGCTAAATTGCGCGAACAAATGCGGGACGAGATTGTAAGGTTGCAAAAGGAAGTTGGAATCACATCAATTTTTGTAACACATGATCAGTCGGAAGCTTTGGTTATGAGTGACCGAGTAGTTGTAATGGACAAAGCTGTCATCCAACAAGTAGGTGACCCACAAGATATTTACGCCAATCCTGCTAATGCATTTGTAGCGAATTTTATAGGAGTTACTAGCCTCCTTAAGGGCAATGTAAAGGGACATAGTAATAGTATTTATGATATTGAGTTACCGTCTATTATTGGTGGAGAACCTCTTAGACTTCGGGCAACAGGAGAAGCCAATATAAAGGAAGATTCTGAAGTGCACATCAGCCTACGACCTGAGGATGTAATCCTACATATAGAGAAGCCAAGCAATACAGAAAATTTAAATCTGTTGGAAGGTAAAGTTATTGACACAGTGTATTTAGGAAGTTTCTTGGAATGCAGAGTTAATGTTAAAGGTCATGAAATAAACATTCAAATTGACCACTTTGAGAATCTCTCTCCAGATCAAACTGTTTTTCTAACCTTTAACCCCGAACATGCACTTTGCTTAGCCAATTAATCTTTTAAATTAGTATTTAAACTGTAGAAAACAAAAATAACCTGCCCATAAGCCGTAAATTTCTTACTAGAGGAAGAGATAATAATCTAATTACATAGGAATCCGTTTTATGAAGCTTAGACTTGAAGACAAAATAGCTTTGATAACAGGAGCCAGTCGGGGTCAAGGTGAAGCCGAAGCACGTCTTTTTGCCTCTGAAGGGGCTAAAGTTTTAATATGTGATATTTTGGATGATATAGGTCAAGACCTGGCCAAAGATATAAGAAATAACGGTCATATAGCTGAGTATTTTCACCTTGACGTTTCAAATGAAGAAGATTGGCAAAATGCCATCAATTACATCAGTGAAAAGTTTGGCGGATTGAACGTGTTAGTTAACAACGCAGGGGTAGGACTTCGCAAACCCTCTATATTAGACATTAGTGCCGAGGAATGGCAGAAAGTGCTAAATATTAATCTCACAGGCACTTTTTTTGGTATAAAAACTGCTGCCCCAATTATGAAAAATAGTGGCTCCGGATCCATAATTAATATTGGCTCAATAGCCGGAACAACAGGACATTTTGCTACGGCATATACAGCAACTAAATGGGGCATAAGAGGGATAACAAAAAGCGCAGCATTAGAGTTCGCACCGTGGAATATTAGAGTAAACGCTGTACATCCCGGTATAGTCGAAACAGCACTTGTGGAAGGATCAGACGACTTTAAGGAAGCAATGTCTTGGATGACGCCCTTGGGCCGGGTAGCAGGACCAGAAGAAATTAGCCCAGTAGTTATGTTCTTAGCCAGCGACGAATCTAGTTTTGTAACTGGAATCGATATGACAGTTGATGGTGGCTTCACAGGAGCCGGAGCCTTTAGGCAAGTGTTTCAGAGAGCAATGGCCCAGCCAGGATCAAAATTATAAGAAAAGAATAACCTCTAGAAACTTTATCGCTTGAAAAAGTGATCCAGGAGATCAGTCAAGCGGAATAAATATGCAATGTCTAACCTGACCATTTACAGACTTAGATCTGTGCCCTTTACCAACCACGTCTTCTACTAATAGCACTTCACCAGCGCCAATAATCCTAGATTCTCCGTCGCTGACAGTAACCTCCACTCCCGCGTCAAGGTTTACTACAAACTGACGTTTAGGGGCAGGATGCCAGTCATAATCATAGTCACCATCAGTCCTACGAAATTCTATCCCCTTGGTGCTAAATAATTCCGAGAATTTACTGCTCAGTCGCTCGGAAACCCACTCGATTTCTATGTCACGAAAATGAGTTTCTCCCATTTCATCAGAATAAACATTATGAACACGCATTACTTTTCCTTTTTCTAAATTTTAAATAAACGGATCCTAATAACTAATGCCAAAAAGCGACTATGCTCAAAAAAAGCATAATCGCTGATTGAAGTTATTTGAAATTCACCTAGTTCTATAGATTAAACTGATAGGCCGCGGGCACCCAAGTAAAGCCGTCTCCGTGACGGTCTACATAACCCACTGAAGGAAATGGCATATGAAACCCAATCGCCGCCATTTTTGAATCCGCAACCTGACTCAATACCCTACGTCTTGAAATAGCTGCCTTTTCGGGATCATCATCCATTGAGAAATTATACTCTGGGTGCCTGAAAGATATAGCATAATGGGCAGCTGTATCTGACATTATCATTAACTCTTGGCCATTGCTCTCAATATGGTAAGCCATATGCCCTGCTGAGTGACCGAAGGCATCAACTGCCGTTACTCCCGTTACTATATCTTCTCCAACCTCTACATAGCGAGCTCGATCCTCTAATGGTTGGCAGATTTCTTGAAACATAGACAATGTAGGGGCACGAAAATCTGGAATATTCTCACCTTTACGCCAGTAGTCGAATTCAACGCGACCAAAAACGATTTCAGCATTAGGAAAGGTAGGCTGACCACTAGCTATCAAATTTCCTATATGGTCTGGATGACAATGAGTAACAACCACAAAGTCTACATCCTCCAAAGTATAACCTGCATCTGGAAGATAATTATTGAACCACCCTGAGGTGGGGAATTGTGCTTTTTCACCGAATCCGGGATCAAGTGCAATTAAGTGATTACCAGTGTCCACTAATGAAGGAACAAAGTTATGCTCCAAATTGGGGAAAGGCAAATGACATTCTTTAGCGATCGCTTCAACCTCAGCAGCGTCAGCATTTGTACCTGCAAAAGGATAAAGGTTATCTAAGTGTCTATACCCCTCCAAAATATTGGTAATTGTGAAATCCCCAAGTTTAAATTGATACACACTGGGACGAGTCATTTTAGGTTTATTAGATACCACAGATCTCTCCATCTTTTTTATTGATGCACTAGCATACCTTATCGGAAGCTTTGAATCCAAAATAGGAACACAATATAAATACTTTTATGCATATGTTTTTGTTATATAAATCCATAATCATTAGAGTTCTAGAAAAAATAAGCTAATTCGAGCTTAATATATATTTTCGCTTCAGAATTAATATAATTAAGCTTCTAACTTCACAATGTAAAAATCTTTACATCAGGTTTTTTATATTGTTTTAAATCAGCCACTACATATGTTGGACCCCTTCCTACATCATCCGTCGGGGATCCACTATAAACCGCCGTAGTTGCAACGTTTTGTAGGTGTAATGCCGCATGGTGATGCCCTAAAGCAAGGTAATCACAATCACAGTTATCGAGATCTTCCATTAAAATAGGCGAAGCTCTGTGAGCTTGCGTTTCGTCGTCTATAAATAACCCATGCCCCAAACCTATGTACCACTTAGAGTATTTTGGTCTAGGAGGACAATTCTTCAAAGGTCTAAACTTTCTATCATGTTTTTTTATTCCTTTACCCCATACAGAGACTCCTATGGAAGTTATGTAAATTAAGCCCCCATCTTCCTGTGAAAGAAAGTCAACATTAGGTATCAAATTAAAATCGTAGCGATAATAAACGGAACCCTGTTCCAAAGAATCATGATTACCGGGAATCATGGCCACGGGAATAGTCAAATTACTTAATTTTTCCATAACCCACTCTATCGTATAATCAGACGCATCATTACTATCAAATAGATCACCTGCTATTAACAAAAGACTGGGATTATGAAATAAAACCTCTTTCAAAAGATTATCAAAGGCATTTCTCGTAAAATCGGCAGATTCCGTGTCTTTGTCCAGATGCACGTCTGAAAAGTGGGCTAACCGTAGATTCTGTTCCATTTGATTTATAGATAAACTAAAAATTTAATTTAAAACAATACGAAAAAACACAAAATTAATAGAAACTTAATCACATATCATAGAGTAATGTTTTTCTTAAATAATCGAGCAAACTAATAACAGAATAACTCCTAAGTCGACTTCGTGAACCAGGAAGTGTTATAGCTTTTGACTTTCTAACTCCTTGCATCGATATAGCTAGAAAAACAGTGCCAGGAGGATAATCTTCGTTCTCCTCTGGTGCTAGAGCAGCAATACCAACACTAGTGTTAAAGTTTGCTCTGGCTGATTGAGCTGCCGCAGCTGCTCTTTTTTCACCAGGTATTTTAAGATTCTCTTTATTATGCGCTCCCACAAGTGATCCGCAAAATGTTTCCATTTTAGGATCTAAAGCACTCATACGTGTTGCTAAAATACCCCCTGTTAAATACTCTGCTACAGATACTGTCATTTTATTTTTTTGAAGAATATCTAGCACTACACTCTCCATTGTTTCATCATCCGTGCCAAAAATAATATCTCCGAGAATGTCTCTAATTATATTCTCTTCTTCGATTAGTACCTTATCAGCCTCTTGTTCGTTATTAGCTTTAGCGGTTACTCGAACTTTTATACCCTCAACACCGCTGGCCTGAAACGCAAGAGTAGCCGTCCCCGTATTGTCTAGTTCAGACATGTGCTCAGCCAGATCTTCTGCAAGCCCTGATTCACTATGCCCCCAAGTGCGTATTACTCTGCTACGAATTACTGCAGAATGACCTGCGCGCTTTTGTAAATCATTTAAAATTGTACCTCGCATCATTTCTTGCATTTCATAAGGAACTCCAGGAACAGCATAAATAACTTTCTGGTCAACCGGACATATCAGACCGGGGGCAGTTCCTGGCATTTCTCCTATAATGGAAGCACCCTCTGGTATATCAGCTTGTCGCAGATTGTTTTTGGGCATTTCTCTCCCTCTGGCCTCAAACATATAGCGAATCCTAGCTACAATTTCTTCATCACGAACCACATTAACGCCCATAATTTTAGCGATCACTTCCCGAGTGATATCATCTTGGGTTGGCCCTAATCCACCGCAACATATGACAGCATCACTTCGACTTAAACTATGGCGTATTGTATCTTCCATACGCTCAGCATTGTCTCCAACCTTAACCTGAAAAAGTGAATCTATCCCAATTAAGGCTAATTGTTCTCCTATCCAAGATGAGTTTGTATCAACTATTTGACCCAAAAGTAATTCAGTTCCTATAGCAACAACTTCACAGCGCATATAACCCTCTCCTGAACAATTAAATTACTTTAGAAAAGTAAAAAGTAAAAAACATTACATATGATCCACAGGACATTTAGTTGTTTTCTGTTAAATGAGGGTACTGCTCAGTTAAAAGAGAACCATGATAAAAAGTTGACTGAAACGCATGATGATTTTTGATCAACTCCAGCCACCGTGATATTTCAGGTTTGTCCTCCCACATATATTTAAGATTCAAGTCCTCGAGACGAATTAAAACAGGCATCATAGCAATGTCTGCTATTGATAAAGCATCGCCTAAAAACCAAGGGCCCTTACTAAAATTTATTTCCTCCTGCATTCTTTTTAGCGACCGTGCAAGTCGATCAAGAGCTTCATTAAACTCATTTTCCGAAAAGCCTACACGACCAAACTTCAGTAAAAATTCCCTGCGCAAAGGTTTAGCATTTGCCATGTCCTGAAACTCGTCTTCTGGCATATTTTTAAAATGAACTAAAAAAGCCATATTATATGAAGGAATACGAACAGCAGGGGTTGGCACTTCATCAATATATGCCATCAAAGACCTCATGCGAGCTCTCATTATTGGTTCCTTAGGAGTGAAAGCTTCTACATCACCAAACAACTCGTCTAGGTATTGGACTATGACTAGAGAATCAATAATATTAAAACCATTATGTACCAAAGTAGGCACTAATCCATTAGGATTAATAGATAAATACTCAGGCTTTAATTGGTCGCCAGAAAACAGATCAAGCTTATATTCTTTAAATCTTATTCCCTTAGCATTTAGCGCAAATCTTACTTTGTGACTACATATCGATTGAGGAGCATTGTACAGCTCAAATTCTTCCATTTTCCCAACTTTATTTTTAAAAGCGCAGAACTTTAATTATTACTTTAATTATTATATGAGGAATTTACTAAGTAATACTATGCAGACTTTGGCTTATATAGCACCATCCGATAACAGTCTAGATTTCGTGATAGAAACTCATAGGTGGCTCCCCATAAATAGAGGCGAAATCTGCGATATTCAAAATCACCAAATTTACTTATAATTTCATCTTTATTTTTCTCTAAGTTCTGCGCCCATTGCTTGAACGTCAGATAATAGCTATGGCGATCATTCATCACTTCAAGAATTTCAAACGGGGTTTTGGAAACCTTATTCAAAAAATCATCTAAAACCAAAAAAGAATGATTTCCAGGATAAATATATCGAACCATAAAAGTAGATAATTCGTACTTTTTACGAGCTGCGCTGCCATCCAAGAAAATTAGTCCGCCCGGTTTAAGTAAATGATCAAACTTTTTTAACACTCGTTCATAATTTGGTAAATGCTCGATAACTCCCATTATAACTATAGAATCAAATTTTTCTTTAGGGTCATAATCCAGAAAGTCTTGTAAAAGTATGTTAAAACTATCTCTGTATTCTTTAAGCTTTTCGTTAATAAAAGTCTTTGAAACCTCAGAAATAGTTAAGCCAGTAAAGTCCACACCCTGAGGAAGTGCATGGCTAGCAAAGGCTCCCCATCCTGGACCTATCTCCAATACACGCGTTGAGGAACTGAACTCGCACATCTGAGTTGCGTAATTGAATTTTCGCCTAAGTGCCGTTTCCAGATTCTCTTGATCATTGTCGTAAACTCCCTGGCTGTATGCTGGAAGAACCGGATCAAGAAAGCTTAAAAATAAATTAGCATCAAGGTCATAATGCGACTTTATTGCAGCTTTATTTGTATGAACTTGTCCGAATATCATCGGTTGGATAAAACGCCAGGCTGTTACAATAGGATGACGATCATCTAGAGACGACCGAAGTGCAAATGGGCTAATCATGTCACCTTCAATATCTATCTCCCCTTGCAAAAATGATTCGGCTATATTTGCTTCATCCAGAGAACTAACTGACTTAACAGCTTTTTCAGTATGCAAAAATACTTCAAACTCCGGTTTTCCCTCTCCAAACTCTCTTTTATCTCCGTTTGGCAATTCTAAGGAAAACGGTGTAGTTACAGAACCAATGCGATCTATAAATCCACTAATTCTATCGAACTTTGCACTAACTGCCATGTCATTATATCCCTTTATCTTAATCCAGGAGAGATTGAAAACACCCTACTCAAAAACCTTTAATTATTTTGCATAAAAACAAGCCATTGGGAAAGGCTTGTGATCAATTTGTTATTCTAGATTAAACATAATGCTGATTAATTTCTACTAGCCTAAACGCATTAGTTCTACAAATAGGTTTTCCTAGAAACAATGATTAATAAATGTTTAGATTGTTATCAAATAAGAATTATCTAGCAAAGGTGGGATTTCGATCATGAAAAAATCTCGTAACCTACGTATTGATGGTGATCGGCTATGGAATTCGATCATGGAGGTTGCTAAAATTGGTGCTACAGATAAGGGAGGTAGTAAACGTCTAGCTCTAACCGACCTAGATCGGGATTGCCGTGATCTGTTCATAAAATGGTGCAAGGAAGCAGGATGTAATGTTTCAGTTGATAATATTGGTAATATATTTGCACGCAGACAAGGTAAAAATCCAGAATCTGCAGCAGTAATGACTGGCAGCCATTTGGACACTCAACCTACAGGAGGTCGCTTTGACGGCGTTTTTGGAGTACTAGCTGGTCTTGAGATAATACGCACCTTAAACGATGTTAGAGCAGAGACTGAACGTCCGATAGATCTAGTAGTATGGACTAATGAGGAAGGGAGCAGATTTGCTCCTGCCATGGTCGCTTCAGCAGTATTTTCAGGTAAATATGATCTCGCCGAAACCTTGTTAATCAAAGATCAAGATGGAGCAACCATAGGTGAGGAGTTAGAACGAATAGGATATTCTGGAGATGAAAAAGTTGGTGAAAGAGAGTTATACGCTTATTTAGAAGCACACATAGAACAAGGACCAATACTTGAGTCAGAAAAAAAAGATATAGGGGTTGTGACAGGAGCTCAAGGACAACGATGGTACGAGATTACATTAACGGGGGTAGAATCCCATGCAGGACCCACCCCAATGGACATTAGAAAGGATGCCCTTCTCGGCTCAGCTCAGGTTATAAACCTAGTAAATCAAATTGGACATAAATATCTCCCAAACTCTTGTGCTACCGTAGGAATGTTAGAGGTATACCCAAACTCGCGTAACGTGATACCTGGACAAGTATTCTTTACCATCGACTTTCGGCATCAAAACGATGATCAACTAGATTGTATGGACAAAGATGTCCGTAAAGGTATTTCTTCAATAGCTGAATCTATTGGATTAACTTTTGAAATAAATGAAGTACTTTATTTGCCCCCGATTATATTTGACGACACATGTATAAATAGCGTTCGAAAATCAGCCATTGATAATGGCTATAGTTGGCAAGAAATAAACTCCGGAGCAGGGCATGATGCGTGTAATATCGCTGCTATAGCTCCTACATCAATGATTTTTATCCCGTGCATTGACGGAATCAGCCATAACGAGAAAGAGGACGCTAAACCAGAATGGGTAACATCTGGCGGTCAGGTTCTACTAACCTCAGTAACCGACCTTGCAAAAATTATCTAGTTTCAAGTGTTTAATCAAAAAAAACTAAGGCTCTAGTTTCAATGCTTTCACGTGGAACTGCATCCACGGGACTGGTTGGATCTTCAAAAGCTGTATGCAACGAGTACCTAGCTGTTCCATCAATTAAAGTATCATAGTTTTTAATCAAAACTACCTCAGTTCTCTGCATCTGAGGAAAATAGTGCCAAATATGACCAGAGTCATATGAAGCATGACGGGTTTGTCCAACACGATTATATGCTCGACGCTCAACTGTGTGTAGAAGATCATCATTAATTGCTCGAGCATCACACAATGCCAAAGGCCATTCTTGAATGGTGTTAGTCATAGACCTCCAAACATTAACTATAGCAAAACGCCTCGATAGCCTGTAAGTGGCTTCATCCGGCAACACATCTTTTATTCTCTGTTGTGCAGACCAGTCAGTGTAATCTGTATGTGCTGCACCAGCTGGGTCTCTCGCATTATACTTCTCACGCACCTTCTGAGAACTTGATCTCCGTGTGTGATCAAAAACTACTACTTTTGACGCACCAGTAAATTGAGAAATCAGTGTTTCTACTTCTGGTTCATAAACCGTAGCCACTTCAGCGTCATCATAAAAGTCAATGACTTCAGTTAGATGTTCTGTAAAAGCAAAACCCTCAACATCAAGAGAAAAATTATTAGGCAATAGTCTGGCATTATGAATTGTCACCGATCGCTTTTCACGTTCACCCTCAAACTTAGTGCGTTCACCAGGAATGTTTGATTGATAAAATACTGGAGTTTCACCCGTATACACCAGATAGCCTATAGGTGCCTGTATTTGAGATAACTTACCGACATCTAATAAATGTTCATTCATGGCTAAAGCTCCGTTTAAAATTCTTTAATAAATCCAAAAAGAAAACTATAAGTTACGAGGTAAAAGAACAGGCTCACCTCTTTCTACTGAAAGATCCGCAGCATTATAAACAGACATTACATTAATTGCTTCTTCCCTAGAAACCATGGGGGTCCGATCAAAAGCGACTGCTTCAAGAAAATGACTTGTTTCATCATACATCGAACCGGCAAAAACGTGATCTACAGGCTCACCAGGCATTGATGACAGAGGATATCTTATTCCATTTTCGATCGTATTAAGTTGTACTTCCTTATGAGTATCATCAATCGTAAGAGCGCCATCTGTCCCTATTACCTCTATCCAGGCTTGCACATAATTGGGATAACCAATTGGTAGAATCCATCCGACTCCTACAGTTATTGTTGTACCGTCATCCATTGTGACCATTACCCACTGATGATCAGGAGTTTCACTTTTGCGACTAAAAAGTTTTCCTGCAGTCTGACTATAAACCCGAATTGGCTTGCGTGGCTGAAGACACCATAAAACAAAATCTAGGTCATGTACGCCACCTATGGCTGCAGGAGACATTTTTGATCGCCCAGTAATTTTATTCCCTAATTCACGTGTTGAGTTTCTTGAAACCAAACATGTCACTGGTTCGCCAATAAGACCATCTCTTAGAGCTTTTTTTACGTAAACGTATCTCGGGTCAAATCTTCTAGAATAACCAATCGTTATTTTTAGATTATTTTGTTCGGCTAGATCGTATGCTTGTTCTGCCTGTTGTATGGTTGGTGCTAGTGGCTTCTCCACAAACACATGCTTACCTGCCTCAAGAGCTGCTATTACAATAGGAAATCGTTCGGTTTCAGGTGTCATTGAAATAACCAAAAGATCGATAGACTCGTCAGCTATTAAGTTTTTCCAATCATCAGTCATAGAAGTCGGATTGATCTCATCCTTTATTTCCTTTTGACGCACAGAATTAATTTCAGCAACATGTATTTGGTTCACAATACCATTTTGAGCGCAAGCATTGGCTCGAATACCTCCTACCCATCCTGTTCCAATAACCCCAACATTTATTTGTTTGAATTCCGTCATATAAATTTTGGTATACCTCCAATGAAAAATGAATAGTTTCTGAACAATAATAAAAAAAATCTACTAAAATAATTCTGTTATAACTGCGTAGAAAAATAATGTTCAGATTATTGCTTTTAAGCTACTTAATAAATAGTGACAAACAATCAACTACTTATAATAGCGGGACAAAATTAAATTATAAAAGTGGAATTATATTTTCTTCAGGTGGCAAAATTTTAAATGCGTTAGCAGTGCAACATGTCATTCCAAATTGCCCTATCAATGCCACAGCTGCTATCAGATCATTTAACCCTAAGCATTCTTCCGCAATATTGAAGGATTTATCGCTTATAGATTGATTTTCCAGCATTTCTTTTGCCAATTCGTAAACGGTTTTCTCTCGTAAGCTTTCAAACTCTGGTTGAAGATTTTGATTTATACTTTGAATTATTTTTTCTTCCAAACCAACAATTAACGCTCCGCGAACTTGAGCAAACCATGGATATTTAGCGTTCCAATGACGCGCGACGACAAGATTAATTATCTGCCGCTCTCGTCCACTTAATGGCCCTTCTTGAAGGCATTCACGCAACTTTAATGACTGCCGCATTAGTTCTGGAATACGTATGTAGGCCCAAAAAGGACCCCCTACCGGCCATCCGTTTTCTTGGGCTTCATCAAAAATCTTGCCCTGTTCATCTGTCATATTTTTACGATTTATTATTTTCAAACGCATCATTTTTATTCCATGGTTTTAATTAACAAGCATTTACTAACTAAACATAATTTTTTTAATTCCAAAACTAAGAACAAGGAATGTTTCACATTTTAACTAAATTTGCGCTAGTATTTAATATCATTAAAAAGCTCAAAAGATAAAATGTTGAAATATGATTCTTGATTGAAGCTATCAATGACTAGGTTAATGAATATGTTTTTATCCTTCTGGCACACATTGAAACCTTGGGTTAACCCTTTAAAGTTCACCCAAGCATTTCTTGCATCTATAGTCTTGGGGTTAATCTCATTTTTACCTCCAAGATCAGCAAGTAATATAGGTAGCGCCCTAGCGTGTACTTTAGGACCGCTCTTGCATTGGCACAAACGCGGAATGTCAAACCTTTTATATATATACCCTGATATGCCGGAAAAAGAACGGCAAAAGCTTATGCATGGGGTTTGGGATAACCTAGGACGCACTATGGGGGAATTTGCCTGTATAAAAAAACTAGGACCAAAAATAACTGTTATCGGGCTTGAACACTTACCTCCAGCGGGAACCCCTATAATTTTTGTTACTGCACATATAGCTAATTGGGAAGCTTTGTCTTGGTTTAGCAACCTATGTGGACGCCAGGTAATGGATGTATATCGTAAACCTAATAATGTTTATTTCGACAAATTGTTAAAGCTCCGTAGTTATGGCCTTCCTGTTAAATTTATAGAAAAAAACGAAAGATCGGGTATAAATATTCTTAGAGAATTACGTTCAGGAGGAGCTGTAAATCTTTTCGTAGATCAAAAAGGGTCGAACGGAGATTATTTGCTACCATTTCTGGGGAAAAACGCTCTAACAATTAGAGCCCCCGCATTATTATCTGCAAAAACTGGTGCGATTGTGATTCCAGGCAGGATGATCAGAAAGAACAACCATGAGCTACAGATTAAACTTTATAGTCCTCTGTCAAAAATTGAGACGTCCGATCCCGGAAGTGAACAAAAGTTCATGGAAGAAATAAATACCATCGTAAGTGGATGGATCGAAGAAACCCCTGAACAGTGGTTATGGATCCATCGTCGATGGAAAAATGCTACAAATTAAATCTATCTATTATACTTAAACCAATAATCAAGACTTACCCCATTCGCCCACTGTGTTTACTAATGTTCCAACCCCTTCGACTTGAGCTTCCATCCTGTCCCCAGGTTTTAACCACTTGTCTCCGTCGACCCCACTTTCGACTGCAGTTCCTTCCCCCGTTCCTGAACAAATAATGTCTCCGGGATTTATTTGGATATAACGCGACAAATAGGAAACAGATTCAGAAAATCCGAAAATCATATCCGATGTGTTCCAATCCTGGCGGACTTCCCCGTTCACTCTCATGACGCACTGTAAATTATTAACATCATAACTTTCATCTACAACAACACAGGGGCCACAAGAATTTCCAGTCTCAAAGTTTTTTTCCAAGGCCCAATTAAACGCCCCTCGGTGTATTGGCGCACCAATTCCAAGTCGTGGATCGCGAATAGAAAGATCATTCCATACAGTAAAGCCCCAAACACTGAAGTCATTATTTGTTAAATTTCTACCTCCAGAACCTAATATAATTCCAACTTCAACTTCATAGTCAAATTTTTTAACTCCAGATTCAGGTTTCACCTCAGTATCTGTGCCTACCACCGTCTCCGGCATAATTGTAAAGCCCCAAGGAGGCAAACCATCTCTTTGTTCTTTATGAAAATGATCTTCGGTAAATTCTTGTCCTGTTATCGCCTTAAATGCGTTAACAGCATGAGCAGCCACGTTTGCGCCTAAAGCTATTATTCTGTTTCTCGGATCTGGCAGTGGAGCATCAAGACGTACTGATGTAAGCGGTAAGGTCTGCTGAAGATCACCTGATTGAGCTAAAGAGTTCAGTTCATTAAGTGGCTCTTTTGCTTCATCCCAGTGAATAATCATTTCGTTCCATGAGCCCTTTCCTCTCTCAAGCAAAAGTCTATCTAAAATATCTGACTTAGACTTATCAAGTGACTCCGAAGAAGAGATCACATCTATTATTTGATCGCCAACTAATAGGCCTGTGGTTCCTTGGTTAAACCTTACAAACTTCATTTCAAACTCTCCTTAAGACTAATCTGTTATTCATAGACAACAGAAAAAAATCAACAGATTTTTTAGTAAGTTATTGATAATTCAACCTTGCTTTATTTATAGCACTCCAAACACGCTCAGAGGTAACCGGCATTTCAATATTGGTAACCCCAATTGGAGCGAGTGCATCCAATATAGCATTCATAAGTGAGGGCATAGCTCCAACAGTGCCAGCCTCGCCTGCACCCTTTACCCCAAGAGGGTTACGAAAGGTAGGAACCTCATTACTTGATACATCGATTGAAACAAAATTATCAGCACGAGGCATTGCGTAATCCATAAAAGACCCACTTAAGAGTTGACCACTGTCTTTGTCATAACAGACTTGTTCCATAAGAATCTGTCCTACCCCTTGGGCTATACCACCATGAATTTGACCCTTAACTATTGTTGGGTTGATCATTATACCAACATCATCAACAACCCAGTATCCGACTAAATCCACCACTCCAGTATCAGGATCAATCTCTACCTCAGATACATGGCTTCCATTAGGGTATGTAGAATCAGAAGGTAAAAAAGTTGAAGACTCATAGAGTCCTGGGTCAGTCCCCTCAGGCAACTTAGCAGGAATAAAAGAGGCCTTTGCTACTTCCTTTAGTGCAATTTCTTGATCAGTCCCAATTACAAAAAATTTCCCATTTGCAAACTCTATATCTGAAATACTGGCCTCTAAAAGGTTTGCTGCAATAATCTTAGCTTTATCTATTATTTTATCCGCCGCATAAAAAAGAGCAGAACCACCGACCACTGTGGAGCGTGATCCCATTGTGCCCATGCCAAAGGCCACTCTATCGGTATCACCATCTATAACTCTGACCTCTTCAGGAGCTAGGCCAAGCCTTTCTGAAATGATCTGTTTATAAATAGTCTCATGTCCCTGGCCCTGACTTTTAGTTCCCATGAGAACAGTTGCCGATCCATCTGTTGCAAATCTTATCTCAGAGAAATCAGGAATTGGAGAGGCTGCTTCTTCGATGGGATTTGCAATGCCTATACCCCTAAGTTTACCTCGAGTAGAAGCTTCTTCTTGTCTATTGATAAACTCTTTATAATTGGCCATCTCTAGCACCTTTTCTTGATTCTCAAGAAACTGACCACAATCATAGTTTTGACCCAAAGCGGTATTTACAGGCATATTTTCAGACGGAATAATATTTCGTCTTCTCAACTCAATCGGATCTATATTCAATTCTCTAGCAGCTTCATCTAACATGCGCTCGATTACATAAGTCGCCTCAGGGCGTCCTGCCCCTCTATACGGAGCAGTTGGATTGCTGTTCGAGTGAACTGTCCTGACCCTCACATATGCTGAAGGAACCTCATAAACCCCAATTAAACCACCCAGGCTCAGAGAAACTGCCAAAAGGTTCCTAATAGCTGAGAGATAAGCCCCTATATTTGCTATAGTATCAACTTTTAGCCCGGTAATTTTTCCGTCTGAATCAAAGGCCAATTCAGCTTCGGTTATATTATCTCTTCCATGTTCATCCGCTTGCACAGCCTCGCTACGTTCACAGGACCACTTAATGGGACGTCCTATTCTTTTCGATGCCCAGAGAACTAAACGGTGCTCTGCATATTGCCAGCCCTTAGTTCCAAAACCACCTCCGACATCTCTCGAAACAACACGAATATCTTGCTCCGGAATAGAAAAGATTTTTTCTGCTAAAAGCTGACGCACTCTGTGTGGATATTGAACATCAGCGTATAGAGTGAATCTTTGTTCACTGGCATCATAGACCCCAATTGCTCCACGAGGTTCCATATATTGAGCAAAGACACGAGATATTTTGAATTTTCGTTTAACAATATGCGAAGCTTTTTTGAAGGCTAAGCTTACAGAATCAAGATCACCCTTTTCAAATTGTCCTGAGACGTTATCAGGATAGTCGTCCCAAACTAAAGGAACACCGTCTAATATCGTTTGTTCAGTATCAGTTATAGATGCCAGAGGATCATAGTCCACATCAATCAGCTCTGCTCCATCTTTAGCTTGATCAATGGTATCTGCAATGATTAATGCTACTGGATCTCCAACATATCTTACTCTTCCTAATGCTAATGGTGGCTGAGGTCGATATTTCATAGGTTGTCCATCGGGCCTAAGCCATTTAGCCGGCATGCCCGGCACACCTAATTTATCTTCTGCGATATCCTTTCCAGTGTATATTCCTATTACTCCCTTAGCTTTTAAAGCTTGAGATATGTCAATGGATTTAATTTCAGCATGCGCATGAGGAGACCGCAAAATTATTGCATAGGCCTGGTTAGGAATATTTACATCATTAACAAACAAGCCCTTACCCTTTAAAAGCCTAGGATCTTCTTCTCTTCTTACACCTTGACCAACTCCAAATTTTTCCATCTCTAGACCTCCAATTTTCTATGGATAAGATAACCTAAAAATATCTCAAACTAAATTTAATTAAGCGCAAACATGATTCTATGGTGAATTTTTTATGAATAAGTTGCAGACTAAGCTTGCATATATCATCATCACCATCAAAAATAGAGTTTATGAATTATATTTTAATAAGCATATAAATAAAGCTTTCTAGGAGAACAAGATGCTAAATGCCGCTATCGTTGGCTTAGGTTGGTGGGGCAAGGTGCTGGTTCAATCGGTTCAACAAAAATCAAAAAAAATTCGTTTCTCTGCAGGATATGTGCGCACACCCTCCAAGGTAAGTGAGTTTGCAGAGGAACAGGGACTAGCTATTTTTAATTCTTTTGAAGACATTTTATCTAATAAAAAAATTGATGCGGTTGTTTTTGCAACCCCTCACTCTCAGCATGTCAGGCAAATAACTGAAACAGCAAAAGCAGGCAAGCACGTTTTTATGGAAAAACCACTAACACTAACAAAGGAAGGAGCACTTCAAGCTACTGCAGCCGTAGACAAATCTAATGTGATATTAGCAGTTGGGTTTAATCGAAGGTTTAGTCCGGCTGTAAAAGCTCTAAAAGAAAAAATTGATGAAAACTCTCTTGGAACGTTACTACACTGGGAAGGTACGATGTGTGCTCCCATAGGAATGGCTCTTACCTCTGATGCCTGGCGTGCCGACAAGAGAGAGACTCCAGCTGGTGGTCTTACTCCTATGGCAATACATATTATCGACTTAATGATGGATCTATTCGGAGAAATTGACGAAGTCTTTTGTCAAAGTTTCCGTCGCATAGTGCCAAATGACACAGATGATACGACCTCAGTTTTGTTCAAGATGACCAATGGAATGTCAGGATATGTCGGCACTTTACTTGCAACACATCCTTCATTTCGTCTTCACGTTTGGGGGTCAGAGGGCTCAGTTGAAATTCGTAATCCAGACATGAGCAGCTTTCTTTATACGCCTAACAATACGGGACAAATCACTGGGGCTGCGGGCGTTATTAATACAGAAGAGCATGAATTTAAAGGATTTGATACTGTCAGAGCAGAACTTGAGAGCTTTGCTGATGCAATAACTGGCCGTGCTGCTTACCCCGTTACCACAAAGCAAGCTGTTCACGGTTGCGCAGTGATCGAAGCAATCGTTTCATCAGCTGAAAACGGAGTTCCTGTAAAAGTCACATAAAAAATCTCTTAAGCTTATCTTGTGAGAAGTATTAGTTTACCTCGGAAATGCCTACCTTCACTAATTCGATGAGCGGCCTCAGACTCTGATAGATCGAAAGTCTTTATTTCTGGCAATCTTATCGCTCCTCTTTCATAAAGGGTTAACACCCTTTCCAAGAAATGCCGGTCCCGACCAACATTTGGCCGAAGCAGAACTATGTCTTTTCTATCCAGTCTTGGTGCTTCAGGCCCTGACGCAATAAAAGCTGCTCTGCCTCCTTTTCTTAGTTTATTAGAAGCTGTGGTTGCCACATCGCCACCAACGGTCTCAAATAATGCGTCACAATCTTTAGCTATCTTATCAAATTCATCATTCCTATAATCAATGGTTACATCAGCACCCAAACTTCTCACATAATCTTTATTAGGAGCACTTGTGGTGGTTAAGACATATGCACCAATATTTTTAGAAATTTGTATCGCAAGGCTGGCAACTCCTCCAGCACCCCCAGTAATTAACACCTTCTCACCCGATCCAAGCTTTAATGTTTCTTCTATAGAAATAATGGCTGTAAGCCCAGTCAGAGCTAATGCTACAGCTTCATGATGTGTTATCGTGTCAGGCTTTTTAGCAATAATGCTTGCTTTCACTGAAATCTTTTCAGCATATGCACCTTCTTGACCAACATCACATACACCAAAAGCTTTATCCCCAACTCGAAAGCCATCAACATTGGGGCCAACTTCACTTATAACTCCAGAAAAATCTCTTCCTAGAATGTATGGAAAATCACTAATAATATTATAACTGCCTGAACGAACTTTCCAATCGGCACCGTTTACGCTGGCAGCGAAAACGTCAATTACCACCTCACCTTCTCCGGCAACAGGGTCGGGTAGATCACCATATCTAAAAACTTCGGGTCCACCTTGCTCAAGAATGTACGAGGCTTTCATATTCACTCCTTCTAAAAACAAAAAAAAGGTTTAATAAAAAAATAATTAGAAAACAAAAAGTAAAAACCTTTGTGGATTAATTTAAAGCTCCTCAGCATCAATTAACACAAATGCGATACGGCAAGCCTTATCAGTCCTATTTGACCACGCATGATTTGTTCCCCTTTGTATGAGAACATCGCCAGCTCGCATCACAGTTTCACCAACATCCATCATTGCAACAATTTCTCCATCAAGAATGATGGCATAATCAACTGAGCGGGTCTTATGGAAGCCAGGGTGACGAGACCCTGCTCCAGCGGCATAGGCATCATCGCCCGCAACAGCGCTAGTATCAGGTGACTGATCAACATTATCCCCGAACCTGAGGGTGTCGGGCGGAATATCTACTATTCTAAAAACATTCCCTCTCTCAGGAGGCTGCAGTTTAATGGGTCTATCAGCCGCATCAAAATTACCTGAGTTATCTGCTGGCACAGAATCCACAGCCCATAGTTCTGTCCATGGATATCCATCGATGCCTCCAGTATTTGTTACGTTCGGAGCATCTCTATCTTCTTGAATATAAGATTGACCTTCCGCATTATGCGCAGCTATCAACCTTCTAACCGGCTTAAGCATAAAAAGTAATTCCTTTCATTATAAAGCTATAATTTAAACCAAGCAGGAAATTTAGTTAAAAAAATATTTAGGATGTTAATAAGAAAACGGATAATATCCTCAATATCTAACTTAAATATCCATAAAAATAAAACAGTGTTAAATTTCTATTAATCATAGCAGACATATAATTTCTTAGTCAGCACACTCTTTCAATTTATAGGCTTTCTTTTTCTCGATGAAATAGTTTCTATCACCTAATTTACTGAAATCTTCAACATGAAATAAATAATTCTAGGAAAAACATAACTATGACAAATTACTCAATATGTGTCTTCCCTGGAGACGGAATTGGTTCTGAGGTAACAGAATGTTCACTTAAAGTCCTCACCTCATTACAAAAAATTGGAGGACCCTCTTTTACTTTTGAAACACACCCAGCTGGGCACGGTACATATCTCAAACAAGGACATGCAATGCCCGAAACAAGTATGACAAAGGCTAAAGAGGCAGATTCAGTTCTTGTGGGGGCTATGGACGTTGCACAAATACCACCAGGCGGTGGAGACCCTTTACGAGATTTACGTGTTGGACTAGAGGTTGGGGCAAGCGTACGACCTTCTCGTACGATTCCAGGGATAGAAGCTCCTGTTAAAAAAATTGATTGCGTAATTGTTCGTGAAGTTACTGAAGGCCTCTATTCTCGTATTGAGTATATGGTTAATGAAGATACAGCCTGCGCAGTTCGACTTATAACCCGCGGCGCTTCATCCAAAACAGCTAATATGGCATTCCAGCAGGCAATTGAAAGACAAAATAGAGTAAATTCAGAACACAAAACCCCCAAAGTAACTGCCGTTCATAAAGTAGGAGCGCTAAAGCTTACTGATGGTCTCTTTCTTGAATCAGTCAAGGAAGTGTCCCTTAACTATCCTAATGTAGAATACGAAACTCGCAATATTGATGCGTGTGCACTAGAGATGATTAGAGAGCCAGAAACCTTTGATGTGATTTTATCCACTAATACGTTTGGAGACATTTTGTCGGATATTGCTGCCGGTCTTTCTGCAGGATTAGGCCTGGCTGCCTCTGGGTGTATTGGAGAAAAATGGGCATACTTTGAGCCAGTTCACGGCACAGCACCGGACATAGCTGGAAAAGGAATCGCCAATCCATGTGCTTCAATTTTAAGCGCAGCAATGATGGTTAGACATTTAGGCGAAGCAAATTGTGCAGATGTTATTGAAAATGCCGTATATTCTGTAATAAACAAAGGCAACATCAGAACAGGTGATCTAGGTGGGAAAGCAACAAGCAAGCAGATGACAACTGAAATAATTGAAGAAATTACTAGAAAAACAAAATAAATTTCAAAGAGTTTTGAAACTTTATTTCAGTTAGATAATTATCTGAGTATACGACCAGCAACTTTTAATCGCTGAACTGAATCGCCGGCCAAGTGACTCCATATGAATGAATCCCTTACTAATTTATCAACTCCCCGATCCATAGGAGCTCCCGTGTTATCATAAATGTCCATGCAAAGCTCTGTAACTTCTTGAACAGTATCGGTTGACAGGTTCATAGCTAATCCAGCATTTGTAGAATGAATCCTCTCGTCATGCTCCCAAGCTACACGCATTACATACGATCGAAGAGCTTCAGTAAGCATCGACATTCTTCCGATTTTAAGTTGGACACTTTGTTGGTCTTTTAGTAATTCACCCCTGGAATCAAAGCTCCGCACTAAATGGATGGCCTTTTCACATGCAGAATCACAAATCCCTAATGCATTTGCAGCTAATTCTAAGTCACCAAACATATCACCTGATGAATCTCCATCTCCTTTGTGAAGAGCACGATTAGTCTCTCCGATCTGATTACTAACAGGAACACGCGCATCTTCAAATATCATTTCACCATTCTGATAGAACCGCCAACCACTCTTATTATAAACCTTACCTCTACTAAATCCCGGCGTATCATGCGGGACTAATAATAAAGTCGTACCATCAGTAAATGGAACTGAAAAATCAGTACGGACTAACAAAAAAAAGAGTTTTGCAACATTCCCATGCGCGATAAATTGTTTTTCTCCATTCAGAACCCAATGATCTCCATCCTTTTCAGCTCGTAATCTTACTCCCGAATTCAAATTATCTGGCGGAGGCATGCGATTGTCTGAACCGCTGTTAGCTTCTGTTTGGCCCGATCCTAAAACAAAAGTATGATCCTCAAGAAAAGGCTTGAGAAAGCGCTCTTTTTGCTCTTCTGTACAAGCTGCTGCTATTAAATGGCTCCATTTCCAACATTGACTAAATGTTTTTGACATTGCGCTATCGGCTTTAGCCAGCTCCGACATGATTATTGCTTGGGTAACATAATCAACTCCATGGCCACCCTGTTCTTTAGCTACCACTGCAGTCCGAAACCCCAGTTTAGACCCTTTAGTTATTAGATCCCAATCTATCGTCCCGCCCGGATCAACAATTTGATCTCTTTCTAACGAAATCGGCTTGATTTCTTCTTCAGCAAACTTTCTTGCTTTTTTTTGCCAGGATTTCTGTTCTTCCGTTAATGAAAAATCCATGTTTACTTCCTCTTATTTAGACTGGTCCCAAAGAATAATTAATCTAAAACCTCGTTAGCCATTTTGAAAGTCAGCTATCAGTTCAGCAATTTTGAGCCTTGAGTCTGCATTACCATTACCTGTGTGTAAAAACATTCTGGTTTGATGAATATATTTTTGCATAGGCATATCACGCATCACACCCATTGCGCCAAAGCATTCAGCAGAATCTTTTGCTGCTCGGTAGAGCATTTCAGAGGAAGATACATGGGCTATGGTATTGATCGGTAAACTAACACCACTGTAAGCCATTGCTTTATCAGGGTTATCTAAATACCAGGCTGCTCTCCAAATAGTTCCTCTTGCCACCTCAAGACTTATTGCAATTTCTGCTAACTTTTCTCCTATGGCTTGATGCTCTATTATTGGCCGACCGCCCTGTATCCTTAGCTTCGCATACTCAACTGCAGCATCAAACGCCGCCCTAGCAATTCCTAGGTTTAACGCGTTAGAAATCGGGCTATGCTCTGAAAACTCAAAAGAACCTGAACTTAATCTATTTTCTTCGGAAACGAAACAATCCTCGAAAAGGACGTCCCCACAAGACCCCAAATACCAACCCCCATCACGATCAACCTCTACAATTTTTAATCCTGGTTGATCATTAGAAATTAAAAAGAATGATGAGCCAGAATCAGTTTGGGCTTCAATCGCAAAAAGCTTTGCAATTGGCGCATTAGAAACACGAGAGCAAATACCATTTAATAACCAACCACCCCCTTCTGTAGCTTTTGCTTCTAAAGCATTATTGGGGGTTTTTTCCTTTTGCCTATGATATCTAATACCAATAGCAGAATGATTCTCCATCCTGCTAGGAGCTAAAGCTAGATGAAAATCATTATTCTCCAAAAATTTAGGTAATATTAGATTCTTTTGTTCCGAAGTCATGGCACGATCAAACAAGGGACCAGCAAGCTCTGAAGTTTCAGACAAAACTGCAGCAACGTCTGCGTCACCAGCTGCAAGCTCTTCAGCTACAATGCATTGAGTTAAACTATCTGAACTCGCTCCTCCAGACTCTTCCGATAAGGATAAACTTCTCAAACCGAGCTCAGCAGCTTTCTCTATCTGCTCTGTTGGCAGAGGAGGGTCAAAAGGCTCTAACCTCTTAGGCAGCAAGGCTACTGGCGTAATTTCATTAGCCACAAAGTCTCTTACTGTGTCACGGATTGCGAGTTGTTCCTCGCTAAGTTGCAAATCGTACATTATTTTAGCTATTCTCTTATTTAATTGTATTTTTACCAATTGCTTAATAATAACTTATCAAGCCTATATTTCAAAATATGAAGACTTCTCAAGTTGTCCAAGTAAAAGTACTTTTCGCGTGGTGTCTAGACCTATAGTAAAATAATCTTCATGAAATTTCTGTGCGTCTAGTTGGTGTTTGTCCTCGGCTCATTAGAACCACTCCAATAATGACTAAACCAATCGAGAGCCAGTGATAGATTTCCATTTCTTCATTAAGCAAAACAATTGCCAATCCCGCAGTGAATATAGCGCGACAATAATGCCCAATACTGGATTTTGCAGGACCTAAAGCCAGTACTGACATATTAGTTAATCCGACTGCGATCACAGCGACAACTATACCAACCCAGGCTATTACCAGTACTGAAAAAAAGTTAGTTGGAACTGGCATATAGGTGATCCATTCGTACAAATAAAACGGAGCCAATACAATTATTCCAATTATCTGGATCACTACGAGAATTAACATAGGTCCAATACTTGACGGTATTTTGCGTAAAAGAATGGTGTAAAACGAAAATGAAGTTGTAGCCACAATAAGCATTAAGTCACCCTTATTAAAGGTTAGAGAACTTAATGCAAATAAATCACCTTCACTTAAAATAATTAATACACCAAAGGCTGCGATTATCACACCAAGAATTTGTTTGCGGTTAATGTTATGGTTAAGAATTAACCAAGCAAGGAAAACGGTTGTTGCAGGCTGAGAAGTCGCAATAATTCCTCCATTTAATGCGGTGCTAAAGTTATAACCCAAATAAACCATAGCATTACCCATTGGCATGAAAAGAATTGCCATTAAAAAAAATAATTTCCATTCTTTTAATATTACAAACCGTTGCTCTAATATATCCCTCCAAGCGAATGGTAGTAATACTAGAGCTCCGACAGTAACTCTCCAAAATGCGAGGCCAATAGGTGGTATTTCCCCTCCAATATAACGACCCAGGACATGATTTGTAGAAACAACAAAGGCCCCTGTAACTAGGAAAACCCAGGGCCATAGACCTCTATTAAATCTCTTTTCAATAGCGCTAACCAAAAATATATCCTAGATATTTTTTATTTAAAAGCAGACAAAAGTTTAAAGCTAGGCCTGCGCTTATGGTATGATTGTCTAAACTAAACAGGTTATAACAATATATTGAAAGAAAAAGAAACATAAGCTTAACGTAATTTAAACATTAACTAATTTTATCATATAAATTTGAAAACATTGGAGGTCTTTATGTCAGGTCAAATTCGACGTGTAGTTACAGGCCATAATCACAAAGGGGAGGCCACAGTCTTAATGGATGGCCCTGCACCTTTTGTTCATGTTAATCCTCGTAATCCGGATGATACCTCTACTGATATTTGGAGAACCTCCGCTACGCCAGCCCAAATTCTTTCGGAACTCGGAGAAACCACACTGGGCCCAAGAAGACAAATGCCAGATTCTAAGGGGACTGTTATTAGAATTAATAGATTCGCCCCTGAAACTGACCAGGTCCGCAATATGAGCATGAAAGAAGCCAGGCTGGCTTTTAAAGCCTTAGGAAATGAGCCTGCTTCGACCTTTGGAAGAGGTGGACATCACCCACTCATGCACCGAACCGAAACGATCGACTATGCCATTATTTTATCAGGAGAAATTACAATGGTATTAGATGATCAAGAAGTTCATTTAAAATCTGGTGATACTGTTGTTCAATGCGGAACCAACCATGCCTGGAGCAATAGATCAAATGAAGTCTGCGAGGTGCTTTTTGTACTAATAGATGGCAAGTTTGATTCGGATCTTGAAAACAGGTTTTCTAATTCTTAATCATGGACAGCAATACTAAATTCACCTTAAGGCAAGCGCTTTAATATATAATTTTTTTGAAAATAAACTCACTGGTAAATTTATTGTTTTTTATAAAATATAATTAATTTTAAACCATGAAATCTATTAACGAACCACAACAGCTAATGAAATAATTATCATAAATATAACCCATGCCAACATTGTCAATCTCAAACGCCAGTCTCCTTCGTGCGCAACGCCAATGAACGCAGAAATATTAACAATAATTAGAAGTGGCCAAGTAGATGTGCGTAGAGCATCTATATCAGGTGCCGTCCAAGCTTGATATAAAGTTGGCAAAAATGTCACAGGCCCAATTAAGACAAGCGCCAGAAACAGCTTTCCAAATCGAGTTTTTACAAATGGATCAGTCTTTTTTGCTGTCCATTCACTAAAAAGATTAATTGAAATAGGTATAAATCGCAGCATGACGCATCTCCCAAAATAGGGCTATTATATAAATAAAGGCCAAATAAATTAAATTTTAGACCAACCAGGACCATAACACAGTCTGTAAATGGTCGGGGAGAGAGGATTCGAACCTCCGGCCCCTACGTCCCGAACGTAGTGCTCTACCAGGCTGAGCTACTCCCCGACTGGCGGCGCCTCTATACACACCAGAAGTAATTATAGCAATGATATAGAAAATATCATTTCTTTATAAATTAAGTAAATTCAACTTTAATTAACGTTTGGAAAGAGAAAAAAACAGAGATGCTGCTGAGTGCAAAGGACTGGACATGCCTTGAACTTTCATTTTTTCTTCTTTCAACCAGTTAAGCGCGGGGTGCAATTTACGAAAAGAATCTAAGTTACTAAACATTGCCTCAACAATTTTCTTAACTTTAACATCTGATACGTCTTTTCGAGTAACCAAAACCGGCCCTACCCCGAAACTCGGAACAGCACTATTTATTCCTTTATACACATCTGACGGTATTATTGCTTCTTGATAGAAAACTTTATTTTCCAGTAATGCTTTAATCTCAGGACCTTTTATAGGCAAAAACGATACCGAACATTTATTTGTCAGATTTATTAAAGTAGAGGAAGGACTTCCTGTTGCATAAACGGCAGCGTCAATTCGATTATTACAGAGCGCAGATGATTGCTCTTCTACACTCATCTCATGAATTTCATTAAAGCTGGTAAACGACCAGCCCATAATACTCATAAGTTCTTCCATCATTGCTCGAGCAGCACTATTAGGCTGGCCAATACTTATATTCAAACCTTTTAGGTCATCGAGGCTTTTAACGCCTTCTCCATTTCTGACTGCTATAATCAGTGGCTCTGTGTAAAAAGAAACGACTGTTCTTAAATCTTCAAAAGGGGTTGGATCTTTAAAAAAGCCAGCTCCTTTAAAAGCCCAATATTGCCAGTCCGATTGGACTATAGCAAAGTCCACCTTTTTTTCTCTCAGCAGTTCAATGCTTTCTAGTGAACCAGACCCAGGAACGACAGCACATATTTGCTGAGTTTTCTGACGTAAGCTATTTAATGAATGGCAAATTGCTCCTGAAATCGGGAAGTAAACTCCCAAAATATTACCAGATGAAATAATAACTGGCGTAACTTCATTTGCTTGCCCTGTTTTTATAGGGCTCAGAATTCCTGCTATAATAGAAAGGACGAATACAATAGAAATTAGATTCAATCGTGTGTTAAGAAAAATGAATTTTGTTGTTCCCTCTTTCATTGTATAAATCTTTCAACTTTAAACGACACTAGCTATTAATTTTCTATCATTTAGCGCTTTAATCGATATATCTTTAACATGCAACAAGGTCAGAGCCATAAAATGGAATAATTTAGTAAATATGGATTTACTTCAACATATCAGAACTATAAAAGATCACCCTGAACCGGGGATCCTTTTCTATGACATTTCAACTTTACTAGGCCATCCTAAAGCTTGGAAACACACAATTAGTACCCTGGCTAAAAAAATAAAAAAATATGACATAAATAAAATCATAGGCATCGAAAGTAGGGGATTTTTAGTTGCGTCTCCACTGGCCATTGAGCTTGAACTCCCTCTTGTTATGGTTCGCAAAAAGGGAAAGTTACCTGGCTCAACAGTCTCTCAGAACTACGATCTTGAATATGGTTTTGATATTTTGGAGATGCAAACTGACGCAGTGTCAAAAGGCGACAGTGTAATAGTTGTCGATGATGTTTTGGCTACAGGCGGCACAGCTGTTGCTACTACAAAATTATTGCGTAGGATGGGTGCAAATGTCATTTGTGCAGCATTCATAATCGAATTGAGTGATCTTGGAGGTCGAGATAGATTAGGTTTACCATTTATTTCATTGCTAAATATAGAGACAGATCTCTAAGAAATAATATTTCCATCCAGCTCATCTTCTATGAAACTACGGACAACCTCTTCAATAGACTCATCTGCTTCAAAACCTAGTTCTCTGCCAATTATACCGTTAGCAAACCAAGGCCAACTATCTACCATACGCTGAATTTCGCTGTCGGGTTTCCATAAAATACGATCAGCTATCTTTGCACCAGCAATATCCTTAAGAGCTAACACCATCTCACCAATAGAAGGCGAAATACCGTTCATCATCACCCCTCTTCTAAACCCTAAATGATCAGATTCTGCGTTATGGACATCTATAAAAGCTTGAACTGCTCGTCTGGGAGATAAAATTAACATTCGTGTTTCAGGGCTAACAGGACAAATAGCCTCAGATCCTTGCAACGGTTCTCGGAGTATAGAACTGGCAAAACCTGACGCAGCCCTATTTGGTTTACCAGGTCTGACAACTATTGTCGGCAACCTCAGACTTCGCCCGTCAAAAAACCCCTTTCGAGTGTAGTCGTTTAACATGATCTCACCAATTGCTTTCTGAGCACCATAAGAGCTTTGAGGCAATAGTGGGGTATCGTCAACTATTTCGCGAAAACCCCCATAAACAGCCAATGAACTTGTGAATATAACACGAGGGGTCGCATCAACTTTTTTGCATGCTTCAAAAAGGTTTCTTGTTCCATCCAAATTCACATTATAGCCCAAATCAAAATCTTCTTCAGCGCCACCACTTACCACTGCAGCAAAATGAAAAATTGAATCTATATTATCATCAATCAGTTTATCTAAAACTTTGGTGTCACATATGTCTTCCCTAATAGTTTCAACTCTCGGGTCGGCAGGCATCGGTTCTACTGGTTCATAAGCATCGACAAGAATCAACCGATCTATCGGCTCTTTATCTCCAGAGCGCCCAACTAACTCGCTGTTAGCTAAAAGCCTTAACGCCAAGCGCCGGCCTAACATTCCAGTACCTCCAGTTATAATAACTTTCATTATTTTCCTCAAAAAAATTATGATAATGCTGGTTCAATTCGATCTAAGGCCAGCGATAAAAGATCCATTTCTGAGGCAAAACAAAGACGAAGCCACCCCTCTCCTGCCTCACCAAATGCCCTACCAGGAGCTAGTCCAACACCTGTTGTTTCAATTAATTGTTTAGAATATTCAAGACTATCGACCATACCGTCGACAGCAAAGAAAGCATAAAAGGCCGCTTCGGGACATGACAATTGAACCCTTGGCATAGCTTGGAGTCTTTGAAACACTAAGTCACGTTTCTGTCTGTAGCCTTCAACCATTTGAGTTACAAACCTTTCACCTTCCTTTATTGCAGTCAGACCTGCATGCTGAACAAAAGTGGTAGGCGAAGCTATATTGAACTCGTTAAGAACTGAGAAAATATCTCCAAGAACAGAAGGATGAGTTAACCAACCTAGTCGCCAACCAGTCATAGACCAAGTCTTAGAAAAACTATTGATAACAATTAATGGATCATCTGCAAGTGAAATATCAAGAAATGAAGGTGCTCTTGGCTGCTCATAGGCAAGCCTAATATAGACTTCATCGGCAACCACATATATCCCTCTTTTTTTACACTCGTCTAACAAAATGCGTTGTTCGGAAGACTTCATTACCCATCCTGTAGGATTTCCAGGAGAGTTTACAAAAACTGCCCTTGTTCGTTCATCGCAAAGATCAAATAAAGCATCAATATCGAGTTGCCAGAGACCATTTTCATCAGGTTTTAGAGCGACTTGACGCGCCTCTCCACCCATCACCTGAACGGTCTGGCAGCAGTTTGGCCAGACAGGACCAACTATTACCATATTGTCGCCGTCGTCTATTAATGCTTGGGAAACAAGCATTATTGCATTCATTCCTGAGGCTGTTACTGTCAGGCGATCAACACCAATTATCCGGGAATGTAAATCACTTACATAGGTAGATAAGGCTTCACGTAGTGAGGGAACACCTCTGTTCTGGGCATAAAAAACCTGGTCTCCCTCCAATGCATCAAAGGCGGCTTGTTTAATAAAATCGGGAGTAGCTTCATTAGGTTCGCCAAACCATAATGGGATTACGTCGTCCCTTCCAATGTTTAGCTCAGCAACTTCTCTAATCAAAGAGCCCTCAAGAGTCTCAATTGCTCTCCTGATTTGTATATCTTCGAAAATATTATTATTCTTCATTTATCTTCCCAAAGCCTAAAACTATTTTAACCATGGAATTGCCCACGGGAAAATGATCATATTATTATCAAAACTAATAAAAGAAAGAGTTTAATTAACCTCATTGGAAGCAAAATGAAAAAATTATTACCTCGCGAATTAAAGGAAGGACTTAATGGACACCTAAACTTTCTTCTTACTGGATGGGAAGAAGGTTACGCCGAAATTAGGGTAAACTTAACAGACATGCATAGAAATAGGCAGGGCGGAGTCCATGGGGGCACCATGACTTCTCTTATCGATGCTGCTACGGGTTTTTGTGGGATTTATGAACCTGATCCTGATAAACGCAGAGGAAATGTAACTGTTTCCCTAACAACAAATTTTGTTGGTCGTCCCAAGGGAATGACATTAATCTGTAAAGCAAAAGTTGTTAAGGCAGGTAGAAAAATTTATTTTTCTTCTGCAGAAGTAAGAGACGAATACAATAATTTAATAGCCACAGCTGATGCTGTATACGCATATACGGACATAAATGCTCAACGTAGATAGATAAAAATTAAATTTTATTAATAATGAACAAACTTGAATTTCTTGTGGTTTTTATATGATAGGCCAATAAGTATATATATTCTAAAAGAGGACTAAAATGACAGACCAACATACCAAAGATCACTTAATTAGTCGCTTGCCGAGATTGATAGGATCTGGCGTTGATTATAATGACGCGATTAACGTAATCAATAATATGAAAGAGGTGTCCGATTGGTCTAAAGGTTGGGAAGAAACAGGTCGTCAACATGAAAATCGTGCAGAAATAGCCTTAAAATCTGGGAATGTAGAAACCGCTGGAGAGGCATATTTTCGGGCCGCTATATCATTTCATACTGGTCAAGCTGGAAATGTTGAAAACCCTTCTGAAAAATTACGCGTCCAAACGCTCCAACGTGAAGCTTATCTGAAGGCTATGCCATATTTACAACCACCTAGTGAGCGTATCTCCATAACTTTTGAAGACATTGAGTTTCCAGGCAATCTTAGGCTCCCATTAAATTTTAATAGCAACCCACTACCCTGTGTGCTTTTAAATGCTGGTGCTGATTCCACTAAAGAAGAGTTTTTTACATTGGAGAATGAGTATCTGCGAAGGGGTTTAGCTACCTGTGCCTATGATGGACCAGGACAGGGTATGACATGGCAACAAATGAAACTAAGACCTGATTTTGAATCTCCTGTAGGCGCGGTTCTTGATTATCTAGAAACTAGACCCGAGCTTGACAAAAATAAATTCGGCATTTGGGGGCGCAGTATGGGTGGATATGCGGCTCCTAGAGTGGCAGCCCATGATAAACGCATAAAGGCTTGCATTGCTCTTGGAGGTTATTTTGACATGTTCACGTTTTGGGATAATTCCTCAGATGCACTTCTTGATATACTGGAATTTTCTTTTGGTGCTAAAAGTCGTTCGGAAGCGAGAGAAATATCACATGATTTTACTTTGATTGGATCTGCTGAAAAAATTAGTTGTCCAGTCTTGGTTGTTCATAGTGACAAAGATGACGTTTGTCCCTTGAGTGAGGCCGAGAGAACTGCAGCAACAATCGGTGAAAGCGCAGAGCTAATAGTTTATAAGGGAGGTAATCACTGTTGTGATAATATGCCTGCTTTGGTCAGGCCCATGATGGCTGATTGGATGGCGAATAAACTATTAAATTAGTTTACCTATCTGTTTTATGGGCAAGTGATCTGAGCAATCCAATATTCTCCTGTGCCCTTATCACCCCAAACAGTAACGGTTACTTTCTCCTCCAGCCTCAATTGATCCTTATAGGCGCACGCCACCTCGTAAGCTATTTTTGGAGCCTTTTCTTTATTTATTAGTTCCGCTAACGATATTGATAAATGATCTGTACCCTTAATGGATATTTCATATAGATCACCCCGCGCGATTGCCCAGTCAATGAACTTATTTTCGGCTTTTCCAAAGGCAGGAAGGAGAAAGTTCTTGGGTAGCCATATATAAGCCCTATGGACCCAAACCTCCTGTGCTAAGTTCCCTTTATGTGTTTTTTTGACCGAAAGGCTATTATCAGGCCTATGTATTTTAACCCACCTACCAATACGGTCTATAGCTGTTATTTTCTGCCCCTTCAGCAATTTTCCAACTATTTGATATCCTTCTCCAGGACCACTACGTACATTGAGTCTTTTAGCCAAGACATGACCCTCCCATACCCTGGCAAAGCTTTTTTGAGACGATAAATCAATACTTGAGATCAATATAAATAAAAGGAAAATATAAAAAATCATATTTTTTTGAAAAAATACCATAGAATTTTCCAGATTTAGTTTTAATGAATTCAAACTAGTTCTAATATCACGCAAAAACGACTCTACTTATTTTCTTATAGTATTATTTATATTCACCTCCTGAAAGAGGAATTGGGACATGTCCAGACCTAAAGAGCTTACTCATACTAACGAGGCTTCGCGTTTAGCAGCCACTCGCGCAGCTGAAATCTTAATTGATATCGAGGCTGTAAATTTCCGGCCCAATAATCCCTATACTTTCACATCTGGTCGAAAAAGCCCAAGCTATATTGACTGCAGACGAATAATCTCTTTCCCTGAAGAACGAAAAGAACTTACTAACTTAGCTGTAGAGTTGCTTAAACGTGAATCACAATTAGATAAGATCGACATAGTTGCTGGAGGAGAAACTGCAGGTATCCCTTTTTCAGCGTGGATTGCAGAAGAATTGAGAAAACCCATGATTTATGTTCGGAAGCAACCTAAAGGATTCGCCCGGATGGCACAGATTGAAGGAAATCTGCCAGAACGAGCCCGTGTTCTTCTTGTAGAGGATCTAACAACCGATGGGGGTAGCAAAGTAAAATTTATTAAGGCGCTACGAGACGCTGGAGCTATAGTTTCTGATACTTATGTAGTTTTTCATTACGGCATATTCTCCCAAAGCACAGAAACTATGAATAAACTTGGGGTAAGACTTCATGCCCTAGCAACTTGGTGGGATGTTTTAGAAGTAGCACGAGATAGACAGTTATATGAGCCTGATGAGCTCGATATAGTAGAATCGTACCTAGAAGATCCTGAGAAATGGAATTCTGAACAAGAAAAAAATCATGAATTTTAAAGATAAAACTGAATTGAGAGGTTTCTTAACATTAAATAAAAGAATTTATAACGACAAATACTCACTACTGGCTTAATATCACCATATGACTAATAATTAATATTCTATGAAAAGCTAACACTGTCGGAGAAAAAGATGCTGTATAAATGTGCTCCTCACGCCCCCGCTACTGATCACGGCCACACGCAAACCATAAAAAACGGAAACAAACATTTGACCGTAGATATACACTGTCATGTGCATGTTCCCGAGTGCGACACTATGGTTGAAGGCAAGTGGAAAATAGAGCAAATGCCCGTTATACACTTTGCAAACGATTTAACCCGTGAATTGAATATTGAACAAAACGATATTCTGATGCCTAAGCTCACAGACCCTGAACTACGTATCAAAGACATGGATTCATGTGGTGTAGACATACAGGCAATATCTCCCTCTCCATTCCATTACTCATATTGGGCAGATCCAGAACTTGGTAGAGACGTGTCCGTCGTTGCAAATGATACAGTTGGTGAGCTGGGGGCAAAGTATCCCGATCGATTTTCTCCAATGTGTACCGTCCCATTACAGCATCCAGAAATGGCAATTGCTGAACTCGAACGCTGTCATAAAGAACACAACATGCGGGGAGTGGAAATAGGCACTAATGTCGAGGGAGAAGAATTAACAAGAGCTGGTTTAGAAAAATTTTTTGCAAAGGTGGAAGAACTCGACATGATGATTTTTATGCACCCTATAGGAACCACTGAAGGGTCACGAATGAAAGATCATTATTTCACAAACTTAATAGGCCATCCATTGGAATCGTCCTTAGCCATAGGGCACTTGATTTTCGACGGTTATTTAGAACGTTTTCCTGGTTTAAAAATCTGTATTGCACACGGTGGAGGATATCTACCAGGCTATTGGGGTAGATTTGATCATCCTTACCCCACGAGAGAAGATGTGCATGGACAATTACCAAATCCACCATCCTTTTATTTAAAGAAACTTTATTTTGATACCGTTGTATTTACAGAACTACAGTTAAGACACCTCATAGAAGCTTGGGGTGCTGATCACATTATGATGGGCACTGATTACCCATATGATATGGCTGAGCCAGATCCAGTTGGGCATATAAACTCTGTTGAAAACCTCTCTGAAGAAGACAAAGCCCTAGTTTGGGGAGAAAACGCTGCCCGCTTGCTTAAGCTGACTAAAAACTAGCTGGTTCTATATTTTGTAATTACTCTTTATAACAAATTGACTATTTATTTATGCCGTAAGGCCGAGCCCAATTCAGCCCTGAAAGAGTTGATCTTTCAGGGCTGTACTCTGCTCCTACCCATCCAGAATAACTAGAAGCATCTATCAGCTGAAGTAGATATGGATAATTTATTTCGCCTTTGTTAGGCTCAGTTCGCCCTGGCACTCCAGCTAATTGAATATGGCCGATGTTATCAATATGAGAATTAAAGTTTATGACCAGGTTACCTTCCATAATTTGACAATGGTAAAAGTCCATTTGAACTAACACATTATCCAATCCAACATCCTTTACTATAGAATGTGCCTGATCCTGATGAGTTAAAAAATAGCCAGGAAAATCAATTGTATTAAGTGGCTCAATTAGTACCGTAGAGTCGGCTGAAGCTGCTAATTCAGCCATCACACACAAATTACTGATAAAAATTTCTCTGCATTTGACCATATTTGCATTCTTTTCAGGAACGCCCGCGAGTACATGAACTCTGGTGCACCCAATCTCCTGCGCATAATCTAAAGTTTTATTTATATCATCATAAAAATCACCCTCTTTTCCCTCTATTGCCCCTAAGCCTGTGTGCCCACCTGCAATTTCACCGTAGGGTGTATTAATAAGGACACATTCTACATCAAATTCATCCAGCTTAGACTTTATTTCTTTTGTAGAATATTCATAGGGCGTCAAAATTTCTACACCCTTAAAGCCCACTTCAGCTGCCGCACCTATTCTGTCAATCAGGGGTAGTTCAGTGAAAAGATATGATATGTTAGCCGCTAATCGAAGCATATTAATATTGCTCTCTAGTTTTCACATTCTGAATTTACAACTTATATATTTTACTTTTCAATTATTTAAGTGATTATAAATATCTTTTATACGCTCTAAGCACTATTCTAGTTTAAACAAATAAGAATTAATTTAGCTTTTCTATGTATAATAATAACTTTATTTGTATGTGTCTCAGCCCTCTATACAACTAGATAGTCTAATTAACGGCGTTAAGGAGAGTTTAAAATGTCAAAAGTTCTTTTAGTTACTGGTGGAAGCCGAGGCTTGGGTGCCGCCACATGTGTTAATGCAGCCAAACAGGGATATAATAAGATTTGTATAAACTATTTGAACAACCGTGCCCGTGCAGATCAAGTGGTTGCACAATGTCAAAATGCTGGAGCGACTGCAATTGCTGTGAAAGCAGATGTTAGCAAAGAATCAGAGGTAGTCGAGCTCTATAAGACTATAGATAGAGAGCTAGGACATGTTACCCACTTGGTTAATAGTGCTGGTATTATAGGACCCTATGGCCGCGTCGATGAGGTAAAAGCTGAGGACCTTATAAAGCTGTGGGAATTGAATATAACGGGTATGTTTATAAGCTGCAGAGAAGCAATAAAAAGAATGTCAACGCTCCATGGAGGCAAGGGAGGAGCTATCGTTAACGTATCCTCTGCCTCCTCACGCTTGGGAGGGGCAGGTGTTAATGTCCCATACGCGGCCTCCAAAGGTGCAGTAGATTCACTTAATTGGGGCCTAGCTCAAGAAGTTGCTGCAGAAAGCATAAGAGTTAACTCGGTTAGTCCTGGGCTTATAGACACAGAAATTCAGCCAAAAGGCAGAGTTGAGACGGTAGGGCCAACTACTCCTATGAAAAGAGCTGGTGAGCCTGATGAGGTTGGTGAGGCCATTTTATTTTTATTATCTGAGGGCGCTTCTTATGTCTCAGGCACCTGCGTTAGCGTCTCGGGCGCACGCGCGCAATGAAAAATTCTCAGGACCAAAAACAAGTATCGGATTAATTATATCTCTATAGCAACTTTTCCAAAATGCTTACCTGCTCGCATATATTCAAATGCCGATACAATTTCTTCTAAAGAAAATGTTTTTTCATCTAGAGCAGGTTTCAAATTATGCTGCTTTATCGCTGATAGCATCGACTCAAACTGTTCTCGATTACCACATGTTACGCCTTCCATTCGAATTTTGCGAGTAACAACGAGAGGTAGTCGAAAATCATGGTTAGAGCCAGATAGAACACCAATTAGGCATGCAACACCTCCAGGCCTAAGGGCTTTAATCGATTGATCGAGAGTACCAGCACCCCCAACCTCAACAACCACATCAACTCCCCTATCATCACTTATTTCTCGAGCATTTCTGGCCCATTCAGGAGTTTCAGTGTAGTTAATAGTATGATCGACTCCCAAGTCTTTTAAACGTTGAAGCTTTTCATTAGAAGAAGAAGTACCAATTACAACAGCTCCAGCTAATTTAGCAAATTGAGCAGCAAAGACGGAGACACCTCCAGTTCCCTGAGTTAGAACAATATCGCCTGGATTTGTTCTAGCTTGATCAATGACAGCACTCCATGCAGTAAGGCCAGCGCAGGGTAAAGAAGCGGCTTCTAAATCGGTCAGGTTGTCAGGAGTATGACATAAACCGTGTTCGGGGAACACTCTATACTCTGATGCAACGCCGTCTATAACCCCCCCAAGACCAGATTTCATATTTTCGTGATTGGGCTCACCAGCCAACCATTCCTGAAAAAAATTACCTACAACGCGATCACCCGGCTTAAAACGTTCCACACCTTCACCAATTGATATGACCTCTCCAGCTCCGTCAGACAATGGAATAAAATCCGTTATCCTTTGTTTAGAACCATAACCTCCTTCTACAGTAAGCAAGTCACGATAATTTAAAGTGGCCGCACGCATGCGTACCAAAACTTCCCCAGGTCCGGCTTCTGGATCAGGCTTGTCCAATATAGACAGATTTTTAATACCTGGTTCATTAACGATAGCTACACGCATAAATTTTCCTTTGAATGAGTTGCGACTTTTGTGTCAAATCTACTTGAGTTCATTTGAGTCTATTTTAAACGGAAGGATAAACTATATAACAGCGGAATTACTCGATAGATCTCTGATCGTCAATCACCTTGCCATCATTTGGTAAAGCATCTGGACCTAATAGCTCTACTTTTGATTTTAGCTTAGTGACAGATGCTATAGTTGCAATTATCGATTTAGAAATAGCGTCATCTCTATGCTCAGTCTCACATTTGAAGACCATTTCATCTTTTTGATTTTTACGATTTACTAAAAGACGCGCACGAATTATTTCAGGATGTCTTTTACAAATTGTACTTATTTGTTCTGGGCTAACAAACATTCCTTTTATTTTTGTTTTTTGATCGGCACGCCCTAGCCACCCCTTTAAACGTTTATTCGTTCTTCCGCATGGGCTCTTGCCAGGCAATATGGCAGAGAGGTCGCCAGTAGAAAACCTAATAAGGGGATAATCTCTATTGAATGTTGATACTAAAAGCTCCCCAACTTCACCATCAGGGACGGGATCTCCAGTCCCGGGACGAACAATCTCAACGAAGATTCCTTCAGCAATAATCATTCCTTCACATAAAACACCTTCAGAGTGGGTTTCGTATGCAATCAGTCCTGCTTCAGCTGTGGCATAGCATTGAGAAACCTCTACACCTCTCTCACGTATCTCTTGTCTTAGGGAGGATGGAAGAGCCGAACCTGAAACTAAAGCTTTAGTGAGCGAAGAAGCATCAGATCCAATTTCATTTGCCTTATCTAACAGAATTTTAAGATGGTCAGGTATTCCTGTATATCCATTTGGTCTGAGATCCTTTATTACCTGAACTTGCTGTTCGGTACTATCTGGGCCCGCGGGAATAACAGAACACCCTAGAAACTGAGCTCCCGATGATAACATCTGTCCTGCAGGGGTAAGGTGATATGAAAAACTATTGTGAACAATATCTCCCGGACGAAAACCAGCAGCAAAAAGTGCTCTGGCGACCCTCCAGTAATCATCGCCTTTTCCCTGAGGCTCATATATAGGACCAGGTGAGCTATATAAATTTGGATATTCAGATACCTTGTTGGTTAATAGCCCCCCGAATGGGGGACTCTTCATCTGTATATCTACTAAATCAGCTTTTCTCAAAACTGGTAATCGGGCAAAACCCTCTCTATCAATAATTTCTTTTGAATTGATGTTACCTAGGACATCAGAATAATATTCTGAGTATTTTATCGCATGGTCAATTTGTTCAGCTAAATCAACAAATAATTTAACCTCACGTATTGCAGGGTCTATTATTTCGTTATCGTCAAAGTGGACCATATTTGTATTTGTTTTCTCAGATTAAGGAATATCAATATGACAGACCATTAAGCCAGCCATCTCTTCTTCCTACGGTAGTGTTTAACCTCACGGTAACTTCGACGACCAGAAGTTGATAAGCCCAGATAAAATTCTTTTACATCTTCATTATTTCTGAGGGATTTTGCATCCCCATCAAGAACGACCCTACCGTTTTCAAGAATGTAACCGTAATCTGCGTATCTAAGTGCTATATTGGTATTCTGCTCAGCCAAAAGAAATGTGACCTGTTCAAGCTTATTTAATTTATCAACTATTTCGAATATTTCTTCAACTAATTGTGGCGCCAAGCCCATGGAGGGTTCATCTAGTAAAATAACTCGTGGCCTCGCCATAAGGGCTCTTCCCAAAGCGCACATCTGTTGCTCTCCCCCTGACGTGTATCCTGCCTGTGCGCTAGAACGGTCTTTCAAGCGAGGAAAATAATTATAAACCTTCTCAAGATCAGAGCGGATCTCAGACGCACCATCGGTTCGAACATACGATCCAACCAATAGGTTCTCTTCGATCGTTAAATGCTCAAAACAATGACGACCTTCCATAACCTGAACAACGCCACGTTTCACAAGTTCATTAGGCGATAGACTTTGAACACGTTCACCATCAAGCTCTATAGTTCCTTTTGTGACATCTCCTCTTTCTGCTTTAAGCAGATTGGAAACAGCCTTCAAAGTTGTAGTTTTTCCGGCGCCATTCGCACCCAATAATGTTACTATCCGCCCTTTGGGCACCTCTAGTGAAACACCCTTTAATACTAAAATTACATGATCGTAGATAACTTCTACATTATTAAGGCTTAAAACCGGAGGTCGATCTACTTCGACCCCCGGAGATAAGTTTTCTTCAAAGACTTCACTCACTACTAACCCGTTTTTTTATTAACAGCTGCGTGGAGTTATTTTATTTTCTGCGGCATAAGCAGATGCAGCTTTTTCAACCATAGGTCTAACCACTTCTCTAATAGGTGAAATCCAGTCACTTACGATGTTCCACTTATTACCATCCCATTGTTGAATAATAATTGGCCCCATAGTTTCATGATCGCTACAACTAACTTTAACGGGCTTAGTGAAACCTTCCATACCAATCTCTTTCAAACGGGCCTCCGTAAGATTCAAATTCTCAAGTCCCCATCTTACTTCGGATCCTTTTAGTGCTCGTTTGCCAAACTTACCTTGAGCTGTACGAATAGCTTCAACGGCAAACATAGCATTCACAACGGCCCTATTATAAAGAACTTCACCAAAGCTATTAGATTTAGCCTTGGCTTGGTCGCCTCCATATACATGTTTGATTATATCTTTATGCACTGGATAGTCGCTTCGTGGAGAA
Source organism: Alphaproteobacteria bacterium MarineAlpha12_Bin1 (assembly GCA_002937505.1). Taxonomy (GTDB): domain Bacteria; phylum Pseudomonadota; class Alphaproteobacteria; order UBA6615; family UBA6615; genus UBA6615. The sequence continues at coordinate 56,711 of PTJY01000001.1, forward strand.
TGGAACGTAGCAGACTTGTAGCCTTTCGCACCAGCGGCGGCAGGCACAACATCAGCATCGGAACCTGACCACCAATTACCAACAAAATGGTCCATAGGATATTTAATGGAAGCAGCTTCCTTAACTGCAACTTGGTTCATCACACCCCATCCTGACATAAATACCCAGTCCGGTTTAGCGCGTCTAATCTGCAGCCAGGTAGCTTTTTGTTCCTGCCCAGGATGATCTACAGCCAAAAGAATTAGCTCATAACCATACTTATTCGCCAAGGCTTTTAAGGTTGGGTTAGCTTCCTTGCCATATGCGGAGTTATGATATACGTGAGCAATCTTTTTTCCTTTCAATTTCGACTCACCGCCCTCTTGTTGAGCAACATAACGGATAAAAGCAGAAGCTTGGCTCCAGTAGGTTGTCGGAAAGTTGAAAACCCACTTAAAAACGCGGCCATCCGCAGCCGCAGTTCGCCCATATCCCATAGACAAAATTGGTACTTCATCAACAGAAGCTTTAGGAATTAACTGATAAGTAATACCAGTTGAAAATGGATTAACTAAAGAAGCTCCTGTAGACCCTTTGTTCTTGAGCTTCTCATAACACTCAACTCCTAATTTAGTATTATACTCAGTTTCACACTCTTCAAATGTAACTTTGACTCCGTTTATACCGCCATCGCGGTTATTAATCATAGTATAATAGTCACGGAATCCATTAGCTACAGGAATGCCACTCGGCGCATAAGGCCCAGTGCGGTAAACTAACATAGGAATAAACTGTTCATCTGCGGCCACTTGTATAGTGGTCGATGAAATTCCGGTCATCGCAACAACAGCTCCGACCAGAGCTAACAAAATATTGCGTAACATATTCTATTCCCTCCCTTTTCTATAGTTCATTTATTAAACACTATTTTTTTAAATAAGTAATCTATTAACATTACATAAATACTATGTGCGTCCACATTTTAAGGTCTAATAAGGAAAGGGCCACAATCTAAGTTTCTCTTTTGCTATCTGCCAGAGCCTCGCCAGACCATGCGGTTCAACAATAAGAAAGAAGACAATTAAAAAACCAAAAAGCATAATTTCAATGTGTTTTTGTAAATCTATAGGCATTGACAGTCCAAACAGCTGCGGAGCATTAGTCAATAAGATTGGCACACAAACAATAAAAGCAGCCCCTAGGAATGAGCCTAGAATGCTCCCAAGACCACCTATGATAATCATAAACAATACATAAAATGATTCATTTATAGAAAAAGCCTCAGTCTCGGCGCTTCCGAGCCATAGGAAAACCATTAGGGCGCCTGCCACACCGCAATAAAATGAGCTTATTGAAAAAGCTATTAGTTTCGTCTGAAACGGACGAATTCCTATTATTTCAGCAGCAATATCCATGTCACGAACCGCCATCCAAGAACGGCCTAATCGACCACGGACTAAGTTTTTAGCAATTAGAGCAAAGACGCAGACTATGGCTAAGGCAACAATATAGCGTGTTTCAGCCGTTGCCGTTGGGCCAGTGACTGTAACTCCGAACAGTTCTCTAGGCGGTGCTGTGATTGTGCCTGATGAGTTATGATTATAAAACCAAGAAACTTTATTAAACATCCAAACAAGAAAAAATTGAGAGGCTAAAGTGGCAACAGCTAAGTAAAACCCTTTTATTCGAAGGCTTGGAATACCAAAGAGAAAACCAACACTTGCCGATATAAGACCAGCTAAAATAAATATAACAATAATATTGACTTCTGGAAACGCAGTAGTCAGCTTGTAGGTCATATATGCTCCTACTGCCATAAAGCCGCCCGTTCCGAGTGATAACTGACCTGCGTACCCAACCAAAAGATTAAGCCCTATAGCTGCCAAAGAAAATATTAACAGTGGAATCATTACCGCCTGAAGTAGATATTCGCTTGCGGTCAACGGAATGACTAAAAAGGCAATTATAAATATGAACAGAATGAACCAACGATCCTGCGTTATGGGAAATATTGCCTGATCAGCTTTATAGCTCGATTTAAATTGACCTGTCTCTCGATAAAACATATGTCCTACTAAACTCGCTCTATTATTCGTTCGCCAAACAGGCCTTGCGGTCTAAACAACAAAAAAGCAAGGGCTAGTACATAGGCAAACCAGTTTTCAATTGCACCACCCACTAGTGGTCCCCAATATATTTCGGCTATTTTCTCTCCAACCCCAATGATTAAACCGCCAACTATCGCACCAGGCACAGAAGTAAAGCCACCGAGTATGAGAACTGGAAGTGCTTTTAAAGCAATAAGCGATAAAGAAAACTGAACACCACTTTTAGCTCCCCACATAATACCAGCCACTAATCCAACAAACCCGGCCACTGACCATACGATTATCCATATATTTTTTAGTGGAATTCCTACAGCCATAGCTGCTTGATGATCATCTGCAACAGCTCTTAAAGCTCTTCCAATTCGAGTATAATGAAAGAATATTGCTAAAACAGCTACTAGAACTGCTCCTGATCCTGCAGCAAATAAATCAAACTCATTGAGAAGAAGCCCTCCCAGCTCAAAAGATTCGCTTGGTATACCTAGATCAAGAGGCTTTACATTACTTCCCCAAATCGTCTCCCCAAAACCTTGAATCAAGAATGTTAGGCCAATTGTAGCCATAAATAATATGATGTCCTCTTGATTAATGAGGTAACGCAACATGAATCGTTCAACTACAAAAGCTAAAACTATCAGGACTATTATAGTTGAAATTAAAGCCGCCCATATCGGAAAGCCGTGTTCCATTAAGCCTACTAGCGTAAGGGCAGCAAAAAGAACCATTGCTCCCTGAGCAAAATTAAATACACCCGATGCCTTAAAAATAAGTACAAACCCTAGGGCAACTAAAGAGTACATAACCCCAGTTAAAAGCCCACTAATAATAACTTCACTAAAAAAAATTGGATAGGAAACCATTTCAACGAATGGAGCCAAGAAAACCAAATTTAAGAAGTTTATTATTTCCATATCTAAAACACTCTACTTCTCGCTAACGCCCAAATATGCATCAACAACACCCTGGTCAGCACGAACAAAGTCGGGAGTGCCATCTGCAATTTTCTTGCCATAATTCAAAACAACAACTCGGTCAGAAAGGTCCATCACCACGCCCATATCGTGCTCGATAAGAGCTATGGTAGTACCAAACTCCTCATTAACATCAATTATAAACCTGCACATGTCTTCTTTTTCTTCCACATTCATTCCTGCCATTGGCTCATCCAGTAGGAGTAAGTCGGGCTGTGCGGCAAGAGCCCTTCCCAACTCAACTCTCTTTTGGAGCCCATATGGTAATCGTCCAACGGGTGTCTTTCGGATAGGCTCTATCTCAAGAAAATCGATGACATGCTCTGCAATCTCTCTATGATGAATTTCTTCATTACGCGCTGGACCCCAGTGTATCATCTGCCAAAAAATGCCTCTCCTCATTTTTAGGTTACGCCCGGTCATAATATTATCTAGTGTACTCATACCTCGAAATAGAGCTATATTTTGAAAAGTTCTCGCAATACCTTGAGACGCAGCTATCTGCGGGCTCATTTTTTTTCTTTCATTGCCCTTGTATTTAATAAACCCTTGCTGAGGCTGATAAAAACCATTTATCACATTTAGCATCGATGATTTACCAGCCCCGTTCGGACCTATAATTGCTCTAATTTCACCTTTTCTGATGTCGAATGTCACTTCATCTAAAGCATGCACACCGCCAAATGAGAGAGATATTTTTTCGACCTCTAGTAAGGTCTCAAATGAAGCGTCCTTATGCAAACCTGAACTTTCATTTGCATTTGTTTCTTTGTTAGATGGGGCAACTATTTCATTCATAATATTATTCTGCTGCAAGTTTATTGGCATAGGTAATCGTACGAATAATTAAATCAGCAGAAACCAGTCCTTTTCTACCGTCCTCAAAAGTTAGTTCCGTTGTAATTTTGCAATGATTATCATCCCCATATAAAGAATCTATTAACAGATTATATTTTTCAGCTATAAAACTACGTCTAACTTTTCGTGTCCTCGTTAATTCACCATCATCAGCGTGTAGTTCTTTATGCAAAATAAGAAAGCGTTTGATTTGAGCTCCCGCAAGATTGGTTTCTTTTGAAAGCTCATCATTAACCTGTTCAATATTCTCTTGAACTAAATCATAGATTCTAGGCAGAGATGCCAACTCTTGGTAACTGGAATAGGTTATACCATTTTGCTCAGCCCAGTTTCCGACTGCTTCTAAATCAATGTTTACTATAACGGCACAGAATTCTCTTTCGTCACCAAACGCCACAGCTTCTTTAATGTGTGAAAAGAATTTAAGCTTATTTTCAATGTATTTCGGAGCAAACAACGTTCCATTAGAGAGCCGACCAACATCTTTTGCCCTATCAATAATCCGTAGATGCCCATCATCACCTACTAGACCAGCATCGCCAGTGCGAACCCAGCCATCATGAGTTTTAGTTTCCGAGGTTGCCTCAGGATTTTTAAAGTATTCTTTAAACACACCTGGACTGCGAAACATAACCTCTCCGGCTTCAGAAACAGTAATCTCCACTCCGGGTGTAGGAACCCCAACTGTATCAGGTTTTACCTCACCGTTAGGTTGCGCCGTAATAAATACACTTGCTTCTGTAGAACCATACAACTGTTTTAAGTTTATCCCTAAGGAACGATAAAAGAGAAATATGTCTGGACCTATAGCTTCCCCGGCCGTGTAAGCATTACGTATTAGGCTTAGCCCTAAAGTATTTTTTAAGGGTCCGTAAACTAATATCTCTCCCAAAAAGTATAGAAACCGGTCCATTACACTGACCTGTTTCTTGTCTAAGATATCTGCACCACTTCGTCGCGCTACTTTCATAAAAAAATCGAACATCTTGCGCTTTATACTGCTGGAATCAGAAATACGTATCATCACAGACGTTAATACATTTTCATAAATTCGAGGAGGGGCAAAAAAATAGGTGGGACCTAATTCTCGAAGGTCATTAAGGAGAGTCTCAGATGATTCTGGGCATGAAACGCAAAAGCCTACTGCATAAGATTGAGCATAAGATAAAACATGATCGCCCGCCCAGGCCATTGGCAAGTATGCAAGGCATTCGTCATTTTCATTTATGCCTTCCTGGTCAGCTGCGTTAACTGATGTCAGGTAGATCGCCTCATGTGTTAGAACAACACCTTTTGGTTCTCCGGTTGTGCCAGATGTGTATAAAATAATAGCTGTATCGGCGCTATCTCCCTTAGAAACTTCATCGCTAAAAAATGAGGGCTTACTTTTATCGAATTCATCGCCTTCATTAATTACGTCTTCTATGTAGTAAAGGTGTGACTCCTTATAATTCCGCATACCTCTCGGCTGGTCGTAAATAATAAACTCTAGATTTGGACAATCATTAAAAACACTCAGTAATTTATCAATCTGTTCTTGATCCTCAACAACAGCAAATCGAACTAAAGCATGACCGAGAACAAATTTTATTTCATCTGCCACAGCATCCTGATACATAGGAACAGGTATTCCACCCAGTGCTTGCACAGCTGCGATAGTCCAGTATAGCCTTGGTCTATTGTCTCCGATAATTGCGACCGGATCTCCTCGCCTTAGCCCCAAAGAAGCCAAACCGCACGCAATTAGCTTTACTTGAATAGATACTTCTTCCCAGGTCCATGATTGCCAAATACCGAAATCTTTTTCGCGCATAGCAGTGCGCTTTGGTCTCTCGATAACATTTCGCTCTAACAGCTTAGGAAATGTATCAAATTCATGATCTAAAGTCGCGGACAGCTTATCAGAAGTCACTATCTTATGTGTCTGTGCCATTTATTTATTAACCCCACTAACACTTAAGAAATTGTAATTATTTTATAACGACTTTATTTACGCTCTTCAGAAATCCTTAGATACCTATGTAATATAACTTTAATAAACTCAGTTTTTGTTTAAATTAATAAAACTCACCTACGGAAACTACCATCCATCATGTCCAAACGACGCAAGTGGCCAGGCCAATCCCGAATGGAGACGTTAACATTATCATCGAATTGTTTAGCAGCATGTTCGCATGTTTCATCAGAAGGAATTATTAATTTAGCACCTGTCGCCATTGCTTTCAGCTGACTTCGTGCACATTTTTCCATATAAAACATTAATGAGAACGCCTCATCTATAGTTCTACCAGCCGTCAATAGTCCATGATTGCGTAAAACCATATTGCGATGATTTCCTAAATCTTTAGCCAGTCGTTCACGCTCATCTAAGTCGAAAGCCAGACCTTCATAATCATGATACGCTACCCTGTTGTGGAGCCTCATAGCATGTTGACTTATAGACAAAAAACCACACTCCAGTGCCGATATAGCCATTCCGGCCTCAGAGTGAGTGTGTAAAACACAATTTACATCCTCTCGTGCAGAGTGTACTGCACTATGTATGGTATAACCAGCCGGATTTATTTTATATGCGCTCTCGCTTAGTATTTTACCATCTATATCAACCTTAATTAAACTTGAAGCAGTGATTTCGTTAAACATTAATCCAAATGGATTTAAAAGAAATGACTCTTCCCCCTGTATCTTTGCAGATATATGTGTTCGGGTCATATCTGACATTCCATATAAATCCACCAGGCGGTAACAAGCAGCTAGGTTAACGCGAGTATTCCATTCCTCAGCACTCACTTGATTTTTTACTGACTTAATATCTTCAAGTGATGGAAAATCATCTACAGTTGCTAAATATACCAAATTAATGCTCCCCTTTTGCAACCAAACTTCAAAAAACAATACTAAAAAATAAAACGATTTAAATCAAATGACCTCTTCAACAACTAAACAACTTTGTGAACCTAATCCAGAAGCTTCTGCTTCCACAATATCTCCACTTTTTAAGTAAGTCCCACTTCCATGTCCTACGCCCTCTGGTGTTCCGGTCGAAATTATATCCCCCGGATGAAGAGCTAGCTGAGCAGAAGCATGCTCAATCTGTTCTTCAATTGAAAAAACCATATCCCCCGCAGGATCATTCTGTTTGATTTCACCATTCACCTTTAAAGTTAAATTTATTAGCCTGTAGTCATCAATAAAAGCAGCCGGCACGAAAAATGGACCCATGGGGGCAAAGCTATCGTGGCTCTTGCCTGTAAACCAGTCAGTGCGAAGTGTTGGCCAATCTGGTCGGCTTTGTAAATCGCGAGCCGTAATATCATTTGAAGTCATATAACCAGCTACATAATCGAGCGCACTTTCTGCCTTGACCCTTTTAGCGGTTCTACCAATAGCCAGTGCGAGTTCGACTTCCCAGTCCACTTTTGTTGCCTCTGGAGGTAAAACTATATTGCTATACGCTCCCACCAGAGAACTTGGTGCCTTCAGGAAAGAGTAAGGCCTCACTCTTGTTTTATCGCGATCCAACATATTTTCACGTTCCTGCTCATTCTTAGCTGTACCAGCGTTAAGCATCTCTCGGATGTGACCACCATAATTTGCTGCTGCATAAATCATTTTATTAGGACTTAAAATTGGAGGTAACGGACTTGTCTCTGCAATATCCTTTTCTCCTCTCCATTCTCTATATTTTCCTGCCTCATTGTTGATGGTCTCGGCAATTTGGCACAAAGAATCAAAATTAGTGTCCCACTCTAAAAGCATTTCCTTTATTCCAACAGTAGTTGTTGGCTTAGGACCAGTATATGTATTTACTACTTCCGAGATATTGAAAATTTTTTGATTAATGACCATCCCAACAAAAGTTTGGTCATTGTTTACAAAAGTTCCAAGCTTGAATTTTATGTAAGACATTTATTTTACCGTTATAAGAACTAAAGATGTTTCTACCAATCGTAGCCAGGATTTTTTCTGGCTAGTCCATCATAAAGATTTAAGATCCTTTGAAACCAGGAATAGATTGGATCGTCTTTCTCTAATAGGGCCAATGAGCTAACAGTGCGTGCCCAAATAAATGGACTGAAGGCGACATAGTCAGCATAAGTGGGTAATTCACCTCCCAGATAAGGGGTGTTTCTTACGACCGACCGCATTGGTTCTAGACGCTGTCGTAACTCGACTAGTCGACTTTCACGACCCACCTGAACGCCTGTTATGTCTCTTCCGAGACGCTTAGATCTTGAGTTATAAAACCATTCTTGATCCTCCGGAGTTAGGTGGGCATGTATATCTTCAACAATCATAGTAAACAAAAATTGACTAATTCTAGTAACTGCCCACTCCTGAACAAATCTCGCATGTTGATTGCCATCACTTCCACCTAGGATCGGTGGTCGTTCTGGATATTTATCGTCAAGATATTCTGCTATAGACCAACTATCAACGACATAATCACCATTATTATCAATAACAGGAATAGTTTTAAAGGTACCATCTCCTATTTGGTCTATTTCAGTAAAACGGGTTGGTACCGTCTCGCAATCTAGTCCTTTATGGGCGATCGCCAGACGCGTTCTCCAACAATTTGAGCTGAACCTCCTATCATCAATTCCGACCAGATCGTAAAGTATTATTGCCATAATTCGCCTATGTTGCTTTCGGTTCTAAAGTTAAAAAGATAAGGCTCTCTAGATTAGGCTGCCTTGGAAAAACCAGGTGCAAATTCAGGCGCCACTGTTTGCGCAAATCGTATTAAAACCTCCTGACGTAATTTACGGGGAACCCCTACTGTAGCTGGGTGTACTATCATATAGTTGAGACCAATTGCTTTCAGTTTCTCAACCTGTTCACATACTTTTTTAGCCGAACCAACAAAATTATGCCCCGCAAATGCATCAATGTTATCTGGATCTGACAACAAGTTAAGGTTTTTGAAAAAACGACTAAACTGCTCATACCCCTTAATGTCAGACCAAAAATCAGCATCAGCTTCATAGTGCTTAGTCTGCAAACTGAAATATTCAGATAAATGTTTTCGAGCTAAATCCAAAGCCTCATCGTCACTATCTGCCATGAGGGTATGAACTAGTACGGGACGTCTGTTGTCAGATGGATGTCCGCTTTTGTTAGCCTGGTCGTTCCATAGATTCATAGATTTTTCCAGTATATGAAATGGAAACTGACAAACATTAAGAGGAGGCAACCCCATACCTGCCATTATACTTGCGCTTTGAGGACTTCCTATTGCCCCATAGAGATGGATCCTATCGCTATTAGGTTCAGGTCTAATACGAACTTCGCGGTTTGTTGAATGAAATTTACCTTGATATGAAAATGGTTGACCTGAGAGAGCCAATTTAAGGATTTCGCAACAATCACTGAAACGATCTCTCGCTTCCTCCATATTTATACCAAAAGCATCATATTCTAACTTTGCCGTACCCCTTCCTAGACCTAAGAAAAGATTGCCCGAACATAAATTACTCAACATTGCAATCTCACCAGCAAGACGCATTGGCTGATACCAAGGGGCTACTAAAACAGAAGCACCAAAGCTCAGCCCAGGAAACTGTGGAGCTAAGTTAGACATAAATAATAGAGGGCTAGGAGTAGGATAGTAGTCAGAAAAATGATGTTCTAACATCCAAGCACTATCAAATCCTAATTGGTGTCCAACTTTACAATCTGAAAGGACCTCTGAGTAAAGCTCTTGATCCGTAAGATTTCTATCACCTACCGGTGCAATTCCGAATCCAAATTCAAGATCCTTATCAATCATACAGAGCCCCTCTTACTTTGAATTTCTATGATTAGTAAAAGTCATGTTTTTTTCAATAAGTAATATTCTTATAATCAACCTACATTGTTCAAAAAAAACTTATATGCAAGGATTGAGGCTAAAACATTAAACAGTAAATAAGAAAAACACAAAATTTAATTCAATCCTACATTTACATAAAATAAAGGTAATTTGCATATGGCAAAATCTTTAGAAGATCAAAAAAAGGATAGAGCTAGAATCCAGAATCTCTACTTCGATGGTCTACAAGGTGAAAAAGTTTTTGATTTATGGAAATCTTTTGATCCCGAACTAGCGCTCGATCTAACCCATTTTGTCTCTGGCAATATGTACTCCAGAGAAAAAATTTCTCATAAAACCAGACAACTTATTACCATCTCTGCTTTGACCGCTATGGAGAAAACAGAAGAGTTACGTGTCCATATATATGGCGCCCTTAATGTTGGCTGTAAACCAGATGAAATAGCAGAGGTAATATTTCAAATGTTTACCTATTGTGGAGCCCCCGCGGTTAATTCAGGCTTAAAGGCCTTGCGCTCAGTACTGAATGAACGTGGGTTAAATCTAACTCATGATGAATGATAAGTCTCACTCAAAGAAAGCAAATAGATAATGGACATCAATAACTCTTCGGTAATTATAACAGGTGGAGGATCTGGGCTAGGAGCTGCCACAGCTAAACTTCTAAGCGAGAAAACTTCAAAAATAGCATTGCTAGACGTGCATATAGAGGGGGCAAAAGAAACCGCAAAAAAAATCAACGGTTTAGCCATAGAGTGTGATGTCAGCGATCCTGACAGTGCTTCCAAAGCAATCAGTTTAGCTAAAGAGGCCCATGGAACTGCTAAAATCCTAGTAAATTGCGCGGGCATAGGACCTGGAGCCGCAGTAGTAGGCCGTACAGGGCCCGTCGATCTAGACTGGTTTGAAAAAACTGTAAGTGTTAATTTAACCGGAACCTTCAATATGATCAGATTGACAGCTGCAAATATGATAAAAGAAGAACCAAACCAAGAAGGAGAACGCGGCGTAATAATAAACACAGGCTCAACATCAGCTTATGAAGGACAAATAGGTCAAACTGCGTACGCCGCCTCAAAGGCCGGTGTTGTAGGCATGGGAATAGCCCTTGCTCGTGAGTTCGCGCGTGAAGGTATACGAGTAATGACAATTTCCCCGGGCCCTTTTGATACCCCTCTTTTTGGTAGCATGCCATCAAACGCCCATCAACGTTTACTAGATGCCACTCAGTTTCCTAAAAGGGCAGGTAATCCGGATGAATACGGTCGACTCGTTAAATGCATCATCGAAAACCCAATGCTCAATGGTGAGTCTATTAGGCTTGATGGAGCTATCAGAATGGGCCCCAGATAGCATAAACATGAATACATAATAGAATCAAACATGACAATTAAATGCCCTTATCTTTGCCCATTTTCGAATATGTCTAGTAAAACCAAGAGCCTTGTGTTAGAAACCGCCGCCATAACTGTTTAAACTAATAATTAAGTATGAGGCAGAAATTGAAAACACTGAGGAAAAGTATAGAAGGAGGTGAGTAACATAGTTCAAGTTGTTGTAAGAGATAACAACGTTGACCAGGCTCTGAAAGCGCTTAAGAAAAAGATGCAACGTGAAGGTGTTTTTCGGGAAATGAAGCTACGCCGAAGCTACGAAAAACCATCTGAAAAAAGAGCCCGTGAAAAGGCTGAAGCTGTCAGAAGAGCAAGAAAAATGGCTAGAAAACGTAAAGAAAGAGATGGCTACTAAGCTCTGTTAGTTTTAAGGGGTTTCTCAAACTCGATTCTCTTGTAATTATTGCAAGGCTGCAGATAATAGACGTTTCTTTGGGGAAGTTTTTCAGGAGTATTTACATACAAAAGACTAATTGATCAGCAGAGCTTGTAACCCAGCAAAAAAGCGAAATTAGTGCTGACTTCCCTGAAGCGATTTTACAATGTCTTCACACATTTTCTTTGCATCGCCAAAAAGCATCATGGTTTTATCTGAGAAAAACAAAGGATTATCAACACCAGCATAACCGGATGCCATAGAACGCTTTACAACTAAAGTGGTTTGAGCCTCTTCAACATTCAGCACTGGCATTCCATATATAGCACTCGATTTATCAGTCTTTGCCGCAGGGTTAACTGTATCATTCGCACCTATCACAAATACAACCTCTGTAGAAGCAAAATCGTGATTTATCTCATCTAATTCTAATACGTTTTCATATGGAACGTTAGCTTCTGCTAATAGTACGTTCATATGACCGGGCATACGACCAGCAACCGGATGAATTGCATAGCGTACCTCAACCCCTTTTTCACCTAACAAGTTAGCCATTTCAGCAAGAGAGTGCTGTGCCTGAGCCACTGCCATGCCGTATCCAGGTACTATAATAACTGTCGTAGCTTGTTCCATTATGAAGGCTGCATCTGCTGCGGCACCCTGTTTAACTATTCGATCTTCTTTTCCTTCACTTGATCCTGAAATCTCACCACCAAATCCTCCCAGGATTACGCTTATAAATGAGCGGTTCATACCTTTGCACATTATGTAACTTAGTATTGCTCCTGATGATCCAACCAAAGCTCCAACAATTATCAGTAATGGATTGCTCAATGTAAAACCTATTCCAGCGGCAGCCCACCCTGAGTAAGAGTTTAGCATCGAGACAACAACTGGCATATCTGCGCCACCTATGGGAACAATTATAAGAATGCCAAGTAATAACGAGATTATCACAATTAACCAGAAAGCTGTCTGAGACTCATCCAATGCAAGCCAGATGACTAAAGCCGCAAGAAATATTCCTAAGCCTAAATTAACTAAGTGTTGACCAGGAAAAACAAGCGGCCTACCAGATACAATTCCCTGAAGCTTTCCAAAAGCAATTATTGACCCGGTAAAGGTAATGGCTCCTATAGCGGTGCCGATGGACATCTCCACAAGACTAGCGGTTTTAATATTTCCGGCATGTCCTATACCGTAAGCCTCAGGAGCATAAAATGCAGCTCCAGCAACAAATACGGCAGAAAGACCCACAAGAGAATGGAAAGCAGCAACTAGTTGAGGCAGCGCCGTCATTTCAATTCTTAGCGCGATTACAGTGCCTATAGCTCCCCCAATTAAAACCCCCAAAACAATCATACCAAATGAGATTACTCCGGGAAGAGCAAGGGTAGTAAATACGGCAATGACCATTCCCGCAATACCGTAAATATTACCTATTCTTGCACTTTTAGGAGAGCTAAGCCCTCGCAAAGCCATAATAAAACAAACACTAGACAGTAGATACAAGGAAGCCGTTAAAGAAGCAGACATATACAGTATTCTCCCCTTTAGCGTTTCTGTCTAAACATCTGAAGCATGCGCTGAGTTACAATAAAGCCCCCAAAAATATTAACTGAAGCCAGTATTACAGCAATAAATCCAAATATCTTGGCCAAGTTCCATCCTTCAGGCCCAGCGGCAATAAGCGCACCTACAATTATAACTGATGAAATTGCATTAGTAATTGCCATTAGTGGAGAATGTAAAGCAGGGGTCACACTCCAAACCACGTAGTAACCAATAAAAACTGCTAGAACAAATATTGTAAAAAGAAAAACAAAATTATCACCGGCTCCAGAAGAGGAACTTATTACTATGTTGTTGGTCTTCTGAGCTGCATCAGCCACAGGCAGGTATAAGTTGTGCAGCTCATCAGCAATTTTCATCGCTTTAACAGCGATGTTAGTTGCGTTCATATTTTAAACCCCTTCTTGCTGTGGTTTAACCGAACCTGGATCACTCAAATCGAGTTCTTTTTTTTCTTCAAGCAGTGCTGGATGAATAATTTTGCCATCACGGGTCAAACAAGAACTGGAAATTATTTCATCATCCCAGTCAATTTCTAATTGCTGCGTTTCTTTATCTATCATCAACTCAACAAAATTATATAAGTTTCTGGCATATAGAGCAGATGCGTCAGAGGCCAAACGTGAGGGTAGATTAAAATGTCCCATGATGACTACTCCATTCTCCGTGGTTATAATTTTGTCCCCAACGCTACGTGTTACGTTTCCGCCCTGTTCTACAGCCAAATCTAAAATCACCGACCCAGCTTTCATGGACGCGATCATCTCATCGTTGATCAATACAGGTGCTGTCCTACCTGGAATTAATGCAGTAGTAATAACTATATCTTGGCCAGATATATGAGTTGCTATTAGCTCTGCTTGTCTCCGTTTGTAATCATCAGACATTTCTTTCGCATACCCGCCCTCTGTCTGACCTGAATCATCATTTTCACTTTCTACCATCACAAAGGTAGCGCCCAGACTTTCTACCTCCTCTTTGGCAACAGCCCGAACATCTGTTGCGGAAACAACTGCCCCAATGCGTCTTGCTGTAGCAATTGCTTGTAATCCAGCCACGCCGGCACCCATTACAAAAACCTTCGCAGGGTTGATCCGTCCAGCCGCCGTCATCATCATCGGAATACCTCTTCCATACTCGGCGGCAGCATCAACAACCGCCTTGTAGCCGGCAAGATTAGCCTGGGAGCTCAAGGCATCCATTGATTGAGCTCTACTTATACGTGGAAGAAACTCCATAGCAAAAGAAACAATATTTTTTGCTGCATAATGTTCTACACCAATCGGGTCCCCGAAAGGATTATGCAAAGCAACTAATATACATCCATCAGGGTAATCTCCAAGGCCGTCTGCTCCACCATCAGAAGTAGTTCTAGGCCTTTGAACCTTCAGAATTATATCAGCCCCTTTAAAAGTCTCTACCCTAGTTTTATGTATTGTTGCTCCAGCTACTACGTAATCGTTATCAAGTATCGAAGCTTTTTCACCTGCACCTGACTCAACACTGACCTCAACTCCCATGGAGATAAATCGTTTAACCGTGTCGGGTGTGGCTGCAACTCGCCTTTCATGAGCTCTTCGCTCTAAAGGAATGGCAATCTTCATAAGTAAAACACCTTCAACTCAACTTTGTGTTTTTAGAAAAACAATTAACAAACATGCGCGGGATATACCCACAGAAACGAGTAAGAACAAGTGCTCTTAGGACAAATTATTAAAGAAAACATGTTTTTTAGGAGATTATTTAATATTTTTTTAGTTAAATTCGAAATTACCTTATTAACAAACGTTTTTACAAAAGTTTTCACCAAAAAACCCATACTCAAAATCAAACCGAAAGTTACCCAATGACAATTATCATAAATCTGGGTGATTCAGAATTTAATTTTTTAAAAAGTCACCAGAACTTTTTGTTTCCACTTCACCTAACTCATCCAAGAGATCCGATATAACAGAAAGCCCCCTATTCCAAAATGATGGATCACTGGCATCTAGGTCAAAGGGAGAAAGCAATTCTTTATGCCGTAAGGTTCCACCAGCCCTTAGCATATCCAAATACTTTGTATTAAAATCATATTTATTCTCCTGGTATTCAGCAAAAAGTGAGTTAACCAAACAGTCGCCAAATGCATAAGCGTACACGTAAAAAGGAGAATGGATAAAATGTGGGATATAGCTCCAATAATAAGCATATTCATCATACAGCTTTACTGACGGCCCTAAACTTTCCCTTTGAACTTGCATCCAAATATCGCAAATCTCTTCTGTAAGAAGTTCATTTGCCAACCGCTTCTCGTGCACATTACGTTCAAACTCAAAGAAAGCGACCTGTCTTACGACTGTATTTAACATATCTTCGATCTTGCCAGCTATCATTATCGTTTTCTGATTCTGAGTAATGGAATCATCAAGTAATTTTCTAAATGTTAACATTTCCGCAAAAACTGACGCAGTTTCTGCTAAGGTTAAAGGCGTATCAGACATCAAATGCCCCTGCTCAGAAGCTAAGCATTGATGAACCCCATGGCCAAGTTCATGGGCTAATGTCATAACATCCCTTATCTTTCCCTGATAATTTAATAATAAGTATGGGTGAACGCTTGGAACAGTGGGATGAGCAAATGCCCCCGGTGATTTCCCTTTCCTTACTTGGGCATCAATCCAATTATTATCAAAAAACTTGCGGCCTATATCAGCCATCTCTTCAGAAAATTCTTCGTATGCGCTGAGAACTATCTTAACTGCTTCATCCCACAAAATTATCCTATTATCCTCATTAGGCAACGGGGCATTACGATCCCAATATTGAAGGACATCAGATCCAAACCAACCCGCTTTAATCTTATAATATCGATGAGATAATTTCGGGTACATCTCTTTTACTGCGTGAATTAATGCATCAACAACTTCATCTTCTACAAAGTTCGATAAGTTACGACTTGATACCGGTTTATCGAAGCGCCGCCATCTATCTTCAATTTCCTTATCCTTTGCAAGAGTGTTTGTAATAAGCGTAAATACACTGGCATTCTCACTTAAAACTTTTCCGATAGACTTTGCTGCACCTTTTCGAATGGCTCCTTCTTTGTCTGACAGTAGATCAAAAATTTCTGTGCTGGTTAGTTCTTTCTCCTCTCCATCGTGATCAACTTTAAATCTCATCTTTGCCAAGGTTTCATCAAATAGGCGAACCCAAGAAGCTCGTCCAACTACTTGTTTTTCTAATATTAAGCGTTCGACCTCATCGCTTAACTGATGAGGTTTATAGGCTCGAATATCACGGATCCAAGATTCATATTTAAAGGATTTCGATTCGGTAATAATTTTTGTTAAATGAGAATTATCGAGTTGATTCAACTCCAGAGTAAAGAATAAAAGATTCGTTGATATTTCAGTTATTTTTTCTTGCGTGTTCTGATAAAATTGGCCTGATTCTGTTTCAGTCATATCAGCTGCGTAGAGTAAAGAAGCAAAACTCATCATTTTAGCAAGCACTTCTTCTATTTCTTCGTATTCCTTAATTGCATCAACTAATTTGTCTCCACTTAATGCTGATAAGTTGCCTTTATAATCTTTCTCAAATTTTTTTGCTCGGAAATAAACTTCTTTTCTTTCCATAATTAGAAGTTCAGAGTGTTTTCCATCATAAAGATCGCTAAGGTCCCATGTAGGTAGGTCACCCAATTTATTATTTGAAATATTATTAGATGTTGAAGAAAGTAACTTTTTCAAAATGTCCTCAAACGGTTGATTAAATATTTATTACAGATAAGTTCAATTATCTGTGACGAAATAAGTAAATTATTGTGTTTAACTATTATTTACTGGATCACGGCTCGGAGGGAAAGATGGATTACGCTCAAAACTATAAAAATTGGCAAACTCTGCACGAAATGTTTTTTTCAAAGGCAACAGAGTTGGAAGAGAAGCCTCTGTTTTGGAAGAAAGACAAGGAAACTTGGATTCCCACAACCTGGAAGCAAGCAGATAGTCAAGTAAGAGCCCTGGCAAAAGGTTTGAGGTCTCTAGGAGTTTCAACTGGAGACAGAGTTGTTCTTGTTTCAGAAAACTCTCCTGAATGGGGTATTTCGGATTTAGCAATAATGGCAGCAGGTGCATTAACTGTGCCCGCATATATAACTAATACAACCAAGGATCACGCTCACATTTTATCTGACAGCGGAGCAGCGATAGTAATAGTGTCCACCCAACAATTAGCCGATCGGGTTTTGCCAGCTGCAACTTCAATAGACGGAGTAAAAACTGTAATAACTCTAGAAAAAGTTCAAACTGATCTGAAAGAATTAGAAATAATTAATTGGTATGAGCTTATAGATGAATTTATCCAAACCTCAGAAGATCAAAAAACAAGTCTAATAACCAGGACTCGCCAAGACACTGCTTGTCTGATTTACACATCCGGTACTGGAGGTAATCCCAAAGGAGTCATGCTGAGTCATGGGGCAATTTTATGTAATTGTACAGGAGCACATTATTTATTTAATGAAGACGGATTACTGTCAATAAATAATGAGGTGTTCCTATCTTTTCTGCCCCTGAGTCACTCTTATGAGCATACTGCAGGGCTTCATTTTGCAATCTCAATTGGCGCCGAAATATATTATGCAGAAGGAATAGATCGGCTAGCAAATAATATGGCCGAGGTTAAGCCTACTATGATGGCGGCGGTACCAAGGCTTTATGAAATGATGCACCAAAGAATAACGGCAGGAGTACTTAGGAAAGGAGGAATTTCTGCTATTTTATTTAACAAGACTATAGAGCTTGGGTCTAAAAAGTACGAACAAGGGCTTAATAAATTAAGTCTCTGGGAAAAAATACAAAACAAAGCCCTTGATAGACTTGTTCGAGCTAAAGTTGCAAAACGATTTGGAGGAAGACTTAAATCCTTCATATCAGGTGGTGCACCGCTAAATTATGATATAGGTCTATTTTTTACTTCTCTAGGAGTGAGGATTTCTCAAGGTTACGGGCTTACTGAAACCGCCCCAATTGTGAGTTGCAATCCTTTTAATCGTATAAAACTAGACACAGTCGGTCCAGCTGTCCCCGGTGTGGAGATAAAATTAGAAGAAGATGGAGAATTAGTAGTTCGTGGTGAGCTAGTCATGCAAGGATATTGGGGCCTACCAGAATTAACAGATGAAATTTTAAGGCAGGGCTGGATATACACAGGAGATATTGCTGAGATAGATGATGATAATTACATCAAAATAACAGATAGAAAAAAAGATATTATCGTCAATTCTGGAGGTGATAACATATCGCCTCAACGTGTTGAGGGAATTCTAAACTTTGCTCCAGAAATTTCACAATCTATAGTCTATGGGGATAAACGACCTCACTTGGTGGCTCTTCTAATCCCTGATCAAACGTTTATTGAAGAGTGGGCCAAAAAATTTGACCACAAGGAAAGCCATAATCTACTTATCGAATCAGAGCCATTTAAAGGTCATATCAAATCTGTGATCAACAAAGTTAATGAACAGTTATCGCCAATAGAACAGGTAAGAAACTTTACAGTGTCTATTGAAGGATTTACCACTGAAAATGGGCTAATGACTCCTACCTTGAAACCAAAACGACATAAAATCAAAGAATTGTATGGAGATAAATTGGAAGCCTTGTATAGAACATCTTCAAAACAACGCTGATGGAGCATTGCAAATTTTTATTTCAAATTATGAAATTGTAAAAACCAATTAACAAATCTAGGTATGCCCTCATCGATAGAAGTAATTGGCTTAAAACCTAGGTCATTGCGGCTACTATCGATATCAGCGTAGGTTTCTTTCATATCACCTGCTTGCATAGGTTCAAACTCAATTATTGCCTTTTTATTTAACGCACTTTCAAATAACCCTATGTAACGCAGAAGCGGTTCGGGTTTATTATTCCCTAAGTTATAAATTTCATGATTGGAACTCTTTCGGTTGTGAGGGCGATCTAAAGCTGAAACTATTCCAGTGACAATATCATCTATAAATGTAAAATCTCTACGCATCTGACCGTCACCAAAAACTTGAATTGGCTCACCGGAAAATATTTTAGAGGTAAATATATAAGCCGACATATCAGGTCTTCCCCATGGCCCATATACTGTAAAAAGACGCAAACCAATCTGTGATAGGTTATAGTTGTGACTATACACCTCACTCATTAATTCCCCTGCCCTTTTAGTTGCTGCGTATAGAGACACAGGATTATCAACAGAATCTGATACCGAATAGGGAAGGTTTTTACTCGCTCCGTATACTGACGAAGAGCTGGCATAGACAATATTAATTAGTTCATTAGAAATATAGCGAGCGTATTCTAATATATTTAGATGGCCAGCTAAATTAGATTTGATATAAGAATCTGGGTTTTTAAAACTATAGCGCACCCCTGCTTGAGCAGCTAAATGAATTATTTTATCGGTTTCTCCTGCAAACCGATTCAGGCTTTTAGGCTCTGAAATATCTAAAAACTCAAATCGGAAATTTTTATATTTAGCTAATAATGACACCCTCGCTTTTTTAAGGTTTACATCGTAGTAATCATTTAAGTTATCGACACCTATAACGAGTTCTCCACGCTCCAACAAAGACCGAGCGACATTCATGCCAATAAATCCTGCTACACCAGTTATTAGGATGGCCAAGTTGTTCGTACCCCTAAATAAATGTTTTATTTATAAGACTTATTATTCCTAAACTATTGGAAATAAAATATAAGTTAAATCCTTTTATGACATTATAATCGATTTAATCGTTTGAATTATAATGTATATTCTTCAATTTGTTTGGTATAATGATTAATCTTTTGCGGTAAAACAATTTCAATAAGAGTTAATGTATTCACAAAGATGTGGTTACCCTAGTATTATTGTATTGATTGTTTGGCTTCTAGATCTGATACGTCATGGAGAAAATTATGGCTATTTCAGCTATCAGTCTCGACGATAAATATAAGATTCAGTCGGGCCGAGTTTACCTAACAGGAACGCAAGCATTGGTTCGTCTGCCTATGATGCAACGTATAAGGGATCAAATGGCAGGACTAAACACAGCATGCTTTGTAAGTGGTTATAGAGGATCTCCTTTAGGCGCTATTGATCAGCAGATGCAAAGAGCTCAAGAATTCCTAAAAAAACATCATATAGTTTTCCAACCAGGGGTGAACGAAGATCTAGCTGCAACTGCTATATGGGGAAGCCAACAAACAAATCTTTTTCCTAACGCTAAGTATGATGGCACTTTCGGTATGTGGTATGGAAAAGGGCCAGGTGTTGATCGGTCGGGAGACGTATTTAAACACGGAAATCTTGCGGGCTCTTCACCCTATGGAGGGGTCCTCCTTCTCGCAGGTGACGACCATACATGCAAATCATCAACTACCGCACATCAATCTGAATATGCTTTCGCAGACGCAATGATACCAGTTTTAAACCCAGCTGGAGTTCAGGATTTCCTAGATCTGGGCTTATTTGGCTGGGCTATGAGTAGATATTCTGGCTGCTGGGTGGCTTTTAAGACTGTGGCCGAGACTGTCGACAGTTCCGCTTCCGTTCACATAGATCCTCATAGAATAAGCATTACTGCACCTAATGACTTTATAATGCCCGAAGGTGGTCTAAATATTAGATGGCCAGACGAATTCCTGATTCAAGAGGACAGACATCATAGATACAAATTACAGGCAGCATTAGCATTCGCAAAAGCTAACCAAATTGATAAAATTATTTATAGAAGCCCAAAAAAGAGGCTCGGAATAGTAACAACAGGTAAGTCTTATCTAGATGTACGCCAAGCTTTAGACGACCTAGGTATTAATAAAGACATCGCCACAGAGATAGGTGTTAGTCTTTATAAGGTTGGAATGTCATGGCCATTAGAGCCCAGCGGGCTTAGGGAATTTGCTGAGGGCTGCGAGGAACTTCTCGTTGTTGAAGAAAAGAGAGCACTAATTGAAGCTCAAATTAAGGAACAGCTATATAATTGGGAACCTCAACTACGGCCAAGAGTCTACGGAAAACACGACGAAAAAGGCGAATGGATATTACCTTCTTCCGGAGAATTAAGTCCCACTAGAATTGCTCAGGTGATAGCAGCCCGTTTGAAACGGTTTCATAGCTCGCCTTCTATAGAAGAACGCTTGGCTTTTTTGACCAGAAAAGAATCTTCCCTATCTCAGCAACCAGACACTGTTAAAAGAGTTCCATATTTTTGTTCTGGGTGTCCTCACAATACTTCAACCCATATTCCTGAAGGTAGTCGAGCGTTAGCAGGCATTGGATGCCACTTTATGTCATTATGGATGGATCGAAACACAGCTACCTTTACACATATGGGTGGAGAAGGTGCTAGCTGGGTCGGACAGGCCCCATTCACCAGTGATGAACACGTTTTTGTTAACCTTGGTGATGGAACCTACTATCACTCTGGATATTTAGCAATAAGACAAGCCGTCGCTTCAGGCGTAAATGTAACTTATAAAATCCTTTATAATGATGCAGTAGCAATGACAGGAGGACAACAAGTAGATGGTCCTCAATCGGTTAAATCTATAGCACGACAGGTAGCGGCTGAAGGGGCTAGACAGGTTGTTGTGGTTTCGGACGAACCTTCCAAATACCCCGATAATTCGGATTTTCCTGCTGGCACGAGCTTCCACCATCGTGATGAACTAGATGCAGTACAACGCAATTTGCGAGAACAAACTGGAACAACAGTTCTAATCTATGACCAAACATGTGCTGCTGAAAAACGTCGTCGTCGCAAACGAAATTTATTCCCTGACCCACCAAAAAGGATCTTTATAAATGAAGAGGTTTGCGAGGGATGTGGAGATTGTTCTGTTAAGTCTAATTGTTTATCAGTAGTTCCTGTGGATACCGAATATGGCCGGAAACGTGCCATCGATCAATCTAGCTGCAATAAAGATTATTCGTGCGTAAATGGGTTTTGTCCAAGTTTTGTCACAGTGCACGGCGGTCAATTAAAAAAACCGAAGCTTTTAGAAACCAAAGAACCTATACAAAACGATGGTCCCGTAAATTTACCAGATCCTGTAATTCCTTCTACTGAAAATCCATACAGTATAATAGTTACTGGAATTGGTGGTACCGGAGTTGTAACGATCGGAGCTTTACTTGGAACCGCAGCCCATATCGAAGGCAAAGGTACTTCGGTATTAGACATGGCAGGTCTTGCACAAAAGGGAGGGGCGGTAGTCAGCCACATAAGAATAGGCAATGCCCCCGAGGATCTACATGCCGTGCGCATTGCTGCAGGAGCTGCCAATGCAGTAATAGGTTGTGATTTAATGGTGTCAGCGAGCCCTGAAGTCTTATCCAAAATGGAGCCTGGAATAACGCAGGTAGTTATAAATAGCCATGAAACTATTACGGGAGATTTTACTAGAAACCCCGATATGGATCTAATGGGCGCTGAGATGGTTAAGATTATTGATGTAGCCGTAGGCGATAAAGGATCCAATTACTATGAAGCATCCCGATTGGCGACGGCACTTCTTGGCGATTCAATAGCTACTAACTTATTTATGCTTGGTATCGCTTATCAAAAGGGACTAATTCCTATATCTGCAAATGCTTTAGAAGAAGCAATAGAACTAAATGCCGTATCTGTAGAATTAAATAAAAATGCATTTTTCTGGGGTAGAAAAATGGTTATTGATCCCGATTTAGTGCTAAGAGCTGCTGAACCTAGCACTCCTTTAAGACTCAAAAGGCCTGATGTTTCTGAAAATATAGAAGAAATTATTTCGCGTAGAATAAAATTTCTTACTGCTTACCAAAGTGAAGATTACGCAGAGCAATATGTAGAGCTGGTTAGAAAGGTTCAAAACACAGAAGAACAGAAAACTAAAGGTCGAGATGATCTCACAAAAGCTGTTGCAAAATACTTCTACAAATTACTTGCGTATAAAGATGAGTACGAAGTCGCAAGACTCTTTACCAGTGGTAACTTTAAAAGAAATCTCAATGATCAGTTCGAAGGTAATTACAAGTTACAGTTTCATTTAGCACCACCCCTTATCTCAGAGAGGGATCCTAATACTGGCCATCAAATCAAAAAAGAATTTGGTTCTGGAACGTTATTTTTATTCCATATTTTATCACGACTAAAGTTTTTACGAGGTACTAAATTTGATCCATTTGGATATAGCGCAGAGAGAAAACTGGAGCGCAAATTAGTGAAAAAATATGAATCAAATATAAACGAAATATTAGGCCACTTGACCCATGAAAATTATGAACTGGCTGTGGCTATTGCCAAAATACCTGAACATATTCGTGGATACGGCCACGTTAAACATGACAATTATAAAAAGGCCATCATAGAGGAAGAGGCATTGATCCGCGCATTCCGTAACCCAGACTCCTCATCTGCAGAAGCCGCAGAATGAAATGTTAATCAAGGCCCAAAGCGACACCTTATAAGTCTAATGCCCTCGTATAAACTTCTAAAAGTTGCTCCTCATGTATTCTATCACTAGGGTCTAACCTTCTCAAACGAACAACCCGCCGGATAGTTTTGGTGTCGAAACCGGCTGACCTTGCCTCTGACATTATAGATCGAATATCAGAATTTAAGACAGCACGCTCTTCTTCCAACTGTTCAATTCTTTCAACAAAGCCTCTCAAGCGGTCTACTTCTACGCCCCCAGTTTCGACCATAAAACATCCTCCTTAGAAATAACTGTTTTTCTATAAATAAGTGTTTAATTTATGGGAAAGTACTTGCGACAAAAAAATGAATGAGAAATCTATTTTTGCTTCTTTGCTTCCATAGCTGATTTCTGCTCCAAGGTCATTTCGGCCTGGTGTTTATCTTTCCACTCTTGATACGGCATCCCATAAATCATCTCACGAACGGCGTCATAATCCAGATCTAACCCTTTCTCATCTGCTGCTGATTTGTACCATTTCGAAAGGCAGTTTCTACAAAAATCAGCTAAATTCATTAGGTCAATATTCTGCACCTGAGGATTATCTCGCAAATGCTGTACTAAGGTCCTAAATGAGGCTGCCTCAAGTTCAGTTTGGATTTTTGGATCAATATTTGTCATAGCCCTACTTCTCATATGAGTAATTTAATTACGTTTTTCTATACTATACATTCAACCATGTTACTTCTCTATTTTCTAGAAATGTAAAACTATTTTCCCTATGGAAATTAGTTAAATTTTTTATCAGTTTTTTTTGTAATATGTTCTATCAAATCAATTTGTGAAATTATGCCAATTACCTTGCCTTCGTCTATAACCACTGCAACGTGATCTGATTGAAACAAAAAATATAACTCTTCAATTCTCGCTTTGGGATAGATTAAACCGCCTATCGGTGCGGCTAATTCACCTGCGCTAGTCTCTTGCTGAACAACTCCTTCGCGAAGACCTCTAAGTATGTCAGATTCATGTATCATTCCAGTGATCTTACCACCTTCAATCACTGGAATCTGAGACACACTATTGACCCTCATAATTCTTATTATCTCTGAGATTTTAGTGTCAGAAAACGCTGTTAGAGGAGATTTATTATTTTCAGTTAATAAATCTTCCACTAAGCCTAAGTCTGGCCCCGTTTCAATTAAACCCTGCTCCTTCATCCAGTCATCCGATAGAAACTTGGAAATATATCTATTACCAGAATCACAAAGCGTAACAACAATTGTTTTATTTGGGCCTAACTCTAGCGCCACTTCTATTGCTGAATGAACTATTGATCCAGAAGATCCTCCACAAAACAATCCTTCCTCACGTAATAACTTTCTGGCCATATCAAAGGATTGCTTATCATTTACTTGTCTCATTTCATCGACTACAGAAAAATCCATAGCCTCGCACTCGATATCCTCTCCGATACCTTCTACTTTATAAACATATGCAGTTGGCAAACAGCCTGTGTTGAACAAATGGTAATGAACTGAGCCTAGAGGATCCACACCAATAATCTTTACGTTGGGGGCGTGCTCTTTAAACCAACGACCAACACCAGATACTGTTCCTCCTGTGCCGGTACCGCCCATAAAAACGTCTATTTTTCCTCCATTAGTCTGTTCAAAAATCTCCCTTCCTGTAGACAAACGATGAGCTTCTATATTCCACTCACTATGATATTGGTCTACGTAAAAGGAGCCTGGAGTTTCTGCTGCTATAGCTTTGGCTTTATTAACATAATGTTCCGGAGAATCTCCTGGCACGTCCGTTGGAGTAATAACAACCTTTGCACCATAAGCCTTCATCATATCTATCTTTTCCTGACTCATTTTATCTGGAAGTGTGAAGATGCATTTATATCCTTTCACAGCGGCAACCATTGCTAGACTTTGACCCGTATTACCGGATGTGTTCTCAATTATTGTGCCCCCAGGGCTTAATAAACCCTCTTTTTCCGCCTTCTCAATTATATAGGTTGCCATTCTGTCTTTTATTGAACCAGTTGGATTCATATACTCACATTTTGCTAGTATTTGAGCAGCTCCGGGCGGAACGACTTTATTAAGGCGAACTAGAGGGGTTTGTCCAACCGCATCAATAATATTATCGTAAACATTCATGTATCAACTCGCATTTTAAATTATCCTGGTACTTGCATTGAAAATTTTTGCCTTTGTTCTTTAAGGGTATAAGTACACGATTCCCATCCAATTTATCGTATTAAGAAGATACGGCAAAGATTCTACCAGTAATTCTGAAGGTTCAGTTTAAATATTTAGTAGTAAGCTAATATTAATTACACGATGCTTTCTTGCCTCTGTGTAATCACCATATCAGCTTCACGTCCAGACAACTCCTGCAAATGATCAAACTCATAGCGAAAGCTACCTGTACCTTGAGTTAGTGAACGAAGTTCAATTATCAAGTCAGCTATTTCTGCCTGTGGTAGATTCGCATAGACTGTATCCCAGCCCTTCCAACCCTCTTTAGTATCAAATCCTAAAAGCTGACCTCTTCTCCCACTTACAATCTGATTGACCTTGCTTGTATGGTCCGAAGGAGTGTCAATCTCAACCTTACATATCGGTTCAAGAAGAATTGGACTACATTTTGGCATACCTTCACGCATTGCAGCTTGGGCAGCCGTTTGAAAAGCCATATCAGAGGAATCTACCGCATGGTGCTGACCATCAAAAAGACATACTGCTATATCAACTATTGGAAAGCCTAGCGGACCACGATCTAAATATCTACGCACGCCTGTCTCTACCGAAGGAATATATTGGCGAGGCACGGTTCCTCCAACAACACGGTTACTAAACTCAAAGCCCTCGCCTCTTGGCCTAGGGCTAATTTCTATATGCACGTCTCCAAATTGACCATGCCCGCCACTCTGTTTTTTATGTCGAGCATGCTGTTCCACCTGCTTACGAATTGTTTCCTTATAAGGAACACTAGGCCTGCGTGTTTTTACTGAAACATTATATTTTTCTGATAATTGAGCTGTAGAAACAGACAGGTGAATTTCACCTTGGCCATGAAGCACTAACTCATGAGTGTCTGCATTATGTTCAATGGAACAGGATGGATCTTCTTCGACAAGCTTAGCTAAGGAGGAAGATAACTTCACTTCATCATCATGTTTTTCGACTTCTACAGCGACCGAGTAAACAGGTGAAAGAAGACCGTTCCATGAGTTTGAGTTTTCATTGCGCCCTGAGAGAGTCAACACATCTCCTGTTTTAGCTTCCTTTAATCTCCCTAGAGCGACCACGTCACCAGATACTGCTCCATTAATTTTGGAAGCTTCCGATCCAAACATCCGGAATAATCCACCAACCCGATCTCCTCCCATTGAGATCCCATCATTTATTTCTCCAGACCAAACCCTTGCATGGCTTAACTTGCCTGTTTTAGCCTGGCTTGTTTTAAAAACTTCAACAATTGGTTCATTATTTATTGAAAACCCCCTTCGTTCAGCAGTTTTATGAGCACTGGGAGCATCGTGACGTAATGACTTCCAGAGTCTGAAGACACCACTCTGTGTTTCCCCAGCCCCTATCATTACAGGAACAATATTATCAGAAGCCAGGTTCTCTATTAGCTCTCTGTAAACATCTTTTTTATCAGGAACCACATCTTCAAGAAGCTTCTCTAACAAATCATCATTGAAATCAGCAAGAGATTCCAATAACTCCTGCCTTGCAATCGAATGGCCATCTAAAAGTTCTTCGGGAACTTCAACAACCGTTGACGGCTCTCCTTCTTTATATTTGTACGCTCGTTGGCTAATTAGGTCTATATAACCGGCTGTTTTTTCCCCTTCATGTATTGGCAAATGTCTCAGAACCAGAGGAATATCCGAAACATTCTGTAATGCAGAAATGGTTTCTTCTTGAGAAGATACCGGGTTATCAATTTTATTGATAAAAATCACATGAGGAATAGATCTATCGGCGAGAAATTTTAAAATGGGGGACACCACACTTGCTTTACTAGAATCTGACTCAACAACCACAACTGCAATATCTGCAGCCATTAGAGCATTTCGACCCTCTTGCCAAAACTCTATCGAGCCCGGACAATCAAGTATGGTCCAATCTTCATCCATAAACTGACAATGAGCCACATTAAGTTCAATGCTCATTTGTCGCTTTCTTGCAACTACTGAGGCATCTCCAACAGTATTTCCCTCTCTTACTGATCCCTTGCGACTAACCGAACCAGTCGCGGCCAACATAGCCTCTAATAAACTCGTTTTTCCACTTAAATAGGGACCAACAAGAGCAACGCAACGTGGTCCTGAACCAACAGTGTCAACCATATCATCCCCCTAGAAGACATTATTTACATCTCTGCACAGTATAAGTGCTTTTTATTTGTTTTTATCGTTCCATTTATTTAGTGGGTGAGTCTAGTGGTAAGACCGATAAAATTTAAAACAAATCATATTTCTATTAAATTTAAAAAAAGATCCTAAGTTGCATCAATTACGCTAATGCTTCACAAGCTCTTTGTATACGTGAGCAAGCCTCTTCTAATAGCGTAGTTGAAGTTGCGTAGGATATTCGAAAATAAGGTGACAACCCAAAGGCCTCACCATGAACAGCTGCTATTCCCTCAGTTTCTAAAAAGTATTTTACCACGTCTTCATCATTAGAGAGGGTTTTACCGGAGGTTGTCTTTTTTCCTATAAGCCCTTTTAAAGATGGGTACACATAAAATGCTCCAATAGGTTTTGTACATTCTATGCCCTCTGCCTCATTCAACATGGAAACAACAAGATCACGGCGTTCTTTGAAAATTTTATTATGCTTAATTATAAAATCCTGTGGTCCAGTTAGAGCTTCTACTGCGGCCCACTGTGAAATAGTAGATGTCGAAGTTGTCGACTGAGACTGAATCATGTTCATGGCAGCAATTAATTCCACAGGGCCAGCTGCGTAGCCAACTCTCCATCCAGTCATACAATATGCTTTGGACATCCCGTTAAGAGTTAATGTACGATCAATCAGTTCTGGCACAACTTGGGCAATAGTGGAAAATTTAAAACCATCGTAAACTATTTTTTCGTACATATCGTCTGGCATAATCCAGACATGAGGGTTCCGTTTTAGTACTTCTCCTAAATTTTTCAGTTCATCTAATGAGTAGGCTGAACCGCTAGGATTACAAGGCGAATTCATCATAAACCATTTAGTCTTCGGTGTGATAGCTTTCTCAAGCTGTTCCGGAGTAATTTTAAAATCGTTTTCGACACTACACTCAACAACCACTGGTACCCCTTCTGATAATAGCGTTATATCAGTATATGAGACCCAATAAGGTGCAGGTACAATAACTTCATCTCCAGGATTTACAGTCGCAGAAAGGGCATTATAAATGTTTTGCTTGCCTCCACATCCAACGCTTATTTGAGCCGGCGTATAATGCAACTTATTGTCTATTTTTAATTTTTCACAAATTACTTCCCTTAATAATGGGATACCTGCTGGAGGAGCATATTTGGTTTTTCCTTCAGCCATAGCACGATAGCCAGCATCTTTGATATTGGGGGGAGTATCAAAATCTGGCTCGCCTGCAGCAAGACCAATAATGTCACGTCCTGACGCCTTTAGTTCCTGTGAAAGAGTGTTTATAGAAATGGTTGGCGAAGGCTTAATATTTGCCAAACGATCTGCAAGAAAACCCATATTTAAATTCCATCTAAAAAGATTAATATATTAATGAAAATAAACTTCAAAGTGGTTGCATACAAGACTAGAAAAAATACATTTTTTGATTACATACAAATATTTGTAAATTATGTGAATATACCTTAGATCTAATTTAAGTTTCGAATAAAAAAATTATATAAACCACTATCGCTAATATCTAAAATAGCTAGATAAAACACATAAATGACATAGTCGATTTTACAAAAAATGAAAAATCAAACTACTTCTAAAATTCTATCACATCCAGTACGGCAATTTATTGAAGATCACCCTGCTGGAGGCGATCCGGCTATTTTCGACTTGGTGTCTGATTATTTTCCAGCTGGCGATCAACCCCAAGCAATACAGGGGCTGGTTAGTGGTTTAGAACAAGGTGAACGTGATCAAGTTCTTTTGGGGGTAACAGGCTCTGGTAAAACTTTTACTATGGCTCATACTATAGCCAAAACCCAGAGACCCGCTTTAATTTTAGCGCCCAATAAAACATTAGCAGCTCAATTGTACAACGAAATGAAGCGTTTTTTCCCTAATAACGCTATAGAATACTTTGTTTCTTACTACGATTATTATCAACCTGAAGCTTATGTGCCAAGATCAGATACCTACATCGAAAAAGAGGCCTCAATCAACGAGCAAATTGATCGATTACGACATGCAGCAACAAGGTCACTTTTTGAGAGGCGTGATGTTGTTATAGTAGCTTCAGTCTCGTGCATTTACGGCATAGGAGACGCCGAATCCTATTTAAAAATGACACAGTCGTATGCTGTTGGAGATAGGGTTGACAGAAGTGGTGTACTTCGCGATTTAGTGGAACTTCAGTACAAAAGGAATGATACTGATTTTTACCGTGGCACTCTTCGCTCAAGGGGCGATACAATAGAGATATTTCCTGCGCATCTAGAGGACAGGGCATGGCGTCTATCCTTGTTTGGTGATGAGATTGAAGCAATCCATGAATTTGATCCCCTCACTGGGGAGAAGATTGAAAGCTTAAACGAGATAAAAGTATTTGCAAATTCCCATTATATTACCCCTAAACCAACATTAAATCAGGCAACAAAAACTATTAAAGAAGAACTGGTTTCTCGTCTTAGTGAATTGAATAAAAAAAATAAATTACTGGAAGCACAAAGATTAGAACAACGTACTAATTTTGATTTAGAGATGATTAAAGCAACTGGATTTTGCGCTGGCATTGAAAATTATTCTCGACATTTAACTGGCCGCAAACCAGGTGAACCTCCTCCCACTTTATTTGAGTATTTACCTAGTGATGCAATTTTATTTGTCGATGAATCACATATAACTGTTCCACAGATTGGTGGAATGTTTAGAGGTGATCTTTCTAGAA
Organism: Alphaproteobacteria bacterium MarineAlpha12_Bin1; assembly: GCA_002937505.1. Taxonomy (GTDB): domain Bacteria; phylum Pseudomonadota; class Alphaproteobacteria; order UBA6615; family UBA6615; genus UBA6615. Next base: position 87,318 of record PTJY01000001.1, read on the forward strand.
AAACAACTTTGTCTGAGTTTGGATTTCGTCTGCCTTCATGCATAGATAATCGTCCACTTAAATTTGAAGAATGGTTTGAAATACGACCAGACACAATCTATCTGTCTGCCACACCTAGTGAATGGGAGTTAGAACAAAGTGGAGGAGTATTCACCGAACAAATCGTGAGACCAACTGGCCTGATTGATCCTGTTTGCATTATTAAACCTGCGGAAACACAGGTGGATGATCTCATCGACGAATGTCGTGCAGTATCTGCCAAAGGAATGCGTGTGCTGGTAACAACGTTAACTAAGAGAATGTCAGAAGACTTAACAGAATACATGCACGAACAAGGAATACGAGTTCGCTATATGCACTCTGATATCGAAACATTAGAACGAATCGAAATTCTAAGGGACCTAAGGTTAGGTGTTTTTGATGTTTTAGTTGGAATTAACCTGCTTCGAGAGGGACTGGATATTCCTGAATGTGCACTAGTTGCTATTCTCGATGCAGACAAAGAAGGTTTCTTAAGGTCTAAAACATCTTTAATCCAAACAATAGGTCGAGCAGCAAGAAATATTGATGGTCGTGTAATCTTATATGCTGATAAAATTACAGGCAGTTTAAAGTATGCAATGGATGAGACCAATCGAAGGCGTGAAAAACAAAAAGAGTATAACAATCTAAAAAACATCACCCCAGAATCAGTGCGTAGTAACATGGCAGATATTTTGAATAGTGTTTTTGAACGTGATAGAGTTACTATAAGTACCGGAGATTCTAAAACTCTACATCTTGTAGGAGATAATCTAAAGACTCATATATTTAATCTTGATAATCGAATGCGAGAAGCTGCAGCTGATCTTGAGTTTGAAGAAGCAGCTCGCATTAGAGATGAAATTCGCCGACTGGAAGATCAAGAGCTACAACTAATGGATGAAATGAATTCTAACCAATAAATAATATGTTAAACATACGTTTCGCACCCAATTTTTACCACCTCTTTCTCGAGCTCTCAATTCATGAGAGATTCGCGGCTGCTGCCAAAATTGGTATAGATGCGGTTGAATGGCACTTCCCATATGAAATAGATAAGCAAGAACTTAAATCTTTACTTGATGAATATGGTATTGAATTTACATACTGTGTCGTTCCACCAGAAAAAATAGATGGATCGTACGTTACTGTCAGAGGATTAGGTGCACAACCAGGAAAGCAAGAGGAATTTAAAAGATCAGCTGACCTAGCCCTAGAATATATCCACCATTGTGACTTCTACTCTATTAACGTTGGTGCTGGTCCTATTCCCCAAGGAGAAGAAAAACAGAGATGTTTGGACGTTTATATTGAAAATATAGACTACATATCTACTAATGCCGGCAACCATCGCTGTAAATTCCTACTAGAGCCTGTATGCGCGCACAGAATAAAGAACTGGCCAATGCAAAAAATGGCTGAGGCTCGGAAAATAGTTAACTCATTGGGAAAAAAGAACGTCGGATTAGTTTATGATACTTTTCACATGCGTTATGAAGAAACTGGGACTTTAACAGATATAATGGATGAATTTTGGCCATTAATTGGATATTTCCAGATAGGTAATCCACCCGATCGAAATGAACCAGGCGTTGGTGAACTAGATCTAATTTGGTTGGTCAGAAGAGCTATTCAGAAAGGGTATAAAGGGGCTATCGGAATGGAGCTTGATCCTTCCTCGGACACTTGGTCAAGTTTACTATGGATGAATGAATTTGGTTATAAAGTAGATCAGAATAGCCGGCCTTAGAAGCGAGCCAAATTGCTTCAAAGATAGTTTATTTAAAACTAATCTTAAATTACAATTGGGACTTTTCTAAATAATCCAGAATATTTTGGGGGGAGCTAACTTCGTATGGATCATCAGCCGCATTATCTGAAAACCCAGGCTCAACAAATAATTTTTGTACTACGCAATTATCAACTATGGCCGCATACCTCCATGATCTCATACCAAAACCAAGATTATCTTTCTTAACTAACATTCCCATTTTTCTTGTGAATTCACCTGATCCATCAGGAATAGCGGTAATATTTTTTATATTTAAGCTTTCGAACCACGAATTCATCACAAATGAATCATTAACAGAAACACAATAAATCCTATCAATTCTAAAAACTTGAAATTTTGAATACAGTTGTTCAAAGCTAGGTAACTGTAGAGTCGAACATACCGGCGTAAATGCGCCCGGCAAGGAAAACAAAATTGCTTTCGTGTTAGCAAAATAGTGTTCCGTGTCTAAATCTTTCCAGACAAATTCTGACGTTGTATTTAAATCTTCTCTAACACGAGTTTTAAATATGACCTGAGGTAGTTTACTATTCATCGTTTTTTTTCAATCATTAGTTAATAGTTTTGTGGTTCTGCGATAACAGATCGCTGTCAATAGCTTTACGAGAAACGAGATCAAAATAGTAAGGTCGTATAGGAAAGATAATTCCTTTATTCGCAAATGCTCTAGAAATTTTTCCCAATAATTTACTCGAAGCCTCAGCTGGAACATCCGACAGATAATTATGTAGAATTTGTCTAACTATCACTTCATGATCTTCTTGATGAAACGTAATACAGCCTAATGTAATCAATTCTAGTAATCCGTATTTATCACATCCATGACAGCCGATACTTAGACCAATTGTTGAAAAGCTCACTATCAGATCTAGACAAAATGCGAAAGCAACATCGACATCACCGTGATCATCAGAGACGATGCCCAAGTCATAAAAAGCCTGTGATATAAGTGGTTGTGGATCAAATTTGTGATAAGTACTCCTAGCCCAATGTTGCACAGACCAGGACCAAAAGATCTCTGGAGGAGTTTGATCTGCAATAACAAGATGAAAATTACTGCATTCATCATAATTCAAACAATTATGATTAAAAGTGTTCCCTTTCGTAGTTTGCATACCAGTGTCCATATTTACTAAGTATTTATTCCCAATATATTGATAATGAGAATCATTATCATTATCAAGTAAAAAATTAATAATTTTATAATTTATGAATTAATCGATTAAAATTAGCCGAAATTAGCCGAAATTAGCCGAAATTAGCCCCTATATTGGATTTATTCAATAATCTGCTATTAGTGGAAGTTAATTGGCTAAAGCATGTGCTAATTGACGCAACCTACTGGAAATTAGACATCTTTGCAGCTAGAATCAAAGAACTTCGTTTGTGAAAGCGAATTGGGAGATTCGTTTTCATACGATTTGCCTTTAAATTTTTGTAATATCTGCCGGGGTTGATTATTTGCGCTCGGTCGGAAATGGTTGGGAGAAGTTTTACACATGGTGTCCTTCGACGAAAAACAGCCCTCTCAAGGCCTATATGATAAAGCTAACGAACATGACTCTTGTGGTGTGGGTTTTATAGCTAATATCAAGGGAGCCAAATCTCATGAAATTATACTGAATGGACTAAAAATACTTGTTAACTTAGACCACAGAGGTGCTGTTGGAGATGATCCACTAATGGGTGACGGAGCTGGCTGTTTAATCCAAATTCCCGATTCACTGCTCCGTGACTGGGCAAATACTAATGGATATAAACTTCCTGAGATTGGACATTATGCAGTTGCTATGTGTTTTTTGCCGCAAGATGATTCCAGCAGACAATCTGCAATGGAGCATTTCGAAAAATTTGTAAGAGCAGAAGGTCAAAGATTATTAGCCTGGCGCCCGGTACCAACGGACCTTTCTGGAATCGGAAAAAGAGTTTTAGAAACCATGCCAGGAATCTACCAGGCAATTGTCCTAAGAGATTCCTCTATATCTGATCAAAACTCTTTTGAACGAAAGTTGCTAACTATTAGAAAGCAAACCCTTAACAGTGCACGCGCTGAACAAGGCCCACTTTCAGATTTTTATATTCCCTCATTTTCTTCAAGAACAATAGTATATAAAGGGCTTTTGCTCGCTAGACAGGTGGGAACTTTTTATCGTGATTTATCAAATCCATTAACGGAATCTGCTTTAGCGCTTGTTCACCAAAGATTTTCAACAAATACCTTTCCTTCATGGCCTTTGGCCCATCCTTATAGGATGATTGCTCATAACGGCGAGATAAATACAGTGCGGGGCAATGTTAATTGGATGTCTGCCAGACGACATTCACTTTCGAGTGATCACCTTGGTCCAGACCTAGATAAAATGTGGCCACTTATTCCTCATGGCCAATCCGATACGGCCTGTATAGATAACGCATTAGAAGTTTTGGTCGCTGGGGGTTACTCGCTATCGCATGCTATGATGATGTTAATACCAGAAGCCTGGACGGGTAATCCTTCTATGGAGTCCGATCAAAAAGCATTTTATGAATATTATGCGGCTCTAATGGAGCCTTGGGACGGTCCAGCAGCAATAGCTTTTACAGATGGTTTGCAAATTGGGGCTACTCTGGATAGGAACGGATTACGACCAGCCCGATACGTAGTTACCGAGGACGATGAGGTGATTATGGCATCAGAAGTGGGTGTACTGCCGGTTGATGAGAAAAAAATAGTTAAAAAATGGCGCCTTCAACCAGGTAAAATGCTCTTAATCGATTTTTCCGAGGGGAGGATCATAGATGACAGTGAAATTAAACAAAAACTTGCCGCGGAACATCCTTACCAAGAATGGCTGAATAACACCCAATTTAAACTTGAAGACCTGGAAAATATAGAAGACAAAACAAGTAATACTGCTATAAAATCGAGCTCAAAATCCAATGAAAGACTAAAATCTCAACAATCTTTTGGTTACTCACAAGAAGACCTGCAGATGTTTCTCGAGCCAATGGCACGTTTTGGTGAGGATCCTGTAGGATCTATGGGGGTTGATACACCAATCGCGGTTTTGTCAAGCAAGCCAAAGCTATTATACAATTACTTCAAACAGAACTTTGCTCAGGTAACTAACCCACCCATTGACCCAATCAGAGAAGAGCTCGTCATGTCTTTGGTTTCAATGATTGGTCCAAGGCCTAACTTATTAGGCCACCATGCTGGAACGCATTATAGACTGGAAGTAAGTCAACCTATTTTGACTAATCCCGATCTAGCCAAAATTAGATCAATCTCAACATTGGTCGGAGATGCTTTTCGAACTTTAACAATTGACATCACCTGGCCCATTTCAGACGGACCATCTGGCCTATTATCAGCAGTTGATAGAATCCGACAAGAAGCAGTCGACGCAGTAATCTCTGGGCACAATATTTTAGTTCTTTCAGATCGATCAGTTGGCTCCGAAAGAATTGCTATTCCTGCCTTATTAGCCACCTCGGCAATACATCACCATCTTATACGTAAGGGGTTACGCACTTCTACTGGGCTAGTTGTAGAAACTGGAGAAGCAAGAGAAGTCCACCATTTCTGCGTTCTAGCAGGGTATGGAGCAGAAGCGATAAACCCTTGGCTGGCATTTGAAACGTTAGAAGAAATAAGATTACGAGAAAATCTTCAGCAAAGTAATGAAGAAATTCAGAAAAATTATATCAAAGCAGTTAACAAAGGTATCCTCAAGGTAATGTCTAAGATGGGTATTTCAACATATCAATCTTATTGCGGAGCTCAAATCTTTGACGCTGTCGGCCTCTCATCAGGCTTTATAGAAGACTATTTCACCGGCACCCCAACAACAATAGAAGGGGCAGGACTAAATGAAATAGCTATCGACGCAATTGAAAGACATGACAATGCCTGGGGCGGAGATCCAATCTTTGATGGAATGTTGGATACTGGAGGAGATTTAGCCTATCGTCTTAGAGGAGAAGATCATGCTTGGACTCCTGAATCTGTAGCTGATTTGCAACATGCTGTTAGAGGAAACTTACCAGAAAAATATATTGACTTTGCCAACAGCGTAAATGATCAGAGTAAACGGCTTTTGACCATACGGGGACTAATGGATTTCCGTTTTTCTGATAACCCTTTACCAATAGAAGAAGTTGAGGATGCAGGACAAATAGTTAAAAGGTTTGCTACGGGGGCCATGAGCTTTGGTTCTATAAGTAGAGAAGCTCACACAACTCTTGCAATCGCTATGAATCGAATTGGGGGAAAGTCTAATACTGGTGAAGGAGGTGAAGAAGTAGATAGGTTCTCGGCGCTTCCAAATGGCGACTCAATGCGTTCAGCAATCAAACAGGTTGCTTCCGGGCGTTTTGGCGTTACAACCGATTATTTAGTAAATGCTGACGATATACAAATCAAAATGGCTCAAGGAGCAAAACCCGGCGAAGGAGGGCAGCTACCTGGACATAAAGTCAATAAAAATATTGCCTCGGTTAGACATTCGACTCCTGGCGTGGGCCTAATATCGCCACCCCCCCATCATGATATCTATTCAATAGAGGATTTAGCTCAACTTATCCATGACCTTAAAAACGTTAATCCTCAAGCTAGAATTTCTGTAAAACTAGTATCAGAGGTTGGAGTTGGAACTGTCGCAGCAGGCGTTAGCAAGGCCAGAGCAGATCACGTAACGATTTCGGGGTTTGAAGGAGGAACAGGTGCGAGCCCCTTAACATCTCTAACACATGCGGGTTCCCCTTGGGAAATAGGACTTGCTGAAACTCAACAGACACTTGTTCTTAATGGCCTTAGAGGTCGAATTGCTGTCCAAGTAGATGGAGGGCTTCGGACAGGTAGGGATGTGGTTGTAGGAGCGTTACTGGGTGCGGACGAGTTTGGCTTTTCGACCGCACCACTTATAGCCTCTGGATGTATTATGATGCGAAAATGCCATCTAAATACCTGTCCGGTTGGTGTAGCCACCCAAGATCCCGTTTTAAGAAAGCGATTCACTGGTACACCTGAACATGTAATAAATTACTTCTTCTACGTAGCCGAAGAAGTAAGAGAACTAATGTCAAAACTTGGTTTCCGTACTTTTGATGAGATGATAGGAAGAACCGAAAAACTAGATATGCGGAGCAGCATTGATCACTGGAAAGCAGAAGGCGTCGATCTTAGTCGACTATTATATGTACCTGAAAAAAGGCCAGATGTAGCAATATTTAATTGTGAGTCCCAAGATCATAATCTTGAAGCTGCTCTTGATAATGAATTGATATCTGAAGCTAAAGAAGCAATTGAAAAAGGCACTGTGATAAGCCTTAAGAAGCAAATTAAAAATACAAATCGTACAGTTGGAGCCACTTTATCCGGAGAGATTGCTAAGCGATATGGACACGCTGGCCTAGCTGAAAACACTATAACGATAGCATTCACAGGCAATGCTGGAGGAAGCTTTGGAGCATTTCTGGCAAGAGGAATTACCCTTGATTTGATTGGCGACGCAAATGATTACGTTGGAAAAGGCTTATCCGGGGGAAAATTAATTGTACGTCAGCCTAATGAAGGTAATCGAAAAGCCGGTGAAAATATAATCATCGGTAATACCGTTCTTTATGGGGCTATCGCTGGGGAGGCGCATTTTGAAGGCGTTGCAGGAGAACGTTTTGCTGTCAGAAACTCTGGAGCAATCACAGTAGTTGAAGGCGTTGGTGATCATGGTTGCGAATACATGACTGGAGGAGTTGTTGTTGTCCTAGGAGAAACTGGTCGAAACTTTGCCGCAGGAATGTCGGGTGGTATAGCCTATATTTATGATCCAAAAAATAATTTTGCATCAAATTGCAATATGTCAATGGTCGACTTGGAGCCAATTACGCCATCAAATACAGAAGAAAATAAAGATCTTGAGGCCCCTCAACAACTCTCGATAAGCTCAGAAAATAGCGGAATGGGATATATGCTATCATATGACGAAGAAAGATTAAGGATTTTAGTTGAGCGACACCGTTTATTGACTGGCAGCAAAAAGGCCACCTATCTGCTTGAAAATTGGGATTCGAGTTTAAACAAATTTATTAAGGTTGTTCCTAAAGATTATCGACGTGCTCTGCTAGAATTACAGGCAGAAGAGGCTTCTGAAGTAGTAGCGGCTCAATGATAAACCTGAGTGTAAGGAAAGTTATATATGGGTAAAAATACTGGCTTTTTGGAATATGAACGACAAGATCGAGGCTATAAGCCCACCGAAGTTCGATCCAAAACATGGAAAGAGTTTGTAGAACCTCTGCCTGAACCACAACTTGGACAGCAAGCTGCCAGATGCATGGATTGTGGTATTCCCTTTTGTCACACTGGATGTCCAGTTAATAACTTAATTCCCGATTGGAATGACCTAATCTACAAAAGCCAGTGGAAAACTGCATTAAACACTCTTCACTCAACTAATAATTTTCCAGAATTCACAGGACGCATATGTCCAGCTCCTTGTGAAGAAGCCTGCACTTTAAACATTGATAATGCGCCAGTTACAATCAAAACCATAGAATGTGCAATAATCGACAAAGGATGGCAGGAGGGATGGATTGAACCACAACCCGCTAAATTGCTTACTGGCAAGAAAGTAGCGATAGTTGGTTCTGGTCCCGCCGGAATGGCTTGTTCGCAGCAGCTTGCAAGAGCAGGACATAGTGTTGTGCTTTTTGAAAAAAATGATCGCATAGGTGGTTTGTTGCGTTATGGAATACCAGATTTTAAAATGGAAAAATGGCTTATTGATCGAAGAGTAAAACAAATGTCTGCCGAGGGCGTTGTTTTTAAGACAAATGTTCATGTTGGAAAGGATCTAGATGTTTCCGAATTACGTAAAGACTTTGATGCGTTGGTATTAACCGGAGGTTCAGAAACACCTAGAAATCTTGAGGTGCCAGGAAGGAATTTGAATGGCATACATTTTGCTATGGACTTTTTAGTACAACAAAATAAACGCGGAGCTGGAGATAAAGAAGAAATAGCTGCTCCCCTCGGTACAATAACAGCAAAAGATAAACATGTGATTGTAATAGGTGGAGGAGATACAGGCTCAGATTGTATTGGCACATCAATACGCCATGGAGCTGCATCAATCACACAATTAGAGATATTGCCTAAACCCCCATTACAAGAAGAAAAGTCCCTTACCTGGCCCAACTGGCCATTAAAACTTCGAACTTCTTCTTCTCAAGAAGAGGGTTGTGAACGAGATTGGTCTGTCCTTACAAAGCGAGCTGTAGGATCAAACGGAAAAGTTGAATCTCTAGAATGTGTACGAGTTGAATGGACAAAAAATGAGTCAACAGGGCAATTTAATATGAATGAAATAAACAATAGTACTTTTCACCTTAAGGCAGACCTTGTTCTCCTTGCTATGGGTTTTACAGGGCCCATTATGGACGGCATGTTAGAAAAAGCAGAAGTTGATGTTGACCAAAGAGGAAATATTTTAGCTAACACTTCGGACTACAAAACATCAATTGATGGTGTTTTTTCTGCGGGAGATATGCGTCGCGGTCAATCATTGGTGGTTTGGGCTATTAGGGAAGGTCGTCAGTGCGCTCGTTCAGTTGACAAATACCTAATGGGTAATTCTAAGTTACCTGCTTAAAACTTAAAATAAGTTTTTTCTTAAATATACGTTCATAATACTATTCAAGAACGGTTCATGCGCGCAAAATATTTTTGGTGATAATCTTCACCCATCCAAAACTTAGCTGCCGGTTCTATAGCAGTGACTATGTCGTTTTTGAATTTTTTTGCATCTACCAGCCCTTTAATTGACGACCGAGCAATCTGTTCCTGCTCACTATCATGAAAAAATATTACTGAACGGTATTGAGTTCCGTAATCAGGCCCTTGTCGATTAAGTTGTGTCGGATCATGTATTTTCCAAAGAACATCAAGTAAACTTTCATAGCTGATTTTATCAGGATCATATTCAAGCTGAACCACCTCAACATGACCAGTAGACCCTGAACAGACCTCTTCATAGCTCGGATCAGATTTTGTGCCTCCCATATAACCAACGAAGGTCATAGAGATTCCTTTTAATTGATCAAAAACATGCTGAGGGTGCCAAAAGCATCCCGCTCCAAACGTTGCTTTAGCCATATTTAATCCTTTCGATTGACATAAGCCTTTATTAAGAATCAGTTCCGACTGTCTATATATACTTATACCATGTAGAACCAAAAAATTTTCAATAATCAAACAAAATAAATATATCTCAATATTTTATAAATTACGGATTTCAAAAACAAAACCTTAACAATTAGTAAATACACAAATGATCTTGAAAATATCTCTATATTAAGCGATTAAATAGTTTCCTGAATATTTTAATAAAACTATTTAAAAATCACCTTTGTATTCTGACACTAGGAGAAATTCATCAACTACTCGGTCTTTATCGAAGCAACTTTTGGACTTACTCTATTACTACTTGCCGCTGACTATTTGGTAAGAGGTTCAGTAGCGATCGCTCGTGCCAGCAAAATATCTCCTCTCATAATTGGCCTAACAATCGTTGCGATAGGAACTTCAGCGCCTGAACTCGTAACAACTCTAGAAGCATCACTTTCCGGAGCAAAAGATATGGCGGTCGGTAATATTATAGGGAGTAATATAGTTAATATGCTTTTAATTCTCGGAGCAGCAGCGGTAATTCGCCCTATTACAGTCAGTCATCAGATAATCACCCGCGATACTTTAATGGTTATTGCAGCTACTGGACTATTTTTTGCTGTAGGCAGATACGGAATATTTAATCAAATAGTAGGAACTTTATTTCTTCTAATCTTGGCTTCGTATTTAACTATGGCTTACAGGACCGAAAAAGCTCACAGCAAACAAAAAAGTTATACGAAAGTTATATCTGATGAAGTTCAAAGGGTACCAGAAAAAAGATGGTTAGCTGTACTTTACGTATTAGTTGGAATTATTGGCATCATAATAGGCGCCAAACTTACTATTAGCGGCGGAATAGGCATTGCAGAGGTTTTTCAGGTGTCACAGACAATGATAGGCTTAACACTAATAGCTATTGGCACAAGCCTCCCTGAATTAGCCATAGTTGTTATTGCTAGCTTGAGAGGACACAGCCATATAGCTTTAGGAAATATATTGGGAAGTAATTTATTTAATATTCTGGGAATTATCGGGACAGTTAGTATAGTTACTTCTTTAAAAACACCTACAGAATTGATTAACTTTGATCTGTGGGTGCTGCTAGGTATAACTCTATTACTACTACCTCTGATGATTACAGAAAAAAAGATTAGTCGATTTGAAGGTGGTTTTTTAATTTTTCTCTATATAACTTATCTTACATTACAATTTACGAGTTTTAAGAATATATTTATATAATTTAAAATAGAGAAATACTGAACAGGTACGGATAATAACATCGTGAATCAGCCTTCCTCAGGAATAGAAGTTATAAAAAAAACTATACCAACTTTGCCAACAAGCGCAGGCGTCTATCGAATGTGTAATACCTCTGGCGATGTTCTTTACGTTGGTAAGGCAAGAAACTTAAAAAGAAGAGTTAATAGCTATACACAACTGAAACGACTACCTTTGCGCCTTCAAAGAATGGTAGCCCAAACCGATTCTCTTGAAATAGTAACCACACATACTGAAGCAGAAGCACTTTTACTTGAGTCCAACCTAATAAAACGCTTCACACCCTACTTCAATGTACTGCTTAGGGACGATAAGAGCTTCCCGTACATACTGCTTACAAATCATCTTAACAGAAAACTTTTATTAACCGGGGATTCAGAAAAAACGAGTGTGTCAAAACACACTTACTCTCCGAAGGACACAAATAAGAAAGGAGCAAACCCTGAAGAGTGGATAGGTATTACAAAATATCGAGGAACACGCTCTCACCGCGGCGAATATTTTGGTCCCTTTGCATCTCCAGGTGCTGTAAATCGAACTCTTAATGCTTTAGAGCGCGCATTTCTGCTGCGTAGCTGTTCTGATTCCGTGTTTTCAGGTCGCACTCGACCTTGCCTTAAATATCAGCTCAAAAGATGTAGTGCTCCCTGTGTTGGTTTAATTTCTCTAGAAGATTATAAAAATTTGATACAACAAGCACGGGAATTTCTTGGTGGACAATCTAGGTCTGTACAAGAAAAAATAGCTAAGGAAATGCACAGAGCCAGTCAAAACCTTGAATATGAGGCCGCTGGCCAAGCGAGAGATAGAATTCGAGCCCTAACTCAAATACAAGCTCACCAAGATATAAACGTCGAAAACCTTAATCTTCCGGAAGCGGACATTATAGCTGGCCACCAAATTAATGGCCAAACCTGTGTTCAGGTGTTTTTTTTTAGAGCGGGTCGCAACTATGGCAATCGAGCCTACTTTCCACGCCATGATAAATCAGTACCTCTTTCTGAGGTTCTCACCGCTTTTATTGGCCAATTTTATGCAGATAAAACACCGCCTCGCCTTATTCTCTCAAGTCAACAACTACCAGAAAACGCGGTTTTGTGTGCAGCACTTTCAGTAAAGGCAAATCACAAAATTCAGATAGTTCACCCCAAGAGAGGCGCTAGAAAAAAAATCGTACAACATGCTGTAGATAATGCTCGAGATGCTATGGAAAGGCGATTAGCAGAAAAAACAACCAATGAAGAGCTCCTTAAAAAAGCTGCTGACTTATTCAAGATTAAGACACCAATTAAAAGAATTGAGGTATACGACAATTCACATGTGAGCGGACAATACGCCGTTGGCGCCATGATTGTAGCAGGCCCTAACGGTTTTATTAAAGGTGCTTACCGTAAATTTAACATGAAAGATTCTAGAAAAAATAAAATAGATGGGTACACAGCTGGAAACGACTTGGGCATGATGAACGAGATGCTTACTAGGCGCTTTTCAAGAGCTTTAAAAGAAAAAGATAAAAATAACTACACAGATTGGCCTAACTTGATATTAATTGACGGCGGCCTAACTCAACTGAATACAGCTAATAATGTTCTAAAAAGCTTAGGGATTAAAGATATAGTAGTAGTGGGAATAGCCAAAGGGCCAGAGAGAAATGCCGGAAGAGAAAAATTTTACCTTGCTGAAAAAGCAGCATTTCAATTGCCTCAGAATGACGGACTATTATATTATTTTCAGCGGCTTAGAGATGAAGCTCATCGCTTCGCCATAAGTACACATCGGGCAAAAAGATCAAAATCGATTTATAAAAATCCACTTGATGAGGTCTCAGGTATAGGAGCAAAACGAAAAAAAGCCCTATTATTACATTTTGGGTCAGCACGGGCGGTCACACGTGCGGGATTAGCAGATTTGGAAGGCGTTAGTGGTATCAGCAAGTCTATGGCCAAGCAGATTTATTATTATTTCAATGCAAATAGTTAAATAGATTGATGACAATACCAAATATCCTAACCCTACTACGCGTTCTTTTAGTTCCCGTTATAGTAATTCTCTTAATTAGTGAAGAGAAAAACATTCTTCTCTGGTGGGCATTTGTTTTGTTTTTAGCATCTTCTGTCACAGACTTTTTAGATGGCTGGTTAGCACGCAAACTAGACCAAGAAAGCGATTTTGGTCGTTTGATTGATCCTATTGCGGACAAGCTTTTGATAGTAGGCGTTTATTTCGCTTTAGTAGAGAATGGAACTATCACTGATTTGCACGTTGTAGCTTTCATCTTAATCATTTGTAGAGAAATTTTAGTTTCTGCATTACGTGAATACCTCGCTCAATTTGATATAAATATGATCCCAACTAAATTGGCAAAACTAAAAACAGCAATGCAGTTAGTTACTTCAGCAGCCCTTATTATAAGTCCACTTTTTAGCGACACGTTTCTGCTTTATTCTCTTATAGGTCTGTGGTTATCAGTGGTAATAACCATTTCAACTGGATATAGCTATTGCCTATACGCTGCCAAACAAGTTGGCTTCAAAAACAAGTTCAGGAAATAACTAAATGAATGTTATAGGCCTAACTGGGTGGAGCGGCAGTGGTAAGACAACTCTTTTAGTAGAGCTCGTTGCATGTATAACCAGTCTCGGCTACACAGTTTCTACCATTAAACATGCACATCACAACTTTGACGTAGATCAAAAAGGAAAAGATTCTTACCTTCATAGGAAAGCAGGCGCCTCTGAAGTTCTGGTGGCTTCATCAAATCGATGGGCACTTATGCATGAGCTGAGAACTGAAACTGAACCGGATCTAGAACATTTATTAACGCATATCTCGCCAGTCGATGTTATCTTAGTAGAAGGATACAAAAATAATAATCATAAAAAAATAGAGGTTCATCGACCGGCCCTTGGGCACCCATTAATTGCTCTTGAACAAAATTCGGTTATAGCAGTTGCAACTGATAAAAAAATATTAAACGCTCATGAACTAGACGTAAAAATTCTTGATTTGAATGATGTAATGTCTATCACAAATTTTATACTTTCATTCTTCGGGTTATCTAGTCATAACAACTTTTTAGCTAAAGATTTGAGTTAGGGATATGGCGCAACTTAAAGATAACTGCTTTGTTAATGATGGCGAATTAATTACAACATATTCCGTAAATAAAATTATATATAATCAGATAGATACCGTTGTCGGAAAAGAGACAGTTAATCTAAGAGATGCATCAGGCCGTATCCTCGCAGAGAATATCATTTCTCAAATGGATGTTCCTCCTCATAATAATTCTGCAGTTGATGGTTTCGCCGTGTATTATGACGACCTTTCATCTACATCTGAAACTCAACTTAAAATAGTCGGAAAGTCTGCTGCTGGACACCCATATCCTGAACTTTTAGAACGCGGTCAAGCATTAAGAATTTTTACTGGAGCACCGATGCCAAAGGGTAAAAACGGTGGCCCAGACACGATATACATGCAGGAAGATTGTAAAACAGAGTTTATACGCAAAATGGAACAAGTGATTGTACCCCCTGGCATTAGAAAAGGAGCAAATCGTAGACTACGCGGCGAGGACATAACTAAAGGAAATAAAATACTGGATATAGGAGCCCTGCTGAGACCACAAGAAATAGGGCTTGCTGCCTCAACTGGCTTAACCTCAATTGTTGTTTACAAAAAATTAAAAGTCGCAATTCTCTCAACCGGTGATGAGGTCTCTGATCCTGGGAACGAATTACCTTATGGAGGCATTTATGATTCTAATCGCTATAGTCTATTTGGACTTTTAAAATCTCTAGGTTGTGTTGTTACCGACCTGGGAATTGTGCCTGATAACAAAATATTTATCAGAAAAATAATAGAAAAAGCTGCCAAAACTCACGACGTAATAATGACAACGGCAGGAATGTCTGTGGGCGAAGAGGATCATATCCATGAAGTAATCTCAAAATTAGGAGAAGTTTACTTCTGGAAAGTAGCTATAAAACCTGGAAGACCCGTAGCACTCGGGCAAGTTAAAAACACGACTTTTATTGGACTTCCCGGTAACCCGGCAGCAATGATAGTTACTTTTTTGCGTGTAGCAAGACCAGCGTTATTAAGATTATCAGGTGCCAGATTAATTGAGCCCAGGACTTTTAAAGTTCTAATAGGTTTTGAATATCATAAAAAGCCTGGAAGAAGGGAATATTTAAGGGTTAGCCTTTCTAAGGATGGTGATGGTAACTTAGTAGCTAATAAGTTTCCTCGCGAGGGAGCAGGAATATTGACTTCTCTTGTAGAGTCTGAAGGTTTTGTTGAGTTATCAGAAAACGTAACATATTTTGCAGAAAGAACATTGGTAGATTATCTACCTTTCTCGGAAGTAGGCTTATGAAAATACTTTACTTTGCTTGGCTTAGACAAAGAATAGGAACTGATACGGAAGAGTTTGTGTTACCAAATGAAATACAAACAGTTGAAGACTTGATTAATTGGCTTATTACAAGGGGTCCCGGATATTCAGACGCATTTGCTAAGCCTGAGGTAATCCGTGCGGCAGTAAACCTAGAGTATGTTAATTTCGACCATAGTCTAAAAAACGAAGATGAAGTGGCTTTTTTTCCTCCTGTGACAGGCGGCTAGTAAGTTAGAATCAAAAATATGATTAAAGTACAAAAAGAAGATTTTGATATCAGCAAAGAAATAGAGGCTCTAGCTAGCAGTGATGGGAGTATTGGAGCAGTTTCATCCTTCGTGGGCTTAGTAAGGGATCAGGATAGCAGAGAAGTTTCTGCTGAGGCATTAAAATCTATAACTTTAGAACATTATCCAGCTATGACAGAAAAAAAACTTCTTGAAATTGAAATAAAAGCAAAATCAAGATGGAATATAAAATCTAGTATTATAATTCACAGATATGGTCGTTTAGAACCAGGAGAAAAAATCGTTTTTGTTGCATGTGCTTCTAAACATCGCCAAGACGCTTTCGACGCCTGCAATTTTCTTATGGATTGGCTAAAAACAGAAGCACCCTTCTGGAAACTAGAGGAAAGTCAGTCACGTAAGAATTGGGTAAAAAAAAGAGAAAGTGACGATAAAGCAGCCGAGCGCTGGAAATAGGGCCTTGATATTTCGCCTTTGAATTAATTTAAGAAGCCTTCGATAACTTAGAATGTAAAGAAATAAGTAATAATCTATTCTGCTGCTAAAGAAATATCACGACCATTCACTAGGTCATCATAGTCTGTCATTAACGTTTTTGTAATAGTTCCAACATCAAAAGCATATTCACCGGCTATATTCGATATTGGCGTTACCTCAGCAGCAGTTCCAGTAACAAACATTTCAGTTGCGTCATTAAGCTCTTCTGGCATGATAGCTCTTTCAATGACTTCATAACCTCTATTCTTAGCTAGTTTTATAACTGAACGTCTAGTAATCCCATCTAGAAAACAATCCGGCGTGGGTGTGTTAATCTTTCCATCTATGACCAAAAAAATATTTGCTCCTGTTGTCTCCGCTAGCTGTCCTCGCCAGTCAAGCATCAAAGCATCAGAATAACCATTAGATTCTGCAGAGTGTTTGGACAAAGTACAAATCATATATAGACCAGCCGCTTTGGCATGAACAGGTGCTGTAGCTGGATCTGGTCGTCGATATGGAGCCCAGTCCAGTGCAATTCCTTTCATGCGTGCTTCAGGGGTAAAATAAGCTGGCCACTGCCAAGCAGCTATAGCAACATTAATCACACATGCCTGTGCTGATACCCCCATTTGCTCAGGACCTCTCCAAGCGATAGGCCTTATATAGGCTTCTGTTGCACCAGTCGTTTCAAACGTTTCACGACAAGCCTGATCTAATTGCTCTGTGGTATAAGGAACTTGATAACCTAACATCTCTGCAGATTTCAACAGCCGCTCATTATGCGCAGTTAGCTCAAATATATTTCCATTATAGGCTCTCATGCCTTCAAAAACTCCAGAACCATAATGTAAGGCATGATTCAAAACATGAAGTTTTGCTTCTCGCCATGGCACGGTTCTTCCATTAAACCAGATTACGCCATCCCGATCATCGTAAGGTACTTCATGCATAGCTTAACCTTTTAACATATTCATTCATTAAGAAGTCAATATCAGACATATTATTATCTTTTTCACTTGCACGAGGTAACATTGTAGGTTTATTAAGTCAACATGGCTGACCTTAAAGCAAATCTTAGAAATTATTCATTAGATGAGGAAGAACTTCGACAAGGAATCGAATTACTTTTTTATGCCTATAGAGATTTTACTTCGGAGCCGGATAAAATACTCGCAAAATGGGGGTTTGGACGAGCTCATCACAGGGTTATTTATTTTGTAGGTAGGAATCCTAATATAACGGTCACAGAGCTACTCCTTATATTACAAATCACCAAACAAAGTCTTGCAAGAGTATTAACAAAGCTAATAAAAGAGAATTTTATTAACCAACGCGCTGATCCCTTAGATCGACGCAAAAAACTTATGACACTAACTAAAAAAGGTGAGCAGCTAGAAAAAGAGCTTACCTCTACACAAATGGCTAGATTTAATAGAGCTTACAATGAAACAGACACAGAAGCGATAGAAGGATTCCGAAGAGTTTTAAGAGGAATTATAAACCCTCAAGATCGTGCAAGGGTTCGGCCTCGAACTGGGTTAAGTAATAGAAGAAATTAAGGCTCTAGCGTATTTAGTCATATTGCTGCAATATTAAGCTCTCTTCATAATAATTAGTGCTAGGCATTGTCATAATTAAATGGATGATACACCTCATATCTTAGTAGTTGACGACGACACAAGATTACGCGGTTTACTGAGAAAATTTCTCACAGAAAATGGCTTTAGGGTAACTACATCTTCTGATGCCTCCCAAGCCCGTGAAATATTACAATTTTTCGAATTTGATTTAGTTGTTCTAGATGTGATGATGCCAGGCGAATCTGGTCTACAACTCACTGTCAGATTACGAGAAATCAGTGATATGCCAATACTTTTGCTTACGGCAATGGGTGAGTCTGAAGATAGAATTAACGGTCTAGAAAGAGGCGCTGATGACTACCTTTCCAAACCGTTCGAGCCCAGAGAATTATTGGCCCGCATTCGCTCAATATTGCGTAGAGTAGCTCCACGGCCTGAAAAAGAGGAAATAATATTAGGAGAGCACGTATATGATTCAATACGCCAACAGCTTATGGGACCAAATGGCCCTGTAAGACTAACCAATGCCGAAGCTCGCCTTCTTCAAGTCCTAGTAACAAACCCAGGGAATCCGATAAGTAGAGAAGCTCTTCAACAACAAAGTAGACTTGGCGGAGGTATAAGGGCAGTAGATGTACAAGTAACCCGATTGAGAAGAAAAATAGAACCGGACCCTAAAGTCCCGAGATACTTACAAACGATTCGCGGAAGGGGTTACGTTCTTTGGCCCGACTAGAAACTATTCTAAAACCAGCTAAATCGATCAGGCTTGCTATAAAGAGAGCTCTTCCGAGCGGTTTACTAGGTCGATCCCTACTAATAATCATAGTCCCTTTGGTTGTTTTGCAAGTAGTCAGCGGAATTGTATTTTACGATCGTCACTGGGCAAACGTTAGCAGACACAGAGCTAATGCACTGGCCGGAGACGTAGCCATGCTATTAGAAATCCTTAGAAACACGAAGCCTAATTTAAATCAAAATTCTATAATTGATATGGCAAATCAAAATCTCGATTTAATAGTTAAGTTTGAGAGCGATGGTATTCTCCCTAATATAACGAAAAATCCTACCGGAAATCTCGAGAAAACCCTTGGCAGGTCCATGGAACAAATAGTTCAAAGGCCTTATATCATTAATACCTCGATTGAGCGCCAAAGAGTGATAATATCTGTACAGGCGCCTAATGGAGTTCTTCATGTCTCTGCTAATGACGAGAGGCTTATAAGTTCTACCACAAAAATATTTATTATGTGGATGATAGGTACATCCCTAATTCTTTTTGGCGTAGCAACTATATTTATGCGAAATCAAGTTAGCCCCTTACGCCGCCTAGCATCAGCAGCAGAGAATTTCGGAAAGGGTCGCGATACCCCTAATTTCAGTCCTTCCGGTGCTACCGAAGTACGTCAGGCCGCATCAGCCTTCATGTCGATGCGTGATCGGATTCAACGTCAAATGCAGCAACGCACTGAAATGTTAGCTGGAGTTAGTCATGACCTTCGAACTCCCTTAACAAGAATGAAGCTTCAACTTGCGATGCTCGATAAAAGCAATGAAATTGACGAACTGACATCGGATGTAGAAGCGATGGAAACTATGATTGAAGGTTATTTGAATTTTGCTAGAGGTGAAGGTAGTGAAGAAGTTAATCCGATAGACGCGAAAACACTTTTAGAAGAGATCATCCATGAAGCAAGAAGAAACAGCATTGAAATTTCTTTGCGAATACACGATTCTGTTGAGCTTTTAATAGCTAGAAACGCTTTTAAACGGGCTCTTACAAATCTAATTGATAACGCAGCAAACAATGGAAAACAGTTAGAAATTGTCTTGCAGTTAAATGGAAGTGTTGTTGAACTTATTTTTGATGACGACGGACCAGGTATTCCAGTAGATATGCGTGAAGAAGTTTTCAAACCATTTTTTCGTCTTGACCAATCTCGTAATGTTGAGACTGGAGGTACCGGACTAGGGCTTTCTATCGCTCGTGACATAATAAGAACTCATGGTGGAGACATAATACTCTCTGAATCTTCTCTAGGAGGCCTACGAGCAAAGGTCACCGTTCCTATATAACTATTTGGATCAAATGTTTTGTATTAGAACAAACGTCCTCCATTTGGAACGTTATGGTCAACACCTAAAAGAACTACCTCTCCTTCAAGATCAGGGAAACCCAAAATCAATATTTCTGACATAAATTTTCCAATTTGCTTGGAGGGAAAATTTACTACTGCCGCAATCTGACGTCCTAACAAATTTTCACTTGAATAATATTTAGTTACCTGCGCTGAAGTTTTCAGAACTCCCAAATTTTCTCCAAAATCAACCCAGATTTTTAACGCAGGCTTGTTAGCTTCTGGAAATTTCTCCACCTCTACGATAGTGCCTACTCTAATGTCAATTTTCAGAAAATCATCAAAAGAAATCGTCATCTAATAGCCCAATTAATTAATGCATTAATTCACAAACTATCACGCTAATTTCTTAGAGCGCTCAGTCGCGCGAATAACTGTTTCACACATAAGTTTAGTCAGCCTTTCATTTCCCATTAACACCTCAAGAGCGGCTGCTGTAGTTCCACCTGGACTAGTAACATTTTCTCTTAATATACGTACTGGAACAGTATTTTCTTTTAACAAAGCGCCACTGCCTGCAACCGTGGAACGAGCTAGACTCATGGAAAGCTCTTTTGAGAGACCTACCTCTCTTCCAGCTTCTGCCATCGCCTCAACCAGATGAAAGACATATGCTGGACCACTTCCTGATAAACCAGTAACGGCGTCCATTAACTTTTCATCAGAAACCCATTCAACTTCTCCAACAGATTTCATTAATTTAGTGCATAGCTTTTTTTGATCAGAGGTGGTCCGATCATTTGAACAAAGAACTGTTATTCCCTGACCAATCGAGGCTGGCGTATTAGGCATGCCTCTTATTATGGCGCTCTGTTTTAACTTTCGCTCGAAATAACTAATTGGCTTACCAGCTGCAATTGATAAAAATGCTGTATTAGAATCGTCATATTGCTTGTAAATAGGTACTACTTTATCCAATGACTGAGGCTTTACAGCAAAGACCACCACCGTCGGATTATTAGTAAGGTTAAGCTCACGAACATCTTTTACATGAGCGACACCTTCAGGTATTTCTAGTTCTACAAATGGGTCTATTACTGAAATAGAGTCAGGTGTCACCCCTGCCTTTACCCATCCGTGCAAGAGAGCACTTCCCATCTTGCCAAAACCAACAAGCAAAATCCTTTCGTGATAGGTCATTTGATTACTCTATGATTATAAAGGGATTAATATCAGGCTTCCCCAACTGTTTCAAAAGCTACTGTTGCAATAGCATTTATAGGGGTCTGCCCCCCCCAAATGACATACTGGAATGCGGGATAGAATCGATCAGTCTCATGTAACGCTATATCAAGAAGGTCTTCAACTTGTTCCGCAGATAAAGTACCACCTCGAAGCAGTAAAGTATGTCTATAAGCTGGTAGACCTTCTATAGAATCGATATGAAAGTGCCCAATTCCCAATCTATCGTTAACTAAAGCTAATAACTCATAAATTAATGCTTTGCTTTGTTCAGGCGAGCGTAAATCAAGAACACAAGATATCTGTAGAGCCCCTATATCGTTGGACCAATGAAAGAATACTTGATAATGACACCATCTACCTGTGACCTCTACTAGCAGTTCATCACGCTTAGGCCTATCCAATGCCCATTCTCTCGTTGCTATAGCTTCCTCAACAAGATCTAAAGGATGTGCCTTCTGAGTGATATGTCCACTGCTTACGACCGCCATCTATTAACCTCCAAGCTGCAAGACCCTAATAGATTAATAAAAAACATGCTCAAAAGTAGGTTAGTATTACCACATATTGTTACCAGCCAGAAAAAACCTACCACCTAATGTAAAATGTCACGAAGTCATATTGCGCCGCAACCTTTAAGATTGTGGGAAAGTAGGTTTATTTTTTTAAGAAAAAAATTGTAGTCTCAATTACGACTACGGTCATTTACTTAATAAGTTAGCAAGCGACGCGGATTACTTGTATTTAGAGGGTTATTCAGTAAAAAGTTATTAACGAAACTTTTTGGGAGTTATTCATGGACCTAAACCTAAAAAATAAACGCGCATTAATCACAGGCTCTACTTTAGGGATAGGGCGAGCAGTTGCCAATTCTCTATTAGCTGAAGGAGCGGATGTAATAATTAACGGCCGATCTCAAAGCAAAGTTACACAAACCATAGATGAACTGAAAACCACCCAAAATAATTCGTCCAAAATAAGTGGAATTGGTGCGGATTTATCAAATCATTCAGGTGTTAATGATCTTATTTCTTTCGCACATTCTGAAGGCCAGGTTGATCTTCTTATCAATAATGTCGGTAGCTTTACGGTAAAAGACTTTTTTGATATTGAGGATAGTGATTGGCATCACATATTTCAGCTAAATGTGATGAGTGCAGTTAGGCTCTCTAGAGCATTTTTGCCATCAATGCTAAAGCAGGGATGGGGAAGAATAATCTTTATAGGCTCTGATCAAAGCTCCAAACCAAATCCTTCTATGGCACATTATGCAATGACAAAAACTGCTATAGTTTCTATAGCACGAAGTTTATCAGAATTAACTCGTGGAACAGAAATAACGATTAATTCTGTACAAGTCGCTCCAACCTGGACGGAGGGTGTCAGTGAATTCATTGAAGATTTGAGTAAAATAGAAGGGAAAACTCCAGAGGCCATGAGCAGATCGTATTTTGAAGAAGGAGAAGGTAATACTTCTCTTATACAAAGATGGGCAGAACCTGAAGAAATTGCGAAAGTAATTACATTCCTCTGTTCCCCTATTTCTTCAGCAATTAATGGTTCATCTCTCAGAGCTGACGGAGGAATAATAAGATCACTATTTTAAACAACAAAGCTTAGCACCCATTACTAAAATCATTTTTTTTGGGATTCTAATTTACGAAGACGTTCTTCGAGTTTTTCCTGTTCTGTGCGTGATTTAGAAAGCATAGCTTTCACTACATCAAACTCTTCACGACTAACTAGATTCAAACGATCCAGAATTTTTTCAACTCTTGAATTAACTAAGGCTTCTATTTCTTCTCTCATTCCACTCGCTAAGCCAGCCGCGCTATTGGCCATTTTTGCTATATCGTCTAAAAATCTATTCCGTGTTTGCATATTATAACTCCTATGTTGTTTAACCATATGCTAACAAAGCTGAGACCTGCAAGTTTTCAGAGTATAGTTTTTTATATACATATTGATAAGATTATAAAACGAATAGCACAAAAATAGGATTTCGATGATTGTAGTGACTGGAGGCGCAGGATTTATAGGATCTAATCTTGTCGCTGCCCTTGAAGAACAAACTAGCGAGAAAATCATTGTCTGCGACTACATTGATAGTTCTGATAAGTGGCAAAATATCAACAAACGAAATATCAAAGATGTGATATCACCTGAAGCTCTTCCGAAATGGCTATCGAATAACATTTCGAGAGTAGAAATCATATTTCACTTAGGAGCCATTTCCTCAACTACTGAAAGAAACACCGAGCAAATAGTTTCAAATAATTATTGTCTAAGCCAAAATCTCTGGAAAATATGCACCAATCATAACTTACGACTAATTTATGCCTCGTCAGCGGCCGTTTATGGAGACGGTGACTCGGGATTTGAAGATACTGTTTCATTGGAATATATGGAAAAACTTTGCCCTTTAAATCCTTATGGTTGGTCAAAGCTCTTGTTTGATCAAAAAGTCGCATATTATACAGGAATAAAAAGTTTTACCCCGATACAATGGGTAGGTCTTCGCTTTTTTAATGTCTATGGCCCTAACGAATTCCACAAAGAAAATCAACAAAGCGTAATACCCCAATTTTGGAATCAAATAAAAGAAACTGGACACGTAAGGCTTTTCAAGTCATACGACCCTAAGTATCCTGATGGGGGCCAAATGCGCGATTTCATTTATGTCGATGACTGTGTCGATGTTATGGTCTGGCTTTATGAAAATATTAGCACATCAGGAATTTATAATGTTGGGACTGGCCAAGCGCGCACGTTCGAAGACGTGGTTAAAGCCATATCAGGCGAGCAAACTGTAAATATAGAATACTTCCACATGCCGCCCAATATTAAAAAGCACTACCAGTATTTTACTCAAGCAGATATTAAGAATTTAAGAGCTGCGGGTTACACAAAAAACTTCACAAGTCTCGAAGATGGTGTAAATGCGTATATTGAAAAATTCCTTGCTACAAACGACCCTTACAGATGAACACTCTATAAAGTAAACTCATAGTATCTTTATTTAAAGCCATGAGGGAAAATGCCATTTCCTAATATAGACCCCGTTGCAATTACCATTGGATCAATCGCTATTCGTTGGTATAGCCTCGCCTATATTTTTGGATTACTCGCGGGCTACTGGTATATTAACCAGCTTATAAAAACACCTCCTCCTATTCTAACCCAAAATCAACTTAGTAAGTTTTTTAGCTGGATAATTGTTGCCGTAATCTGTGGAGGCCGTTTCGGTTATGTAATATTTTATCAAGGATCATATTACATAGAACATCCGATTAAGGTTTTCTATTTATGGGAAGGTGGAATGTCATTTCATGGCGGCCTTATTGGAGTATTTATAGCAGTTGTGATTTTTTCACGGCTACAAAAAATTAAACTGCTCGGCCTAAGTGATCTAATAGCAAGCGCAGCACCCATAGGTATTTTCTTTGGCCGATTAGCGAATTTTATAAATGGTGAGCTTTATGGCAGAATAAGTGATGTGCCATGGGCCATCGTATTTCCAACAGGAGGGAAGCACCCCCGCCATCCCAGTCAGCTTTATGAGGCAGTTCTGGAAGGTCTAGTTCTATATTTTATCCTCTTGGTTTTAGTTAGGTTTACAAATATTCGCCACAAGCCAGGTTTAGTTACTGGAGTTTTCCTTAGCGGCTACGGTTTTGCCAGAATTATAGTAGAACAATTCAGAGAGCCCGATATTCAGCTTGGCTT
Organism: Alphaproteobacteria bacterium MarineAlpha12_Bin1; assembly: GCA_002937505.1. Lineage (GTDB taxonomy): Bacteria > Pseudomonadota > Alphaproteobacteria > UBA6615 > UBA6615 > UBA6615. Next base: position 112,314 of record PTJY01000001.1, read on the forward strand.
TTTTATATTTCAAACTACCATGGGACAATGGTTATCTGTTCCCTTACTCTTACTCGGAATCTATCTAACATACAGATCAATTTTGAACCTCAATACAAAAACCAAAACAAAATAGTTGCAAAATGTTAAATATTTAAAAAAATTAATTTAATGAAGTTAAACCCAAATAGCTTAAGCCAGATATTGGCTCGTAGAATCTTAAATTATGGAGCGATTAGTCTTCACGAGTTTATGTCAGAGGCTCTGAATCATCCTGAGTATGGCTATTACACCAAGAGTAATCCGATTGGCCGCTCGGGAGACTTCATCACTGCTCCCGAAATCAGTCAGATGTTCGGAGAGCTGATAGGTGTTTGGTGTGCAAGCACTTGGATTAAGATAGGAAAACCCAATTCCTTTGCTTTAATGGAATTAGGACCTGGACGAGGAACGTTAATCGTAGACGCTCTTCGAGCTTTAAAAGCACTCCCTGAGTGTTTAAAGGCCATGGAGTTGCATTTTGTTGAAATAAATCCGCAATTAAAAAAATCACAAGAAAAACTTCTATCAGACTATAGAGTAATTTGGCATAAAAGTCTTGACGATATACCACAAAAACCAACCATATTTATTGCTAATGAGTTTTTTGATGCTCTACCTATAGAACAATTATTTTTTAGAAATAAAAAATGGTACCGCAGAAAAGTTGATCTGGCTGACAAAAAATATAAATCAGAACCTAAGTTTATTTTCACTGAAGAGGTCTCATCTTTATCAGACCTAGATAGACAATTTGTCGTTGATTCAAAATGTCTTAACGGATCGGTTTTTGAATTTTCACCTGATTCAAGAGACGCTATAACTAAAATCTCAAAACATATAAATTACTACAATGGAGCAGCGCTAATTGTAGATTATGGGTATCATGAACCTAATACTAATAGCACACTTCAAGCTATTCAAAGACATAGATACGTGGACGTCTTAAATGAGCCTGGGTGCTCAGATCTTACCGCACATGTAGATTTTAGAGCTCTTTCTTCGGTTGCTATAATTAACGGTGTATCCTGTTGGGGGCCTATATCTCAAGGCAGTTTTTTAAGAAGACTCGGAATAGAAACCAGATCAGAAAAACTTTCAGTTTCTGCCTCTGACGCAACAAAAGAATCTATCAAACGTGCCAAACAAAGGCTAATAAATGAAGACCAAATGGGCACTCTATTTAAAGTTATGGTTCTCGGACAAAAATCTTCGTATCCTTTTCCAGGGTTTTTAAGTAATGAATTAAGTGAAACCGCATGATAAGAAAAGATAAATCACTATCGAAACTAGAAATAATAAGTCACGGGTTTTTCTCTAGAATTGGTGGGGTTAGTAAGGGAGTCTACCATTCTCTTAATTGCGGATTAGGGTCCAAAGATGATAAAAATCATGTTATTGAAAATCGTCGTAGAGCCATGCTCTGCCTAGGTCTTCCAATTACATCTCTGAGAACTGTTTACCAAATACATTCTGATTTGGTTTTAACTATTGACGGAGACAGAAAGAGCTCGGATTTCAAAAAAGCTGATGCCCTAGTAACAGCCACAAGTGGTATAGCGCTGGGTGTGTTAACGGCTGATTGCGCACCAGTTTTATTAGCTGACCCTTTTAAAGGGGTAATAGGCGCCAGCCACTCAGGTTGGAGGGGAGCATATAAGGGAGTGATTTCGTCTACAGTGGAAGCGATGGTAAATTTGAAGGCTAAAAAAGAAAACATTATTGCAGTGATTGGACCTTGTATTAGCCAAGCATCCTACGAAGTAGATGCCATATTTTTAGAAAAATTTGAAAAGCAGAACTCAATCAATCGTAAATTTTTTATTCCAGGTCGACGTGGTCATTTTCACTTTGATCTAAAAGGCTATACAGCTAGCCGGTTGAAAGAAACCGGCGTCACAAAAATTAATGCGCTAAACATAGACAGCTATGAAGACGACAACTTTTTCAGTTATCGGAAAGCCCGCCATAAAAATGAATCTGATTATGGTCGTAATATATCAGTGATAGCACTCAACCAAACCACCTAATCAATATGCCATATCTTCTAAACTTATGTTTAATATGTATTATTGCAACATTACTTAGCTGTGTTCTCTAAATATTTTACCATTAGAGATCCATAGTAGATTGACAACATGAATAAAATCTAGTTTCTACCTAGTTTACACTTTAGGAACGTCTTGATAACTTCCACCTAACCGTCCTCAAGAATGAGTATGTTATTTAAAAATATTTTCTGGCTAGACTGATGATGATTATTAATAGACCTAAGTGCGTCCAACACTTCGGAGAAGAATAATGAAAGTGCTGGCGTGCAATAGCAATCGACCTTTAGCAGAAGCGATTTCGCAATACCTAAGCGTAGATTTGACCAAAGCTTCAATAAGACGCTTCTCTGATATGGAAGTTTTCGTTGAAATTTTGGAAAATGTTCGGGGAGAAGACGTATTTGTTATCCAGTCCACTTCTTATCCGGCTAACGATAACTTAATGGAATTATTAGTTACCCTTGATGCATTGAGAAGAGGTTCAGCCAGAAGAGTTACTGCAGTAATTCCATATTTTGGATATGCTAGGCAAGATCGCAAAACAGGACCTAGAACACCTATATCAGCTAAGCTTGTTGCAAATTTAATTACTAATGCGGGAGCTGATCGAATTCTTACTTTTGACCTACACGCTGGTCAAATCCAGGGATTTTTTGACATTCCTGTTGATAATTTGTTCGCTGGCCCACTATTCTCTGAAGACATTAGCGTTAATTATAATGGTTCTGATCTAGTAATAGTTTCCCCTGATGTAGGAGGTGTCGTTCGCGCAAGGGCTCTAGCTAAAAGACTTGACGCAGATCTCGCGATCATTGATAAGCGACGGGAACAGGCTGGTATATCTGAAGTTATGCATATTATAGGGGATGTAAAAAACCGTTATTGTATTATGGTGGATGACATTTGTGACAGCGCCGGAACATTATGCAACGCTGCAGAAGCCCTAATGCTTGACGGGGCAAAATCAGTAGATGCCTATGTAACACATGGAGTTCTGTCAGGGGGAGCGGTGAGCAGAGTAATGAAGGCACCTTTGGAGAAGCTCGTTATGACAGACTCTATACAAGCAACAGAATCAGTGCGCTTAGCAAAAAACATTCGACAATTAACTGTTGCTACGCTACTTGGTGAAGCAATAAAAAGAATAAGCCAGGAGGCTTCGGTATCTAGTTTATTCGATTAAAATAATTGATTTTTTTAGATGCCAAAATGTAGATAATATTGTATTCGGGAATTTTTCCTATAAATACAAACAAATTGATCTATCGGTTCAGGCCGATTTATTTTTATCGGTAACGGAGAACTTGAAATGACTGAGACAAATACATTTAACGCTGAAGAGCGTTCTGATGTTGGAACTGGAGCAGCACGTGCCACACGCAATGAAGGTGGTATTCCTGCAATTATATATGGAGCTAATAAAGATCCACTACCTATAACAATTAAACCAGTGGAACTAAATGCTGAAATTAGTAAGCCAGGTTTTTTTGCAACTCTTTATGACATTGAGTGTGGTGGTAAAAAAGAAAGAGTTTTATGCCGTGACCTTCAACTGCACCCTATTACCGATTTACCTATGCATGCTGACTTTCTACGCGTAACAGAATCCACTCAACTTAATGTTGATATTGCAGTTCTATTCGAAAATGAAGAAGAGAGCCCAGGACTAAAAGGTGGAGGTGTTCTTAATGTGGTTCGCCACTCAGTAGAAGTTAGATGCCTAGCAGGGGCTATCCCTGGATCAATTATAATTGACCTAACCGGTAAAGAGGTAGGAGATAGCATTCATATTTCGGATGTAAATTTACCTGAAGGTGTCCAACCAACAATTGATGATCGTGATTTCACTATAGCCACTATAGCAGCACCAACTATTATGGCAGTTGAAGAAGAAGAAGAGATAGACGAGCTTGAAGGTGAAGAAGGGCTAGAAGAAGGTGCTGAAGATGGAGAAGCAGGAGACGAGAAAGCCGAGGAAGACAGTGGAGACGAAGCCTAGCTATCTTAATAGGGCTTATTAATATGCATCTAATTGTGGGGCTGGGAAACCCTGGAAAAAAATACGAGAAAAATCGCCATAATATTGGCTTTATGGCCATCGAAAACATAGTTCAAAAACATGGACTCTCTTCACCTAGATCACGCTTCCAGGGAGAAACGTTTGAGACTGTCATTGATGGTAATAAGATTTTACTACTTAAACCTTCTACATTCATGAATGAATCGGGAAAGGCTGTATATCAAGCAGCAAATTTCTATAAAATACCACCTGAAAAGATTATAATCCTCCATGACGAAATTGATTTAATAGCAGGAAAAATTAAGCTTAAGCGTGGAGGTGGTAGCGCAGGACATAACGGACTCCGATCGATTCACGATCACTTAGGGTCATCTGATTTTATCAGGGTTCGTATAGGAATCGGACACCCTGGAACCAAAGAAAAAGTTAATAGCCACGTTCTCGGTAATTTTTCTGCAGATGAAAAACAATGGATAGAAGCAAAACTTAAATCTCTAACTCAATCACTTCCATCTCTAGTTTCTGGTAATGATGGAGACTTTATGAGCCAAGTCTCAGGGTCATATAGAGACAAATCGAACAAAAATGAGGCGCTAAACTCATCAGATCAGGCTAAAGTTAAGGTAGAATCAAAGCAAAAATCATCTTTAATGAATGCCTTTATAAAAGCGTTATCCAAAAAGGCTAAAAAATAATATGGGTTTTAATTGCGGTATAGTCGGCCTACCTAACGTGGGAAAGTCAACGTTATTCAACGCATTAACTGCTACTATACAAGCCCAAGCTGCAAACTATCCGTTCTGTACCATTGAACCCAACATTGGAAGAGTGGCTGTTCCTGATGAACGCCTAAACACTCTAGCCTCTCTAGCTAAATCAAAACTCATCGTCCCGACTTATATTGAGTTTGTTGACATTGCTGGTCTAGTAAAAGGCGCAAGTTATGGAGAAGGTTTGGGGAATCAATTTCTTGGCCAAATTCGTGAAGTTGATGCGATCTGTCATGTTGTAAGATGTTTTGAAGACGAAGATATTGCGCATGTTGAAGGTGATGTAGATGCAATTCGTGATGCAGAAATTATAGAAACGGAGCTAATGATATCTGATCTTGAAAATGTTGAAAAGAGAATTGAAAACTTAAACAAAAGATCGCAGCAAATTGATAACTCTTTAAAAAATCAGCTTGAAGTTTTGACTTTAGCCCAAGAAACACTTAGTAAAGGCGAACCCTTACGAAAGTTAAAAATACCTACAGAATTAAAAAAAGATTTTAGTAATTTAAAACTTTTATCTTCAAAACCTGTTTTATTTATATGTAATGTAGATGAAGAATCTGCCTCGACAGGAAATACCTTTTCTGAAAAATTATCTATCATGGCAAATGAAAAAGACGCTGAAAGTGTGATCGTTTCTGCAGCAATTGAGGCCGAGCTCGCTCAACTTAACACCCAAGATCAATTGGAGTTTTTGCAAGGCCTTGGCTTATCAGATACTGGTTTATCACGCATAATCCAAATAGGTTATAAGCTATTGAATCTTATTACTTTTCTTACAGCTGGCCCGAAAGAGTCAAGAGCCTGGACAATTCCTAAAGGAACTGTTGCACCAGACGCTGCAGGAACAATACATAGTGATTTCAAAAAGGGGTTCATCAGCGCCGAGACTATAAGCTATGATGACTATGTTTCCTGCGGAGGTGAACAGAAAGCACGCGATAATGGTAAAATGCGCCTTGAAGGAAAAGATTATGTCATAAAAGATGGTGATGTAGTACTGTTTCGTTTCAACGTTTAAGACACAGCGAATTAAAATTTGCTTAAACATATAGTAATTTGGTTAAAAATTTTCACGGACATTGACCTCAAAATTAAAATCACTCAAAGGCTTTGCTCGTATTAATATAGTAGGGAGAAGAAAATGGGTTATGACTTATCGTTAACAACTATTGATGGGCACATACTTGAAGCATACAGCGCTATGCCCGATGGAGAAGTTAAGGCTGGAATGGTAATAATTCAGGAAATATTTGGAGTGAATGAGGATATTCGTGAAACAGTTGATAATTTTTCTAAACAAGGTTATCACGCAATAGCACCTGCGTTATTCGATCGTTCAGAATCTAATGTTGTCTTAGGCTTTGATGAAGAAGGTATGTCCAAAGGAATAGAGTTAAAAAATAATCTTAATTGGGATGAGGTTATAAAAGACGTTAACTCTGCAATAGAACACGTAAAAACTGCTGGAAATGTAGGAATAGTTGGTTTTTGTATGGGGGGCTCTGTTGCCTGGTTCGCCGCATCGCGCTGTCCTGTCCAGGCTGCGATTTGCTACTATGGTGGCGATATAAACGCCAATAGAACCACTGAGGCTCCTAAGTGTCCTGTCATGTTCCATTGGGGAGCAGAAGATCATGGCATACCTCTTGAAGGTGTAAAAGAAGTTGAAAGTGAACACCCAGATCAAGAAAGTTTTATTTATGAAGGTGCTGGACATGGCTTTAGTTGTTCAAGACGCGGTTCTTATCATGAAGACTCTGCTAAAATTGCTATGGAACGCACTCTTAAATTTGCAGCACATAATTTATTTTAGATATAAAGTAAATCAAGTTATGATAGAGGCATCCTCTTTGTAACTTCTAATCTTCCTTGGCAAACACAAGAAAAACCCCGCAAGCTTCTTCGGGGGAAACTATTACTGCATCGCTACTGTCGCGTTCAAAAGCCACCTGCTGTCCCGATAAATAAAGAGCGGTGGCCTGCGTGTTTGCCACCGTCAAAGTCAAAGCAGCCAACCTAGGCAAAGGCAGACTTTCGTCAAATTTTTTATCATAGTGTCGTTCTGGAAAAGTCTTTGGAGTTACAAACCAAAGCTCATCATTTCCTGTATCAACAGTTATGCTTCCTTTACGTTCATCTCCGGAGATAGATTTAGATCCAAATATCTGCGCGTAAGAATCTGCTACATCCGTAAGATCTTCCATAACAACGGTTACTTCAGAAATACCGCGTGCTCCATTTGGGTGGGATAACCACGCCGGCTGTCTAACCTTTTCTGGAGTTAAATGTTGACTAGCAAACGTCTCCAATCCAGGTGTTAATTCAGAGGGCAAGTGCACGTATCTAAAACTAAGCAATTCTTCCTTTTCGTTGATCATAAGAAGCCGCTGTAAATCCTGGGCGTCACGTGCTTTTGCACTCTTTTTCTTTATCCAAGTTGACGTGGCATTCGCATCATTTGTAGCAAGAACAACCTTAAACAATCCGTCACCATTTTGTAGAAAGTCCTCCAAACTATGAGTGTTTTGCTTCCTGTCAATCACGGCAATCATTTCGACATAATCATTTTCAAACATTATGGTATGATTACCAGTTCCCCAGCCAATGTGCCTTCCGCGAGGTGTAAGTGTGAATCCAAGCTTTTGATATGATAAGCGCGCTGATTCCAGATCAGCTACACCAACAAGTGCATGATCTATCCCTGTTATTTGACTAGGTTTTACCACTAAAACACCACCTATTTCTGCCATTTATAAAAAACCAACTCAAAAAATTAAAATGGCATATTAGTACGAATGTTAGCCCGAATTTTTCATTGTAGAAAAATATAAGCCCAACTCATACAACCTAACACGTAGAGCTAATTCGCCCAACCAATAGTATTATGATCAAGACTTTCCTTCAAACCATAATAGACAATTATTACATAAAATAAATAAAGTATATGAACGCTAAAAAGTAACGATTAAAGTCTATGTGTTCTCTGTAGTGAAAAATATATCATAACACAGAAAACACACCTTATAATAAAATAAGAATGACTTTTATTGGCTACGAGGAAGAAGTTCTAGCATCTCAGCTGCTCGAACAGGTTCAACTGGTTCAGCATCGAGTTCATTCATTATTCTTACAGCTTTTTCAACCAACTGACCATTAGTACCAAACTCACCCCTACCTAAATAAAGATTATCTTCCAACCCTACACGGACATGTCCTCCAGAGTTAACCACCTCCGCCACTATTGGAAACTCCCATCTACTAATTCCAAAGGCAGCCCAATTGGAATTCTCAGGGAGCATATCGTGCATAGCTTGCACCATTTTTGGTGTAGCGGGAGCACCATAGGAAATACCCAAACATAGTTGGAAAAGTGCAGGAGACTCTACCAGACCCTCCTTAATAAACTCGTTCGCTAGACGGATATGACCAGCCTCAAAAACTTCTAGCTCGGGCTTCACTCCTGCATCTTTAATTAACGTTGCCATTTTTCTCAAATGACCAGGGGTATTCATGAATACGTGCTCACCAAAATTCATGGTCCCCATATCAAGGGTGCAAATATCTGGTCGCAGCTCAAGAACGTGCCTGACTCTAACTTCAGGGGGGTTCAAAGTGGTTCCCTCACCACCAACTCTTGGATCAGTATCGCTAGGCACATAACGACCACCTTCCCCTGTAGTAAGGTTTATCAAAATATCACTACCAGAATCACGAATACGCTGGACAACCTCTCGAAAATGTGCTGGATCGGCTGATCGTTCCCCTGTCTTGGGATCACGTACATGGATATGAGCTATTGCAGCGCCTGCCTGCCGCGCTTCTATACATGCATCAGCAATTTGTTTAGGAGTAATAGGAAAGTTGGGATGTTTATGAAAATTCATATGACCCCCAGTGACAGCACATGTAACTATTGTTTCACGCGACATTATTTTCTCCTAAATTATGTCTGATTAAATAAGAAACCATTAACTAACTGAGGAAAGAGCGACCTTTATTAATGCTCTTTAGACCAAACCTGACGTTTTACGGCGTATAGTAGCGCGGTTAGCACAAGTAAAAAAAGTACTACCTTCCATCCTAAACCCCTTCTCTGTTCCATTTCTGGTTCTGCAGTCCAATGGAGAAAATTAACTAAATCCCAAGACATTTGAGAAACTGTCGCTTTTGTCCCATCTGAGTATTCAACAGAGTCTTCATAGAGAGGCTGTGACATAGCTATTTGCTGACCTACAAAGTAAGGGTTAAAGTTCATTCCATCTCCCATTTCCACACCATCAGGAGCCTCATCCTTATAACCGGTCAGAAGCGCGTAAATATAATCTGCGCCTCCATGTCGAGACTTAGTAATGAGGGATAGGTCAGGGGGCATAGCACCATTATTAGAAACTCTAGCAGCTTTCTCATTTTCGAATGGAGCAACAAACTTATCTGAAGGCCTAGCCTCTCGAGTAAACATCTCCCCTTCATTGTCTGGCCCGTCCATTACCTCAAATTGGGCAGAAATTTCTTTAATTTCTTCAATTGTCAGCCCTATATCCTTCAAATTTCTATATGCAACTTGATTCAAGCCGTGACATGATGAACAAACCTCAAGGTAAACCTGCAAACCGCGTCGAATTGAGCTTTTATCAAACTTACCAAATAGTCCATTAAAACCCCATTCTTGAGGCTCAGGATGTTTATATTTCCCAGCGGAATTAGCAGGATCAGATAAGGCTACCGTCATTATACAGGTCATGGAAACTATAGCTAAAAAATTTAACAAGCCAGTAAGTCTTTTCATTACATACTTCCTCCTGACTTAGTAATGGCGCTCGAAGAAGTATCCCCATCAAGAACAGATTCAGTAATACTAGTAGGCAATGGCTTTGTTTTTTCCACAGTTCCTAATAAAGGCAGAAGAATCAAAAAGTGGAAAAAGTACCAAGCTGTTCCTATATGACCCAAGTCAATAAAAAGCAGCCATTCTATGTCCTTGAAGACGTGGTCACTGGGGGGATGACCGCCAACAAAGCCAAGTAGCAAACAATCAAGGAGTAAGATCCAAAAAAACCATTTATAGACTGGACGGAACCGTGCACTTCTTACTTTAGATCGATCAAGCCATGGAACCAAAAACAAAAGAATTATTGATCCAAACATAGCAATAACGCCACCTAATTTCGCGTCTATAAACCAGATATCGAAGTCTATAGATCTAAGAATGGCAAAATAAGGAAGAAAATACCACTCAGGTACTATCTGGGCAGGCGTCTGGAGTGGATCAGCTTTAATATAATTCTCTGGCTCACCAAAAAAATTTGGAGCAAAGAAGACAAAGGCAGCAAAAATAGTCACCCAAAGCGCCAGTCCAAAACTATCTTTTGCCGTATAATAAGGGTGGAATGGTAAAGTATCCTGAGGCCCTTTGGGATCAATGCCTAATGGATTGTTAGATCCAGTTACATGCAGGGCTATGACATGTAGGACAACTACTCCTAAGATGACAAAGGGAAGTAAAAAATGTAGAGAAAAAAACCGATTTAGTGTTGGATTCTCTACTGCAAAGCCGCCCCACAACCAGGTGACTATGGAATCACCAACTAAAGGGATTGCTGAAAAAAGGTTAGTTATAACAGTCGCCCCCCAGAAACTCATTTGCCCCCATGGTAAAACGTAGCCCATAAAGGCAGTAGCCATCATCAACACAAGTATGAGAACTCCAAAGATCCAGAGCAGCTCACGTGGGTTCTTATAAGACCCGTAATAAAGGCCACGAAATATATGGATATAAACAGCAATAAAGAAAAAAGTAGCACCATTTGCATGAAGATATCTCAGCAACCATCCATAGTTAACGTCGCGCATTATTCGTTCAACTGAGTCGAATGCGAAATCGACATGAGGGGTATATTGCATTGAAAGAAAGATGCCAGTGAATATCATTAAAACTAGCATAAAAGTCAGAATAGCACCAAAGTTCCACCAGTAATTGAAGTTTCTAGGCGCCGGATATTCTCCATATTCCTTCTGCATATAAGAAAAGACAGGCAAACGACTGTCTATCCAGTTAACTAAACCATTGCCTGTTGGTGACTTATTGTTTTTGTTTGCACTCATCTGAACTTATGCCTCAACCAATTTTAATAGTGTTGTCATCTAAAAACTTATACTCAGGAACCGCTAAATTTTCAGGAGCTGGGCCCTTACGGATTCTGCCAGATGTATCGTAATGTGAACCGTGGCAAGGACAAAACCAACCATTCCACTCTCCCCGGGCCTCCGTAGAACCCTGGCCAAGTGGAACACAGCCTAGATGAGTACAAACCCCAACTACAACCAACCATTCTGGCCTTAAAACTCTACTTTCGTCTGATTCAGGATGAGGCAAACCAGAAGGTGTTTCTGAGGCTGATTTAATTTCTTGTTCGGTTCGCCTCCGAACAAAAACCGGTTTTCCTCGCCAAATTACAGTGATAGCCTGTCCGGGTTCAATCGGAGATAAATCTACTTCAGTAGATGAAAGGGCCAAAACGTCTGCAGAGGGGTTCATCGAATCTATAAATGGCCAAAGCGATAATGCAGCTCCTACTCCTGCAAACACGCCAGTGCCAATGTATAGAAAATCCCTTCGGTTCCCCTGCTTACCTACTGACTCACTATCTTGGTCTGTCATGGAAGGTTTCTCTTTCTAGTAATTACAACCCATTAGCCTAGGCTAAAAGCCCAACCTATCTGTAGATCGCATGTACAGCCATAAAACAATGTGACACCGTGCCGCAATGTGAGCTATTCAGAAGCAAGCATAAGATAAATTAAATTACCAACGAAGCTCAGCTTACTGGCTGAAGGGGCCTTTAAGCATATACACAAATATACCATGATTTGCCAAGTCTAGTCAGAAGCATAGTTATTTGTTTTTTATTAACTATAGTCAGGGGAAAAATGCGACTTGCCTTATTTGAACCGGACATCCCGCAGAACACAGGTACTATTCTCCGAATGGCTGCCTGCTTAGGAGTTTCTGTAGACTTAATCGAGCCGGCTGGGTTTATTATTAATAATAAACTTATGAAAAGAGCTGGAATGGACTACTTAAACCATGCTGATCTAACAATACATAAATCATGGAAATCATACATAGAACAACGCCAAGAAAAAAAACGCATCATTTTGCTTACTACCAAAGCAACAACTAGCTACATTAATTTTAAGTTTAATCCTGACGATACTTTACTACTAGGGAGAGAAACGAGCGGCGTCCCTTCCGAGATTCATGACGTCGTTGACGCCAGATTAAAAATACCCATGCAAGAGCGCATGAGATCTCTAAATGTTGCTATAGCCGCTGCAATTGTGCTTGGTGATGCATTAAAGCAAACAAATCAATTACCGGAATTTGACTAAATGTCTAAAAGCTCAAATGGTTCTGTTAGCGAAAAAAACAAAATGGATGTAACGACGTGGTTTGAAGACTTACGAGATCAAATTTGTACGTCTTTTGAAGCATTAGAATGTGATCATGTTGGCCCAAACTCTGAAAAACAAGCAGGACAATTTGAGAAGACAGAGTGGAATCGCCCCGATCGGGATGGAGATGGGGGAGGAGGTGTTATATCTCTAATGAGGGGGCGTGTATTCGAAAAGGTAGGCGTTAATATATCGGTGGTCAAAGGAACCTTTTCTGACGAATTCAGAAAAAAAATAAAAGGAGCAAACAAAAGTGAAAATTTTTGGGCTGCTGGAATATCTGTTGTAGCCCACCCTTTGTCTCCACTTGTCCCTGCTGCCCATATGAATACTCGCCATATTATAACTTCGGAAAGCTGGTTCGGCGGCGGAGCTGACCTTACTCCATATTATCCGAATCAAATCGACACAACATCCTTTCATTTAGCTCTTAAAAAAGCCTGTGATGAGTATAATGAGGAGTATTATCCGAAATTTAAGAAATGGTGTGATGATTATTTCTTTTTATCACATAGAAACGAACCGAGAGGTGTGGGTGGTATATTTTATGATGAATTGAATACCCAAAATTGGGGCCACGATTTTGCGTTCACACGCGAAGTAGGAAAAACATTTCTTAAATCATACAGCCTAATAGTATCTGAGCGTAAAGATAAACCATGGACCAATGCACAACGCGATTATCAGCTTGAACGACGTGGTAGATATGTTGAGTTCAACTTATTGCATGATCGTGGAACTCAATTTGGACTTAAAACAGGAGGAAACTTAGAAGCAATATTTATGTCCCTTCCTCCCACTGTAACCTGGTGATCATTAGTTATCATTTCTTTCTTATTGGGTCTTAATAAGATCATTTAATTTTTTTAAGCATGCTTCCCTATCATCATTAAAGCCCCTTGATACCCACCAACTTTCTAATTGGTTTAGTACATTGCCCAAAAACGGCCCTTCGGGTATTCCAAGTGCCATACAATCACTGCCTGTAACAGGCAGAGTAGGTCTCTCCCAGGAATCAACCAAATTGTATAGTTGTTCCCATTGACCTTGAACCTCACTTTCCTGATCTGGAAAACGGTAACTGTCTTGAGCCCATTCTAATAAAACCACATCCTTACAAAGAGACTTGCCACTTCTATATAAGGCCTCAAGGACCTTTTCTTTGCTAGAATAAATATTCAGCTTTGATTTCTGGCTAAAAAATTTGGATAGTCTTAATTTATCTGAATTAGATAGTCGAAGACGCTCTCCTATAGCTCTGGCTCCAAGCTCATCAGTAACAATACATGATGCCAATCGCCTTAAAGGATCATACTCATTTGCTATTTTTTCTACGTTTATCATCGAAAAAAGCCTTTTGATTGCAGTGGCTTCAGGAAAAATTTTATTTAAAATACCATTATTAAACATTAGAAGCATTGCTTGAGCAGCATTGTCCGTTACAAATAACTTCAACAACTCATCACGCACTCTTTCCGCAGATAGATGGCTCAATGAACCTGCCATCTGCCTACAGGCCTCTAAGGCCTCTCTGTCAGGCGGCAGTGAAGAAAACTCTGAATGAAACCTAAAAAACCTCAGTAATCTAAGAACATCCTCTTCAATTCTTCTTTGAGCTTTACCAATAAAACGCACTTTTCCGTCTCTTAAATCATTAAGCCCTCCAACAGGGTCGTAGATTGCTCCAGAGACATCTGCGAAGATTGCATTTATTGTAAAATCTCGTCTCTTCGCATCTTCTATCCAGTCTTTAGTGTATGACACCCTCGCTCTTCTTCCATCTGTTTCCAAATCAACTCTTAACGAAGTGATTTCGTAAGACCTATTACCAATGACAGCAGATACCGTTCCATGCTCAATGCCAGGCGAAAAGACCTTTAAGCTAGCTTGTTTAAGTAGCCTTAAAACTTCATCAGGTTTATGCAAAGTAGCTATGTCTACATCATTAACTGGCTTTTTTGCGAGCGAGTTCCTAACACAACCTCCAACAAATAATGCTAACTTTTGTTCGACCTCTCCCGACTGAAGGACTTCCATTATCTTTATTGCTGATGGTTCAACCATCCATTCTTGTGGGCTTATTTGCTCGACAGAATCCATAATCTGCATACCACCTTAGTCTTTAATGATTTTTTCCAAATTGCTCTGACCAGCTAAAATCTTATAAAGATTAACAAGCATCGCTGCAGTTGCACCCCAAATATATTTGTTTTGGTAAGGCAGCACATAAAAATAGCTCATTGCTCCATTAAACACTCTTCCTTGCCTATGATGATTTTTAGGATCAAGAATAAACGATAATGGAACCTCAAATACTTCTTCAACTTCTTTAGGATTAATTTTTAGTTCAAATCCGTTGCTTATAAAGCCAACTATTGGAAACACTATAAATCCTGTGCGAACTTGATAGGGATCCATTTCACCAATTATGTCAATATAATCAGGCTTGACCCCTATTTCCTCTTCCACCTCACGCAGTGCTGCCATCGCAGGATTAGCATCAAAAGAATCAATACGTCCACCAGGGAAACTTATCTGTCCTGCATGCTTAGAAAGGCCCATTGAGCGGCGGGTCAACAGAACTGAATATCCATTTTCTCTTTCTATCAGGGGCACCAAAACTGCAGCAGGTATTAAGGGTTCCGAAGACGATTCTCTGTTATATGTAAAACAATTCCCTCCTTTGATAGAGTCACCGTCATTTTCATAGGTTTTCTCAACGTGTGTTTGTGTTCTCGATCCGTCAAGATCACGTCGAACTCGGGAATCCTTTAAGGCCTTAGAAAACCTACTTATTAATTGTTCTCGATTTAGCTTCATCCGACTAGCTGTTAACCTCTTCTTCAGCTTCCGCCAACTTAAAGAATTCTCCTGAACTCCATACACCCAGGAAATTAGCCCTACCACTGTAAACTGCTAAATTTGCTAGTTGGTAATAAACTGGACGAGATATCAACGCACAAAGCCCATTTCGTATATGTATATACGGTGAAATTTTTCCAGAAATCTGTTCTGTTTCAATCCAGATTTTGTTCTCACAACTTGCTGTGACAGATTCTCCGATGTTCGTTTCGAACTTCAGTTTTTGGTTTTTACCATCCCCAGAGATGTCTAGACCAATTGCCACAAATGGAGCATCCTCAACATCAATACGACCTTTTTGAACAGGAGTCTCTAACCAATAATCACCTTCTTCATCGCGTTTCAACACTGATGCGAACAATTTAACAATTTCTAGTCTTCGGATCTCTGAATCGAGGTAATACCATTTCCCGCTTCGACCAATTCGTATATTAAAATGACCACAATCTATAGGCTCTCTAATATTGCCTGTCATTTTCTCCTGTTCAAGCTTTTTAGCAATTTCACTTGGATCTCTTGAGTTAGAATTCATAATTACTCTTTTTGGGTAATGTTTATATTGATTTAACCAGGAGCTTAAAAAGATGAATTTGGTTCTTTTAAAAACTCTATTTCCTCTGGAGTACTATTTCTTCCCAGCACCTCATTTCGATGGGGAAAACGCCCAAATCTGGCAATAATATAACGATGCCTGACAGCTGCGTTGTAATTATCTTTATTAAAGTCAATACCGTTATCGAGGGTTTTCTTTACCAGCTCAACACATCGATCTTGATCTTCCAACGATTCACTATGCATAAGAGGTAAATACATAAAAGCACGCTGGTAATTATTAAGAAAATCGTCATAATGCATAGTCAAAGCCTGTTTGGTTATTTCCAGACAATAGGGGTCAGCAGACCAAGACATAGGAGAATTTCTAAATAAATTTCTAGAGAACTGATCAATTAAAATAATTAAAGCTAAAGTAGAATCAGGGCTTTGAGACCAGTGTTCTAAATCACCCCTACGAGCCTTATATGTTATTTCTAAGTACCTTCGACGAATTTCCTCATCAAATTCACTAGTCTTTCCAAACCACTGCTCTTGGCTGTTTTCTTGAAACCAAAAATATAATATTTCAGAGGGTTTAATCATGTTTAAATTATAAAACTTTTCTGCAATGTCAAATTGTGTGTGTTATTTTATAAGTAAGCTCGTATTAGGATCGTTCATATTAAATTAGCCAGGCAAAATATCTAGATATCATGTTAAATAGAGACTCAATACGCGATGGAGTAGTTTATAATCTTCTCAAAAATAACCAGCATATCACTAAAACAATACCACAAACACCTGAAGAAAGGTCAGAATCTCTCAAAAACACCCTAAAAGAAAAACCCTCTTATTCGACAGGAGATGGTGTTTGGGTTTTTGGCTACGGATCACTCTTATGGAATCCTGCCTTTTTATATGTAGAGAGATTAAGAGGAAAAATATACGGATATCATAGATCCTACTGCATCTGGGCGCACTTGGGACGAGGGAGTCCAGATAACCCCGGATTAATGCTCGCTTTAGATAGAGGTGGCTCCTGCTGCGGCGCGGCTTACCGCATCGCCCCCGAAAGGATTGAAGAAGAACTGACTATACTTTGGTCACGTGAAATGGCCTTAAAAACTTATAAACCTGTTTGGGTAAAAATTCATACAAATGGAGGACCTAAGATAGGTATTACTTTCATTATTAACCGTCAAGACCATCGTTATGCTGGCAGGGTTTTGCCTAATTTGATAGCTAAGCATCTTGCCACAGCCAAAGGATCATTGGGCACCTCACTTGAATACCTTGAAAAGGTGCTAATTAGTCTAGAAGAGTTAGATATTAGAGACCCTACATTAATTGACCTAAAACAGAGGGTAATTTTGTTACAAGACGCTGGCTCTACCGTCTAAAAAAATGGCTGGGGCGGCAGGATTCGAACCTGCGGTACACGGGATCAAAACCCGATGCCTTACCACTTGGCTACGCCCCAATCAATACAAAAAAATATTTTATACTTCCTAATATCGTTCTTTAGTGGTTTTCTGCAAGCCCTGTGTCAAAGGTTCGCAAAAGTAATTAAAATTATACATGCTTTGAATTTAGTTTAGTAGTCGTTACCCACCAATCAAGATTATTACTTCTGATCTTTTCAGCAGCATTTACTGCTCTTTCATGGTCAACGAATAATCCAAAACAGGTAGCCCCACTACCAGACATTCTTTGAAGCATGCACCCATCAGAGGATCCGAGTTTTAATAAAACTTCAGATATTATCGGGCATAATGAGATTGCAGGATCTGTTAGATCGTTTCTTAATTCTTTAATTTGTCTGATGAATTCACGTGAATCATCTGACCAGGAGCTCGGGATATCGAGAGTTTGGTTTATATGAACCTCTTTCCTAAAAACTGAGAAAACTTCAACTGTCATTAATGTCTTTAGAGGATTAACCAAAACTGCGCTTAAGTCATGAGGCACTTTCAGGGGCAACAACTCATCCCCTATTCCTTTTACCCGGGAAGACTTGTTTTCCAAACAAACGTGAAAATCAGCCCCCAATTCCTTAGCAAGGTTTCGCTTTAGATCATCAGAAATATCCACTCGCCATAACTTCCCCAAGGCTCGGATCACAGCAGCAGCATCAGCTGTTCCTCCTCCCAATCCACCTGCAATAGGTAAGTTTTTTTTAACTATTATTTTTGCCCCTGCTTTGTTATTCGTCAAAACAGCCAGCTTTTGAGCAGCTTTGTAAACATGGTCATCTGGGACAGCAGGTAGATTAGCGCTCATGGGACCATATCTATCCAACGTGATGTTTTTTTGAGGGGTAACAAAGACCTGATCTGCACAATCAGCAAACATTATTAGACTATCGATTGAATGCATTCCATTATTAAGCTTTGCCTCTATGTGCAAATATAAATTAATTTTAGCTGGGGCCAATTCTAATATTGGCGTATCACTTCTGGTCATGATACTTCTTCTGAACCACACGTATATTAGAATCTTCAAATACCATTATCATTATTGTCTAGCCTGTTTTGTGGCAAATTTTTTCCCCGAAGTTTTTCACGAATTACTTCTTTTCTTTGAACCATTGGATTTTGCGAGAGAGACCTCATCCACTGAAAACGAGCCTCAATTCTCCTATTAGTTAACCAATACGCATCCCCCAGATGATCATTAATTACAGGATCCCCTGGTTCCAATGAAGCAGCTTTTTCAAGGTATTTTACTGCTTGATTATACTTCCCCAACTGGAAAAAAGCCCACCCGAGGGAATCAACTATAAAGCCATCGTTAGGTTTTATGGAAACTGCTTTTTCAATCATACTTTTTGCACTTTCTAAATTCATACCCCTATCTATCCATGAGTAACCTAAATAATTTAAAACGTATGGTTGATCAGGCTTCAATTTAAGAGCGTTCAATAAATCTTGTTCAGCACGTTTCCAATCATTCATTCGTTCCAGGGCAATTCCTCTTGAATAAAGGAATTGCCAATCTAAACCTGTGGAGGATCTAATTTCAGTTAAGTCATAAGCCTGGACAGCCTCTCTATAACGCTTATGTATTCTCAGAGTATCGCCAATTTCTCTGCTTGCATCTGACCTATTAGGTCTTTCATGTATCATTTTTCTTAAAATAGTTATGGATTTTTCAACGGAACCCTTTTTTCTATAAATACGAGCTAAATTGAGGCGAGCGTACCACCAATACGGACCAGAGCGGTCAATAGAATTATATACCTCTACTGCTTGCTTTTGTTGTTTCTCCCTATCAAGCACCTTACCAAGCATAAGCAAAACTGATGGGTCTTTTGGCCTTAAATGTAGAGACAAACGAAGCATTGTTAGGGCTTGAGCTCTGTAGTTCTGGGCATTTAAAAGACTAGCCACAGAAAACAAAGCCTCGGAAGCGCCCTGAGAAACATTCAAAACTCTTAGTTCTTTTTTTGTTCCTTTCCGTAACGTAGAAACTAAAGGCTCTAATAATAAATTTTGAGGATTTGTCTTAACATAATCCTCAATTAGTCGCTTTCCTTTTATGCTTTCTTCTTTCCCTAATAGTAAACCCAGATAAGCCCTAATTAATTGGAATGACGGACTATCAAACTTGTTAATAGTTCTAATGTAAGCTTGGCTAGCCAATATATGGTTTCCCTGAGAATCTGCAATCAACCCCTTGTGAAAATTAGTGATCTTTTCTAATCCGTTAATCTCATTAAGCTTGGCTAATACCTTCAGGGCTTCACCTTCCTTAAACTGCCCGGCAAACGCCCATGCTCGCATCAATGGAGTAACAATCCTATAGAATCCATTTTGGGGAATTTGTTCGAGCCAAAACAAGGCCTCATCATAGCTTCTTTTTTTGAAGGCTACTGTTGCTAAGGTAATATTTGAAAGCGGATCCGTCTTGTCTTTTTTAACAATCTGAGCTGCTAAAATAGCAGCTTCACGAATTTGTCCTGACCTAGTCAATAATAAATGACCCCGTTGAGTAACATCTTTTAAATTAGGTTTTTGATCAAGTAATTGGGTTATGTATGAGGCCGCAGACGTAAAATCACCTATAGATTCAGCATATCGAGATGCCAAAAAGCTGCCATACTCGCTTTTAACATTTAATATAACTTCTTTGTTTTGCTTTATTCGTTCTCGTTGAGAAACTTCAGAAGAAGATGAAAGTGAATTGATATATGAAGAAATAATAGTGGAGGTAATTATCGTTATGAAGGCCCACATAGTTGGCCTCAAATACTTTTGTGATAGAAGATTTAACAAGTAATAATTGCTCCAAAAATTCTCAACTCAATATCGCATAAGCATAGAACTATCATCTGATTTATTTAGCCCTTGAAAAGCACTTGTCTATCACATGTTCGGATAGTTCGGACCTCCGCCACCCTCAGGTGTAACCCAAACTATATTTTGTGTTGGGTCCTTAATATCGCAGGTCTTACAATGAACACAGTTTTGGGCGTTTATCTGTAAGTATGGACCAGATTCATCATCTTCAGTTACTATTTCATAGACACCAGCGGGACAATACCTTTGCTCAGGGGCATCATATCTCTGCAAATTTATTTCAATTGGAGCGCTGGTGTTTTTTAAAGTTAAGTGTATTGGTTGATTCTCTTCATGGTTAGTGTTCGAAATATACACTGAAGAAAGCTTATCAAAAGTAATTTTTCCATCAGGTGCGGGATAATCAATCACAGAGTGATGTTCCTTCTCTTCTAGGGCCTGATGATCAGAGATATGATGCTTAAGTGTCCAAGGTGCCAGACCTCGCAGAATCAACTGATCTAGTCCTGCGAATATAGTGCCCCAGAATAAACCGAACCTAAACGAAGGTCGGAAGTTTCGAGCTCTATATAGTTCTTTATTTACCCAAGATTGCTCAAGCAAACTAGAATATTCATTGAGTAAAGGCTCGGGCTCGGATCCGGCAGCAGAAACAATTGCTTCATAGGCTGCTTGAGCGGCCAACATTCCAGATTTCATGGCGGTGTGCGTGCCTTTGATTTTAGGTACATTTAGAGTTCCAGACTCACAACCTATTAATAGCCCCCCTGGAATTACAGGATTAGGCATTGACTGAAAGCCACCTTCATTTAGAGCCCTTGCTCCATAAGCTATACGTGTTCCATTTACAAAGGTAGAACGCACAGCAGGGTGAGTTTTAAACCTTTGAAACTCGTCAAATGGAGATAGGTAAGGATTTTTATAATCAAGGCCAATGACAAACCCAACTGCAACCTGGTTATCCTCCAAATGATATAAAAATGAACCGCCATAAGTGCTACTATCCAATGGCCATCCTGCGCTATGAATTACAAGCCCTGGATGATGATTTTCGGGCGCAACCTGCCATAGCTCCTTAATTCCTATGCCATAGGTTTGGGGAGCACAATCAGCCTGAAGAGAAAATTCATGCATTAGTTGTTGACCCAGATGACCACGACACCCTTCAGAAAAAAAAGTGTATGAAGCGTGAAGTTCAATACCTGGGGTATAATTGGATGTATGACTGCCGTCTCGAGCCACGCCCATATCACTTGTAGCAATCCCTTTTATACGGCCATCACTTTCAAAAAGAATCTCATTGGCGGCAAAACCTGGGTAGATTTCAACCCCCAGTGCTTCAGCTTGCTGAGCGAGCCAGCGACACAGATTCCCCAATGAAACAATAAAATTACCCTTATTATGCATTGGCGGAGGAAGAAAAGCAGTAGGAACAGAAAAGGATCTGGTTTGTGTTAAAAATAAAAATTTTTCTTTAGAAACTTTAGTCTTTAGGGGGGCTTCATTTGATTGCCAGTCAGGAAATAGTTCATCAAGTGCTCTGGTCTCCACCACTGCACCAGAAAGAATATGGGCACCCACTTCAGACCCCTTCTCAATAACACAAACCTGAATCTCTTTTTCCGAAGATGCCGCTAACTGTTTCAAACGTATGGCAGCTGATAAACCTGCGGGCCCTGCTCCCACAATGACCACATCATAAGACATAGATTCACGAGCGGTTTCATTCATTAAATATTACCCCTTCTGCTTTACACAAGTTATAATACTACCATTAAATTTTAGATACACGAGCTCAATCTAATAATTAAGACACTTGCCATATTATAAATAAATCGAATTTGTTATAGTAATCCAATGAATACATTCTCCAGCAAAAACAGAAAACAGCAAGCCATATATGCAGAAGTTCTAAAATGGCAGATAGAGGCTGGTGCTGATGAGGCAATAAACAATATTCCTACAAATTATTTAGCACGTACAACAACAGAAGATAAATCTAGTGAATCAGTCAAACAGCTGCCCACAAATCCTATAAACGAATTATCAAAAAATGAGCTAAAAACACAAGAAAAGTCGTCAAAAAATCTAAATTATAATAATGAAAGATTTGAAACCGCTGAACAACTTGCTGAAAAATCGTTAAGCTTATACTCGCTTAAAAGCAACCTATCAAAGTTTGAAGGATGCCGATTGAAATCAACTGCAACCAATCTTGTTTTTGGCACTGGGCAGAGTAAAGCAGATGTAATGTTTATAGGAGAGGCCCCTGGAAGAGAGGAAGACCGAGATGGCGTACCCTTTATTGGAGCAAGTGGCCAACTTTTAGATCTTATGCTCTCCTATATTGGATTAAATCGAGATCAAAACATATACATAACTAATATTCTTCCTTGGCGTCCTCCTGGAAACAGACATCCAACTGACACAGAAATTGCCTCTTGTATGCCTTTTGTAAAGCGCCATATTCAGCTGGTATCTCCGCGAGTTTTAGTCCTACTAGGTGGAGCTTCATATAAAGCCTTAACGAATAATACTGAGGGCATCACTAGAGTAAGAGGTAAGTGGTTTGAGTATAAACAACCAACTTTATCAAAAGAAGAGACACAAATTATACCAACTATTGCCACGCTCCACCCAGCATATATTCTAAGACAACCAGCACAAAAAAAAGCTATTTGGAAAGACCTGATAAGTGTCCGAAATAGACTTGATAATCTAAATTAAATAAGTGTTACTCATAGCTATTTTTAATGCAAAGGAAAAGATGTATGCGCATACTATATCTCGCTATAGCTTTGATGCCATTAATTTCAGCGAGTGTTTCGCATGCTCAAGTTCCAATTCCGCGACCAATCAAACAAACAAGTAACACCATATCAAAGCTTGAGATCCCAGGCTTAGGAAAAGTCAATGCAATTTTGACAAGAGAAGATGTTGACCTTTATCAAACATTATTTGCTTTTCAAGAAGAAGGTAGGTGGGAAGCATCAGAAACAATTG
Organism: Alphaproteobacteria bacterium MarineAlpha12_Bin1; assembly: GCA_002937505.1. GTDB lineage: Bacteria > Pseudomonadota > Alphaproteobacteria > UBA6615 > UBA6615 > UBA6615. Next base: position 135,328 of record PTJY01000001.1, read on the forward strand.
CTAAACACGTTTCAGATGAGAGGCTAATGGGATATGTATTAGCACAAAAATATCTTCATCCAACAAAATATCGATCCAAATATCATGAACTAAAAGAGTGGTTAAAGAATTACAGCGACAATTTAAATGCTCGAAGAATTTATCGACTAGCAAATAAAAGGCGCCCTAAGGGCGCCAAGCCCCCGAAAAAGCCAATTGTATTTGGATTAAAACCTCAAGTTTACAATAGCCCAGCGCTAAAAAAACGAATCGCTCAGCCCAGATCAGCCGAAGGCCGACGAATAATATCTATTATTAAATCAAGAATTAGCAAAGGGTGGCCGACAGGAGCACTGGAATTATTAGATAAACCAGACTCTATAAAAAAATTAACAAAGCATCAAACTGCAGAGATGCTTCAAAACATTTCTCGTGCGTACTTTAGAGCAGGAAAAGACACCAAAGCCCAAATTACAGCGAAACGAGCCGTTAAAATGTCACCTGACAGAGTTGCAATTGCTCATTGGTGGGGTGGCCTAGCAGCTTGGCGCTCTAAGAATTTTGATGAAGCCAGTTACCATTTTACTTCTTTAACGAGAAGCAAAAATATTTCTAGTTGGCTGCTTTCTGCGGCGGCTTTCTGGTCAGCTAGAGCTTCATTAATAAATGAACGTCCAGAAAGAGTAATCAAAATGTTAGAAATTGGTTCAAAGCATGATTTTACTTTTTATGGAATACTTTCAAAGAGAACTTTAGGTAAACAGCTAGAAGTTAACTGGAAACACTCTCTTCCGACCAGTTTGGGGTATAATAAAATCTCTAAAACTGATTATGGTGGACGCGCCATAGCGCTTCTGCAGGTGGGATTGCAACGAGAAGCAGAAAGTGAACTACTCTCTTTGGCGGCTACTAAGCCCGGGTTACAAGACCATATTCTAAGTTTAGCAAACACTCTAAATCTACCCGCTCTTTCAATTAAGCTTGCATCAAAAACAGATTCTGGAAACCGAAATGCCGCCCTTTATCCAATACCCAAATGGAATTTCGATGGAAATTTTCTGATTGATCGTGCACTTATATATGCATTTATTCGTCAAGAATCGGCATTTAACGAAAGAGCATATAGCAAAGCTGGGGCTCGAGGTCTCATGCAGCTAATGCCTCAAACTGCAAGTTTCGTTGCTGGCCAAAGAGGCCTAAGTAGAAATAAAAAATACAAGCTATTTAACCCAGAATTAAATATATCTCTGGGACAACGTTACATAGCTTTACTTTCTAACGACAAATCCATACCAAATGATTTATTTCGTTTGGCAACAGCATATAATGCGGGTCCAGGAAACTTAAGAAATTGGCAAGCAAAAGTTAATTATAATGATGATCCATTAATGTATATCGAGAGTATACCTTCAAGAGAAACCAGACTATTTATAGAGAGGGTTATGACTAACCTTTGGTTATATCGTAATCGACTAGGGCAAAAAACACCTTCCTTAGATGATGTCGCTGAAGGTATTTGGCCAAAATATGCTAAGCTTGACAAAGAATAGAGAAAAAATAAATAAATCGAAGAGTAAAATGGAATTCCAACCTCTAAACATAGCTATTCTAACTATTTCAGATACTCGATCAGAAGTTGATGACAAATCAGGTGATATACTAGTTACGCTATTGACTAATGCTGGTCATTACCTAGCAAAAAGATCGATAATAAAGGACGAAGTCTCTCTTATAGCGGATAAGTTTTCTGAATGGTCAAACAATCCTAATATAGACGTAATTATCTCCACCGGGGGCACAGGGGTAACCGGAAGAGACGTGACCCCTGAGGCGTTAGCGCTGGTAGCTGAAAAAAATATACCAGGGTTTGGTGAACTTTTTAGATGGATTAGCTATCAGAAGATAGGAACTTCTACGATTCAATCCCGTGCCGACGCCGCTATAACGAATGGGACTTATATTTTTATTCTTCCTGGTTCCCCTAGCGCCTGCCGAGACGGTTGGGAGGGGATCTTAGCAGATCAATTAGACATAAGACACAAACCATGTAATTTTACTGAACTTATAGATCGCCTAAAATAAAAGCTCAAAAGAATAAATAGAACAACACAAATCTAGTTATTGCCTGTGAACGAAAATAAATCAGCGGAAAAACCTTTAAAAGCGTTACGTGAGAGCTCCTCACCGTACCTAGATGAAAAACTTGAAATATCTATTCTCAGCACCAAAGGCGTCTCACACGATCATTGGCAAATAAATAATAGTAATATGGTATTACGCTTACCTAAAATGAGCCAGTGGGGCATGACCCCTAAAGAACAATTGCTCTATGAAAAGACAGCTTTTCAAAGGGCTCAGGCAAGCTGTCATTGCCCCAGACTTTTTGACACACTCCCTATATCAGAATCTTTGCCAAGAGGAGGTTTAATAGTTGAACTAATTGAAGGTCGTCCGCCAAAATTGCCTCACGATTTAGGAGCTATCGCAAAAGCTTTATCCGCCGTACATTTTATCCCCTTACCAGAGCAAGACAAATTCCATCCACTACAGTTTCACAGCCAACCTTTCACGAGTACTTTGTCAGTTGTAGAAGAACAGGCATCCTTTTTGTACAGCGCCAAAATAAATAGTAAGTCATTAAAAATAATACTTGACGAACTAAGCTGGGCAAAAAACAACGTCAATACCTATAACGCACCGAATTTTTATTGTTTAGTGGGAACGGATACCCATCCTGGGAACTTTCTAATAGACAAAAAAGGTAAGGCCTGGTTTGTGGACCTAGAAAAAATGCTTTACGGCGTACCTCATATAGACCTAGCTCATGCAACTCTAGCTGTATCTACTGGTTGGGATCCTGATTGTTCGGTAAAACTTACTAAAGAAGATATAGGTGAGTTTTATCTAGAATATCTTCGCCTGTTGGGATCCGATTCAGCTAATAATATAATTCCATCATTGATTCCATTGCGTCGTTTAACCTGGCTTAGAACCATTACATGGTTTGCGCGATGGCGTTCTGCTTGGCAGATTAATAATCACCCCGCAATTCGCGACCCAATTATGACTGAGCATATAGCAAATCACATAGAAGATTCCTTCCAGATTGAAAGTATCAGGGACGCTCAATCTGAGTGGTTAGATGGATCACTTAGTAAAATAATTCAAGATCTATGAATTGTTGTATTAGCAAACAACATATTGACAAAATAGATTTAAAAAAAACATCAATATGTTTATAAAGGGATTTGTACGTTTAATAGAAAATGAATATCCAATAGAAGCCCCTTAATCAGCAGTTTGGTGTAAGTTTTATATAAAAAAACTAAATAATTAAAATTAATCATACGATATATGAAAAATTTTATGCATAAGCGGTAACATTATAATCAATGTTGGCACATGAACAATTAGTCCCATTGGCTTTGGTCATCTTAATCGCTTTATCGTTTGGAGTTATATTTACACACCTACGGCAACCGGCAGTAATAGGTTACATACTCGCTGGAATTGTACTCGGACCTTCTGGCTTCAGTCTCGTGCAAAATGAAAAAAACATTACATTTCTAGCAGAATTGGGGGTTTTGTTACTTCTGTTTGTTATTGGTATGGAACTTAGCCTTCGTGCATTTAGAAGAATATGGCGAATTGCTCTAGCTACTGTGATACTTCAAATATGTGGAGCATTACTTATCGTATGGCTCATAGGCATGGTCATCAACTGGCCACTGGAAGTGATACTTATACTCGCTTTCGTGCTCGCACTTTCTAGTACCGCTGTTGCCGTAAAAATTCTTGAAGATATTAGTGAGTTAAGAACTAGAACCGGGCAAATTGTAGTGGGAATACTGATAGCCCAGGATTTAGCAATCGTTCCCATGATACTTTTGTTAGACATTGTTGCATTAGGCGAATTAAGCTTTTCAGCGGCTTCAAGAATAATTATTGCAATAACGCTTTTAATCGCCATGATTTTTATTTTAAGCCGACCTAGGCGTTTGAGGTTTCCGCTTCCCAAGATAGTGGCCAACCATACTGATCTGACTCCATTACTAGGGCTTGTTTGTTGTTTCGGCGCAGCAACTATTTCTGGATTGCTTGGCCTATCATCTGCATATGGAGCATTTCTAGCAGGACTTGTAATCGGTAACAGCAGTTTACGCGTAGATATGCTTGATAAGGTAATGCCGATACAGAGCATACTCATGATGATCTTTTTCCTCTCAGTTGGCCTATTAATTGATTTCTCATTGTTGTGGAACAACCTAGGAATCTTTTGCGCCATGTTGTTGATAGCTACACTAGGAAAAACAATAATTAACCTAGCTATTTTCTCTTTATTACGCTTGCCATGGGCACAGGCCCTATTAACTGCTCTGGTGTTATCACAGGTAGGAGAGTTTTCATTCCTTTTGGGGAGCGTTGGATTGGAAAGAGGTATTATAGAGATTGAAGAATTTCGTATAATATTAACTGTTACAGCAGTATCACTAGCTATTTCTCCTTTATGGATGGGTGCGGTTCGTCGTCTTCATGACGTGGTAGCACATCAACAAGTGCCCGTGAGATATGTTTTTAGGATAGCCTTTGGGAGAGAAGCCGATCAAATTGCAAACTATAGTTTTGCATTAAAAAAACTAATCACCAAATCAAAGAATCTAAACATATTTCATTTCAAACCAAAGAATTATAGTAGTAAATTCAGTTATAAAGGTTTTATTAAAAATATATTTGGCAAAGGCACTACATCAGATCAAAATGATTGACTACGGACTAGAAACCAAATTAGGAGGCAACGTGGCTGGCGTCGATGAAGTTGGTCGAGGTGCTTGGGCTGGACCTGTATTTGCTGCTGCTGCAGTTTTTAACACCAATTTAGTTAATTCCAATAAACTAAAGGGCTTGAATGATTCAAAGTCTATGAGCAGGTCGTCCCGTGAAAACTACTTTTCTGGGTTAGAAGAAGTTAAGGAATCCGGCCACGCATTTTTTTCGGTAGGCATAGCCAGCGTAAAAGAAATAGACACACTAAATATTTTAAACGCAACTATGCTAGCAATGGAGAGAGCCATCAAAAACTTGCCGTTTCTTCCAACCACTATATTAGTCGATGGAGTTCACGCACCTAATTCAGTTATTCCCACCAAAACTATCCCCAAAGGTGACAGCAAGATATTTTCAATTGCTGCTGCCTCCATATATGCCAAAGTTAATCGTGATAGACACATGATCTACTTGTCAAAAAGTTATCCTGGTTTTGGATGGGAAACCAATGCAGGATATGGAACTAAAGAGCATCAAAATGCTTTATTTGAGCTTGGAATAAACGAACATCACAGAAAAAGTTTCTCTCCAATTAAAAATATTTTAAAAAAAACCCAAGATGTTGTAGTAGGCTAAAATAAAATAACAATATAAGCTAATCATCTAAATTTTTTTATTGACCAAGATTCATCTGTTACGCATGTTCCCTAATTATGCGTTCCCCTGGCCGAAAGAGCGCGGAAAAAATGGTTCCGCGCAACGTTATTTTAAAAGGCGACTGTGTAAAGCACATGTCGTCTCTGCCAGAAGCATGCGTGGATGTTATTTTTGCAGACCCTCCCTATAATTTGCAGTTATCTAATAAACTTGTTCGTCCGGATCACACTAAAGTTGATGGTGTAAACGAAAGCTGGGACAAGTTTGACGATCATGAATGTTATGATCGGTTTACAATTAATTGGTTGGCCGCTGCTAAACGTATTTTAAAACCTAATGGAACTCTATGGGTAATAGGAAGTTATCATAACATCTTCCGAGTTGGCTCAATCTTACAAGATTTAAATTTCTGGCTTCTAAATGATGTAATATGGCGTAAATCTAACCCTATGCCGAACTTTCGAGGACGCAGATTTACAAATGCTCATGAAACCCTCATTTGGTGCGCACATTCAGAAAAATCAAAATATGTATTTAATTATGAGTCAATGAAAGCTTTAAATGACGACATTCAAATGAGGAGTGATTGGTTACTACCAATATGTAATGGAAATGAAAGGCTCAAAAACGAACATGGGATTAAAGCCCATCCAACGCAAAAACCGGAAGCGCTACTTCACAGGGTAATATTAGCTTCTTCTAATGAGGGTGACCTAATCCTCGATCCGTTTTTTGGCACAGGCACAACAGGAGCTGTCGCAAAACAATTACGCAGAAATTTTATTGGTATAGAAAGAGAAGATGATTACATAAGGGCTGCAGAGGTAAGGCTTAAAAATATACGTCCAATATCTGCAGAAGCTATTAAACAAACAACTTCAAAAAAAGATGAACCTCGTATTCCTTTTGGTTGGCTTGTTGAAAGGGGCCTATTAAGACCTGGTGAAACATTATATGGGCCTAGTCGAAGGTATGCTGCAAAAGTCACAGTAGACGGAAGTATAATTTCTTCTGACCATAGAGGGTCAATACATAAAATTGGGGCCGCCGTTCAGGGTGCTAGTGCATGTAACGGATGGACATTTTGGCACTTGGATATTGAGGGAAAGCTTGTACCAATTGATATCTTAAGACAGAAGTTGAGAGCAGAACTAAATTAATAGGGTTTAGCCTCTGCGATAATAGGAATTAAAATAGTGATAGTTGACGCGCAAGTACATATCTGGGATGTAGGCACACCAAACCCATGGCATCGCCAAAATAAATCGTTCACTAAAACAGAATTAATCAATGAAATGGATGAAGCAGGCATAGACCGTGCAATAATCGTTCCTCCAATGTGGATGGGCGACACTAACGATCTAGCTCTACAGGCATCTCTAGATTATCCAGAACGTCTTAAGGTGCTTGGTAGGCTAAGCTTAGATAATCCAGAAAACAGACAGCTAATACCCACCTGGAATGAACAATTAGGAATGCTTGGCCTAAGATTTACATTCTCAACGAAAAAAGAGTTCCACCTACTTAAAAATGAAGGTCTTAACTGGCTTTGGGAAGAAGCAGAACTATGCGATGTGCCTATAATGTTGATGATTTCAGGCCATCTAGATGCAGTAGATAAAATTGCTAGAACTTATCCTGGTTTACGACTCTGCATTGATCATTTAGGTCTGGTTAGAAATGCTTTAGATAAAGCCGCATTTGAAGATCTACCTAAACTTTTAGCGCTCTCTAAGCATGATAATATTGTATTAAAAGCTACTTCGCTTCCTTGTTATTCCACAGCCGAATTTCCTTTTAAAAATTTGCACCCGTATTTACGTCAAGTTTATGATGCTTTTGGCCCCGCTCGTATCTTCTGGGGTTCAGACCTGACACGTTTAACATGCTCATATAAGGAATGTTTATCGCTATTTGAAGACGAGCTTACCTGGTTAACTACTGAAGATAAAACTCTTATACTGGGGGAGGCAATATGCCATTGGCTTAAATGGAAAGTTTAAAATAAAAATATTCTAATTTAATCTACAGTCCCAGATTTGCATGCTTAATTACTTTTTTAGTTAAAGTCGGTAATGCTTGCTCTTTTAGTTTTTCAGGCAAAACCCATAAACCCTCTAATTGATGATCTTCTGAAGCAGCGGACTTATAGACTTTTAGCTCCAACTTAAAATGAGTAAACGTATGAGTGACTTTCCCTGGTAGCTCCAGCCAATCTAAATCCAAGGGAGCTTCAGATATGTGCGTTAAACCATTTTCCGCCCAATTGGTGGATGGCACTTCCATCATTCCTCCTAAAAGACCTTGCTCAGGTCTTCGGCGTAATAAAATTGCCCCATCTGTACGAACAATCAAAAATGCCAACCCCTCTCGTACTACCTTTTTTTTTCTAGGTAATCGAGTTGGTAAATTATTTTCAATACTTAATGACCTCGCTTTACAGGCGGCCAGCCATGGACAATCAATACATTTAGGAGAGCGGGGAGAACAAATAGTGGCTCCTAGATCCATTATAGCCTGAGCATAATCACCACATCTATGTTTTGGTGTTAATTCACCAGCTAGTGACTTAATCTTAGATTTAACCTCTGGTGTCCTTCCGCTAATAGCAAAAAGCCTAGTTATAACTCGTTCGACGTTTCCATCAACTACTGTCGCCGGCTTTTCAAAAGCTATAGCCAGGATGGCTGAAGCCGTATAGGGCCCTATTCCTGGTAACATCAACAATTTTTTTTCTGAATCCGGAAATCGCCCATTGTATTGTTTAACAATAATTCGAGCACACTTATGTAGATTGCGAGCTCTTGCATAATAACCAAGCCCGGACCAAGCTTGCAAAATTGAGTTAAGGTCTGCGTTTGCCAAGATTTCCACGGAAGGCCATTGTTTAATGAATTTTTCAAAATAAGGTATTACAGTGGCAACAACAGTCTGCTGCAACATGATTTCACTTAACCAAACCAAATAGGGGTCAGAGTGGGCCACTTCTTTTCTGTTTGGAGGTGGAACACGCCATGGTAATACTCTAGCATTATTATCGTACCAATCTAATAATTCCTTGGACCGAGGTTTCACCATTATTTTATTCGCAGTTATTATCATGCTTGTTGATGACTATGGGTTTAACTATCATTAGCGAACTACAAATGATCAAGATGAAATTGTTGATTAATATCTGACATGGCTGTGAAAAGAAATAAACGTCTTAAGGCTGTTTCCTCAGAAACTGAGAGTATAACTAGGTCTATACGAAAAAAAAGAGGCCTATCAGAGGCAGCATTAATATCTGACTGGGTTCAAATAGTTGGCCCAATATTATCGGCCGAATGCTTTCCCATGCGCTTAACACGCAAAAAAGATACAACTGGAGGAACCTTACACATTAGAGTTAGTGGGGCCCTCGCATTGGAGCTACAGCACATGCAACCCCAGGTTATCGAACGGGTAAATCAATATTTCGGCTATGAAGCTATAATTGCTCTTTCACTTCATCAAGGCCCTATAACTGGTCAAACGATTGAAGAAACACTTCCCGATAGCAGGCAGATGACAAAAGAAAAAAGGACCTTACTCGATAAACAACTTGCGGAGGTTATTGACGACGAACTGCGACTCGCGCTCAATAACCTTGGAGAGGGCGTTTTAACCAAGAAAGCAAGATCTGAGTAATAATCAACTTTTTAACCAAGCACTAGCCGACTCTTAGTTAATTATCGCAAATTATAGTTATTGGAGTAATTAATTAATCAGATTGAAAAGTATTCTAGTCGGAAAGGAATACTCAGTTAATCAGGGGAAACAAAATAAGTGGACTTTAAGAAGCTTAAACTAAAAGGGTTCAAGTCTTTCGTTGATGGCACCGAGCTAGACATAGCTGAGGGTCTTACAGGTGTCGTAGGACCTAATGGTTGTGGAAAATCAAATTTGGTAGAGGGATTACGCTGGGTCATGGGAGAAACTTCTGCCAAGCAAATGCGCGGCAGCGGGATGGATGATATTATTTTTGGAGGAACAAGTGATAGACCCGCTCGAAATGTCGCTGAGGTTATCCTTAGCCTTGATAATTCTGATCGGAAAGCACCCTCACAGTTTAATGATGGAGATGAGTTAGAGATATCAAGGCACATAGAACGAGAAAAAGGCTCAACGTATAGAGTTAACGGCAGAGAAGTAAGAGCTCGCGATGTTCAAATATTATTCGCTGACCAAACCACTGGAGCACGTTCTACAGCATTAGTGAGCCAAGGCAGAATTGGAGCTATCATAAACGCGAAACCTGCAGACCGCAGATTAATCATTGAAGAAGCAGCAGGTATCACAGGCCTCTACACAAGACGCCATGAGGCAGAATTAAGACTGCGGGCGGCAGAAACTAATCTGGAACGACTTGATGACATTTTATTAACCTTAAATGATCAATTAAAGTCTTTGAAAAAACAAACGCGACAAGCGCGAAGATATCGAAATATTTCACAAGATATTAGGAAAACTGAAGCAATCGTATTTCATAATCATTGGATAGAATCGATAAGCCAAGTTGAGCTGAAAAAAAATGATTTAATGCAGTGCGATCTAGATGTCGCCCAAAAAGGTAAAGACGTTTCAAAAGCCAACATTGAAAAAGAAAATTTAGCTGACGAAGTTTCTCCATTGAGAGACGATCAGATTTTAAAAGCGGCAGAATTACATAGATTAGAACTCGAATCTAAAGAATTGGAAACGAAAGAAGAAAGAGTTAAAACTTCTATAGAACTTTGGACAAAAAGAAGAGATCAAATATCGTCTGATCTCACAAGAGAGCAAGAGTTGGTATCTGAATCTCAATCAGCACTCCTTCGTCTCTCTGAAGAGCGAAAGACAATTAGCAAAGCCTCTAATGATGATCCCAAAAAGATAGAAAGCGCTAATAATTTATATAAAAAATTGTATCAAAAGGCTCTTGAAAAAGAAAACTCTCTTGCTGAAGCATTAGAGAAAGTAGCCACTAGGGAGGCTGGCTTGGTTGCTTCTGATCTAGAGCTTAAAAAACTGGATGATCGTAAAAAACATAGAAAATTACAATTGGAAGCTCTTAACGATCAAATTGCAGAGCTATCAGAAAAAAGTTCTGATGCTGTTGAATTTGAAAAATCTGAAAATAATATTAAAGAAATAGATCAACTTCTTGTTATAGAAAGAGATAAATTAGATAAGACAGAACAAAAAAGGATCAAGTTGGGTTTTGATAAAGACTCTTTACAGAAAAACCTCTCAAACAAAGAGGAAACATTATCCCAGTTAAAAATTGAGGCCTCAACATTAAAAGAAATACTTAATGATGGTTTGAACGAGAACAAGATTTGGACACCAATTTTAGACGAAATAGAGGTTGCAACTGGATATGAATTAGCAATCAGCGCCGCATTCGGAGACGATTTAGAGGCATCCTTAGACGAAGAAGCCCCTCGTCGTTGGGTTTTATTTCCTGACTTTGTAGAGCAACCCGGATTACCCAATGAAACAGCTCCTCTGGCTCCGTTGATATCAAAAGCAGGCCCTCTTTCTCGTCGCTTAAAACAAGTCGGAATAGTAAAGGATGTAGAGACCGGCAATCGGTTGGCTCATCAACTAAAGATCGGGCAGAGACTCGTAGACACAAAGGGGAATTTATGGAGGTGGGATGGTTATTTTTCTAATGCAGATTCTAAAACAGTGACTTCCACACTAATAGGACAAAGAAACCGACTTAGAGAAATAGAGGAAAAAATCCCCGAAGCTGTACAAAATGTTAGAAAGGCCGAAAGACAGTTGCTAGAAATCACATCTAGCCTATCGGATATCTATGATGATGAAAAATTTTTACGAGATAAGGTCCGTAACCTAGACAATGAGGTTACCAAACTTCACAAATCTAATAATGAGCTATTAAGAGAACTAACGACACGGCGACTAAAAAGAGAAAATCTAATTAGTAGTTCATATCATTTTGCAAACGAACTTGAAGAAATAACAGAATCTATTAAAGAAGCCAATTCACGACGAGCTGCTTTTTCTGAGATTGGTGAACTTCGACAAGATGCATCACAAAAAAAATCTGTTCATAATGAAGCACGTAATAAACTGCAGAGTGCTAAAGATGAGCTTTCACAATTAATTCATGAATCAGATGAACGACAAAGGCGCATCAATGCGATCACTGCTGAAGAAAAATCATTTAGCGATAGATCAGCAAGCGCAGCAAATCGCATTGCCGAATTACAAAATCGTGATTCAGATGCTGTTAGAGAATTAAAAGTACTATCTAATAAACCTAATGAGATAAAAGCTGAACGAAGTCTGATGATAGACTCTATAGAAAAATTGGAGAAGGAGAGAAGAAACTCAGCTGACAAATTAGCAATCGCAGAAAACAAACTGTCTGAATCAGAAGTGCTATTAAGAAAATTAGAATCTAAATTTATCGAAGCAAGAGAAAAAAAGATAAGATCTGAATCTTTAATTGAACAAGCGGAAAAAGAACTTAAGACCATAGTAGAAAGAATACTAGAACAATTGAAATGTGAGCCAAAGGACCTAATTAAAATAGCAGAACTTCCAGAGAACAGGCCAATTCCAGATTTAGAATTAGCTGAAAAACGCCTGCAAAGACTTCTGCGTGAACGGGATAACATGGGGCCTGTTAATCTTCGTGCTGAGCAAGAAACTAAAGATATGGAAGATAAGATAAGTGCCATTGAATCTGAGCGTAAAGATCTAACGTCAGCTATCTTAAGATTGAGGCAAGGAATAAGTAATTTAAATAGGGAGGCTCGGGCCCGGCTTTTACGGTCGTTTGATGAAGTAAACCTTCATTTTAAGAAACTTTTTTCGAGACTATTTGGAGGAGGTAAAGCACATTTAGCTCTAACCGAAGCATCAGACCCTTTACAAGCAGGTTTGGAGATTTTCGCAAGCCCTCCCGGAAAAAAATTGCAAAATCTCTCATTGCTCTCGGGTGGAGAGCAAGCTCTAACAGCTATATCGCTTCTTTTTGCAGTTTTTCTAACTAATCCAGCGCCAATCTGTGTTCTTGATGAAGTTGATGCGGCACTTGACGATGCGAATGTAGATCGTTTCTGTAGTTTACTTGGTGAAATAGCGTCTACTAGCAACACCCGATTCTTAGTAATCACACACCACAGAATGACTATGTCCCGTATGGATAGGCTTTATGGCGTAACAATGCCAGAACAAGGAATTAGTCAATTGGTGTCAGTAAACCTTAGCCGAGCAGAGCAAATGCGAGCAACTGCTTAAAATGACGGATTTCTGCCAATTTGCGACTAAATAGCGCGGCTATTTACGCGGCTTGACTTGCCAGTGGTCGCTGGCTAACTTGCGACGGAGTTTTTATGTGAATTAGACGCAACTTGACGACAGTCATAATATAAAGACTGGGGGTCTTTCAATGACCGATCCGAACCGGCCTTCCTCGACGAGCGATTTACATCAACGAGTGAAAGCAGCGCAGGATAGAAATTTGAGTGCTTCTAAGGAAAAGACATCTGCCTCATCTCATGTGGGATCTGGGATGGGTGTTGGCCTAAGGGTAGGCGTTGATTTGGTAGTTGGTGTTGGTGTTGGTGGAGTTATTGGCTGGGGACTGGATTGGTGGCTAGGAACAAAGCCTTATTTATTAGCACTTTTTATAATATTTGGATTTATAGCAGGCCTAATGAATGTTATTAGAACAGCAAAACAGGCTACTAATAAGCCTAAAAGTGGTTCTGAAGGCTAACAAATAAAAATTGGAGAATTGATCTTTGGCAAGTCCTCTTAAACAATTCACAATCGAGCCTATTCTCGACCTTAGTATTGGTGAAACAGATATATCTTTTACCAACTCTTCTCTATGGATGGTAATAACAGCACTGGTGCTTATCATATTTGTTGCGGTTGGAACTAGAAGAAGTTCAATAGTTCCCGGGAGATGGCAATCAGCGGTGGAGTATTTTTATCAAGTTGTTGCCGATATGGTTCGAGATAACGTCGGCAGTGGAGGCCGTCCATACTTTCCATTCATCTTTGCCCTATTCATGTTCATACTTTTCGGGAATTTGCTAGGTCTTATTCCAGGTTCTTTTACATTTACAAGTCATTTAGCAGTAACATTCGCCATGGCGGCTTTTATTTTTATTGGAGTAACGCTGATTGGGATTTTTACTCACGGTTTAAAATTTTTCTCATTGTTTTTTCCTCATGGAGCACCAATCGTTTCTGCTCCAGTACTAATCCCAATTGAGATTATATCTTATTTTTCTCGACCAATTAGCCTTTCAGTTCGATTGTTTGCTAATATGACTGTCGGACATGTGCTCTTGAAAGTAATAGGCGGTGGAGTAGTTGCATTGGGCAGCTTCTATATTCTGCCAGGGATTGTCCCCTTTATGGCTCTTGTAGCCATAACTATACTAGAGGTTATGATTGCCGTCATTCAAGCTTATGTTTTTGCAATATTAACGTGCGTATATCTCAATGACGCTCTGCATTTACACTAATAAAATCTGAATTTTGAGACTTAAAGGAGTAGTAAAATGGAAGTCGAAGCAGCAGGACTTATATCTAATGGCCTAAAACTTGTTGGCGCTGGCCTCGCAGCCATAGGCATGGTTGGTGCTGGAGTCGGTGTTGGCCGTATTTGGGCAAGTTATATTGAAGCAATAGGCCGAAACCCAGCTTCTAAAGAAGAGATTGGTGCATTCATATGGATTGGTTTCGCGGTAACTGAGGCAATAGCTCTGTTTGCCTTAATTATGGCGTTCATCATTCTTGCAAGTTAGGGTCTTAGAAACAGCATACTCTGTTTAACGTTTCGTCAAAGAAAGATAAACGAAATGCCCCAATTTGATATTACAACCTTCCCAAGCCAAATATTATGGCTAATCTTGAGCTTTTCCGTTGTGTTTTTGTTTATGTGGCGTGTAGGTCTGCCTAGAATATCAGCAACATTAGAAAGTCGTCAGAGAAAAATTAGTGATGACCTTACCAAAGCAAAAGAACTAGCTGTCGAGGCGGATGAGGTGCTCAAAGCTTATGAGGTTAAACTGTCTGAAGCTCGCTCAAATGCTCAAGAGGAAATTCATCGAGCAACAGCTTTAGCAGCTGCCGACAACGAAAAGCGGAATAATGATTTGGGCGAGAAGCTATCAGCTAACGCACTTGCAGCTAGAGAGCGGATAGATCAAGAAACTAAAGCAGCCACAGAAAATATTACTCCAGTTGCCGAAGAGATAGCTCAAAAAGCAGTTGAACAATTAATCGAAGTTACACCAAATATAGATGACGTAAAATTGGCAGTGAGTGAGTCTTTAAAGGAGCGAACCGCATGAAACTGAGCTCATTTGTAATTTTTTGTCTTTTATTAATTCAAACTGATATTGCATTTGCTGCAGATAAAGTTACGCAAGAGCATAGCTTTTTAGGAAGGGCGGAAACTTGGGTTGCCGTTTCTTTCTTTTTCTTCTTGGCTGCTTTTTATAAACCAATAAAAAAGATGCTTTTTTCTAAGTTAGATGGACGATCAGAAGCCATTAGATCAGAATTAGAAGAAGCCCAACGGCTTAGAGAAGAAGCCCAGCATACTTTGGCTGAGTATGAAAGAAAGCAACGAGATGCGTTGAAAGAGGCTGAGAATTTAATAAGTGAGGCCAAAGCTGAAGCCGAAAGGTTACAAAAAGCAGCCTCGGATAGAACCGAGGAATTGTTAAAAAGACGCGAGCAACAAGCGTTAGATATGATCTCCGCAGCAGAAGCCCAGGCCATAAATGATGTTCGAGAACTAGCTGCGGAAGTTGCTATAAGCGCGGCCAGTAAATTGCTAAATACTGCAGCTGCTAAAGACACAGGAGATATACTCATAGATAGAGCTATAAAAGATATCTCGTCTAAGCTAAATTGATGTTTTAAAAAATTATTTCTATTTCTTTTATATATTTGAAGCGGATGTTTGGCTATTTTTGTCTAGCCTTATTTCGATCCTCACCTTGTTCCTTCCACCTTAATATGGGTTGCCTCGCTGCTTTCGTTTCATCAAGTCGACGACGAGGTGTAAACTCGGGCGCTCCAATAAATCGATTGTTCTGACCAGATTTGGCATCAATAGCTAACTGACGCATAACAGTAATAAAGTCATCTAGACTTTTCTTTGACTCTGTCTCAGTTGGTTCTATTAACATTGCCCCATGAACAATCAACGGAAAATACATAGTCATAGGATGATAACCTTCATCTATCATCGCCTTTGAAAAATCGAGTGTGGTCAACCCTGTTCCTTCTAAGAATCGATCATCAAAAAGACATTCGTGCATGCATGGCCCATCATAAGATGGACTTAAGTAATCACATAATTCTGCCATTATATAATTCGCGTTAAGCACAGCATCTCCTGACGCTTGAAAGAGACCATCCCCTCCGTGGCTTAATAGATAAGCATATGTCCTTATAAACATCCCCATTTGTCCATGAAATGCTTTCATTCGACCTATAGGTAATAAATCGCCTTTGTCTTCATCATTCTCAATAATAGAAAAGCCATGTTCACCGCTAACCACCCATGGTCTAGGAACAAATGAAGCTAAAGCTTCTGAAAAAACAACTGGACCAGCTCCTGGTCCTCCTCCACCATGAGGAGTTGAGAAAGTTTTGTGTAAATTAATATGCATACAATCTATACCCAAATCACCAGGACGAACACGGCCAACTATCGCGTTAAAATTCGCTCCATCGCAGTAAAAGTAGCCTCCACATTCATGAATCAATCTTGATATTTCTAGAATTTCTGACTCAAATAGCCCGCAAGTATTTGGATTAGTGAGCATAACCGCTGCAACGTCGTCTCCAAGTTTTTCTTTGAATGATAAAACATCAACTCTTCCTGAGCGGTTTGCTGGAATAGCATCAACCTTGAAGCCACATACAGCCGCGGTCGCTGGGTTCGTGCCATGCGCCGATTCTGGAACAAGTACCCGCCTACGGAGAGAATTTGCACCATCCCGAGCATCAAGCGCAGCCCGTATAGCCATCATACCACACAGCTCACCATGAGCTCCCGCGGCAGGAGACATGGCGATAGCTGGCATACCAGTTAACTTTTTAAGCCAATTAGCAGTTTCATCGATTAACTCCAGTGCACCCTGGACGGTTTCAATTGGTTGCAAGGGGTGTAAATTCGAAAACCCCTTTAGCCTAGCTAATTTTTCATTGAGCCTGGGATTATGCTTCATAGTACAAGAGCCCAAAGGATATATTCCCGAATCTATTGCATAGTTTTTTTGTGAAAGACGTGTGAAGTGACGAATCACTTCTGGTTCACTCAGGCCTGGTAAACCAATTTTTGTACTTTTTTTTAATCCGCCTAACTTATCTTTCTTAAATCGAAAGTCGGGAAAGTCTACTCCAGTAGTTCCCGGACTATCGATTTCAAAGATTAAGTCTTCCTCTAAGCGCAAGGCCTTGTGGCCTAGGGTACTAGTTTTTTCTGAAGAATTATTAAGATTCATATTGTTTTTAGTAAGATCTTTTGAATGTCCCATTAAAACTCCTCATCTAAGGCTATAACTAATGCGTCCATATCTTGTTCAGTTGTGCATTCTGTAGCCGAGACTAAAAGCACATTATTTAACTCCGGATCATCGGTAACTAAACGTGATAATGGCACGCCAGCGAGGATATTTCTTTTTGCTAGTCTTGTTACTACATCACTAGCAGGTCGAGGAAGCTTAACCGAGAATTCATTAAAGAAAGTCTCGTTAATAATTCTTAAGCCTTTTAAATCTGATAACTTTTCAGCAAGCTGCAAGGCTTTAGAATGGTTTAATTCTGCTAACTTTCTAAAACCAACTTCTCCCAAGAGAGCCAGGTGAATTGTGAATGACAGGGCACAAAGCCCTGAGTTTGTGCAAATGTTACTAGTAGCTTTCTCCCTACGGATGTGTTGTTCTCTGGTGGACAAGGTAAGAACCCAACCTCTATTTCCCTGATTGTCTAATGTTTGTCCGCACAAGCGCCCGGGCATTTGTCTTACATATTTTTCGTGAGTGGCAAACAATCCCACATAAGGCCCTCCGAAAGTCAATGGATTTCCTAAACTTTGTCCTTCAGCCACTACTATATCAGCTCCCATTTCACCTGGGGAAATCACCCCTCCTAAAGAAACTACTTCTGTAACGACCACAATCAAAAGCACATCTGACTTAGCACATAAATCAGATAAATGAGTTAAATTCTTCAAATGACCTAAAAAATTAGGGTTTTGTACTACAACACAAGCTGTTTGATCGTCGATAAGTAGATCAAGGTTCTCAGAACCACTAATATCAGTTTTACTGTTAATAATATTCAAATTGAGATACTTTGTTTGAGTCTCTGTTACATCCTTATAGTGGGGATGAAGCCCTCCAGACAAAATCACTTTATTTCGTCGTTTTATACGAGTAGCCATTAGCACCGCTTCTGCGCAACCTGTTGCTCCATCGTACATAGAGGCATTTGCAACCTCCATGCCAGTTATCATAGAAACTTGTGTTTGAAACTCAAATAAAGCTTGCAAGGTGCCCTGTGATATTTCCGGTTGATATGGCGTGTAGGAGGTTAAAAACTCACCCCTTTGAATTAAATGATCTACTGCAGCAGGAATGTGATGTCGGTAGGCTCCAGCACCTAGAAAACTAGGAACCCTACTGGTGTCAATATTTTTTTCTGCCAAACCAGAGATAATTTCTTCAACTTCTAGTTCGCTTTTATGGTTGGGCAACTCAAGCTTTTTAATTAGTCGTGCCTCTTCTGGGACATCCCTAAAAAGGTCTTCAATTTTACTTTCTCCAATTGCAGAAAGCATATCCTGTCGATCACTCTCGGTTAGGGGAAGATATCGCATATTTATGTAACGCTCTCAACAAAACTATTATAATCCAACTCATCCATTAATTGGTCTATAGATTCTGGATCAGTAACCCGCAGCTTTATGAACCAGCCCTTACCATAAGGGTCATTATTTACAACTGAAGGGTCGTCATTTAAGCCATCATTCACTTCGATGACCTCACCACCAATTGGACAATAGACTTCAGCAGCAGCTTTAACCGATTCTAGAACTGCTGCCTCGTCACCCTTCGATAACAACTTGCCAACCTCTGGTAGTTCTACAAAAACTATGTCACCTAATTGTTCTTGAGCAAATTCAGTTATTCCTATAATTGCTATATCTTTATCTATTTTTATCCATTCATGATCTCGAGTGTATCTACGTTCATCCATATATTTTATCCCTATTTATTTACCACGATAATAGTTCGTATTAACAAAAGGCAATTTAGCAACCTCAATTTCTAAATCCCTTCCCCTTATCTCCGAGTAGATTGTGGTGCCTATTTCTGAATATTTTTTTAATAAATACCCCATTGCAACGGGCTGCTTGAGTGTAGGAGAATAGCAACCTGATGTTACAACCCCTATATTATTGCCTCCTTTATCAAATAGACTACTTCCAGGTCGCAGTGAAACGCGACCTTGAGGTAATAAACCGACGCGTAATTTAGCTACCCCTTCTTCAATTTGCTCTAAAATCAAATTCGCACCAGGAAAATTTCTAGACTGGCGTCTTCTTTTCGATACTGTCCAGTTGAGGCCTGATTCTATAGGAGTTGTCGATTCATCTATATCATTTCCATAAAGACATAAACCAGCCTCAAGCCGTAAAGTATCGCGGGCCCCTAGGCCTATCAGCTCAACTTCCGGTTCATTAACCAAACACCTGACAAAGTGCTCGGCACAATGTTCTGGCAAAGATATTTCAAATCCATCCTCTCCTGTATAGCCCGATCTTGAAACAAAATACTCAACCCCCTGATAAGTCATCCCCTTAGCTTGCATAAAAACTAATTCAGAGGCTGCCGGGAAGTAACGTGAAATAACCATCTCAGACATAGGCCCTTGCAAAGCGACCAGTGCTCTATCGCTAGCCGGTTTTACTTCAACTAAGTTTTTGAGTTTTTCAGAAATGTAGCAAAACTTGGCCTGAGCATTGACTGCATTGAGAACCACATAAATGACCGGTCCTAATTTCGAGACAGTTAGATTTGACACCAATAAATCGTCTATAATTCCGCCATCATCATTAAGCAACAAAGTGTAACAAACATTTCCTGAAGACAGCCCCATGATGTCACTGGGCACTAATTTCTCAATTGCTACCCCAGGATCATTACCCGTTAAAAAGCCTTGTCCCATATGTGAAACATCAAATAATCCTGCTGCCAATCTAGTATGTTCATGTTCTTTTATTATACCGTTACGATATTGTAGAGGCATTTCGAATCCAGAAAATTCTACCATCCGCGCGCCATATTCCTTGTGAAGCGCGTTAAGTGGGGTCTTTTTTAGAGATGTAGTGTTACTTCTAGAATCTAAAACCATGTTCCTCTCTATTTTCAACAAGACATTATCAAGGGCAACACACACCCTTAGTGTATTGCTAGCCCCACTCTGTCTTGTAGACCTGAGAGAATCACCAAAAAAACACTAAAATTGGCTTACCCCTTCGGTGAGGTGGAAAAATCAAGTGCCACCCACTTTCCAGAGTGTCATCACCCTGCGGTCCTTTTGCCTGAGAGTTTCCGGGGCGGTTGCTCCTTCGGCGTCACACTTTAGTGATCTCTTCCACAGGGATCCAATGACGTATAGAAAAAACGAATCGGTAAATTCATACCCTAGAACATTATCTTCCAGATACTGAGAGTCAACAGATCTTATTACAAGTAAAGTAAATTAATAAATTTTCTTTACTTTATTATAATTCAACTGAGCTGAATTTAGCTGAAACCCAGTAAATATTTTAAAATCTTTACCAGATTTTCCTGATACAAGAGGGATCCTCTGCTCAAGTCTTTGGGTAACCTTAATTTTACTAATATCTTTTTTAAACTCGATGTCTTTAGTAAAGATCTCTTTTGCAATTATCTTGGCTGAGCTATCTGTAATAGCAACAAAATATTTAAATTCACCAGCTCTTTGTTTGTTTGCTGGTCCCTTAGAAATTTCAAAAGTTAATTCTAGGTTAACCACGATCCGAGGAAGCTGATCTTTCTTAACAAGACTAGAACAATCTCCTTCAAAACCATCCAAACGACCACTTAGAATAATGTCATTTGTACTTCTAGGACTCCCAGGCTTAAAAAGAGTAAATTCGGATAGCTTACCAACAAGAGCCACTTCTGGACATTCAGGAACATCTAAAGTCTTATCAGAAGCACAGCCTACTAAAACAAAAAGACAGGCTATAAAGCAACTCGGAGACGGAAGTTTATATGTATACAAGACAATCCAAAACTTTAATTAAATTTTATTATGGGTGCCATCACAGAATGGACGGTCTTTAGTTTGTTTACAACAACAAAAATAAATTGTCTGTGCTACATCACTTTCAAACAACACTGGTTTATAATCAGTGCCT
Source organism: Alphaproteobacteria bacterium MarineAlpha12_Bin1 (assembly GCA_002937505.1). Classification (GTDB taxonomy): domain Bacteria; phylum Pseudomonadota; class Alphaproteobacteria; order UBA6615; family UBA6615; genus UBA6615. The sequence continues at coordinate 156,194 of PTJY01000001.1, forward strand.
TTATGAGCACTATCACAAAATGGCTGCTTTTTGCTCAATCCACATTCACACCACCAGTATTTTCTCCCCGGCATTATCTCCACCGAGATTGGTTCTTTTTGAGCTATTTTACCATTAGCCATGAGAATATTCTCCAATGCTTGCACAATGTAACTGTGTTAGGATAATAGAAAGTAGATCAGAGTACATTAAAAAACTTAAGTGACGAAACAGAAATATACAAGTGTAACCGCAATATAGAGTGAGAAATAATGCAATTACCATCACTAACTATTTTGCTATCAAGCCCACGTGGATTTTGTGCTGGAGTTGATCGAGCCATACAAATTGTAGAGACCGCAATAGAGAAATATGGGCCACCAATTTATGTCCGCCATGAGATTGTACACAATAAAGAGGTCGTTAAATCTCTTGAAAGAAAAGGTGCTATATTCGTAAATGAACTGGAGGAGGTTCCGGAGTCAGGTAGGGTTATATTTTCAGCTCATGGTGTACCCAAAAGCGTGCCAATCGAAGCAAAAAGGAGACAATTACTTTATGTTGACGCAACATGCCCATTGGTTAGTAAGGTTCATAATGAAGCGCTATATCAGCACAAAAAAGGACATCAAATACTACTAATAGGCCATAATGGCCACCCAGAAGTTTTAGGTACAATGGGTCAGCTTCCCAAAGGAGCAATATTACTAGTTGAAACTCTTGAAGACATACTAAAATTGCAAGTAAATAACCCTGAAAAGCTTTCACTTGTAACGCAAACAACCCTTTCTGTTGACGATACAGCAGAGATGGTTTCGGCCCTTAAAACGCGTTTTCCAAACATAGTTGTACCTCGTTCTGAGGATATTTGTTATGCTACAACAAATCGTCAAGAAGCAGTGAAGAAAATAGCTAATTCTTGTGACGTTATTATAGTATTCGGAGCTCCAAACTCCTCTAATTCAAATAGGCTAGTTGAGGTAGCCCTAAAGGAAGGGTGTCCAGATGCCTTTTTATTAGAGCAGGTTGATTCAATGGACTGGGGGAAAATAAGTCCTAACATGACTCTGGGAGTCACAGCAGGCGCCTCAGCTCCTGAGAAATTGGTTTCAGATTTTATTTTCCAATGCAAACAAAGGTTTAAAGTGGAAATCCAGAATGTGTCTGTCAGAAAAGAGAATGTTAGCTTTAATCTACCACAAATGAACTTAGACTAATAAAGATATAAATATTTATGGCCGTCTACACAGACGTAACATTGACAGATTTGAAAAGCTTTCTAGGCAAGTACGATATAGGCATCGTATTTTCATTTGAAGGAATTACGCAAGGTCAAGAAAATACAAATTACCATCTTCGCGTTAAAAAAAACGGTCATAGCCAGTTAACGGACTATATACTGACGATCTTCGAAAGAAGAGTGAGAAGAGAAGACTTACCTTTTTTTCTTGGCCTTATGGAGTACCTAGCCCTTCATAAGATTCCTTGTCCTCGTCCTATAAAAAACTCCAAGGGCCATATGATTGGCAAGTTGAAGGGAAAACCTGCTGCAATTCTATCTTTTGTTCCCGGCCTCAGTGTTGTAACAGCTAGTGTTCTAGAATGTAGCGCTCTTGGTGAGGCTCTTGCTAATTTGCATATAACTGCATCTGCATTTCCACAAAAAAGACCTAATAATATGTCATTTAATGAGTGGAGAAGACTATTAGAAGAGTCAAAAAAAGCGTTTTACTCTGATCAACCAGAAACATTATATCTGGTAGAGAATGAGTTGGATTATTTGGAAAATCTCTGGCCCAAAAAACTCCCCTTTGGTCTAATACATGCTGACCTTTTTCCAGATAATGTGTTTTTTAGAGGTAGTAAAATATCTGGCCTAATCGATTTTTATTTCGCATGTAACGATTTTTTGTCTTATGACCTAAGTATTTGTTTAAACGCATGGTGCTTTGAAAGAAATGGAAAGTATAATAACCAGAAAGGCTATTCATTATTAAAGGCTTATAATACTTTACGACCTTTACATTATGAAGAGTATAATGCTTTACCCATTCTCGCACGAGGCAGCGCACTAAGGTTTGTCCTTACACGACTTTATGATAAAACATACAATAATTTTCACACATCAATCCGACCAAAGGATCCTTCAGAGTTTTTGGATAGGCTTAAGTTCCACCAAAGAGTTCAAAGACCAGAAGTTTACGGTCTTGAAGAGAAGCATATAAAGAAATGAATGATTTACCAAAAGTCGATATATTTACAGACGGTGCCTGCTCGGGAAACCCCGGACCTGGTGGCTGGGGAGCAATCCTTAGATATAAGAGCCATGAATGTGAGTTAATGAATGCAGAGCTGAAAACAACTAATAATCGAATGGAATTAACAGCAGCCATAGAAGCATTTGAAAGTCTTAAAATACCATCATTTGCTAATGTTTATACTGATAGCGTTTATTTACGTGATGGCATTACAAAATGGATTCATAAATGGAAAGAGAATGGATGGAGAACAGCAGCAAAAAAACCGGTAAAAAATGTCGACTTATGGAAAAGATTAGATACTGCTATAGCTCATCATAAAGTTGAATGGCATTGGGTGAAGGGCCATGCCGGTCACCCAGACAATGAAAGAGCAGACACATTGGCTGGTCTTGCAATGAGACAGAAAATCGACTCGTCAATAATTTAAAACGATTATTTTCTGATTAGAATTTATTTATATCAATAATCAAGCCTACTAGAAATTTTGTTGAAAGTTATGGGCCCTAGAGAACAAACTCACTACTGTTTTAAAAACTTTCTAAATTTTACTCTTTTAACTTTTAAAGTCTTTCTAGAATGCTTTCAGCCGAAGTTTCGCCAAACTTTCCAGCTTCTTCAACTGCAACATATTTTATTATTTCATTCTCAATAATCATTGCAAACCTTTTGCAGCGCATTCCTAAACCCGCCTCATTAAGATCAAGTTCTAAACCAAGTTTCTTAGTGTAATCCCCTGCCCCATCAGCTAACATTATTATTTTATCTCCTACACTTTGGTCCTTTCCCCATGCGTCCATCACAAACGCATCATTTACAGACATGCAAGCTATAGTATCTATCCCCTTTGATTTTATTTCTTCTTCGTTTTCTGTGAAACCCGGAAGATGTTTTGCTGAACACGTAGGAGTAAATGCTCCTGGAACAGCAAACAAAACAACTCTTTTATTTTGAAATAGCTCTTTAGTAGAAACAGGTTTAGCTCCCTCTATCGTTTTGCAGCGGAGTTCACCCTCAGGTATCTTATCTCCCACTTGTATAGTCATTGTATTTATCCCTCTAGAATTCAGTATGTAAATCTCAGATTGCTTATTGATTTTAAACAAACAATTGTTAGACCGGTTGGTTTGAATTAGACAATTTATCATTCATATTTGATGATAAAATATCTGCTTAATTATTCTTTAGATGCTTTTACTTTTTTATATCCTGTTTGTTCTATTGCAGAAAACAAACTACTTACAGATAAAAGCTCCGGCAATATAAGCCCAGTTTTGAAACCTGGCCCATAAACGACATTAAAAGGCACACCAAATCGATCAAATGTAGATAAATACTCTGTTATCTTTATATCTGGCGTAGTCCAGTCAGCTCTCATAGCTATAACATCCTCATTTTTAATTACTTTTTCGACTTCCTTAGATTGAAAAACGCGTTGCTTATTTAACTGGCATGTTATGCACCACTTAGCAGTAACGTCTACAATTACTACTTTGCCGTCCTTTACATGCTGATTGATAGAAAAATAATTAAATTTATTCCAGTGAGATGTTACATCATTTCGGGATATTGTTTCGATTGAATTAAATGGTGATAAAACTCTAGGCACAAAAAATGAAAGGCAGATTATTATAAGAACAACCAGAGAAATTATCTTCTGATTAAAGGGCTTTAGTCGTTTATTTATTTTAAAAAGTAAAACTATAAGCCCCATTAAAAGTCCTACTAAATAAGCCGCCTCATTAGAAACTTGGTATTTAATTATAGTTAAAAACCAAATTGCCGTACCAAATAGACAAAACCCTAAGATTATTTTTATCCAAATCATCCAGTAGCCTGGTTTCGGCAACTTATTAGCCAGCCCAGGAAAAAGACCGATTAGTAAGAATGGAAGAGCCATACCTAATCCAAGTGAAACAAAAATAGTTAAGGTTTCTGATATGCTACCGGCGATTGCAAAACTTACTGATGTACCTACAAAAGGTGCTGTGCAGGGAGTCGCTAAAATTGTAGCGAATGCCCCTTGAAAAAAACTACCCGAAGCATTTTTACTATCACTAATGGCTAGTGAAAATTTAAGTATTCTGGCAGGTAAGTTTATTTCGAAAAAACCCCACAGATTGGCAGCAAAAAGAGTGAGAATTATAATTATTGAGATAATAAATAAAGGCTGCTGAAACTGGATACCCCAGCCAAAAGTATAGCCAGCAGCTTTTGCTATTGATGCACACAAACCAAGAATTAAAAACGAAAAAATTATTCCTAAAGAGGTTATAAAAAAACTTGAACGAATTCTTTTTCTGCTTTCTCCAAAGGAGTTTATTACAGACAAAAGTTTTATTGATAAAACGGGAAATACACACGGCATAAGATTTAGAATCAAGCCTCCGCAAAAAGCTATAAAAATCATAGAAATATAGTTAAAACTAAGTCCTAATAATCCATTAGTTTTAATAATGTCATCTTGTATTTTTAAATGAGATTCAACGCTCCTGTTACCATCAACTAATGTTAAGGTTACATTTGATAGTTGGTCAGTGGAATTATCAGGCTTTTCTCTTTCTTTTTCCAATCTCCATTCAGCAACTAATAATTTACCTTTATTTAAAATCTCAACTTTATTCCTGATAAATTTCAATTTATCTTGTGTTTCGATAAAGAATTCAGGGTTATCGAAAATAAAATTAGAACTGTATATAGCTTTTAAAATAGAACCTTTTTGACGGTACGATGTTATTTCTAACCCGTCTGAATTCAGCTTACCAGGCACTAAATCTTTATACTTTCGGATTAATTCTGCATACTTAGTTTCATAGCTTTTTCCCGATGGTAAATGCAAACCAAGTTTCATAGAATGTGGAATACATATATCTTTACAAGCGAGAACATCTAGGAGAACTCGTATGTCTATGGCTTCTCCGATATTTACTGGTTCTATTTGCACGGGAAAAACAATTTCATCTTTATAGCCGTTCATTTTTAATCCCTCAAAAATAAATCGCGAGGGAGCGGGCCATTCAAGATTTGTTGATTTCAGATTCGAACTTTTACTAAAATCTAGTTTTGGGGGCATTCCAGATTCGCCAGGTGACCTCCAATAGGTTTTCCAACCTGGCTTCAGTTTTACTTCAACCCCAATAAGTATCACATTGTGATTGCCGACTGATTTTATAGAAGATAATAACCTGGCTTTTGCTTTAGGACCAACATCCCATTCACTAGAAGCTTCGTAGGAATGCACGTTATGTATAAAGACAACCACTGATAGCACAGCAATAACAAAAGTTTTAATGGTATTTTTTAATAGCTTGACCATATTGAATTATTTTCAGTTCCAAAAGCAACAAACTTAATTAATCATTGACTATGAAAGAAAATGTATACTTTCTACTTAATAATTAGGCATACCCAGATAATTTAAGTTTTAGCTAAACTGAATTAATCATGCTGACAAGAACTAATGATATAAAATAGATATCTTTTGAACAGTTTATATTATGTATAATGAAAAGAATCATTCCTATCTTGACGGGCAGCTGCTAATTGCAACGCCTTCAATGACTGATCCTCGTTTTGAGAAGGCAGTTATTCTTGTCTGTGTTCACAACGCAGAAGGAGCAATGGGAATTATAATAAATAAATTATTTGCTGATATCGACTTTAAAAAACTAATTTCAGAATTAAATATTACGTCTACAGAACATACAGGAAAATTGGACATTCATTTTGGTGGACCCGTTGAAATAGGTTACGGTTTCGTTCTGCACAGTAAAGAGACCATATTCGAAGGATCTTTACCTATTAATGATCAAATCTCATTGAATACCTCTATCGATATGATCAGGATGCTTGCTACAGGAAATGGGCCTGAAAATGCGCTATTAGCGCTTGGTTATGCCGGATGGGGCGCCGGGCAACTTGAAGAAGAACTAATCCAAAATTCTTGGCTGCACGCTCCTTACGATAAAACACTAGTTTTTTGTGCTGACATAAAAGATAAGTGGCATGCAGCGCTTAGTAGTATAGGGGTAGAGTTGTCAACTCTGTCTGACAGCATAGGTCGAGCTTAAATTAATAATTTTTTGAATCACTTATACTTTTTTATTTTTTGACAAATGGTGATGAAAATAAAGAAAGTTGATACTAAAGCCGCTAGAACCCCAGAATAAAAAAAGGATTGTCCAAGTGAGGTCCATTTAATTATTGGAAGACTATAAAGGGGTGACGCAAATTGTCCGAGAAAAAAAGCTGCAGTTAGACCGCTTAACGCCCGACCACGAAAAACTGGAGCAGATCGAGCCAATATGACTAAAGTAGCATTTGGAAGGAATGCTCCCACTGAAAAACCACCAATCAGTAAAGCGATTACAACGTCATATATATTTGTTGAGGTGCTGATTAAAATATAGCAGATACTTAAATCAGCAAAAACAAATGCAAATATTAAAGAAACACCAATTTGACGTCTAAGCCATGGGAATATTAAAGAAGAGATTCCTCCACTAAGACTAAATAACCCCACAGCCAAGCCAGCTTCAAAAGGACTCGGCACATCAATATCTACAAGAAAGAATGGGGTCTGAGATGGTACCATAAAAAGAAGCACCATTGCTAGAAATGTAAGGACATAAATGCCAAAAACAATTAACAAATCATTTCTAGAAGTTCTTTTTGAAGAAATTTTTGAGTTTTTATCTTTAATAGTATGTGGTTCATACAAACTAATGACTATTGGAATCACTAACACTAATGCAACCCCAAACACTGCAAAAGTCGCACGCCACCCAATCTCAGCTAATAAGCCAGCTAGAAAAGTATATATAAGTGTTCCAAATGAAATTGAGGCACTTTGATATCCAGCAACTCTATTTCGTTCCTCCCCTGAATAATAATCCCCAATTAAAGCAGTAACACTTGTAAGAATCCCTACAAGAAAAACCCCTAAAATAGCCCTACTTATAAGTATTGCTGTAAGTGTTTCTAGGACCAAACCAGAAAGGCCAGAAAAGCCAAAACCAACAATACTAAATATAAGGGTTTTACGGCGACCAACTTTATCGACTACTAGTCCTACAAACGGACCAAATAATGCAAGAAAGAGCATCGGTATAGTTAAAACTAGCCGAGACAAGAGCTGCGCATTTTCCACATCTGAAAATTCCGCATACAAGTCAGGTAATCCTGGCGCTATAACAGAAGAAAGGAAGGCAATACTACTTGTTAGCAAAATAGTTAACATACGAAAACGTGGGCTAACTAATTTAGAGAGCTTTAGGCGCATGTTTAAAATAGAGGACCTGATAAAGGTATATAATTAGTCAAGACACTCTCGTGTAGTCTTCTCCTAATAACGAGAAGAGAAGGTGGTCATGCCATTTACCATTTATTTTCATATATTTTCGTGCATATCCATCCTGATTGAAACCCGACCTAACAAGCAACCTTTTGCTTGCCTGATTATGCGGCAAACATGCGGCCTCAACGCGGTGAAGCATCAGTTCATCAAAGCAGAAGCAATTTATAAGATTCAAAGCTTCGGTCATATAGCCTTTACGACTATGTGGTTTTCCAATCCAATACCCCAGAGTACCGCACTGAGAAACCCCTCTACGAAGATTTGAGAGACTAATGCCCCCAAGAAGAGCCTCATCTTCATTTCGAAAAATAAAAAAGCTATTACCCAACTGAGATCGCCACTCACTTGAATGGCGGTTTAAATAACGAGAGAAAGCCTCATATGATAATGCATCAGGCGACCAAGTAGGCTCCCATGGTTCGAGAAAATCACGACTAATAGAGCGCACCTCGACATATCCTCTCCAATCAGATTCTTTAGGAGGTCTCAAAAAAATCCTTCTGCCGCTTAGGCGTATATTTTTATTAGATGAAGATAAATTCTTAAAAAGACGCATGAGAAAAACTTCTCTTATTGTTTAGGCCGCCAAGCGTTCCGCAATAATATCAATCTGCTCCAGATCAGCTATTGGCCCTACTGCAGCTATTACAGGAGAATTAGCAAAAATTTCTTTAGCTAAACTAGAAACTTGTATCACATCTATTGAATCCAGGCGGGCCACCACCTCTTCGATAGGCATAACACGTCCAAATATTAAGATATGTTGAGCAATTTGTTCACATCTAGCCCCGGTTGATTCGAGGGCCATCAAAAGGCTTGATTTTATTTGTGCGCGGGCTCTCTCTACTTCCTCTATGCTAAGGCTATCTGCTAACCCTCTTATCTGATCACATAAGGCGGGAATTAACTCTTTGATTTGGTTATCGCCTGTTCCAGCATAAATCCCAAAGAGCCCAACATCTGAATAAGAAGACATAAATGAATCAATAGAATAAACAAGGCCTCGCTTTTCCCGAATATCTTGAAATAATCGTGAAGACATTCCACCCCCCAGTAAATTTGATAATACTGACATAGCGTAAAAATCTGAGGAACCAATTGCTGGTCCAGAAAAACCAAATATAAAGTGGATCTGTTCCAAATCTCTATATTCTCTATGTTCGCCACCTGAAAAGACACCGCTTGAGGCGCTTGTTTGTTTGCCTGTCTTTATATTACCAAAGTACTCTTCACACCTTTCAAGCAACTCTTGATGGTGAATGTTCCCGGCGGCAGCAATAACCATAGACGATCCCTGATAGTGCCTCTCAAGAAACCCTCTAATTTCTTTATCCGTTAGATCACTTACAGTTTTTGGTTTTCCCAGTACTGGCCTTCCTAATGGCTGATTAGGAAACGCTGTTGACTGAAAGTGATCAAAAATCACGTCATCAGGCGAATCAAGAGCTTGTCCGATTTCTTGTAGTATAACTGCTCTCTCCTTATCTATTTCAGAACTTTTGAACACAGAATTTTGTACGATATCTGCAATAACATCTAAAGCAAGGCAGTAATCCCCTTTTAAGACTTTTGAAAAGAAAGCGGTCATTTCTCTAGAGGTGTAGGCATTTATAGAGCCCCCTACAGATTCAATTTCCTCTACAATATCCTTGGACGTGCGTCGCTCAGTCCCCTTAAACAACATATGTTCTAAAAAGTGTGCCACTCCGTTTTCTGAAGACCTTTCATACCTTGCACCTGCACGCACCCACAAACCTAGAGAGATTGATTCAACGTTAGACATTCTATCACTTACCACGGTGAGACCATTAGGCAATTTACTTATATTAACTTCTCTATTCATCACTTAGTCCCGCTTAACAATGTATTTTACTAGACATTACATCTCTAATATAACTTTCAACTGCACTAAGATTGTTATTTAATTTAGTAAATCTCTCTTCTCTATCATATAAATCACTGAGAAAAGTGGGTAAATCAGGATTAATTCCTGTAGCTTGCTTTACTGCATCAGGAAACTTTGCAGGATGTGCTGTCGCCAAAACCACATGTAAGGTTTCATTATTTTTTAATTGTTTCAAAGCACCAAGTCCAACAGCCGTATGAGGATCAACTAAAACACCCCTATCATCATATAATTGTTTGATCGCTAATAGAGTACCCTCATCATTAGTACTGTATCCTGAAAAAATATTGCTTGCTAAGGAATGAATTTTATTTCCTCCTGGGAGGACCCCTTCCTCTCTAAACATTTTTATAGAATTTGAGACAGCCTCACCATCTCGATCGTAGAAATCAAACAAAAGTCTCTCAAAATTGCTCGAAACCTGAATGTCCATACTTGGAGATAATGATGGTTTTACAGGCATGATTGACATATCACCTGTTTCAAAAAATCGGGTAAGAATATCATTATGGTTTGACGCAACCACCAAGTTAGCGGCATTTAACCCCATCTGTATGGCCGAATATCCTGCATATACATTTCCAAAATTTCCAGTTGGAACTATAAAAGAGATTGGCCGGTCATATTTTTTAAGCCGAGAAACAGCATAGAAATAATAGACTATTTGAGCCATCACTCGCGCCCAATTAATTGAATTTACAGCGGAAACATTTAAATCATCACGAAATAATGCATCATTAAACATTTCTTTCACTAAATCCTGGCAATCATCAAATGTTCCCTCAATAGCTATATTGTGTACATTTGAATCTAATACCGTAGTCATCTGCCGTCGCTGAACATCTGATACTCTACCAAGCGGATGCAGCATAAAAATATCCAGATTATCACGGCCTTTGCATGCTTCTATTGCAGCTGAACCTGTATCTCCTGACGTTGCGCCAATTATGGTTAACCGTTTATCCCTCTTAGTGAGTATGTGCTCAAACATTCGTCCTAGAAACTGTAGAGCAAAATCCTTAAACGCTAGTGTTGGTCCATGAAATAATTCAAGCATCCAAGCGTTACTTTCTATTTGAACCAAAGGAGCCACAGATGGCCGTTTAAAGGGTTTATAACTATCGTCGATTAAACATTTAAGTTTTATATCTTCAATACACTTGTCTTCTATATAAGGGCGAATGATTTCAAATGCTAATTCAACATAATCGACATCATCCATATCTAATATATGATTATCTGCGGATATTTGAGGCCATACTTTCGGAACATATAAGCCTCCATCATTAGCAAGTCCCGTGAGCACAACATCTTCAAACTCTAATATTGGCGCACCCGTTCTCGTACTTATATACTGCAAGCTTTTTTGCTCCTAAAAATTCCTCAGTACGTTTATCAACAATTGATAAACAAAAAAAACACTAGAAAAAAGATGATGCTATAAATTATTTAACTAAATAGTTCTTTTCCCTTTAATAAATAAAATTAAAGTCTTGAATCTACCACAAACAATCAACAGCTTGAATATAATTTAGTTTAGATAACGACTTTGAAGATGTTCCTGGAAAATCTTTATATTTAGATTATCTCCAGAAGCCGTGTGCAATAATTCATCTGCACTCAAGAGGGATCCTTTTGAATGAATATTCGAGCGTAACCAACTTAGTAAGGATTGGAATTTTCCCTTTGAAATTTCACCTTCTAGATCGTTTAGTTGTTTTTTAGCTGCATTATAAAATTGTGCGGCTGCCACTGCACCAATTGTATAGGTGGGAAAGTAACCAAAACTGCCAGAAGGCCAATGGATATCTTGTAAACAACCAAGAGAATCGTTTGGAGGGGTAATTCCTAGTAAACTTGCCATACCTTCATTCCAGGCAGCTGGTAGATCGGCAACCAACAAATCGTTGCTAATTAATGCTCGTTCTAATCTATATCTCAAAATAATGTGTGCAGGATAAGTTACTTCATCAGCATCTACTCTTATAAAACCTGGACTAACCCTCGTGTAAAGACGGTGTAAGTTATCAACCTCCCAGGCTTGACCAGATCCAGAAAAAGCTCTTTTTATAATTGGGGCGGCATAAATCATAAAGCTATAAGATCGACAAACTTGCATCTCAAGAAGGAGAGACTGGCTCTCGTGCATGGCCATTCCCCGAGCAGACCCTACTGGTTGGTAAGACCAGCTTTCAGGCAATCCGTGTTCGTATATGGCGTGACCAGTTTCATGCAGAACCCCCATCAAAGAAGAGGTAAAATCATTCTCATCATAACGAGTGGTAATACGGACGTCATTTAACCCGCCTCCACAGAATGGATGAAGGCTTACATCAACACGCCCCCTACTAAAGTCAAAGCCAAAATCTTTCATGAACTTAAGTCCCAACTTTTTCTGTTTATCAACAGAAAATGGACCTTTGAGTGGAACAACTTTAGGCTGTTTAGACTGAAACTCCATTACCTCCCCAAGAAAACCTGACAAAAATTTTTCATGATTAGAAAAAATTTCATCAATTCTCTCACTGCGACAACCAGGCTCGTATGTATCTAGTAAGCAGTCATAGGGGGATAGACCTAGGTTTTCAGATTTTGCTACAGAGACCTCTCTAGTAACTTCAATGACGTCATTTAAACTAGGCATTAGAAAAGCAAAGTCATTTTCTTGTTTAGCCTTGCGCCATTCCATCTGGCACGTTGAATTTGCTCGTGACTGCTCTTTAACCAAGTCAGCTGGAACTGATATAGCATGAAGATGGGCACGCTTCATTCCTTCTAAGTTAGCTACTTTCCACGAGTCTATTTTTCCTTTGTTAAAATCAACTTTATCTAATAACTCACTTATTTTTGGGTGAGTTAAAAGGTCATGACTCAGTACACTCAGGGTTGCGAGTTGTTCAGATCTTGCTGATGCGCTTCCCTCTGGCATTATGGTCGACTGATCCCAATCTAAAATTGCAATTGCGTCATTAATAATACCAATCCGTCGGTAAAGGCTCACTAAATCATTATATGCTGAATTCTCCGACATTTCGTATCCTGCTATTTGAGTTCTTATGAGATATCTAACACAATTATTTTAGTTTATAAGTCAATCTGTATTTTTTTGTGTTAATACTTAATCAACTAATTTAAAACTCTCTATTCATAACTTTCAACCGACTTACCACTGTAGCCGATCAAGTTCATAATACAATTTTGGAACAATTTTATGAGTGACATTTCAAAAACAAATAGAATTTTTTTTAATGATACGGGTATGGACCCCAAACGCCTTCAACACATAATAGAAGAATCAATAGGTGATTCAGATGACGGCGAACTTTTTCTTGAATACCGCCAGAGTGAAAGTATAACATTCGATGATGGACGGGTCCGAAACGCAAGTTTTGATACCTCGCAAGGATTTGGTATTCGTTCTATAGTTGATGAAGCGATTGGCTATGCTCACTCAACAGAGTTGTCAGAAGCAGCAATAGCCAGAGCTGGTAAGACAATTCGGGCGGTACGATCTGGAAGTTCAGGATCTATAGATGATACCCCCCTTGGAACAAATCAGAGCCTGTACTCTGAAATAAACCCATTAAAGGTTCAAGAGTTTACTGAAAAAGTTTCTATTTTAAGTCAAATTGATGAATATGCCAGAGCTTCTGATGAGAGAGTTAGGCAAGTGTCTGCATCAATTTCGGGAAATTGGCAAGCTATACATATTTTTAGAGCAGGAGGAATCCAGGTTTCTGATATTCGGCCTATGGTACGCTTGAACGTATCCTTAGTAGTCGGTGAAGGAAACCGTCAGGAGACAGGTTCTATGGGAGCTGGCGGTCGAATTAACTATGACAGCTTATTTGATAAATCTAATTGGAAAAACCAAGTAGATAAAGCGCTAAAGCAAGCTCTAACTAATTTAGAGGCGGTACCCGCCCCAGCTGGAGAAATGCAGGTAGTTTTGGGACCTGGTTGGCCAGGTGTACTTCTTCATGAAGCCGTTGGACACGGACTAGAAGGCGATTTTAATCGCAAAAAAACCTCTGCGTTTTCTGGTTTATTAGGTGAGAAGGTGGCAGCATCAGGCGTCACAGTAGTTGATGATGGAACAATTCCTAACCGCCGTGGTTCAATTTCTATTGATGATGAAGGCACAAAAAGTGCCTATAATATACTGATTGAAGATGGTATTTTGAAAAATTATATGCAAGACCGAATGAACGCCCGTCTTATGGGAGTAGAACCTACAGGTAATGGGCGACGCCAATCATTTGCACATCATCCGATGCCACGAATGACGAACACATACATGCTGAATGGTCAATCAAGCCCAGAAGAATGTATACAATCGGTATCAAAGGGCATTTACGCTGTTAATTTCGGTGGGGGCCAAGTCGATATTACAAATGGAAAGTTTGTTTTTAGCTGTACTGAAGCCTACATAATTGAAAACGGAAAGATTGGAAGCCCTGTAAAGGGTGCTACTTTAATCGGCAACGGACCAGATGCTTTAACCCGAGTAAAAATGATCGGAAATGATACTTGTCTTGATGACGGTGTCGGCACATGTGGAAAGGACGGACAGTCAGTTCCAGTTGGAGTTGGTCAACCAACCATTGTTCTAGATGCCCTCACCGTAGGTGGAACTGAGCTCTAATAAGTAAAAGTAGTACTACTCAATAGCACATGACAGATATGCGTATTTTGCATACTTAGATTGCAAATAATTTAAAATGCTTCATAAAGACTGATCTATTTTTTAAATCGACATAAATCGAACGCTGCTTATTAACGGAAGCTGATTCAGTAATGACAGAAAAAGCAACCCAAGAAGAGTTATTAGAGGATGGTGGAGCTTCAAAAAATGAAGCCACCTCGAGATTTAGTTTTCGTCGATTAATGCGATCAATCGTTGTTCTCTCTATAGTAGTCATTTGTCTAGGGTTTACAGGAAAATGGGCATTAGATGAATGGAGCAAAGTAACAGAAACTGATGCAAGAATAAAAACAGATCAAATAGCGATCAGCAGCAGAATTGAAGGATGGGTAGTTAAAATTCCAATTAAAGAAGGCGATAACATTAACACTGGAGACCTTCTTTTAGAGATAGACTCACGTGAGGCAAAGCTCAAGCTCAAGGAATTAGACTCAAAGCTACTGGCTATAGAAGCTAGAAGACAAAAAATATTATTAGAGACACAAATGGTCGACTCTTTGACCAAAAGTCGACAAGAAGCTGCTTTATCACGGTTAAAAGCATCCGAGGTAGCCGTCAAAGCAAGTCGTGAACAACGACAACTTTCACTAATTAGTTTTGAGCGCGCAAAACGACTTATAAAAAATCAAGCGATTCCTGAACAACGTCTCGATCAGGCCAAATTAGAATATAGCCAATCAGATGAAAGGTACCAGATTGCCAAGGCTGATCTGTTAGCTGCTAAGGCAGATGTCAGAGAAGCCGCCGCTAATCGACAGAAAATTAAAATTAATAAATCTTTGTTAGATGAGTTAAAATACAGTGAAGCCCAAATTATCTCTGAGCGTGAGCAGAGAATTCTTGACATTAAAGATAGACACATACTCAGCCCCATCCAAGGAGTGGTTTCGAGAAAGTTCATTAATGAAGGAGAATACCTTCGCAGAGGTCAGCGATTAATGCTTATACATGATCCTAGAAATATTTGGGTTGAGGCAAACATTAAAGAAACTGAACTAAGACACCTAACTCTAGGAATGCCAGTTAGAATATCTGTTGATGCTTTTCCAGACAAAATGTTTATAGGCCAGATAGAAAACCTTGGCCAAGCGGCAACGGGAGAGTTCGCATTACTACCCAACCCAAACCCAAGTGGCAACTTTACTAAAATAACTCAACGCCTACCAATTAGAATCGGGATAAAACAGAAACAAAACATTTTGCGACCGGGTATGCTTGTGGTAGTCGAAATAGATATTCCTGGAAGGTACAGATACCTATACGATGAGTGACCGTACGCGAGGGTATCTCATAGTACTGACTTGTATAATGTCTAGTATGGCTCTTGCAATGTCATCAACCATTATCAATGTAGCCGTACCTGATATTATGGGGGCATTTGGCATTGGCCAGGACTTAGCACAATGGATGGCTACTGCATTTTTTGCTGCGATGAGTTCAGGACTTTTAG
This sequence comes from Alphaproteobacteria bacterium MarineAlpha12_Bin1, assembly GCA_002937505.1. Taxonomy (GTDB): domain Bacteria; phylum Pseudomonadota; class Alphaproteobacteria; order UBA6615; family UBA6615; genus UBA6615. The sequence goes on from PTJY01000001.1 coordinate 171,848, forward strand.
CAAGTAGCTGGGCTATACGTTCCTTTGGAGAACGCAGAGTCTTTGTCTGCATGATGGCTTTATTTATAACAGCTTCTATTATAGGGGGCAGTGGACAGGATTTTAATTCAATTATCTTATCTCGCATGGCTCAGGGGTTTTCTGCTGGCATCTCACTTCCTCTTACACAGCTTGCAATGTACAGAGTTTTCGGCCCAGACAAACGTTCTTTAGCAAATGGTCTATTTGGATTTAGTTTTGTGCTGGGTCCAGGAATAGGACCTTGGATAGGCGGCATGGCAGTGGATGCCTTTGATTGGCGTTCAGTTTTTTATGTAGCCCCTCCAATTGCTGCCATAACTGCACTTCTCGCTAGTTATGTTCTGTCACCAAGAGAAGAAATGGGACCTAAACCCAAGTTTGATATATTAGGGTTTGGATTACTTTCAGTATTCCTGGTGTGTATACTTAGCGCACTTTCTGATGGTCAGAGATTGGGGTGGCAATCTGACCAGGTTGTATTTCTGATGTCGGCAGGCATATTTTTAGCAATTGGTTTCATTTTTTGGGAATGGAAAAACGAAAATCGTTTGCTAGACGTGAGAAGATTCAGCTCTCCACAATTCGCAGCGGCTAATGTCATATCATTTTTATTTGGCATCGGATTATTCGGATCTTTATACTTATTGCCTATATTTGTTCAAATCGTTCAGAACTATACTCCAACGCGTGCAGGTTTAGTTTTAATCCCTGCAGGGTTAATACTAGGTATTGTTATGCCAGTAATGGGACGTATTGGAGATCGTATACCTGCCCATATGCCCATAATAATAGGCACACTCGGTTTTGTACTATCTTGTTACGCACTAGGAATAGCTGACGCTAATACAGGCTTTTGGGCTTTTGCACTAATTGTAATGTTTGGTAGGGGAGCGCACTCAGCTATTTTTCCACCACTAATGGCCGCCGGACTAAAAAACATTCCTGTGAAAGAAATACCCGCAGCAAATGGCACCATTAATTTTACCCGACAGCTAGGAGGAGCCTTTGGCATAAATCTTCTGGCAATTTATCTTGAAAGAAAAATCTCTTTCTTTAGTGAACACATATCCACAACACAGTCTCCAGCACATTCTGCAAGTAAGGAATTTTTATATAAAGTCACGGACATATTTTCATTTGCAGGGCTTAGTGATTCAGTTAGTCAGCCAGCAGCTATTATATATCTTAATCAGACCTTTGTTGCTCAAGCTAATATGCTGGCATTTAGAGAAACCTTTATAATGCTTGGAATAGTTAGTGGTATTGGAGTTATATTCGCTTTTATATTAAAGCCCCCTAGTAACAAATCTTGATCACTTTATAGGTAATAAATAATTTTATTAATATGCGTACTCTTCAAAAGCACGGTTCACATTCTGCCCCCATCTACCGTTAAATGCAGCCAACTTATTTTCGGCAGGAGTTATTCCAGAATCAACTATCTGCTCCAAAGTCGATAAAAAATGAGACTCGTCCTGACTCCAAAAATCTAATTTTTGTCTATTTTTAAGTCCTTTTCTTGAAAGCTCAAGAGCTTCTCTCGCAATTTCTATTACCTTGCGATTACGGAACATACTATCTAGTCCACTCTCTGGAATTTTATTCCTAAGTTCATTAACCTCTTCAAATTTCCAGTCCTTAATCATTTGATAAGATTCATCAAGTGTTGATGAATCATACAACAAACCAACCCAAAACGCTGGTAAAGCACAAACCCTTCTCCACGGCCCGCCATCTGCCCCCCTCATTTCTATAAACTGCTTAAGACGCACTTCTGGAAATAAAGTTGTCAAATGGTCTTCCCAGTCTTTAATAAGAGGCTTTTCGCCAGGAAATGATACCAAATTACAATTTAAAAAGTCTCTAAAGGATTGACCACTTACGTCTATGTACTTGCCATCTCGAATTATAAAATACATCGGCACATCTAGTGCGTATTCCATATAGTGTTCAAAACTAAAATTATCTTCAAAAACAAAAGGTAATATTCCCGATCGATCTGGGTCAACGTCAGTCCAAACCCTGCTTCTAAAACTTTTATAATTTGTAGCTTTTCCTTCATAAAATGGAGAGTTAGAAAATAAAGCAGTAACAATTGGCTGAAGAGCCATTCCGACCCTCATTTTTCTGGCCATATCTTTCTCACTTGAGAAATCAAGATTCACCTGAACAGTGCAAGTACGTAACATCATGTCCAAACCCATAGAACCTTTTTTAGGCATATAGTCGCGCATAATTTGATAACGGTTCTTGGGCATCCAAGGAACGTCTTCTCTGCGTAAATAAGGATGAAAACCGATTCCAATCATGCCAATCCCTAAATCTTTATTTACCTGGCGAATCTGCCGTAGGTGCTCTTGAACCTCGTCACATGTCTGATGCAGTGTTTCTAATGGCGCTCCAGATAACTCAAACTGACCACCTGGCTCTAAAGAAATGTTTGATCCATCGCTACTAGATAAAGCTATAACGTGCTCACCTTCAAAGACTGGAGTCCACCCAAAACGCTGCATCCCAGCAAGAAGATCCTGAATTCCCGGAGATCCTTTATAAGATAAAGGAGAATAGTCCTTAAGATTATAAGCAAATTTTTCGTGCTCCGTGCCAATTCGCCATTTCTCAACTGACTTAACACCAGATTCGAACCACTCTAGTAACTGAGTTTTGGAATCAATAATTGGATTGTCTTTTTTATTGGTGGATACCATTTAATATTCTAAACCCATAATTATTAATAGACTACACTATTTTACGCTCCAGTCCCCAACAAACGCCTGAATTACAGAAAGCCCGGCTATGGCCGCAGTCTCAGAGCGCATTATTCTAGGACCTAAACTAACCTTATGAATAAAATCATACTTTTTAAAGTTTTCAAGCTCATGAAATGCGAAACCACCTTCTGGACCGATCAATAATGAGCATGGAGGTTTTTTTGTTTTTTGATGCAACTCTAAAACATCCACAATATATTTACCTTCACCCGTTTCGTCAGCAACTAAAAGCCTGTTCGTTCCAGACCATGTTGATAATAATTCCTGTAAAGATATAGGTTCGTTGATTACAGGAACAGAAAGCCGCCTGCACTGCTCAGCAGCCTCAATAGCGTTAGAATATAAACGATCAACATTTACTCTTTTTGTCTGGGTATGTTCTGTAAAAACTGGTGTCAATTCAGTTACACCTAACTCCGTGGCCTTTTTGACTAAAAAATCTATATTCGTCCGTTTGATAGGTGCAAAAAATAAATGAAGCTCTATTTCATAGAATTGTTTTCTTTGACAACTAATAGGTTTGACAATTACTTGTTTTTTTTCTCTACAATTTAGTTTAGCACTCCATTCACCGTCTTTACCATTAAACAAAAATATAATATTTCCTGGCCGAACACGCATCACATTAATAAGATAATGAGACTGCTCTTGGGTCAATCTAATAACGGAGCCTTCATTTAAATAGTCGGGAACAAACAAACGTATGTTCGACCGAATGTTTTCATCATCTCTATAAATATTTTTTTTTCTTTCTTGACTCATCTGCACTTCTATTGAGGACTTTCATTGTGATTGATTCTAAAAAAAATAGCACTAGTGATATACCTCGAGGTAATTGGGTTGATCAACTAATTCCCAAACCTATTCGTCCTTATATTCGCTTGGCAAGATTAGACCGACCGATAGGAACTTGGTTACTGCTTTTACCAGGTTGGTGGTCCTTGAGTTTAGCAAAACCCGCAAGCATTCCGGACATTAGTTTTTTTATTCTTTTTGGAGTTGGCGCTTTATTCATGCGTGGCGCGGGATGCATAGTTAATGATTTATTCGATCGTAATTTAGATATAAAGGTATTGAGGACGTCAGACCGCCCACTAGCCAGTGGTTTAATCTCGCCTCGAAGAGCCATTTTTTTTCTACTAATTTTACTGTCATGCAGTTTTGTTATTCTAATACAATTTAATAGTTATGCTATTGCAGTAGGGAGTTTAAGCCTTTTGCTAGTGGTTCCTTATCCGTTAATGAAACGAATAACATGGTGGCCACAGGCCTGGTTAGGACTAACATTCAACTGGGGAGCTCTACTTGGTTGGGCAGTCATTAACGCAGATATAACCATTCCAGCATTATTGCTATACGCTTCCGGTTTCTTTTGGACATTAGCTTACGATACGATTTACGCGCATCAAGACATAAACAGTGATGAGTTGATAGGAATAAAGTCAACGGCCCTTTTATTTGGCACCAAATCTCTATATTGGATCACGCTATTCTTCACTTGTTCAATAGTAATATTAGGTTGTACAGGCCTTTACACAGGAATTGGTTGGCCGTTCTTTATAGGGCTATCAGCGGCAATAGCTCACGTGGTTTGGCAACTTAAAACAATAAACTTAGAAAACCCGGATAATTGTTTAAAAATTTTTAAATCAAATCGTGATTTTGGCATCATTGTTCTAATATCAATAATTGCTGGACAAACTCTATAGGAAAGATATTTTTATCAGTATCCAATAAGTGTATATTCTGAGAAATTAACCTTTATAGATGAATTAATTAAGTGTTGTGTCCTTGATAAACGGATTTTTTCATTAGACACGTTTTCTATTATAAATTCGGATACGTCCATTTTTGGTTGGAAACGATCACGCAAAATAACCTGCATATCTATTTGTTTTAGTTCCTGATATATCCTACCTCTCGCACAGACCTCAGCTAGCGATATTGGTGCGCCCATGGTAGTTGTACAGCCCGAAGTGCATAAATAAACATAGGCTTCTTGTAGGACTTTCCCATCTACTAGTTTCAGGGATATATTATTTAATTTTACATAATCATAATGATCCCATTCAGTACCATGCATTATTTGCAACTGAGATTCATCCAACCAATTCACAGAGATCGACACAGTAGCGCCTTTAACATATACAAGCGCCGCCGGTAGTGATCCATAAGAAGCAAAGTGCGCAGAGTAAACTACATCATGGTCATCCAAAAAGCCGCGTTGAACCGGTATCGGATTATTAGATATGCCATACTTTTGTAATAATCTATGAGGAGATTGATTCGAACCATAGCCTATAATTGGGTATCGCCCTGAAATCAATGAGTGGTCAAAAGGCTGAGCAGAACCTTCCTTAAAAGTAAATGAGCTTGAGGTTATTTCATAAGGATACCCAACAGCACGTTCAACCAAGGAATCGCTTTTTAGAGAATTAGTATTGTTCATGCTTAGATCTTTTAAACTTAAGTATAATAACCATTGCTAAAAAAGTTATTGTGACCAATAAAGTTGATTTTAACTCTGTAACTAGTTCAAATTAGCTAGTTAAATATAGATAAAAACACGAATGAGAAAGCATTATAATAAGCTCAATAGTTAAAACTTTTACTAAAAGCTTAAAATTATTTAAATTCCTGAAAAACACCAGTTATTTGCCCATTTATATCGCGAGATTTTTAAAATGAATAGAGACATACAATCTGACGACAAAAACTTACTAGATGACGTATTAAAAAAAGCTTTAATTAATGGGGCAGATAGTGCAGATGGGATAATTATTAGATCGACCACAGTTTCTCACTCTCAAAGGCTAGGAAAAATAGAAAAGCTTGAAAGAGAAGAAAGTATGTCAATGGGTCTAAGAGTTTTTTCCGGTAAAAAACAGGCAATAGTGTCTTCTACAACTACCAAACCAGAGGAGCTAGATGAATTGGTCTTGAAGGTAATAGCTATGGCAAATTCCGTTCCCGATGACCCATGGTGTGGCCTAGCCGATCCTAAACAGTTAGCAACCCAAACACTTGATCTAGAGATTAGCGATTCTAAAGAGCCTAATAATGCAGATTTAATAACAGTTGCCCAGGAGTGCGAAGAATCGGCCTTGGAAATTGATGGAGTTACTAACTCTGAAGGAGCCGAGTCAAGCTGGAACCATAATGAAGTTTCTCTTGTTGCAACCAATGGTTTTTCTAACAGTTACTCGAGGACAAATTCAAGCCTAAGCGTCTCAGTTATAGCTGGCCAAGGTACAGATATGGAAAGCGATTACGACTTCAGTCAGGCAGTATTTTTCTCTGACTTGAAAAACCCCAGAAAATTGGGGGCAAGTGCAGGAAGACGGGCAGTTAGTCACTTAGGAAGCCGAAAAATGCCAACCTCCGCAGTTCCTGTAGTTTTTGACCCAAGAATTGCTAATAGCTTTCTAGGGCATCTAATTTCTGCAATTTCAGGCCCAGCAGTTGCCACAGGAACAAGTTTTTTAAAAGATAGCCTTTACCAACCTATTTTTTCCTCCAATATTACTATTGTTGATGACCCCCTTATGCCACGAGGCCTTCGATCCAAACCATTTGATTCTGAAGGGCTTGATAATCAAAAAATTAATTTCGTAGAAGATGGTGTATTAAGTAGCTGGCTTCTTGATCTAGCCTCTTCTCGTCAATTAGGTTTTCAAAGTACAGGACGTGCTGCAAGAAGCACCTCTTCCCCCCCAAGCCCTTCTCCCACTAATCTTTATCTTGAGCCAGGGCCGTTAAGCCCAGCTGAGCTGATGGCTGATATCAAAAACGGTTTTTATGTTTCTTCTCTAATGGGAATGGGTGTTAATGGTGTCACTGGAGACTATAGTCGTGGGGCAAACGGGTTTTGGATTGAAAATGGAAAACTATCTTTCCCCGTCTCAGAAATAACTATTGCAGGAAACCTTATAGAAATTTACAAAAATATTGTACCTGCAAACGATCTCAACTTTCTGTATGGCATTAATTCTCCTACTATAAGGGTTGACGGATTAACTGTCGCGGGTAGTACATAATGTCAGGCCAAGTAGCTATAAAATCTATATACATGCTACTATAGAACCTCACTCCGAAAAGTAAGGTCCGATAAATAAATTGAAAAAAGAAACACTATCTTTAAATTCATCAAGCTTTTCCCTAATAGTTCGTCTATGGCGCGATTGGATGAGCCAGCATCTATCTCAAATTATTCTGGCATTTGTCCTGATGCTTTTGTTTGCCGCCTTCACAGCCACATTTCCCCTGTTGATTGAGAAATCTGTAGAGCTTTTAGAAGAACAAAACCCTAATTTTTTTTACATGCCGCTTTTGATTATGATAGTGGCGATCGTCAGAGGGTTAGTTAGTTATGTACAGACTATAGTTAGTCAATCTGTAGCTCTGAGAATTATTAACCAGATTCAAAAAGCAATGTTTGGTCACCTTATGGATTCAGATATTCCGAGCTTTCAGGCTGTTACCAGCGGAGAGTTAATGTCGCGGTTTACAAATGATGTAAATATGATGCGTGATACTTTATCTAAAACACTAGTGGGCCTTTTACGAAATGTTATTGTCGCTATCTTTCTTATCGGAGTCATGTTCTATCTGGACTGGCTATTGGCAGCGATAATTTTAGCCTTATTACCGATAGCTGGAAGGCCAGTTATTAGGATTGGCCGTCGGGTGCGACGTGTTGCAACCAAGGTGCAAGAAGAGATGGGGTTTCTTACAGCTAATTTGGAACAATCCTTAGCAGGTATAAGGCTCATAAAGTCTTATGGCATGGAGAACAGCGAACAAATAAGAGCTAATAAACTATTTGAAAATATCTATTATCAAGCTCTGAAATTGGTAAAGGGAAGATCACGCACTTATCCAATTCTAGAAACTGTTGGAGGCATATCTATTGCGGCAATTATTGCCTACGGTGGGTGGAGGATTATTTCAGGCACAGGAACTTTGGAGAGCTTCGTCGGTTTTTTGACAGCAGTAATTACCGCATACAGACCTATTCGTTCTCTGGGCCCATTACTAACTAGCCTTCAAGAAGGTCTATCAGCAATACAGAGAAGCTTCAGTCTCTTAGATAAGAAACCAGCTATTAAAGATGTTGATGATGCTGGGGTTTTACTTAAATGCGAAGGAAGTATTAAATTTGAGAATGTTTTTTTTTCCTACAACAAATCCACACCAGCCCTTGAAAATATTTCATTTACTATTAGGAAAGGGCAAAAAGTTGCACTTGTAGGCCCAAGTGGAGCGGGAAAGTCTACTATATTGAACATGGTTCTCAGATTTTATGATCCCGATAATGGCCGGATAACGATCGATGAAAAAGACATCCGAGAAGTCACTATGGCTAGCTTGAGGTCAAATATTGCTTTAGTTAGCCAAGATGTCTTTCTGTTTGATAGCTCTGTTGCAAAAAATATTCAATTTGGACGTCCAGCAGCCTCACAGGAAGAAATAATTGCTGCCGCCAGGGCCGCGGGTGCTGATGAATTTATAGAAGTATTGCCCGACACCTATGATACAATTGTTGGCGAACGCGGAGTAAAATTATCTGGTGGACAACAACAAAGAATTTCAATAGCTAGAGCTATTCTAAGGAAGGCTCCTATATTACTTCTAGACGAGGCCACTAGCTCATTAGACCTAGAATCAGAACAAAACATTCAAAATGCATTGGACAAACTCACAGAAAACAAAACTACTATTGTAATAGCCCACCGACTAGCCACAATAATGAAATCAGATATCATTTATTTTATTGATAATGGACAGATTGTGGAATCCGGGCGTCATGAAGATTTGATCTCCATGAATGGGTCTTATGCCAGGCTTTGCAATCTACAATTTAAAGATGAAGCTTTAAATGAGGCTGAATGAGTACATGCACATTCAAAACAAACACTTTCAAAAGACTTGAATCAGATGATGCCATTACTTAGAGCTTATCGAGGATTGACCTCAGCGGGACTACCCATAATCGATTTATTCTTGAGAGGTAGGGTAAAACAAGGAAAAGAAAATCTATCTCGCATTGAAGAACGCCGGGGCCTTGCTTCAGTAAAACGCCCAGAAGGCCCATTATTATGGATACATGCGGCAAGCCTTGGGGAAACGCAATCAATTCTATCTCTTATTGATCGCTTGAGTCGTGACAAACCCAAGTTAAACATCTTAATGACTACAGGAACTGTAACTTCTGCGGATTTAATTCGTGATCGCCAACCTAAAAAAACTATACACCAGTTTATTCCCGTAGATAGAATTGCATGGGTTCGCCGCTTTTTAAACCATTGGAAGCCAGACCTAGCCATCTGGGTGGAGTCAGAATTTTGGCCTAACCTTTTGCTCGAAAGTAAAGAAAGAAATATACCAATAATTTTATTAAATGCTAGAATTTCAGATCGCTCTTATAAAAGGTGGAAACAAGCTCAAAACTCTGCAGGATTATTGATGTCTTGTTTCTCAATTATTCTAGCTCAGGATGAATCGGTTTCGAAACGTCTGCATAGCTTAGGAGCCAAAGATGTAAGAACTATAGGCAACCTTAAGACCGAAGCACTACCACTGCCTGCTAATGCTTCTGAACTGCTCGTTCTACAAGATGAAATTGGGACACGACCTGTTTGGTTAGCAGCTAGCACACACGAAGGCGAAGAAAATATTGCAGGAGAAGTACATAAATCACTTTTGAAAAATGTTCCAAGAATTCTTACTATTATTGCTCCCAGACATCCTCAAAGAGCAGAAAACATATACAAAACACTCAGTAAAAACGGCCTTATAATATCACGAAGATCTTTAAAAGAATCCATAACTGAAAATGTTGATATATACCTTGTCGATAGCACAGGCGAGCTAGGGTTATTTTATAGGATAGCCCAAATAGTTTTCATTGGAGGGTCCCTGATACCGCATGGTGGCCAAAACCTACTAGAAGCAGCGCTTTTAAACTGTGCTATACTTCACGGACCACATATGGATAACTTTATCGATATTGCAGAAGAATTAAAAAAAGCGGACGCATGTATAAAAATTAATGATGCTGTGGGTTTAACGAGAGAAATAGAGAGACTGCACTCTAAAATCGATGACGCTAAAAAGATGGCTAAAGCGGGAGTAATAATAGCTAAAAGTCACCATGGTATTCTCGATAAAGTTTTAGAAACCCTAGAACCCTTTCTTACTAAAGTTGAAGCAAACAAAAGATGAAAACCCCAAATTTTTGGTATGAATCACCAGGTGTAACATCATCGATTTTACTTCCCATTTCATATATATATTTAATGGGAAGTAAAATAAAACGAAAATTAGCTAATCCGAAAAAAGTCGATCCTATTGTAATAAGTGTCGGGAATCTTGTGGCAGGTGGGGCAGGAAAAACTCCTATTGCAATAGCACTCTCTTCCTTATTTTTTGACAAAGAGGTTGCCTTTTTAACTAGGGGCTATGGTGGCAACGACATTGGACCAACTCTAGTAGATAGATCCAAGGACATAGTAGATAAAGTAGGAGACGAAGCCCTTTTACTTGCAAAACATGCACCAACGTGGGTCTCAAAAGACAGGCACGCAGGAGCTATTGCTGCCTATAACTATGGAATAAATATTATAATCATGGATGACGGGCACCAGAATAATTCATTAATAAAAGACATAAGTATTGTTGTAATAGACGGACATCATGGCTTCGGAAACAAAAAGATTATTCCCTCTGGGCCGCTGCGTGAAAATATAAAAACAGGTTTGGATCACGCCGATGCAGTAATTATTATAGGGGAAGATAAAAATAAAGTTAGTCAATTTTGTAAACCTAATTGTCCCCTTATCCATGCGCGACTAGTCCCAACAATGGATTCTGAATCACTAAAAAAGAATAGAGTGATTGCTCTAGCAGGGATTGGGTATCCCAATAAGTTTTTTAATACTCTAAAGGAAATGGGTTGCAACGTAGTTGATGAGTATGCTTTCGGTGATCACCACAAATACAAAAACTCCGAAATTAGAAAAATTTATGATAAATCCGTAGAGCTAAATGCTATCCTTGTAACAACTGAGAAAGACTGGCTTAGATTACCTGAAGAGATGAAAACATTGGTAAAAAAAGTTCCCATAAAGATTGAATGGCAAGACGAAAAACAAATTAAGAATTTTCTAAAATTAATAACTACCAAGTAACATGCTTTATACTAATAAATCCAACAAAAACAGTCGATCTTTGAGACTTATTTTGTTTTCAGCGTCAACATCGGATCAACTCGGACATTGAACCAATTTACTCTCCAATCCAAATGAGGTCCACTAGATCGACCTGTGTTACCAATCTTTCCTATTACAGATCCTTGTTTTACCTGTTCTCCAACCTTAACATTGATCTTATCCAAATGAGAATAGATTGAAGTAAGACCATGTCCATGATTAATTACTATTGTTTTTCCAGTATAAAATAAGTCCTCCTCAGTCAAAACCACTTCTCCATCTGCAGAAGAATAAACAGGAGTACCGATGGGTGCAGCAATATCAACTCCGAGGTGAGGACGACGAGGTACGCCGTTTAATATCCTTTGATTCCCATAAAATCCGCTTAAACGTCCGTCTGCTGGCAAAATAAAGCCTGCGGGTAAATTTAAAACAGGAGTATCTCTATCCCTTATACTGTTTAATAAAGCCCATTCTCGCCTAATCCTTTTAGTAAGAGCGGGCGGAGGATCAACTTTAATTGGATCAAGACCATCTACGTTCTCTACATCCCAATTTCTGGAAGAGATTTTTAATACAATTATCTTTTTCAAGCCATTTGACGAAACTATTTTCAGGATTGCTCGATCTGCATGGTCACGTCCGATGCCGAATACGAACTTTCCCGATTTAGGACTAACACGCAATTTCCGTCCCTCAAAAAAAACAGAGTCATTCTTGTTTGTAGAACCTATAATTAATCCCCCCTGTGTCAACTTACCATCAAGCTCTAAAGCCTGTGAAATTGAGCTTTGAAAAATAAATAAAATAAACAATAAAGATATTATTCTCACGAAGGTTTACCCTCAGGAACCGGATCATCTTCCTCAACCTTTTTTTCTAAGTGGTCTTGGCTAAGAGATAAAATTTTTGCTTCAGCGAGTCCGTCCTCTTTAAAGGCAATAGTAACGTTTTCACCCTTTGATAGTTTATCAACGGACGATATCGGTTTTCCTTTAGTATCCCGAATAATAGTAAATCCTCGTTCAAGTACACTCTTATGCGAGTAACTCTCTAAAAGAGATTCCAGATTATTCAGCTTTTGGGTAATAAGAAACTTTTGAGTTGCAAATCCACTTGAGACCCTTACACCCAAATCTTTAAGATCATCCCGATCACGTTCTATCATCCTAATTTTTATTAATCTTATGGCTTCAACTCTAACCAAAACACCTCTTAAATCATGGTATTTTCGTGCTACATAATCTAAGGGTTGTGCGATTTGATGTTTTACTAAATCAATAGTACTTTTTTTATCATCAATCGTTCGAGCCATAGCTAGAAAAATTCTTTCAGACCAATCGTCAACTCTTTGAGTGGACTCCTCGAGTAATCTAATTGGTTCAGGTAGCCCCCTCGACAAGCCTATAGTTTGTTGAGTTAAGAACTCTAATTGCCGGTTTATTGCAACAAATAATCGAGAATTATTTTCGTTTACTCTTTCTAGTATCTCACCACGCACAGGAACCGCCATCTCAGCAGCCGCTGTTGGAGTAGGTGCACGTTTATCAGCAGCAAAATCTACTAATGTAGTATCTGTTTCATGACCAATAGCCGAAATTATAGGTATTTCGCTCAAAGCTGCGGCCCTAACTACATTTTCTTCGTTAAAAGCCATCAAATCTTCTAATGAGCCCCCTCCTCTAGCAATGATCAACAAGTCTGGTCGTTTAATACTGCTAGACTCTGTAATTAAGTTAAAGCCCGATATGGCATTACTAATTTCTTCTGCTGATTTAGAGCCTTGTACTGTAACCGGCCACAATAAAACCTGTCGAGGAAACCTATCATTCAGCCTATGCAATACATCTCTAATTACTGCTCCAGATTCTGAGGTTATTAATCCAATCGTTTCCGGAAGATAAGGTAGTTGCTTTTTGTTAGAATCTTCAAATAACCCTTGCGCTTCAAGTCGCCTTCTCCTTTCCTCTACTAGCTTAAGTAAAGCACCCTCACCAGCAATTTCCAGGCGCTCCAGAATCATTTGATACTTAGATCTTGCAACGTAAGTGCTTACACGACCGGTAGCTATCACTTCCATGCCATCCTCAGGAAAAACCTCCAGGGAGTTTGCGGTTCCCCGCCAACAAACAACATCAATAATTGAATCAGTATCTTTCAGAGACATGTATAAGTGTCCAGAAGTAGCCCGCTTAAATCCGGAGACCTCACCTCTCACCCGTATATAACCAAATTTATCTTCAACCAGTCGCTTAAGAGCAGCACTTAATTCGCCCACCGTGTATACAGAAGGCTCATTACTCCCAGGAGATCCTGGTTCATAATGTTCGTTCAAAGTGTTATCGTAGGTTGGAGGATTCATTTTATACATTCGACACGATACAGTAGTTGAATGCAATAAAGAAGGGTAGATGATGCGAATTCTAGTAGTAGGTGGTGGCGGACGTGAACATGCTCTTTGCTGGGCTATCTCAGCTTCTTCATTGTGCGAAAGTCTTTACTGCGCACCTGGAAATGCTGGAATCTCTAAAATAGCTGAGTGTATAGATATACAGGCAAATAATATTGAAGGAATCGTTGGGTTTTCCTTAGAATTCTCGATCGATTTTGTTGTTATTGGACCTGAGGTAAGCCTAGTTCTTGGGCTAGTAGATGAATTAGAGAAACTTGGTATAAAAGCCTTCGGGCCTACTGCCGGCGCCGCTAAGCTAGAAGGCTCAAAAGGGTTCATGAAAGACTTATGCGTTAAGTATAATATACCTACTGCTGCATACGAGAGGTTTTACGACAGTAAATCAGCCAAGAAGTACATAGAAGAAATAGGCGCACCTATAGTAGTAAAAGAGGATGGTTTAGCTGCCGGAAAAGGAGTCACTATTGCCTACTCAATAGAAGAAGCGCTCCTAGCTATTGAAAATATATTTAGTAATAATCAGAGTTTGTCCCCAAATGGGTTAGTAGTTGAAGAATTCCTGACGGGTCAAGAATTAAGCTACTTCGTGCTGGTGGACGGAATCAATGCTTTGCCATTAGCGGGTGCTCAAGATCATAAAAAGGTAGGTGATAGGGACACAGGACCTAATACGGGTGGCATGGGAGCTTACTCCCCTACTCCAATATTGTCTGATGAATTAGAATCTAAAATTATGAAAACAATTATATTACCGACAGTAGAGGGCATGGCATTAGAAGGTACTCCGTTTAAGGGGGTTCTTTATGCAGGGCTAATGCTTACGAGTGAGGGTCCTAAATTACTTGAGTATAACGTGCGTTTTGGCGATCCCGAATGCCAAGTGCTGATGATGCGATTGCGCTCGGACATCCTTCCAGCATTATTAGCCACAAACCAGGGAACACTAGATAATTTTAGTTTAAGATGGTCACAAGATGCGGCTTTAACAATTGTAATGGCCGCAAAAGGCTATCCTGGAAAATATAAAACTGGTGAAAAAATTGTTGGATTAGAATCTATTAAAGCCAATGAGGCCCTAATTTTTCATGCTGCCACCAAGTCAAAAAGTGGACAACTTGTTTCAAATGGTGGTCGCGTACTAAACATTTGTTCAAGTGGAAAAGAAATCAAAGACGCACAAAAAAAAGCCTATAGCGCCATTAAAAAAATAGAGTGGGAAGGAGGATTCTATCGTAATGATATTGGCTGGAGAGCAATTAGTGAGAGTTAAAAAAACGATAACCTAAAATTTTGTAAGCAAGTTTGGCGGCTAGAAAGTCATAAGCAGGAAAACCTTTAATAGGAGCTAGTTCAACTATATCTGCTCCAACTATGTTTGAAGCAACTTGCGACGCCTTATGAATTATTTTGATTACTTCTTCCCATGACATACCTCCCGGCTCTGGGGTGCCGGTAGCTGGCATAATACTAATATCAAAGCCATCAAGATCAACACTCAAATATGTTTGAGTATTGCGCAGAGGAGAAATAATTTCATCTATATTCCAGGACTCTTTATCCTTTGCCCAATATATATTTATACGATCGTTATTAGATTCATAAAAGGAAGCTTCTTGGGAGGATATACTCCTAACTCCAACGCTAACCACTCTTACATCTTTATAATCCAAACATCTCCTGATTACTGTTGCATGAGACAATTTTTTCTGATCATACCTGTCTCTAAGATCAGCGTGGGCATCAATATGAAGAAGAGAAAGACCCTCTCCACTTTTTAAAAAAGGGCGTATGGCTCCTGCCGTTAAGGAATGTTCCCCACCTAAAATCAGAGGAAAAGAATCGTCTTCCAATATATGACTTACGACTCCCTCCAACTGTTCCAAAGCGGGGCGAATTCCTGATTTAATGGTAAAAGGTGCAAGAGTTTTAAGATTAAAGTCCTTATATGGCTCATAACAAAGCTCCTCATCAAATAATTCCAACTGATGAGATGCTTTTATTATAGCTTCTGGGCCTTTAGATGTGCCTCGACCGTAGGTCACTGATTCCTCTATACCGAAAGGAACAACCGTAACCTTCTTCTTTCCGCGTCCGATTAAGAATTCTTTATCAGATAAACCCAAAAAACCCATCTTCGGAGATAAGATCTTCATTTACTGACAGAATCTTTATAAATCGACGCAAACCTCCTTTGAGGACGTTTCTTCCAGCTACCTCTATGGTATGCATCACTTGCTAATAAAGGCATTACACTAGTTGCTTCAGCAAAGACCATTTGTTCCATTTTCGTATCAACTTTTCCCCACGATGAAGCCTCCTCAAGAGTAGATGAACTACATGCACCATCGCGCACATCAGCAACAGTGATTTGAATAGCGTATTTATGCATTTCTGATTGATTACCTAATTTTTCGGCACAGACAACAATATCTTGTGCATAATTTTTAGCCATACCCCCACCTATCATCAAGAGACCAGTAGTCCCCGATTTAATTTTGATTTCTGTTAACTCTCGAAAATCTCGCACAGAATCTATTGTTAGGTGTTTCTTGGGGTTTTTTTCTTGATGAATAACCAATCCCATTCCAGCACTGGAGTCAGTAAACGCTGGACAAAAGACAGGGACTTCTTTTTCAAAAGCCGTCTGAACTAAGGATCCAGATTTACGCGCATTTCCAGACGATAAGTAAGACCCCATATGACTGATAAATTCCCTGGAAGTATATGGACGATCTTCCAGCTGATCTGCAATATCTGCTATAACGTTGTCACAGAATTGCAGGTCGTTTTCTCTAATGAATGTATCATAAATTCGATCAATTCCGATTCGCCTTAACTCACCATCGTCAATTTTTGAATCTCCACGAAAATGGCGAAAACCAAGGGCTTCAAAAAAATCCATGTCAACGATACTTGCCCCAGAAGCAACAACCACATCAACCATATTATATCTGACAAGATCAGAATAAATTTGCATGCAACCACCGGCAGAGGTTGAGCCTGCTATGGTCAAGATAATACTACAACTAAGGTCTTCCAGCATGCAGTTATAGATTTGGGCTGCTCTAGCTAATTCTCTTGAGCTAAAAGACATCTTTGACATTGAATCGACAATACTTCTAGCATCAAAACTAGTGAAATCAATGTGTTCAATAGGACTATTCAGTAGTGCTTTGCTATTTATTTTTTCTTTAATGTTCATACAGAGATCCAAGGTAAAAGAGGTTTCAACCACCTACTAGCTGCCATTCATGAGAGGACCGTTGGTACATAGATAGGATCGGTAGATCAGATAATATTACAGTTCTATCTGAGTAGAATCCATTAAACCGTGTTCGCATAGTACACCCATAGGCACCGGTCTGTCCTATTTCAATATAGTCTCCTTCCTTCATGTCTTCAGGTAGAATAAATGGGCCCTTCATGTAATCCAAACCATCACACGTTGGACCAAATAACGAATAAGGTGAAAGCGAGGCTGAGAAATTTCCAGCTTTACGGATAGGCTTAACGGGAAAAACAAAACCCGGAAATCCGGCATCAAATAGACTTCCGTAGGTGCCATCGTTTATATAAAGATGATCTTCTTTTCTATGATCTACGCGTACTAGTGTAGAGGCGCCCTCAGCTACTAGCGCTCGACCCGGCTCTGCCCAGATTTCACATTTGTTAATCACCGGAATTCTTTCTTTAATTGTTCTAATTTCATCTAAGTAGGCATCTAATGGTGGTGGCGCTAAGTTCGGATATATTGAAGGAAAACCTCCTCCCACATCAATAATGTCTAAAATTAAGCCAGATGATCGAATAATCTGCCCAACTGTTTTTAAAGCCGATGAGAAAGAAGAGGGACTCATGCACTGAGAGCCAACATGAAAACAAATACCTATCTTTTTTGACACTGGCCGAATACAAGACAGTATATGAGCTACTTTTGCAGGAGAAGCTCCAAACTTTTGCGATAGATTGAATTCCGCATAATCGTTAGGAACGGCTAGACGGACAAAAAGATTGAGATCTTCAGCATAATCAGTAGAAACTAAAATTTTATTAAGTTCATCTACCGAATCTAGAGCAAAATCACGAACTCCATATTTAAAGTAAGCATTTTTAATTGAGCCTCGGCTTTTTATCGGATGCATGTAAGCAAGATGACACTCCGGATAACGACCATACAAAAGCTCAGCCTCAGACAGAGAAGCGATTTCAAAATGATTTATTCCAGCATTATAGATTGAATCAATTATTTCCAGTCTTGGATTAGCCTTAACTGCATATAATATCTTTCCGGGAAATCGATTCTTAAAGTAAGTAGCGGCTCGATTAGCCATCTCAGGTCTTAGGCAGGTAACTGGACGGTCCGGTTCATGCTGTTGGACAAGGGACCGAGCGGACGAAAATAGTTCCATATTTTGAGCTTCATCCCAGAGATACTGATAATTAAATGTTTCTTTTAATATTTATACGCTCAATATTACGAATAAAAAATATACAAATTTTTTATCTTTTCCACGTTTTGCAATCTAATCACAATTAATTTTCAAAATTCTGACCAATTAGGTAGTTCTTTAGGTAATACAACGTGATCCCGACAAATTGTATTAATATTCTTAACACCCATTACTGCCATAGTACGCAGAGTCTCTGATCGCAGAATTTCGAGAGCTCTTAAAGCCCCCGTTTCACCGGCAGCACTAAGCCCGTAGAGAGTAGGCCTACCGATCATCACAGCATTCGCACCTAACGCTAATCCTTTTAGTATATCACTTCCACGACGAAAGCCGCTATCTACCAGAACTGTCATTCGATTACCCACACACGAAACAATATCAGGCAACGCATCAATTGGTGCAATCCCTGCATCATTTGCGATTCCACCATGGTTTGAAACAATAACTCCATCAGCGCCCAGCTCTGCCGCCATTAGGGCATCTTTCGGATGCAGAACTCCCTTGATCAGAAGAGTTCTGGACCATCTATCTCGTATCATTTTAAAAAAATCCCAATTTATTGCATCATTCTTCGTCAGAAAGCTTTTTATAGAGTCGGACTTCAAACCATCAGGCATCTCAATATTCACGTAACGCGGCATGTGTCCTTCAGAAAGGATGTATGAACCTAAAGTACCAAACATCCATCTAGGATGAGTTAAAGTGTCTAAAAAGTTACGGGTAGTAATCCTAACAGGAAAAGTTGCCCCATTACGAATATCAAACTCACGATTATAGGGTACGGTAGAGTCAACCGTTAGGACTAAGGCTTCGAAACCCGAATCATATGCTCTTTTTGTAGTAATCAGAGAAGATTCTATGTCTCTCCACACATACAACTGATACCATTGTGATCCTCCTCCTTCTTCTAATATTCTTTCCATTGGCGTGTTTGCAGTACTAGATAATGTAAAGGGGATTCCTGCACTAGAGGCAGCTTTAGCAAGCTTAATTTCACCTCTATACCACACATATCCCGCTGGTCCCGTAGGGCCAATCACTATGGGTAACTGAATAGTTTTACCAAAAAGCTTTGTTTCCGCCGTCCTATCTGAAACATCCTCTAGAACACGTGGCATTAATTTTATTCGTTCCAATGCAGCTTTATTATTTTTTAAAGCTATATCGTCCTCACTTCCTCGATCTATAAATTCGAACAAGGCCCTGCTTAGACGTTTTTTAGACATCAGCCGCAAATCTTCAATGTTTAAAGCTTTTTTCAAAACAGTTTCCACTACATGCAATCAGAAGAATTCAACTTAGACGGTAATACAATATGATCAGGTGCCAATGAATTTAAATTTGTTAGTCCCATTACGCCCATAGTTCTATGAATTTCTGCTGATAAAATAGAGAGGGCTCTGCTTGCTCCAGCTTCACCTGCTGCTCCAACTCCATATAACGTCGCTCTTCCAATAGCCACAGCGTCGGCGCCCATGGCCAGACCTTTTAAGACATCGCTACCGCGTCGAAACCCACTATCAACGATTATAGTCAACCGATCACTGACTGCTGAAACAATAGTAGGCAGAACTTGGATTGGAGCTATAGCAGCATCATTTGTATTACCCGCATGATTAGAAACAATTATCCCATCAACTCCGCAGTCTGCACACCTAATAGCATCCTCTGGATGCAAAATACCCTTAACAATTAATGTTCGAGGCCATGCCTCTCTCAGCCGTTTTAGAAAGTCCCAACTCAGAGTATCATTTCTAACAAGGAAGTTGTTTTTGTTCGTTGAAGAGTACTTTTCAGGTATATATACGTTTGGAAATTTAGGCATATGACCATCGGCTAAAACGTATCGTCCTAAAGTGCCTATTAACCAACGGGGATGCAATAAACTATCGATCGATCCACGGATTGTTATTCTGGGCGGGAAAACAATACCATTTCGAGTATCAAACTCTCTGTTATTGTACGTTGGTGAATCAACCGTTAATAAAAGTGCTTCAAAACCGGCATCCAATACTCTTTCTACTGTGACCATAGCAGCCTCTATGTCGCGCCAAACATATAGTTGATACCATTGGGTGCCACCACCTAAAGACTTTATTGTCTCCATAGAGGTATTTCCGGTACTTGATAATGTAAAGGGAATTCCTGCATTGTTCGCAGCTTTTGCCAATGCGATCTCTCCACGATACCAAACAAATCCTGCAGGGCCTGTTGGGCCTATTATTAAAGGTAAAGACTGTTTTTTTCCAAATAGCCTTATCTCTGTATTTCGATCAGACACATCATTTAAAATTCTTGGCATTAACTTTATACTATCTAAGGCTGAACGATTGTTTTTCATCGCAACCTCGTCCTCACTGCCCCGATCACAAAATTCAAATAGCGCCTTGGTTAAACGTCGTTTAGCCATGAGACGCAGGTCCTCAATGTTGAGTGCTATATGCGGAGAATAATTCAAGTTTTATTATACTTTCCTGTTTTTTTAAAAGAGGTTGTTTACAAAAATTCTACCTTTTAACAATAAACAAATATAATAGGTTTTTAAATTTGGTTAATTTTTAAAATTATATATTGCAATAAGATGACCTATTAGGAAAATAAAAGCACTAAAATTGTTTACAAAGGAAATTGAAATGAAAATTGTGCCTATGACGTCATCGATCGGTGCTGAGATAATTGGCGCCAACCTAGAGAAACTATCTGAAACTGAATTTGAAAAGATACACGATGCCTTTACCAAGCACCTTGTTTTATTTTTCCGAGATCAGGATGAACTCTCGCCCGAGACGCAAATATCTTTTGCAAAACGATTCGGTGATTTACACTATCACCCTGCTGCGCCAAAATCTAAAAAGTACCCCGAGTTGTTCGTAATTCACTCTCACAAGGACTCCAAATTTGCTGATGGTAATGGGTGGCATACCGATGTTTCTTGTGATTCAGAACCACCCTTAGGTTCATGTTTACAGCTACATGTCTTACCATCCACTGGGGGAGACACTTTATTTGCTAGTATGTACGCTGCATTTGAAACCCTTTCATCGACAATGCAAAAGTTTTTGTCAACTTTAACTGCCATTCATGAATCCGAACACCTCTACAGGGGTAGGTATGAGGAGAGAGGCGTTGATGATACTGACACAATTTATCCAACTGCTGAACATCCTTTAATACGAACACATCCAGTATCTGGCAGACAATCGATATATGTGAATCCCAGTTTCACAACTAAAATAAAAGATTTATCCAGATCAGAAAGTAAGTCACTACTGTCCTTTATTTATAACCATCAGCAAAGACCTGAATTTCAGGTACGTTTTCGCTGGTCCAAAAATGCTATAGCTTTTTGGGATAATCGCTGTACTCAGCACTTTGCTTTGTGGGATTATTGGCCAGATGAAAGAAAAGGAAACCGGGTTACCATTAAGGGAGAAAAACCATTCTACAAACCCTCTCAATTAGTGGAGAGCAAGTTAAAAATATCTGATAGAAATAATTAGAACCACTAAACTAAGTCATGCTAATCGACGTCTCTCGAAGAATTCCTTTAAAATATCTGAACATTTCTTTTCTTCTAAGCTTCCTATTATTTCAGGCTTATGATTACAAAATTTTTGACTAAATATTTTCACCCCATGATCAACAGCTCCGTTTTTAGAATCATATGCTCCAAAATAAAGTCGGCGAATACGTGAAAAAGATATAGCCTGAGCGCACATTGGACATGGCTCTAAAGTAACATAAATATCGCATCCGAGTAATCTAGGTGAACAAATTTTATTGGCCACCTCCCTCAGAACTAGAATTTCTGCATGTCCTGTGGGATCACTGTCTGCCTCTACTCTATTACCTGCTCGCGCCAAAACTCTGCCGCTAGAAGCCTCCACGAGAACAGCTCCAACAGGAACATCTCCTCTGCTCCCAGCCTTCCTGGCTTCGGTAATAGCAATGTCCATATATTTATTTGTGGCCATTTTAGAAGACTCCCGATGTAAACATAAAATTGCAAGAATAGTCATATCAGGTTAAAAGACATAGATGAATATACATAAGAAAATCCCAGTAATAGGAGTTACACTGGATTATGAGAATCCAGGAAACTACTCAAATACACCTTGGTATGCTCTTAGAGAGAATTACAGCACTGTGATTACTAAAGCTGGGGGACTCCCTATAGGCCTGCCACATATGCAAAATCAGGTTAATAGTTATTTGGATGCGATTGATGGTATTGTTATTACAGGCGGCGCATTCGATATTGACCCCAAACTGTTTGGGGCCACTTCCCGTCATTCTACTGTCTCACTCAAGAAGGAAAGAACTGAATTCGAATTAGCAATCACTCAGGAAGCTATAATTCGTGACATGCCAATCCTAGGCATTTGTGGAGGTCAACAGTTGCTCCACGTTGCACTCGGCGGAAAGCTTGTTCAGCATATACCAGATGAAATAGCTGACGCTCTTATTCATGAGCAATCAAGTCCTCCAAGCAAACCAGAACATACCGTAAAAGTTACCAAAGGTACCCTTCTACACAAAATAGTTGATTCAGACATCCTCCACGTCAATAGCTCACATCACCAGGCAGCCAAAGACGCGCCCTTAGGGGTTACTATTAATGCGATTGCTCCTGATGGTGTAATCGAAGGTATTGAGGCACCAGGTCAAAAGTTTTGTCTAGGCTTGCAATGGCATCCTGAGTACGAAGTAAGTCCTGCAGATAGTGCGATTTTTAATGCATTCATAGACGCCTCATCTAATTCCAAAAATACAAATGAGTAAATTGTTACAAAATTTTAGCGCAGAGAGAATAGCCAAGGTGTTATCCAGGTCGGGGGTGTGCTCTCGACGAGAAGCTGAACGTTTGATTTTACAAGGACGAATCAGCGTTGACGGAAAAATAATAGATAGCCCCGCTTTAAATGTAAGCTCAGAAAATAACATCTTATTCGATGGAAACCCGATTCCTGATATAGAGCCAACCAGAATATGGCGCTATCATAAACCACCAGGGCGTTTAACCACACGAAAAGATCCGGAAGACAGGCCTACAATTTTCGATGGACTACCTAAAGAATTTTCTAATCTAAAAACAATTGGTCGCCTAGATATGAATACAGAAGGCCTTTTGTTACTGACCAATGATGGTGAACTGGCAAGATATCTGGAACTGCCAACCACTGGTTGGACTAGAAAGTATAGAATTAGAGTCCATGGGACCATTGATACTAAAATATTTCTGAAACTCAAAAATCGGGTAACCATTGAAGGTCATGAATATGGCCCTGTTATTGCAAATTTAGAGCGCCAAGTAGGTGCTAACGCATGGATTGAAATCAGTCTTCAAGAAGGAAAAAACCGTGAAGTCAGAAGACTTATGGAACATTTTGGCTATACAGTAAATCGACTTATACGGGTATCTTTTGGGCCCTTTCATCTAGGCAAGTTGCCAAGAGGACAATTCGAAGAGATTCCTCCCAGAGTGCTATTATCAAATCTTCCAAGCGATTATTAAAACGATGATACGTATAGTCGGAGGCAAACATCGCGGCAAAATGATATCCGTACCAGAAGGAAATTTCACACGTCCAACAACTAATCGGGTGCGGGAATCTCTATTTAATATATTGGAATCGAAATCTTTACTACATGGAGTCAGTGTTCTGGACGGATGCGCTGGCTCAGGCTCACTAGGGCTTGAAGCACTATCAAGAGGGGCCAACCATGCAACCTTTTTTGATGTCAACAAACAAGCACTAAAAACTTTAGAGCAAAACATATCTTTTTTGAAAGAAGATAAATCAACTAATATATATCTCGCAGATGTAACAGACCCACCTAAAAATAAAAGAAAAGAGGTTTGTTCAATAGTATTCCTTGACGCTCCTTATAACAGTGATGTTCCGATCAAGGCGCTAAGTGCCTTGATAGATAAAAGTTGGATTCAAAAAGGCAGTCTGATTATTATAGAATGTGCCAAACATACAGCATTAAGAGAAAACACAAATTTAAAAGAAATTGATTTTCGTGCTTACGGTTCTACCGAACTACATTTTTTAGAATACTGCCCAACTCTTTAAATAAACTTCATTAGGTTAACTTCTATATTACTTCACCGACGACCAAACAATCGTTCTATATCGGTAAGTTTCAGCTCAATATATGTTGGCCGACCGTGATTGCACTGGTCAGAATGAGGAGTTACTTCCATTTCTCTTAATAGGGCGTCCATTTCACTCGGGTTAAGTTGTCTTCCTGCCCTAACACTTCCGTGACATGCCATAGTACTGCAAACTTCTTCAAGACGCTCTCTTAACGACAATTCAGAATCCATAACTTTCAAATCATCAGCCAAGTCAACAATCAACGATTTTGTGTCTGTATGACCCAATAGACTAGGAACTTCACGTACTACGATTGCTCCATGACCAAATTTTTCTAATACTAAACCTAACTCCGTTAGTTCAGCAGCGCGATCTACTAGTCTAGTCGCTGCCTCATCATCTAGTTCAATAATTTCTGGTATTAAAAGACCTTGGCGTATGACTCCATTTCCATTGAGGGCCTTTTTCATACGCTCATACACTAATCTTTCATGTGCTGCATGCTGATCAACTATGACGATGCTATCTTCTGTTTGTGAAACAATATATGTCGCATGTAGTTGAGCCCTCGCCGCGCCCAGAGGATAATTTTTGGATATGATTTCACCATTATCCTTATTTGGACTTTCAACTTCGGTAACAAATTGGACATTTTTTAACGACTCTATGGCTCCAGATGGCGGGTAATCTATTTTTGATGTTTCATTTTTACCTTCAAATAATCGTTCTCTTAGAGGTAATTGACTCTTCAATCCTGAGTTCGGATCTCTCAAAGGAGATTGAAATTTAGACAAGGCCAAATCTGCAACTGTAGTAGATACATTTTGACTAGAACTGGATAATAATTGCTTTAAGGTGCCAACTATTAATCCCCGAATTTTAGCAGCGTCACGAAAACGAACTTCACTTTTGGCAGGATGCACGTTTACATCCACCAGTTCTGTATTAATATCTATAAATAGAGCTATCAAAGGATGTCTTTGTCGAGCTAAAAAGTCTTGATATGCTGCTCTTACTGCACCATGCAAAAGACGATCTCTCACCGGGCGGCCATTGACAAAAAGATACTGATAACGCGTAGTGTTCCGGTTGAGCGTTGGAACGCTAGCATAGCCATAGAGTTTTACCCCCTCTATTTCAGAGGAAACCATTAAAGAGTTTTCAAAAAACTCTTTTCCCATTATCGAAGATAGGCGGCGAAGTAAAGCTGGATCACTACCTGTTAAATCAGTTTCACTTACACAAGAAAATTTGACTTTTTCTCCATCGTTGATTGAAAATGCCACCTCAGGATTCGTCATTGCCAATCGATACACAGCATCCATAATATGACTAAATTCGGTTCGGTCAGTTTTAAGAAACTTAAGCCTTGCTGGGGTTGCATAAAACATGTCGCGTACTTCTACGCGGGTTCCATAATTCTGTGACGATAGTTTTGGACTAGATTTCTTTCCCCCTTCAACGTTTAATTCCCAAGCTTCACTACCTTTTGGTCGTGATGTTATTCTTAGTTTACTGATAGCTCCTATAGACGGTAATGCCTCACCTCGAAAGCCTAAGGTAGTAATTTTGGATAAATCATCATTAGGCAATTTAGAAGTTGCATGTCTTTGAACTGATAATATCATTTGCTCGGGTGTCATACCTAATCCGTCATCCGTTACTGATAAATAAGTTCTTCCACCATTACGGATTAATAGATCTATTTTTGTAGCACCAGCATCTAAAGAATTTTCAACAAGTTCCTTTATTGCAGCTGCAGGCCTTTCAATGACTTCACCCGCGGCTATCTGGTTTACCAAGGTATCAGGTAAAACCCTTATGTTCACTTCAAACCCCTTAGATATGTTCGAACTAGATTCTTGCCTTCTTCCACTGCAGGTTGATTAAAAGGATTTACATCCAGTAGCCTGGCTGCAATTACAGTTTCTAACATGTAATGCATCATTAGTGCCCCTACAGTTGATTCGTCTACGCTATCTATTTCAAACGTTCGGACAGGAATACCTTGAGATATAATCGTTTCTGTGGTTATTTTTTTCTCCGCAGAGATAACATCTCCCACTGTACAATCAGCTAAATACTCCAAGCCAGTTTGATTAGATAAAGTTGGATCAATATCCGGACCTACACCTAAATAATTAGGCGAGATTATAGAGATCATCTTATCTCTTGGCCCATCTAAATAAAGTTGCAACTGGCTATGTTGATCTACAGAACCCAGCGCTGGAACTGGGGTTATACCTAGACCCCGTTTGCCCAGACTTTCAGCCCAAAGCTGTCTATACCAAAGAGTAAATTTATTTAGCTTATCGCTATAAGGCATTAAAACTGAAATATTTATAGCTTTCTCTCTATATAAAGCAATTGATACGGCAGCTCCTAAAACAGATGGAATTTCTTCAACGTTATCTGTCTCAATGGCATTTTTTAGTACTTCACTAGCCCCTAGACAGACAGCTTCCGCATCAACCCCGGCCATCAATGTTGGTATTAACCCGACAATACTAAAGGCACTATAACGTCCACCTATATTAGGGTCATGTTCTAGAACTGAAATACCTCTCTTCAAAGCAAAACGATATAATGGAGTATCACCTTTTTCGGTAATAATAAGTGTTTTTTTTAGGTTATAAGATTCCAAATTCGTCACAAACGTAATAGCTTGCACTAGGGTTTCCAGAGTTTCTCCTGACTTGGAAATAACAAGTAAACCTATGCGTTTAGTTCTATTTTGTGACAAACATTTATCTATAGTAAACGGATCTATGTTATCGAGAAATTGTATTTGGGGACTTCCATTATCACTAGATAAGGAGCTTAGGGCCTGTCCGCCTAGGCTTGCCCCACCTGTGCCCAAGACAAAAACTAAATCACATTCCTTATAAAATTCACTTGCCACCTCTTTTGACTGATACAGGTTAGTATCATTTTTAGACAAATCAAAAGCAGGTAAATTACCAGCGTCAATATCCAGTTTCATTGACTCCAGCGCATTTCGAGCTTTCTCGAGATACTTTTCAAAGATTTCTCTATTCAGCCCCTTTTTACCAATTACGGAGGAAAAACAAGCTGATATATTCTGCTGATATTTCATCGAGTCAACGAACCACTAGAAACTGATAAGGAGCATTTCACATTTCCTGATAAACATTAGCAACAGGAGAAATGTGGATAAATTTTTCTATATTTAATTTATTTCTAAACCTAGAGCTAAAATTTAAAATGAATCATTTAGGATTTAAGGTCTTCACATCCTTTAGACCTTCAGGTTGACCTACAACAATAAAATCTAGAAAATCTGGATCTATCCATTTTTTTGCTATTCTCCTTAAATCTTCTAAAGTAACCGATTTAAACTTTTTATTGCGCTCATCTATATAATTGACTCCTAGCTTCCGTCTCTGAAGAGCAACTAAAATGTCGGATATTGAAGAAGTACTATCAAATCTTAAAGCAAGCGAACCAGTAATGTTGTCCTGTGCAGAGGACAACTCTTGCTGCGTTATTTGTTCTTTGTGAATTCGACCCCACTCATTTTGTATGATTTGAATAGTCTGACTTGCTGTCAGATTATCTGTGGATGCCCCACCAACCCATAAAGCCGAATATTTCATAGGCAACAAATAACTATAAACAGAATAAGCCAGTCCTCTTTTCTCACGAACTTCTTCATAAAGACGTGAAGTAAAGCTACCTCCACCTAATATATGGTTAAGTATATAAGCTCCATAGTAATCTGGGTGATCTCTTGGCAAACCTCTGTGACTAAATAAAATATTACTCTGGGATTGTCGTAGCCGATAAACATAAACATCGCCCCTAACACTAGGCTGTATCGACTCAATTATTGGTTTGACTTGAAGTTTCGGAAGTTGCGAAAAAGTACTATCTAGTAGAGCAGCAAGTTCAGATGGTGTAATATCACCAGCTACACCGATCCGCATATTAGATAGAGCAAACCTCTTTTCTACATAATCATGCAAGTCATACTTAGTAATAGCTCCAATACTTCTGTCTGTCCCAAGCGTCTTACTAGCATATGGATGATCTGGAAAATTTATAGACCACATGGCTTCCTTGGCTATATGATCGGGATCTTTCCTTTTACTAGCAATTTCCGCTAAAAGCTGACTACGAATGCGTTCTACATCAACATTATCAAAACGTGGTTCGGTAATTGCTAATTTTAACATTTCAAAAGCTTTAATACGGCTTCTATTAAGGGTTTTAAGGCTGCCACTGAAATAATCTTTAGAAACGGAAAAACTCATTTTAATAGATCTATTCTCCAGAACACGTTTGAATTCTTTAGAATTAAGCTCTCCTGCTCCCTCATCAAGTAACAAAGATACCATTTTAGATAATCCAGCCTTATTCACAGGATCAGCTGAAGCACCAGAAAGAACCGAAAATGAGATCGAGGTGATTGGCAGCATGCGATCCTCAAGCAGCCAAGCTTTAACACCTCGAGAACTGATCACCTGTTGGATTTCAACAGCTCTAGCATTTTGCGTAAAACAAATAATTATACAAAGCACACATGCAAAAATGATTTTGTTATCAATTTCACTACAATGTTTCATTGGAACATACTAGTTTTTTACTTTAGGCATCAGCACGCCAGTAACAAAAGCTTGAGAGGCTAATATTTCTCTAGCTACTGAATTGACCTGTTCAACTGTTACTTCGGAAATTCTCTTTGACCATTGCTCTACATCAGAGACCGACTGTCCTGTAGAAAGCGCAACTCCAAATAAATAGGCAGGGCCACTTAAACTATCTCTAGTGTAAATCGAACTATCTATCAGCCTATTTTTAGCTATTTTTAGCTCTTCCTCTTTTACACCAAATTGTTCAACGAGTTTTAGTTCTTTTTCTAAAGAGATTACCACTCGATTAATATCAACATTTGGTCGAGGACTGATCCAAATTCCCAGTGATGATTCACCCAAGTAATTCGGAAAATACCAAGCTCCTGTTGATACTGCTAAGGGCTGATCTACAACCAAAGAAGAGTAGAGCCTACTTGAAAGTGATCCTCCTAAAATTTCGACAAAAACTTCAATTGCAAATGCTTTGTCTTTATAATTACTTGAATAGCTGGGAACCACCCATCGTCTGATCCAGGTTGGATACCCAACCTTTTCATCTTTTAAAATCACTTTTTTTTCTACTCGAGCAAAAGGTTCTAGCACTCTCTCTCGGAGAGGCACAAAACGAAAAGGAACTTTTCCATAAGAGCTCTTTGCCAATTCAAATACTTGAGAAGAGGACACGTCTCCGCTTACGACCAGCACAGCGTTATTGGGGCTGTACCAAGTTTCATAAAACTCAACTATGTCTTTAGTTTCCAACTCTAGTATCTCATTTTCCCATCCAATTACAGGAATCCCATAGGGATGATTTATAAAGAGAGCCGCATCGATCTGTTCGTTTAATAAGCTCTGGGGATTATTTTCTACTCTAGATCTACGTTCTTCAAGTATAACTTTTCTCTCTGAATTAACTAACTCTTCATTTAAAACTAGCCCAGTCATGCGATCAGATTCGAGCTCCATTATTAAACCTAGGTGTTCAACTGGAACAGTTTGGTAATAACCGGTATAGTCATGCCCGGTAAAAGCATTTTCTTTTCCTCCAAGTCTTGCAACAGTTTCGGAAAACCTCCCCGGAGGATTTTTTTTCGTTCCTTTGAACATTAAATGTTCGAGAAAATGAGCTAATCCGGACTTGCCATATGGGTCATCTGCAGACCCCACTTTGTAAAATAACATCTGAGTTACTACAGGTGCACGGTTGTTTTCAATAACAACAATATGTAGTCCGTTATCGAGAATAAGTGTTTTAGGATTGTAAGCTTGTGCCAATACTCCGCTAAAACTTGTAAGGAGTATCATTAAAGATAAACCCCAAAAGCTGACAATTAACAAACTGAATTGATTATAGAAACGTGACATTAAAGAATAATGGAGTTAAAAAAATTAGGAATTAGTACTAACAATCAAAAAAGTTTAAGCAATTGTTTTGATTTACGGCCAATATATGGGGTGGGGCCTTCTGTAGGTTTTTTCCCTAGCTCTTTGTTTTCTATTAAACGTTGGGACTCTTTATTTGCGTCAACCACAATACCTTTTTCTGGTTTGTGGTTTAATAGCTTAAGTATAAAAGTCATATCAGCTTCAGCTAAAATAGAACTTTCACGATCGATTCTGGTACGAATGTTTGGCTCAACTTTATCCGCTCCACTAAGTTTAAGTAGGGCCTTTTCACCTTCTGTGAATTGTTTGCCCTTAAACTTAGTTAAAAAATTGGTGTTTTTTCTTTGAAAAACAGTATTTCTTGCCTGTTCCCTAGGAGTGGCAACACCTGGCCTTTCTGCACCTGGCTTAGGAGGGCGGAGTTTAAAATCTGGAGGCTGTGATAAAGGCGCGCGCTTAATAACTGCAAATTCATCGGGAGCCTGACGCTCAAGACCAAAGGTCCTTTTGGCCGAATCACCACAAGAAGCAAGTGATAGAATCAAAACAAAAGCAACTACGAAAAATTTCGAAAAACTTTGCAATCTAATGTATCTGTTTAACTGATTTTTGTAGAATAAAGATTCCATTTTTAACCTACCTCAATACTACTAATTTCGATTGTCTCTGTTGTCATCAATCTAATCACTTTTGAGTTGACACACACAAACTCTTATAGAGCAGAAGTAATGCGCCAATAACTATACAACTATCTGCCAAATTAAACGCCGGCCAATGAAACCCTAAAAAATGAAAATCTAGAAAATCTATAACAGCACCAATTATTATACGATCAACCAGATTACTCAAAGCCCCTCCTAAAACCAAAACTAGACATATAACAACATAAACACTTTTTGAGCGAAACAACCAAATAAATAAGATTAAAATTAAAACTATCGCGACAATAACAAGAATCCATCGCCCTAATTCACTACCTGTATTAAAAAAACCAAAACTTATGCCCGTATTGTAAACAGGAACCAAGTTAAAAAAACTGGTAACTTCTATAACCCTATATGGGTTAAAAATCATACCGATTATGATTTTCTTTGAAATTTGATCAATTATCACAATCAAAATAACTAAAAAAAGCGCCCAGGCACGCATCCTCTATATATCACCCTCACTATTTTCCGTCGGTAGTGCTTCAACAGCCTGAACGCACCGACCACATATATCTTTATGTCCGTGTGTGCCGACATCTATTAGCACCTGCCAACATCGCACACAT
Source organism: Alphaproteobacteria bacterium MarineAlpha12_Bin1 (assembly GCA_002937505.1). Lineage (GTDB taxonomy): Bacteria > Pseudomonadota > Alphaproteobacteria > UBA6615 > UBA6615 > UBA6615. The sequence continues at coordinate 203,072 of PTJY01000001.1, forward strand.
TTTACCCCTTCAGCTATTTTAGATACAACACCAATATCTGGCGTTTCTTCAATTGTAAAACTTTCATCTGAAGGAATGCCCTCTATAAGACGGCCAGAAGAAGTTATTGATATTTCAGCTAGGTCAATGCCTTCCATAGCTAAAATGGATTCATTGTCAGCGTAGACATCTATATCAGCTTCAAGACTTGATCCAATTCGCTTTTCTGATCTTTCTACCTCAAGTGCCCCGGTTATTACTCGACGCAACCGTCGAATTTTATCCCATTTTAAAGCTAACTCATCATCTCTCCAACTTTTCTCGACTAATGGAAAAGTTCTCAAATGCACACTTTTAGACAGATCATCTCCGTGCCTTGTAATCCATGCCTCTTCAGCTGTGAAACACAAAATAGGTGCCAGCCAGACGGTTAAATAATCGAATAAAATATCTAACGTTGTTAGACAAGAAAGACGTTTATGCGAATTTACAGCATCACAATATAAACAGTCTTTCCTGATGTCGAAATAAAAAGCAGACAAATCAACAGCGCAAAAATTATGTAAAATAGTCCACATATTGTGAAAATCAAAATCATCGATACATTTTCGTATTGTACCATCTAACTCCCACAACCTATGTAAAACCCAACGCTCAAGTTCAGGCATCTCGTCCGTAGAAACCCTCTGACTATTTTTAAACTCGTGCAGGTTTCCTAATAAAAATCTCAGTGTATTGCGAACACGACGATATAAATCAGACTGATGCTTTAGAATTTCAGGACCGATACGCAAATCTTCTGAATAATCGGAGCTGACCACCCAAATTCTCAATATATCAGCACCCAGTTGCTCGATTACACTCTGGGGCGCAACAACGTTTCCAAGAGATTTTGACATTTTTCTCCCATCTTCAGCCATAACAAAGCCATGGGTGAGCACTGCGTCATATGGAGCCCGTCCGCGTGTGCCTGCTGATTCTAATAAAGAGGAGTGAAACCAGCCTCTATGCTGGTCTGATCCCTCCAAATATAGAGAAGCCGGCCACTCTAATTCTTGTCTGTCCTCAAGAACAAAACTATGTGTTGATCCTGACTCGAACCAAACCTCCACTATGTCAGATACCTGATCATAGTCCTGAACATTATAGTCATCACCAAGAAACCTTGAGGAAGGGCTAGAAAACCAAGCATCTCCTCCCTCTAATTCAAAAGCTTCTGCTATCCTATCAAAAACTTTTTGATCCTTGAGAATTTGACCTGTCTTTCTTTCAACAAACACTGTAATGGGAACACCCCAAGCTCTTTGACGGGAAATGCACCAATCGGGTCTGGTTTCAATCATTGACCTTAAACGCGTTCTTCCCGCACTAGGTACGAATCTGGTTTCGTCAATTGCCGTAAGAGCCTTTTCTCGTAATCCATTAGTCTCCATAGAAATAAACCATTGAGCTGTATTACGAAAGATAAGGGGGGCTTTAGAACGCCATGAATGAGGGTAAGAATGTCTGAGGCTTCCTTTAGCCAAGAGATGTCCAACATTTGAAAGTTCTTTTATAACCCCACCATTAGCGTTCCCAAACTTACCATCCTGATTAATTACCTGCATACCACTGAAAATTGGCACATGGTCATAGTACTTGCCATTTTCATCTATCATATCAGGTACCTGAATTGAGTTTTCTAAGCAAAGATAATAATCATCCTCTCCATGACTAGGGGCAATGTGAACAAAACCAGTTCCCGTTTCAGTTGTAACAAAGCTACCCTGAAATAGGTCTACGTCATAATCAAAGTTCTTCCCTCGCAGCGGATGTGCGCATGATGTACCAGACAATTCACTACCGCAAAATCGAGTTATTTCAGATGTTTTTTCTATTCCACATTCAGATTTGAATGAATCCATTAATTCTATACAGACCACTAGACGATCACCAACTTTTGGAACAGCTCCTTCACTTACCTCGTCCACGTTTATCACTGCATATTCAATATTCTCTCCGTATGCGATTGCCCGATTTCCGGGAATAGTCCAGGGAGTGGTAGTCCAAATAACAATTCCAGCGTCTTTAAGTTCCTCAATACTAGAGTGGACCACAGGAAAACGGAGATAAATAGTTGGTGACTTGGCTTCCTCATATTCCACCTCAGCATCAGCCAAAGCAGTTTTTTCTGGAACGGACCACAATACCGGTCTTGTGCCTCGATATAAGCCCCCGTTCATAGCAAATTTGCCTATTTCACGAGCTATCTGTGCTTCAGCTCTAAAGTTCATAGTGGTATAGGGGTTTTTCCAGTTTCCTATAACACCTAATCTCTGAAACTCTTTTGATTGTTCTTCAACCCATCTTTGCGCAAAATCTCGACATTCCTGACGAAACTCTATAACTGGAACCTCATCTTTATTCTTACCAGCAGCTCGATACTCTTCTTCCACCTTCCATTCGATAGGTAATCCATGACAATCCCATCCAGGCACATAGTTTGCATCTTTTCCAATCATCTGCTGCGAACGATTTATAACATCCTTGAGAATTTTATTAAGTGCATGACCTATATGGAGGTTTCCATTGGCATAAGGAGGACCATCATGAAGAATAAACTTCTCTCTACCCGAGGAAGCTTCACGTTGTTTGTTAAACAGATCTATTTTTGCCCATCGTTCTAGTAAGTCTGGTTCTTTTTTTGGCAAGCCTGCCCTCATTGGAAATTTAGTCGAAGGAAGAAAAATCGTATCTTTGTAATCAGTTGCCATCAGCTTTCCTTAAAATTGAATGCCGCCTACAAATCCAATCCTGTTTGATAAATTAATCAAAACTGTAGAAAGGCGGCTCCCAAGTACCATTTTTTAAATAATAGTTTAAATTTCTATTGATTTCTATTAAGTGATTTTTTTGCCAGATTTTTTCTAGCTGTCTCACAGTCTAATTTTATTTGATCTTTAAGAGCCTCAAAACTCTCGAACTTTCGTTCTGGCCTTAGGTAATCGACTAGCCCAACTCGCAAATTCTTGCCATACAAATCATCTTCAAAATCAAACAAATGAGTTTCAAGCAAAAGCCTGGCTCCTTCTACAGTCGGCCGGTCACCAAAATTTGCAACCCCATCAAACCATTTTGTCGTCCTATCATACAAAATACCCGCTCGCACAGAATATACACCCTTAGCCGGCTGAATATATTCAATGAGTTCAATATTTGCCGTAGGAAACCCAATAGTCCGTCCTCTTTGATCTCCCTTAATAACCCTTCCCTCAATTTCCCAAGTGCGTCCCAACTGCATAGCAACTTCCTGCATCTTGCCCTCAGACACATACTGGCGAATTGCCGAAGAAGAAAAAAGATTTCCATTACTGTCCCTGGCTGGTTCAACAATCGTAATCCCAAAGTCAAGCTCTAAACTTTTATTCTTGAGAACCATCGGATTGCCTGAACGTTTGTTTCCAAATGTAAAATCGTGGCCAACGGTTACGTGGGAAACCTCAAGGTCTCCTATTAAAATATCTTCAACGAATTCTTTTGCTGATAAATTGGCCAAATTATTGTTAAATCTACAAACTATTATATTATCAACTCCCAAATCGGAGATAGCTCTTATTTTTGCCCTAAACGGAGTTAGCCTAAAAGGTTTTTCATTCGGACGAAAAAAGCGACGAGGGTGTGGTCGAAAAGTTAGTACATTAAATGGCTTAGAAAGCTGTTCAGCAACTGAACGGGCTTCAGAAATAACTAATTGGTGCCCTTTGTGCAAACCGTCAAAGTTTCCAATAGCCACCACACCACCACGAGCATGATCGATAACGCTTGAATTATATCTAATTAAGTGCATAACCGCGGGATTTACCTGTCGTGTGCTACGATTTCAAGGGGGACATTCAACAAATTCATATAAACACACCTATACTCCAACTTTAATTTGAGTATCTCATTCATAACTATAACATTATATTGATTTTGATTTTGGCCCAGAAATAGGGTTAATAGGAGTAGTAAGTCCAAGGTCAACTATTTCTTCGAGTTTCGCAGCAAATGATAGTAATTGTGCTTCACCACGTGGTTTACCTACTAACTGTAAGCCAACTGGAAGACCAGAGCTCGTAAAACCACAAGGAACTGATATTGCTGGTAAAGATGCCAAAGTAGCTAAATACGAAACGTAAACCCATTCAATATAATTATTAAATTTGTGATCTCCCAGACTATCCAAGTAACGGTTGTTAACATCAAAAGGAGGCACAATTGCACTAGGCAAGGCCAATAAGTCATACTGATCAAACCAAGAAATGACTCGTCTATATAGTTCTCCTTGCGCTACCCACGCTTTGCTAACGTCTCCAACAGATTGATTCATGCCCTTTTCAATATTCCATATCACCTCTGGTTTAAGAAACTCCCGATGTTTCTCCAAAAGGGGCGCCCTTAGCCCCACAAATAAGGCAGCTCGCAGAACTTGAAAAATATCAATAATACCAGAGCAATCAGGAGAGGATTCAACAACTATTGAACCTTCGCTTTCAAATTTTTGAGCTGCAATAGAGCAGATTGTTGCCACTTCTTGATCCACTGGTCCAATTCCTAAATCAGTTGTAAAACCAATTTTTGCTGGAGCTTGTGGCCTAGCAGCAAACTCCTGAAAAGAATATAGCGGATGTTCTAATGAAATTGGATCCTCGTTTCGTCTCCCCACCTCTGCATCCAACATTAGAGCCACATCGCCGACTGTCCTTCCCATCGGGCCATCTACTGACAACATTTGGAAGGGATTTCGGCTAGGACCATGAGGCACTCTTCCAGGACTAGGTCTCATTCCAACTACTGAGCAAAAGCTAGCCGGGGTTCGCAAAGAACCACCAAGATCTGAGCCTGTTGCTAACCAAGCCATTCCCGTAGCCAAAGCAACTGCTGATCCACCCGAAGATCCACCACAAGTGAGGTCAGTATTCCAAGGATTAAGAGTTTTTCCAAAAACTTCATTAAAAGTATTTGCTCCTGCACCAAACTCAGGTGTGTTGGACTTTCCTATAAATACTGCACCGCTGCGGCGTAGATTGGACACAGATATTTCATCGCTTTCAGGAATATGATTAGAAAAGATATTGGATCCATATGTCGTAAGGACATCCTCAATTTCGTTTAGGTCCTTAACCACTATTGGCAGGCCCGCTAGCCATCCAGCATCCTCTGCATCAGGTTTAATCAACATACTGCACTGCTCGTAAGCCTTATCTAGGCATAATGTGGGCAGGGCGTTCACCTGACAATTTACTTCTTCAATACGCTTTGCTACTGCGTCCACCAATTCTGATGGAACAATTTCTCCTAATTTAAGAAGTTCAACAGCTTTTTGAGCGGTAAGATTTGTGAGCTCTACGTCTCCTGTCATATGATTACTCCTTAAATTGTGCCTTTTTGGGATAAATCAGCTATTTTTATTATTCTAGGGGCACACGTTTTAAGAACGGCTCTATTATCACTTTGTCGAATATACCACCCATTGTGTAAGGATCTTCATAGTGTAAAGCCTCAGCGGCAGCACGGTCAGGTACATCCACTACCAGCATATTACCTATAACACCCCGAATACCCTCTTCGTTATATTCAAAATTAGATTCATTAATACCCTCTTTAACTAAACCACCACCAAAAACTATCAATGACATAAACGCTTTCTGATACTCAGCGTGTTTTGACAATAGTCGTGCTCGTTCATCAGCCATGCCTTCTTTGTCTTTTCGGGCTATCACATAAAGCATATTTCTACTTCCTTAGCTGTTTGATACTGGGTTACTAAGTTTACCAATGCCTTCTATTTCTACTTCCACCAAATCTCCCGATTTCATATAAACTGGAGGATTTCGTCCAGCTCCCACACCGGGAGGAGATCCAGTCGTAACAATATCACCTGGACTAAAACGATACCACTTCGAGAAATAACTTATTATTTGTGGAAGATTAAAAATTAAATCATCAGTTCTAGATGACTGCATTACTTTCCCATTTAGAGTAAGAGTTAACTGCAAGTTATGTGGATCAGGAATCTCATCTTTCGTGACAATAACCGGTCCACAAGGGCAAAAAGTTGGTAATTGTTTACCGAGGAGATTACGATCCCAGGCACTTATTCCCTCGAAAGGCTTTTCTGCCTTAAAAACTGGAGCAACCCAGTCACGAGCAGAAACATCATTAGCAATGGTATAGCCAGCAACATAATCCATAGCTTCATTCTCAGAAACATCATAACAATACTTGCCAAACACAAAGCAAAGCTCTCCTTCAAAATCAATCATGTCTGGACATTGAGGAGGTACCACAATTGGTTTTCCTGAACCATTAAGTGCCTGATGAGTCATAAGAAACGCTGGAGGGTAAGGTAATGCAGGGGCATTCTGCATTTCTTTCAAATGCGCATGGTAGTTCATACCAACGGACAAAATAATTGTTGGATCAGGTACTGGGGGAAGAAAAGACACTTCATCCCAATTTAATAGAATATTGGACTGCTTTAAAGCTTCTCGTTCATTATCTTTCAAAATCAATAACCTGATCTCTTCCAAGCAGTCTAGTATTTTGGTTAGAACATCTGCACCACCAGCAAGTAAATCTTTCATGTTCTCAGGGATTAAATTAGCCTGCGGCAAAAAACTCCTTAACTCATAAAGGTCCAAGAGCAGATCTTGATCAAACACAACGGCTAGGTGAACTTGATTTGTGTCATTCTCTATACTAGCTAGTTTCATAATGCTGCTCCCACAATATTGTATTATTAGAGATCCGGTTTTTTGATAAACAGTCGTTCCACAAACGATTTATATAAGTTTAAAACCAACTAATATACAGGGTGATTTGTTTTTTTCACATATGCGACCTATCATTTAGGTTTATAAACACAAGCCTAGAGGAAACGGAAGTTGCGCATAACTGATGATATAATGGTGCAGATGCGAGACGGGGTTAAAATTAGCCTTCGCTTGTATCAGCCAGATGACAACCAGGCATATCCCACACTATTTGCCATTTCGCCATATAGATACGATACAGATGACATCCCAGTGCATAATTTATTTCAGTGGAGAGAAACTGGCCCGGTAGAGTGGTACGTAGAACAAGGTTACACCTATGTTCATGCGGATGTTCGCGGTAGCGGCAGGTCAGAGGGAAGTTATGGTTTTTTTGATAAGACCGAACAACAAGACTACTACGATTTAATTGAGTGGATAGCTGATCAACCCTGGTCGACAGGAAAAATCGGTGGCATTGGTCAATCATATTATGCAATGGCACAATGGTTTATGGGAATTTTGAATCCACCCCACCTTGCGTGTATAGCCCCTTACGACGGAATGATAGATATGTACCGTGATTCCGCTTATAACGGCGGAATATTCAGCGAATTCTTTGTGTGGTGGTACAATCTAGTAAGAGCGAACAACATATTTAGAGCTCCAGGCGATAAAAACGGAAAAGTGATGGAACCAGACATTGCTTTAGAAATAATGCGTCATCAAACCTATGATGATTGGTGGGATGAACGTGCAGCACATCCAAGATTATCTGAAATAAAAGTGCCAGTCCTTAGTGTCGGAGCCTGGGGCAAGGTAGGGTTACACCTAAGAGGAAATTTAACTGCTTTTGAAGAATTGAAGTGCCCTAAGAAATTAGTGGTTACAGGAGCAGCAGACATAAATGAAGCCGTACACATGTTCGATAAACCTGATTTTCATGAACGTTTTTTTAAACCATTTTATGATTACCACCTTAAAGGGATCGATAACGGTGTTATGGATGGGCCCAAAGCAACCATTTTTATTCGTGGCATTAACGAATATAGAAATGAGAATAATTGGCCAATTGAACGTGCCAATTATGTCTCTTATTACCTATCAAGTAATAACTCAGGCAGTGTTAATTCTTTAAATGATGGAAGCCTCACTTTAAATGAACCTCAGGATAAAATTCAAAATTCTATAAGTAAAACCTCCTACCAATACCCTGATCCAAAATGGGGCCTGGGAGTTGTTGCTATGGGTAAATTCGGTCCAGATCCTGTTGGACGCGTATTAACCTTCACTAGCGAACCTCTAACTAAAGACATAGAAATAGCAGGACCTATTGTTTTAAAGTTATTTGTTTCTTCTGATCAAACTGATACAGATTTTATAATCAAATTGTCGGATCAATTCCCTCTGACCGAGACAAAACGTAATCAAGGTCATCAACCAACGTTTTTAACTCTTACTAAAGGATGGCTTAAGGCATCACATAGGAATAAAGATGAAAGAAAGAGTAAAGAATACCAGCCGTTTTATTATCATAACAATCCTCAACCCCTAACACCTGATGAAATTTACAGTTTCGATATTGAAATTCATCCTACAGCACACGTCTTCATGAAGGGACATAGAATTCGGCTAGAAATATCAAATGGCGACTCTCCATTGACTGATGCTGTATTTACACACCAATATATGCCTCATAAACATGGAATAGATACCATATACCACGACAATATTTACAAATCGCGCTTAGTTCTGCCAGTAATTGAAAATAAAAATCAATAAAAGCACGGAGTTTAGCTATGAATACCGCCAACACGGATATAGAAAACTGCTCTTTAAAACTAAATTTTTTGTCACATGGAACAATAGAGACTACAGACACTGAGAAAAGTAGAAAGTTTTACGAAGACTTTCTCGGTCTTGAAGTGATTCGCACAAGCCCCATCTCGTTACTTCTGAGGCTAGGGGGAACAAATGTATTAGCCTGCGTGGAAGTTAAAGAAAAAGTCGAAATGCCGATGTTAAATCATAATGGTCTCGACGTATTAACAAAAGCAGATGTTGATGAGGCCTACAGGGTAGCAGAAGCTCAATCTAAAAAGTGGGGAATAAAAAAAATAACCCGTCCTTTAGATCAGCACGGCACTTACGCATTCTTCATCTGTGATCCAGACGATAACTGGTGGGAAATCTTGACTAATCCAGAAGGAGGCTATTCTTGGATGTTCGACCGAGGGGAACAAACCGGAAGAGGACACCTGGATAAAGATTTTGAGAGGCCCGAAGAAACACTTTAATGAAAAAGATTGAAGGCTAAGCTCGTTTGTACTTATCTCGTTTAACGCCCTCAAGATTCTGGCCTTCCATCCGGATCAACCGAGTATCGCTATCTCGTTTGGGTGAGTGAAGATCGCCAACATTATAGGCCACTGCCATACCTGGCGTAAGAGTATAGATCTTTTTTGGTGATGCGAGCCCAGGTTCATCATCAACCTGACCTTTGACTTTTTCATACTCCGTCATCTCTGTTTTTCCGGCCGCTTGTCCATAAATTGCCCAAGACGGCCCGTGATCATGGGGTGGAGCGTCACTAGCACCCTTATAAACATGGGCCAAAATACAAAAACCGAGTTCTTGGTCTTCGTATAATATCTTTCGAACCTCATTATTCTCTGGGCCTAAATAAACTGAGGTAAATCCCTCATCTATTAGAAGAGGTTCTAAGCTCGAACGAACTTTCTCTAACCCCTTCGGGCCTGAATCTGCTTTTAATATTCGGTTACATTCGGCTGCAAATGCCTCTAATTTCTTTTCCATTCTAGTAACTCTCCCTTGAGGATCTAGCATTCAAAATTCAGCACAGAGTTAACTTAAATCATTGCCTTACAATAGTTAATTTATCACATTAGCTTTAACAAATATAAAATAAAATTAGTCGAATATATCTAATTCTATTTTCCAATTATTACCTTTAATGCGATCACTTAGACTTCTTAAAAAAGATGCAGAGTAAGCTCCATCAAAAGCTCTGTGGTCAAAAGATTGTGCGAGAACACCAATTGGACGAATAGCAATAGAATCGCATTCTCCATCTGAGATAACTACCGGCTTTTTTATAACACCATCCATCGACAAAATTGCAACCTGTGGCTGGTTAATTATTGGAGCAGTAATTAAAGTACCAAATGGACCAGAGTTAGAGATCGTATAGGTGCCTCCAGTTAGTTCCTCTGGTAAGAGCTTTTTCTTTCTTGCCCTGCTGGATAAATCGTGAATTTCTGTAGCTAATTCGGCAAGTGATTTAGACGCTGCATTTTTAATCACTGGAACAACCAAACCTTCAAAATCAAGATCTACAGCAATTCCAATATTTATTTGCTCATAAACAAACAGACTGTTTTCTTTAACCTCAGCGTTTATCTTTGGAAACTCTTTCAAAGTCTCACAAACTGCACTGACGATAAAAGGTAGATAAGTTAGTGAAAATCCTGCTTTTGATCTCCACTCATCCTGAACAGAGGATCGAATAGCGTCGATTTTAAAAAAATCTGCTTCTACTGCCTGCAAAACATGTGGGCTTACTTTTTTTGAAAGGAGCATGTGCTCTGCAGTAAGTTTTCGTATATTATCAAATGGAATTATAGTTTGCTCTTCTCTTGGAGCATCTGAATGGGATGTATTACCTAAGGTATTGCTATCTAAATACTCCATAACGTCGTCACGAGTAATTCGACCTCCTCTACCTGTACCTTTAATCTCATCAACATCCAGATCATATTCTGAGAGCAGCCTACGAACTACAGGTGAGAGTGGTTTTCCTTTTGAATCTTTTTTACCAATTTTATTTTTTGATACAGAATCAAGCTTAGCTTCTTCATTTAAAACTTCTAATTCTTTATCAGCCGTGTTTATTTCTTCAACCTGCTCCCCTGAATTTTCTTCCTTTCCATCATTTATGATGGCTAATGTTGTGCCAACAGCAACAGTCTCACCTGCATTAACAAGTATCTCAACCAACTGACCATCAACCATGGAAGGAATTTCCATTTCTACTTTGTCCGTGGTTACATCAAAAAGATTTTCACCGGCAGAAACTTGATCACCAATTTTTTTATGCCAAACAGACACTGTACCTTCTTCGACTGTCTCGCCAAGCTGAGGCATTATTATATTCATGTTTACCCTATAAAGTAGGCTAATCTAGTTGGTTAATAATATTCGTATTAGTTCATCGACTTTCTAACTTCTTCATAGATACGATCTACAGAAGGTATCATCAAATCTTCCAGATGATCGGCCGACGCAAGTGGAATATGAGGAGTTGTTATACGAACAATCGGTCCATCAAGGTCAAAAAACATTTCTTCAGCGACAATTGAACTTAATTCAGCTCCCCAACCACATAGTCTAGGATTCTCCTCAACCGTAATCATCCGACCTGTGCGAGATACCTCTGAGAGAATAGTGCTGGTATCTAAAGGAACAAGTGATCTTACGTCTATAACCGTCGCTGAAATCCCATCAATTTCCTGGAGTCTATCTGCTGCTTCTAATGCGCGGGGAACCATAAGAGCAAGCGCTACTATTGTCACATCGCTGCCCTGTCTAAGAACCTTGGACTTTCCCAATTCTTCGATATGCTCTCCGTCAGGTACTGTGCCTTTTATCGCATAAAGAGATTTCTGTTCAAAAAATAAAACTGGATTATCATCTCTTATAGCCGCAGCTAATAAGCCCTTAACATCAGCAGGAGACGAAGGAGCAACCACTTTAATTCCTGGAATAGCCATTGCCCAATTTTCAACAGACTGAGAGTGCTGTGCTCCAAAACGAGAACCACCACCATTTGCTGTTCTAACAACTAATGGGACAGATATTTGGCCATCTGTCATATACCTTGCTTTTGCCATCTGATTTGCGACTATATCCCAACAAACAGCCAGAAAATCAGAAAACATTATTTCGGCAATAGGCCTTAATCCTGTCATGGCTGCCCCCATAGCAGCCCCGAGTATTGCCTGTTCAGATATTGGTGTGTCTCTTACACGAATAGGACCAAACTCATCAAGTAACCCAACAGTAGTTTTAAACACCCCTCCTGCTGCTGCTATATCCTCACCAAGAAACACTACGTTTTCGTCTCGTTTCATTTCTTGCCTAATACCATCCGCAACGGCTTCTCTATATGTTAATTCCGCCATGTGGAACTCCCATCAGCCCATACTTCTGTGGCCATGACTTCTTCGGTCGGAGGTGGAGATGATTTAGCAATTTCAGTGGCCTCATCAACACGTTTCATTACGTCTGCTTCCATTTCTAAAACCTCATCTTCAGATAAACCAAATTCTAGTAAACGACTTCGATACATAGGAAGGGGATCACGCTCCAACCAAGATTCGAGCTCCCCATCTGGTCTGTAGTCTCCAGGATCTGCTCGGGAGTGACCACTATGTCTATAAGTCTTAGCCTCTATAAGCGAAGGCCCTTCGCCTTCTCTCGCTTTTTCCATAGCTGCCTTAGCATGACGGTAAACCTCGTCCGCATCATTTCCATCTACTATTATTGATTCTAACCCATAAGCACCTGCCCTATCAGCAGCTGGATTTTCAACTGCGGTTACTTCGCTTATGGGAGTGTATTCCATATAAAGATTATTCTCACAAACAAATATGACCGGTAATTTCCATACCTGGGCCATATTTAGCGCCTCATGAAAAGCGCCAATATTTGTTGTTCCATCGCCGAAGAAACAAACAGTAACCTGATTAGATTTTCTATACTGCGCTGACCAGGCCGCACCAATTGCAATTGGTAGATGAGCTCCAATTATAGCATAAGAGCCCATTGCTCCATGCTCCACACTCGTAAGATGCATTGATCCGCCCTTACCCCCAAGGAGCCCACATTGTCGACCCATAAGTTCTCCAAGTACACCTGTCATTGAGGCACCTCTTACCAACGTATGATTATGACCCCTGTATGTACAGAATGTGTAATCACCTTCTTTCATAGCGCCACCAAATCCGGCAGCGATCGCTTCTTGACCTAAGCCCAAATGGCTGGTTCCTTTAATTAGATTCTGTAAAAAGAGATCATAAGCTTTTTGCTCGACATGCCTGCATTCCAACTGAAGACGAAACAACTCTTTCCTAACAGTTTCACCTATGTCATCGTTCGACAAATAATTTTTAATTGATTTCTTTTCTGGCTCTTTTGCCAAAGTATCCTCCCTTATCCCTATTGACTTTAAATCGTTTACTTGAAGTGAATATTTCAGAAAACGTGGAAAATTAATTTTTCCGGTTAAATATCCCTTTTAACTGAAACTTCATATCAATATTTATGAGATATCGGTAATTCTTCAGCCGGAAATAGTGTTATAAGTCTGCATCCGTCATTAGTCACTATAACCTCTTCTTCAATTCTTGCAGCCGACATTCCATCACTCGCAGGACAAAAAGTCTCTAGAGCAAAGACCATGCCTTCTTTAATTTCAAGAGGATGATCAAATGACACTAATCGACTAATAACTGGTCTCTCATGTAGATTGAGCCCAAGTCCATGTCCAAACTGAAGACCAAATGCCTCCATTTCATTAGCAAATCCAAAATCTTCTGCCTTAGGCCACACTGCAGCAATCTGATCCGTTGTTGTCCCCGGCTTCACCAATTCTATAGCCGCGTCAATCCACTCTCTCGCCTTTTTATATGCGTCTTCTTGAGCATCAGTAGCCCGACCAATATTGAAGGTTCGATAATAGCAAGTTCTATAGCCATTGAATGATTGAATAATATCAAAAAATGCCTGATCACCTGGTCTAAAGATACGATCGGTAAAATTATGAGGGTGAGGAGAACACCTCTCTCCAGAAATAGCGTTTATTGCCTCAACATCATCTGATCCCAGCTCATAGAGTTTTTTGTTTGCTAAAGCTACAATATCAGATTCCCGAATCCCTGGCTTCAATTCTTCCATTATCATATGATAAGTGCCATCAACCATCGCGGCAGCCTGGTTTAATAAAATTAGCTCATCCTGACTCTTAACCTCCCTAGCATCCAGCATCATTTGTTGACCATCCAGAACAGTAATTCCTACACGTTCAAGTTCCATCTGCATGGGAGGTTCAATATAATCAACACCCACGGGTTGATCAGCTACACCTTCTTCAACGAGGATTTCTTTTATTTCTTCAGCGTGCCCTCGCATCAAGCCGGCAGAAGGAGGAACCATACCTCTCATCCCCAGAAGGCCCGCCCGACAGTGATCAGGCTTAAGCCATGGAGCGTAGAGTCTGTGATGTAAGGCCGCAGAACCAAAGTCCCAAACATATGGATCTCCGTTACCTGTCAACAGGGAGAACCTGGTAAGCTTATCTCTCGACCACTCACCTATCACGGTACTTGTCATGTACCGTATGTTATTATTATCAAAACATAACATTGACCCTAAATCGGTTTCTGCTAGAGCAGCACGAAGACGAGCTAACCTATAATTATGTAAACGAGAAAAGTTTACTCGCTCTTCAAAATCAACATTTCTCTGTCCGGGTGCTGGAACCGCTTTATCCCATATGTGTCCAGGGTCTATATCATCAAGTTTTAGTACCCCTGAATCACTTTTATTTTCTGCCATATTTTCTCCTCCAATATCACCAGACAAAATCACTATGTTTACCTAATATAGGCCTCTGAGTTTTCAGAGATTAACTAACATTCTAAGCTTTCCAGCCATGGATCATCATGTCAATTCAAAATAGCCTAGAATTTTTCATCTTATTTAATTAAATTTATAATATTGTGGTGTTGCCACTGGTCAATGACATCTCTAGGGTCGACGACCGGAAATTATTAAAAAAAACTGGAGGGTTGGAGAGCCTTTCATGACAAAAAATAATGTTAAACTAAACAGAAACAGGCGATCCATGATTGCTAATGGAGCGGCGACCTTAAGTAATGCGGTGGGTGTTACTCTAGGTCCAGCAGGATCAAACGTTTTGGTTGAAAAAGAATTGGGTCCTCCACAAGTTACTAATGATGGTAGCGTAATTGTTTCACAGATTGAATTCTCTAACAATTATGAAAGCATTGGCGCTCGCCTGCTTCGAGAAGTAGCCCGAGAAACGGGCTCTGTAGCAAACGATGGCACAACAACCGCCGTTTTGCTAGCAAACTCAATATTTTCTGAAGGTCTTCGTGCCGTTGAAGCAGACTTAGACCCTATAGGAATAAAGCGGGGAATAGACAGGGCTGTTTCAAAGTCATTGAAGCACATCTCCGCCTCAGCCAAACCAATCAATAAAATTAGTCAAGTCGCAGAGATTGCAACAACAGCAAGCAACAATGATTTAAAAATAGGGAAAGCCGTTGCACAAGCGTATTCAAAAACAGGTGAATTCGGTGAAATTTTTATCAAGTCAGGTAACTCGATAAAAGATCAAATAGAAATTAATAATGGGATGTGGTTCGATAGAGGATATATATCACGGGCTTTTGTAACTAATGAGGCAGACCTAAGCGCCGAACTACGAAATCCATTGATTCTTCTATACGGAAAAAAAATTAAAACTCTACAAGGGATTATTCCTTTCCTTGACAAGGCAATAGAGAAAAAGCGACCTCTTCTTATTATAGCCGAAGACATTGAACAGGAAATACTAGCAACGCTGGTGATAAATAGAGAAAGAGGAGGTCTAAAAGTCGTCGCTGTTAAGTCGCCAGGGTTCTCTGAACGCAGGAGACAAATGCTGGATGACATCGCGATTATAACCGGCGCCGAAGTCATTTCAGGTGAGCCAGGTTTAGATCTAATGAATTCAAGCCCAGATCAAATGGGGACTGCCGGCACCGTAAAAATCACGGCCAGTAAAACAATAATTATTGATGGAGGCGGTTCTCTCAAAAATATTAATAATAGATGCAAACTATTATCTAATTATCTTGAAAAATCTGACTCTAAAGAGGAAAGAGAGTTTTACAGTCGAAGAATTGCAAAACTTAAGAGCTCTGTAGTCAATATAAAAGTCGGTGGCTTCACAGAACAGGAAATTACTGAAAGAAGTGAAAGGTATAACAAAGCACTTAAGTCAGTTTTCCAGGCAAAAAATAGTGGTTTTGTAGTCGGTGGTGGAATTATGTACCTGCGCGCCTCTTCGTTACTAGGATCTTTAAAAGGCAAGGATTGTGAAGAGCAGATAGGTATCAACATTGTTAGACGGGCCCTTCTAAAGCCTTGCTATCAAATCCTGGAAAATGCCGGAGGAGACATTAGCCAGTCCATGGACTTTATTTCAAGCCACACCAATCCCAATATGGGAATGGACGCTAGATCATTAAGTTATGTTGATATGATAGAAAAAGGAATTATTGATTCTGCTGGAGTCCTCAGCACTGCTCTCTCTAAAGCTTCATCAATTGCCGGCTCTCTAATAACCAGTATGGCAATCGTTCCTGAAAAGAAAATTAAGACGTTTCCGCGTCACCCCTTTGCATGCAAATGTTCCGACCATGATCACCATCATTACCCGGGAGACCCTTATCATGCTCATCACCACGCACATCCAAATACTCCGGCGCATAACCACTAGTTAAACATAAAAAACCACTATTAATATTCATTGCACAGAGCTCTACAAATCCAATTGTAGATCAAGCTCACGGAGGAAACGCCCCTAAACCGGGGATAGAATATGAATAGTACGCTCTGCTATAAGGTCTTTTGATTTTGCTGCATAAGCCAACATATGATCTGACGAAGCGTGCGCCTTGAGGGCGTCCATACTCTCCCATTCCTCAACTACAACAAATGAATCATCACCAAATTTAGTCTGTATCGAACCACCATCCTCAGTATCGATAACAGGCTGATATTGAATGCATCCATTTTCAGCAAGAACCAGGGGTACGTTATCAAGAAAAAGTTTTAATAAATCCTTACGCAACCCCGTCTTGGCTTTAATTACAGCTACGATATGAACCGATTGCATTAAATTTCTCCCAGTAATATCTATCTACAAGTGTTTTTATGAACCCTTTCGGATACACTAGTCATATAGACAGAAAAAAGGAATTAGTATGAATGACCAAGATGTAAAAAAGTTTCAGGTAGTGTTTGATTGTGATGCTCGTGCAGTAGGTAAAATGCGCTGTGAGATGGATGTGCGTCTAACACACCCTGAAAAACTTCACTGGGAATTTGCCTCAGATGAATATGGTTTTCATGGTGGTGACGGAACTGCTCCACTCCCAATTGCATACTTTATGGCGGGTTTAACCAGCTGTTTAATGACCCAGTTCCGAGCTTTTTCCAAACGTCTGAGAGTGAATGTTAAAGATGTAAATATTTATTGTGAGTGTCAATGGGAAGCTACACAGGTTGGTCGTGAACCCTATGAGTCCAGTCCCAAAAGCATCCGCATGGATATGGTGGTGGAAAGCGATTCGACCACAGAAGAAATCACAAAAGTTATAAATGCAGCTAAGAAGGGATGTTTCATAGAGCAGATGATGAATAAACAAAATAATATCGAACACAGACTTAAAGTTGGTGATGAGTGGATGAACGTTTAATTTGAATGAATCATCATTGCATGTATTAATAATTTCAGGCTTTGCCGGAGCAACTGATTTCAA
This sequence comes from Alphaproteobacteria bacterium MarineAlpha12_Bin1, assembly GCA_002937505.1. Lineage (GTDB taxonomy): Bacteria > Pseudomonadota > Alphaproteobacteria > UBA6615 > UBA6615 > UBA6615. Next base: position 220,455 of record PTJY01000001.1, read on the forward strand.
GGTTAGAGTTGAACAGCACGATGAAGAGGGTAAAGCGACTCAGGAAGCATTAAAACCTATTAAGCTTCGTGGTTGGCAGCGAGTTCACTAAATATTTAGATTAAGAGGATTGCGTATGGATGAGCAAGAGTTTTTAGGACATTTTATAATTTGGGTAATTTGTTTTGCGCTAGCAACACTGGAAGGTAAGGAAAGCGGCATTTCCTTACTGACGGCAATTGGAACATCATTAATAATCTTTATCCCAATAGAAGTTTTCTTTTGGGCGATGCATTATATAATTTTCTAAGTCTAATTAGAAGTTACGATGCATAATCAGGGTTAATGGAGAGGTTAGACAAGATTGGTCAACATCAGATATGATATCTGGATTTGCTGAGTCAGCTGCTTACTTATCAAGTTAAATTGCGTTGGCTCCAGGTGTTATTTTGTGTTCTGGCACAGGTCCGGGGACAGTAATTGAAAGTGGTGTTGATGAGGATCGATGGCTTAAACCCGGAGATCAACTCTCGGCGGAAACTCACATCGTTGGTGTTCTAACGAATGTGTTAGGAAACTGTTAGAATAGGTAGAGTTTGTTACAGCGCGGACGTAATAATAAATAAACTTAGTTAGTTATTTCATTATATATAATTAAACCAATTCAACTGTTGCTTTTATATTAAATTATTTGATTTGGAGCTATTCATGGGACGGTTTTCACGCGACAAAGTGATTAGTAAATTACAAACTACCCTCGATGATAATGGTGTCATATTTGATGCCTTCTGCGGATCGGGTATAACGGCTAAAATGGCGGCGATTGGAGGAGCTGATATGGTCACAACCCATATTTTAGCCTTTTATCGGATGCAAGGCTTGAGCTCTATGGCTGGTTATTTGCCAATTGGAGATGCCAATTCTATAACACTTGATATAGGACAAAGTTATTTTAGAAGAGTTGTTCCTGACACCCCACTTTTTGCAGGTATACTTTGCTGTGATCCAACAAAGGACATGCAACAATTTGTACACACACTGATTGCAGCTGGATTTGATGGTATTATGAATTGCCCGACTGTAGCTTTAATTGATGGTCAGTATCGCAAAGACCTTGAAGAGACCGGTTTAGGTTATTCTCACGAGATTGACATTTTGAGTTATGCCGCTGGCCAGGATATTTATACTAAAGCGTTTTGCACTAATTCTGATGAAGCCTTAGCCCTAGCTGAGGTAGGAGTTGATAATATTGTATTACATTTTGGTAATAGCTCAGGTGGATCAATTGGTTCTTCTACAGTGTTAGCATTAGCTGATATGGTAGATAGGGCGGCAGTAATTTGTGACGTATTAGACAGTAAATTTCCCGGGAAACTTATTACTGCACATGGTGGTTCAATAGAGTCAGCAAGTGACTTTAGAGCGTTACTTAAAGAAGTACCACGATTGGATGGCTATATTGGAGGTTCTTCTGCAGAGAGGCTACCTATTGAAGAGGCAGTGCCTAAGGCAGTTCAAGCTTTTAAAGGCGTCAGAAATATTTAGTTGTAAGGGTACATCCATCCAACCGGGAACTAAAGGAAAACATTGAGGCTTTGAGAGTTCTCGACCTCGGCTACCGTGTAGATGCACTTTTTGTCCCAAAAGCGATTCCTGCCACCTACGAAGATGATAGAGCTCGGTATGATTAAGCTTTAAGGGCTAAATATTTCAGTGATTTTGAGGAATCTAACTCCATCAAAACATGCCAGAGTTTTTGTATAAGAAAACTACTTCTAATTGACCAAAGATGCTAAGCCCTATAGCTAGTTATTAATTAATATTAGAGGAATAAAATATGCGTGCAGCATTTTACGATACACTCGGCCTAGCTAAAGAGGTTCTCACTGTTGGAGAACAGCCTACACCTGAGCCCGGTTCTGGCGAAGTACGAGTTAAATTGCGTAGCTCTGGTGTTAACCCATCTGACACCAAGGCTCGACTGCGCGGCCGAGGTGGATCAATTCCGTTTCCGTTGATTATTCCTCAGAGTGATGGCGCCGGAGTGATAGACGCCATCGGGGAAGGAGTGAATGATCAACGACTTGGCAAACGGGTCTGGCTTATGAATGGACAATGGCAGCGTCCTTTCGGTACAGCGACAGAGTATATCTGCATTGAATCTAAATATGTAATTGAATTGCCTGATGGTGTTGATATGGCTGTAGGAGCTTGTTTCGGGATTCCATACCTTACCGCACATCGCGCGGTAATGTTTGATGGGTCGGTTTCTGGTGAGACAATTCTTGTTCAAGGTGGAGCCGGAGCAGTTGGCTCTTATGCAATTCAAATTGCCAAGTTTTATGGAGCACGAGTCATCACCACTGTCAGTTCAGATGAAAAAGCTGAATATGTCCTCAATGTAGGTGCTGACGAAGTCATAAATTACCGGACCGAAGATGTACCTGAACGTATTACTGCAATGACAAAGGGGCGGGGTGTGAACCGTATAGTGGAACTTAATATTTCCGCAAATGGACCGATGTATGACAAAATACTTTCACAGGGGGGGACAGTCATTGTCTATGGAACCCATGAAATGACTGCGAGTTTTATGGCACAGAATTTCTACACCAAGTGGGCTTCACTTAAAGGGTTTCTTGTTTATACGATTGACGACGCTCAGCGTCTTGAAAGTGTGACATCACTCAATAAGATGTTAGCCGATGGTGTTCTCAAAACAACGATTGCAAAACGATTCACTCTTAATGATATTGTGCTGGCACACGAGATGGTAGAATCTGCCAGGCATATTGGTAATGTGGTTATTGATGTGAGTTAGTTAGGGTTTATAGGGAAAAGTGGTGCCCAGGGGCGGAATTGAACCACCGACACAAAGATTTTCAGTCTTCTGCTCTACCAACTGAGCTACCTGGGCTTTTTTTAGTGACGAGCGGGTATACGAAATAAAAACTTCCCTGTACAGGGTCTAACTTCGAATAAATTTAGTTTTTTTTCATAACTTCAATTTGATTAACACTCTTCATCTAATGCCGGGTCACCCCCTCCCTGATGCACCGTAGGCGCCTCATCTGTAGGAATTCGATACCTACCTTCAAACCATCGAGCCAAATCAGCATTTGCGCATCTTTCCGAACAAAAAGGCCTGTGACGTTTTACTGCCAATTTTCCACAATTGGGACAATCCGACATAATATTACCTATTAGTATTCCAATCTAATTCTGACTTTAATAGACTAACATAAACCAAATTAATCATGGGAAATTCTTATTTTATCTGGAACGATCTCCCATTTCTCTGATGTCCTATCTGAGCAAATTTCGATTGTAACCTGACCTATTTTACTTGCAGCTTCCGCAAAAGTATCCTTTAGGTCACCGTTCAAAACATTAACCACTTCAGCTGAAGCACGTAGCGTGTAGCCAGCAGATTTTGCCTTACGGCCGATTCCAACCATTTCTCGCATAAGATTATAAGCGATGGTTTCAGCCGTCGGCACTGACGATGATATATTTTTTGTCAAACTCTCTGACAAAGATGGACCTCGACGAGCCCTGGTCATTTCTATCAGACCTAGATGGGAAAAACCGAGTACATGGGTTGGAAAGGGGTCATCCTTGAGTTGTTCACGTAGAGCTTTTAAAACCACCTTACGATCATCATTACTATTCATTTTTAAAGCATCTATAACAATTGCCCCGCCTAAACGCCTTAGACGTAATTGTCTCGCTATCTCTTGCATGGCGAAAAGGTTTATATCGAGTGATCCACGTTTAGCCTGACCAGCAAACTTTGCCGAGTTAACGTCTATGGCGCAAAGCGTCTCATATTGTTCAAAAACAATTTCAGCACCGTTTTGTAGTATCACTTTTCTCAAAAGAGCACTGGAAATTGCGTCATCTACTTCATACTTTTCAAATAAAGATGGTTCTTCATATTCAAGCCTGAAGGACTCTCTTTTTCCTTCAACCTGTAGCCATTCCATTAATTTTTTTTCAATATAGGCGTCGGAAAACACCACCCGTGAAACCTTATCTCGAATACACATGGACAAAATTGAATCAAGTGGCTCTGGCGGTGGATTTATGCACGCTGGAGCTTGATGCTTTGGGCTACTTACGTCTAACTGTAATTGCTTAAGTCGAGGGCCCTTATTTGCAAATCCATCAGCTGTAACCTCAACCTTTATAGTCTGGCCCTCATGAATTAGCTTATTTATTGATAGCGCCTCTGATTTTCCATTAGTCGATACTGCATCCTTTGCACTCAAAAACCCTATAATATTACTTCCTAAATCTATAAAAGCTGCATTCACTGAAGGATCAACATAAGTGACCTTCCCCAAATGGATTCCACCCACTTTAGTAGGCTCTATTTTCCGGTAATGATTCACCTGCCATACTTTATTATCACGCACATGTGCCGTACGGATTTCACCCGGAGATCTCTCTATAAGTATGGTCCAATCTTTTACGATCGTTTAAAACCTAAACCAGTTAACATAGCTATAGCAGAGGCGATATCAAGTCCAACTATGTTAGTATAAGATCCATTTATTGATAGCACAAATGAGCCCGCAAGTCCCTGTATCGCATATCCCCCTGCCTTGTCCTTCCATTGGCCTGTCAATATAAATGCATCTATCTCATCAGGGGTAAGCCTTTTAAATCGAACAATAGTTGAGATAGACTTAAGAGATAAATCTCCTTTAGGAGAAATAACGCATATCCCGCCATATACTCTATGGCGTCGGCCCGATAGTTGTTTAATATAGGCCCTAGCGTTATCAGGGTCAGAAGGTTTTCCCATCAGCCGACGCCCGGCTGATACAATTGTATCAGCTCCTATAATAAAATTATTAGGGTTACGCTCATAAACATATTTAGCTTTGCTTAATGCAAGTCTTTTTACTAAATGTGACCCAGTTTCATTTTTGATTATAGACTCGTCTAGATCGGCGGGTTCAACCTTGTCCGGGTGCACGCCGGCAGAGGCCAAAAGACTTAACCGCCTTGGAGAAGCAGACGCTAGGATTAATTTTTGCGACACGACTTTTGCTCAATGCTATTTAGGTATAGCAAGATAATCAAAAAAGAATAAATTGACAGGTACAATTTATTTATATCGGAATGTAATGCGTCCTTTTGACAGGTCATACGGTGTCATTTCAACATTTACCTTATCACCAGCTAAAACACGGATGCGATGTTTTCTCATCTTCCCCGCCGTATGAGCCAAAACTTGATGATCGTTATCTAGTTTAACTCTAAACATTGCATTCGGAAGCACCTCAGTTACAGTGCCAGAAAATTCTAATAAGTCCTCTTTTGCCATATTGTATCCCATTGTTGTTTTTGCCTAAAAACAGCTTGTAATAAGAGTTGGAACTCATTTTTATTATAAACTCAACCTCTATTTTTAATTTGACACTTGCAAAATCAAAAAAAAATGTTGCCATTAACCAGTTGTAACACAAAAAGTAATGGAAGGAGATACCTATGGCTGACGATATTTTATATGAAACAGTTGGACCTATCCGAATAATCACAATTAATAGACCCTCCAAAATGAACTCGTTAGATTTCTCCGCCAACGATAAATTAATAAATGCCTTTAAAATGTTTGATGAGGATAACGAAGCGCGTGTCGCTATAATCACTGGATCAGGATCTGATTCTTTTTGTGCAGGAGCTGATTTAAAAAGTTACACACTAGAATTCGCTACAACCCCCCCTGATCAATTTCATACAAAGTATACCAATGGATATGGCTTAGGAGGAATCACAAGAAACCTGAATATTAATAAGCCAATCATAGCATCAATTAATGGTTATGCTATGTCGGGAGGCTTCGAAATAGCTCTGGCTTGTGACATACGCATTTGCTCCGATAATGCTATTTTTGCATTACAGGATGTAAAATGGGGTTTTCACGCATGTGATGGAGCCTTAGTTAGACTTCCACACATTATTGGCCTTACTCATACTATGGAAATGTTTTTAACTGGAAATCGCTATGATTCAACCTGGGCAGAAAAAGTGGGCCTAGTAAATACAGTGGTTGATCAATCTTCACTTATGGATAAATGTCTTGAAATGGCCAATTTAATAGCGACTAGATCACCTACAGCTATACAACTCGGCAAAGAAACCATTTTCCATGCTCTCGGAAGACCATTATCAGATGGCCTACAATTCGAAAGCACCTCATTTCGTAAACTTGGAGATAACAATGATTTGATCGAAGGAACGAGAGCCTTTGCCGAAAAACGAGAGCCCACATTTAAATAAAAAAATGGACTAAGCCCTAATGTGAAGTGCACATATTAGAGTAAACAGGCGTCGGGCTGTATTGTCATCCAATCCAACTTTATCGAAGAGAAGCGTCTTTAGCCTATCAGACCCATCATTATGAAGAGCTCGTCTTCCAAAATCGATAGCCTCAATTTTTTCTGGAGACGCTTTTTTTGTAGCCTCATAGTAATTTTCACAAACGACAAAATATTCTTTAATGACTTTTTTTAGGGGCCGAACAGAGAGAGCTAATTCCCCTAGTTTTGCTTTATCTTGACCAGATATATCAATAATAACTCTGCCCTCATGAACAAAAACTCTTATGTCATATGGGCCTATATGGCCCTCTCCAAAAAAACTTGGCTGAGGTTTAAAATAGTTTTTCTCCACCAGATCGTGGATTGCAATTTCGATCTCTTTTTGAATGTGAGGCTGATATCGAATTACACCTGAATTGTGCAGTGTCACAGACGAAATTTTTTGATTGCTATTAAACAATTTACCTTACCAACCCTTATTATTTTGAATTATTTATTAATTAACTATTGAGCTATAGATTAAGATCTTGAGTAACCTGATCGCCGCGGTTCAGTAATATATAGAAAGAAATATTACAGAACAAGACATATTTGATAAGATTTATAATAGAATATGTAATAAAATTACAAAACACTATTAAAAATTCTATCAAATTGCTTAGTTTAATTGAGAGTCTTGGAGATCGGCTTTAATTCTCGATCAAAAGTTATATTTATTTCTCCGGCATTAGATTGCTTAGTCGCAGAGAAACTGAAAGAGCATGACCCTCCAGACCTTCAGCATTCGCCAAAGTAACAGCCTCAGGACCTATCATCTGTAAACTAGAGGGGCTACATGAAACTAATGACGTCCGTTTCATAAAATCAAGAACACCAAGCCCAGAAGAAAAACGAGAGGTCCGACCAGTCGGAAGAACGTGATTAGTCCCGGCAATGTAATCACCTATGGCTTCAGGTGTATGTGCCCCTAAAAAGATGGCTCCAGCATTTATGACCCTATCAGCTATAAACTCGCACTGGTCACACGCGAGCTCAAGATGTTCCGGTGCTATTAGATTAATAGTTGGTATTGCTGATTCAATTTCTGGCACTAGAATTATTGCTCCGTTCCTCTCCCAGGAAGATCGAGCAACTATAGATCTAGGTAAATTATTTAGATGCTCTAGCACAGCTAGCTCCACAGAGTGAGCAAATGATTTGTTATCAGTAATTAAAATTGCTTGAGATGATTCGTCATGCTCAGCCTGACTCAGCAAATCTGCAGCTATCCATATAGGATCATTATTTGAATCGGCAACTACAGTTATTTCCGAAGGTCCTGCAATCATATCAATGCCCACAACCCCAAAAACCTGTTTTTTAGCTGCAGCAACATAAGCATTACCGGGCCCTACTATTTTGTTTACTGAGGCAATGGTTTCTGTGCCATATGCTAAAGATGCAATAGCTTGTGCTCCACCAATCCGATAAATTTCATTAACACCGGACAGTCCAGCTGCTGTTAAAACTGAGGGATTAAGATAACCCTCAGGAGCAGGAACTACCATAACAATTCTCTCTACTCCTGCAACTTGTGCAGGAATAGAATTCATCAACACGGAAGAGGGATAAGCTGCAGTGCCGCCTGGCACATATAAACCTACAGACTCTATTGGACGCCATCGACTGCCTAAACGTACACCACAATCATCTGTATAATCTATATCCTTCGGTATTTGGGTTTTATGAAACTCGGTGATTCGAGAGTGAGCCTTAATCAGTGCTTTTTTGACATCATCAGGACAAGCGGACTCAGCATGAGCAATTTCAGATTCAGAAACACGCATCCCAGAAGGTTCAAGCAATACCTTATCAAATTTTTCAGTAAAATTAATTACAGCTGAATCACCATTTTTTGACACTGCTGATAAAATTTTTTGTACGCTTTTGTTAATATCCTTTTTTGATTCTCTTTTTTTTGAGAGAAATCTATTAAATTCCTTTTCAAAATTAGAATCTAATAAATCAAAATTATGCGGCATCTGAATCAACCTTAACTACGAGACGAAATTTTTCGATCCAGGATCCAAGTGTTCTTGCACATGTTTTTAAAGAGGCTCGATTAACAACAAGGCGACTGCTGACATCTGTAATTGTTTCAATTTCTACTAAGCCATTAGACTTCAATGTTTCTCCAGTTGACACGAGGTCAACTATACGTCGGCAGAGGCCCAGCATTGGGGCCAGCTCAATCGCGCCATTAAGCTTAATACATTCCGCCTGAACACCCCTCTGGGAAAAGTGATTTTGTGTAAGGTTCGGATATTTAGTAGCAACCCTAACGTGGCTCCACTGTGAAGGGTTATCAGCGACAATAAGGGCTTCGGGAGCAGCAACTACTAAACGACATTTACCAACACCTAAGTCTAAAGGAGAGTAAAGCTCTGGATAGTCAAATTCCATAGAAACATCATTACCACAGATCCCAAAATCAGCAGCTCCGAAAGCAACGAAAGTTGCTACATCAAACGGCCGCACCCTTATTATATCTAAATTTGGATCGGAAGTTGTAAATCTCAATGCTCGAGAATCTATATTGTCAAAATCTTTTTCAACAACAATTCCTGCACTGTCAAGTATTGGCATAACCTCCTTTAAAATTCGACCTTTTGGCAAAGCAAGAACTAATTTCTTTTCCTCATTCACAAACTGTCTCCAATATACTAATTAAAAATTAATGTCTAATTGCTCTAGAATAAACATGTTTCTTTTAATCAAAACTATGTCCTGGCCGTTTATTTGCTGACCAAGGCTCGCCAAAGTCTTCTAGATGACACAAGAGCTGAGAAGTTTCCAGCCGTATTGCCGCACCTCTGGAAAAAGTGATTTCAACTATGAAGCCCCTATTAGAGTTTATCTCAAGGTCAACAGCTAATAAATTTAAAAACAGTCCAGGTTTATGGCGCTCCAAACATTTACGCTTCACTCCTAATACATGGTGAAACGTTATGCCAGAATGAACTCTCTCTCCTGCAAATTCACTATTTTTATTAGCTGTTTCCCAGCGAAAGCGATTGGCAGCAAACATAAATTGCTTATTATTTTGGTCATAAGCAAGATCTAAGACAGGTACTATCGCATCTTGCAAAGCAACAGAAATAACTTTTAGGTCCTCTTTGTCAACCGCCTTTAGCCTCAGCAGGCCACTATTTTTTTTCACGTCTCGTCTTTCACCCGCTCGATATCTGCACCTACATTCGCTAATTTTTCTTCTAAGCGCTCATAGCCCCTATCTAGATGGTAAATACGACTTATCAAGGTTTCCCCCTTAGCAGCGAGCCCAGCTAGTACTAAGGAGGCACTAGCCCTCAGATCTGAGGCCATCACTGGTGCGCCAGTTAAATATGATACGCCAGTAACAACAGCCGATCCACCTACCAGATCGATATTTGCCCCCATCCTTTGTAACTCTGGCACATGCATAAACCTGTTTTCAAAAATCGTTTCACTAATTATTGATTTTCCTTGGGCTCCAGTCATCAAGGAAATAAACTGTGCCTGCAGGTCGGTTGGAAAGCCAGGATATGGTTCTGTCCCTATATTAATACTTTTCAATCTACCTTCTGATACCTCTATCGTTATGTTCTCATTTTTTTTCTTTACAGAAACACCAGCCATTATCAAATTATCTAAGGTTGAACTCATATCTTCCTGGTTTGCTCCAATCAACTCAATAGACCCACATGTAATTGCTGCAGCCATCGCATATGTTCCTGCCTCAATTCTATCTGGCATAATAGTGTGTCTGGTACCCATAAGTTTTTTAACACCATTAATAGTTAAGGTATCCGTACCCTTTCCCTCAATTTTTGCTCCCATTGATATCAAACAGTTCACCAGATCTCCTATCTCGGGTTCCTTAGCTACATTCTCTAATACAGTTTTTCCCTCAGCAAGAACTGCAGCTAGTAATAAATTTTCAGTGGCTCCAACTGAAATTTTAGGAAATACAATATGTGCTCCTGTCAGGCCCTTATTAGCAGTTGCACGAATATATCCGTTCTGAACAAAAACTTTGGCCCCCAGCTTCTCTAGTCCTTGTATGTGCAAATCGACTGGTCTAGTTCCAATAGCGCAACCTCCAGGGAGAGAAACTTCTGCCTCTCCAACTCTGGCCAATAGCGGGCCAAGAACTAGTATGGAAGCACGCATCTTACGAACAAGGTCATATGGGGCAATCGTATTAGAAATATTTCCAGCATTTAAGGACAAAACACGCCCTATATGTCCATCTCTAAGGTCCTGTCCCTCTAGAGACACATCCACACCATGCTGACTTAGTAAATTGGCCATGGTCGTTATATCTGCCAAATGAGGAACATTCGCTAATACAACTGAGTTATCAGTGAGAAGGCTGGCACACATTAATGGCAAAGCAGCATTTTTCGACCCGCCAATAATTATTTTACCGCATAGTGGAGTTCCACCAGTAATCCGCATTTTATCCATTGTTTGACCGCCGGAAATTCATTTTACAGGTACACTTTAATTAATACATAATTTGGTCTGGTCACATATTCCATGAATCATAGTTTGGGTATAGTTATCCCCTGCTGGCGCATATACTTACCTTTTCTGTCAGAATAAGACACCTCTGGAGGAGACTCTCCTTTTAAAAATAAAAACTGGCAAGCTCCCTCATTAGCATATATTTTTGCTGGTAGAGGCGTAGTGTTCGAAAATTCTAACGTCACATGACCTTCCCATTCGGGCTCTAAAGGGGTGACATTGACTATGATGCCACAACGAGCATAGGTAGATTTTCCTAGACAAATAACCAAAATATCTCGAGGTATACGAAAATATTCAACTGTCCGCGCTAAAACGAAAGAATTGGGTGGAATAATGCATTCAGCACCTTCTCTATCCACAAAACTACCTTCCTTAAAGTCCTTAGGGTCCACTGTCACAGAATTTACGTTTGTAAATATTTTAAACTCAGGAGAAACTCTAGCATCATAACCATATGAAGAGAGGCCATAAGAAATTACACCCTCCCTTACCTGGTCATCTACGAACGGCTCAATCATGCCATCCTCTAGCGACTTTTGTCTGATCCAGCTATCCGGCATGATCGACATAGCCGCACTCTCCTACATTATTTACCAAATTTTACTATCACTTTTTATATAATACCTAACATTCAATGGCTTGCCATGTTTATAAACACCGTGTCGACATAATAGCCGATTCGGTTAATTAGAGATTGATGTAGTCTTCTTTTTTTGAATGTTTTTTGCTGAACTTCTTTGCTTATTTCTTTTTTTTAAATTCTGGCGAAGCGCGTTGGCCTGACGTTCAAACCGCTCCTGCGCCCTCACTTGACCTCTCTTAGGCGTTTCTTGGCCTTGGCCGAGATTTTGGCTGTTGTCATTCATTTTACTTTGCCGCAACTGCCTCAATCTCTACCTTCCAATCAGGAGAAGCTAAGGCTTCTACTATAACCAGCGTTGAGGCAGCAGCATGTCCACCTGACCAACGATCTCGTATTTCGCGAAATTTTCCTACATCTCCACCAGGGGTTAAATACGCATTCAGACGCACAAGGTCAGTTGTTGTCATATTTATAGCTTCCAGTGCTAGAGTCAGGTTGTCCAATGTTTGTTCTACTTGCTCAGCAAAATCTTCGGAACAACTACCGTCTGGTTTAGCACCCACTTGACCAGATATAAAGGCCATTCTAGCCCCACCGGTAATCTCTACTATATGACTATAGTTGCTCGGAGGAGAATATAAAGTTTCTGGATTTGTTAGTTTTAGCATTCTATATTCCTGTAGTTATAGCTTGATTAGGCTTACTTATTCAGATTCTTATATAAACATAATAGTATTGAAATTTAAAAATAGAGATTCAAAAAAATAAATATAAGAAATAATTTATAACTAGTAACATATAAATTTTAAATAAGCCTTATTCTATAAAACTTAAAACAAACTTATCATGACTATTGCCGCTGTGGATAATGATATGTCATAAGGCTGTTAGCGTAAGTTTGTGCCGCCGTAGCTCAGTGGTAGAGCGCGCCATTGGTAATGGCGAGGCCGATAGTTCAATCCTATCCGGCGGCACCATAAACAGACAAAACAAAAGTAAGGTCAAAAGATTAATAAATTAATTTAGAAGTATCATATCCCAGAATTTTCTTATAAATTTATATTATCTGTCCTCAAGTTTTTCTTGTAGTAATTAACGAGAAAGAAGTATTTTTAAATAAAAATATTGTTTTGTCATGTTAGTCAGATATTTTGATAGACTAGAAATATGCAGAAACTTTATTGAAGTTGTCGTAGGATAATAATTCTGATCAGAGGTAGAGTATGTCGTTGTTTGGGCGAGGATTTTCACTTGGTCTCAGAGTCCTGTTGTTAACGGGAGTAATTGCTATTTTAATTACTACTCCTGCCACCAGCAATTCGTACAAAGAAAAAGATAATAGAGATCCGTTCGAAAGTACAAATCGACTGGTTTTTTCCTTCAATGTCGGTTTAGACCAACTAGTACTTGAGCCAGTTTCTATAGCTTACAGAGACTTAATGCCAAACGAATTAAAGACACCCATAAATAATTTGCTCGATAACTTACAAATGCCACTCAGCTTTGTTCACTCTTTACTACAGGGCGACATTGATAATGCAAACCGAGCGGCTTCTCGTTTCTTTGCTAGCATCCCTACTCTTTTATTGGGAAACCCATTTCCTGATCAAAATCTTTTATATGAAGACGGTGGACAAACTCTTGCAATTTGGTTTGAAAATCCAGGACCTTATATAATGTTGCCTGTCTTAGGACCGTCAAATCTTCGAGATACTGTTGGCATAATAATGGACTTTTTTATAGATCCATTTAGTATGGTTGCAAGTCCGGGTATACGCAGTATTCGTAGCGTAGGATCTACGATACGCTTTAGGTCAGCTAATATTGAACAAATCCGGATTATGCAGAGAGACTCTTTTGATTATTATGCGGCAGTAAAAAGTCTTTATGAGCAAAGTCGTGAGAATGAAATTCGGAATGGTCACTATAAGCCCGACAGTATGTCACCAACAATTGGACTAGAACTTGACGCGGCCCCAATGCTAAAAAAGATTCTTGATACAGCAATAAAGTAGATGAAATGGCATTTAGCCACTTAATTAGTAAAATAACTTTTCCCTTCGTTATTATTTTAATTTTAACAGGAACTGTTCAAGCTGACCAACACTTGGTTAGGTCATCTGAATTTGTTCGTTCTTTAACCCAACAGGCTATCGACACTTTAACTGAAGAAGGAATCAGTAATTTAGTTAGAAGAAAAAGATTTCGTAACATATGTAGAGAAAGCTTTGCTATAAATGGTATCGCAAAATTTGCCTTGGGTAGATACTGGCGTAATACGACGGAAAACACCAAAACAGAATATTTATCTTTATTTGAAGACGTTATTGTAGCAACCTGGGCAGATAAATTTTCTTTATATTCAGGAGAAAAATTTGAGATACAAAATGCTCTTGATGCTTCCATCAGAGGAAGATCTGAGCGCACTGCCATAGTACGAAGTATTTTTTACCTGGATACTAGGAGTCAGATTCGTGTTGATTGGCGAGTATCTAACTATGAAGATTTGTATAAGGTTACAGATGTGACAATTCAGGGTATAAGTATGTCTAAGACAACGCGGGACGAATTTTATTCAGTTATAAGGGGGAATGCAGGAGATATAAACGCTCTACTCAAATTACTCCGCGAAAAACGAAACAGATAAAAACACTAATCACAGTATACTTAAAAGTCCTGTAAAAACCTTATAGATTCCCTTATTTAGCTAATCTTTTTAAGACGATTGACTAACTGCTGTTCTACGTCGATAAGTTTTATTAAATAAACATCTATTTTTTTGTATAAGCCAGAATGAGTATATGGCTCCTTCGCTAAAAATTCATTCACACTGTCACAATCTTGTAGCTGTATAACAAACTCTGAACCCATCCATTTGTCCTTTGATTCTGACCATAATGGACCTCGCACTATAAATTTGTTTTGGTAATTATTTTCTATGAAGTAACGCCTATGGTCACTGAGTAAATTGTTTCGTTTTTCACTCATGCCTTCATTGGCATACCCTATAATCAAATATATTTGTTGTTCAGCAGAGTAACAGCTAAATTCCCACATATTCTGCTTCATGGCATTTTGACACCGATAAAAGATCGTGTTCCTGTAGTGATTAGACCGAACTAAAGGGTGATCTTGTATAAAATCTGCCGCAGCTCTTTCACCGTTAAAATTCAACAAATAGGTGTATCCACATTCCACATTATTTTCTGTAATGAAAGTTTGTCCACGCAGAACCACCAAATCTTTGTGCAGATCCATAAAGCTAGCTTCTGCGCCTATCTCTTTCTCATCTAGGTTTAGATCAAGAGAGTTTTTTTTAAGGTGAATAAAGTATTCCATTTTTAATCGAAAAAAATTTTCATTTTAGCGCTATGTCCCATTCATTCTGAACATGTACAACCTTCTCCTGTGAGAATCTTTTTTTACGATAATCTAAAAATCTATCGACACAAACAAGTTGAAATAGTGCCCACACAGCGGCTCCACGGACAATTGAAGATGGGTCATCAAGAAGTGATTCCACCGTACTTACCTCTCTTGGGTTTTTACTATTACCTATAGCAATAAGAACATTGCGAACAAACCGATCTCGTCCAGTGCGTTTAATTGAAGTTTTAGAAAATAGTTTTCGAAACATTGTATCATTAAGACCAGCTAACTCGGAGAGGTTTGGCTTCTCTAGCAATTTGTGGGCCTTTAAATCTGGATCCGCAGCTGCCTGAGCAAACTTATTCCAGGGACAAACGGCCAAACAATCGTCGCATCCAAATATACGGTTTCCCATCAAAGGCCTTAACTCAGGATCTATGGGACCATCGTGCTCTATAGTAAGGTAAGAAATACATTTTCTAGCATCAAGTTGATATGGCGCCGGAAATGCTTTTGTAGGGCATATCTCCATACACCTTTGACAACTTCCACAGTGCCCTACTAATGATTGGTCCAATTCTGTCTCTTGAGATAGGTCTATGTTAATAAAAACCTCTCCTAAAAAAAGCCACGACCCATGTTCTCTAGAAACGAGATTTGTGTGCTTACCCTGCCAACCCAGTCGGGCTCTCTGAGCCAAAGGCTTTTCCATTACTGGCGCTGTATCAACAAACACTTTTACTGAACAAGAGAATTTTTCACTTATCATCCGACCTAAACTTTTAAGTCTTTTTTTCATGACTTCGTGATAGTCTCTTCCTCGAGCGTAAACGGAAATATTACCGACATCATGATCACTAAGGTTCATAAGAGGATCTGAGTCTGGGGCATAAGAACAAGCTAATGAAATTATAGTCAACGCATCAGACCATAGTTTTTTGGGGTCAGTTCTTTGATTTATATTAGAAGTCAGCCAGCTCATTTCTCCCTGATAACCGCGATGTGTAAACTCAATCATATTATCTTTAGTCTCAGGAATTAATTGAGCCTCACAAAACCCAATGGCTGTAAATCCATGCTCAATAGCGTACCTTTCAATTTGCTCTCTGATAAGCTTCGCGTTATCTATGTTTTCTGTATAACCGGACAACTAATTAACCCCTGTAACTAACGATAATCGTATCGGATCTAATTAAAACAAAAGAGAGTTTCAGATCTTAATTATCTAATTTATTCAATCGTCTTCACCATTACTACGCGCCAAGAGCACTGCATCCCCGTAAGAGTAAAAACGATACCTGTCCTCGACTGCGTGACTATAAACCCTTTTAATCTTTTGTGATCCAGCAAAAGCACTAACTAACATCATAAGCGTCGACCGTGGTAAATGAAAATTCGTTATTAACAAATCGACAACCCTGAAACGAAATCCTGGAGTAATAAAAATATTTGTTTCACCAACGAAAGGAGATACCATCCCGTTCGCTGTAACTGAACTCTCCAATAAGCGCATTGAGGTAGTTCCAATGGATATAATCCTAGAACCATTCATTCGTGCATTATTGATGATTTCAGCACTTTTGGTGCTTATTTCACCATACTCAGCATGCATTTTGTGATCATTTATATTCTTACTTGTCACAGGCAGAAAAGTTCCACCACCAACGTGTAATGTTACCGGAACCATAATTACACCGCGTTTTTTTATTCTTTCCAATAGCTTTTCGGTAAAATGTAAACCAGCCGTTGGAGATGCAACTGCTCCATCATTTTTAGCAAATAAAGTTTGATAGTCAGAACTGTCTTTTACATCTGAACCTTTCGAGCGCTTTATATAAGGTGGCAAGGGTACGCTACCATGCTGCGCAAGTTTATTTTTAAAGTCGTCGCTATTAATATTGAAAGTTAATAAAACCTCTCCCCTAAGGAGTTTTTTCTCAACTTTGGCCCAAAACTCATCTCCAAATATTATACGATCCCCTTTTTTCAATTTTTTTGATGGTTTCGCAAATGAATACCATGAGTTTTCATCTTTTTGCCTATGCAGGGTAATTTTGATTTTACCCGACAAAGAAGATACTTCACCATCAAGCTCTCTTTCCCTATTTCCAGAGAGTAAAGCAGGAATGACTCTAGTATTATTGAACACAACCAGATCTCCGGATTTGAGTAAATCAGGTAGCTCATAAAATTTTCTATTTACTAACTGATTTTGAGCATCTAAAAGGCGTGAGCTGTCTCGAGGAACAGCTGGTCTCTGGGCAATTAAGTCTAGTGGTAAATCAAAATCGAATTCAGAAGTTTTCATTTTTATCTCGAGTGATTGACAGAATTTTAGGTTGGGATCTAATACTGTCTTCTTCACGGTAAGTTGAAAAAATATGTGTCAAACGCAAAAAACAGAACTTTCACAAATATCAAGCCACTTTTTATTGGTTTCTATAGCTTTTGTTACCTGCCTTGTTGTTTCAAATATAATAGCGGTAAAGTTGATTGATATATCTGGCTATATTTTAACAGGCGCAATAGTGATATTTCCAGTTACCTACATAATTGGTGACATCCTCACTGAAGTCTACGGTTATTCAAAAGCCAGGCAAGTCATTTGGTTGGGGTTTATAGCAAATAGCTTCGCAGTATGCGTATTTGCGATTGTTGGAATGTTACCCGCAGCAGAAATCTGGAATGACCAAAACGCTTATGACACTATATTTGGAGCAACACCTAGAATCCTAATTGCTTCAATGGCTGCTTATTTGGTGGGAGAATTTGCCAACTCATATGTTTTGGCTAAACTAAAAATACTTACTCATGGCCGTTTTTTGTGGGTACGAACAATAGGCTCAACACTTGTTGGCCAGTCTTTAGATTCCATAATATTTATCTTCATAGCCTTTAGCGGTATTCTGCAAATAGAAAGCCTACTTATGGCTACCGTAGTAACAATAATCGCTAAATCTGGCTATGAAGCATTGGCAACGCCTATAACTTATATTGTAGTTAACAGGCTCAAAAAGAAAGAAAATCTGGATACTTACGACTTGGATACTCGTTTCAATCCATTTGTTAGGTAAATTTTTTATTTTTTTCCCAGCAATCAATTACCTCTTCTGACTTGACAACTTGACCGAACCAACGATCGATATTTACCAACGTTGCTTGATGCATTTCTTCACTAACTGTTGCTGTACAATCATCAGTGAAAACAATGTAATAATCGTGAAAAAAGCCATCTCTTGCAGTTGATTCAACGCAGCCATTTGTAATAGCTCCAGTCATAATTAAAGAGCGAATACCATTAGATCTTAAAACCATATCTAAATTGGTGCCAATAAAACCGCCATATCTATGCTTGTGTATAATTGGCTCTCCTGGCAGGGGAGCTATTCCCTCATAAAATTCACCTCCCCAACCACCTTCTAAACATACAGGATATTCTATAAAACGGCCTTTCCACTGACGAAGAGATTGCTCAAGCCACACATCAGACATTAAATTCATCTCTGCATTATAAATGGTCTGTATATAAACAATTAGACAGCCTGCGGCGCGAGCCTGATCAATTAAATTTACCAAACGTGGAACCATATTTTTAATTCTAGAAATATTAAACCCTTCAGTATCTAGCATACCCCCTTCGGCGCAAAAATCATTCTGGACGTCAACTACAATTAAGGCTGTATGTGTAGGGTCAGTTTTAGCCCCTAGTGTTGTCAGAGCTCTGGCTAGAGTCTTATCGATATTTTCCCTCATTAAAGGAGTAATTTTATCATTATTTCGATTTGAAATATTGGTGTTTCGTTCGGCCATGATTTTTCCTATAAAGTCTACTTACTAGGCTTATTTTAATATAATAAAGTTAACGCGAGATAACAAACAGGTCAAAACAATACCTTTTTGTTTAAAAAAGTTTAAATAAATTTACTAGTTTTTCCGCCACTAATAATAAGTTATCCTGAAACAATGAATAGCAATTATACGCCTTTTGACCATGTTGAAGGTCAATATCTCTTAATCAAAAATACATCATAGAAAGATACTGAATAATGAATGATTATTTTAAACCTGATCTTGGATCGGATCCTGACAATCCTTTTGCCAGGGACGGAGAGGGCAAGCTCGTAAGGCGCACATACTGGCTCGACATGACAGACAAATCTCTTATCTTAGCAATGACACAAGGAGTTGGTGGCAGTCTCTCTAATGAGCAAAAGCGCTTACACATGAAGGATCTAGGAAAAGAGTCCCTTATTGATCAAATTTGCATACAGGAAGTAATTCCTCCTAGCTCTTAGTTTGGGCAAAATATAATGATTAATAACGCAGGTTATGAAATAGTTGTTGATGATTTTGTCCAATTTGTAGATACGGGCAATAAACCCGAAAGGTTGTGTACCGGTTTTAAATGGACCGAGGGTCCTGTTTATGTTTGTGAGAAAGAAGCTCTATTATTTAGTGATATTCCTAATAATTGTATAATGCAGTGGCAGAGAGACAAGGGCGTTAGCTATTATTTAAAGCCGTCTAACTTTAGTAATGGAAATTCTCTAGATAAAGATGGACTTTTAATCACCTGCGAACACGGAGGTAGAAGGGTTATTCGTCATCTTTCAAATGGAAAGAAAGAAATACTTGCGGATAATTTTAAAGGAAGAAAGCTTAACTCGCCTAACGATGTGGTAATATCTCGAGACGGAGCTATCTGGTTTACGGATCCTCCTTACGGCATTCTTAGTAATGTAGAAGGTTATAAGGCAAAAAGCGAATTAGATAAAAACTACGTGTTCAGGATAGACCCACATACAAAAAATATCGACATTGTAGCCGATGATTTTGATAAACCGAATGGACTAGCATTCTCTCCTGATGAAAAAAAGTTATATATAGCAGATAGTGGAGCTATTAATGGCGCTTCGGATCCAAGTTTTAATCCGCATGCTCCCCATCATATTCGTTGTTTTGACGTTTTAAAGGGTCGATCTATTAGAAACAGCAAAATATTTGCGACTATCAGTCAAGGTGTTCCTGATGGAATACGCGTTGATTCTGAAGGCTTTGTATGGAGCAGTGCTGCAGATGGAGTACATTGCTATTCACCTACGGGAACTCTTTACGGAAAGATTTTAATACCAGAGGTAGTAGCTAATTTAACATTTGGGGGTCAGAACGGCTCATATTTGTTTATAACCGCATCTACATCAATTTATGGAGTAGAAACATATAGGCAGGACGCAAAAAAAGATCAGGCCTCTCTTAAAAAACCACCGTCATCTAACAAATAAGAAACTTTTTTACCACCAAACTCAGAAAGTTGGTGGGCCCGGCAGGACTCGAACCTGCGACATGACCGTTATGAGCGGCCTGTTCTAACCAACTGAACTACGGGCCCTAAAAAATTTATTGGCTACATTTAAATAATCCATATTAGGACAGACATATATCATAGAAAATAATTTGTTCCAGATGAGGTTATTAAAAAGATTCCAAAGCTATAGATATGAAGAATAAGTACAAACATATCAACAGAAAAGATTTAGGGTTCTTATTTTGACAGCTTTACTAGTGATCTAGAAAACTTCTCAGTTTTCTAGAACGAGAAGGATGTTTCAATTTTCTAAGTGCTTTAGCTTCGATCTGTCTTATTCTCTCTCTTGTAACAGAAAACTGTTGCCCGACTTCTTCTAGGGTATGGTCTGTGTTCATTCCTATTCCAAATCTCATGCGCAAAACGCGTTCTTCACGAGGAGTTAAAGTCGCTAATACTCTCGTGGTAGTTTCACGCAAATTAGCCTGGATAGCTGAATCTATAGGGAGTATAGCATTTTTATCCTCTATAAAATCACCCAAATGAGAATCTTCTTCATCCCCTATTGGAGTTTCTAAAGAAATTGGCTCTTTAGCAATTTTCAGAACCTTACGCACCTTCTCAAGAGGCATATGAAGCTTGATAGCTAACTCATCAGGTGTAGGTTCCCGACCAATCTCGTGTAACATTTGACGTGAAGTACGAACCAGTTTGTTGATGGTCTCAATCATATGTACAGGAATACGGATAGTACGAGCCTGATCTGCAATAGAACGAGTAATTGCTTGACGAATCCACCAAGTGGCGTAGGTCGAAAACTTATAACCTCTTCGATATTCAAACTTATCAACGGCCTTCATTAGACCAATGTTACCCTCTTGGATTAAATCTAGAAACTGCAACCCTCGATTGGTATACTTCTTCGCTATAGAAATAACTAATCGTAAATTAGCCTCAACCATTTCCTTCTTGGCCCGGCTAGCTTCTTTCTCACCTTGCTGAACGGTACTCACTATGCGCCGAAACTCGGACACTGGTAGCCCAACTCTAGTTGAGATTTCATGTATTTCTTTACGAGTAGTTTTAATTTCTTCAGTTTTTTTAGTAGAAAAATCGCTCCAGCCCTTGGCTTTAAGGCGACCCACTCGGCTTACCCACCGAGGCTCTATTTCATTGTCAATATATTGTTCAAGAAAGTCGGCTCTACTAACACCCGAATCTACAGCCAAACGTAGCAGTTTGCCTTCGAAATTAGTCAAACGTCTATTAAGACCATAAAGCTCATCAATCAAAGTCTCTATTCGAGCATTGTTGAGACGCACTGAATCCATTAAGTCAACTAACTCTGCCTGCAACTTTCCATAACGCCTTTCTTGCGCAGTAGAGAGTTGCTCAGATTTCTTTCTTAAACCAACAAGCCTCTGATCTTGCAGCTTTCGCAGTTTTTTATATGTTTTACTGATTTCATCAAAATTTTTGAGTACGTCAGGCTTTAAACGCGTCTCCATTGCAGCCAAAGATAAATTGACGGAATCTTCATCGAATTCTTCATCACTATCTTCATCAGTTTCTTCATCAGATTCTTCAGTGCTATCCTGCTTGCCCTTAACGTCATTTGCTGGAATGTTTTCAATATGGCCATTGGCTGAAGCAGTTCCGTTTGCCCCAGTCTCACCACCTTGGCCATTTATATTCAAACTTTCTTGGGTTAGCCCGTTGGCGCTGGCACCAGCTCCTAAACTGTGATCAACTTCAGGAGTATCTGATCCAAGGGTCGCATCCAAGTCAATCACATCACGAAGTAATATTCGTTCGTCTTGAAGAGCATCACGCCACTGAATAATAGCCCGAATAGTTAGCGGAGATTCACAAATTGCTCCGATCATTTTTTCTCGTCCAGCTTCGATGCGTTTAGCTATGGCGATTTCACCTTCTCTTGATAATAGCTCCACGGTGCCCATTTCGCGTAGATACATCCGCACTGGATCATCAGTTCTGCCAATATCTTCTGAAGAGCTAGACGTGGAGGTAGATTTTTCACCGCCCTTGGCATCACTCTTATTTGAAGAAGCTGAGCCTTCCGAATCGTCTTTATCTTCGCCCTCCACAACATTAATACCCATCTCTGAAAGCTGGGCTAAAATATCTTCAATTTGCTCGGAAGAAACCTGTTCCTGAGGCAAAGTCTCGTTTATTTCATCGTATGTTATGTAGCCTCGCTCTTTACCTTTAGCTATCATTTTTTTGACAGCTTGAACTGAGCTATCCATTAATGGACCATCGGCCACCTCATCTCTTTCTTCCGCCATTACTGATGATTCTTGTTTACTCGCCATTATTACCTCATTTGACAGCTCAATTTATTATAACCAGACAATATTAAGGCTTTAAATCCCACCCGAACCTGATTGCTCCCTAAGGATTTCCAATAATTTATTACTGTTTTCTTCGTTCATTTCATCCGCAAGTTCCTCTTTTGCCACATCACGGTCCACCCTTAACCTTTTGAAACGATAAGACAAAACTATCTCCTCTAGAGCTGAAGCAGCTAAATCTTTAGAGGAACCTGGTGCTGCAAACAATGCCTGTCTGTAAATCTTTTTGTTTAAAACACCCAACAACTGACTTTCAAATCCATTAGTAACCAGATGGCTCTGCAACGCTTCACTGTCAAGGTCTGGAGAATCAACTGTTACGTTTAAAATCTCACGCAACATATTGTCAAGATCCTTATTAGATAAAGAAATCTCGGCTAACTCTTCAACTAGACCATGCACCAAGTCATTATGATTGATCAAAATGGATAATAATACCATTTCCTGACGCTCTTTAAGAGATAAGATATCCCCTCTTGGGCCAAATTGACTTGATGTTGAAACACGATCGAACGAGTTTTCATACTTTCTATTGTTAATCTTATCTTGAAAAAAAGACTTTATTTTTGTTCGAAGACTTTGCCGATAATGATACTGTACGCTCCGATCATTAATACGATTAACATGATAATTAAATTTACTTTCTAATTCAGCTCTTCTTTCAGGTGTAGAGAAATGCTTATTATTTGTTTCCAGGGCCCAAATCATATCAACTAAAGGTGATGCCTTATCCATAATTAACCTCAAACCCTGAGCTGTTCTCTTATGTATAATACTATCTGGGTCTTCACCTTCTGGAAGGTTAATAAATTTAAGTGACTTCCCAGGTTTTAGCATAGGCAAAGCCCGTTCCGCCGCCCGAAAACTAGCTCTAAGTCCAGCATTATCACCATCAAAACATAACAGAGGCTCATCTGCTATGCGCCACAACAACAAAATCTGTTCCTCAGTAAGTGCGGTCCCTAAAGGGGCAACAACATTTAGTATTCCTGCTTGGGATAGAGATATAACATCAGTATAGCCTTCAACAACAATTACAGAGCCATTTTCCGCCGCAGCTTTCCTAGCCTGAGGCCAATTGTATAAAACTTTGCCTTTTTGGAAAAATGATGTTTCAGGTGAATTTAGGTATTTTGGCTGACCGTCACCAATTAGTCTTCCGCCAAAACCAACAACTTTGTTCCGCCGGTCAGCAATGGGAAAAATAACTCGATTAAAGAAATAATCCCTATCAGCGCCGGATCCCTCTGAACGTTTAAGCAAACCACAGCTAATAAGCTGCTCATTACTAATGTTATGTTGCTCCATTACTTGTCTTAACAAACCTCGGCCACTAGGAGCAAAACCAAGCCTAAATTTCTTAATGGTATCTTCAGAAAAACCTCTTTTTAGCAAGTAATCCATAGCCTCCTTTCCGGTTGGCTGTGACAACTGCATTTGGTACCAGGCACAAGATTTTTCAATTACCTGCTGTAGATCAGCATGCTCTTTCATTGCCTTTTTTTCATGAATAGAGGTTTCCGGAATAGGAAGCCCTGAAATTTCCGCTAATTTTTCAACGGATTCCAGAAAGCCCAGGCCATCTGACTGCATTAGAAAACTAATTACATCTCCATGAGCCCCACAACCAAAACAGTGAAAAAAACCTTTAATGTCATTTACGGTGAATGATGGTGTTTTTTCGTTATGGAATGGGCAAAGACCTGTAAACTCTTGTCCCCTTTGAACTAAACGCACCTTAGGACTCACAATTTCTGAGACCCTTACTCGAGCCCGTAATTCGTCTAAAAATTGATTAGGAAATGCCATTAGGTCCTTATAGCTTTTAAACGATATAAATGGAGTGACTAATATCGGTCACTCTAGACGGTATTTTCATATTAAACTTAGTTACGCTAACTGATGACTTTTATCTTAGCATAATAATAAAGAGATTGGGGATAACTCTGACAGTATTCTTCTAACCTGTCCCTAGCCGGGATTTTACCAAAGCACCAGCCTTACCAAAATCCATTTGACCAGAATATATTTTACGAAGCTCACCCATAACATTACCCATATCTCGGAGGTTTTCTGCGCCAATATCTCTTATCACCTGATCTACTATATTCTTAATTTCTTCGTCACTTAATTGTTTAGGCAAAAACTTTTCAATAACCGTAATCTCTTCTGCTTCTTGCTCAGCTAAATCCAATCGACCGCCCTCCTGATACATGTTTATCGATTCCCTGCGTTGCTTAACCATTGTTTGAAGCATTTGTAGTATTTCATCATCAGGAATGCCTTCAGAATCGCCTTTAGAGCGAGCGGCTATATCACGATCTTTTAACGCAGCCATAATTAAGCGCACCGTAGATATAGTCCTCTTATCTTGAATCTTAAGTGCTGCTTTTAGGGTCTCTGGAAGCGCGTTTCTAAGCATATCTTTATCTAAATATATATCTTGCAATGATTATAACTTATTTTAAAAATAGTAGCAAAATGATTACCAACCTATAACTTCATGTTTTAAAACAATTTTTCTATTTTGGTCAACGCTTGACGACTCAAAGATCGTAGCTTAGAAATGGCAAGATCTGTGCCTTGTTTTAGTTTAATTCCTTTGGGTGAAATAACCTAAGACAAAATTACAAAATACTCAAAATCTCTCTTTTTAGGAACCCACTTTGATGACCGCTTATTCGGGTTACGACTGGAAACAGCCCGAATGGGCAACCGGAGCACTTATTTTGGCCAACGGCAAAATTTTTTGGGCTAAAGGTGCAGGTTCCGAGGGCATCGCAGTTGGTGAAGTATGCTTCAATACTTCTATGACTGGCTATCAAGAGATAATAACGGATCCATCATACGCAGGCCAAATAATCACCTTTACTTTCCCGCATATAGGCAATGTTGGAGCTAATCCTGAAGATTATGAATCTACAACACCATCAACCCGAGGTTGTATTTTTCGATCGCCTATAACCAAGCCTGCAAACTGGCGTTCAACAAGTAGTCTTGATTTGTGGCTGAAAAACCGGAGCTTGGTCGCCGTTAGTGACGTAGATACGCGCCAATTAACGAACGAGATTAGAACCGGTGGAACCCAAACTGGTGTCATCGTACATCAGTCCCAAAAACCCATCGATGTAGATGAATTATTACAGACAGCGCAGTCTTGGCCTGGGTTAGTGGGAATGGATCTTGCAAAGGAAGTTACCTGTAAGAATACGTATGTGTGGAATAGTGATGAAGCGTCCACTGAAAAATATTGTGAACAGTTGCCCCCCATAAAACACCATATTGTTGCTGTTGATTATGGAGCAAAACAGAATATTTTAAGATGCTTCGCCAATTTAGGCTGTCGTATCACCGTTTTGCCCGCTTCAGCGACTTCTGCCGAAATCTTTAGTCATACCCCTGATGGCGTTTTTTTGTCTAATGGTCCCGGAGACCCTGCTTCTACTGGCATATACGCAGTTCCAATGATAAAAGAAGTCATATCTTCAGGCCTTCCTGTTTTTGGTATTTGTTTAGGGCATCAAATGATGGCTTTAGCCTTGGGCGCCAAAACAGAAAAAATGCACCACGGCCATCATGGAGCAAATCACCCAGTAAAAAACATAGTTACTGGTAGAGTAGAAATTACTAGCCAGAACCATGGTTTTGTTGTAGCCAGCGAATCACTACCAACCGATTTAATGGTTACACACAGATCACTGTTTGATAATAGTTTGGAAGGTTTGCGCTTAAAGGATAAGCCAGTTTTTTCTGTTCAATATCATCCTGAATCCTCACCGGGACCTCATGATTCTAGATATCTTTTCGAACTTTTTCTTGAAATGATCGACTCAAAAGAATGAATTATGCCTAGACGAAACGATATCAACACCATAATGATCGTGGGAGCAGGCCCGATTGTGATTGGGCAAGCTTGCGAATTTGATTACTCAGGAACTCAGGCGATAAAAGCTCTTCGGGAAGAGAATTATCGGATTGTTTTAGTAAATTCAAATCCAGCAACTATAATGACCGACCCTACTATGGCGGATAGAACTTACATTGAACCAATTACTCCAGAAATCGTTGAAAAAATTCTAGAATTGGAGCGCCCCGAAGCTATTCTTCCCACGATGGGCGGCCAAACAGCGTTAAATACTTGCTTGAGCCTTGAGCGCACAGGAGTGTTGGAAAGATTAAATGTGGAGATGATTGGCGCAAAGGCAAAAGTAATAGACAAAGCTGAGGATCGACTTCAATTCAGAGAAGCTATGTCGGAGATTGGTCTTGAATCTCCTTCTAGCTTGTTGATTAAGGACATTGCTGATGCAGAGCAAGGACTCAAAAAAGTTGGGCTTCCTGCAATTATACGCCCCAGTTTTACTTTAGCGGGCACAGGTGGAGGTATTGCTTATAATCGTGAAGAGTACTTTGAAATCGTAAAAGGCGGATTAGCAGCGTCCCCTGCAAGCGAAGTTTTGGTAGAAGAATCCGTATTAGGCTGGAAAGAATATGAAATGGAGGTAGTGCGCGATTACAAGGATAATTGCATTATAATTTGCTCTATTGAGAATATTGACCCTATGGGCGTTCATACCGGAGATTCTGTAACTGTTGCTCCCGCCCTTACCTTAACAGATAAAGAGTATCAACTAATGCGCAGCGCTTCAATCGCGTGTCTTCGAAAAATTGGAGTAGATACAGGTGGGTCAAATGTTCAGTTTGCGATAAACCCAAAAAACGGTCGTATGGTGGTTATTGAGATGAATCCGAGGGTAAGTCGATCTTCTGCCCTTGCTTCTAAAGCAACTGGGTTTCCTATTGCTAAAATCGCGGCAAAGCTTGCGGTTGGTTACACATTAGATGAGCTGGACAACGATATAACAGGTGTTACCCCAGCAAGCTTTGAACCAACACTTGACTATGTAGTAACAAAAATCCCGCGCTTTACTTTTGAAAAATTTCCAGGCACTGAAGCTTCACTTACCACCTCAATGAAATCTGTTGGAGAGGTGATGGCAATTGGTCGTACTTTTTCAGAAAGCTTACAAAAAGCCATGCGTTCACTCGAAACAGGTTTGACGGGGTTAAATGAAATCGAGATTCCAGGGGCTTTTAATAAAGAAAATAAAACACTTTATGAGCCAGATGTTTTGCGTGCTGCACTTGGACGTCCTAGTCCTGATCGACTTTTAATAATCGCCCAGGCAAGAAGACTGGGCATGAGTCTTAGTGAAATAGAAAGGGTCACAAGATACGACAAGTGGTTTCTTGAACAAATAGACAATATTGTACAAACCGAGAATCAAGTGATAGCCAACGGACTGCCGAATAGCTACGATGAGCTAATTAGCTTAAAGAAAATGGGTTTTTCTGATGCCAGATTAGCGGAACTTAGTAAAGTGTCAGAAAAGAGTATTACAGAGCTCCGCCGATCGTTATCATTAAATCCTGTCTATAAAAGAGTGGACACCTGTGCAGCTGAGTTTTCGAGCCAAACGCCGTACCTTTATTCGACTTATGAAGGCAATTACAGCAACCCTGGTGAGTGTGAATCAAAACCTAACAATAATAAAAAAATAATTATTCTTGGTGGTGGGCCAAATCGCATCGGGCAAGGAATAGAGTTTGATTATTGCTGTGTCCATGCAGCATTTTCTCTTTCTGAAGCGGGATACGAAACAATAATGATTAATTGTAACCCTGAGACTGTCTCGACTGATTACGACACCTCTGACCGGCTTTATTTCGAGCCTTTATCTGGAGAAGACGTAATTGAAATTTGTAAGCTTGAGGAAACAAGAGGAGAATTACTAGGGGTTATTTTACAGCTAGGTGGACAGACCCCTCTTAACCTAGCAAAAGCTTTAGAAGCTCAGAACATACCTATTCTGGGAACCTCCTCTGAATCGATTGATCTTTCAGAAGACAGAAAAAAATTCCAAAAACTGCTTCAAAAATTAAACTTTCTACAGCCTGAAAACGGTATAGCTGCAAGCAAAGAAGAGGCAATTTCAGTTGCTGAGGACCTATCTTACCCAATATTAATTCGACCATCATATGTTCTAGGCGGCCGAGCAATGGAGATAGTACATGATATCGAAAGTCTAGAAAAATACATTTCTGAAGCCGTTAATGTGTCAGGCGAAAGTCCAGTTTTGCTTGATAGCTTTCTACAAGAAGCAACCGAAGTTGATGTCGATATGCTTTGTGACAAAGAAGGAGATATATACATAGCCGGAATTATGGAACATATAGAAGAGGCGGGTATACATAGCGGAGATAGTGCTTGCGCCTTGCCCCCATTTAGCCTATCGGATGCAATTTTAGACAAAATACAAAAACAGGCTTCAGAATTAGCCAGAGCCCTTAAAGTGGTTGGGCTGATGAATATACAATTTGCAATTAAATCCGATGAAGTTTATTTCATAGAAGCTAACCCAAGAGCAAGCCGGACTGTTCCATTTGTGGCAAAAGCAACAGGAGTGCCAATAGCAAAAATTGCTGCAAGATTGATGACAGGAGAATTACTTTCTGAGTTTAAATTAGGCGAAGGGTTTCTAAAAACAGCCCCCAAACAAAATCACATTGCCGTTAAAGAAGCTGTTTTTCCATTCACTCGATTTCCTGGAGTTGATACAATTTTGGGTCCTGAAATGAAGTCAACCGGAGAAGTTATGGGTTTGGATGTAGACTTTGGTCACGCCTTTGCAAAATCACAGATTGCAGGAGGAAACCACGTGCCGGTAACAGGAAACGTGTTCATCTCAGTAAAAAATGGAGATAAAGACCAAACTACTGAGCTCGCTCGCCGCTTACTAGAAATGAACTTTAATATTTTGGCCACTAGAGGCACTGCAGACTATTTAACTAAACATGGAATAAAGGTTATGACTATAAATAAGGTATTAGAAGGGAGGCCTCATGTTGTGGATGCCATGACAAATAATGAAATAGACTTGGTCATAAATACTACTGAAGGAAGTCAATCAATTTCAGATAGCTACAGCCTGCGCAGAACAGCGCTAACACAGGGAATTCCGTACTATACCACTATAGCTGGAGCTAGAGCAGCACTGATGGTAATTGAATCTTTGAACAGAAGAGGTCTTGATGTTGCGCCTTTACAATCATATTTTAATAACTAATTACCACTAAGTTATGTAATAATCTAAAAACAAAAAAACTAGTAAGGTTTCGGATATAATAATTTAGAACAAATTTTTAATTACAAAAGCCCAGATAATATTATGGATAAAACACCTATGACCGCTGAAGGTCATGCTATTCTCCAGGATGAACTACGCAACTTAAAGTCTATTGAGAGACCAGCTGTTATAAAAGCAATAGCCGCTGCACGCGAGCATGGTGACCTATCAGAAAATGCCGAATATCATGCAGCCCGTGAAAGACAAAGTTTCATAGAAGGAAGAATTGGTGAATTAGAAGACGCTAGCAAAAGGGCTGAGATTATCGACACTGCAAAACTTAGTGGAAAAACCGCTCGTTTCGGAGCTAAGGTTAAACTATCCGATGAAGATACTGGAAATGAAACGACCTATCAACTCGTCGGCGAGTTCGAAGCGGATTTGAAAAAAAATAAAATTTCTATAGCTTCACCAATTGGAAAGGCATTAATTGGTAGATCTTCAGGTGATAGCGTGGAGGTTCAAACACCAAATGGCATCCGATATTACGAAATTGTTTCGGTTAGGTTTAAATAAAAAAAGTAAACTCAAATCATAAAAATAAACTTTTTTATGCCTTAGTCTCGTCTATAGGAACACCCGCCTGGTGTTTTGAAGTCCTTATAACTTGGAAGGTTTGTACGGTGGTAACATGCATGACACCTGTCAAACGCGTTGTAAGTTCATTTTCATGATAAGTATTTTTTGCTACCATTCTTAACATAAAATCACCGCCACCTCTTATCATGTCGCACCTTCGCACTTCAGGCCATGAGCCCACTTCAGATTCGAATTCGGCTAAAACTTCCCCTGCCTGACTATCGAGCCCTACTAATGCGTGGAAGGAAACCTCATAACCTAAAAGTTCTCCATCCAATTCTGCGTGATAACCTTTTATAAAGCCAGCCGCTTCAAGTGACCGAACTCTACGTAAGCAAGGAGGTGCTGAAATCCCTGACAGACGCGACAGCTGTACATTGGTAATACGACCATCATCACGTAAGTTACGCAGAATGCGTTTATCGATAGAATCGAGTTTAACTCTTTTCTTACTTTTCAGATCACTTTGATTAGAAATTGTCGTCATGAACAATATTTCCCCAACAGATTTATAGAATAAATATAGACCAACATAGCAATTAAGTAACTTAATCGGATATATTTAATATCAATTGACATCTATGCAGATGCTACCAAATTGAAATAATATTTCAAATGAAACCATCCACCTAATTATTATTAAAAAGAGTTAATGTGTGTAATTCATCAAACTTAAACAAAAAATTAAACTCTATGAAAACATGGATTCTCACTGATGGGCAGCGAGGTATGGTTAATCAATGCCTCGGTCTTACCTCTGCTTTGAACATCACTGCACTTTCAAAAGACATCAATTTAAATATCCCGTGGAAATGGCTGCCACCAGCATTAACTCCTAAACGGTTTTATATTATATCAGACCACACAAATTATATCTCACCTCCATGGCCTGATTTACTTATTGCAACAGGCCGTAAATCGGTTGCTCCAGCATTAGCTGTTAAAAAAGCCAACAACGGGAATACTTTTTGTGTCCAAATCCAAAATCCGGGGGCCTGTTATAAATATTTTGATACGGTTGTCGTTCCTTTTCACGACAAGATAGATGGAGGTAATGTAATTCGTACTTTGGGCTCACTACATGGCATCACCCCAAAAGTGTTAGATCAAGCAAAACAGAGGTTTCTACACGAGATACACAGTTTACCAAAACCACTAGTAACCGTTTTGCTTGGCGGTAACAATTCGACTTATAAAATGAACAAAACCATCAGTCATAAAATAGCAAATGACTTATTAAATCTTTGCTCCACAAAAGGCTATGGACTAGCTATAAGTAGTTCTCCCCGAACTCCAGCAGACACAATAAACATAATAAAGGACAGGCTAACTGACAAAATTAATGAAAAAAAAGTTTTTTTTTGGTATGGAAACGGCCCTAACCCTTATATGAGTCTTCTTGCACATGCCGACGCTATACTGATTACAAGTGACTCTGTAAATATGATAAGCGAAGCTTCAGCCACAGGAAAACCAATTTCTGTACTACATTTACCAAACGCTTCTAAGAAATTTGATAGATTTCACACAGTTATGGAACAAGCAGGCGTAACGCGGCCATTTACAGGAGATATAGAAAGCTGGTCTTATACAATACCTGATTATATGAAAGAGGTTGCGGCAGAAATTATAATTCGTATGGACAAATATATTGCATGAAAATGCTTCCGTACACAAAATTGCTCTTTGCAATCCTCCTTACCCAGTCTAATAGAGAGTTATGAACGCCCTAGACTTAAATGCAATCGAAACAGCTAAACCTATATTTGATCCTTTTGAACATGTGATCGTTCCGGAGGTTATCTCTAAAACGCGCTTATCTTCAGTTATAGGTGAATTTCCTGAAGTAAATAAATCTGGTAGTTTTCCAGTTTCTGGTGTCAAATGTGGACCAAATTTTGAAATTTTAATGAAAGAATTAAACTCTGAAACATTTGCTGAAAAAATAGGTTCTAAGCTTGGAATTGATTTATCTAACAAACCCAAAATGATTACAGTTAGAGGTTATTGCAGATCAAGTGATGGCAAAATACACACAGATTCGAAAGGAAAATTAGTCACAGTTCTAATATATCTTAATTCTTCTTGGCAAAAAGAAGGTGGCCGGTTAAGGCTGCTTTATAATAATCACGATATGGAAAATTTTGCCGCTGAAGTACCCCCTTATCAAGGCTCTATGGTAGCCTTCGCTTGTCATCCACATTCTTGGCACGGCCATCATTCATACGAAGGTGAAAGAAAGATGATTCAATTAAATTGGGTTGTTAATCGAAGTTACAAGGTACGTGAGGAACTAAGACATAGTATGTCTTCTCATTTCAAAAAGTTTTTCAGATAGCCCCTAAGCAAAGAGATTTTTCATGGCTCTGAATATTCAAACTTTTACTAATATGACTGGTGGGTTACCTTTCTTTAAGGCAGTTGGTCATCCCTATGCCTCAAATAAAATAAAAAGTATAATGGATGAACTAGGTAAAGATTGTCTAATAGCAGTCTATGACCCACATGATCACGCTACGACATTCTCAGAAATACATCAACTTAGTCTCCTAAACATTGTCGGAGTATTTGTTCAGGATATCAAAGATATAGGTAAAAAAACCCTAGGAAAAACAACAAGGCCTGTGACCGAAATTCAGTCTGTTGAATATGACGTCCTCTTTATAATCGCTTATGACACAGCAAAGCTAAAAAAAGATATTCTTAATCTCGTCCCTAAAGGGAAAAAGATTGTAACACTTGATGAAGCGAGAATAAAAGAAGAGTATATTAGCTATAAATCTAAGTACTTAGACCCACTAAATTTTGCAACTAATCTCGCATGGTTCCGTGATGAAAAGGGTGAAGGCAATAACCACCTTCACACCCGTCTGACAACGGCAAACTATTGGAGCCGATATGGAGCAAATAATGTAACTTTGTGTCTTATACTATTTGATCAGAGCGGTTCCGTAATAGCGAACTGGGAACAACCCTTACCCACATCACCATCAAGCATAATTATTGATAGCGCAGAGGTGAGAAATCGCTTTGGCCTGGATGATTTTAATGGTCAGCTTTTTATACACGCAGTTGGTATCAAAGGGCACGATAACTTAAAGTATGCTTTAGACATTTATGGGGCCTCTCCTGAGAGCCTATCATGTACACACGATGCAAATTCCTGGCCTGCCGATTTTTACGCTGGACTTCCTGCTCCCAATAATGATGAAAAAGTTATTTTATGGATTCAAAATAGCCATCCTTGTAAAATACCTCCAAAAACAATAAGCATAAATATTATGGGACGAAATTCTTCCAAAGTGTTTTTAAACGAAGAAATTCCCCCTTATGCAACATACCCTCTGGATACTTCCAAGTTGCTTAATGATGCTAAGTGGCCCGATCAAATAGAGATAAACGCCGGAAAATATTTTGTTCGCCCACGCTATGAAATTATTAAACAGAGGAAAGGGTTAACTTCTCAAAGGCGAGTGGCTCATGTAAACATTGAGCGTACTGATTTAAAACCTGATCCAATGATTTCTAAAATTAGTAATTTTATGGGAAAAGGTTTCCTTTTGCCGGCCCCTGTATTACCGACAGATAGATACAACTCTGTAATCCTACCAACACCAATGTCTACTTCACAAAACAAACTGCCAATTAAATTATATATTTATGATCAGGCTGGAACTGAAGTAGGGAGCCATGAATTTGGTGAAATAAAACGTTCAGAAAGCGTCTTCGTTGACGTTGGTCCAATAACTAGAGATAGTTTAAAGAATCAAGCTGGTCACATGGAATTAGTGTATGACCATAAGTTTTCAACTGAAGCAGTAGATGGCTGGTTGCATGCTTTATTCCGGTATGAAGATAAGCTAACGGGCCATATAGCAGAATCTAGTTTTGGTAGCCATATATTCAATACTCTTTTAACATTGAACGGTGAACCGCAGTCTTACAGTGGCACTGCTCCGGGACTTTCTACAAGGTTGTTCCTTCGAATTGCGCCTAACATGGGCCTCTATGAAATCGACAGTGGGGGAGATGGAGCTGATACTTTCTGTCATCTCATATATCCATCCTCAAATCCTTGGAATCCGTTCTCCGAAACTGAAATCATTTTAATTTCTGGCGACGGGGAAGAAATAGCAACGCGAAAAATAAGAATTGATTGTGGCGGATCAAATTATTGGCTTCTTTCTGAAATGTTTAGCAAAACTGAAAGAAGAAAAGCTTTCGGGTCCGATAATTCGACAGCTGGATACGTCGTCGTAAGAGATTCTACCTGTAGATTATTCGGTTATCACGGCCTCATAACCGTAAATAAGTCAGCTTTTAGTTTAGATCATATGTTCGGATTTTAACGAGGAGAATTATTATGGGCGAAAAGGAATCTTTGATTAAAACTTCTGAAGGCGAGATGTATGCTTTTTCTGCTTGGCCAGAAGAAGATGGTCCTCATCCAGTAGTTATCATGTATATGGATGCTCCTGGCATCAGAGAAGAACTTAAAAATTTTGCAAGAAGATTTGCCTCAATGGGGTACTACACACTTTTACCTGATCTGTATTACAGGCTAGGTAATATTCGTTTTGACCTAAAAAACCGTAATGATAAAATGGGAGAAATGATATTTGCTGCATGGCATAGCCTACGCAATGATCTGGTGGCCAATGATACTTCGGCGATGTTAGACTTTTTGAATGAGGATCCTAACGCTTCTGATGGACCTATGGGTTGTGTTGGCTACTGCATGAGCGGGGCTTTTGTCGTCACCGTTGCAGGTTCGTTTCCAGATAGATTTTCAGCTATTGCGTCTCTATATGGGGTTTGGATAGTTACAGACAAAGATGACTCACCTCATCTTCTGGCAGATAAATTCAGGGGAGAATTTTACTTGGCCTTTGCCGAACACGATCAATGGGTAGGGGATAATGTTATCCCAGACCTTCAGACTGCATTCACCAAAAACAAGATAAAATACGAAATAGAAACCTATCCCGGAACAGAACATGGTTATTCTTTCCCTGAACGCGATGTATATAACGAGGATGCAGCAGAAGCTACTTGGAAAAAAATAGAAAACCTCTATGCCCGTGTGCTTGGCTAAATGATGCCACTAGTCTTTAGATAAACCTTTAAAACAAACTTTTCCACTATGTGAATTTTATTTCAAAGTGTTAAACAAAATACAAACTATCCGTTTATTCAGGAATCTTATTTTATGTCAGAAACACATCACTCAAAAGTCATAATAATTGGTTCAGGGGCTGCTGGCTGTACAGCTGCAGTTTATGCTGCTAGAGCAAACCTTAAACCAATCATGATTAACGGCTTACAACCGGGAGGCCAACTTACTATAACAACAGATGTTGAAAACTTCCCAGGTTTTGCTGATCCCATTCAGGGTCCCTGGCTGATGGAACAGATGGAAGCGCAGGCAAAAAATGTGGGCACTCACACGGTTAATGACGTGGTAGTTGATATTGATTTTGGAAGTAGACCATTTTCATGCCTATGTGACTCTGGAAATACATATACCGGTGATAGTTTAATAATTACCACAGGTGCGTCAGCAAAATGGCTTGGTTTAGAATCAGAACAAAAATATAGCGGTTTTGGCGTTTCTGCCTGCGCGACTTGTGATGGTTTTTTTTATAGGGAAAAACCAGTAATGGTAATTGGAGGAGGAAATACCGCTGTTGAAGAAGCCCTTTTTCTAACTAACTTTGCCTCCAAAGTAACGTTAGTTCACAGACGCAAAGAACTACGTGCAGAAAAAATTATGCAGGATAGGCTATTTACAAATAATAAAATTAATGTTGTTTGGGATTCTGTATTAGAAGAAGTGTTAGGGAGTGAAGATCCCCTAGGTGTAACTGG
Organism: Alphaproteobacteria bacterium MarineAlpha12_Bin1; assembly: GCA_002937505.1. Taxonomy (GTDB): domain Bacteria; phylum Pseudomonadota; class Alphaproteobacteria; order UBA6615; family UBA6615; genus UBA6615. The sequence goes on from PTJY01000001.1 coordinate 256,583, forward strand.
AGCAAAAATTCGTAATACGAACACTAATGAACTATCAGAGATTCAGGTTGACGGAATTTTCATTGCAATAGGCCATGACCCTAACACTTCCCTATTTAAGGGCCATTTAGAAATGGATAAGGAAGGCTACTTAATTACAGCCCCTGATAGCACGGCGTCCAACATTCCAGGAGTTTTCGCAGCAGGTGATGTTAAGGATAAGATATACAGACAGGCGGTTACAGCCGCCGGAATGGGTTGTATGGCAGCACTTGAAGCAGAGAAGTATCTCGCCATGAAGGAACATAAAATTGGCAAATAAAGACACTATCAGTCCGGGAAACAAATAAACCATGTCATTGGACTGGGATAAATTACGAATTTTTCACAAAGTTGCTGAAGTGGGAAGCTTTACTCACGCCGGAGAAAGCATCCATTTAAGTCAATCAGCAGTTAGCAGGCAGATAAGTTCTTTAGAAGAGTCATTAAATTGTAGATTATTTCATCGTCATGCCAGGGGCTTATTACTAACTGAACAAGGTGAGCTACTTTATCGTACAGTTCACGAAGTATTTGGTAAGCTTACTATGGCTGAAGCCCAGCTAAACGATGCTCTAAAACGTCCACAAGGTCCATTAAAAATCACAACAACAGTTGGTCTTGGCTCCCTTTGGTTAACACCTCGCATAAGAGAGTTTGTTGATTTGTATCCAGACATAGAAGTAACTTTGATCACTTCAGACGAAGAACTAGATATATCTATGCGAGAAGCTGACTGTGCCATTAGACTTACCAGACCGACACAACCCGACTTAATTCAGCGCAGATTGACGAGAGTTAACACTCACGTATTTGCTTCATCTGAATACATTCAGCAACATGGAATGCCAGAAAGAATAACTGATTTGGATAATCACAAACTAATTGTTTATGACGAAGATACTGTGCTTCCGGCACCAAATTTAAACTGGTTATTGAATGCAACTCGCAGCCACATAGGTAAAGAACCACGAAAGATATTAATTTTAAACAACCTTTACGCAATGGTCAGATCAGTTGAAGCAGGTATTGGAGTTGCAGGTTTACCTGATTTTTATGCCAGAGAATCCACAAGTCTGGTTCGCATTTTGCCTGAGTTAGAGGGTCCAGGTAATGACGCATACTTTGTGTATCCAGAGGAGCTTAGAGCTTCACAACGAATTGGCGTATTCAGAGACTTCATAGTCAGCAAGGTATCGGAAACACGTTTCTAATTTTCCATCCACAAACTAGATATGTTATTTTTGCATGGCTGATAAACAATATTAGTGCAAGTTAGTTTCAAATTTTCGGGTTATTAATAGAACAACGCATGAAATCTATTAAGTACCTGATTGCATCTTCCTCCCGATGCAGTAGAACATGAATAGTAAATATTTGTTAATTATATCATTCATGCGTTCTCCCTATAACTTGGTCGGGCCCTTACGGGTCCGGCCTTGTTTCTCACTAGCTTAATCAGGTATCCTAAGAAAACTAAACATTTAGGGCATAAAATGAAAAGTGTCTTAACTAGACAACAACTTTACGTGATTTTTGCTGCAGGAATTATAATGACTGTGGTGATGGGAGTAAGGCAAACTTTCGGCCTTTTTCTAGTTCCTATGACCATTGATTTAGACTGGAGCAGAGGGCTCTTTGGCCTAGCAATGGCTTTACAGAATTTAATCTGGGGCGCTTTACAACCATTTGTCGGCGGATTAGCTGATAGGTACGGTGCTGCTAAAGTAATAGCTTCAGGAGCTATAGTGTACGCCATTGGCATATTAGGGATGGCAAATGCAGTTACCCCTATAGAACTAATCTTAACTGGGGGTGTGTTAGTAGGCATTGGGATGAGTGGTGCTGGGATTGCCGTTATTTTCGGAGCTGTCTCCCGAGCTGTATCTGCAGAAAACAGAACTTACGCTGTAGCCCTAGTAAGCACCATCGGCGCTTTGGGCCCGATGCTGCTTCCAGTAATAAGCCAAACGCTAATTGGCGTATCTGGATGGCCTTTTTCCCTAATGATTTCAGCTATAATAGTTCTTTTAATGGTCTTACTCGTTAGACTTTTCAATAATGATGGGCAAAGTGTTTTCCAAGAATCAGAACTTAATGTTCGGGAAGTTCTCAGAGAGGCACGCCTAAACTCAGGATATATTCTATTACTTTGCGGTTTCTTTGTATGTGGCTTCCAAGTCACGTTAATAACAACACATTTTCCAGGATTCATTACGTCTGAAGGGCTATCATACGAGGCGGGAGCTGTAGCTTTAACAATAATTGGCTTTGCTAACGTAATAGGCACCTATTTGGCTGGCGAAACAAGCAAGAAGTTTAGACAAAAACACATACTGAGCCTTATATATTTAGGGCGCGGTATTGTAATACTAGCTATGCTGTTATTGCCTGTTTCATCCTGGTCTATATATATAGTTTCAGCTGTTCTTGGGTTTCTATGGCTTGCCACAGTCCCACTCACAAGTGGCGTTGTATCCAGAATATTTGGAGCCAAACACCTTGGTATGTTATTTGGAATTGTGTTCTTTTCCCACCAAGTTGGCGCGTTCTTCGGTGCTTGGTTGGGAGGGCAGGTTTTTGACGTAACCGGTAGCTACGACATAGCTTGGTATATCGCAATTATTCTGTCATTTACTGCTGCCTTTTTGCATTGGCCTATTAAAGACTTGCCTGCTAATAAGTTTGTAATCAGTCCCATGGACGAGAAATCTGCAACATAACTTACAATCAGTGTAGAAATTATCATTAATACAATATCAATGCCTGTGAATTATTTATGCTTACTAAAACTAGAAAGTCTTGGGAAATATCAGAGAACACTATAACCCCAGAAAATATTTATTTAAATCGTAGAAATATTACTAATTCCATTCTCCTAGGATCCATCGGTCTGACTAGCCTATCTACCTTTTTGGCAGGCAAAGCTTTTGCATCTGACGCAAATGCTAAGACACAAAGCTTTGTAAACTCTTATAAAAGAAATTCAAAGTATATTCTAGACCGGCAAATAACTCCTGAAAGATACACAACGACTTATAATAATTACTATGAGTTTGGATCGAATAAAAACATCTGGAAACGAGCCAAAAAACTAAAAATACGACCTTGGACAATCAAAATAGATGGAATGGTTGAAAATGAACTCAATATAAATATTGAGGACCTTTTTGCGAAAGTAGATTTTGAAGAACGTCTTTATAGACATCGATGCGTAGAAGCATGGTCAATGGCAGTGCCATGGATTGGTTTTCCAATGAAGCAGTTGATAAATCTTGCAAAACCCACTTTTGACGCAAAGTATGTCGTTATGGAAACTATTTTAGCTGACAAATCAATTATGCCAGGTCTTAGACAATCCTGGTACCCATGGCCTTATACTGAGTCAATCACCCTAGAGGAAGCAAAGAACGAGCTGTCTTTTCTCGTAACAGGCATGTATGGAAAGGAACTACCCACCCAAAATGGAGCTCCATTACGACTAGCTATTCCCTGGAAGTACGGCTTCAAGTCTATTAAATCTATTGTGCGTTTTACCTTCACAAGTGAACGTAAAAAAAGTTTTTGGGAATCTTTAGCACCTAATGAATACGGTTTTTGGGCAAATGTAAATCCTGACGTGAGCCACCCACGCTGGAGCCAGAAAACTGAGTGGAAAATTGGGGGCGGAAAATATGACCGTGTGCCTACGATGCTATTTAATGGGTATGGAGAATATGTTTCTTACCTATACACAAACCTGAAAGATGACTCATTGTATCGATAATCTGTATTATTAGATTTAAGAGAAACTCTCAAATTTATCTTTTATTCTCTAATTCACTAGGTTTAGGGCCGCCAGTAGCCCAGTCTAGTAACTCAATAGTGTGAACAATTGGAATATCTAATCCCCGAACAAGTTGCGTAATACATCCTATGTTTCCAGTTGCAACAAAATCTGGATTAGTAGCGCATATCTTTTCAGTTTTTCTTACTCTCAACTTTTCAGCCAGCTCGTTTTGGAGAATATTATAAGTTCCTGCAGAACCACAACACAAATGACCTTCTTCCGGCTCACTCACTAAAAACCCAGCAGCTTCCAAAAGTTCTTTAGGCTGATTTTTAATCCCTTGACCATGCTGCATTGAGCAAGCCGAATGATAAGTCACTTTTGATTTTTGGATCTCGTCATTCTTAACAAACTCTATATCAAGAGAATGTAAAAACTCTGATATATCACAGGCCAACTTCGATATCTTTTCTGCTTTCAATGCGTATTCAGGTTCATCACGGAACATAAAGGCGTAATCTTTTATCTGGGTTCCACAACCACTGGTATTAACAACTATAGCATCCAATTCGCCACGTTGTATTTCAAGCCACCATGAATCAATATTAGCCTTGGCTTGCTGACGAGATAAATCTGCCTTACCTAAATGGTGAACCAAAGAGCCACAGCACCCACTATTTTTTGAAACAACAACTTCTGCTCCTAATCGAGTTAGAACTCTCACAGTTGATTCGTTTATTTGGGGAGATAATACGGTCTGCGCACAGCCACTAAGCAATGCCACTCTTATGTTTTTAGTTCCTTGAGACTGATAGATTCCCTGAAAGTCAGTTGTGGATTTTTTTGTCAAACTAATCGGAGCTAAATCAATCATAGTACGAAAATATTTGGGAAATAAAAAACGGACTGGTCGAAAAAGAATTGCTAGCCAAATAGCCATTCGAAACCTTGACGGATAAGGAATAGTCATTGAGAGGCTCCATCTGACCAATCTATCCAAAAATGGACGCTTGTAAGTATCTTCTATATAGCTCCGACCATGATCAACTAAATGCTGGTAGTGAACAGCAGAAGGACAAGTCGTCATACAAGATAGACAGGACAGACAACGATCAATGTGAGTTACAACCTCTTTAGTAGCAGGTTCCTCAGATTCTAGCATCTCCTTCATCAAATAAATACGACCCCTTGGACTATCAAGTTCGTCTCCAAGCAGGACATAAGTGGGGCAGGTTGCATTACAAAAGCCGCAATGCACGCAGGAGCGCAAAATATCGTTTACAGCAGAGGTGTCTGGGTCAGATAGCTGATCAATTGAAAAATGAGTTTGCATCAAACTATACCTCCAAGTACATGCGTCCGGGGTTTAATATTCTTTGAGGATCGAAGCTGTTTTTTATTCGGGCGGTTAATTTTGCTAATGCTAGAGTTTGAGGATGAAAAACATCTGTTTGAGATCTAATACTATCTTCTGCCCTTACTAAAGTTGCATGACCTCCACCATTAGCATTAATTACATCTCGTATAATAGTAGCACCTGAATCACTCATATATTCGTCTAATTTGTACCAAACGAGACCTCCACCCCAATCATAAAAAGCGCAGCCAGCTATCAAGCTATTAATTTTTTCAACAATAGTTGGAGCCATCGTAGGCGTTACAGACATACGCCAAAGCGGATCCTTCCTCTCTTTATATGGACCAACATCACAAACGTCTTTCCAAAAAACAATTGAGTTTTCTTTGTTTATCTTTTCGACAGCACCAAAATTTTTGAGAAGTTTTATTAGAGACTCGCAGCGTGCAACAACTGACGGCCTAAACCCTTCAACTCTTAAGGCTGTAACTGAGCTGTTTTCGTTCCTTATATCTCCTAGAGACAATTCAGAACTAGATCTAGCAGGTAAGTGAGCAGCACCTGATACTTCATGGCTTGAGTTTATAGCCGTAGACAAGGCCCTTTGAGCCGTCTTTTCATCAAGACCAAAAATTACGAGTGTTGACGTATTTTCGGGGGCTGGAAGAACCTTGAGAGTTATTTCAGTTAGGGCAGCTAATGTTCCATAAGATCCAGTCATTAATTTTGACAAATCATATCCTGTAACATTTTTTACAACCCGACCACCACTTTTAATATATTCCCCACGGCCACTGACGCCTTTTATGCCAAGAACGTGATCCCTTGCGGCCCCTGCTTTAATACGCCGAGGTCCGGTGAGGTTACAGGCAATAAGGCCGCCGAGACTTCCTCCTTCATTGCCATAAAGTTTTGCCATATGAATCGGCTCAAAAGCCAATTGTTGCCCTTCAGATTCTAGTAGGTCTTCTATATCAGAAACGCGCGTACCTGCTCCAGCAGTAAGAACCAATTCATCTGGCTCATATAAGGATACTCCGCTTAACGAAGATAGGTCTATCGTATGACCTATAACTAGATTACCTATATTACCTTGTTTTCCTATAATCGGCCGACCTAATCCACGTTTAGTAGCCAAACCAACAATTTCAAGTGGAATATCATCTGCAATAGCCCATTTTACCATGTCTTCAAGTTGGCTAGAGTCTGAAGGTTTTAGAACCTCTGTCATTAATTCTAAAACCGAGGTATGTCAGGAAAGGGCATTTTACCTTTATGTATATGTACTCTTCCCAGTTCAGCACATCTGTGTAAGGTAGGAAAAACTTTTCCTGGATTTAAGATCTGATGCGGATCAAATGCACATTTTACGCGTTGCTGTTGATTTAAGTCGATTTCAGAAAACATAACACCCATAAGATCTCTTTTTTCAACTCCTACACCATGCTCTCCAGTGAGAACCCCCCCAACTTCAACACATAGTTTCAAAATGTCAGATCCAAAGTTTTCAGCTCTTTCTAGTTCGCCTGGATTGTTGGCGTCATACATAATTAGAGGATGGAGATTACCATCGCCAGCATGAAAAACATTCGCCACTTTAAGACCATATGTTTTAGACAACTCTGACATTCGAGCTAAAACTTCTGGCAATTTTGAGCGAGGTATTGTGCCATCAACACAATAATAATCTGGAGTTAAGCGTCCAATCGCTGGAAATGCTGCTTTACGCCCGGCCCAAAATTGTTCTCGCTCTTCTTCGTTTCTACTTACCCGTAATGAAACAGCTCCTTGAGAATTAGCAATTTCTTTTACTCGATCAATTAAAAAATTCACTTCCTCAAACGGACCATCTAGCTCAACTAGAAGTAACGCTCCAACATTCAAGGGATAGCCCACTTTAACAAACGCTTCAGCGGCTTCAATGGCTGGGCCATCCATCATTTCCATACCTCCAGGTATGATTCCGTCTGCTATAATATTTGCGACGCACTTACCTGCTTGTTCAGAACTATCAAAACCAATCATTAGTGCGTTCGCCGAAGTTGGCCTAGAAAGAATTCTGACAGTAACTTCAGTAATTATTCCTAAAAGCCCTTCTGACCCAGTCATAAGACCGAGCAGGTCATAACCCTCGCTGTCCATATGTTTACCACCCAATGAAACAATCTCACCATCAGGTAGAACCATCTGCAAGCCAAGAATATTGTTAGTTGTTAGTCCATATTTCAGACAATGGACACCCCCAGAGTTTTCTGCAACGTTACCACCAATTGTACAAGCAATCTGGCTAGAAGGATCTGGTGCATAGTAAAACCCATGTCCCTTTACCGCTTCTGAAATGGATAAATTAGTAACCCCGGGCTGAACACGTGCACAGCGATTATCATAATCTATTTCTAATATTTTATTAAATTTTCCCAGACCCAAAGTTATGCCATCAGCTAGAGGAAGAGCTCCTCCGGACAACGAAGTGCCCGCTCCTCTAGGAACAATTTTAACATTATTGTTATAGCAATAAGACAGCACTTGGCTAATCTGTTCTACAGTTTCGGGCAATACAACTATCATAGGCACTTGCCGATAGGCAGTCAGTCCATCGGACTCATAGACAGATAACTCCTTCTTCTCCGAAATTATACTCTCACTAGGAACAAATTTCATTAAAGAAGAAATTATTTCTTCTCTACGCTCAATAACTGCTTTATCCGGTTCAGGCATCTTCATCGGCTAAGACCTTCAGCACTAAATATACACCAACAGACAGCTTATTAAAAAGCAAAACTGATAAAAAAACGCGCCTTTGCGCGGTTATTAATAGTAATTTTTAAATTGCACAAAGACAATAAGCATCAGCCTTGGCGGGCTTTGAAACGAGGGTTACGTTTATTGATAACGTACAACCTCCCCTTCCTTTTAACCACCTGACAATGGCGATCTCTCTTCTTTAAGGTTTTTAATGAACTGGCGACCTTCATCTACTTTGCCTTCTGCCCTCAGGGCTTTAATGCGTTAAGTGGCAGAAACTACAAATCTACCACTATGCTGTCAACAACTCGTTTTAAATTATAGAATATTTACTACGATTTGACAGTGCTACATATGCAGCGCATGCTTAAATATTGGGATTAACCAATAGAGTAAAATAAGTCTAGTTTTATGGCATTTTATAGGGCAGCAGTTTATTTGTGGCTCAAGAATATTAAAAGGGAGATTAATTGATGGCTAATACTGCCCAAGACACTGTCGAAAAAATACCTATTATAGATGCTTCAGAATATTTTTCTGGTAAAAAAGGATCACTTGAAACGCTAGCTAACCAGATAAAACACGCCCAAGAGCAAATAGGTTTCTACTATTTGATAGGACATAATGTTTCTCCTGATATAATAGACAGAACATTCGAAGCAGTTAGCCGTTTTTTTGCTTTACCAAATGAGGTTAAGGAAACTCTTAGGGTCAATGAACACCAAATTGGATACATACCCCCAAAAGCGAGCCTTTTAAAAACATCAGGAATTGCCGATAACACCAAGCTAGACACCAATGAGGCCTTTCAGTTAATGAGAGACAGAGTACCATCTGACCCTAAAGTTGTTAATAATGAGCGATTTTATGGGATGAATCAGTGGCCCCGCTCACAGCTTATAGAGGGCTTCCGTAAAACAATGACTGAGTATCATGATGCAATGATTAGGCTCGGTTGGAAAATGCTTCCTGTTTATTCTGTTTCCCTCGGTATGGATAAAAACTATTTATTTCAATTTTTTCGTGAGCCACATTTTATAAATCGAAACGCCCATTATGCTCCAAGCCAAGCTGATGCAAATCAATTTGGTCTTGCTCCCCATTCTGATCACGGATTCATAACATTCTTACCCATGTCAGATGTGCCAGGCTTAGAGGTAAAAACTCAAGAAGGAGAATGGATTGAAGTTCCTCACCTGCCTGAAGCAATGCTTATTAACACCGGTGAGTTTTTAAGCCGATGGACAAATGGGAAGTTTATTGCGACACCTCACCGCGTTTTAATACCCAAAACTGACAGATATGCTATAACGTTTTTTTATAATCCAAGTGATGAAACTATCAATGAGCCCTTTGAAACCTGTATTAGTAGATCTGAACCGACAGCTTATAAGCCAACCTCTTTTATAAATTATTTAAAAGATTACGCCGAGGGCAACTATCTACATCAGGCGGAATTTGCAAAACGACAGAGGTCCACTAAGGTAAAGCTTTGATATTAAACCTTGAACAGCATGACAAAAATAATAAAATTAGAGTATCCTTTTTAACTACACACAGAGGAGTGTCGCTTGAGCGATCCATCAAATCCTCAATTTTGGAGTACACGTCTTGGAAGCCACCCAAAAAGAGAAGACGTGCCATTTGAGCTAGACAATATTCTGTCATCAGTTGTTTCACTGAGGGCATCTATACCCGAAGATGCGTTTACCGCACCTCTTTTAGGAACAGAGAGAGAAGGACAAGGCGTCATAGTTGATGATAATGGGATCGTTCTAACAATTGGCTACCTAATTACAGAAGCTGAAAAAATATGGTTAATTGGTAATAATAATGTCGCAGTTCCTGCTGATGTAGTAGCCTATGACCAAGAAACCGGCTTAGGATTAGTCCAAGCTTTAGGTAAACTAGACCTACCCTCAGCTGAAATAGGAGAATCCTCACCAGTTTCAGTAGGTGAACCGGTTATTATTGCTGGGCAAGGAGGAGCTGAAGGAGCCGTGAACGCACAGGTCGTGTCCGTAAGAGAATTCGCTGGCTCGTGGGAGTATTTAATTGATAATGCAATCTTCACAATACCTGCCCATTCAAAGTGGAGCGGAGCTGCTGCGTTCAATCAAGTAGGACAATTGATAGGAGTTGGTTCCCTTTATATACAGCAGGCAATACCAGGGGACGAGCAAATTGATGGAAACATGATTGTTCCAATCGATATTCTTAAGCCTATTTATAATGATCTACTTAGCATGGGACAACCAAGTAAGCCTCCTCGGCCGTGGCTTGGCATGACTACGGCTGAAGCTGATGATAAATTGGTAGTTGCGGGTTTGGCTAAACGCGGACCGGCAATGCTTGCAGGGGTAGATCTAGGAGATATGATATTAGGGATCGCTGGTGAACCGGTAACTGGCCTTCCAACAATGTTTAGAAAAATCTGGTCATTAGGTAGTGCTGGAGTATCGGTTCCGCTTACTCTAGAGAGGGATGGAGAGACCTTGTCTTTGATTGTGCAAAGCAGCGCTAGAGCTGATTACCTGAAAAAGCCCAATCTAAACTAGAAGAATCAAATGGGTTTGAATTGTATTTAAAAAATGATGTTATTTTATTTTGTTAGAAAACATTCAATATTTTTGATTTTCCGCGTAAAGTAATATTTGAATTCACTTTGGAAAAATATTTAAATTTAATTGGTAACAATAAAAAGATTAATAATTATGGAGAGAATCATGAGACTTAACCTAATAAGGTTTGCCGCCATGGCAATAATAACCTTGCTGTCTTTCGGCACAGCACATGCCTCGACTTTAAATGATGTTAAGGCTGCCGGGCATCTAAAGTGCGGCATTAACACTGGTCTTCCAGGTTTTGCTTTTACGGACGACAAAGGTAACTGGAAAGGGTTTGACGTTGCTTTCTGCAGAGCACTTGCCGCAGCTGTTTTAGGAAACGCAGACAAGGTTAAATACGTAAACCTAACCGGCAAAACTCGTTTCCCCGCTCTAGCTTCAGGTGAAATTGATGTTTTGTCACGAAACACCACCTGGACATTTTCAAGGGATGTTGACCTCGGATTTACATTTCTAGGAGTCAGTTATTATGACGGACAAGGCTTTATAGGTCGAAAATCACTCGGAATTAAAAGCGCTAAAGAGCTTGATGGGGCATCAGTCTGCATCCAAACAGGAACTACAACTGAGCTCAATCTGGCTGACTTCTTCCGTTCTAACAAAATGAAATATGAACCAGTTCCAATAGAGACTAACGCAGAAGCCAGAGCTGGATATTTAGCTGAGCGCTGTGACGTCTATACAACTGACGCTTCAGGTTTAGCCGCAACAAAAAGTACTTTCAAAGATGCCGAAAATCATATGGTTTTTCCAGAGATTATATCAAAAGAACCACTGGGTCCTGTAGTTCGTCAAGGCGATGATCAATGGGCTGATATTGCACGCTGGACTTTGAACGCCTTAATTGTCGCAGAAGAACTTGGAGTAACTCAAGCCAATGTTAACGAAAAAGCAAAGGGCACAAAAAACCCTGAAATAAATCGTATGCTTGGCAAAGAAGGTTCCATGGGGAAAATGTTAGGACTTGACGCCACTTGGGCAGTAAGAGCTATTGCTGCAGGAGGTAATTATGCTGAAATATTTGAGAAGTATTTGGGCACAAAAACCCCATTAGGACTGTCTAGGGGCCTCAATGCACTCTATAAGGACGGTGGCATACTTTACGCTCCGCCAATACGTTAAAACTCCAAACTCGGTCCCCTGTCTAACCACCGTAAGGTTAGTTGGGGGACTGCAGGTTTTTTCTTTAATAAGGAATGTAGCAAGGTGATCCAAACTAATTGGATGGAATAGCTCGTCAGTATGAACACCAAAAGTTTATGGACAAACGAACGTACCCGAGGTCTTATATTCCAGATCCTACTAGTGGTTGGCATAGCAGTTTTTTTTGCATTCATTATCTCAAATACTATTACAAACCTTGAAAAGGCTGGCCTAGCTTCTGGATATAGTTTCCTTGGGGATACAGCGTCCTTCGATATAAATCAGCGCTTAATTGAATACTCATCAACCTCAACGTATGGCAGAGCTATAATCGTTGGAGGTTTAAATACAATCGTAATTGCTATACTTGGGATTTTAGCGGCAACTGTTATTGGATTCGTCGCAGGAATATTGAGGCTTTCGAAAAATTATCTAATTAGCAGGTTAGTCACAATATATGTAGAGTTTGTTCGCAACGTTCCAGTTCTGCTTCAAATCATTTTTTGGTGGGTTATATTACTGTCTCTACCTAAAGTTAGAAACAGCCTCTCAATAGGTGACTCCATTTTTCTTAACAACCGGGGCATAAGGTTGCCCTCAGCGAATTTTTATGAAGGATCGGTTCTAGTTTTTTCAGCATTAATATTCGCGCTTATTGTCATCTATTTTATCAAACGTTGGTCACAAAAAAGACAAGCAAAAACGGGAAAAATTTTTCCATTTGGATATACAGCCCTTGGGTTGATCATATTTCTTCCTGCATTAACATTCTTACTAGCTGACCAACCAATTGATTTTAACGTTCCTACTCGCGGACGTTTTAACTTAAAGGGAGGCTTCAATGTTACACCTGAGCTCGTTGCTCTATGGCTTGCTTTATCGACGTATACTGCAGCATTTATATCTGAAATTGTGCGTTCGGGGATACTCTCAGTTTCTAGTGGTCAAAGAGAAGCTGCAAGTGCACTCGGACTAAAGCCAAGTTTGATAATGCGGAAAATAATACTACCACAAGCGCTAAGAGTGATCATTCCTCCCCTGACCAGTCAATATTTGAACCTTACCAAAAACTCTTCTCTGGCTGTCGCAATAGGCTATCAAGATATAGTCTCAATAGGCGACACAGTATTGAACCAAAGTGGGCAAGCTTTAGAAGTGATTTCAATTTTTATGATATTTTATCTGACGCTTAGTCTAATAACTTCAGCTTTTATGAACTGGTATAATAAAAGAATAGAGTTAGTTGAACGATGACTAGAGATAACAACTCACATAGTGATAAAGCTAACCCTGGCATAAAACCTCCCCCTGCTAACACGGTAGGCATCATTGGATGGATTAGGAAAAATCTATTAGGTGGATGGGTAAATACCTTATTAACAATTATATCAATATATATCTTATGGCTAGCTCTACCACCTCTTTTTGATTGGGCTCTACTTAATGCCGACTTTTCTGGAAGTTCAGGAAAGGAATGCACTACTAATGGTGCTTGCTGGGCTTGGTTGGATCAAAGAATAAATCAGTTTTTCTATGGATTTTACCCACCCGAATCATACTGGAGGGTAAATCTCTCTCTCATTTTGTTACTACCCGCCCTAGCTTACATATTATTTGAAAACCTTCCATATTCTAAATATGGCAGGTGGTTTGCCCTGAGCTACCCTATTATTTCAGCATTACTTCTTTTGGGTGGAGCTGGGCTTGAAGTGGTAACAACAGATAAATTTGGGGGCTTCATGCTTAACCTGGTAGCAGGGTTAGCTGGCATAATACTTTCACTTCCAATAGGCATTGTACTCGCTCTAGGGCGTAGATCTAAACTCCCTCTTATAAGAATGTTTTCAATCGCCTTTATAGAAATAATTAGAGGCGTTCCACTAATTACACTTCTGTTTGTAGCAGTTATAATTGTTCAACTTTTTTTACCTCCAGGAGTATCTTTAGATCAATTAGTAAGAGTCATGATTATGATAACCATCTTCGCCTCAGCTTATATGGCCGAAGTGATTAGAGGTGGATTACAAGCTATTCCAAATGGCCAATATGAAGCTGCACAAGCTGTTGGATTGGGATACTGGAGATCTATGCGCCTAGTTATTTTACCACAGGCTCTGAAAATCTCTATACCTGGCATTGTCAATACATTTATAGGCTTATTCAAAGATACAACTTTGGTTATTATCATTGGGTTATTTGATATTCTAGGACAAGCTCGTTTGTTGCAAACTAACCCCGATTGGATGGGCAAAGTTGATCATGAAACTTTTTTGTTGGCGGCGTTGTTTTTCTTCATAATCTGCTTTTCCATGTCTCGATATTCCATCAACTTAGAGAAACGTCTTGATACAACAAATAAATGAAACTCAGATGGTCCCTAGCTACGGAGTGCTATTAGATGAATGAAAATTCGGCTGTGATAGAAATTAGCGCCTTAAATAAGTGGTTTGGAAATTTTCATGTTCTTCGAGATATCAACTTGTCGATTAGTCAAGGGGAGAGAATTGTGATCTGCGGTCCATCTGGTAGTGGAAAATCTACATTAATTAGGTGTATAAATAGACTTGAGGAGCATCAGGAGGGTCGAATAGTAGTTGAAGGAAATGAACTTACGCACGATCTAAAGAACATTGATGCAGTCCGTCGTGAAGTTGGAATGGTTTTTCAATCATTCAATCTCTTCCCCCATCTTAATGTCCTAGACAATTGTACTTTAGCTTTGATCTGGGTAAGAAAAATGCCCAAATTAGAAGCTGAAAGTTTAGCGATGGAATATCTAGAGCGGGTAAAAATCCCCGAACAAGCTAGGAAGTTTCCAGGTCAGCTTTCCGGAGGGCAGCAACAAAGAGTAGCTATTGCCAGATCTTTATGCATGCGACCAAAAATAATGCTGTTTGATGAGCCTACGTCAGCCCTCGACCCAGAAATGATTAAGGAAGTTCTGGACGTAATGGTAGACCTTGCCGACACTGGAATGACAATGCTAGTTGTCACGCATGAAATGGGGTTTGCGTCACAAGTTGCAGACCGAATAATATTTATGGATGAGGGCTTGATTGTAGAACAAAACACCCCTGAAGAATTTTTTAATAATCCTAAGTCAGATCGAACCAAACTGTTTTTAAGCCAGATACTGAGTCATTAGTTTTTTTCGAATCTAAAACATTGAGTTAAAAACTCATTAATTATAATGCAAATGCACGAAATAATAATTGCACTAGCACCTGTATTTTTAATGATACTTCTAGGCTGGTTTACTCGCTGCTTTTTATTTAGCGAAACAATTAAATGGCGACTAATCGAAAAAGTAACTTATTATCTTTTTGTTCCAGCACTAGTAATAAAACATTTATTGTATGTTGATTTAGAAAACGTACAAATTACCAATGCTTTACTAGCATTGTTAGCAACAATTTTTGCAGTTAGCTTAATATTATTACTCTCTCGAAAAAAAATTAATCAACACTTTTCCATATCGGACCAATCTTTTACATCGATATTTCAGGGATCGATTAGAGCCAATTTTTTTATTTCCTTAGCTGCTGCTCCTGTATTATTAGGAAATAATTTAGCTGCTTTATTAGTGCTCTTAATAGCTATTTTCACAATAACTGTGAACTTTATAAGCGTCCTAGTCCTTGCACAATTTGGTGGTGAGGGAAAAAGAAACCTAAATCATGTAGCCCTACAACTCTTAGGAAATCCATTTATATTATCAACATTTGTCGGAGTTGCGATTAACCTGAGTGGTTTAGAGCTACCCGAATATATAAACAGAGGAGTAGGCTTTCTTTCTAGTCTAGGACTACCGCTGGCTTTATTCTGTGCCGGTGCTAGTATTTTTGTTATCAACTTCAGGAATCAGTTTAATTCAATTCTTTTGGCTAGCGCCATAAGACTAATAATTTCTCCACTTATTGCCTATTTGATAGGAAAAGTTCTAGGGCTTGATGGACAAATAATTGCTACCCTAGTTCTATTTCACGGACAGCCAACAGCAGTAACCTCTTATATTTTAGCCCGTGAAATGGAAGGAGATCATGAACTTATGGCTTCCATACTAACCAGCCAAACAGCTCTTTCTGTTGTTTCACTCCCTATTATGCTTTTATTGCTGGCGTAATTTTTTTCATTAGCTTAGAGCAAAATCTAACTCGGCCAATAAATCACGAGTATCTTCTAATCCAACAGAAAAACGAATTAAATTATCCTTTATACCAAGTTTTAATCTTTTTTCTTCGGGCACAGAAGCATGAGTCATAATTGCTGGATGCTCTATTAAACTTTCGACTCCTCCAAGACTTTCGGCCAATGCAAATAATCTACATCGCTCCAGGAAGGTTACACTTTCCGCAAGCCCCCCTTTTAAAAGAATACTTATCATCCCTCCAAACCCATTCATTTGCATAGAGGCTAGCTCATATTGGGGATGGCTTTCTAACCCAGGATAATAAACTCTTTCAACCGCTTTGTGATTTTCAAGATATTCGGCTATTATCTGGCCGCTCCTAACATGTTGGGCCATGCGAAGGTGAAGTGTTTTAAGAGCACGCAACGCCAAAAAGCTATCAAAAGGACTAGCAATAGCGCCAATAGCATTCTGAAGAAAAGATAGTTTTTCAGACAAATCTTCTCTGTTTACCACTACTACTCCGCCAACTAGATCTGAGTGACCATTGAGGTATTTTGTAGCTGAATGAACAACAATATCAATTCCGTGATCTAATGGTCGCTGAATGTAAGGAGAAGCAAAAGTATTATCACATACAGCTATTAGACCATGCTCCTTTGCTATAGCCGCCACAGCAGATAGGTCGACTATTCTTAAAAGTGGATTAGTTGGCGTCTCCACCCATAACATTTTGGTAGTTGGTTTGATTTTTTCGATAATTCGTTGAGGGTCCGTCATATCAACAAAAGAAAAATCAAGTTTAGAAGAACGACGACGTACATTCTCAAAAAGTCGGTAGGTGCCTCCATAAAGATCGTCCATAGAAAGCACGTGATCTCCACTATCTAATATCTCTAAGACTGTACTAATAGCAGCCATTCCCGATGCAAACGCAAAACCACTTGAACCATTTTCTAGGTCTGCCACACATGACTCATACGCACCTCGAGTTGGATTTTGTGTACGTGAGTATTCATAACCTAGATGCTTGCCAGGACTTTCTTGGACATACGTAGAGGTCGCATAAATAGGCGTCATAACCGCCCCGGTTGAAGGGTCAGGTTGCTGCCCTGCATGTATTGCCCGAGTTGCGAAGTAATGACGATTATTCTTACGTTTCATGAGTAAAAATGCTCCCAAAGCAAGGTATAATATGAAATCATCAATCAATTACTGCGACAGCATCTATTTCAATTTTGCACCTTGGATCAGTTGCTAGCTGTACCACTTGGACAGTCGTTGTAGTTGGCTTATTATCTCCAAAGTATTCTGCCCAAACACGATTTAAAGCGTCTTGATCTGAAAGGTCAGTACAATAACGATTTGAAGTCACAATATCTGAAAAATTAGCTCCAACCGACTCAAGACCTTTTTTAATATTTTCTAAAACAATTCTTGTCTGGCCTTCCATGTCTTCAGGGATACCATCAAACTCCTCTGGTACATGAGGGTGACTATGATAAACCGGCGTTGCTGTGCATCCAGCTAAGTAAACGGTCGTTCCCCCGCTCACCTTGATTGCAGGAGCATAAGGCATCCAAATATCTGGTGCATCTGACCAGTGTATGTGTTCTATTTGTTTTTTCATAGAGAAACTCCATCCCAAGTTTTAAATAAATGTATGAGCTATAAAGCCTAAAAGCTATTCATTAATAAACGAGTTTACTACGAGTCATACAGATTATAATAACTTTTTCCCAATGGGTCGATATAAGCATCATCCGCACTTACAAGATTTTTATCTAATAAAGTTTTAAAGGAGCTGATAGTTTTTTCCACACCAATTGAAAGTCCAAGCCCAGGAAAATCTCCTATGAGACTTCTTAAATATTTATCATTAAGCCCACTTACAAAAGGAAGGGGCTCTCCTGTAGAGCTTAATTCCGCTGATGGAATTGTTTGTCTAATAATTTCTAGGACTTCTTCTACACTTGTATTTGATCCGGCTAGATCAGCAACATACGCACCCTTTTTTTTGGAGAGAGCCGCAGCTATAAAAGCATTAGCTACTTCCGTTGTGTGCTGCAACATTATAGGCCCGCTAAAAGGTATACAAAACCTTATTCCTGCTGCTGCAGCAAGCATTGCTTTAGTTGGAGCAGCTGTTACCCCTTGATCACGTCCTGGCCCATAAACAGTATGAGGTCTGATACCAATACTTGGCTGGTTTTTAGTGTTCCAATAAACATTTGCTATGGCTTCATCGACCATCTTAAAAGCGCCATAAAGTGTTGCAGGCCATTTCTCATTCTCTGGCGGCAAAGCGGCTATTGAACTGGCGTACGCTAAGCCATCAATATTATGCTTCAACGCCGCTTCAAATACATTAATCTGGCCAATAACATTTACCTGAGCGCCTAAAAGCGGATTCTCATTACAAAATGGCACCTGTAGCGCAGCGAGATGAATTATTGTGGAAACAGCATTATCCGATATAACATCTTCAAGTATACCCTTCTCTTTAATGTCCCCAACCACCCATTTAACGTTATCGGCATCCTTTTTATTAACGACTAAATTTAATCGGCGTCGATCTTCAGATAGATCAAATACAACGGGCCTCATACCCTTTTGAATTAAATTAGCAACTACCTGAGCACCAATACATCCAGCGGCGCCTGTAACTAAAACTGAGTTATAGGGAAGTGTCATATGTATCTCATAATATTAATAATCGATAGGTAGTTAAAAACACTTTAAATAATGACTAGAGAATTTAGATGGTGGGCGCGGTAGGGTTTGAACCTACGACCCCCTCGATGTCACCGAGGTGCTCTCCCGCTGAGCTACGCGCCCTCATGATTATTTGCAAAAAGTATTACAATTTCTGTTAAATTCTAATTTAATAGTCGGTCATACAACGACAGCTACTGATTGGCAAGACTAGTAAATAGATAGATATTCTCGTTAATATATAAATTAAATACTTTAGAGAAACTCGAGTTAAAAAATAAATGGAGTTCTGGTGTAAAAGGATCGAAAATACTATGATACATACACTTTAATGAACATTAAACACTAGCCTACATTTCTTTCATTTAGACAGATATGATGGGACCCACTATTTTAATAAATCAATTAAACTATGAACCAAAAACAAAAAATTAAATCTGAGCCCGCAATCGAGATTATCAGTCCGACTAAACAAACCGTACCGTTAGTCTTTTCTTCTCCGCATAGCGGACGTGCATACCCAGAAGAGTTTTTACAAGCAATACAACTCGACGCTCACGAAATACGTAAATCCGAAGATAGTTTTGTGGATGAGATATTTTCTTCGGTAACCAACTACGGAGCACCTCTCCTAAAAGCCCTATTTCCTCGAGCCTTCATTGATCCCAATCGAGAGCCATATGAACTTGATCCTATGATGTTTAGCGAACCACTTCCGGACTTTGTTAATAAACGTTCTCCCAGAGTAGCCGTGGGGCTGGGTACAATCGCTAAACTAGTAGCTAATGGATCGGAGATTTATTCAAAAAAATTAAGTTTTACAGAAGCTAATAGACGGATCGATAACTTTTATAGGCCTTATCATAAAGCCCTTGAAGAGCTAATAAACATAACGCAGAATCAATTTAATAGATGCATCTTAATTGATTGTCATTCAATGCCCTCTGTTGGCGGACCAATGGAGAATGATGCAGGCAGACATCGTCAGGTAGATTTTATTATTGGTGATGCGCATGGTCGCAGTTGTTCAAGGGCATTAACAATTTTGGTTGAGGAGACGCTTCGTGAAATGGGGTATTCAGTGATGCGTAATACTCCTTATTCAGGAGGATTTATTACCCGCAACTACGGATGCCCCACCAAGCAGATTCATGCCATCCAAATTGAGATCAATCGTGGTCTGTATATGAATGAATCTATATTCACACGTCGTGCTGAAATGATGGAACTAATAGAAAATATTTCCCTTCTAACTGAACGTTTAATTGGAATAGAACCACAAGCTCTTGCGGCTTAACCACAGTATTGGCAAAAACATTGTCCGAAGGAAAAGATAAAAAAGATTACTTCATTCGTGAGGCAGTAATTGATGATTTAGATATCATTCAAAAAATATATGCTTATCATGTAGAAAACGGCTTAGGGTCTTTTGAAGAATTGCCTCCACAAAGTGAAGAAGTGCATAAAAGAATAATTCAAGCTAGGAATCTTAGTCTGCCATATCTGGTAGCTGAAAAAAATAGTTCTGTAAAAGGATTCGCCTACGTTAGCCCCTTTCGGAATCGCTCGGCTTATAGGTACACTCTTGAAGATTCAGTTTATGTAGCTCCTGAATCAGTGGGAATAGGGATCGGATCAACTCTTCTTTCAAATCTAATACAGAAATGTGCCGCCCTTGGTTTTCGGCAAATGATCGCAGTGATTGGCGATAGTGAGAATCAAGCTTCAATTAATCTGCACTTGAAACACGGATTTTCTCATATAGGAGTAATGCCATCAGTAGGCTTCAAGTTTGGGCGTTGGGTGGATAGCGTACGCATGCAACGGCCTCTCGGTCAGGGAGACCAAACAACACCAAATTAGATTCTTTTATTATAAAAAAAAGGCCGCAGAGTTTTCTGCGGCCCAAGGTAAGGGAGGGAACATAATAAGGCCGCATAATATTGTTATTGAAATCGTTTTCAAGAGATAAATTGTCGCAAAAAAAATAAGAAAAATTTGTAATGAATAGCGACATATAACGAAAGATTATTTCAATATACTTTATAGTTGTATTATTTAAATAATATCTAATTTTAAGACAAAATCTCTAAAAGATATATATGAGCTGGGAGTCCGTTAAGATATCTTTCAAGAATAGCCCGTGAAAACTAAATAGACTTAGCCCCAAAGGTTTCTAGTGGGTGGATAAATTTTGTTTCCTATGATTTTTATGCTGGGCTCTCGATCTTCTTTAAGTAACATTGGGCCATCTAAATCCACAAATCTAGCTTTTTGACCTATAGTAAACGCTGGAGCAATTGCTAGGCTTGTTCCTAGCATACATCCGACCATCACTTCAAAATCTAAAGTTTCTGCTATTGCACACATCTGTATGGCTTCAGTTAACCCACCTGCTTTATCAAGTTTAATATTCACCACCTCATACTTCCCCTTCAATTTTTTTAAACTACTGCTATCAATACATGACTCATCAGCACAAACAGGAACTGGATGGGGAACTGTAGTTAAAAAATCATCTTCCTCTGCGGACAACGGTTGTTCAATTAGCTCAACCCCTAGGATAGATAATTCTGTTGACATCTCTAGAAACATATCTGCTGTCCAGGCCTCGTTAGCATCAACAATTATTCTTGACCTCGGCGCCCCTTTTTTCACTGCACGCACACATTCTATATCTCTCACACCGTTCAGCTTTAATTTTAATAAAGGCAGCGAAGCGTTACTACTAGCCTCCAACTCCATTGCTTCAGGTGATCCAATGCTTAGGGTAAAAGCCGTACTTAGTGGACTTGGTTTATCAAACCCAGACAACTCCCATACTCTTTTTCTTTTTTTCTTAGACTCCAAATCCCAAAATGCACAATCAAGCCCGTTTCTTGCTGCCCCTGGTGGTAATATTTTTTGTAGCTCCAATCTATCAAGGCCGCTTGTTATTTCTCCCGATAAATTGGTGATCTGTTTTACAACACTTTCTGGACTTTCATTATAACGCAGATTTGGTCCGCACTCCCCTCTACCGACATTAATGCCATCGCTTAACTCAACTAAAACAACTGTAGCCGTTCTTTTAATGCCACGGGATATTTCAAACCTTTTCAGTAGTGGAAATTTTTCGACTTTAACATTGACCTTTTGTTCCACAACAACGACCTAGGCAAAATTTTTGATTAATTCAAATACGCCATCTTTAACCGGATCAACGGCTGGTAACCCGGTGAGCTTTGAAATACTCTGTAAGCATTCTAGTCGTTTATCTTCATTTTCTATGTGTGAGGTATTAACTGATAACCCAATACACTCACACTCTGGGTTTGTAAGCCTTGCAGCATTAGTATGTAATTCAATGCATGATAGTAAATCTGGCATTTTTTGATGAGGTAAACCACGCATATGTGTTCTAGTTGGTTCGTGGCACATTACTATAGCGTGAGGCTGAGCTCCATGGACCAACCCCATCGTTACCCCAGCATAAGATGGATGTGATAATGAGCCCTGCCCTTCAATTAAGTCCCAGTGATCCTCGTCATTTTCAGGAGACAACCACTCAGTAGCTCCAGAAATAAAATCTGAGACAACCGCATCAACGCATACGCCACTATTTGCTATGAAAATGCCTGTTTGTCCAGTAGCCCTAAAATCACATTTTATATTTTCTGATATCATGGCTCGTTCTAATGCCAAGGCTGTATACATTTTTCCGACAGAACAGTCTGTTCCTACAGTTAGTAATCTTTTTCCAGAACGACCCTTACCAGTACCGACATCAAAGGTTTGAGTGGGATGACGAACATCAAATAACTGTCTTCCATTATACTGAGCGGCCCTTCTTAACTCTTGAAGGTCAGATAACCTTTGATGCAGGCCTGCTGCTATATCTAGGCCAGATTCAAGTGAGCGTAGCAGAGTAGGTATCCATGAATCAGGAACAACTCCACCTCTATTTGCAACTCCAATAACTAGAGTTTTACATCCTCGGTCAGATGCTTCCATTATCGACGTGTCGGGCAGACCTAGATCGGCATTGCAACCAGGTAACTTGATCTGTCCAAAACACCTATCTCGTCTCCAATGAACTATCCCACTAGCAGTTTTCGCCGCCAGTTCATCTTGTGCATCACCAAGAAACATTAAATAAGGACTTTCTATTTTCATTGATCTCCTGCTTTGGGTGAGGCTATTGTCTAAATTAAAACTATTATAATCGAAAAGGTAACAAATGTTTACTACTCGTCCAGAGATTCGCGGAACTTTTGGAATGGTCTCTTCTACTCACTATCTTGCAACTATGGCCGGTTGGTCAATGCTTGAAAGAGGGGGTAATGCTTTTGATGCTGCAGTAGCAACCGGTTTAGCTCTACAAGTCGTGCATCCTTATCAGAACGGGCCGGGCGGCGATTTACCAATTATCCTACATGATTCTGCATCAGGCTCAACAAAAGTAATATGCGGACAGGGAGTTGCTCCTCAGAGCGCCACAATAGATAGCTTTCACAATCTAGGATTAGATCTCATACCTGGGACCGGTCTTTTAGCAGCGTGTGTGCCGGGAGCATTTGGAGCGTGGATGTTATTACTACGAAATTATGGCGTACTTTCACTGGAGGACGTTATGCAACCAGCCATTGATTATGCACAAAAAGGCTATGCTGTGGTTCCTATGATGCATTCAATTATAAATAATGTTGCTGAACTATTTCGTTCTTCGTGGCCCTCTTCCGCTGACACCTATCTTGTTAACGGAACGCCTCCCAAGGTTGGTTCGTTTCATAAAAATCAAACATTATCGGATACCTTGTCAAAAATTTTGATAGAATCTAAAAACAAAGGCTCCAATAGAGAGTCAGTAATTGATGCAGCAATTAAAACCTTTTATGAAGGCTTTGTAGCCGAAGAAATAGATGGTTTTTGTCGACATACCGAGTGGCTAGATAGTTCGGGAGAAATTCATGGTGGCTTACTAACCGGACAGGACATGGCTGACTGGAGACCAAGTATAGAATCAGCAGCAACCTATGAGTATGAAGGATTTCAAGTCTGTAAGCCAGGCCCTTGGAGTCAAGGGCCTGTCTTTTTACAGCAATTAGCATTGTTAAAAGGTTTTGACTTATCTTTGATGAATCCAATCGGGCCAGAATTTATTCACACCCAAATTGAATGTGCTAAGTTAGCGCTAGCTGACAGAGAGGCTTGGTATGGCGACCCAAAAATAAATGATGTTCCTCTCAAAACACTTCTCTCAGAAGAATACAATAACGACCGAAGAAAATTAATTAAAGATACCGCGTCTATGAAATTCTCTCCTGGAGAACCAGACGGTTTAAAGCCCAAATTTGCTAATTTCCAAATCAAGGATCTGAAATCAAATTTGCCTGCTGGAACCGGAGAACCAAATACTTCAGAAAGTAAAACAAATGTTGTAGAAACACCTGCTGGCACTAATGACGGTGACACCGTCCACCTGGATGCTGTCGACCAACAAGGTAACATGATCTCCTGCATGCCAAGTGGCGGATGGCTTCAGTCTTCACCCGTAATACCAAGTCTTGGTTTTTGTCTTGGCACAAGAGCACAAATGTTTTGGCTTCAACCCGGATTTTTTTCAACTTTAAGCCCTGGTATAAGACCACGAACAACTCTAAGTCCAACACTTGTTTTAAAGGACGAAACAGCTTTTCTCGCTTTTGGTAGCCCTGGAGGGGATGCACAAGATCAGTGGTCTTTAAGCATGTTTTTGAGACATATACACCATAACATGAACCTTCAAGAGGCAATTGATGCCCCTAACTTTCACACTGACCACTTGCCTTCAAGCTTCTACCCCAGAACATTTCAACCAGGAGCAGTCAAAGCTGAGAACCGCCTTCCATCTGAGACCATTGAAGAGTTAAAAAAGCGCGGACATCGGCTAGAATCAACGGATGGATGGTCATTAGGGCGAATGACTGCAGTCGCCCGTGAGAAAACTGAAAATGGCTGGATTTTAAAAGGCGCAGCACACCCTAGGTTTCAGGAAGCTTATGCAGTCGGGCGTTAACTAGAAATTTGGTATGATCAATTTAAACTATCGGTACTAAACCTTGACAAAACTTTTCAAGAAAGATCCGTATAAAAAAATTTGGATTCTTTCTTGGCCAACTATTTTATCAAATCTTACTGTCCCTCTACTAGGTGCGGTGGACACAGCTGTAATGGGTCACCTTCCCGATGCCTCGTACATAGGAGGCGTTGCAATCGGAAGTATGATATTCAGTTTTATTTATTGGGGATTTGGTTTTTTAAGAATGGGCACTGTTGGTTTTGTTGCTCAAGCAAAGGGCAGCAAAAACCTTAACGAAGTAAGAGCGGTTTTAGCTCGTGCTCTTTTAATAGGTATAACAATTTCACTGGTTCTTATATTTTTACAGGATGTAATTAAATATTTTTCTTTTATGCTTGTTGTAGGCGAAGTTAAGGTCGAATATTTCGCTGAAAAATACTTTGATATAAGAATCTGGGGAGCACCGGCAACTTTAGCAAACTACGGATTACTCGGCTGGTTACTTGGCATGCAATATGTTCGTATGGCCCTGGTTATCCAGCTATTTATAAATTCCCTCAATATCTTTCTTGATTTAATTTTTGTATTTAAATTTAACTGGGGCGTTGAAGGAGTAGCTTTGGCAACAGCTTTATCCCAATATTCGGGCTTCATTCTCGGCTTAATATTAATTCTTCTAAAACTTAAAAAAATAGGGGGAAAATGGAAAAGGTCAATCATCTTTGACAAGACTGCGTTGAGTTTAGCTGTTAAAGTCAATAGAGACATTTTTCTTCGCACATTGGCGTTGATATTATCCTGGTCTTTGGTGACTTGGACGAGCGCAGGGTTAGGAACTACGGTTCTTGCCGTTAATGCCATCCTAATGAATTTTCAGTCTTTTCTTGCTCATGGCTTGGATGGATTTGCCTCAGCAACCTCTGCTTTAGTTGGAGAATCATTAGGTGCTGGAGATAAAAAAGAGCTTCGTCGTAATGTTATTGCAGCTACTATTATGGCCGTAATTGTCGCTGGAATATACACAATAGTTTATCTAATCATTGGCAATTCATTAGTAGCCCTGTTCACCAACATTGATGAACTCCGGGATTATTCATCAAACTATCTTGTTTGGATATTCCTATCCCCTCTAATTTCCGTATGGGCCTACCAATTAGACGGTATTTTCATTGGAGCAACCCTTTCCAAAGAAATGCGCAACGCAATGATTTTGTCTGCAACTATATACTGCTTATGTATGGGAATTCTCCCCTACGAATACGGGAATCACGGAATTTGGTTATCAATTATGTTATTTATGGTAGTAAGAGCACTAACCTTAATTTACTACTATCCCAGGGTAGAGAAAGTAATAACAAAACAAAATAATCTATTCAATGATGCCTAGGCACAAATATGGGACTAATCAATACTATTCTTTTCTCAACGATGGACCATTTGAAATGATGCGTAATTTAAAAAGGTTTTAGAATAAGTATGGGCTCTTCATGAAAAACAGGAAGATATTCGTAAAGACCTTCAAACCTCAGGCTGTCTCGATTTGTCTTTCCCTAATCATTTGTATTCTAATAATCACGCTCGTTTTTATTTTTTTTTATAGAAATGAAAACATCAAACCACCAATAGAAATTGATAATGAACAATTAATTTCTTTTCAAACAAATAATTATCCAATTTGGGAAGCAGAATTACACACTCATTCTCCATCAGAAATAAGCCGTGTAATAGCTATCCAAAAAGGTGATAATCTGATGGGGGTCTTAATTCGTGCGGGCGTTGAGAGAGGTCTAGCATATGCCGCAATTGAAGCCTTAAAAAAATACTACGACCCAAGACGAGACCTAAACATTGGAGACGAGCTACAAATATCTTTCTATCCTCAGACTCGTTATCAAAAAGCTAATAAATTTGGTAGAATTAAGAGAAAATATTCTCTCAAAAGTGTAACTATTCCAGTTTCGTTTGACCGACTAGTTAAAGTTACACTTAGTCAAGAAGGAAAGTTTGAAGCAAATGAAGCAAAAAGAAATATTAGACGGGAGACTATAGCCGTATCTGGCATCATCAAATCAAATTTATTTGTTGACGCTACTTCAGTCGGGGTTTCTCCCACAATTTTAGCCAAACTTATACGTATCTATAGCTTTGATATTGATTTTCAAAGAGATCTTTGGGAGGGCGACAAATTTGAGCTAATGTACGAACAGATTAGAAACGAAAAAGGAATTATAATTCGTGATGGATACATACACTACGCAAAATTGACACTTAGAAATACAAAATTACCTTTGTATAGATATGTGACCAGCTCAGGCAATCTCGATTATTTTAATGAGAAAGGTAATAGTGCAAGAAAAACTCTCATGCTCACCCCAATTGACGGAGCAAGGTTATCTTCACGGTTTGGCAAGCGAAAACACCCTATATTGGGATATACAAAAATGCACATGGGAATAGATTTCGCAGCACCGATTGGCACTCCCATCTACGCAGCGGGAAATGGGAGTATAATTAAGGCCGGGCGCAATGGAGGGTACGGAAAGTACATACTTATAAGACACAACAGCACTTATAAGACTGCCTATGGACATTTATCTAAGTTTGCGAAAAAAACACGCGTAGGAAACCGTGTTAAGCAGGGAGAAATAATAGGTTATGTCGGAAATACTGGCCGCTCTACCGGGCCACATTTACATTACGAAGTAATACAAAACGGTAGAAAAATAAATCCTCGAACAGTGCGCATCCCAAGTGGAGAAAAGCTTAAAGGAGCTGAATTACAAACGTTTATACTCTTTCGTGATACTCTAACTAAAAAATTTTCTAATTTAAAACAAATCAAAAATTCATCATTTAAAGAAAATAATTGATCTATGTTGCTACAGGCTCAATATCTTGGGGCTTTTCCTTTTCTACTTCTTCCGAGCCATTCTTGGTTGTCTCTTTTTCTAAATTATCTTTCCCATTTGTTGAGCCGTTCGACCCTCGACTTCTAGTCCTTTTCTGAGGTTTTTTTTCTCTCTTCTTAGCTGTTTTTAACTCTTCTGATTCTTTTTGATCTTGATCTTTATTATCAGAATTACTTTTTTCCACTGCTTCAATGAGAGCTGCTACGCTTTCTGGCGCATAGTCAACAGAAGATTCTTTCTTTTCAATAGATACATCCGTATCAACAGTCTTATTATTTTGGGATGCATTATCACCTTGAGGCTGAGACTGAGATTGAGATTGAGATTGATCTTGAGCAGAGTTTTCACGATTACTATTTGTAGCCTCCATTAATCTATAATAGTGCTCTGCGTGTTGATAATATCCTTCAGCAGCAACTCGATCGCCACTAGAAAACGCATCTCTTGCTAGTTGTTGATACTTTTCATATATCTGAGATGAGTTTCCCCGAACGCGTGCACCCGGTCCATTACTATCAAAAACTTGGTTGCGTCCATTTCCTGATTTTCTGTTGCCCCGTCCCCGTGACCTTCTTGCATTAGAGTTTTGTCGCATTTCTAAAATAGTCCAGATTTATAAAATTTCCGTATATCGAATATTAACGACCTACATTTCGATCGATAATTTCCCATTAACTGTATATATTGCCAAACCCTTGGGTGGAGTGCTCAGCGCTTATTTCTATTCGGAGGTTCAATCTCCAAGTTAATGTCTAATAGATTGCGATCACATAAACATTCATGTCTTGAGAACCGTTAACAGATTAGAAAAGTCAAACGAATAAACCAAGCCCTTTTTTAAAAAAAATATAATAAGATTTACAAATGGCACAAAATAGCAACACGTAAAATGCCTGCAATGTCAGCTCTAAACCCTTTTATCCTCATCCCTGATTTATAAGCTATCTCTCTAATTTCGGCTTCTTGTCCTTCACCTAACTCTATTATAGCCGTGCCTTGAGGTTTGAGGAAAGACCTTATATTAGGTAAAATACTTCTATAACAGTCTAAACCATCTATTCCACCATCTAAAGCAACTTTTGGTTCAAACTTGGATATTTCAGGTGCTAAATTGCTTATTTTTTCTGAAGAAATATAAGGTGGATTACTGATTATCAAATCATACTTTCTATTTAATGCAGAAGCCCAGTCACTAACAACAAATAAAGACCTATCGCCAACACCTAATTTGTGGGCATTTTCTCTAGCCACTTGAATCGCAGAGTAACTAACATCAACTCCTAATCCAAAAGAATATTTATACTCTTTGAGAAGTGATATTAAAAGACAGCCAGAACCCACACCTAAATCCAAAATACTCATATTGCTATTTCGATCTAGTAAAGTTTCCCCAGCAGTCTGTATTAAAGTCTCTGAGTCAGGCCTTGGTGTAAGAACTCTTTCGTCTACATTAAAATTAAGAGACCAGAACTCTCTATTTCCTAATATATAAAAAATGGGTTCACGAGAATATCGTCGTCTGGACAAATTTATTAACTTTTTGATTTCATTTGATGTTAGACGAATATCACGCTCACACATTATCTCAACACTTTTTAGACCGGTCGCTTCCTTGAGAAGTATTTTTGCTTCCAAAAAAGAAGTCTCAATTCCAGCCTCTGACAAATACTTGGCTGTCTTGTGTAATACAGTATCTATATTATCTTCATGATTAAGCGCGCTTTTAAGGCTTCGTTTGTTGTTCATCCTATCTGTCTTGTGCTAAGCGGGCTGCTTGATCTTCAGTCGTTAATGCTTCCACAAGTTCGTCCAGCCCTTCTCCATTTAAAACCTTATCTAGTTTGTGCAAAGTCAAACCTATGCGATGATCCGTTATGCGACCCTGAGGATAGTTATATGTGCGAACTCTCTCTGAACGATCACCACTACCAATTTGGCTCCTCCTATCAGCTGATCTCTCTTCAAGTTGCATTTGACGTTCATACTCATATAAACGAGCTCTCAAGACTCTCATAGCTTTAGCTCTATTCTTATGTTGTGATTTCTCATCCTGCTGAGTTACCACAAGTCCAGTGGGCAAATGTGTAATTCTTACCGCACTATCGGTTGTGTTTACCGACTGTCCGCCAGGCCCTGAAGCTCGATAAGTGTCTATCCTTAATTCATTATCTTTTATTTCGATGTCAACCTCTTCAACCTCAGGAAGTACTGCCACCGTTGCTGCAGAAGTGTGGATCCTTCCACTGCTCTCAGTCTCTGGTACTCTTTGGACTCTGTGGACACCAGATTCAAACTTCAACTTTGAGAAAACGTTCTTGCCGGTAATGCTTGCTATTATTTCCTTGTATCCACCAATACCAGTACTACTTGCACTCATAACCTCCACTTTCCAACTCTTTAATTCTGCATAGCGTTGGTACATTCGAAATAAATCAGCCGCGAAAAGACCTGCCTCGTCTCCTCCTGTACCTGCCCGAATTTCTATAATTGAATCACGTGCATCCGCTGCATCCTTTGGGATAAGCATAACCTGCAGTTCATGCTCTAACTCTGCCTCTCGTGGTTTAAGCTCTTTGTGTTCAGACTCCGCCATCACGCGCATCTCTTCATCAGTTTCAGAATCCTCTATAAGCAATTCCAAATCTGAACACTCTTCTCTAAGACTTCTTAATGATTTTATTGTTTCTACAATGGGAGTGAGATCCGAATATTCTTTTGATACCTTTGCGTATACTTCAGAATCTGTCATATCGGCTTCAGATAAAAGTTTCTCTAATTCCTTATGTCTCTGAACGACTCCATCTAACTTTACATCTAGGCTCATAAACGCATGTTCTCCAAGCACAAGCTTTCAAATGTGATTATTTCATTCAAACAGCTGTCGTATTCTATACAAACTTTTGACGCTCTACTCTGCAACTAACTTAGCGGACTCATAAACGGCCAAATGAGAATCCAACTCTGAGAGGCTTACTTCGGTTTGTGATCCGTTATCTAAATTACGTACCGTTACATTATTATTGGTTAATTCATTTTCTCCTAATAAAATGGCTGCTACAGCGCCAATCTTATTAGCGCGCCTCAGACCTCTTTTTAAGCCGCCCTTATAGATAAGATCTACCTTAAACTTACTTCGTCTAAGCCTTAGAGCTATTTTCGCTGCTTCCTTTTCTCCCGGTTCACCAAGACCAATAACACAAATTGCTCTTGGCTCTTCTGTTGGCATTTGAGTTAACATACAGATGCGCTCAATTCCCGCAGCCCATCCAACCCCAGGAATAGATTGCCCTCCCATCATTGGGATTAATCCGTCGTAACGACCACCAGCCAATAACGTTCCTTGAGCGCCAAGTTTATCACTAATAAATTCGAACGTTGTGTGACAATAATAATCTAAGCCCCTGACAAGATAAGGGTTTGACAAATATTCAATCCCTAAATTATCTAGTCCAGAGCACATATTTTTAAAAAATGAATCAGCTTCTGGAGTTAGAAAATTATGAAAAGAAGGTGCTCCAGAAACAATTTCTTTATCGTTACTGTCTTTTGAATCAAGAATCCGAAGTGGATTACGAGTCAAACGAACTTGACTTTCTTCTGATAGATTATCTTTAAAATCACTAAAATAATTTATTAAGGATTCTCTATAAGTTTTGCGACTTTGAAAATCACCCAACGTATTCAACTGTAATTTTACTTCTGACAACAAACCTAAATTTCGTAAAAATTCGGTTGCCATAGAAATAACTTCTACGTCTGCTGCAGGATCGGCAACACCTATTAATTCTGCACCAAATTGATGAAATTGTCGTAATCTTCCTTTCTGTGGTCGCTCATGTCGAAACATTGGCCCCGAGTAATACCATTTAAGTGGTGTGTTATCTTGTAGTCCTCCCGATATTACAGCCCTTGCAATACCGGCAGTCCCTTCGGGTCTTAGGGTCAGACTGTCTCCACCTTTATCTTTAAAGGTATACATTTCCTTATTAACTATATCAGATGTCTCACCAAGAGTGCGTTGATAAACATCTGTTGATTCGAAGATTGGGGTTTCTATAGGCTCATATCCGAAGGTCTCCGCCACAGTAAGAGCAGATTTAATTACATAGTTTTGTAATCGGAAATCTTCTCCGATTATATCATGAGTTCCTCTGACAGGAAGTAGCTTACTCAACTCAAAAACCTCATTTTGCTCACAAGAATTTTTCTATATATTTGCTGATAACACCTTATTTTTTGGATATCACCGAGCCTGCTTCTATTTCAGCAGCTTTTTCTTCTATCAATTCCACCAAATGGTCTACTATACTTTCATTCTTCAAACGATGATGAGGCTGCCCTGTAATATAGACTTGATGTACACCTCTACCTCCCCCTGTAAATCCAATATCTGTTGATATTGCCTCACCAGGACCATTTACCACACAACCAATTACCGAGACTGTCATAGGAGTTGTGATATGGGCAAGTCGTTCCTCTAGTATTTGAACAGTTTCGATTACATTAAATTGCTGGCGAGAACAGGAAGGACAGGAGATTAAATTAACTCCACGATGTCTCAAGCCCAAAGACTTAAGCAATTCAAAGCCAACTTTAACCTCCTCAACAGGATCTGTGGATAAAGAAACTCTAATTGTATCCCCTATTCCAGACCAAAGCAGCATTCCCATGCCAATAGATGATTTTACTGTTCCACTTCTTAACCCGCCTGCCTCAGTAATCCCAATATGTAGTGGATAGTCACATGCCTGAGCTAATCCCTGATATGCTGACACAGCCAGAAAGACATCTGACGCTTTTACGGAAATCTTAAACTCGTGAAAACCAGCTTCCTCAAAAATGTTTATGGAATTTAGAGCACTTTCGATCATCGCCTCAGGGCATGGTTCCCCATACTTTTCTAGCAGATTGGTCTCCAGGCTTCCCGCATTTACTCCAATTCGCATTGAACAATTATTATCTTTAGCAGCTTTAACAACTTCTAGCACTTTACGATGAGAACCTATATTGCCTGGATTCAGACGCAAACAAGCTGCCCCAGCCTCTGCCGCTTCAATAGCTCGACGATAGTGAAAATGTATGTCCGCGACTAATGGAACTTCAACTTCTCGCACTATTTCCTTCAAAGCAGAAGTGCTTTCTTCGTCAGGACAAGAAACTCGAACAATGTCTGCGCCTGCACTCTGAAGATCATGTATTTGGGTTATCGTTGATTTTATGTCAGATGTTAATGTGTTGGTCATTGACTGAACAGTTATTGGAGAATCTCCACCCACAGGAACTTTTCCGACAAAAATCTGTCGACTTTTGCGACGATGAATTTTTTTATATGGGCGCACGCTCATAATTGATTCCTATTGGTAAAAACAACAAAATATTAATGAAACAGTTAATTTTCAAAACATCAAGTTACACTTATCTCTAGCTCTAAAGGTGTGTTTTATGGCCTCGTAGATCTACCAGCCTTCAGTAAGTCTGCATTTAGACTAACATTATGCAAAATCACCCCTTTATTTCCTATCTTAGGGACTAAGTTTCCATCTACAGAAATTGATAAACCTCCAGCATTGCCTGTCAACATAATGAGATCACTACGATTCGGAACAAAATATCTATCACCCTTATGTAACATTCTAGTGAGTAAAACCACTTTATCTTGGTCTATTACCTGAACCCAGCTATTCTCTGTTGCAGAAATTATTATTCTAACATCACTATTTTGATCACCATATACTTTCCCATTTTTGTGATCGTTTGTGTTTTTTAAGTTGGATAATTTTGTGTCCAGTGTCTCTTCATTATTGGCTATATAAGGTTTCGGCTCACCCGATGTACCATCAGAGGCATTATTATCGTTCTGAATACCCAGTTTTGAATTCGAGATAGAGGTATCTTTCTTCGTTAATTTGAAACCCGAATTATTTTTAGATTCTGTTTTAACATTATTTTGATCAACTTTATTTTTCTCATTTTTAGAATCATTTAAGGGGTTGGTTAGGGTGTTTTTAGTTGGAACAGGCTGATTTTCTGATCTGATAGTTCCCGACGTAGGACTGTCATTCCCTATATCTGCAGCGGATATAGAATCTGC
Organism: Alphaproteobacteria bacterium MarineAlpha12_Bin1; assembly: GCA_002937505.1. Classification (GTDB taxonomy): domain Bacteria; phylum Pseudomonadota; class Alphaproteobacteria; order UBA6615; family UBA6615; genus UBA6615. The sequence continues at coordinate 290,126 of PTJY01000001.1, forward strand.
TATATCAGGAACATCAAGCAGCTCTAATCTTTTTTCTGATTGAAACAAAGACCAGGCAACAAAAGTCAAACTAGATACTAAAACGCAAACTATAATTACTCTTCCCTTTGGAAACCATCCCAAAGTGCTAGGAGTAGGAAACTCTAACTCTGGACTTACTTCTGAGCTTTTTGTCTCTGCCTTAAACCTTTCAACCAGATTTTCGCTATCTAGTTCTAAAAATTTAGCGTAGGAACGGACGAAACCTATGGCGTAAGTTGGCCCAGGCAAAGCCTGATAGTTACTAGACTCAATAGATTGAAGGTGCTCTTGGCGAATACGTAATGAATTTGAAATCTCTCTAAGAGTATATTTTTTTCCTTCACGGGCTTCGCGAAGAAATAACCCGACAGAATCTATGTGAATATGGCCATCTTCTTTTTTCACAATGTCACTCTCAAGCACTTAAAAGTTTCGATTTAGATCAAAATATCGTCTATCATAACACAGCAAACCAATTAATTTCTTAAAGCATTATTAGTAGGTCGATTAATATTTAACCTCTCGATCTTAGTCTTAGCTAGGTAGATAACCCAATCCTAAGAGTCCTTGAAGACAAAGAACTGGCGCAACAATTAGCACCTTGCTTATTACACTATTAGGTAATTATTAAGTCTTATCTAAGCCATATGCTGAGTGTAAAGCGCGCAACGCCAATTCTGTAAATTCTTCGGCTATTAAAACGCTTATTTTGATCTCCGAAGTCGAAATAACTAGAATATTTATATTATGTTCAGCAAGAGCAGCAAACATACGTTTTGCAACGCCAGCATGACTACGCATCCCGACACCAACGACTGAAACTTTAGCTACACTAGAGTCTGGAACCGAAGCCACAAAGCCCAAGTCACTCTTACATGATTCTAAAACTTCTAAAGCTTTATCCAATTCCCCTCGTGCCACCGTAAAGGTTAGGTCTGTTGCATTACTGTTCTCGGAGATATTCTGCACAATCATATCTACATTTACATTTGCATCCGATAATGGGCCAAATATTGCAGCGGCAACCCCTGGCCTATCTGGCACCTGTAGCAATGTAATTTTGGCCTCATCACGACTATAAGTAACACCACTTACTATTTCTTGTTCCACAATTTCTTCCTCTGCTACCACTAGTGTTCCTGGCAGTGCACTTCCCATTGTACCGGTGAATGAAGACAGTACCTGCAAAGGAACTTTATGACTCATCGCTAACTCTACAGAACGTGTTTGTAACACTTTAGCACCCGAAGAAGCCATCTCAAGCATCTCTTCGTAGGTAATCTTCTCTAATTTTCGAGCGCTTGTAACTATTCTTGGGTCAGAAGTGTAGACTCCATCAACATCAGTATAAATATCGCAACGATCTGCCCTTAATGCTGCAGCCAAGGCCACAGCCGTAGTATCAGAACCACCACGGCCTAATGTAGTGATTCGATTTTCGGGGCTAAGCCCCTGAAATCCAGCAATCACACAAACTTGATTCCCTGACAACCTTTTTTTAATCTTCTCTGTTTCTATCCCGAGAATTCGTGCCTTGCCATGAGCTCCATCTGTATTAATGGGTATCTGCCATCCCTGCCATGAACGAGCCGATATACCAACTTCTTGTAGACATAATGATAATAGACCACTACTGACTTGCTCACCTGTTGCTACTATTGAGTCAAATTCACGAGCGTCGTGTAGCGGATTCGCTTCACGAGCTAAGGCAACTAAATCATTCGTTATTCCTGCCATTGCAGACACAACAACAACAACCTGGTTACCATCCTCTACTTCAGACTTCACTGTAGTTGCAATAACGCGCATACGTTGCAGATCAGAAACAGAGGTCCCACCAAACTTTGCGACTATATGAGTCATAGCCTCACCATTTTTATATATTTAATAGTTATTAGAATTTTTAATAATTTAATAATCTATTTTTTCCGCCTTAATTATGTTTTTCTGTGATATCCATAACCATTAGCAGAATTTATGACAAGTAAAGTTATCAGATACAAAATGACGGAAAAAACAAAAAACAGTGTAGAAAACGGCTCAGTCGATCCAATTGAAATGGAAAAATTTCGTGCCATGGCTAATGAATGGTGGGATCCAGAAGGAAAATTTAAGCCATTACACAAAATTAACCCTCTCCGCGTTGAGTATATAAGAAATAATGTATCCCAACATTTTAATCTAGATAAAAACTCACTGTTGCCTTTTTCTGGGTTAAAAGTTTTAGATATTGGTTGCGGAGGGGGCCTTCTATGTGAACCAATGGCTCGATTAGGTGCGACCGTTACTGGTATAGATGTTCTTAGTGAAAATATCGAAATAGCTAAAATACATTCCGAAGAGACTTCCCTCTCAATAACATATAGGAAAGCTTCAATAGAAGAATTAGTTAGTGAAAATAAAGAGTTTGATATTATTCTGAACATGGAAGTTGTTGAGCATGTTGTAAACATCGAAGATTTTTTGGATAATTGTGCTAATACAGTTTCACAGAACGGCTTATTATTTTTCTCCACCTTAAATCGAACCCCTAAGTCATTTCTGTTAGCCATCATAGGTGCTGAGTATATTCTTCGCTGGCTTCCACGTGGGACTCACGATTGGAAAAAGTTTATTAAACCGTCTGAAATCACAAATATCCTGTTAAAGGCGGAAATTGAAGTCAGAGATTTAACAGGAGTTACATTTAACCCACTAAATGGTCTGTGGTCTGCGAACACTAGCGATCTAGAAGTCAATTATATGGGATACGGAAAAAAATTTAACACTTAGTTTAAGTTAAGGTGCAGTATTCAACTATTAGGGCGTTTAATCCAAGGTAACCTTCCGACCGGTACACCCTCTTCAACTAACTCTTCTGCTTCCTCATCAGAGGCATTACCATATATATCTCTGGCTTCGCTTTCTCCATAGTATATTTTACGAGCCTCTTCAGGAAATTGATCGCCCACATCATCAAAGTTCTTTTCAACATGATCTCGAACTTCTGAAAGAAGTTTTCGAAATTTTGTAGAATCGACCTTGGGTTCGGACTTATTAACACTTTTCGGAGCAATAGCTGGCGCCATTATAGACTTTGACACAGAAGTATCGCCACAATCCGGACAAGAAATCTGTTTGTTCTTTACCTGCTCTTCAAAACTGTCAGAGTTCGGAAACCAACCACCGAACTCATGTCCCATAGAACAGATCATGTTAAAGCTAATCATTTCATACAATAATTGTTTAATCGACTTATTATGTAGTTACATTTTCTAACCATTTAAATAAAATGGATTATTAACTTGAATACAAAAACTACTATTTTATGATTAAATCAAGTGAAAATATGAATTTTCCTGACAAGCCATCATCCTGGGTAACTAGATTCGCACCTCTGATCACCGGAGAAGTTCTAGATGTGGCTTGTGGCAAAGGAAGACATGTGCGGTACTTTCTATCTAAGGGAAACACTGTTACGGCCATAGATAAAGACTTATCGGGACTAAGCGATTTAGAAACTAACAGTCGACTAAACCTTATAAAAATAGATCTTGAGAAAAAAACAGATAAGGGCCAAAACCCTTTACCAATAAGACCTATCGGTAGCGTCATAGTAACCAATTATTTGTGGCGACCGCTTCTACCTCACATTGTTGGCGCTGTAGCAAAAGGCCATTTTCTCATCTATGAAACGTTCGCAACAGGTAACGAAGCTTTTGGTAGACCTAAAAACTCTGATTACCTTCTTAAACCTGGAGAACTAATAGAAGCTGTACGAGATGAGTTACAAGTAGTGGCATATGAAAACTTATATTCTGAAGAGCCTAGACCATCAGTTTTGCAACGTATCTGCGCAATTAGAGCAGAGAGTGATTAGCAACCCTAATTGCAATCAATATAATGATAGTTTTGAATCAAGCTTTCCTTGTTGCTCCAAAGCATACAGATCATCGCACCCACCTACATGTTCTCCATTAATAAAAATTTGTGGAACAGTGCGCCGTCCACCTGAACGATCAATCATCTGAGCTCTTGTTTCTTGATCGGAAGAAACATCTTTTTCAATAAATTCAACACCTTTCGCATCCAACAAACGCTTAGCTGCAGAGCAGAAACCGCACATAGCGGTAGTATATATCTCAACGTTCGTCATTTTAGTGAATACTCCGTAACTTTAGCTTAATTTATACACTATAGTAGATATACAAATAAATCACTGAGTGCCTCCTTACAAATTATTTTATAATATTACCAAGAACAAATTTACAAAGATGATATAATTAGACAAAACTAAGACAAAATGGTTGATAAAATTAATATTTTTGATCGTGATCTATTGTTAAAACGTCGTGAAAAGGCATCACTAACATTTCATGATCACGATTTTTTATTCAAAGAAGTGGCCATCAGACTTGTCGATCGGGTAAAAGATATCAATCGTAAGTTTCCTCTTGCCCTCGATTTAGGATGTCGAAATGGCCTACTAGGAAATACTTTTAGTGAAATGGCTCCAAATAAAATTGAGACATTAGTTCAGGCAGACTTTTCTCCAGGGATGGCTACAAGTGCTGCGTTGAACACTGGTTTATATTCACTCGTCATTGACGAAGAACGTTTACCAATAAGAGAGAGATGCCTCGATCTTATATTAAGTTGTCTTAACCTACATCATGTAAATGACCTTCCTGGGACTTTAATTCAAATTTGTCGAGCCCTAAAACCTGATGGAGTTTTTATAGGGGCAATTTTTGGCAATCAAACCTTACAAGAACTAAGACAATCATGGTTGCAAGCTGAATCGGAAATAGACGGCGGAGCGAGTTTAAGGGTTTCTCCTTTCGTAGAATTACAAGATGCCGCTGCCCTAATGCAGCGGGCTGGTTTTGCTTTACCTGTAGCAGATATTGACAATATAAACGTAACTTATGACAACCCTTTGAATCTGATGCATGATCTAAAAGGAATGGGGGAAACAAATATTCTAGTGGATCGAAAACGTATGCCGACAAAACGCAAAACATTACTTTCTGCTGTAAAAACTTATATAACTCAATATTCAGATAATAGTGGACGTGTCACAGCTACTTTTCAAATAATCTACCTGATTGGCTGGGCTCCAGCCGAAAATCAGCAAAAAGCTTTAAAGCCGGGAACAGCAGCATTAAAACTGGCTGATGCATTGGAAACAAAAGAAATTACAGTGGGAGAAAAACAGTAACTTTTATAAACCAAAATACTGCAATTGAGATGATTAAGACATGAAGATACAAATAATTGAAATAATAAGTTTGTCTTTTAAAGACATATGGGAAAACCGACGAGATTTTAGTTCATTGGCTTTTATACCTGTGCTTATGGTTTCAATTGTTGGGACGCTCGTAGCAGCATTAGTGGGAGACCCGAAGGTTCTGCTAGAAGGCACAAAAGCAGTGCCAACTGATTTACTAACTAAATTAGTTTTTGGCACTATAATTAACTGGATTTTTGGACTTATTTTTTACACTTTATTTGCAGTAACCTGGTTTAGGCGTACCTTGGTAGGGCCTGAAAATATTACCATTGCTAAAGCTATAAGCTGGAAAAAAAGACATTGGAAGTTTTTTAGCCGATTAATTTTAATAATTTTAAACTTATTTGGACTGTTCTTGATTTTATCTTTTTTGTTTATGATGCTGCTTCCAATATCACCAGTTTTGATAATTTTGATCCTCTTAATAGGGGTTACCTATGGAAGGTTATGCCTAGTTCTTCCTGCAGAAGCAGAAGATAAAAACATAAGTTTTAAGGATTCTATACAACTAACAAATGGAAATACTTGGCCCATGTTAATTGGCGCGGTGGCCTTGCCTTTTTCTGTAATGCTGTTTGGTAGCGTAGTTATTTTAAGTATAGCGTCGGGATTGACTAATGCGATAGGGTCATCAGTAACAGCGCAGTTTTTGCTTCTATTTACCGTCCAATCAATTAACTACATTGGTTTTGCAATCAGCATTACTACACTGGCCATAATCTATCGGCAATTAACCAACTGAGAAATTTAATAGTTTTTAGAGAAGGTCTCTTAAAATCGGTATTAGAGGCTTATCTGCTGGAGGCATAGGGTAGGACGGCAATTCTGCAAGGGTTACCCAAGCAATCCTCTGTCCTTCCTTAGGCTGTGGGATTCCTTCCCACACACGACACACAAAAACGGGCATGAGTAGATGAAAATCATCATAACTATGACTAGCGAACCCGATCGGGGCCAAGCAGCTTTCTTTAGTATCAATACCTAATTCCTCATATAATTCACGAATAAGTGCCTGCTCCGGTGTCTCATTTTTCTGTAATTTTCCCCCAGGAAACTCCCACAATCCCGACATAGACTTCCCCACCGGTCTCTGTGAGATTAAAACCCTATTATCTATATCTATTAATGCGGCTGCGCTTACCAATAAAAGAGACAGATCACGCATTACTGCGTTAGCTCCTATAGTCAGCATTAATGCTAATGTATTTGTGAGTTAAGTCACACGTCCAGACTGTAGCCTTTGAACGACCCACACCAACATCAAGGCTAATCTCAATATCTCTATTCTTCATATAGGAAGCAACGACTGCTTCATTATAATCGCTGGCACGCTGCCCTTTATCAGTTATTGGAATACCGCCAATACTTATGGAAAGCCTGTCTCGATCAGCTTTTTCTCCAGCTTTTCCAACTGCCATTATGATGCGACCCCAGTTGGGATCCTCGCCAGCAACAGCTGTTTTCACTAAGGGGGAATTAGCAACAGACAGTCCTATAGCACGAGCAGCTCTTTTAGACTCAGCTCCAAAAACATTAAGAGTTATAAACTTTTGTGCCCCCTCACCATCACTGACTATCTGTTTAGCCAAATTAATACAAACTGACTCTAATGAGTTGTAAAACTCTTTTAAATCTGGATCATTCGACTTATGAATTCTTTTTTGCCTAGTATTCTTTCCAGTTGCACATAGAAACAATGTATCTGAAGTAGAGGTATCACCATCTACAGTTATGGAATTGAATGAGGACTCAGCCGCACGGCGTAAAAGTTTCTGCAAAACTTGAGCGGGTAGTCGTGCATTGGTAAAAATAAATCCAAGCATTGTCGACATATCAGGAGCAATCATACCAGAACCTTTAGCGAATCCTGAAATTATCACTTCAGAATTTCCTATATTTGTCTTTGTGGATGCCGCTTTTGCGAACGTATCCGTGGTCATTATGGCCTCTGAGGCCGATTTCCAAGAAGTAGGGCTTAGACGGGTCACAACTTTGGATAACTTTTCGGCTATTTCGTCTTCCAACAAAGGTTCGCCAATCACTCCTGTGGAAGCAATATAGATTTCATTTGGACTACAATTAAACAATTTACTCGCTCTAGAAACTGTACTAGTCACCACTTGATTTCCAGAAGCACCAGTAAAGGCGTTAGCATTTCCTGAATTTACAATTATAGCCCTCGCTGTACCTTTGGGAAGAATAGTTCTGCACCAATCGACAGGCGCTGAAGGACATCGTGAGTTTGTCATTACTCCAGCAATTTTTGTTCCTTTTACTAGCTCAGCAATCATTAAATCCTTATCTCCACTAGACTTGAGGCCTACCGCTTGACCACATAACCTAAGACCGGGCACAGGATTGATATTGGGAAATTTCTTGGGAGCTAATGGCGAAATTTCTATATTAGTATTGTTTGCCATAATTACTGATTTCTAAATATGAATTTAATATTTATCATATTAATTTTTTTCATTATTAAACATTCTTACGTTAAATAGCTTTTTAAGAAAATTAGATTATTCTATATATCATGTTATTCTATTTATCCTGATTGATGACCAAACCTAGTTTATTTAATTTAGAATCAACAAATTTAGGACAATGCAAAAAAAGTCTACAAACCGAAATGGCTAGGTAAAAGTTTATATTGATAATTATATATATTAATCCTTGATTTTGCACTTTTTAATCAAAAGCTATATTCGTATATTTTTATGATTCATTAATATATAAAAGATACACAGATGAAAAACCATACAATGTAATATGAGCAATATGAAAAACAAAGAGTATACTAATCAGAGACGGAATAATTTGATAAATTGTATGATAGATGCATAAATATTGACAGTTGCACATAAGGTACTTAGACAGTCGTTTAGTATCTTTTAAATACCTGGATGCCACTTTAATCACTGAGCTTGACCACCAAGGCGTTCCCAGAATCTAAATTTCTATACTATTAGGTATTACGAGGAAACAAAACGTTAAGATGGTAGTAAATCTCGTTAAGCAGTTTGTTGGTTCTGCAAATGATCGTTATCTAAAAAAGTTGACGAAAGATGTCAAAGAGATTAATGCGCTTGAACCTTCAATTGAAATTCTTAGTGACGAAGAGTTAAAAGCCAGAACGGAAACATTTCGGCAACAAATCACTGATGGTTCGACCCTAGATAGTATTCTCATTGAGGCATTTGCAACAGTTCGAGAGGCAGCAAAGCGTACCCTTGGTCAGCGTCACTTTGATGCCCAATTGTTGGGTGGAATAGTGCTACACAATGGCATGATTTCTGAAATGAAGACTGGAGAAGGAAAAACTCTTGTGGCGACCTTGGCAGTCTATCTAAATGCGCTACAAGGTAAAGGCGTCCATGTTGTTACTGTAAATGATTACCTGGCCCAACGGGACGCCGAGTGGATGGGCCAGGTATATAAATTTCTAGGATTAAAAGTCGGGTGTATTGTTCATGGCCTATCGGATGAAGAGCGCAGAGAAGCTTATGCAGCTGACGTAACCTACGCAACAAATAATGAGCTTGGGTTTGATTATCTCAGAGATAATATGAAATTTCATCTTGAAGAGATGGTTCAAAGAGATTTTAATTTCGCAATTGTTGATGAGGTTGACTCTATTCTCATAGATGAAGCCCGTACTCCACTTATAATTTCTGGTCCAATTGAAGACTCATCAGAAACTTACAAACAGGTAGATGTTATAATTCCTAATCTAAGTGCGTCCGATTACGAAATAGACGAAAAATCACGCTCTGTAACTATGACTGATGAAGGCGTAGAACATGCAGAAGAACTACTTAGAGAAGTAAAGCTACTCGAACCGGATACAAGTCTTTACGATATTACAAGTGTAAGTGTTCTTCACCACATTAATCAGGCCCTTCGTGCACACAAATTATTTAGTCGTGATACCGACTACATAGTTAAACAAGACCAAGTTATAATTATTGATGAATTTACTGGTCGCATGATGGAGGGCCGACGTTATTCGGACGGTTTGCATCAAGCCTTGGAAGCAAAAGAAAATGTTTCTGTTCAAAATGAAAACCAAACATTAGCGTCAATCACGTTTCAAAATTATTTTCGCATCTATCCTAAACTCAGTGGAATGACTGGCACAGCCATGACAGAAGCTGGTGAATTTTCTGAAATATATGACCTAGATGTAATAGAAATTCCTACAAATAAACCTATGATCCGAAATGATAATAACGATGAGGTGTATAGGACGCTAAATGAAAAGTATGATGCGATCGTTAACCAAATAGTCAAGTGTTATAAAAAACAGCAACCAGTACTAGTAGGTACTGTTTCAATAGAAAAATCAGAACAAATAGCGAATTTATTAAAAGAAAAAAATATTCCCCATCATGTTCTCAATGCCCGATACCATGACCAGGAAGCCGCTATCATTGCAAGAGCTGGTGAGCCAGGGGCGGTAACTATTGCGACTAACATGGCAGGGCGGGGAACGGACATACAGCTGGGCGGAAATACAGACGTCAGAATCCATGAAGAGCTGAAAGAAATAAAAGATCAAAACGAGTTTGAGAAAAAAAGTAACTTTATCCGTAACGAAGTAATGACTAAACGAGATTTAGTTTTAGAGACAGGTGGACTTCAAATTATCGGCACCGAACGCCATGAAAGCCGACGTATTGATAATCAATTGAGGGGCCGTTCGGGCAGACAAGGAGATCCTGGTCACTCTCATTTCTTTTTATCTTTAGAAGACGACTTAATGCGTATATTTGGCTCGGAACGAATGGATTCGATGTTAAAAAAATTAGGACTAGAAGAAGGTGAGGCTATAGTTCACTCGTGGATCGACAAAGCTCTCGAGAAAGCACAACAGAAAGTAGAAGGTCGTAACTTCGAAATACGAAAACAGCTGTTGCAGTACGATGATGTAATGAACGATCAACGCAAAGTTATCTATGAACAACGAAAAGATTTGATGAAAAGCGATGATATTTCTGAAACCATCGAATCTATGAGAGAAGAGACTTTAGAAAATTTGGTAGCACTATGTATTCCTGAAAAGGCTTTTGCGGAACAATGGGACACCAATTTACTTCAGGAAGAAGCTTCAAAACTTTTCGACATAGACGCTCCAGTTTCTGTATGGGCCAAAGAGGAGGGAATAGCGGATCAAGAAATTCTTGAAAGGCTGCGCAAACTATTAATGGAAAAAACAGCCGCAAAAACTGCTCAGTTCGGACCTGAGTTAATGCGAATGGCTGAAAAAAATTTACTTTTACAGCTGCTGGATCAATATTGGAAGGACCATTTACTACGGTTAGATCACCTCAGACAGGGAATTGGTTTAAGAGCATTCGGCCAAAAAAATCCACTTAATGAATATAAAAGAGAAGCCTTCGATATGTTTGAAGACATGTTGGAGCGTCTTCGAGAAGGTATTACATCTCTGTTAAGTCATATTGAACTACAAACAGATAACCTGGAAGCAACGACAAAGCCACAGGACAGCCAAGTAACCGAAGAGACACATATAGCTTTTAGTCAATTCTCAGAATCAGAACCTCTCCCTGAAAATAACGACGAAACGAGCTTAAAAAAGCAGCCTATGCGTTATGCGAGAGGCAATCAAATAAACCCAGACAACCAAGAAACATGGGGTAAAGTGCCACGAAATGCTCCCTGCCCCTGTGGCTCTGGAAGTAAATATAAACATTGCCATGGAAAACTAAAATAAAAGGCTTATAAAAAGATAGTCTAATTTCTAAAATTAAAGGTGAATAAAAAAGTTTTAATCACAGCTAAATGAGCTATCACATGGAATTTGGTGTATTTGATCATCTTGATTTAAGGCATGGAGTCCCGCTGGAAACAATTTATCAGGAAAGACTGAAACTAATCAGTCGATATGAGTTTTCAGGAGTATCCACCTATCACCTGGCAGAACATCATGCGACGCCATTAGGGCTTGCCCCTTCGCCTGGGATATTCCTAGCTACAGTAGCGCAACGCACAAAAATGCTTCGGTTCGGACCAATGGTTTATTGCTTGCCTTTATATGAACCGCTTCGACTTATCGAAGAAATATGCATGCTTGATCAAATTAGTGGTGGCCGTTTTGAATTTGGCATAGGTAGAGGTATCTCTCCACATGAGGTGGCATATTTTGATATAAATTTTGATAATGCAAACGACATTTACATCGAAGCATACAAAGTTTTAATGATTGGACTCACTAAATCGAAATTGGAATATAAAGGAAATTATTTTAAGTACGATTCAGTCCCTATGATTTTAGAGCCCAAACAAAAGCCGCATCCACCAATATGGTGCGGAATCGGGGCCCCTAGTGGGGTTAAGTGGCCAGCAGAAAATGGTTACAATATAATAAGCAACGCATCTTGCGAACCAGTGCGGGAATCAATAAAGCGTTATAAAGAGATTTGGTATTCTAATCACCATACCAAGGAAATTTTACCTAAAATGGGAGCGGCCAGACATATATACATTGATGAAACAGATGAAAAAGCTATCAATTGCGGTCGTAGAGCCTACAATGCATGGCACAAAAACTTTATGAAGTTGTGGAAGTTTTTTGGGGATGATCCCAACGTTTATCCCGAAGACTTTGAACAAGCGCGTAAAAATGATTTGATAATTGCTGGTTCTCCAGAAACCGTGCGAGACGAAATCGAAGAACAGATTTACAAAACTGATCTAAACTATTTCGTTTTACGATTTGCTTTTGGCGATCTCATTTTAGAAGAATCACTTAGGTCTCTTGAGCTTTTTGGAGAAGAAATATCACCAAATTTTAATTAGATGATAAACCATAAAGGACAAAATAGAAAAATTGATTGAAAATATCTGTCAAGTTTGTGAAGGAAAAACTAAATTTAAATGCGAAAAAGATGGTTACAGCATTTTTCAATGTAATGATTGCGCTTTTCTGTTTGTTAATCCTTATCCAACCGATGATGAGATTAGAAACTTTTATTCATTGTCTTACAGGGGAGCTAAAAAAGATTTTTATCCTAAGTTAAATTCTCGAAAACGTAGAGCCTTTCTAAAAGCTCTAAAGTTTACCCGCCTTATTTATGGGAAAAAAACTATTGATATAGGCTGTGGAGGAGGAATAATGGCTGAAACCTTCCGCCGCCTGGGCGCTGATTCCTCAGGCTTAGATATCAGTGAAAATTCAATAAATTTTGCAAAAACGAATTATCCTAAATGCAAGTTTTATTGTGAGACATTTCAAGAAAACATGAAAAGAGATTTGCGTTTTGACTTTATCTTTACAACTGAATTAATGGAACATCTTGCGGGCCCTCATAACTTTATGAAGCTCATAAAGGCTTCATCAAAACCAAGAACATACGTGTACATAGCCACACCAGATTCTGGACATAATGTTGTGCCAGCAGATTTTTCTACGTGGAGTGATATTTGTCCGCCAGAGCATTTGCAATGGTTTAATAAGTCTAATTTGAAGAAACTATTTTCTGATTACGGCTTTGTGCTAGTTAAATCGTATAAAAAAACAAGCCCTGCTTTATCACTATTATTTATGAAATCAGAATAATTTAAGATGGTTTTGTGAAATTCATTATATCAGGTTAGCTCTGCCCATATTTAAGAATTTCTCTCTCCGATGTTTTTTTAGAGTATCTCCATCTAGCTTTCTTAGCTCATACAACTCTTCATCTAAAGCATCCCCCACGATAGAGGTAATTTTCTTAGTATCCCTGTGGGCTCCCCCTAGTGGCTCATAAATTATACGATCAATAATAGAAAAGCCAAGCAAATCACTAGCTGTAATTTTTAGCGCCTCAGCAGCTGCGAGACTCTTATCAGAATCCCGCCACAAGATTGATGCACAACCCTCAGGAGAAATGACAGAATAAACTGAATGTTCTAGCATCAATACTGTATTTGCAGCAGCTAAAGCTATAGCTCCTCCCGACCCACCTTCGCCAATTACGACAGATATAAATGGTACCCTCACAGACATACAGGATCTAATGGTTTCAGCAATTGACTCAGCTTGCCCTCTCTCCTCAGCTCCTGCCCCCGGATATGCTCCAGGAGTATCAATAAATGTTATTATTGGTAACTGGAATCTATCAGCAAGCTCCATAACTCGTTGGGCTTTACGATACCCTTCAGGTCTTGCCATTCCAAAGTTATGAACGATCCTTCCGTCCGTATCCACTCCCTTCTCATGACCGATTATTATTGTTGACCAACCGCGAAATCTTCCTATCCCTGCAATTATAGCCCTATCCTCTGCGTAGGCACGATCACCGGCTAGTGGAGTAAAATCCGTAATAAGGTTTTTTATATAATCAGATGAATGGGGACGATTAGGATGTCTAGCAACCTGCACTCGTTGCCACGGAGTAAGTCTCTCATAAGTCTGTTTTAATTGCTTATTCACTTGATTTTGGAGCTTGCCAACTTCTTCAGCAATACTAATTCCATCACCATCAGAGAGGTGGCGAAGCTCCTCGATTTTACTCTCCAGATCAGCAATTGTTTTTTCGAACTCTAAGAAATGACGCATCTGAAACTACTTAGCTTCTTCGGTGAATTTACCTAGGGGATGGCTGGTGGCAATAAGTTTACGTAGTCGGTGATCTAGAACATGTGTATATATTTGTGTAGTTGATATATCAGAATGGCCAAGCATTTTTTGTACAGAGCGAAGATCAGCATCGTTATTTAACAGATGAGTAGCAAACGCGTGGCGTAAAATATGCGGACTCACTTTTGATTTAGGAACGTCGGCTAGCACCGCTAACTCCTTTAGTAACTGAAAAATTCTCTGTCTTGTTATAGGAAAGCCTTTAGACCCAGGAAATAAATAATTATTTACTTGTCCTTTATTTATAAAAACATCACGTACCTTCATATATTCCTTTACTGAATCTTTTGCCGCTTGATTTAAAGGAACCATTCTTTCACGATTACCTTTTCCAACTACTATTATCACATTCGGGTCTCTTTTCAGAGCAGACACCGGTAAACCAATTAATTCACTTACACGCATCCCAGTTGCATAACACAACTCCACCATCGCCTTAAGCCTTAAACCCTCTGCTCCTGGCAATTGGCTAGCTGATTTGATAAGTTTTGCTACTTCATTTTCACTCAAAACTTTAGGAAGCTGACGGCTCTGTCTCGGACTTTTAAGAACAGCTGATGGATCGTCATCTCGTAAACCCTCAGAACTAAGAAACCTGTAAAAAGATTTCATAGCTGATAATCTTCTAGCAACAGTTCGAGAACTTATCCCTCGTTTCTGAAGATTTGCTAGATACTGTCGTAAGTTTACAGTTTCTGCCGTGTCAAGTACCGCTACGGAAGAATTACTAGCTTCTATAATAAATCTTGCTATGTCTTTGAGGTCATGTCTGTAAGCGTCTAAAGTATTAGCAGCTATTCCTCTTTCAGCTAAAAGCATTTCAAGAAAAGCGTCCAGATATCTACTACAGCGCTCATTAGGTAGATCTCTTAAAATAATCTGTTGATCTTTAAGCACCTTAACTCTACTCAGTTTTTCAAGGATTTGTATTTAAAGAAATTTCCAAAGCAAGAGCTCCGGCTGTTTTATATAAACCAACTCTTTCCAAGGACTCAATAATTGTATGAATAGCAATGGGATGTAATACAAAAACATCTCCTTCCCCAATTGCAGAGAGAGTATAAAAAGCTGTTTCCGCAAGGTTGCTTGATTCTGCAGCTCGCTTTAGCCCAAAATGTACTTCCAAGGAAGGAAACGTTATTTGTTCTATATCATCCGTTTTAGTTCTTACCCATAATTCCTTGGCTAATGGTTCTCCCAAGGCATCAAATAAAGCCAACATATTAGCAATATTTTTAACCCCTATGGAGCCTTCTTCTTCTTGAACAGCGACCCATTTAGAAAACCTTTGATCATTCCAAGCTAGTTGTTCTTTAATCTGATTGTTAGTCTTCTGTTTTATTCTTGTCCCACTAGTTTTAGTTTCTTCATTATCATCAGGCTTTATTGAGCTTCCTTCTTTATGTCTTTGCCCATCCATATTTGGTAATGTTTCTTTGCCACTGGCCAGTCGTAGGGAAGGCCACATTTTAGTATAAATAACATCGGCATCAGGGTCTGAATTTACTACTGTGCTAATTTCCTGGAACCATTCCAACGCCTGACTAAATTGTCCAACAGCTAAATTCGCTGATATGGCGTCACTCGCAAACCACAACAGACTCGAGGAGGGCTTTATAAGTTTAAGCTTCAAAGAGGTTAATTTTACTGCTAACTGCCATTCGTTATATTCCTTTGCCAAGTGCCACATCTGCTGAAGTCCCTCAGCTCGAGAAATCGCCATATCATCACTAATCGAAGCTAAGTAAATTACAGCAAGGCGCAACCCTGCCGAGGCATTTTCAGGCTCCAATAAAACTTCAACTATTTCATCGTCAGTAATTCCAAGTTCAACATAAACATTAGCCATTTCTTCGGGTGAAATAGCACCCCATTTTGCAGCACGTCTAGTTGCCATTAAACGCGTCTCGCGGCTTGCGTCCGGAGTTGTTGCTACTGCTTTCAGCAAACTCGGGGATTCCGATTTAGCAAACCAATTTGGTACCTTTGCTCCAACAACACGAAACATTGCTAGATTCAGTGCGTTTGCATTGCCTGGCAAGTTTAGCACCTCCAATGCAGGGGGCTTACCTGAAATAATTGAGTTTGACAGCTCAAAAAAAATTTCGTCGGCTGCTACGTTTTGCTCGCTAAGTAACTCAAGTCCTCTCCTGGCCCCCTCATACTCCATGTTCAGAAGCTGACAGAACACTGTGAGTTTCTGTCCAAACTCTGATACAAGCCCTGTTTCAGATTCTCTTGCTATCTGGCAAGCCCCAGAAAGATTGGAAGTCAGTAACTTCACCCTAACTTTTTTCTCAATAAGTGCCTCCTTAACTGAATCGTTTGTGAGTTGCTCCAATATTAAAGAGGCATCCTGAATTGCTCCCATTGAAATCAATTTTTCTAATCTAAGACTTAATAAATTAATACTGACTTCGGAGTTATAATCAGAATGAAAATTCATCAAAAGTATCCGACGGGCCAAATTATTGGCAGCACTACTTCTTAAACGATTGGGAATGGATGTAATTAATCTAACTGCTGATTCTTGTGAGATCCCCTTCCAAAAGTTTTCACCTATTTTATCTTCTTTTTGTCCAACTAATACTGCCTGCCCACTGCTTTGTGGCACCTCAGGGTGTGGCGAACGATCAGAAGTCTTGGACTCTCGCACTGATTTTATCGTGATCTCTGGTTTAACTTGTGAAGAAAAACCTTTTGATGGCTGGGGCTTTGTAATTTTAACTTTTGGCACGAGTGATACTGGACCGGGTAAATTCTTAGCTTCTTGTCCCAGAGCCGCGACATTAGGAACACCACAAGCGCTTATTACAACCGTCAAAGCTATTATCACCCTATAGAAGAGGTCAACGCGTAAACCGGTCATTTGGAACCACCTTTTCAATAAGCTGACTTGGTGCAGGTATATCCCACGCTATCAGAAAAACAGCTCCACCAATAAGTATAACTATTATCGATATTATTAATATTTTTAGCAACTTTACGCCTATTCTTATTTTTTTAATCTATTATTAAAAATCATACACCAGGTATAAAATTCATAAAACGTCAAAGACGGGACAAATCCGTAGTTATTGTGATAAATTTAAATAATGGCAATTCCGCGGCAAAGAAAACAAACTATATAATTATAGAGAATGACTAAATCTGATAAAATTACAGCAAATATAGGGAAAGCAAACGATTCTTGCCTAAAACGCCTGTCTATTAAAAAGACTATTGTACTAATTGGTCTTATGGGAGCAGGAAAGTCCTCTATTGGTCGTAGATTGGCAGAACACTTAGATTTTACATTTAAGGATTCCGATGAAGAAGTTGAATTAGCAGCAAGACTATCCATAAATGAAATTTTTGCAAACCTAGGAGAAAAAAAATTCAGAGAAGGTGAACGTCGGGTAATTAGTCGTTTACTAGACGATAAACCTATGGTCTTGGCCACAGGTGGAGGAGCGTTTTTAGATAGCTTTACACGCGACAAGATTGCAAATAACGCTATCTCTATATGGCTCAAAGCAGATCTACCTACTCTAGTCAAAAGAACTTCTAGACGTAATAATAGGCCTCTATTAAACAATAAAGACCAAAAGTCGACTTTAAAAAAATTAATTGATGACCGTTATCCCACTTATAAACTGGCTGACATAACGGTAGAAAGTAATGATGAAGCCGTGGAGAATACCTTAACTAAGGTTGTGGACGCACTGGACAACTATCTAGCAGAAATAAAATGAAATTAAGCTCTAAAATTGAGCCGGCTGAACAAATAAGGGTCAGACTGAAAGAACGAAGTTACGATATTTTAATTGGATCTGATCTTTTGGATTCAGCCGGCACCCTTATAGAAAAATGTATCGAGACTTCGAAAGCCTACATAATTACAGATTCTAACGTCTCAACTCACTACGCAGATCGCCTAGTTTCAAGTTTAAATAATTCTGGAATAGAAAACGAGATAATTATTCTTGAACCGGGCGAAAAAACAAAATCGTTTCAAGTATTTGAGGATTTGTTAAATACAATTATTGAAAAAGGAGTCGAACGCTCAAGCACTTTAATTGCCTTGGGAGGCGGCGTAGTGGGAGATATAACTGGATTTACCGCAAGTACAATTTTAAGGGGGATTAACTACGTTCAAATTCCTACAACTTTATTAGCTCAAGTTGATAGCTCAGTTGGTGGTAAAACCGCTATCAATTCTACCTTAGGAAAGAATCTGATTGGCAGTTTCTATCAGCCGAAACTTGTCCTAGCAGACCTAAGGACCCTAGAAACTTTGCCAGAAAGAGAGTTATTAGCTGGGTATGCGGAAACTGTAAAATACGGTCTTATCGGCGATTCCTCATTTTTCTCATGGCTAGAAAGAAATGGGGAAAACCTACTTAAAGGTGAGCAATCCTGTTTAATTCATGCAATTGCCACTAGTTGTAAAATGAAAGCCGAAATAGTTGCCCAAGATGAAAAAGAGAAAGGGAAGAGAGCATTGTTGAATTTGGGCCACACTTTTGCTCATGCATTAGAATCTGAGGTAGGATTCGATAATCATTTACTGCATGGAGAAGCTGTTGCAATAGGCATATGTCTAGCTTTTAATCTATCATCAAATTTAGGACTGTGCCCAATTTCTGATACGGAAAGAGTAGAAAAACATTTTCGTTCAATTGGGTTGTCTATTGAACCACCAGAACACCCCTCAGGTAGATGGAAAGTCGACGCAATAATGAAGCTTATCGGACTGGATAAGAAAGTAATTAAAAATCACCCTGTTTTCATACTTTCTAAAGGAATAGGAAATTCCTTTATAGCAGAGAATATAGCCCTTAATGAGGTTAGACAGCTTCTAGAAAACACTTTCCGTGACAGATAAATTAATTTTCTTAATTTTTTGACCTCTACTAACTGTTTAATTTATCCCTGTCTCTATTTTCAGTTACCTTCAACATTACTGAATAACAAACGTCTGATGATAATAAATCAAAAAATTATTAAAAATTTTAATAAAACTTTAGGTAAAGGAGTTAGCTGATGCCTCTATCTTCTCCAAAGACACGAGAAACAATGCACACCAGGAAGGTCACATGCACAGGCCATAGACGTGATGATGGACTATGGGACATCGAGGGGCATCTCATTGATGAGAAAACCTATGAATTCTCTAATGATGAAAGAGGTAAGGTTCTCCCAGGTGAACCAGTACATGAAATGTGGATTCGTCTAACCATTACCGAAAAAATGGAAATAAAAGATGTTGAAGCAGTCACTGACCATAGTCCTTTTAGTGTATGTCGCAATATTACACCAAACTTTCAAAAACTAATCGGAGTAACTATTGGCCCTGGGTGGCGCAGGCAAGTAATTTCAAGGGTAGGTGGTATCGAGGGTTGCACTCATATTGTAGAACTATTAGGGCCTGTTGCCACTACAGCTTTCCAGACTATAACGCCCATCAAAAACCGCGAAGAAAAGGTTAATCTTGTTTCATCTGATAAGCCTCCACGTTTATTGAACACTTGCCATGCCTTTAGAAGTGATGGGGAAATAACCAAAAAATTCTGGCCTAAGTTTTATGATGGCTCTTAGCGATACAAATAGGTACTATTTAAGTAGCAGCAGTAAGAAAGTTAAAGCAAATAAACTTTATTCATATAACTGACCTAATTATCGTTCGGCGAACTAGCTTTTATAGAGATTGAATGAAGACCAGCCGCAAACTCATCAGCTAATAGACTATGGATAAGCCTTTCACGGTCAACTCTAGTCTTATTAGTAAATTCCTCAGATATAATTTCAAGTCGGAAGTGCGTTTCTCCTGCCCCTGATGCTTCTGCATGACCAACATGAAGATCCGAGTCGTCAGTTATTTTAATGCTTATTGGCTTTAAAGCCTGACTAAGAATAGAATGTATTTTATCTAAGCGTTTCAAGTTGAACCCCCAATGGTGTTTAATTTCCTGTAAATGACCATAAACTAATACACTTGTTGAATTCTTATTACAAAAATTAAACAGGATGTCTTGCAGTAAGAAAGCAATCCCTACATATTAATGGAATGCGTGAAGGATTTGACGGCAATTATTCATTGGGAAAGGAGACTACCGATCCGATTAACGATCGGGAAGTCCGTAATTGTGACCAGGCTAATTGTAAACGCCAGGCCGAATACCGTGCTCCAAAATCTCGTAAAAACCTACGAGAGTATTACTGGTTTTGCTTGGAACACATTAGACTTTATAATAGTTCGTGGAACTATTATAAGGGTATGACTGGTGTTGAGATAGAGTCAGAAAGACATGCAGACGCATACTGGCATCGTCCTACATCACCTCTGGGAGGCAATAATAGACATAGACTGAATATAAAAGACAATTATGGTATTTTTGATAAAGAAAAGGAAAACAACAAAAGAAAAAGTGATTTTTTTAAATTGACTGCACCCGAGCTAAGTGCACTATCAATTTTAGACCTTTCACCCCCTGTAAGCATACAGGAGTTGAAAGATAAATATAAAGAGCTTGTTAAACTCTATCATCCAGATACCAATGGTGGCAGCAAATCTGCCGAGGAAAAGTTGAAATCGATCAATAGAGCCTATGAGACACTCATACGACTTACTAACTCTTAGAAAAAATTCTAGACCCACTCTTAATTATAAATTGGAAGTTTAAATGGATCCGAAAGAACCAATAATAGCCCCTGAATCAATATCTAGCGGTGATATGCCCTCTAATAGCGTGCCTGATATGACTGTGTCTGCAAGACAAGTTTTTGGCGTAGACACTGACATGGAGATTCCAGCTTTTTCTGAGCCAACAATACACGTGCCAGAACTCGACGAAAGCTACCGATTTGATCCAGACACCACTTTGGCCGTTTTAGCTGGCTTTTCTCATAATAGAAGAGTTCTAATTCAAGGTTACCATGGAACCGGGAAATCAACTCACATTGAACAAGTTGCAGCCCGCTTAAATTGGCCTTGTATTCGTATAAATCTAGACAGTCATATTAGTCGAATTGACCTTATCGGAAAAGATGCCATAGTTTTGAAGGACGGTCAGCAAGTAACTGAATTTAGGGAAGGATTGTTGCCGTGGACCTTGCAACACCCTTGCGCGCTGGTGTTTGACGAATATGACGCAGGACGACCTGACGTAATGTTTGTGATTCAGCGAGTTCTTGAAGCAGACAGTAAACTAACCTTGTTGGACCAAAACAAAGTAATAAGGCCCCATAGCAGCTTTCGACTTTTTGCAACGGCTAACACAGTCGGTTTGGGGGACACTACAGGGCTCTATCACGGAACACAGCAAATTAATCAAGCTCAGATGGACAGATGGAATATAGTAACTACACTAAATTATCTTCCGCACGAGCAGGAAGTGGAAATAGTTATTTCTAAGAGTCCAGAATACGACAATGAGGAAGGACGCAAAACAATTGCAGCTATGGTCGCCACGGCTGAGCTGACCCGTGCCGGTTTTGTAGCAGGAGATATATCAACTGTAATGTCACCCCGCACAGTCATGACTTGGGCTGACAACGCAAATATATTTGAATCTATCTCACTTGGATTCCAGGTAACATTTTTAAATAAATGTGATGAAGTAGAACGCGCCACCGTAGCCGAATATTTTCAAAGGTGTTTTGGAATGGAGCTTACAGATAGCGTTATTGAACAGCCTACGGAACAATAAATTATAGGAAACTATTTCAGCAATGGTTAAAGGTAATAATGATGGCCCTGTAGAAGAGTTTCGCCGAATCACAGAGGCGGCTATGCGGGCCATTGGACGCAATGCTGAAATTTCAGTTACATTTTCACCAGACCCACCTAGTTCACAGGGAAATGAAGCACGTCTGCCCCTGCCAAGTCGCGATCTACCTCATGAAGAAGTCAGTGTTGTACGCGGAGAATCAGACTCCATAGCTCTAAAACAGCGTTATCACAACCCAACCATTCATAATGATAGGATGCCTGCTACTTCAATAGCACAAGAACTTTATGACACAGTAGAGCAAGTACGTGTTGAATCGATCGGCGCAAAATATATGACAGGTGTAGCAAACAACTTGGATGCCGCATTAGAGGAGCGCTGTCGATCTAAAGGCTTTTCTAGAGTTACTGAAAGAGAGCAAGTTCCTATAGCAGAAGCTGTCGGCTTACTAGCCAGGGAAGCGATAACTGGTCGTCAGCCTCCCCCCTCAGCGCGACAAATGTTAGATTTATGGAGACCTTTTATTGAGTCTAAAGCAGGTCCTGTTCTAAATGAGCTGGAAAAAAGCCTATATGATCAAGCTAAGTTCCAAGATGTAGTTAGGAAAATCATAACTGATTTAGGATTTTCCGATGACGAAATGAATGCTTCTCAAGAGAGTGATGGTGCGGAAGGAGAAAACCAAGAATCAGGAGAAGGTCAACAAGACGGAGAAAATGAAACGGAAGGTGATTCATCGGCTACGGACGGAACTGGAGAACAGCAAGAGGGTGACGAACAGTTTGAAGAAACAGACATGCTCACAGAAGATGGGGATGGAGAACTTCAGCCTGGGTCCGGAGAGGAAGATCCTGAAGCTCCAGGAAGTCCATGGCGTCCACCTGATGGAACACATAACCAAGCTAACCAATTTAATTATAAAGTATTTACGGGAGAATTTGACGAAATAGTTGAAGCAGATGACTTATGTGATCATGACGAGCTAGCACGTTTGCGTCTGCAGCTGGATCAACAAATTGGGCATCTCCAAAGCGTTATTTCTAGACTGGCAAACAGACTACAACGCCGATTAATGGCAAAACAAACGAGATCATGGGATTTTGACTTAGAAGAAGGGTTACTTGACACTGGGCGACTGTCTCGGGTGGTAACAAACCCTACGCATCCGTTAAGCTTCAAACAGGAAAAAGACACAAACTTTAGAGATACAGTCGTCACACTCCTTATCGATAATTCTGGTTCAATGAGAGGTAGGCCTATTTCGGTGGCTGCAATGAGTGCAGATATACTGGCTCGAACTCTTGAAAGATGTGGAGTAAAAGTAGAGATATTAGGTTTTACCACGAGAGCCTGGAAGGGAGGACAATCCCGCGAAAAATGGCTTGCTGCAGCTAAACCTGCTAGCCCAGGTAGGCTTAACGATTTGCGACATATAATCTACAAATCAGCTGATGCTCCCTGGAGGAGAGCCCGTAAAAACTTAGGACTAATGTTGAGAGAAGGACTTTTAAAAGAAAACATCGACGGAGAGGCGCTAATTTGGGCACATGAAAGACTATTAGCTAGATCTGAACAACGTCGTATTTTAGTCATTGTATCCGATGGAGCTCCCGTTGACGATTCAACTTTATCGGTAAACGCTGGTAACTACCTAGAACGTCATCTTAGACAAGTAATAGAATGGATAGAAACATATTCACAAATCGAACTACTCGCTATAGGGATTGGCCATGATGTGACTCGTTACTATCGACGTGCTGTAACCATAGTCGATGCTGAACAACTTGGTGGAACAGTTATGGACCAGTTGGCCGAGCTATTTGAGGAAGAAGATTCTTCTCTGAACACTAATCAACCACGCAGAAAGAGAATCGCCTAAAACAAAGTTCTCTATATACTATTAACTAGAAAACCATCTTTCACGCGAAGAGGCGTAGTCATCATTCTTTATTGATGTCCTTATAAAATCCATGAGGTGGTTCATAAATGCCACGTTGTGAATAGCTATGTACTGACTCACAGTCATCTCACCTGCCTTGATAAGGTGGTGTAAGTATGATCGAGTAAACTTTTTACATGTGTAACAATTACAATCTGGTTCGATAGGAGAGCTATCATCTCTAAAAGAAGAGTTTTTAAGGTTTATGTGATCACGATTGAGTGAATTATTTAAAAACTTTGGACGAACATAGGCCCCTCCATGACGTGCTAAGCGGGTTGGATTTACGCAATCAAAAGTATCAATGCCCATAGCAACACCATCCCAAATGTCAACGACCCCACCTATTCCAAGCAAATGTGTAGGACGAGGTTTCTTTGAGGCTGCGTTTAAAGGTGCCATGGCCATTCCCATCACATCCTTTAAGTCAAACTTATTACTGCCCAAACAACCTCCAATGGCATAGCCAAAATAGTCTTGAGAAGCTGTAAACTGCGCACTCTCTAGACGTAAGTCCTCATACACTCCTCCTTGAACTATTCCATATAAAGCTTGTGAACCAGCAGACCCCACATTTTCTTTTTCGAACTCTTTGATACTTCTTAGTGCCCATCTATGAGACATACTCATCGACTCAGCAGTATAATCTCGACCCGCCTCATACGGAGAGCACTCATCAAGCACTAACGTTAGATCTGCCCCCAATTTTCTTTGGACCTGAATTGAGGATTCAGGAGTTAATCTATGGACACTGCCATCTATATAAGATTTAAAAACAGCACCTTCCTCTTCAATTCTAATTAATAAAGGCTTTCTCTTGATATTACGACTTCCCTTTATTTCTCCGGATGCACTGCCGCCACCAAGAGAAAATATTTGAAAACCACCCGAATCAGTCAACATCGGCCCGTCCCAAGCAACCATTTTATGTAAACCACCGTGCTTAGCTACAATTTCTGGACCTGGCTGCAACATAAGATGGTATGTATTCGACAAAATTACTTGCGTGCCTGCCTCTTTCATCTGATCCGGTGCTACACCACGGATGACACCATTAGTGGCACAAAAAATGAAAGCAGGAGTGTTAATAGAGCCATGAGGCGTACGAATCACACCAACTCTAGCTGCGCCAGGCCAAGACTGCTCTGCTGTGGTTCTGTGGTGAATAATGAAATCAAACGAAGTGGTTTTTTTATCCAAAACTTTTGTCCTATAAAACAAAATCTCCAGTAAACATCCATTTCAATACACATTGATGCTATGAAAAAACCCGCATAAAGCGGGCCGGGTATCAACATAAACAATCATAAGCCCTACTTAATTCGTTTCTGATGTTACCTTAAGCAATTGCTTTTTTAGTCTGCGTAGCTCAGTCGGAAGATCCGATGTTGCTGCACTCTTCAAGTATGCATCAAGCCCTCCAACATGTTCTATCGTTCTTGCTGCAGATGTTGTAACTCGCATACTAACCTTTTTCTCAAGAGCCTCACTATACATAGTCATTGTTTGAAGATTAGGAAGGAAACGTCGACGCGACCTATTGTTTGCGTGACTAACATTGTTTCCAGTTAATACACCTTTACCAGTAATACTACAGCGTCTAGCCATAAAAGTTTCTCCGAATCTAATAATTTGTTTAGCAGCGCATCAGCAGTATTGGGGTCTTAAAGGAGGAAGTAATTGTGGTCAAGCCCTTACTAGACAACTAATTTAAACAAAAAACTCACGATTCCCTCTTAAATACACTGAGCAATTCTCTTGCAGCTTGGGCAGGGCTTTTCAAACCAGATTCAACCTTACCTTCCATTACTGTAATAACTGACTTAACTGCCTCACTTGAATGAAAATCATGAAATATTAGATCATCTAATTCTCTTCTCATGCTACTTAGTGCTTGTTGTATTCTTCGTTTATCGAAAAGGTTATCTTCTGACAAAGAATTACGAAATTGTATAACAATATCCCATATATCATTTATGCCCTTTTCTTCGATGGAAGAACATGTGACTACTGGTGTTACCCATTGAGCATGAGAGGACTGTAAAAGTCTAACTGCACTTGAGTAGTCTGAAGCAACGCTTTTTGCAGCACTTACTAAATCACCATCTGCTTTATTAACGATAATTAGATCAGCTAGTTCAACAATTCCACGCTTGATTCCCTGCAGTTCATCGCCACTTCCAGGCAAAAGCATTAGGAAAAACATGTCAACCATTTCTGAAACAACTGTTTCCGATTGTCCTACTCCAACTGTCTCAACCATTACTACGTCATAACCCGCGGCCTCACAAACCAGTATCGACTCTCGAGTACGGCGCGCCACCCCTCCCTGTTCCCCTGATGTAGGAGTAGGCCTAATAAAGGCCTCACTTTGTTGTGAAAGTCCGTCCATCCTAGTTTTATCTCCTAGTATAGAGCCACCACTGATTTTTGATGACGGATCTACAGCAAGGACAGCGACCTTCTTACCTAAAGATATAATATGCTTTCCGAAAGCTTCTATAAAAGTTGATTTACCTACCCCAGGCACGCCCGAAACAGCAATTCTCATAGATTTACCTGTAAAGGGCAAAAGTCCTTCTATAAGATTTTCGGCTTGCTCTCGGTGGTCATCACGAACTGATTCTATCAAAGTTATCGCTTGAGCTAATGCGCGACGATCGCCTTCTCTAATAAGTTTAATTAGATTTGTATCTGACTGGGTCATAAAACTATTATAAATTCCAAGCTCTTTTTTATGTGATTGGAGAGGACAGTACAACAGATGTGTGGGCGGTACCAAACTGACGAAAAAGTGAGATTACATCTTCCAATTCTAACATGCCAGAAACACATAATTTAATTAAAAAACAATCATCGCCCGTTAGATGGTGACATTCAATTACAGACTCCACTGAATTACAAAGACCAATAAGACGCTGATAACTAGAAGTAGTAGTGTTTAGTCGCATATAAGCTGTAATCTTATTGTCTAACATATGCTGGTCTATTGAAGCATGATAGCCAGTAATAACACCAGACTCCTCTAACCGCTTTACCCTTTCTGCGACTGCAGGAGTAGACATGCCAACAAGACGACCAAGCGCGTTAAAAGAAAGCCGTCCATTAATCTGAAGTTCTTTTAATAATTGAAGACTCTTTTCATCTATAGAGTTTTCTGGCTGTAATTTTTCTGTGTTCATTATTATTCGAGAAAATTAATTTAATGTTTTTAATGTTATATCTAAGTTTTATTAATATATTTAAAGTATGATTTATTATTAATTAAAGTATATTATATATATAGCAATAATAATTAATGATCAATATATATAATTATCATAAATGAATTTAGTATTTTACCTAATCTTAGGCAAAAAGAATGAATCTGAATGAACAAGACCACGTCCAACCAACTGAAGTTTCAATCTTATATTATGATCAAGACTTATCTTGAGATCCTATTAACTCAATGACCTCAGAAGCTGCTTCAGGGATATTCGTGCCTGGGCCATAGATGGCCGCAACACCCTTATGCTTTAAAAATTCGTAGTCCTTTGGCGGAATCACCCCACCACATATAACAATAATATTCGTCGCTCTTCTATCACAAAGAGTTTCAATTAGCTTCGGCACTAGAGTTTTGTGACCAGCAGCCTGGCTTGAAACACCAATTACATGTACATCATTTTCAATTGCTTGTTGAGCAGCCTCTTCTGGTGTTGCAAATAAAGGCCCTATATCAACGTCAAATCCAATATCTGCAAAAGCTGTAGCTATCACTTTAGCGCCTCTATCATGGCCATCCTGTCCCATTTTAGCCACAAGCATCCTAGGTCTTCTGCCCTCTTTATCAACAAACAAATCAATCTGAGCTTTAACTTTATGAAACATTTTATCTTTTTCATACGCCTTGCCGTAGACCCCTGAAATAGAACGAATTGATGCTCTATGCCGAGTAAAAACATCTTCCATTGCGTTTGAAATTTCTCCTACTGTTGCCCTTGCTCTAGCCGCTTCTATACATGCTTCAAGAAGATTACCCTTTTCACTCTTAGCAAGAGAAGTGATTTTATTGAGAGCAGCGATACATCGATTTTTGTCTCTTTCTCTTTTAACTTTCTCTAATCTCTGAATCTGCGATTCCCTAACCTTAGTATTATCTATATCTAAATATTCTAGAGATTCTTCTTCATCTAGACGATACTTATTCACGCCAACAATAACATCTTCACCCTGATCTACTCTAGCCTGCCTACGAGCGGCAGATTCTTCTATTCGTAATTTAGGCATGCCAGATTCGACTGCCTTAGTCATGCCTCCAATTGCTTCCACCTCATCAATAAG
The DNA here is from genome assembly GCA_002937505.1 of Alphaproteobacteria bacterium MarineAlpha12_Bin1. Taxonomy (GTDB): domain Bacteria; phylum Pseudomonadota; class Alphaproteobacteria; order UBA6615; family UBA6615; genus UBA6615. The sequence continues at coordinate 318,034 of PTJY01000001.1, forward strand.
CTTTTTTGCCTCTAAAACAACACTTTGTGTCAAATTTTCAACATAATACGAACCCGCCAACGGATCAGAGACATGTGTAATACCTGTCTCGTGCTGTAAAACTAATTGCGTGTTTCGAGCAATACGTGCTGATCTAGGGGTTGGTAGAGCTACAGCCTCATCAAAAGAGTTTGTATGTAAAGATTGTGTGCCGCCGAGCGTTGCAGCCAAAGCCTCAATAGTCGTTCGAATAATATTATTATAGGGGTCTTGTTCGGTAAGTGACACCCCCGATGTCTGACAGTGGGTACGCAACATTAGAGACCGTTCATCCCTAGCCGAAAAAATGTCAGACATCATATTAGCCCAGAGGTATCTAGCGGCTCGAAGCTTAGCTATCTCCATGAAGAAGTTCATACCTATCCCAAAGAAAAACGAAAGACGAGGGGCAAAGCTGTCAACATCAAGACCAGAAGAATGAGCCGCACGCACATATTCTATTCCGTCAGCCAATGTAAAAGCTAACTCCTGCACTGCTGTCGCGCCTGCTTCCTGCATATGGTATCCGGAAATAGAAACCGAATTAAACTTCGGCATATGATTTGCCGTGTAAGATATTATGTCTGAAACAATCCTCATTGAGGGCTGAGGTGGATAAATATATGTATTTCTAACCATAAATTCTTTTAAAATATCGTTTTGTATAGTGCCTGCTAGCTTATCTTTTTTTACACCCTGCTCCTCAGCCGCAACTACATACCCGGCCAAAACAGGTAAGACCGCCCCATTCATAGTCATTGAGACACTCATCTGATCTAGGGGAATCCCATCAAATAGAATTTTCATGTCTTCTACAGTGTCAATTGCAACGCCAGCCTTACCAACGTCACCTACCACTCTAGGATGATCACTGTCATAACCCCTGTGAGTTGCCAAATCGAAAGCAATTGAAAGACCCTTTTGTCCAGCGGCCAAATTAGCCCTATAAAAAGAGTTTGATTCTTCAGCAGTTGAAAAGCCAGCATACTGTCTAACTGTCCAGGGCCTCCCAGCATACATAGTTGCTTTAGGCCCACCAACAAATGGAGGGAAGCCCGGAAGACTATCGAGCCATCCAATTTCTTCTAAATCAGCCGAAGTATAAGTGGGTTTAACACCAATTCCCTCAGGGGTATGCCATATAAGACTTTCTGAAGCACCGCCTTTAAGTTCTTGCTCAGCAAGAATCTTCCAATCATCTAGTGTTTTTTTTGAAAAATTAGCCATTTGTCCTGTCTTTCCAAACAACAGATATAGCCAGAGACCAATATATCATAATTAGTACAGACATAAAAATTTTATAAAAACTCATGCATAAAATAAATGAATATAACAGAACACGGCTTTAAAATAAAAACAGTTACCATGATAGGTGCATTGCCGCGTAGTTAGGTGCCTGGCCATATTTTCGTAAAAGCTCTACTAGCAATGTCTCTTTTACACCACCTGCTTTGTCAACTCCAAGTACGTCAGCATGTATTCCCCCGCACAAAAATAAAGAATCAATATCAGCTCCTTTAGCACCCGCAACATCTGTGAGAATTCCATCTCCGATCATTAAAACTTTATTTCTCTGCGGATAACTCAAAAGTGTAATCATTTCATCAAATATAGGTCGGAACGGTTTACCATACCAGGAGACTACTCCTTTGTACGTAGTCTCGTAATAGTCAGCTATAGCGCCAGCACATATTTCTCGCTCCTGCCCTCGCATTACTTCTCTGTCAGGGTTAGCACAAACCATTGGCAATGAAAGATTAGCAGCTTCCGACAGCTCAGAAACATAATCCTCTATTGTATGACTTTGCTTTCGAGGACCGGTGCATAATATAAAATCGGCCTGTTTGATACTGTTTACTTCTTCTATATTAGGGTTTTCTAACATCGATCGATGTCTTTCATTGCCTATAAAAACAACCCTCTTACCTAAACATTCAAACAAATTATTTGAACGGTCAGCAATCGCGTTCCAGGCCACCTCACCAGATGACAAAACATTATCGTACAAATCATATGGAACACCAATTTGAGTTATAACTTTTACTACGACGTCAACTCTGAAAGGGGCGTTTGATAGTAAAGCTATGGACTTCCCTGCTGTCTTTAATTTTTTTAAACAGTCTATAGCCTCAGGAAAAGGCTCAACCCCATTATGCAATGTACCCCACAGATCAATTATGTAGGAATCATAGGAGTCCGCTATCGAGGACAGTCTTGATATAAGCTGTGTGTTCATAAAATTACTTACCCAAAAGATCTTTTAATAAGAGCTAATAATAAAAATATTTCTTCATCGAGAATGAGACGAGCTTTCAGTAATGAGTATTTGTTCCACCAAAGTCGCCCAATAACTAGCACCGATTGGTAATATATCATCATTAAAATCATATTCCGGATTATGAAGCATACAATTATTTTCAGCCGGTCCATTACCTAACCAAACGTAACACCCAGGCCTTTCACGTAACATGTAGGAGAAATCTTCTGATCCCATACTTGGTGCTGGGTTTAAGTCAATGTTTTTCTCTCCAACAATTTCTGATGCGGCAGTCACAGCTAATTGAGTCTCTTCCTCATGATTAATAGTGGAGGGATACCTGCGTTCATAGTTTAATTCAAATTTGCTGCCAGTAGCTTCACAAATCCCTTCACAAACTCGTCGTATAGCAAATTCAGCATCGTCCCTGACCCGGTCTTTAAAACTTCGAACTGTTCCTTTCAGTTCAACCGATTCAGGGATCACATTATATGCGTCACCTCCATGTATTTGAGTTATTGATACGACCAAAGCATCAAGTGGATCAGTGTTTCTACTGGTAATTGTTTGTACTGCGGTAATTATTTGCGAGGCTGCAACAATTGGATCTATGCCCTGATGGGGCATAGCACCATGACTTCCCTTACCTACTACTTTCAAATCAAAAATATCAAAAGCGGCCATCATAGGGCCTGAAGAGATGCCAAATTTACCCACCTCCATTCCTGGCCAATTATGTAATCCGAATACTGATTCTACAGGGAATTTTTCAAATAATCCCTCCTCTATCATTACCTTACCACCACCTTCTCCTTCTTCTGCAGGTTGGAAAATAAAGTACACTACACCATCAAAATTTAAACTTTCTGAAAGATATTTTGCTGCCCCGAGTAACATCGCAGTATGACCATCATGGCCACAGGCATGCATCATCCCAGTATTCTTCGAGCAATGCTCAAAGTCATTCTTTTCAGTTAAAGGAAGAGCGTCCATATCTGCTCTCAGCGCAATTGCCCTATTTCCTTTGCCAGCTTTTAGTCGACCGACTACTCCTGTTCCTGCAAGGCCTGAATGCACTTCTAGCCCAAGACCTTCAAGTTTATTTAATACGAACTGAGATGTTTCCTGCTCCTTAAACGCAATTTCAGGATTAGCATGCAAATGACGCCTCCAGGCAGTCATCAGAGCCTTTTCTTTGTTTATTTCTGGTTTAACTGGCATCGTTGCTCCCTCTAATATTACAGGCTAATATAACTTTATTCTTCGTTAGCTTAAAGCGATGGGGTATAAATTAATAATTTGATTTATATGTTTGATAGCTTTCGTTGATCATATTAGCGCTATTAAAAAATATACTTATATACGTTTTTATGTGATCCTATGTTCTAAATGAAACAAAATCTATTTATCGAGGAAACGCTTAGCCATGGCACCTTCAGATCAAGCCCAATTCGCTCCCAACTCTGCAGCCGCAAGGGACATAGCCTACTATCTACATCCTTATACAAACATTAAAGCCCATGAAGAGAGTGGCCCTCTTATCATTAATAGTGGAAAAGGTGTGTTTGTATACGACGATCAAGGCAAGGAATACATAGAAGGTATGGCTGGGCTTTGGTGCACCTCCCTTGGATATGGAGAAGAGCGTTTAGCCAAAGCGGCTTATGATCAACTTCTCAAAATGTCATACACCCAAGGATTCACTCATCGCTCAAACGAAACTGCAATTGATTTGGCTGAAAAGTTGATATCTATAGCCCCAAAGGGGATGAGCAAAGTTTTTTTTACAAATTCAGGGTCTGAGGCAAACGACACTCAAATTAAAATTGTTTGGTACTATAACAACGCACTAGGACGTCCAAATAAAAAGAAAATTATTGGCCGCAAAAGAGCTTACCATGGCATTACTCTAGCTGCCTCGAGCCTAACGGGGGTTGAATATGCCCAAAAAGGTTTTGACGTGCCACTTGAGCGTTTTTTGCATGTCTCCTCAGCTCATTATTGGAGAGATGGAAAGGACGGTGAATCAGAAGAAGAGTATACAGACAGGCTAGCAGAGGAGCTGAATCAGCTAATTATTTCTGAGGGGGCAGATACTGTCGCGGCTTTTATCGCCGAACCTGTAATGGGCGCTGGAGGTGCAATTCCGCCTCCAAAATCTTATTTTCCTAAAATACAAGCTGTTTTAAAAAATCATGACGTTTTATTCATAGCGGACGAGGTAATAACAGGATTCTGCAGAACAGGTAACATGTTTGCCACTGAAACTTATGACCTTGACCCAGACTTAATATCTGTGGCAAAGGCTTTATCTTCCGCTTATCTGCCTATAGGGGCAGTAATGATGAAGGATGAAATTTATCAGGGCCTCCGTTCTGGAGGGGATAAATTTGGAATGTGGAACACTGGCTATACTTATTCAGGACATCCAGCCGCAGCTGCAGTGGCGCTCGAAACCCTAAAAATTTATGAAGAACGTAATACTCTAGACCATGTCAGGAGTGTAATGCCAAAGTTTCGTGAGCGTCTTATGAGTTTTGCCAGCCATCCTTTAGTAGGGGACGTGCGCAACGTAGGACTTATTGGGGGCATAGAGCTAACACCTGATAAAACAAACAAGGGAGTATTTGATCCAAATGAAAAAGTTGCTCCCTATTTTGTATCTAGAGCGCACGAATATGGTCTCATATTAAGAGCTGCCCCATCAGACGTTATAGCTTTTTGTCCACCTTTAATTATTAGTGAAAAAGAGATTGATTTAGTTATGGATCGTGCCGAAAAAGCATTAGATGACACGTGGAATCATGTACAAAAAAAGGGATTAGTATAAATTCATCCGAGAAATATTTGTACAGATTTAGTACAGCGGATCAACTTTGATTAAAAGCTCTGGTTACTTTATAAATAAAGCTTTTTTGATGTTTTAACTCAGATGCGTCACTCCGCCGCCGTGGGCAAAGCTGATAGCTCTGGCTATAATAATCTTATAAAAAACCGAGATGAAATCGGTCTGGCAGGGCTTTAATGCAATACGACAAGTTTTTTGCTGAAAATTTGGGAGGCTTACGAGCAGAGGGTCGGTATCGAGAGTTTGCTGACTTAGAGCGTAATGCTGGAAGTTTTCCCAAAGCCATTCGCTACTCTAATGGTAAGCGTCAAGATATAACTGTATGGTGTTCCAACGATTATCTGGGTTTTGGGCAACACCCGGCTGTTTTAGAAGCCATGCATGAAGCTATCAACCGTTGTGGAGCAGGAGCAGGTGGTACACGAAATATTTCTGGCACTAATCACTATCACGTTCTGCTAGAAGAGGAATTGGCTGATTTACATGCAAAGGAATCGTCTCTGTTATTCACATCTGGATATGTTGCTAATTGGACAACGCTAAGTACGCTAGCATCTTGTCTGCCAAACTGTTTGGTTATTTCAGACGCTCTAAATCACAATTCCATGATAGAAGGAATTCGTCATGGACGATCAGAAAAAACTGTATTTCGACATAACGATGTAGCACATCTCAAAGAAATACTATCTAATCAAGACTTCGACCGCCCAAAAATTGTTGCTTTTGAGTCAGTATATTCGATGGACGGTGATATATCCCCGGTTTCAGATATTCTAGACTTATGTGAGCGACATAACGCTCTTTCATATTTAGATGAAGTTCATGCTGTAGGCATGTACGGCGAAAGAGGTGGAGGTGTGGCCGAGCGCGAAGGTGTGATGGATAGAGTAGACATAATACAGGGAACTTTAGGTAAGGCCTTTGGAGTAATGGGTGGTTATATTGCTTCCTCAGATAACCTTATAGACTTTATCCGTTCTAATGGTAATGGTTTTATTTTCACTACGTCCCTACCACCAGCGTTAGCCGCAGGAGCAAGAGCTGCGATCAAAATACTGAAAGAACGCAACGATATAAGAGATAAGCATCAAGAAAGAGCGTACACGCTCAAAAAAGGATTACTTGATGCAGGAATAGAGGTAATGGCATCTGAGTGTCATATAGTACCTGTTTTAGTCGGAGATGCGAGGCTGTGCAAGATAGCTAGCGATGAACTGTTAGATCGCCATAATGTCTACGTTCAACCAATCAATTTTCCTACTGTACCTAAGGGAACAGAGAGACTTCGTCTAACCCCTACTCCTTTACACACTGACGCAGAAATGGACCATTTGATTTCTGCTTTCCAAGATGTTTGGTTACGCCTTAATTTGCGTAAGGCTGCTTAATAAAATAAATTTAATAGCCTTTAATTCAGTCAGAAACGGCCTCAGCAGCTGTCATTGTAGGCAAAATCCCGTTAGATTCTGCCTCGCTAGAATCAAAATTCAGCTCTACTCGCATCCCATCAGGACCAGTTAAAAATAATTGATAGAGGTCACCCGCATTTGCTTGCCTCTGTAAAAATTTGACGCCATTGCGTTCTAAGCGACCTATCATCTCAGGTAATCCAGTGCACCTAAAAGCCACGTGATCGATTATGCCAGTTCCAGTATTTTGTTCAGATAATCGTCCTCCTAGGTAACGATCTTGAAAGCGTTTTTCTTTTCCTTCAACAGGTGATTGCGCAATATGCAGAACGTCACGGTTTCCTATGTATAACCAAACTACTTTAACCTTAAAATCAGGCGTATAGCCCTGTTCAAGGCCGATATTTTCTATAAACCAGTTAGCTGTTGTTTCAACGTCGTTAACCAGCAAGAGAAGATGTTCTATATGGCTCAAAGGCATTTTTAGTTCCTAATTCGTTATAAACAGACAACCCAAACACACTACTGCTTAAGGATAAAGATTACTTGTGTTCCAGCAACCCTGCCCGGTAAGCTCAAACAAAAGTCGGTCGTGCATTCTATCATCTTTCTCAGTCCAAAATTCAATCCGACTTGGCTTCAGTCTATAGCCTGACCAGAAAGGTGGACGGTAAACTTTCCCGGATTTAAACTTTTTTTCAAATTGCGCGGCTTTTTCTTCAAATTCTTCTCGCGTCTTCATCAATTTAGATTGATCAGATGCCCAAGCTGAAATCTGACTGCCTCTTGACCGTGAGCTAAAATATAGATCTGCTTCTTCATCGGTCACTTCCATGACGGATCCGTCTATGCGCACCTGTCTACCTAGCTGTCTCCAATAGAAACATAATGAAGCGAGAGGTTTCTTTTTTAAATCTTGAGCTTTTTTACTTTCCATATTTGTGTAAAAAACAAACCCATCCTCTCCGTAACCTTTCAATAAAACCATACGCACGGAGGGGACCCCCTCGGAACTTACTGTGGCTAGTGCCATTGCATCTGGATTCTTTTTCTCAGAGACGATAGCATCATCATACCAATCACTAAATTGTTTGATTGGGTCGATTTTTGGCTCAGACATGTCTTTTTTCTGCCATTATAGTTTTTTAATTAATTATATACCTAATTCCTGCTTTTCTCATTTATCAGTTTTGAAGGCCTGTACCACTAAAAAACAAGAACATAAAGTCACTATTAAAAAATGAATCATAAAACTAGGGTAAATAAAAATGAAATTAAAAGTTACTATAGCAATAATTGTCGCAATATTTTCTCTTTCCTCTTGTGCTAATGAAATTGGTCAAAAAGAAGGTCTGGGAACCATTATTGGAGCAATGAGCGGCGCAGTTATTGGATCAAATATAGGTAAGGGTAAAGGACGTACAGCAGCCATTGCTCTTGGCACTCTAGCCGGCGCAGTTCTGGGCGCAGATATTGGTAAAACTCTAGATCGGAAAGATCGATTAGCTATGAAATCTGCAGAATCAAAAGCCCATAAAGCAAAAATAGGTGAACAAATCACCTGGAATAATCCGAAAAGTGGAAATTCTGGATCAGTTACACCCATACGAGAAGGTAAAAGAAAATCAAGCGGCGCATACTGCCGTGAGTATCTAACTCGAGTAGAAATAAATGGTCGTACTCAGCAAGCTTATGGAACAGCTTGTCAACAACAAGATGGGAGTTGGAAAATAGTAAAATAGTTTATTGCCTTGCCGCAATCAAACTTTGGTGTAGGATGCCGACAATGTTGAAAAACTTCTAGTCTGCAGGATTTTATGAGTAATAAAAAAGGATTAATGTCGGGAAAACGAGGCCTGATAATGGGGGTTGCTAACGATCGCTCTATTGCCTGGGGCATAGCTCGGTCAATTGCTGATCATGGAGGAACTCTTGCTTTCACTTATCAAGGTGAAGCACTAGAAAAACGAGTTCGACCACTAGCTGAACAAGTAAACTCTGACATAGTCCTTCAATGCGATGTCTCGGACAACAAAAGCTTAGATAGTGTTTTCTCAGAATTAGAAGAAAAATGGGGAGGTATTGATTTCCTTGTCCATGCGATAGCTTTTTCTGATAAAGATGAGTTGAAAGGTCAGTATTTAGATACAACTAAAGAGAATTTTCTTCGTTCATTAGAGATATCCTGTTATTCTTTTACTGAGCTTTGTAGGCGAGCATCAAAACTTATGTCCGAAGGCGGCAGTCTTTTGACACTGACTTATTATGGTGCAGAAAGCGTAATGCCCCATTATAATGTCATGGGAGTTGCTAAAGCAGCTCTAGAAGCTAGCGTAAAATACCTTGCTGTAGATTTGGGAAACAAGTCAATTCGTGTTAATGCGATATCTGCTGGTCCTATTAAGACCCTAGCTGCAAGCGGTATTGGCGATTTTCGTTATATACTTAAATGGAATGAGCTTAATTCTCCCCTGAAACGTAACGTGACAATTGAGCAGGTTGGCAGTGCAGGACTATATTTACTTAGTGACCTCAGCTCGGGTGTAACCGGTGAAGTTCACCATGTTGACAGCGGATATAATGTAGTGGGTATGGTAGCGGTAGATGAGGCGTCCGAAGTCGCAAAATTGCTATCGAATATAAAAACAGACAACGACTGAAAGTCATAAAGGAGAGCTTTCATGTCAGTTAATAAATTTGGTCGAATACTTAATTTCACTACCTGGGGTGAAAGTCATGGCAGTGCAATTGGCTGTGTTATAGATGGAGTGCCTCCCCTCATCAATCTTTCTGAAGAAGATATTCAAATATGGCTTGATAGAAGAAAGCCTGGTCAATCTCGCTTTACTTCTCAAAGAAAAGAACCAGATAAAGTAGAGATATTGTCGGGAATATTTGAAAATAAAACAACTGGAGCTCCACTTAGTCTAGTAATCAAGAATATAGATGCCCGATCGCGCGACTATGGAGAAATTGCTGATAAATATAGACCAGGACACGCGGACTATACCTACGACGCTAAGTACGGCATCCGAGACTATCGAGGAGGAGGTCGTTCGTCAGCAAGAGAAACCGCTTCCCGGGTAGCAGCTGGTGCCATCGCGCGAAAAGTTCTTGATAGCATCATCCCCGGGAAAGTAAAAATACGTTCAGCGTTAATCCAAATAGGAAGCCAGTCAATAAATAGGGAACACTGGGACGACTCAGAAATAGAAAAAAACCCTTTTTGGTGTCCCGATGCCGTCGCCGCAAAGAATTGGGCAGGCTATTTAGAGAAAATTCGAAAAGATGGATCTAGTGTTGGGGCTATAATTGAAGTTATTGCATCCGGAATACCAGTAGGGCTAGGTGAACCTATCTATGGAAAAATTGACTCAGAACTTGCTATGGCCATGATGAGCATAAACGCTGTTAAAGGCGTAGAAGTAGGGGAAGGCATGGCAGCTGCTTCCCTAACAGGCGAAGAAAATGCTGATGAAATGTATACTGAAAGTGGCCTTGTTAAATTCAAATCAAATAAATCAGGTGGTGTGTTGGGAGGGATAACGACAGGACAGGATATAGTTGTAAGATTTGCTGTAAAGCCAACTAGCTCAATTTTGTCAGAACGAAAAACGGTTGATAAAAGTGGCGCAGAAACAAAAATAAGCACTAAAGGCAGACATGATCCTTGCGTTGGCATAAGGGCCGCACCAGTAGGAGAAGCGATGATGGCATTAGTATTAGCCGATCAACTGCTTCGACACCGTGCGCAAATAGGAAATATTGATTTTTAATATATTAAATAATTCATAGCGCTAAAAAACTATTGCTTAAATTCTTATCAAGCACAAAGAAACATCCATGCAAGATGCAATAAATGAAAAAAAAATAGCGGTGCTTGCAACTGGAGCAAATGGATGCTGCATTGCGGCAGACTTGACTGCGGCCGATCTCGATGTGGTTTTGATTGATCAATGGGCTGATCATGTCGATAAAATGCAACAAAATGGCTTAAACATCATTACCAATGAAGAAAATAATAACATAAAGGTAAGAGCCTATCACCTTGGTGATGTTTGTGCGATCAAAGATAAGTTTGATATAGTTTTTCTAACTTCAAAAGCATATGACTCTCGTTGGTTAACTACATTTATAAAACCATATCTTGCTAAAGATGGCCTTCTTATAGCTGTTCAGAACTGCATGACAGCGGAGATGATTGGAGAAATAGTTGGAGTGGAACGCACCGTTGGATGTGTAGTAGAACTTTCCTCTCAATTATTTCAACCAGGAGAAGTAAAGAGAAACACTCTTAAGGAAAACACCTGGTTTGGGCTAGGTTCTTTTGACATTTCTCATGAACAAAGGTTACCAGAGGTGCAAGAAATTCTATGCTATTCGGGAAAAGTTGACCTTACCGATGATATTTTGTCAGCGAAATGGATGAAATTAATTGTTAATGCAATGACAATGGCTATAAAAGCTATACTTGGAATGACAAACGAAGAGGTTTTTCATCTAAACGGTAAAGAATATGCCCAAAAGGTCCAAAGATTATTTCTTCAAGCAGGAGAAGAAGCCTTAACAGCAGGACAAAATATGGGATACAAACTAGTTCCTATTTTTGGACTAGAAGCTGATGAAGTTAAAAACACAAACAACCTGCTAGAAACACTACTTGACAAAATAGTTAGTGACGTAGGACCAACAGCAATTAATACCGTTCTTCAAGATCATATGAAAGGTCGATATAGTGAAGTAGATATGATTAATGGTATTGTTGCCGATGAAAGTTATAGTAAAAATAAGGCTGCCCCTGTCTCTAAAATGCTAGTGGACCTAACACATCAGATTTATAGCGGAGAATTGAAACCAAGTAAGGACAACCTACAACTCATGTATCAGAACTTAAATTTGTAGGGTGAATTTTTGTAAACATTTTAAACTTAAGTGATTAGCTCTAATAAAACGAGAAATACTCATTTTATAAATAAAATAGAAATAATAAACTCTACAAGTCTAAAATATGCCAACCAATAAAGAAAACAAGGGTTTACTACCCTCAGGCTTACACGACCTCCTTCCTCCAAATGCAGCCCTGGAGGACAGAACGATTCGTGCGCTCATAGACACTTTTAGATCGTTTGGTTATGACCACGTAAAACCTCCTCTTATCGAATTCGAGAACACCTTAACCGCTTCAGAGAAGAACGGCGGTGGCACACTATCTGGGCAAATGTTCCGATTGATGGACCCGACAAGCGAAAGAATGATGGGAGTCAGAGCTGACATCACTTTACAAGTAGCAAGAATTGCTGAAACACGACTTAAGCAAAAAGCCCGTCCCCTTCGGTTGTCATACGCTGGCGAGGTTTTAAGAGTGAAAGGAAGTCAACTAAGGCCCGAACGCATGTTTGCTCAAGCAGGAGTTGAATTGATCGGTTCAAATGATATCTCTTCTGATGTTGAGATGGTCGTTTTAGCAAGTAATGCTCTTGCTGCTGCTGGCATCAGTGAACCGACTATAGACTTAAACTCTCCAGCCTTAGTTACAAATATACTAGCAGATATCAAAATCGATCCGAATATAGTTAAACAGTTACGATCAGCACTAGATCATAAAGACTCTACCGAGGTTCATAAAGTAGTTCGTAAACACGAAACTACTTTAGGAAAAAAAGCTGATGTACTGAATGGCCTATTAGAAGCCATAGGCCCTGCTGAAGATGTTATTTTAAAATTACGACAGCTAGAATTGCCAGATTTGGCCGTAGTCGAATTGGATCGATTAGAATTAGTTGTTAATGGAGTTTTAGATGGAAGCATTAATCTATCCTTAACAATTGATCCCGTTGAATACAGGGGTTTCGAGTATCACACTGGCGTTAGTTTTACAATTTTTGCTGCTGGAGTTAGAGGAGAGTTAGGTAGAGGCGGCCGCTACATTACTTCTTCTGACGAGCCTGCTACTGGTTTTTCTTTATACCTAGACTCAATAATGAGGGCATTACCAGACGCACTCAACCCACAAAAACTTTATTTACCATTCGAAATAGCAGCTGAAGTTTCCAAAGCGCTAAGATCTGACGGCTGGATCACTGTCACAGGTCTAACACCGATTACTAATATTGCAGCAGAGGCTAGAAGGTTGGAATGCAGCCATTATTGGGTTGAGGGGAAAATATTGTCTTCGATTGACCAAACTGACATAAGTCCAAAGGAGGCATAAATGGCCAATGTTGCTGTAGTGGGCTCCCAATGGGGCGACGAAGGAAAAGGAAAAATAGTAGATTGGCTATCTGAAAGAGCTGATATAGTTGTTAGGTTTCAGGGGGGGCACAATGCAGGCCATACTCTTGTAATCGGAGATCGTACTTATAAGCTTAGCCTGCTACCCTCCGGTGTTGTTAGACCCAACAAAATAGGGGTTATTGGTAATGGTGTTGTTGTAGATCCTTGGGCATTAATCAAAGAGATTGAGACCGTATCAAGTCAGGGAGTTTCTATCACACCAAATAATTTAAAAATAGCTGATAGCGTCCCTTTAATATTACCTTTACATCAACAACTAGACAAAGCATTAGAAAAGGCTCGAGGTAACAGCAAAATCGGCACTACAGGACGTGGCATAGGCCCAGCCTATGAAGATAAGGTAGGAAGACGAGCAATACGTTTATGCGATCTGAAAGATAGAGAAACTCTAAATTCTCGATTAGAACAGCTTTTGTTCCACCACAATGCTTTACTAAGAGGATTAGGGGCCGAAGAAACCAACCCAAAAGAAATACTTATTAGCCTAGAAAGCATTGCGTCTAAACTATTACAGTTTTCATGTCCAGTTTGGAGCTGGCTAGATGAAGCAAAAAAATCGGGAAAACGGATCCTATTTGAAGGTGCCCAAGGTACGATGCTAGACGTTGACCACGGCACATACCCATTTGTTACATCATCAAATACAGTAGCTGGTCAAGCTGCTGCTGGATCAGGTGTAGGCCCAAGCTCTATAGGGTACATTCTTGGAATTACCAAGGCCTATACCACCCGTGTTGGTAGTGGCCCCTTCCCAAGTGAGCAAGATAATGAAATAGGAGAGCTACTAGGACAAAGAGGACATGAGTTTGGGACAGTAACAGGTCGCAAACGTCGGTGCGGTTGGTTTGACGCAGTTATGGTAAGGCAAGCCGTTACTATTGGAGGAATAGATGGCATAGCCTTAACCAAAGTTGACGTATTGGATGGTTTAGACAAAATAAACATGTGCACAGGATACTTACTTAACGGCAATAGAATTAATTTCTTACCACCAAGTATAACAGAACAGAGTCAGGTTAAGCCCATTTATGAAACTTTTGAAGGGTGGAGCGAAAGCACAGTTGGCGCAAGAAGTTGGATGGATCTGCCAGCAACGGCAATCAAATACGTGCGTCGCATAGAAGAACTAATTGGCGCCCCAGTTGCTCTGCTATCAACTAGTCCAGAACGACAGGACACTATACTAGTTAAAGACCCATTTAGCGATTAAGTAACCTGTTAAGAGAGAATGTTTTAGGAGAGAGCTGCGTTCTGCTCACTAACCTGATCATGAATGGTTTTTTGCAATTTCTCAAATGCTCTTACTTCAATTTGTCTAACACGCTCTCGGCTAATACCATATGTTTTTGATAATTCTTCTAAGGTAAGAGGATTCTCCTTAAGCCTTCTTTCCGTTAAAATGTGCTGTTCCCGATCATTTAAACCTGACATAGCCGTGCTAAGCATTTCTCGACGCTTCTCTAGCTCGTCTTCTTCTGCAATCAATATTTCTTGAGAATCTGACTCATCAACTAGCCAGTCCATCCACTCACCCTCACCGTCACCATCTGTTCTAACAGAAGCGTTAAGAGAGGCATCTGGACCCGCAAGCCGACGATTCATTGAGACTACATCCGCCTCAGCAACATTGAGTTCAGTAGCAATTTTTTCAACATTTTCTGGCGAAAGGTCACCCTCATCCAGCGCCTTTAATTTTCCCTTCATCCTTCTAAGGTTAAAAAACAATTTTTTTTGAGCCGCTGTAGTGCCCATTTTAACCAAGCTCCATGAATGAAGAATATATTCCTGCATAGAAGCCCTTATCCACCACATTGCATAAGTAGCTAAACGAAAACCTTTGTCAGGATCAAACTTTTTAACTGCCTGCATTAACCCTATGTTTCCTTCAGAAATCATCTCTGCTAATGGAAGTCCATAACCACGATAGCCCATAGCGATTTTAGCAACTAGCCGAAGATGACTAGTAACCAATTTGTGAGCAGCATCAACATCTTCATGCTCGATCCACCTTTTTGCTAGCATAAATTCTTCATCATGAGAAAGCATCGGAAATTTGCGGATCTCATTCAAGTACCTCGAGAGATTACCCTCGGGCGTCAAACTAGGAAGGTTAGGTGTTGCCATCTTGTATTATCCCAACATATGTGGACTGAACCATATACACAGTTTTCTTTAAATATTACAAAAAAAACTAATTAAAACCTGTCAGAAACAGTTTATCCGACCCTGTGGCTAACCATATAGAGACTTTTTTGTAAGATTCAAGGCTCTAAAACGATTCTAAACTATTTATTAAGTTTTCCATGTCATTTGGTAATTTTGTTTCAAAATATAGGTTTTTATTGATTCTAGGGTGTTTGAAACCAAGTTGAAATGCATGCAAGGCTTGACGATTAAAGTTTTTTAGAAGAGGCAAACTCTCTGCTTTTTTCTTAAAATCAATATTGTTATATTTTGCTTTTAGAAAGGATTTTTTAGCGCCAATATATAAAGGGTCTCCAATTATAGGATTACCTATATAATTTAAATGCACGCGTATTTGGTGCGTACGACCGGTAAATAGTTTGCAAGTCAAAACACTAGCAAAAGGGGGAACTGAAGATCCTAAAATTCTTTCCATTTTATATGTAGTGATAGCAGTTTTGCCATTACGGTTTACAACAGCCATTTTTTTTCGATTGTTAGGGCTCCTTCCTATAAGTGTTTTTATTTCATTAGTCGCATTTTTTGGTGAACCAAAGACAATAGCTCTATATGCACGCTCGACCGATCGATCGCTAAATTGTTTTGAAAGGGACTCATGAGCCAGTGAGGTTTTAGCCACAACCATAGCGCCACTGGTATCTTTATCTAGCCTATGAACGATTCCCGGACGAGTAACACCCCCTATGCCTTTTAAGCTTTCTCCACAATGAGAAATAAGTGCATTTACCAGAGTCCGATCTGGATTTCCTGGCGCAGGGTGAACCACTAATCCAGCAGGCTTATCAACAACAATAAGATCTTCATCCTCAAACAAAATATTTAAAGGTATATTCTGACCTTCAGGGATAGCGGATCGAGCAACAGGAATAGTAAAATTAAAAGTATCTCCTTTAGACACTCGAAATGAAGGTTGTTTAAGAATTTTTCCATTTTGAGTTAAGTTTCCTTCTAGAATAAGCGCTTTAAGACGTGAACGTGACATGCCATCGATTAACCCAGCCAAGGTCATATCTAGCCGCTGACCAGACTCAGCCTGAGTGACATCTATATTAATCACTTTACCTTCGAGAGCTTCTAGAGAGATTTTCTTGCGTTTATTGTCCACGGCTTTAGACTATGATGACTATACATGCAGGGAGTACGCTAAAAGTGAAGTTTATTAAAGGTCTAGTTATATTCATGTCGGTACTTATTTTTCTCGGTTTGATTGCCTTGGTATGGACCATTTTCAACTTAAATAAATCTACTAATAACATAAACAATTCAACACCTCCTGAAAAGATATCGCTCGGTATGCCTGACTCTTGTGAAATAACTGAAATGAAATTGAATACAAAATTTTTGACTGTAAGAACTGATTCATCCAACAAATCAATTGAGTGTGATCAGATCTATATAATAAATTTATCAAAAGGTCAGGTAATTAGAACGGTAGGTCGTTAAATGGCAGTCAATCTTACTAGTGATAACGTTAGTGGCGCTTCTCCTTCAATTTTGGAGGCGTTAGTTTCAGCTGGAACTGAAGTGGCAATGCCATATGGCAATGATAAATGGACTATAGGGGTCGAAAAAAAACTGAGCCAAATATTTGAGACCGAGCTTGTAACAATTCCCGTATCAACGGGCACTGCTTCAAACGCTTTGGCTTTAAGCGCACTAACACCGCCGTATGGTGCCATTTATTGTCATTCATCTAGTCACGCTTATAAAGATGAATGCGGTGCTCCCGAATTTTATAGCGGAGGAGCAAAAATGATTCCGCTTGAGGGTAAAAATGGAAAAATTTCAGAAGTCGATTTAAAAGAAAAACTAAAAAATTCACGACCCAATGGTGTACATAATGTATTACCTGCCGCATTAACATTATCTCAAGCAACCGAGTTTGGGACTATTTATAGCACCGAAGAAATTCAAGCCTTAACGAAAACTGCCCACGAACACTCGATGATGGTCCATATGGATGGAGCACGGTTTGCAAACTCACTGGTTCAACAGAATATAAGCCCAGCAGATGCAACGTGGAAAAGCGGGATAGACGTACTAAGTTTAGGTGCCACTAAAAATGGTGCATTAGCTGCAGAGGTAATAATATTTTTTAAAACTGAGCTTGCTAATAAAATTCCTGAAACTCATAAACGTGGCGGTCATTTGCTTTCAAAGATGCGTTTTATTACTTGCCAGCTCGACGCCTACCTAACAAATGACTTATGGAAAACAAACGCATCAAATGCGAACAATGCGGCCAAGGCTTTGGCTGAAGGTTTAAATACCTTTAACTTCGCAACTCTAAAATATCCAGTGGAGGCAAATGAAATTTTTGTATCTCTTCCTGAATACATAATTAATAAACTGGAGAAAGATGGATTTGGATTTTATAGAATCGGAAACGAAGGAGTAATTCGTCTAGTTACCTCCTTTAACACTGATGTGTCCGATGTAGATACTTTCTTATCCGCAATTAACCATCATTCTAAACATCTTAAAGAATAATTGGTAAATTGGTGCTATTTATTTATCTATGCTTTGTAAAATTTAACTTAGATCGAAAGGTTCCGCTTGAATTGCTAGACCAGTTTCGATATTGAATCATCTGTGCTGAAAGAGTCCCCTTCGTCTAGTGGCCTAGGACAACGGCCTCTCACGCCGTAAACACGGGTTCGAGTCCCGTAGGGGACGCCAATTTTCAGCTAAGAACTGCAACCAACAGCAGGGGGGACGAAACGTGTCCTTTAGCCTACACCCTATAACGCCGGACTTTGCAGCTGAGATAGGAGATATTGATCTCAGAAAACCTCTTTCTGAGGTGGAATTCAAATCTCTAGAGAACGCTTTTAACACCTACTCTGTTTTAGTTTTTCCTGATCAAACGCTTTCTGAAAAACATCAGATGAAGTTTAGTTCTCTGTTTGGTCCATTAGAAACATCAATACAGAAGTTTCGAAAAGGAGTTAAATTACGTTTAGGGCCAAAATTTGCAGATGTTTCTAATCTCGGCCCAGACAATGAAATATTAGGAGAGCATAGCGAACGACGCTTGTTTAATTCAGGAAACCAATTGTGGCATACCGATAGTTCTTTTATGGAAATACCTGCTAAGTGTTCTTTGCTTTATGCAAAATCGATTCCCCCAGTGGGGGGACAGACGGAGTTCGTTGACCTGCGAGCAGCGTATGATGCTTTGCCAAAAAAGACTAAGGACAATATAAAAGGCCTCGTTGCAGAACACTCTATTAGAGAATCAAGAATAAAAATAGGTTATAAGGAATTTACATCTGATGAGGTCTCGAGCATGCCTCCAGTTCCTCAAGTTTTAGTGAGGACTCATGAAGGATCTGGACGTAGAACACTTTATTTGGCTTCGCACGCAGCCCGAATTATTGGATTATCAGATGAAGAAGGTAAAGCATTATTAGCAGAATTAATCGGGCATTCCACACAAAGGCGGTTTGTATATACTCATAGGTGGCGTGCAAAGGACCTAGTTATGTGGGATAACCGGAACACTATGCACAGAGGAAAACCTTTTGAAGATTTAAGATACAAGAGGGATATGCGACGAACTACCGTTAGAGACGTTTCCTCCACCTGTGAACAAGAGGGCATACATCCCTAAATTCATTTTAGTAAAGTTAATCTACGGGCGTGATCACTAAATAGTCGAATTTATGTTGCAGCTGAGCGCTTTTATTAATTACCAGAAAGTTTTGACAAAATCTTTTTATTCTTCTCTGCAAAGATTATTGACTAAATAGAAATTTTATTTTTACGGAATTAGTTTAATGATATGGAACATGCTTTATTAGATCTATCAGCTTTACTCCTGACTTTAGCCGCCATATTTGGCTATATTAATCATATTTGGCTCAAGCTTCCGCATACTATAGGAATCTTGGTTATCACACTGTTGTTTTCTTTGTCTGTGATAGCAATTGACCTTATGGTCCCTTCATTAAGTTTAGGTGGGATAGTCTCCGGAATAAAATACAATATTAACTTCTCCAATACTTTAATGACGGGACTATTAAGTTTTTTACTTTTTGCCGGAGCTCTACATGTGGATTTGGAATATTTAGCAAAACAAAAATGGACTATTGGTACGATGGCTAGTGTAGGTGTTATTTTATCCACCTTAATTATTGGCTATTCTACTTACTTACTTTTCAACTTTTTGGAAATTCAGGTTCCGCTAGAATACTGCCTTGTGTTTGGGGCCTTAATATCCCCTACTGATCCTATTGCTGTTCTCGGAATTATGAAAACTGTAGACGCACCTAAATCACTCGAAGCAAAAATCTCCGGTGAAAGCTTGTTTAATGATGGCGTCGGAATTGTTGTTTTCACAATACTTGCTGCAATTGCTATCTCTAGCGGAAATGAGACTTCATTATCAATGACAAGTATAATTAATTTATTCGTGAGAGAGGCTATCGGTGGGATCATACTTGGTTTGGTTACTGGCTTCATTTCATATCGAGCAATAAAATTGATAAATGAATATAATCTTGAGATACTCATTACCCTTGCTCTCGTAACGCTAACTTATTCTATAGCGCTTAACCTCCATGTATCAGGACCTATAGCCGTTGTTGTGGCCGGTATAATGATAGGCAACCAAGGCAAGAAATTTGCTATGAGTAAAACCACGAGTGACCATCTCTTTAAATTTTGGTCACTAATCGACGAGGTTCTAAATTCTGTTTTATTTTTGATGATTGGATTCGAACTAATAGGCATATCATTTACAAAACCAATTTTATTAGCGGTGATTTTCTCAATTCCTATTATGTTAATAGCGCGATTAACCTCAATATCGATACCTATACTAGTTTTCTCTCAACCACGTAATTTTATCCCTTTACTCACCTGGGGAGGCCTTAGAGGCGGTATTTCAGTGGCCTTGGCTCTTTCACTTCCAGACTCCCCTGAAAAGAACTTCATACTTGCTATGACATATGGTGTAGTTATTTTCTCAATTATTTTTCAGGGATTAACTTTTCGACCACTTTTACGACAAATAATCAAATAATCAGCACTAAAAAACGTTTGAATATAAATTATTTTATTTAAAAACTTAAAAGAGACGTCTCCATGGAAATTTCAAAAATAGAAATATTAGCCGCTGATCTTCCACTAATCCGACCTATAAAAATGTCTGGAGTTGAAATTGGAGTTTCACAAAATGTTTTTGTCCGGATAGAAACAAATAATGGTTTAACTGGATGGGGTGAAGCTTCATCTTCTCCTGAAATGACTGGAGAAACAGTGGAGAGTATGGTCTCTGTTATCAAATATCTCGTCCCTTTTTTAGTAGGAAGAGATCCATCTGCCTTTAGTGAAAATCTTCTGGAAATGGACCGAAGAGTTTACGGAAATTCTAGCGCTAAAACTGTGATAGAAATGGCATGCTATGACATTACAGGAAAGTACTTCGAAAAATCAGTCGCAGAGTTATTGGGTGGCACTAAAAATTATAGAATGCCCGTAGTACAGATGTTAGCGACTGGTAATTTAAATAATGATGTAGATGAAGCTCTACATAAAGCAGATCTCGGTTTTTCTGCAATGAAAATAAAGGTCGGCGGAAAACCACTTTCTGATGACATAAAACGCACACAAACAATTGGTAAAGAGTTAGATGGGAAAGTCCAACTTTCCGCAGATGCCAATCAGGGATGGGATCTGGCAGACGGTATTATATTTGCTGAAGAGGCAAGCGAATTTCTTGATTTTTTAGAACAACCAGTAATCGGACATGATATAGAAGGCATGTCTGAAATTGCTAAAATCTCAAGTTGTAAAATAAGTGCAGATGAAGGCTTACACAGCTTGGATGACATTAAAACACATCATACCGCTAGAGCGGCTCAGGGTGGCAGTTTAAAAACAATTAAACTAGGAGGAATTACTAAGGCATTTCAGGCAATAGAACTTTTCAAAAAACTGGGCATGAGTGTTAATCTTGCTGGAAAAACAGCTGAAACTAGCATTGCAAGCGCGGCGGTCTTGCATATAGCAGCTGCGGCACCAGATCTTTCTTGGGGAGTCAGTCCTACTGCACCCTATCTTAGCACAGATGTAGTTAGGAACCCTATTAAGGTATATGAAGGTCACGCTGATCCTCCAGAAGGATGGGGCTTAGGCATCGAGGTCGATGAGGACAAACTATCAGAATTAACGCGGACAATTTAGTAATATCTTAGGAACATTAATAATGAAAGAGAGTGTTAAAGAAAGTTCTAAAACTGAGGAAAGCCCCTTAGAGCTTCACAGAGAGTTCGTTAATGAAGAGTGGATTGATTATAATGGACACATGAATTTAGCTTATTATGTTTTAGCTTTTGATCATGCAACAGATGCTTTCTTCGACCACCTGGGGCTTGGAATTGATTATCTAAAAAGTAATAATTGTTCTACTTTCACCCTTGAAGCTCACATAACATATGACAGGGAATTGATAGCAAATGATCCAATGCGTTTTGAGACTCAACTCCTGAATCATGATTCCAAACGAATTCACTACATACACATGATGTACCATGGGGAAAAAGGCTATTTAGCTTCAACAAATGAACTGATAAGTTTGCACGTAAACATGACTAAACGTAGATCAGCCCCATTACCAAACTCAGTGACTAAAAAACTAGAAACAATAATGAAATCACATAAACTGCTCCCTCGTCCGAAACAAACAGGTCAGGTGATATCTCTTGCCAGGTAAGACATTATATAAAAACCACAAGAAGGCTAAAACTTCCCGAGTGTTAGGTTCAGTACGAGAGTTATCGGATAAATGGGGATTAACTGAACAATTACAGAAAGGAGAGGTATTAGGGCCTCCGTTTAGGGAGGTATTAGAATGTGCTGTAGAAATAAGCAAACGAGCAAAAATTCTGGCAGGGACCGCAAACAGCCAAGAGAGACGAATAGTTCTTAACGTGGCCTTATTAGAAATCGGAAGAGAAAACGATCGCAATGTAACTTTTATGCACGAATGTGCACATATTTTAACTGATTTGTTCTATGGACGTTCTTGTAAACATAACCAGTCATGGCGGGACATCATGCGACTACTGGGTCAAAATCCTATAGTTAGTCATAATCTTTCGTACCTATCCCGTTCATCACAAGCAGTTGTAGCTTGGCAATGCAACAACTGTATTAAAAAATACTATTTCGTCAGAAAACCACGCCGTAATCCGTCAAAATGTTTTTGCCAGTCTTGTGGCCCTGAGCTGGGCCACCTAAAAGTTATACCTGTTTCTTGTGACAATTAGGTTCTATGAATAAAAGCTCACAGACTATCGAAAAAAAATTTCCTATCGAACTTAGGATCGTAGTCTGGGAATTTGTAAGAATTATGGTACAACTTGAAAAATCGACGAAGTCTAAAAACCTTAAAAACACTCCATCCATTTACCACGCTTGGCTACCTTCATGGCGCGAAATAGATGATCGTCTAACAAAATCTGGCAAAAAAGATGTGTCAGAATTTTCCCAACTAATGATGGAAAAAGAGGTTTTATTACAATGTAGAAGTAATAAACAACTTAATGAGTTAATTAGAGCACTTGAGAATGTTATCAATCAGCTGAAAGTAGAAGCAAAACTAGCCTCTGGAGACGCAGAAAAATTAACTAGTTTTAGATATGAAAAAAGTGAGTTAGAAACGCTTTTAAGAAAAATACGAAGAATGAGAAAGTCGCCGAATAGAAATAAGCGTTGATTATAAAGAGGCCTATTAGCACTAGTTAGCTTCCTCGGACTTTGTTCTTACCATCTCTACAAATATGTTGATTGCCTCATCTAAAGTCCTGCTTCTATCAGCATTTTCAACTGTTTCTACAGCCAGTGGTGACTCCGACAACAAACTAAAAATCTCTGCAGCTCCTCGGTGAAAACCTCCGGGAAGTTTAGAGGCTTCAAGGGTATTTCTTATTTCATTCATCTCTCCAATCCAACGTTTCGCGTCAGTACTTAACCATGGAACACGGTTTTTCATCCTATTAAAGGCCTCTGGCTGACTTTCCGACAACTCATTCTTTAAATTTTCATAGACACCCAATTGTTTTCCAGCCAACAAAACTGCCGTATCTAATGTCATCGTTCCTTTAGTTAGAGCCGCGTAGCACATTTTTAAAGCTGAAGAACGGGCCCAATCCTTACCTAATGAAATTATTTTCAGACTTTCTCCCCCAAGTGGAAGAATCTGCTCAGCATACTTACCAGAAACATAGAGCCTAGTAGCGTCTCCCTTTCCTGGTGGTGGCCCTATTATGCCAGCATCAACGTATAAGGCCCCTACTGAACTAATTAATAACCTTATTCTTTCAGAGGTCGAGGGTGCGATTGCGTTACACTCAACGTAGAGGGGTTTTACTTTTAAAGCCTTAATAATTTGCTTAACTTCAGCTGCAAAACCCTCAGCCTCACTAGGGGGCATTATCGAAAGCATTAAATCAGATTCTTTAACAACAATGTGGAGATCTTTTACGTCTTCAATTCCGGCGTTAAAACAGAGACTGCGAGTACGATCACTCCTTCCATTTAAAGCTGTAATCACCCTAAATTTATTATTTAATAGTACTTTTCCTATCTCATTACCCATATCACCAGGGCTCATCAAACCAATAGTTTTTATGGCCACCGAGTTACCCTCCAAATTGATTTAATAGTAATTATTGCTTTTGTTGCGCCCTCAGAGTTTACTTGAGTAAATCATTAATTCCTACGGTCCGAATAAATATCTAATTTAGGAAACAAAAAATGAAAGCTGGTAACCTTGTAAGTCCTGAATGGCTAATGAAAAACATAGAAAACCCTAGTATAAAGATACTGGAATTCAATTGGAACGGAACCGATTCATATGATTCGTGGCATATACCGGGAGCGCAGGGCTGGTTCTGGAAAGACTGGCTTTGGGATGAAAACATTAGGGACTTTCCAAGCCCAGATGATTTTGCCAGAAGGTGTTCCCTTAGCGGAATTGAAAATAAGACCAAAATAGTTTGTTATGGAGATCCTCCTCAATTTGGAACATATGGCTGGTGGGTTATTAAATACCTTGGGCACTTAGATGTATGTGTGCTGGATGGTGGCCGAGTAAAGTGGGAAAAAATGGGCTTTCCAAAATCACTAGAGCCCCCCACGATCTCAGAGGTGAATTATTTACCTAACGCCAAACGAAATAATAACATGCGTATTAGACGTGATGAAATTTTAGATAAAATCGATGAAATTGATCAACAAAAAATCATATTACTCGATCATAGGTCAGCTGAAGAATATCGGGGTGAAAGAGTCAATATGATAGGGGCCCCTGATGTGGGAGCGGAAAGAGCCGGACGCATCCCTGGTGCTAGACATTTATACTTCGAAGATCTCCTCGATAAAAACATGTGCTTTAAATCTGCTAATGAGTTGTCTGATCTGTTTGAAGCAAAAGGAGCTACAGCCGATTCAGAGATTATTTCGTACTGTCGTCTTAGTCATCGAGCTACCCTCGCTTTTTTTGCAATGACTGAGCTCTTAGGTTATACAAATGTAAGAAGCTATGATGGCTCATGGACCGAGTGGGGAAGTCTTGTTGGCGTTCCAATAGAACGTTAGAACAGTATTTATTTTATTTACAATTATTCAGGAATTATTATGACTTTAACTGGACCAGGCGTTGAAAAGTTTCCTACTCTTTTTTCATCCTATAAATTGAAAAACTTGAACATATCAAATCGGTGTATCGTATCTCCTATGACAAGAACCAGCGCAACGGAGGATGGATTGGTTACTGACCAAATAGCAGAATATTACGCCAAATATGCAAGAAGCGGTTGGGGACTAATCATTACCGAGGGCACCTATATTGATTTTCGATATAGCCAAGGTTACACATACCAGCCTGGCATTGCTGATGAACGTCAGCAAGAATCTTGGAGAAAGGTAGTCGAGGCCTCACACGCAGCCGGGACGCCTATTTTTATGCAAATATTTCACTGTGGAGCCATTAACCAAGGTAATTACTGGGTTAAAGGGTCTATAGCACCATCTGTTGTAAAACCCAAAGGCGAGCAAATTCCTCGCTACCGAGGAGCAGCTGGGGGATTTCAAACTCCTAGAGAAATAACAAATGAAGAAATTGAGTCCGTCATCGAAAGTTTTGGAGAAGCGGCCAAAAGAGCAGACGAAGTGGGATTCGATGGGATAGAAGTCCATGGTGCAAACGGTTATTTACCTGATCAATTTCTAACAACATACACAAATCAAAGAGAAGATGACTATGGCGGGCAAATCGAGAATCGTATTAAGTTTCATTGCAAAATAATGACTGCTGTGAGGAATGCAGTCCCTAATAAACCTGTTGGAGTACGTATTTCGCAAACAAAGGTTAACGACTTTGAGTATAATTGGCCCGGTGGAACATCAGATGCTCAGGTTATTTTTTCAAAATTGGCAGAAACGGGAATAGACTTTATTGATTGCAGCGCCCACCTGGGCGTTACCCCTATATTTGACACTAAAAATAGTCTATCAGGTTTAGCTAAAAAGTATTCAGGTGTTCCCGTCATATCTAACGGAAAATTACAGGACCCAATTGTAGCTGAAAAAGCTTTGACCGAAGGTGAAGGAGATTTTGTAGCTATAGGAAAAGGTGCTCTCGCTGACTACGAGTGGCCACTTAAAATAGCCGCGGAAAACGA
The DNA here is from genome assembly GCA_002937505.1 of Alphaproteobacteria bacterium MarineAlpha12_Bin1. Taxonomy (GTDB): domain Bacteria; phylum Pseudomonadota; class Alphaproteobacteria; order UBA6615; family UBA6615; genus UBA6615. The sequence goes on from PTJY01000001.1 coordinate 343,756, forward strand.
TCCATTTCCATTTGATCCAGGTATGATAACGCCTTACGCAACCTTGGATTGTAATGAAGATTTCTGGACTAAAAATCCTGATGGAGTATCAACTGAAATAGTAGAAGCGAGGGATGCAGGTGAGAGGGCATAAATATAGTTTTTACCTTCCCGATTTCATGGCCAAAGCCACTATAATTGATAATGCACAAACTATAAAAAGAACAACAAAAATATCTTTGAAACCGTACATGTTTGACTGGACATAAATAACCTTATCTAAATACCCAAGAGCCATTGGCGCCTGCTCTAACAGAGGTAAGCCCGCATGAGAAAGTAAGTCCTTAACTTTATCCAATAGCTCCATGGTTTGGGTGTTTCCTGCATTTTGAAATGGAGTCAACATTTCACTAAAAAATTGTGTTCTTCTCTCTAAAAAGACAGCAAACAGATTCACTCCAAACGCCCCTCCAAGTTGGCGCATGCAATTTACTGTTCCAGAAGCTTGAGCGACCATATTAGCAGGAACAGGTCTAAGCGCACCAACGCTAACCGCTGGAAATACAAATATATTACCAAAACGTCCGACAAAAACCCAAAAAGTCAAAAACCAAAAACTTGTGTTCAGATCAGCAAACGAAGTCAGAAGCGCAGAAATAGCGATCAAAGCCATCCCTAGTGAAGCCAATAAAGAGATAGACATTCGATCACTCAAGTAACCTCCCAAAGGAAAGAGGAGTGCAAGAAGCACTTGAGGAAGTAAAATTAAACCGGCTTGGGTAGCTGATAGTCCCTGAACGGTTTGTACAAACAGTGGAACCATATAGGTTGTAACAAAGATAGATACGCCGAATAAAAAACTAACAATAGCTGCCGAAGCAAAGCGTAAGTTTAAAAAAAGCCGTAATTCAATCAAAGGCTCCTTTGCCCTTAACTCCCATAAAATAAAAATAATTAAAGTGAAAATTGATACCCACAGAAGCAATACAACTTCAAGAGAACTCCAACCTAATCTCTGTCCATTTACAAATGCAGTCAGGAAACCAACCGTTATTATCAACATCAGCGTGAAACCCAACCAATCAAACTTTGGAGTTTCTATTGAACGATCTCGGCCCGGAAGTGTAAAAGGGGAGAGAACTAAACCAATTAAAGCAAAGGGAAGAGCAATATAAAACGTATGACGCCAGCCATAAAGGTCTACAACAATTCCACCGAACAAGGGAGCAACAGCGGGAGCAAGGACTGTTCCCATGGCGAATATTCCCATCGCTTTCCCTCGTTGTTCGGGAGGAAATACTCTGAACATTGCCAACATTGAAATTGGCTGAACTATTCCCGCAGCGGCACCTTGTAAAACTCTAGAGAGGATCAAAATGTCTTCGTTCGGAGATATTGCGCCCAGTAAGGATGCAAAAACGAACAATGAAAGCACCGATATAAATGTAAACCTCAACCCTACTGCTTTATCTAACCAATCGATCATGAGCATCGTTGAGGTCATCGCCGCAAGAAAAGCTGTTGACATCCACTGGGCTGTTATTTGCCCCATACCGAAGTAGCCCATGATGTCAGGTATTGCAGTGTTAATTACAGTAATTGCCAGCGTAACCGCTACTCCTGAAGCAATGGCGGTGATAGTGACCAACCACCTCTGCAACTGGCTACTATGTGCTGACATAGAGCTAACCGTCGTCAGCATCGATCTCTATATCTAATTCAACCATCATACCAGGCCGCAGATGATTACTTCTTTGCTTAATTTCAATGCGGACAGGAATACGCTGAGTAACTTTTGTAAAGTTTCCACTAGGATTAGGAGCAGGCAATAATGCAAACTGGCTCGTAGTCGCATCTCCGATACTAACTAATTTTCCAGAATAAATTTGATTCGGATAAGCGTCTACCTGAACCGAAACTAATTGTCCAAGTTTCAGGTTACGCAATCTAGTTTCTTTAATATTAGCTTCAATCCATACGTGACTAGGATCATGCATCAGGAAAAGTCGCTGCCCTGACTGAGCCATTTCACCCGAAGATATAAAACTCTTATCAATAACTCCGTCAATCGGACTTATGATATTAGTCTCATCTATCTGTATTTTCTTGCCATCAATTTTTGCAACCAGATGTTCCTTCTGGGCTATCTGTCTAGATAACTCATGCCGCAAGACATCGATTTCATCACGTGTAATCTCTGCAGACCTAAGTGCAGCTTCCGCTACCTTGACTTTAGCGGCAGCTTTTCTTGCCTCTTGGTTTTTCATTTCTACTCTAGTTTTAAGTAAGCGCCATTTTTTTATGGAAACAACACCCCTTTTTTTCAATGAATCAGCTCGATAAAAATCATCTTTAGCCAATTTAATGTTTAACTCACGAGCAGCAAATTCTGCTTTAGCCGCAGTTAGTTCCGATTTTCTTTCAACGACCAAAGCTACTCTTCTACGATCTAACATCCTTATCTGCGACTCAATTTGACGAATCTGGGCTAGTTTTCCATCTACCAGATATTTGAGTTCTCTTAATTCTATTTTCGCTTCCCGATCGTCAATTTTAAGCAAAAGGTCCCCAGACTTAACTTTATCTCCCTCTTTAACATTTAAGCTAATAATATTGCCTGCTGTGCTAGAGCTAATAGTTTTCATCTCTGTGTCAATTCGAGCATCCACCACATGAATATTATTTATTTGATCGAGGTACCAACTTATAACTCCTATACCGGAAACAGAGACTAACAAAAGTATTAGAACTGTTTTAAGAACGAATTTATTCCCGAAAGATCTCGCCTCTGGCTTTAGGTCGGGATTGGCATCAGAATTATTAGAAAGTTCGCTATTCGACATTGGTTCAACCAGAATTATAAGATTAATTAACTTTCTTATATGAAGAAACTTTTAGGCCTATATGCTTAAAAACGGTTAAGCAGACACTGATTTCTTCTTTAGTGAGATCACTAAGAAACTCGTCTCTAAAATCATTAATCGTTGTTTTAATTTCTTCTACTAATGGTCGACCCTTCTCTGTAATTGATATCACTTTTCGCCTTCGATCACTTTTAGATTCACTACGCTCTATAAGATTCATACTCTCTAAAGCGTCAAGTAAACGGACTAGAGTGGGTCCCTCAATGCCCATGCTTAATGCAAGATCTTTTTGAGAGAGCTCTTCACTACTTCGAGAAATATAATACAGTGTTAACCACCGTGACTGAGTCATCCCAATAGACATTAGATGCTTGTCAATAAGGCTTCTCCAAGACCAATAAAGCCTGCCAAGTTCAATATTAAAATTTTCTTTTTCTTCTGAATTAATAGTCATCGACATATACTTAGCATACTATTAGTTAGCATACTATACTATTATTTATTTATCTGATATGACATAATTATTGCAATTTAGTAGCTTTAAATTCCGTATCTATATCTCTATTGTTTAGATCATAATCTCTATAAATAATTCAAAGGGAGTTCCAGAATGGCTGAAGCATTTTTATGTGATGCAGTCCGCACACCTTTCGGACGTTATGGTGGAAGCCTATCAGAAATAAGAACTGACGATCTTGCCGCTACCCCACTTAAAGCGCTAGTTGCCCGAAACGAAAAAGTTGATTGGGAGGCTGTAGATGACGTCATTTATGGTTGTGTAAACCAGGCTGGTGAGGACAATCGTAATGTTGCTAGAATGGCCTCCTTACTGTCCGGATTACCAACTTCGGTTACTGGCGCAACAGTAAATAGACTTTGTGGTTCAGGTCTTGAAGCACTAACTGCAGCTGCAAGATCAATTAGAACAGGCGAAGCGGAAGTAGTGATCGCCGGAGGTGTAGAGAGTATGTCGAGAGCTCCTTTCGTCATGCCAAAGGCAACATCAGCCTTTAGTAGAGCCACAAAAATAGAAGATACAACTATAGGATGGAGGTTTGTTAACCCCAAAATGAAGCAAGAGTACGGAATAGATTCTATGCCAGAAACTGCTGAGAACGTTGCAGTTGAGTTCCAAATTAACCGTAGAGACCAAGATTCATTTGCTTTTAGATCCCAACAAAGAGCCAAAAACGCACAAAGCAACGGACGTCTTTCTAGAGAGATCATACCTGTTAGTGTACCTAAAAGACGAAGTGACCCAGTTATAGTTGATACTGATGAGCACCCGAGAGGAGAAACAACTCTGGATGTTTTAGCAAAACTACCAACGCCATTTAGAGAAGATGGAACTGTAACCGCTGGAAATGCATCAGGCGTTAATGACGGGGCCTGTGCCATGATAATAGCTTCTGAGGGTGCAATAAAAAAATATAGTCTTAATCCCTTAGCTAGAATTTTAGGAACAGCAACAGCAGGTGTACCTCCCAGAATCATGGGCTTTGGTCCAGCGCCAGCAACAAGAAAGCTTTTAGAACGCCTCAAAATTAAAGTTAGTGATATAGGAGTGATTGAATTAAACGAAGCTTTTGCTGCTCAAGCTTTAGCCGTGACACGAGATCTAGGTTTGCCCGATGATGCAGAACATGTAAACCCTAACGGAGGAGCAATAGCTCTAGGGCACCCTCTTGGAGCAAGTGGCGGCCGCCTAGCAATGACAGCAGCATATGAATTGCTGGATCGCAATGAGAAATACGCGCTATGCACAATGTGTATAGGAGTAGGCCAAGGAATAGCTACTTTGCTTGAAAGGGCTGCATAAATTTAATCATTAGTATCACTTGTTGGAATAACAAGGTCTATTTCATCATGTTCCATTATGGTTCTTAGATAGTGATCTTTGTCATCTAAAAACAGTTGCCTAGTAACCCCCTCAATAACTCTCGGAATTCCATAACGCATTGTAGTTACCGAACTTCCTGTCATGCCTAAACTAATTAGTGTACCTATTGTAAAGCAGTGAATATGATGAAGGTAGGGCGCTTCACCTGGAGTTTTTTCAATAAATTCAAAATTCTTTCCAAGATATGGATAACTTGATGCGGGCACAGACTCCTCCCCTGGTAAAGGAACAAATCTATCAGCCCACAAAGCAATTTTATCTGATAATAGAGACGTTTCCGCTCGTAAACTAAAATCATTAATGTGCCCTGTCGCTGCTATTATAAAGTCGACCAGGTGTTTATGCCCCCCGCAAGTTTCAATTAGAATGTCATTCCCACTATCACCATTTAATGAAACACTTTTCCAAGCGGCATCCTCATGCATTCGAAATCCTTCAAGAGCGTATGCTCTATCAAATGATTCTTGTGGAGGGGGCTGATGAGTTTGTAAAATATGCACCGCGATACGCCAACGTTCCAAATCACTAAAATCAGAAAAATGTTTCAAGTAAGCAATATCGTCAAATGGCTTATGCGCGTTTATTTTAGCTATCTCACGCCTTCTAACAAATACATGTGCTTCTTTCGCTCCGGCCTCTAGTGCCGCCGCTGCATTGTCAAAAGCTCCAGCATTGGCACCCAGAACCGCTATTCTTTTTCCTTGAAGTAAATGAAAATTAATTTCACAATTTGCCTGCGAATAGCGTTCCTCGGGTAACGCGTCTTTAATCAACTCAGGAACATACCATTCCCCACAGCCCTCCAAACCATTTGCCAAAATAACTTCTCTCGCAAAAACTATGCCATCTTTCCCTTTGGCACCTGTTGATTTCAGAGGAACCTTGATCAGACTATTACTAGAACCTGGCTCATCCGCCTGTAAGGGGCCCACTTCTGTTTCATTCCATACTGGTATGTTAAGAACGTCTCTGTACCAGGTCAGATATTGATGCCATTCTACTGTAGGGAACTTTTCTAAGGCATCCCAGGCTTTAGATCCATATTTAGCAGTATACCAGGCGCGGGGAGTCAAAGATGGGATACCGAGATCGGGGCCAGTCAAATTAAGCGCCGTTCTCAAATGATGCATTCGAGCGTAGCTATTCCAGGGACCCTCCTTGCCCATTGGCTTAGAGTCTATCGCAATAACATTATTTATATTTTCTCTTTTGAGAGCGAAAGAAAGGGCTAAACCGCTTTGACCAGCACCAATAATCAGAACATCAAAAACCGGGGCCCCAGAATGATGATGGTGCTTCACAAGCCAAGGCTTCTTGGGATGATCTAACAAGTCTAAATCAACAAGAACCTGTTTGCTAAGTTCATATAACTTTGTTGTCTTTTGAAGATCTTCAGGCATGTATAACTCAAACTCACTAATCTATTATCATATGTATAGCAAATATAAGCCATAATTTGTAGTTACTCCTGTGAACATAACTTATCGCCTAAGAGTCAACAGGATCATAACCTAAAAGTCGTAGGTTCAAATTCTACCTCGTTTCTGATACCTTAGTTAATCTAATGAGTTCGGAATGAATATTCCGCCATTAGTTCTATTGATTAATACAAATCTAGGATAATAAAATGCGCCCGAACCGCCTTAAGCAAATCTGGAAATCTGGTAAACCTGCTCTTAATGGCTGGTGCCAAATACCCCACTCTTTGTCTACTGAGATGATGGCTCATCAAGGTTGGGATTCTATTACAATAGACTTACAGCACAGCGGAGTTACTGAATCAGAAGTCATATCAATGCTGCAAGCAATCTCAACAACTGAAGCAGTTCCTATGGTTCGCACGCCATGGAATGAGCCTGGCGTTATAATGCGTCTATTAGATGCAGGTGCATACGGCATTATTTGTCCAATGATTAATAATCGCAGCGACGCGGAAGATTTCGTATCTGCGTGTAAATATCCACCCGCGGGAATTCGTTCGAATGGTCCATTCAGAGCATTAATGTATGGCGGAAGTGATTACCAAAAGTTCGCAAACGAAGAAATAGTGACTTTAGCTATGATAGAGACACAAGAAGCAATGGAAAACTTAACTGAAATAGTGGCAACTCCTGGTCTCGATGGCGTTTATATCGGCCCATCCGACTTATCTATATCCCATGGAGAAGCCCCAATTCTTGACCACTTTGATGGACCAATAGTTCCATTAATAGCTCGCATCAGAGAAGAAGCTCATGCTGCGGACAAAATTGCTGGCGTTCATGGAGCCAGTTCGAAATATGCCATAAGAATGATATCAGAAGGTTTTAATTTAGTGACACCAACCTCTGACATTCGTCTAGTTGCAGCTGGAGCAGCTCAAATGGTTGATGAAATAAGAAGAGGGTAACAACTAGTGATATATTATGAAAAACTGATATATAAGTTATATATCTGGAAAACGATCACAACATATTAACTCCACTTACTCTTTTTCTCCCACACCGCAACACTAATTGACATCATGGGTGGAACAACAGCTAGTGTAAGTACAGCAGATAACGCCAGTCCTCCAACGACAACAGAGCCCAGACCACGGTACAACTCAGAGCCTGCTCCTGGAAAAACCACCAAAGGCAGCATACCAAAGACCGATGTTAAGGTTGACATAAAAATAGGCCTAATCCTGTTTCGTGTAGCCAGAGTTATGGCCTCGTCTGCCGACATTCCCTGTTTGCGAATATGTAATAAGGTTTGATGAACCAGTAGTATCGCATTGTTTACGACTATACCAATTAGAATGACAAAACCTAACATGGTCAACATATCCAGTGGCTGAAAAACCGATTTATTTAATAGGGCTAAGCCAGCCAACCCTCCAGCTGCCGCTATGGGCACAGATAACAAAATTATCAAGGGATACACAAAACTCTCGAACAAAATGGCCATTACTAAATAAACTATAACTACTGCTAGAAGTAGGTCGATGACAATCTCATTCCAAGTTTCTGTTAACTTATCAGCCGTACCACTAACCCTAAAACGAACCCCTTCAGGCATCCCAGCCACCTCAATAGGTTTAATTACCTGACCTCTAATTAGCTCAATAGCTTTTTGCAAAGGCATAGAATCTGAAGGAGTCACTCTCAATGTCATAGTTCTAACTCGTTCTGAGCGGCGAATTTCGGTTGGACCGCTTGTTACTGTTACCTTTGCAAGGCTATCTACAGGTATTAAACGACCTTCACGTGTTACCATGGGCAAAGAACCAATTTCTTGCGTAGCGTTAATTTGATCGAGTTCGCCCATAAGCGTCAGATCGATTCTTTTCCCATCTACGGTAATCTCAGAAACTCTTAACCCGTCATTAAAAGCATCTATAGATTGACCCAGTTCCTGCGCAGTTAGACCATTGTCTGCAAGAGCAATTGGATCTGGTTCTACCCTTATCTCAGGTGCCCCTAGTGTTAGGCTTGGCAGCGGACGTGTTCGGTGTCCATCTTTAGGAGGCAACAGTTGCATTAACTTAAAAAAAGCCCTTTTTCCTACTTCATAAATAAGAGGTAGCTCAGGCCCAGACACGTCAATATCTACCGCACGCCCTCCTCCTACCGAACGACCAAATAATGAAGGTTGAAAGACAAATGCAAATGTTCCAGGCTCTTGAAATGCTGCCTTCTGCATAATTGGGATGAGATCCCTCACACGAGTTGAGTCTTGCGCTGTTCCACCAATGAAAGCTCTGCCATTAAAATCAACTCGTATAAAACGCTGGAATGTTGGAGAATCATCTTTTACATCTGTTTCTTTGACTTCAGTTACCCAATTTTCACGAGTTCTATTTGCGATATTTTCTGTGAGCTTACTCACTGTGTCTAGGTTATATCCTGCAGGCGGCTGAACAAAACCAAACACAAAGTTCCGATTTCCAGTCGGCAAATAATCTAGCTTTGGTAAAAATAAAATTGTTGAAGCAATAGAAAGACCAGTAATTAGAACAACAACTCCAATGGCAGAGATTTTTGATTTTACAACCAGTCGAGTAAAAAATATCCAGAACCTGGTAAACCCGCTTGCAAAATGATCAAGCACAGGGATTCTGAGAGATTCACTCTCACTGTAGCTTTTAACTAAAAGTCGATTTGATAAAGCGGGTATTAAGGAAATTGAGACTATAAGGGAAAGAAGCACCGACACAGATATTGCAACTGCAATATCACGAAAAAGTTGTCCTACCTCCAGATCCATTAAAAGGATTGGAATAAAAACCATAGCTGTCGTCAGAGCGGAAACTAGTACAGCTGGCCAAACTTCAATTGCCCCTTGATAAGCTGCTTCGGAACGAGAAAGTCCACCCTGCCTAAGTCGAAAAATATTTTCGAGAACAACTATAGCTGCATCAACAACCATACCCACTGCAAAAGCAATACCTGCTAAGCTAATCACATTTAGTGAGCGGCCCAACAAAGCCATAGCAACAAATGAGCCGATTACAGACACGGGGATAGCTAAAGAAATAACAAGGGTTGGGCGCCATGATCTTAAAAATAAGAGTAATACGACTGCAGCTAATACTCCGCCAACAAATATATTCTGCTGAACCAATCTAATTGCAGAGTTAATATAAACTGTTTCATCATATACATTTCGTACCTTCAACCCCACATCATTTAGGACTCCCTCACCTAACTCTTTTACCGCAACATGCACTTTAGACATTGTTTCTAAAACGTTCGCGCCTTGAGAACGGGTCATGTTAAAAGCCATAGCTCTCTCGTCAAAGTTATGAGCTATAGCACGCGCTTTTTTATATGACAGGTAAACCTGAGCTACATCACCAACAGTTACTCTGCCTATTCTTTCTTTGCCTGATATGTACTCGGAACGAAGGACTATATTACGCACCTGATCGGGCCTATTTAAATCTCCTTCAGTGCGCACAACATAGCTTCGTTTACCCTCTTCAACATTTCCCCCAGATATGGAGGCATTTTCTGCCCTAACACGTTTTAAAACATCCAAAACAGTCAGACGATATTGTGCTAATCTTTGTGCATCAACAACAATTCTTAATTCACGCTTAGTTTCTCCATAAATATTAACAGCAGATATGCCTTCAATACGTTCGATTCTCTCCTGAACAACATCTTCTAAAAAATCACCATAGGTTATCATATCACGATCGTTCCCTGGCTTTCGTGTAAGCAAAAACCAGGCTATGGCATTGTCATCGGTGCCTGATGTTCTCAATAGAGGCTCATTCGCCTCTGCAGGATACCCTGTGACACGATCAAGCCGATTAGCGACCAACAAAAGAGCTTTGTCCATATTCTGACTGGGGGCAAATTCTAAAGTAACTTCAGCTCTCCCAGTTCTGCTTCGACTTTGCATTGAGCGAATGCCCTCGAGTCCCTTTAGCACTTCTTCTTGACGATTAACTATCTCACGCTCAACCTCTGCCGGAGCAGATCCTGGCCAGAAAGTTTGCACAATTATCACCGGTTGACGCACATCAGGAGCCATCTGTATTGGTATACGTTGTAAGGCCACATAACCAAACAAAACCACCATCAACACAACCGCGACTATCGCTACCGGACGATTAATAGAGAAAGAAATGAGATTCATATTAGTTTTGTCCTACCCACCTAAAATCTATTAATCACTTGATAATCTAACACTTTGCCCAGGGCGAAGATTCTCATTTCCTCTTATAACCACAGAGTCTCCCAGCTTTAAACCAGACAAAACAACAAAACGATTACCAATCGACTGACCAAGTTTCACTGTTTTAGGAATACTCTGCTGGTTTCTGACCAAAAAGACCTTATTGACTCCGTCACGTTGAAGAACTGCGTCCTTAGATACAGTTATGACCTTAGAACCTCTTCCAATTGGTACGTTCAAAGTAACATTCTGATTAGCAGCTAACGATAAATTCAAAGAAGAAAAGTCTGGTTTAAATCTTACCATTCGCGTTCTAGTTCTAGCGTTTTCGTCAGGTATAACTGCATGTACTGATGCTTTATGAAAATCTTCCCCATTGAGAGTTAATTGTAGGGTGTAACCAGGTTTAAGTTTACCTAGCTTTGCATGAGGAACTTCAGCTTCAACCATAACGCTTTTATCATTAATTAAACCCACAACAGGGTTACCTATTTTCAAGAATGCCCCAACCTCGGTATATTTTGTACTTACTACACCAGGATAAGGGGAACGTATCTGACTGTCTTTTAGATTAATTATTGAACGTTTTAACTGTGCTTGAGCCTGAAGTAATTGTGCCGCTGTTTCACCCACTTTACTTGTTTGTTTTACAACCTCTTGAATAACCTCTAAATACTTTGCCTGAGAGAAAGAAGATGACTTTCGAATAACTTTTAATCGATTTAGCTCAAGATTGCGTTTCTCTAAATCTGCTTTTGCACTATCAAGTCTGGCAATTTGCTGGGAAACAATAGCTTCATTTCGATCACGTTCAACTAATAAAATTTCAGTATCCAATTCAGCCAATAATTGACCCGTTTTAACTCGGTCTCCAACTCCAACATAAATCTTTTTTACAGGACCGCTAATCCGTGTTGCTACAGGCCCAAACTCATTAGACACGACACGGCCTAGAACTGGTACAGTTTGGGTCGTAACCTCCTCAATTACTGCATCAACAACTACATTAGCTTTTGGACCACCTCTATTTTTTTTCTTTCCGGCACCACCACGAAAAAAATTGAATAGCTCCGTGCCATTAAGGGAACCACTTTTATCCTTATCAATAACATCGAAGTTTGAGCTTACTGGCCCCCTAGCTTCACTGCGCTCAATTAAATTATTATTGTTCTTATCTAAATTTTTTGCCATTCCAGACAATTTTCTAATTTCCTGGGCATGTAAAACAGGGGTGTCATTTAAAACAGATTCAGAAACGAAAAGAATTAAAAAGCTGGTGAAAATGATTCCAATTTTAATAAATAATGTTTTCAATTTTTTTCTCAATATATTTTACTTTTTTAGCAGTGCTAATATAGAAACAAGTGAATTCCATTCCAAAATGAAATTTATTTAGTAGATAAAACTGGATCTCTATTTCAAAGCATAGATAATTTTGGCATTATAGGTTTAATAACTAATATTTCTTTTATCAATGTAAACATATATTTACTTACAAAACTAATTTCTAAAACCATTCATGACTACAATTTTATATACGCACCCAGCCTGTCTAGATCACGACACCTCACCTAACCATCCAGAATCGGCAAATCGATTAAGAAAAATTCTGGAGGCTTTAGAAAGCCCAAAATTTGATAGTCTTATCCGACAGGAAGCTCCCCTTGCTACCCTAGAACAAATACAAGCTATACATCCTAAGGAACATGTAAACTCTATTTTTTCTAAAATCCCTTCTTCTGGCTACTGCAAAATTGACGCAGACACTATTGTATCAATGGATTCTAAGGAAGCGGCTTTAAGATCTGCAGGCGCTGTGATTGCAGCAGTTGATTCAGTAATGTCCAAAGAGGCTAATAACGCCTTTTGCGCCATAAGACCACCCGGGCACCATGCAGAGACTAATCGATCTATGGGTTTTTGCTTATTCAATAATATAGCGCTTGGTGCAGAACATGTCATGAAAACTTATGGGCTGAAAAAAATAGCAGTAATTGACTTTGATGTTCATCATGGCAATGGAACTCAAGAAATATTTATGAAAAATCCGAACCTGTTTTATGCTTCAACACACCAATCCCCACTTTATCCAGGAACAGGTAACGTTACTGAAATAGGACCTAATAAAAATATAATTAATTGCCCGCTACCCCCTGGCTCGGGCTCTGAGGAATTTAGAGAGGCTATGTACTCATTAATTTTACCATCGTTAATTGAGTTTGCCCCTCAGTTTCTTTTTATCTCAGCTGGATTCGATGCACATATCAAAGATCCGTTAGCGCAGATGGAATTAACTAATGAAGATTTTGCTTGGATCACAGAAAAGTTATGTGAAGTATCTGAACAATGTTGTTTTGGTCGAATAGTTTCCGCGCTAGAGGGTGGATATGATTTAAACGCTTTAGCAGAGGCAACAGCTGAACATGTGGAGACCTTGATGGCGCTATCTTAAGCTTGACCCTAAACCTGACAAAGATAAACTCATCTAAGACAAAATGGAGAGCTCAATGACGGCTAGTAAGAAAAATAAAGAAATACCTGAAGAAATTTCCTCTCTGTCTTTTGAGAAGGCTCTTAGTCAACTTGAAGACATAGTCAGACAACTAGAGGGAGGAGAAAAGGGTCTGGAAGAGGCTTTGGAAGCATATGAGAAAGGCGCTTTACTGAAAGAACATTGTGAGGACAAGCTTAAAAAAGCTCAATTGAGGGTAGAAAAAATATCTTTATCCTCTAACGGGGAACCAAAATTAAGCCCAGTTGAAGTAGACTAAGCTGAAATGGCATCTTATCCACCTAGTGCAATCACAAAGGTTGCGTCTTCAGTTGATAAAGTTTTAGAAACAGTAATGACTCCGTCAGATGCAGTAGCCTCGGAACTTTGGGAAGCAATGCGATATGCCTCACTATCTGGTGGCAAGAGGTTACGCCCATTTTTTGTCGTGCAGTTTGCCTCATTATGTGGAGTTGAACAGAATCAATCTTTAAGAACTGCTGCAGCCGTTGAAATGATTCATTCATACTCTCTTGTGCACGACGACTTACCAGCAATGGATGACGATGATATTAGACGAGGAAGACCCACCGTGCATAAGAAGTATGATGAAGCGACCGCGATACTTACTGGGGATGCCCTTCAATCTCTCGCTTTTGAGTTACTATCTGACCCAATGACTCATCCCTCTCCAACTGTAAGGTGTGAACTAATATATGGCTTAGCTAAAGCCAGTGGAGGGAAAGGAATGGCTGGAGGCCAAATGCTTGACCTTAATGCACATAAAAAAGACTGGGATATAAAACTCGTAAATGACCTGCAATTAATGAAGACTGCTGCATTATTCGGTTTCGCCTGCGAAGCAGGAGCCATTCTTGGAGAATCCTCAGCCGAGGAGAAAAATAATCTCAAAAATTTTGGTATTAATTTTGGCCTAGCCTTTCAAATCACTGATGATTTACTAGATATAACAGGGAGTGAACATCTAGCAGGTAAAGCTTTGGGAAAAGATGAGGCAAAAGGAAAGGCGACTTTTGTAGAGCTAGATGGAATTGATGGAGCACTTAAAAATGCTGCGAAATTTTGCCACAACGCTATGGAAATATTAGACTTATATGGCGATAATGCAGAAGTATTACGTAATGTTGTGCGTGGGGTTATTGGTCGCCAAATGTAAAATGGGCCAAAGCCCATAATCATATAGGATAGGCTTTTGGACAACAAAATAAGAACGCCACTCTTAGACTCGGTGAACACACCATCCGACTTGAAAAAACTAAAGCCTGAAGAGTTAAAACAGGTTGCAGATGAACTACGCCAAGAAACAATAGATGCTGTTTCTATTACTGGCGGCCATTTAGGAGCAGGACTTGGTGTAGTTGAACTAACCGTTGTCTTACACTATGTTTTCAATACTCCGGTTGATAGACTCATTTGGGATGTCAGCCATCAAACGTATCCCCACAAAATAATTACGGGACGCCGCAACAAAATCCGTACTCTTCGTCAAGGGGGAGGACTTTCCGGTTTTACTCGTAGAATAGAAAGTGAGTTTGACCCTTTTGGCGCTGCACATAGTTCAACCTCTATTTCTGCAGGTTTGGGGATGGCAATAGCTAGAGATTTATCTGGTGCTTCTAACAACGTAATTAGTGTAATTGGGGACGGAGCAATGAGCGCTGGCATGGCATATGAGGCAATGAACAATGCCGGTTCAATGAACAGTCGACTGGTTGTAGTGTTAAATGATAACGATATGTCGATTGCGCCTGCAGTGGGGGCGTTTAGCGCATACCTATCGCGCCTGATCTCGTCTAAGGGATATCGATCTCTTCGAAAAGCCGCCAAAGATGTCGCTAATCATCTTCCAAAAGGACTAGAGCAAGTTGCACGCCGAGCTGAAGAATACGCTCGAGGTTTTGTAACTGGTGGAACTTTATTCGAAGAGATGGGTTTCTATTATATAGGACCTATTGATGGACATAATATTGACCACCTATTACCCGTATTTCGTAATGTACGTGATAGCAAACAAACTGGTCCAGTCCTAGTTCATGTAGTAACACAAAAGGGAAAAGGTTTTGAGTCAGACCGAGGCGCAGGAGAAAAATACCATAGCGTCAACAAATTTGACCTTGTAACAGGCACACAGGCAAAAGCACAACCTAAAGCTCCTAGTTACACAAGTGTTTTTTCAGACTGTTTAATAAAAGAGGCGGAGTCTGATGAAAAAATTATTGCTATTACTGCAGCAATGCCCTCAGGAACCGGTCTGGATAAATTTAAAGAGAGATTCCCTGATAGGTGTTTTGATGTTGGCATTGCAGAACAACATGCAGTAACTTTTTCAGCTGGTTTAGCGGCCGAGGGATATAAGCCCTTCGCAACTATATACTCAACTTTTTTGCAACGAGCTTATGACCAAATTATACATGATGTCGCCATACAAGAGCTCCCTGTAAGATTTGCGATTGATCGTGCTGGACTAGTTGGGGCTGATGGCGCAACTCATCATGGATCATTTGACA
Source organism: Alphaproteobacteria bacterium MarineAlpha12_Bin1 (assembly GCA_002937505.1). GTDB lineage: Bacteria > Pseudomonadota > Alphaproteobacteria > UBA6615 > UBA6615 > UBA6615. The sequence continues at coordinate 359,164 of PTJY01000001.1, forward strand.
TTACATACCTGGGATGCCTGCCTGGGTTTGTGTTAATGGCTCCAGCAGATGAGCTAGAACTAATGAACATGATCGCAACTGCGGTGAGTATAGATGATAGGCCTTCAGCATTTAGATATCCGAGGGGAGAAGGACAAGGTGTTAGCTTACCCTCAAAAGGTGAGGTTTTAGAAATTGGAAAAGGTAGAATAATTCGTGAGGGTACTGCCGTGGCTATCTTGTCCTATGGAGCTAGGCTATCCGAATGCCTCAAAGCAGCCAATGAATTAGCCTCTCGTGGACTATCTGTTACTGTAGCAGACGCTCGTTTTGCTAAACCGCTAGACTCGGAGCTATTATATCAATTAGGTCGAGAGCATGAGGTTCTAATAACAGTTGAAGAAGGCTCAATCGGCGGCTTTGCAAGCCAGGTAATGACGTCTCTAGCAAATCAAAATATGCTGGGAGATGGATTAAAAATCAAACCTATAACCATACCAGATATTTTTATTGACCATGACACTCCTTCTAAACAATACTTACGTAGTGGTCTTGTAGCTACGAGTATAGTTAAAAATGCCCTGAATGCTTTAGGTCGTGACTACGAAGAACTCCCTGTTAGAGCTTGATTTTTGAGAATAGATTCAGGACATAAATTGACACCTGAAGTTGAAGATCATGAAAAAATTCACTCAAACGAGCAAACATCATATTAGAGTCGATTTGGCACTAGTAGAAAAAGGGCTCGCCAAAAACCGTAGTCGTGCACAGGCGTTAGTTCTTGCAGGAAAAGTATTTTCTGGAGAGCAAAGGATTAATAAGGCAGGCATGTTGATTCAAAAAGACATGCCCTTAGAAGTCAGAGGACAAGATCATCCCTGGGTAAGTCGGGGTGGAGTAAAACTTAACCATGCATTAAATCAATTTCAAATAAACGTAGATCATAAAATTTGTTTAGACATTGGCTCTTCAACTGGGGGTTTTACTCAAGTTTTGTTGAGTCGTGGCGCCCTACGAGTCTATTCTGTAGATGTAGGTCATGGTCAACTAGATTGGAAACTCCGAACTGATAATCGAGTTATTTTACTCGAAAAAACAAACGCACGTCATTTATCTATAAATGAAATTCCCGAGCAAATTGACTTAATCGTATGTGATGCAAGCTTCATAGGGTTAGAGACTTTACTACCTTCTGCCTTAAGTCTTGCTTCTCCAAACGCTATATTATCCGCACTGATTAAACCCCAATTTGAAGCTGGAAAAGATCAAGTAGGCAAAGGAGGGATTGTCAAAAACCCAGATGTTCATGAAGCCGTCTGCAAACGAATCTCAAGTTGGATAAATAATTTACCCGAATGGAAATCGCTAAATATTATCGAAAGTCCTATAGCCGGAGCAGAAGGAAACAAAGAGTTTTTTATACATGCTGAACGCAAAAAAATTTGATGAAAAACTACAAAGAATTAGAAACATCAATTACGCACCTTGGTGAAAAAGGAGATGGCATAGCCTTAACAACTGAAGGACAAGTTTTTGTTCCGATGACCTTGCCTGGCGAAAAAGTGCGCATCCGAATAGAAACGTCTGCTAAAAAAGGCAGAAAAATTGATTTACTAGAAATTATTGAAGAATCCAAACATCGCTTAGTCCCCCATTGTAAATATTTTGGTGCTTGCGGAGGTTGTGTCATCCAACATCTGTCCATTGAACCCTACCTTCAATGGAAACAAGCCATAATTGTAAAAGCTCTAAAGAATAAGAGAATTGATAGCGATTTAATTCAGCCTACAATAGCCACCCAGGCTAATGGCAGGCGTAGAACAGAGCTAACCGCCACTAAAACAAAAACTCTTAATAATAAGCTGACCTTTGGTTACACTGCGCGCTCAACTCATAATGTCGTTGATATTACAGAATGCCCAATATTAACTTCCACATTAGATAGTATTATTCAGCCTCTTAGGATTCTAGTAGAAAAAATTCTGCAGCCAGGATCATCTTGTAAGATTATGCTTACCGAAACAGAGGTCGGAATCGATATGCTAATAAGCAGCAAAAATGATCCCAATCCGCAACACTTAAGTGGTCTTTCTAACTTTGCTATAAACCACAATCTCGCTCGAGTGTCCTGGAGATCGGATAATAAAAGAACGGAGCCCATATACCAAGAAAGAGTTCCAACAGTAGATTTTGATGGAATTTCAGTCGTTCTTCCACCAGGTTCATTTTTACAGACTAGCGTTCAGTCTCAACGAATCATAACCTCATTAGTTATTAAATACACCGGAGAAATAACACTACATAAGAAAGTAGCCGACCTGTTTTCAGGACTAGGTACTTTTACATTACCTCTTGCCAAAAGAGGTGCTCAAGTTCATTCAATTGATATTTCTGGAGAAACACTAGAAAACTTGTTAGCTGCAAGTGGAATGGCTGGTTTCAGTGGAAGGGTAACAACTGAAAAACGTAACTTAATGAAACACCCTCTTTCGCCCGCAGAACTTGCCTTTTATGAGATAGTGATTTTTGATCCTCCGCGTGCAGGCGCAGAGGCGTTAGCAAAAAACTTAGCTGTTTCCAAAGTTCCAATAATTATTGCTGTTTCTTGTAATGCTAAAACTTTTGCTCGAGATGCAGAAATCCTTATATCGGGAGGATATGAAATGGTGGAGCTGACCCCTGTAGACCAATTTGTTTTTAGTAACCAAATTGAATTATTGGCTAGATTTCAGCATAAATAACTAGAGAAAAATAGAATGAATAATAATTCTGCCCAATCCTGAATTTTTCAAATTCGCGAGTTCCCTGAATATTTTTAATTCTACTTGTCACCAATCATTGACTATTCTCATTAGTTTGTCTCATCAACGCTCGTGTCTGGTAGTCGATTCATGCCAAAATAATTTTCATTTGGAAGCATACCGAGCCCATGCGTCATCCTATTTGTGTAGTTAAAGTACGCGACTGTATCAGTAATATCGTAAACATCTTCATAGGAAAAACCGACCTTGTACAAAGCCTCCCTATCCTCATCGCCTATGTGCCAAGGTTCAGAAGTCATTTTCCAGGCAAAATCAAGCATAGCTCTATGACGTTCTGAAAGGTTTAATTCCCTATAATTGGTCATTAAAATATCCCCAAACACTGGATCCTCGGATAGCTCTCTGACTGCTTGGCCATGCGAAGTGATGCAATACACACAGTGATTATGACAAGAAACCACGACGGCAATCATTTCACGCTCTAACCGAGATAGACCAGTGTCTTCGCTCAACATTAATTGATTATATTTACTTATGAAAGTTCTCAGAGATTCCTGACGTAATGCTTTGGCACGTATTACATTCGGAACCAGTCCCAGTTTTTCTTCACACACTTTCATATATTTTTGAATATCGTCATCAAGGGTATCAGTCTCAGGGACCGGTAGTTTAGAGATTTCTTGTAATTGAGGAAGAGTTTTTGGTGTTTTACTCATAATCATAACTCCCAATTAAAGGCTTTTAGTCAAAGTAGTAGTCATTATTTACAGATATATAAAGATTATCCAGCTTTTACATGTCTGAGTATTCGTACCAATTACCTTAGACTTATTACAATGAAAAATAAAATAATCACTTTAACGCTTAGATTACTTTCCTTGTTCAATTAGACCTTAGTAAAAAGTCAGAGCTTTTGCCTGTACTACATTAGGTAGATTTGCAACTGCTTTTAACACTTCTACATTTACTTCAACATCAACTTCAACTAAGGCTATGGCGTCCCCACCTGGTTTAGTTCTGCCTAGATGGAACGAACCAATATTAATACCCGCTTCACCCAAAATAGTACCCAGGCCACCAATCAAACCAGGACGGTCATCATTATTCACATATAACATATGAGAGCTTAATTCTGCCTCAATCGGTACACCCTTAACATTGACCAACCTAGGCTTATCCTCTCCGAATAAAGTTCCTTCAACGCTTCTTGTTTGATTTTCAGTCGTAATAATCAGTCTAATAAGAGTCTGATAATTGGATTGTCTATCATGACGAACATCAGAAACTTCTATTCCCCTCTGTCCAGCCATCACTGGAGCACTCACCATGTTAACCCCCTCCAGTAAGGGAGACAAAAGTCCTTTGAGGACAGCTGCATTCAGGGCTTTGGTGTTAAGTTCTGCAGCATGACCTTCATACTCAATACGCACAGATTTTATGCCAGATTCTGTCATTTGACCCGCAAAACTGCCTAATTGTTCTGCTAACTTCATATAAGGTTTTAAACGAGGAGCATCTTCCGCGCTGACAGAAGGCATATTCAGTGCATTGGCCACCGCACCTGTGAGCAAATAATCTGCCATTTGTTCTGCCACCTGTAAGGCCACATTTACCTGAGCCTCAGTAGTAGAGGCTCCAAGATGGGGGGTACACACCAAATTTGGGGTACCAAAAAGAGAGTTATCCTTAGCTGGCTCAACTTCAAACACATCAAGAGCAGCTCCTGCAACATGTCCCTCTTCAAGGGCAACCCTTAAGTCCTCCTCAACGACCAGTCCACCTCGAGCGCAATTAATTATACGAACCCCCTGTTTGGTTTTTGAAAGCGCTTTCGCATCAATTATACCTCTGGTCTGATCCGTCAATGGTGTATGCAGGCTAATAAAATCAGCTCGTTGCAATAATTTATCAAGAGTGACCTTTTCAACGCTAATATCTCTTGCATGCTCAGGAGTTAGAAATGGATCGTAGGCTATTACCTTCATCTTTAAACCATGAGCACGTTCTGCCACGATCGAGCCAATGTTACCACATCCAATTATACCAAGTGTCTTACCAGTTACTTCAACACCAACAAACTTTGATTTTTCCCATTTACCGGCCTGAGTTGACAAGTCTGCCATAGGAATTTGTCGGGCTAACGCCATAATCATAGCAATAGCGTGCTCAGCTGTCGTTATAGCGTTACCAAAAGGAGTGTTCATTACAACAACTCCATTTGCAGTAGCTGCTTCTATATCTACATTATCCACTCCAATCCCGGCGCGACCTATAACCTTTAGGTTCTTGGCCTCTGCTAGGATAGCAGATGAGACTTTTGTAGCTGACCGGACTGCCAACCCTTCATAATCATTGATACAAGAAATTAGTTCGACTTCCGTTAGGCCTGTACGAACATCAACATCTATACCACGATTAACAAACACCTCTTCGGCGAGAGAGCTCATAGAATCAGAAATTAAGATTTTAACCATTAGCTTTCAACCTCAGATAGATTATAAGTTCTTTCATATGTTCAACTTTTCTAGACTTGAAATTCAGACTTTACTTCAGAATATGCCCAGTCTAACCAAGGAACCAATGCTTTTAGGTTTTCCGTTTCTACTGTGGCTCCTGCCCATATACGTAAGCCAGGTGGTGCCGAACGATAGGCACTAATATCATAAGCCACCTTTTCTGATTCCAACAAAGAAGCAATAGAATTAGCAGCGTTGGTTCTTTTTTCTTCACTCAAATCTCTAAACCAGGGATCAATAATTTTTAGGCATACACTAGTCGACGACCTATAGCTTTTTTCTTCAGCAAGAAACTCAACCCAGTCTGACTTAGAAACCCATTCACTGAGTATATTCAAGTTTTTATCACAACGAGATATTAAGGCAGGCAAACCGCCAATACTTCTAGCCCAAGATAGAGCATCTAACTGATCCTCAACACATAACATTGAAGGAGTGTTAATGGTGCTCCCATTAAATATTTCCTCAGTTATCTTTCCATTTTTGGTGAGCCGAAAAATTTTAGGCATCGGCCACGATGGCACATAGGAAACTAACCTTTCAGCAGCGCGGGGACTGATAACCAGCATGCCATGTTGTGCTTCCCCACCTAGTACTTTCTGCCACGACCAAGTCACTACATCCAGCTTGTTCCATGGAATGTCCATAGCAAAAACAGCAGAGGTAGCATCACATATGGTTAAGCCTTTTCTTTTATCAGATATCCAGTCACCATTGACAACCCTGACACCGGATGTGGTTCCATTCCAAGTGAAAACACAATCTCTATCAGAATCAACTTGTTCTAAATCAACTAATTGACCATAAGGAGCTTCAAAAACTCTTACGTCCTGGAGTTTTAACTCTCCAATGATATCCGAAACCCATCCAGTTCCGAAGCTTTCCCAAGCCAGTACATCAATGCCTACTGGCCCCAATAATGACCAAAGAGCCATCTCGACAGCTCCAGTGTCAGAAGCAGGAACTATTGCTATTCGATAATCTTCTGGAATTCCCAGTAATTCACGACTTTCATTAATCACCCTTGTGAGTTTAGACTTAGGAGCCTTAGAGCGGTGGGATCTACCCAAGTCAGCGTCAGACAACACCCCAATATCCCAGCCAGGGCGCTTTGCGCAGGGCCCAGATGAAAAATGGGGGTTGGACGGCCGAATAGTCGGTTTTACTTGTGTGTTTTGCATTTAAGCGCCCCTTTCAGAACGCCGCCCCTCGTTGGGGAGGGATGGCCCAGTAACATACGTAAACAGTTTCTCATTAAGGTCAATGGACGCTTTGTCGCATGTTACCGAAATTAGTCCAAATTGCTCTTAATGCTCAGGTTAAAAATATAACGCCCTAACTAGACAAGAAGTTTGTCGTAAAATTCCTAATTTCGAAGTCGGTATTATCAATAGAACTAAAATTTGAATTTAATCTAATTTCTTTTTCGAACCATAATTATAGTCGTAAAAATAGCAACAACACCGCCTTTATTACTTATGGTATATTGAAAATGTACAATACCGCGATCTGATCTGCTTTTAGACACTCGGCAATCAGTTATTTCAACTAAAGTATTTAACACATCTCCTGGCCTGACAGGTGCCAACCAACTTATATCCTTCATACCTGGACCCCCTAGGCTAGTGCCTTTTAGCAGCCCTGTTCTTAACCACTGCCCTGCGGCAATTGCTATTGTTTGAAACCCACTTGCAATTAATCCTCCATATACTGACTTTTCAGCTGAGTCTTTATCAATGTGGAAAGGTTGAGGGTCATATTTTTCTGCAAACGCTATAATTTCTGATTCGGAAATTGTTACTGGATCGGTGGTGAATTTTTGCCCAAGATACAAATCTTCTAAAAATAACCCTGACATCATTTTACCCCCAAATTATGGCGTCTTAATAAAAAAGTGGTACTAATAAACTCAACAGCAGGCGATCCATTCGCAGACATCAAAAACTTTAATCTTATTATCCCCCTGTCTTGCTTTGTTTTTGACTCACGTACTTCAAGAACTTCAACAGTTGTAGTCAAGGTATCTTCTGGCCTTACTGGTAACAGCCAGTCCACCTTATCTATACCTGGGCCTCCAAGTGATGATTCGGTGATGTACCCAAGCCGGATAAACTGACCAAATGCCACCGCTATCGTTTGAAGACCACTAGCAATTAAACCGTTATAAGGGCTAGAGATTGCCTTATCTGGATCCAGGTGAAAACTTTGAGGGTCATAAAGTTTAGCAAATTTTATAATTTCTTCAGCACTTAAAAATGTTGGATCAGTATCTATTATTTCTCCAACCGTAAAATCTTCTAGGTATTTTGTAGACAATGAAACCTCTTAAACTTTCAACAGATTTAAAATTAACACTAAAATCCTTATGTAAATTAGGCTAAATAAAGCACTGGTTATTCAAAAAACTCTTAGTTTATCTAATAAGGCAGCAAAAGGCTTTACTGTAAAATCTTGAATGTTAATTTTTGAATTACCCTTATAGCTAAGTAATAATTTTCTTCGTATCAACTGTTACTGAATGATTAACTGGCCCATGGCCAGAGCCAAAACGAGGCGCTGTAGTAATCGCAGCCAATAAGTAAAATCGTGCGTTGGTTACCGCACGCACAAGATCATCACCCTTAGCAAGGCCAGCGGCAATCGCAGAAGCTAGTGTACAACCAGTTCCATGAGTATGGGGAGTATTAATTCTTGGCCCCTTAAAAGGAATCACACAATCATCCATTAATAATAAATCATTAATCATAGCACCTTGTATATGAGCGCCTTTGACTAAAACTGCCTTCGCCCCCATTTTAAGTAGCGCCTCTCCGGCTTTTTTTTGAGAATTTAGGTCTATTACTTCAATTCCAGTTAACATTGATGCTTCAGGGGCATTTGGCGTCAAAACGGTTGCTAATGGTATGATTCGCTTAATCAGCGCACTGCTGGATTCTTCATCTAATAGTATTGCCCCCCCCTTGGCCATCATCACTGGATCAGCGACCAAAGGTAAACCTTCCGCATTTTTCTCGATCGTATCTGCAACTGCATTTATCACGTCAATATTGTGTAACATTCCAGTTTTAAGACAATCGGCACCGATATCATCTAAAACAACAACCATTTGTTTGGCTATAAAGCTAACCTCTACAGGATAAATTTCATGGACACCCAAGGTGTTCTGTGCTGTCAGGGCAGTAATAGAAGTAGCAGCAAAGCCTCCTAAGGCAGTAATAGTCTTAATATCTGCCTGAATACCCGCACCACCACCGGAGTCAGAGCCAGCAATAACTAAAACTTTTCCTTTCATTTTAGATAACAGTCCAAAAACAAGTTTGATTAGTTTTTAATAGCATTTCTTTCCAAAATTTCCACTATATCATCTACAATTAACTCAATCTTAGATTTTTCTTTGCCCTCAGCCATTATTCTAATAACAGGCTCAGTTCCAGACGGTCTAATTAATAGGCGGCCTTCTTTTCCCAGAATAAATTCTTTCTGATTTATTAACTTTTGCACTTCTTCGTCATCAAGCACCTTGGAACCGCTCACAACGACATTTTTCAACACCTGGGGATAGGGCTTAAAAACGTGACCTATCTTACTTAATGGATCACCACTTTCGACAGCAATCGCCGCCACTTGCAAAGCAGCTATCAGCCCATCCCCCGTTGTAGAGTAGTCACTGAGAACTATATGACCTGATTGTTCACCCCCAACATTGTAACCGTTTTTTCTCATATGATCTAAAACATACCTGTCGCCCACTTGAGTTCTAATTAGTTCTAAACCTATTTTTTTAAAATATTCATCAAGCCCCATATTGGACATTACGGTAGCAACAACACCACCTCCATTTAATGTGCCACTTTTGTGCCATTTTGTGGCGATTAATGCCATTACTTGATCACCATCTAGAAGAGCACCGTTTTCATCAGAAACTATTAATCTATCCGCATCACCATCAAGGGCAAAACCAAGATGAGCCTTACACTCTCGCACCATATTTTGCATGCTAGTTGTTGCTGTTGCACCAGAATTTTCGTTTATGTTCAATCCGTTTGGCTCAATAGCAATAGGAATTACTTCTGCGCCAAGTTCGTGTAAGACCTGGGGCGCCACTCTGTAAGCTGCTCCGTGCGCGCAATCTATAACAACCTTTAAGCCATCAAGACTTAGTCCGCGTGGAAAAGTATGTTTTATAAACTCAATATACCTTCCAGAAGCGTCTTCAAGCCTGCGAGCCCGACCGATATTAGCTGGTCCTGCCAGCTGCTGACCGTGCTCACTTTTAAGCAGTTGTTCTATCTCTTCCTCAACAGAATCGGATAATTTATAACCGTCCGGACCAAATAATTTAATTCCATTGTCCTCAAATGGGTTATGAGAGGCTGATATCATAACACCCACATCAGCTCTTAGAGATCTTGTTAACATGGCCACGGCTGGTGTGGGCATAGGCCCAACTAATACGACATCCATACCAACAGAAATAAAGCCCGACTGCATGGCTGGCTCGAGCATGTAATTGCTTAGTCTTGTATCTTTTCCAATTATTGCCAGCTGTCTATGCTCACCTTTAGAAAAATACTTACCCGCCGCCATTGCAACACCCAGGGCAGTTGCAGCTGTCATAGGCTCAACGTTAGATTTACCTCGAATTCCATCAGTGCCAAAAAGCCCACGTTTCATTTTTACATCTAATTTCACAACTAATTTCACTTTTTTTGTTATTGAAGGAAATCATAATTCCAATACTTAAGAAATTCGGATTACTTTATCTTTCCATGACTATTTTATGCCACATATTAATAGCTTGAAGAGTTTCTGAAACATCATGCACTCTCACAATATTAACGCCTTGATTTAAAGCAGCTATCAAAGAAGCTATTGATCCTAGCAGTCTTCTATCAGGGCCATCGGTCTTGGACACTGAATCTATGAAACTTTTTCTGGAGATCCCTATGGCTAGCCCACAACCAAGACCCTGAAAGATTGACAAAGAAGAAATCAATTCCAAATTATGTTCTACAGATTTTCCGAAACCAACGCCAGGGTCCACACAAATTCTCTTGCGCTCAATACCAGCCTCTAAACAATGATTAATTCTGTCATAGAGCATGTCATAAACATCTAATACAACATTTTTATAAAAAGGCTCATTCTGCATAGTTTCTGGTAACCCTCGCATATGCATTAAAATAACATCTACGTCATTATTTGCCACTACGCTAAGTGATTCGGCATCGTGTCTCAGGGCGGATACATCATTAATGACTTTTGCACCGGCGCCTATTACCTGTCTCATAACTTCGCTATGCCTTGTGTCAACAGAAACCACAATACCGTCTTCTGACAGCGCCTTAACAACGGGCATCACCCTTGATAGTTCTTCATCTAAAGACACCTCTTTAGCCCCAGGTCGAGTTGATTCACCTCCTATATCAATTATATCTGCCCCGGCTATATGTAAGGCTCTTGCATGAGATATAGCCGCCTCAGTTGTTTCATAGAGACCACCATCAAAGAAACTATCCGGAGTAACATTTAAAACACCAAGTATACGCGGCTTATAGTCAAGACCTGACAAAGAAAATCCGGCGAAGCTTTCTCGCGTTTCTATAAAATGTTCTAAACATTCAGTTACCTTTGCCTTATTGTTTATGCAAAAATTTCTAAAGTTATCTTTTAGACCTTCTACACTAGATATTTTACTCTCTATATTACCAACACTGTCACTGGCTATCATCTCGGCATGAGAAAAAGAAAATGGACCACCTGCTAACCTGTAGGCTTGTCCCGCAGAAATAAGCTGATCCGCAATACTTCCAAATAGTACTCCTACAGGTCGAATATAAGATTTTTTGTTAGTATGAGACATAAAGTCCGACAATCAATAAGCTAGCGCCCCCAGATAAAATAATTTTAGGTTAATATACGATTTTACCCCTGAGGCTGAGGTTCAGGTTCGAAACCATTATTGGGTTTGTCCTTCTTTCCTGGGCTTCCACTAGATGGCACAGAGGAACGAGAACGATCACCTAAGTTTTCGTCATCTGAATCAGCCCTATCAATCTTTCCACCCGCAAGTAAATGACGCACTTCTTCACCTGATAGGGTTTCATATTCTAGTAATGCCTTCCCAATAACATGTAATTCATGAATATTTTCTGTTAAGACATTTCGAGCTTTAGATTCTCCAGCCTCCACAAGAGTTCGAATTTCTTCATCAATCACCTTAGCTGTAGCTTCTGAGACATTTTTCTGCTGTGAGACCGAATGCCCAAGAAATACCTCTTCTTGATTGTCCTCATACCGCAAGGGACCAAGCTTATCACTAAACCCGTACTCAGTAATCATGCTTCGGGCAAGATTAGTTGCCTCTTTAATATCATTCGACGCGCCGGTTGTTACCTTTTCTCTGCCAAAAATTAGTTCCTCTGCAATACGACCGCCAAACATCATTGCTATCCTAGCTTCCAGCTCAAATTTTGAATATGAATAACGATCCCTTTCAGGAAGAGACATTGTTACTCCAAGAGCCCTTCCACGAGGAATAATTGTAACTTTGTGTAACGGATCACACCCTTCGACATGTAAGCCAACCAGTGCATGACCGGCTTCATGGTAAGCAGTATTACGTTTTTCCTCCTCACTCATAACCATAGAACGTCTTTCAGCACCCATCATTACTTTATCCTTGGCCTCTTCAAACTCAGCCATGGTAACCATGCGTCTTCCTTTTCGGGCGGATAATAATGCTGCTTCATTGACTAGATTAGCAAGATCAGCACCCGAAAAGCCTGGGGTTCCACGAGCTATCACTTTAGCTTCAACGTCTGGCGCAAGAGGAACCTTTCGCATATGAACTTTAAGAATTTTTTCACGGCCTATAATATCAGGATTTGGAACTACTACTTGGCGATCAAACCTGCCTGGACGGAGCAACGCAGGATCAAGAACATCAGGTCTGTTTGTAGCAGCAACTAATATGACCCCCTCAGAACTTTCAAATCCATCCATTTCAACTAATAATTGATTAAGAGTTTGTTCTCTCTCGTCATTTCCTCCTCCAAGGCCTGCCCCACGATGCCGTCCTACTGCATCAAGCTCATCCACAAATATAATACAAGGTGCATTTTTTTTGCCCTGTTCAAACATGTCTCTAACGCGACTGGCTCCTACCCCAACAAACATTTCAACAAAATCAGAGCCCGATATGGTAAAAAAAGGAACATTGGCCTCTCCTGCAATGGCTCTAGCTAGGAGTGTTTTTCCCGTGCCAGGAGGGCCAACAAGTAAAACTCCTTTGGGAATTTTGCCTCCAAGTCTTTGAAACTTTTGTGGATCCCTTAGAAATTCAACTACTTCCTCTACTTCTTGCTTGGCCTCTTCAACTCCAGCAACATCTTCAAAAGTCACACGTCCAGAATGTTCTGTTAATAACTTGGCTCGTGATTTTCCAAAGCCCATTGCGCCACGACCACCGCCGCCCTGCATTTGGCGCATAAACAGTATCCATATACCAACGATTACAATAAACGGAAGCCAGGTGAGTAAGTGTCCTAGTATAGGATTAATAGATTTTTGAGGGGTCGCTGTTATTCTAACTCCCTGATCTGTTAACCGCTGAACAAGTTGAGGATCATCCGGAGCATAGGTTTTAAAAGGAACCTGGTTTTGAAGTCTTCCCTGTATATCATTACCCTGTATAGTAACTTCTGAAACTTGTCCTGATTCAACTTGGGCTAGAAAATCTGAGAACGCCAACTGCTGCTCATTCCCATTACGTCCAGATCCTTGAAATAGGTTAAAAAGCCCCACCACGAGCAATGCAATAATTACCCAAAGTACGATATTTTTACCTATGTTTTTCAACTTTATTCTCCGTTAACTCTTTAAGCATTATGTTCATAAAGCGCTATTTTAGTAAAAGTAATAATTCATATAAAAGCTCACAGTAAATAACCTAGAGATCAAATAGGGATTTAATTCGCCTTTGGCAATGCCCCGCACAACAAATCGAGTATATATTTTTTAAGTTAAACACTTCCGAATTTAGCAGATGCTACCGCAGAAGGAGGCGCCCATCTTATACTAAAGTTAACCTTATCCAATTCTTTTATCTTCTTTTTATAACCTAGATGTGGCACTGCAACCACAGAGCCACCGTGCCAAACAGAAGGTAAAGAGAGACGGGCTTCAAATGGTATTGAAGTTTTTTTTATATTAGCATCATCACCAATTACTTGAGCCCAGCCCGCTTTATTTACGGCAGCAATTCTCAAGCCCAAAGTTAGATCTTGATTAGCGCTTATAATGAAACGATTGTCCCAAAGAGTTTCTCGTTTACCTCGTAAAATCACATCAGGCCCTAATCTTGCAAGCTCCCTAATTATGTAGATATTTCTTTTCTGCCCCAAAATATGACATCCAGCTAAAGTACAATCTCTAAACTGAGTATTATTAATCAAGTTTTTAGCAAGACTTTTAATTTGTCTCAAGCGTGGAGGATAGTAACGTGCAGCAACAGTCATTATTGTTTTGGACAAAAGTTTCTCTAGTGTATTGGCATTAGCAGCATCGACTTGTTCTCGGTCTATTATAATAAAAGCTGCAGAATTAAAGCTTAAAGCCCGAGCTGCCATACGAGCTGTTTCAATCTCACTTTTGATTCTGATGCTTGCTGAGTTCTTAGCAATTACTAATGCTTCATCCAAGGTTGATTCCTTAACATCAGCACGTAATCGTCCCCTAGCTGTTTCAGCATTCATATTACTGGGATCATCAACCCATTCTTGATCAAGGGCATTAAGAGTAGCAACTAAACGAGGTTTAGAAACCTTTAAAAAGGGTCTTAATATTCGTATGTCTTTTTTTTCATAAATAGCCGCCATAGCAGCAAGCCCATCAGGACCACTCGAGCTTTCTTGTCGAATTAAAACAGTTTCCGCCTGGTCATTTTGATGGTGTCCGACCAGTAAATGTAAAATATTTTTATTACGACAAAATTCCTCTAAAAGCTTATACCTAGCCAAGCGCGCCGCTGCCTGTATTCCACTTCGTGGGTAAGGGCCATTCCACTCGATTATTTTATGAGTGATATTATAGCATTTCAACCAATCACTGACCTGTCGAGCCTCAACCTTTGATTCCTTTCTTAATTTGTGATCCAGTGTTACTGCATGGAGTTTCCCTTCTCTTTTTTTGATCCATCGATTTGAGAGAATAGCGAGACACAAACTATCACTCCCTCCAGAGACAGCCACAGCAATCTCAGGTCTTGACTCAAATGGGCCTAAGCTTTCCATATATTTCTCGAACTCTTCATCAGAAACGAGTGAAGAAATACTAGAAACTGGACAGTTCTCATTCATCTTATTAGATATCGTGATATTTGTCGGTCTAGAAAAATTAATTACATTTCAATTTCAGACGTTCTGTTTTTGTGCGCTGCTTAATGCTGGACGGTGAATTCGGATACTCTTTGATTAACTTATCTAGGGTGATGCAGGCATCCTCAACTCGCTTAAGAGCCGATAAGGACATGCCCAATTTTAATAAGTTATCAGGAGCTTTTTTATTCTTTGGATAGCGCTGAAAACCTTCTGCAAATGTTCGAGCAGCAGAAGCAAAGTCCTCTCTCACATAAAAAGTTTCACCCAACCAATAATGAGCATTACCTGAAAGTTCGTTTCCGGGGTATGTGTCAACAAACGCTTTTAGAGCTTTTTCTGCACCAGCGTAATCCCTTCTGATAAGAAAACCCCTTGCATATTTATATCTATCCTGCATTGAGCCAGCAGGCAGCACCGGACCTTTATAATTTGTATTTTTTTCCTGCTGATCATTGTTTGAACTACCCAGTTTCAGCTTATTCTGTGCAGCTTTTATTTGTTCAGGTGTCAATGTGCCTAATCTACCATTACCAGGTTGATTTTGATCACTGGTTTCAGTTTCATTAGTAGAAACAGGGCTATCATTTTCCACTGAATTAGATGTTTCTTTTTGGCGTTTATCCTCTTTATTAACGCTCTCTGCAGATTTAATTACCGCCTCTTCTAGAGCTCGAAGACGATAATCAACATCAGCGACGAGCTTATCAAGCCGGTCTTTAACAAGGTTAATTTTATGGCCTAATTCCTCGAATTGTCCTGTTAAATCTCTAACTTGTTCGCCTAGCTGACTCGATTTTACTTGTAACTGCGAAACAGCAGCCGAAGGTTCCTTGCCTTTGTTTGATAAAGCTGATTCATTTGGCAACTTAGATGTATTGGTTTCACCTCGGTATAAGTTTCTTTCTAATGCCTGAATTTGTCTATTCATACGAGTAATTTCGTCGATTAGAGGCTGCACGTCATTAGACTGAGCCATAACAACAGAGCAAAAAGCAAATGGTAATAGTAAATTAAGAAATAAAAAAAGTGTTGTATTCCGCATTACTCTTACTTTTGTTAGTACTGAAAAGTAGCAAGGTGCAGTCATGGCACCATCCTCTAATTGTTTAAGTTAATTCTATGGCAATCAGTAAATTACCCATACAGTTGCTTAATTCCTCTAAATTGCTTCCAAAATTAGACGAAACTAAGGCATTCTGGAAAGGTAAATACCCCCAACCAAATTAGGAACTAAAGCTAAGAGGTTTTATTACAGGCGGTTAATCTTGAAAAACCTACTGATACGACTTAGCTGAAACAATTAGTTAATCTTTAGATAATACGGCCACAGCTCTACGATTCTGGGCATACGCATTCTCATTCGACCCCGGTATAGCAGGTCGTTCTTTCCCAAAACTAATTGTCTTTGCCCTATTAGGATTAACCCCTAGCGATATCAAATATTCGCGAGCAGCATTAGCTCTGCGCTCACCCAGGGCCAAGTTATACTCTCGTGTACCACGTTCATCGGCATGCCCCTCAATTATAATTTTATTTGCAGGATATGCCATTAACCACTCAGCCCAGCGACCTATCGTCGTTCTGGAATCTGAGCTTAAAGTCGATTTATCGTAGTCAAAGAGAACTCGATCGCCCACATTAATCTCTAAATCAAGTTGAGAACCGGGTTTCGGGCCGGCAGAGAGTGGTTTTTCTGCGCTCTTGGTAGTCTTGGTAGTCGATGCGGAAGACACAGTTGTTTTCGAACTAGAGGAAGCTACTTTTTCACCTCCACTAACCGACTTAGCAGCATCTTCAGATGCTGTTGTACAAGCAGCTAACAAAAACGCAGCCGCAACAACCAGTGGTAAGTTTAATCTCATTATATACTCCCTAAAGCCGTTGCCGTCCGAGGCTAATGAATTTATGCGTTTCTATGAAAAACGCTAACTAAAATACTTTGTTTAACAGACCATAATACCTTGCGTAAATATTAAGACAAACACACTGTCCAGCTTAAAGCCTCGAAATCTTCATCTAAGGCTTCCTAATAGCGACTTAACTATACTGAATGACCTGATTCGAAACAAGAAGGTCAACTCCTCAATTTTCTGGATAACCATTAATCAGGGCATATTTTTTTAATCTTTTCGGGATCAATATCGCTAGTTAGCCTTGACCAGGCAGGATCAGAGGCATCTTCAGGCGTTATTATTTCCCTCTCATTATGTCCTGTCAGGTCAATAGAATAAAGTCGTGGATTACTTCCTTCACCCTTTTCATTCTGTCTTTGTTGTCTATAAAACATTAAAACACGACCATTCGGGGCCCATGTCGGTCCTTCAACTATGAAACCTTTAGTCAAAAGCCTTTCACCAGAACCATCAGATTTCATGACCCCAATGTGAAATGATCCCTTATAAAACTTTGTAAAAGCAATAAGATCGCCTCTTGGAGACCAAACGGGAGTCCCATATCTCCCACCACGTTTAAAACTAATTCTTCGTTGATTCTTACCGTTAGAGTTCATTACATAAAGTTGTTGGCTGCCACCACGATCAGATTCAAAAACAATCTTACTGCAATCAGGGGAATAGCTTGGTGACGTGTCTATAGCTGGGTGTGTTGTAAGCTGCTTTTGGTTAAGAGTTAATAAATCCATAACATAGATGTCAGTATTGCCCCTTTCAGCCATGCTCATAATAACTTTTCTACCATCAGGCGAAAACCTAGGTGCAAAAGTCATTCCTGGAAAAGTTCCCAAAGTAACCTGATCACTGTTCTCTATATTTAAAAGATATACTCTTGGAGGCTGTTGTTCATCAAAATATGCAAGATAAGTAATTTCGTCACGAATAGGTGAAAAACGAGGCGTAAGAACCAGACTATTTCCATCTGTTAAATATTTATGGTTGTGCCCATCTTGATCCATTATAGATAAACGTTTTTTACGCTTTTTAGTCGGACCCCGCTCGGATATATATACAACCCTGGTATCAAAATACCCACTCTCTCCCGTTATACGTTTGTATATTTGATCCGCAGCCGTATGGGCCAAACGACGCCATGCTTTAGATGAACTTATAGATAATTGGTACCTAATCATCACTTGCTCTGCAAAAACATCATACAAAACGAACTCAATCCCAAGTGCATTGTTCGGTAATATCTTTGCCTCACCTATTACTAAAGCTTGTGCATTTAGGGGCTTCCAATTAACAAAATTGGGTCTTTCTTTAACTGAGTTCGGTATTGAAAGAAAGGCTCTCTTATCTATGGGGGAAAATAATCCAGAACGTTGCAAATTGTCAGAGATTACTTTGGAAATGCTCACAGCATATCCTTCGGCTCCGGACCCAACTGCATGAAAATCCGGGATTGCTATTGGCAGGGGCTTGTAAGTCCCTTCATTAACATTAACTACCAGTTTTTTCTGACTAGTCTGAGCAAAAACTAGTGATAATGTTGGAAATATTACCACTGCCATGCTCACTGCTATTATCATTTTTGCTAAATAAGGCACCATGATTATCCCAACATTTCTTTAGGATCAAATTTGAATTCTATCTTCCGCCAATATTTATAGAGATCTTGAGGTAAGACAAAGGGCTGACATCTAGGATTTCTTAGTGCCCTGATCGCAGCCTCTTCAGCAGCTTTTGAATGGGAAGAATAATCACCCATAGTCTTTGATTTCACATACGTGATATACCCTTTTCGATCAAGCTCTATAGATGCAGTGACAATTAATTTTTCCGCTAACTTAGCTCCTGCAGGTGGATTCCAGCACTCTTTTAGCTGCCTACGCAAGATTTGTCTTATCCTTTCTAACTCTGTTATGGAAGGAGTACGACTAACATTATCTTTATCAATTGATCTCGTGGCAGGTGGGAGATCTTTTACAATTGATGCTAAGTCACGCAGAATTTTCTTATTGTTTCGAGAATTATCTTTTGAGGTATCTTTTGAGACAGGAAGGTCTTTTAAAATTGACGCAAAATCTCTTTGATTAGTTTCCGACTTTGGAGGCTTAGGTTTCAACCTAGGTTTAGCCTGAGTTTTTGCTGCGGGCTCTGGTTTTTTCCTTTTTAATTCTTTAGGAGGCTTGGGTTTTAATTTCGGAGGAGGAGGGGATTGTATCACAGCCTTTTTAACAGCCTTTTCTTGCAAAGAAGTATCTGGTTTATTTTTATTTAAAACAGGCTTTTTAACAATTTTAGGCTCTTCAGTTTTGGGCCTAATCGAGGTGTCTTTTTTCATCTTTGGCTTTTTCTCTGGTACTTTTTTGCTAATTGGAACGTTTACGCTATCTAACTTTACAAGCTCTACAGGAATAATATCAACTGAGACTTGTTGATCGGTGAATAATTGTGGTAATCCGAACTGAGCCAATAGAACAACTCCAATATGAGCAGCAATTGAGGTGGTTACACCATTACGCATTTTGCTAGCTCTAATCATGGCTCCATTCTTAAACTGAAAAAACTATTTCTTTTTATCACCGGGCAGAGGAGCTTCCGCGACTAGCGCTACTTTTGTGAAACCAGCGCTAGATATCATACCCATAACCTCAATAATTCGACCATAATTAATCGAACGATCACCACGTACAAAGATTCGCAAATCAGGGTTCGCGGTGGTCAACGCTTTTAGTCTTGGTATTAAAGCGCTTTCACTTACTTCAGCTTCCTGAATATAGGTTCTTCCTTCAGAATTAATAGTAATGATAAGTGGTTCTTGACTTTCGTTTAAAGGCTTTAAGGTTGCCTTAGGGAGGTCAACTGGAACCCCTATGTTTAATAGCGGTGCTGCAACCATGAAAATAATTACAAGCACCAACATGACATCAACAAATGGCGCAACATTAATATCCGTAACAGGCCCCCGATGAGGCCGACGAAGGTTAGATCTTACGTATCGACGAGTCATTGATTATTTTGCTTCTTCAAGTTGTCGAGATAAAATCCCAGTGAATTCTGCTGCAAACCCATCAAGCCTTTGCGCATACCTGTTCATATCAGTGCTGAACTTATTATAAGCAGCTACCGCTGGGATCGCCACAATAAGTCCCATGGCTGTGGTGAAAAGGGCTTCTGATAAACCTGGTGCAATAACAGCCAAACTGGTGTCCTTTGCAACTGCTATGGCCTGAAAGCTGTTCATAATTCCCCAAACTGTTCCAAACAGTCCAATAAACGGAGCCGTGGCTCCTGCTGATGCAAGAAAAACCATATATCGCTCTATACGTTCCATTTCCCTCACTAGCGTGACGTCCATTGCCCTTTCTATTCTATCCTGCAGGCCGGCTCTTAGAGCGACTGTTGTAGACAAACCTCGTTCTGTTGAGCGTCTCCATTCTGTCATAGCTGCCGCAAAAACTGCTGACATTGGATCCCTAGGCTCAGCCCCAAAACTTTCATAAAGCTCATCTAGCGAACCACCAGACCAAAAGCTCTCTTCAAATCGTCTTGCCTCACGTTCGAGACGTCTTACCCTTAACCACTTATCGATAATAATCGTCCATGACCAAATAGAAGCTACAAAGAGCAAAATCATCACCAACTTAATAACGATATCCGCTCGCATAAATAGTGCCCAAACAGAAAAGTCTGTTGCTATAACTCCCCCAGTGACACTAACTGCATTAATAATATTTGCATCCATACCAATAGTTAATCCTTAGTTTCATTAAACCCAAAAAACTTAATTTTTTTATTCCATCCTGCATACATTAAAGGTCGTTTATTGTTGCAATTGCATCTCTTACAGCAATGGGAATCCTCATTGGTCGTTGCCTTTTATCCAAGCATGCTAGCCTCAATTTAAGCCTGACTAATTCTGTTTCATTATAATCATTATCCAGGAATACGACTCGCTGACTTAATTTGATACTGGCTCCTGCTATAGAATTAACATTTGTTATTACCGATAACTTATCATCAAGCATAGCGGGCTTCATGTAATCAACTTCACAACTACGAACCGCAAAGGCAGCATTATTTTGGGACATTAGCTGACCGTGCTCGACACCTAATCCACGAATCATCTCTGTCCGAGCCCGTTCAGCAAATTTAAGATAATTAGCGTAGTAAACAATTCCCGCAGCGTCCGTATCTTCGTAATAAACTCTGAGAATGTAGTAATGTTCACCCTTGTAGAAGGAGGAGTCATTATTTCCCCAGATTTCATTTTTTTTCTTGGACACTTTTTCATCCTAACACGTTTCTTGATCATCCCACTTCATCATCAGAAACATTATCAGACTCATTTGTGGCAAGTCTGTGACGCTCTAAAATATCACCTTGATCAGGAATAGGCCTCTCAATTCCAAGATGAGTATAACCACCAGAAGTTACCATTCGTCCTCTAGACGTTCTTTGCAAAAAACCTTTTTGCATAAGATACGGTTCTACAACTCCCTCGATGGTATCTCTTTCCTCAGATAAAGCTGCCGAAATTGTTTCTATTCCAACTGGGCCACCGTCAAAATTATTAATGATGTAAAGAAGATATCGATGATCCATTGAATCCAGACCACAAGAATCAACCTCAAGCCTATTCAGGGCCATATCAGCAAAACTTTCATCCACTGGTGTGTTTTCCTTAACAACAGAAAAATCACGAACTCGTCTTAACAAACGTCCTGCAACTCTAGGAGTTCCTCTTGATCGGTTAGCAATTTCTGCTGCTCCTTTATCGGTTATATCTAGATCAAACAGCTTCGCATTTCGTTTTATTATTGAGATCAAATCTATCGGCGAGTAAAACTCGAGACGAAGATTTATACCAAATCTTTCTCGAAGCGGTGTACTAAGTAAGCCCAATCGAGTAGTGGCGCCAATAACAGTAAAAGGCTGAAGTTCGATCCGAACTGAACGAGCTGCCGGTCCCTCACCTATGATCAAATCCAACTCACCATCCTCCATAGCGGGGTAAAGAATTTCCTCTACCGCAGGATTTAGTCTATGAATCTCATCGATGAACAGTACATCTCTAGGCTGCAAGTTAGTTAATATTGCAGCGAGATCTCCAGCCTTAGTAATAATAGGGCCTGAAGTTGCCCTAAAACCAACTCCAAGTTCCAAAGCTACTATTCGGGCAAGAGTTGTCTTACCTAAACCAGGAGGACCGTGCAAAATAACATGATCTATTGGCTCAGCCCGTTGTATTGCCGCAGAAACAAAAACTGATAAATTTTCACAAAGAGTTCGTTGGCCTACAAAATCATTCAGGGATTCTGGGCGCAAACTTAATTCTTCTTGATCTTCAACAACTGAATTAGGGTCAACCAATCTAGAAGTGGATTTATTTATATTTGTGTCAATCATTGCCCAGCTCTTTCAATGCGGCAGGAATCAAAACTTCTAGGGAGCTGTATTCTGATGAAGAAGCAAGAAGCCGACTTATAACCCGGTAGGCCTCAGACCTTCCATAGCCAAGATTAACCAAAGCAGAAATTGCATCAGATGTAATTTTTCCGTTCTTAGTTGAGACTTTTTCAATTTCTAAACCCTCTTTATAAACCTCCTGCATTCCACCACTGACAGACGCAATGCTTTCTTTGAGCTCTGTTAGTAGTCGAGCAGCCAATCGTGGCCCTACTCCGTCAGCCATAGATAGTTTAGCTTTGTCTTGAGAATAAATAGCTTCAACCAGCTGATCTGGTGACAATGAACTTAAGATTGAAAGCGCCACCCTAGCTCCTACTCCTTGTACTGTAGTCAAAACCCTGAAACATTCTCTTTCTCTTGAGTTTTGAAAGCCAAATAAAGATATTTGAGATTCTCGGACATGCGTCTCAATAAACAAATCTACAGGAAGCCCTGCACCTGGAAGTAAATTTATAGTTCGGGTTGGACAACTAACAAAATACCCCACTCCAGCTACATCTATTACAAGCCAATCTAAACCCAGCTCATCAATAATTCCTTTTAATCTCGCAATCACTTTAATATTTCCATACTTTTTAATGTTAACATGTGATGTGCATGGCAGATGGCTACGGCTAGTGCGTCAGCCGCATCTGTGGATGAGACGTTTGCTCCAGGTAATAATATTGAAACCATCTCTTCGACTTGGGTTTTATCCGCATGACCATAACCAACTACACTTTTTTTCACAGTATTTGCGGGATACTCAGAAACAAGCAGACCTGCTTGAGCTGGAACCAGCATAATCACGCCTCGAGCCTGCCCTAATTTTAAAGTGGACTTGCCATCACGATTAACGAAAGTTTCTTCAACAGCAGCGCTATCAAGTTTATAGTTTCCAACAACTTCTGTTAAATCTTGGTGCAAACGCAGCAACCTATCTGATAAATGACCATTACCTGAAGCAACAACCCCATTTGCAACATGACGCAAACGATTCGATTCAACCTCAATAACGCCCCAACCCGTTTTTCTTAGCCCAGGATCTAATCCCAGTAAAAAAATTGATTTATGACCATCTGAGACCACTTAATTTACCTCTTATGATTCCGCCAAAAAAGCTAATACTTCATCGCTCATTTCAAAATTTGCAGAAACATTTTGCACATCATCTCCGTCCTCTAAAGCATCAATGAGTTTTAGTAGTGACTGAGCCGAATCAATATCCAGGTCAACTGTTGTTTGTGGTTGCCATGTCAATCCAGCTGACAGCGGACCACCAAAAACAGTCTCAAGGCTTTCAACTACTTGCCCAAAGTCCTCTGGATTACAACTTACCTCATGCCCTCTTTCTGAACTAACGACATCTTGAGCTCCTGCCTCGAGAGCCGCCTCGAACATAGTGTCCATATCCGCAACATCTGGATCGAAAACTATTTGTCCAATACGATCAAACATGAAAGCAACGCTATTTGTTTCACCCAAATTACCACCGTATTTTGAGAATGCGGCGCGAACCTCAGATGCTGTCCTGTTTCGGTTGTCGGTTAGTGCATCTACTATTAATGCAACGCCGTGAGGACCATAACCTTCGTAACGAATTTCTTCATAAACTGTTTCGTTATCGCCGCCGGCAGCCTTATTAATAGCCCTTTCAATTCTGTCTTTAGGCATATTAGAACTACGAGCAGCAACTATTGCAGAACGCAGACGGGGGTTCTGATCAGGATCAGGCAAACCCATTTTTGAGGCCACCTCTATCTCTCGAGCCAATTTAGCGAATAGCTTCGCCCGTTTTTTATCCTGAGCACCCTTTCGATGCATTATGTTCTTAAATTGGGAATGACCAGCCATTTACCCTACACTTTCTAAATTATGTGGGCCTATATAGACTATACACTATATATTGTACCTAATGCGATCAATACTACCTTAGTTTAAAAAGCCCGTATTTTTTCTAGTTCCGTAAAATAAAAGTGGAAATTCTGAAGAATTAGCGGAGAGGACGATTTAAAAGCTAGTCTTTAGGAAAAGATTGAGATAAACGTGCACCGATTCGGATGGGCGTTATTTTTTTCGCCAAACCAGAATCATCATCTGTTTGTATATAGACTCCACAAAGGTCAGCCGGACCAGACGCAGGACTCAACCTTTCACCAGGCATTTTTCTACGAAATCTAGAAATAGCAGGCAACTTTTTCATCCCTATCACCGAATCGTAATCTCCGCACATGCCCGCATCAGTCTGGTAAGCAGTTCCTCCATCAAGAATATGAGCGTCTGCTGTAGGGACATGAGTATGGGTTCCAACCACCAAGCTAACCCTTCCATCGTATGCGTGACCTATAGCCATTTTCTCTGAAGAAGCCTCCCCATGAACATCTAGTATTATTGCATCGACGGTCCTACCTAATAGATAACTACTTAACTCTTGATCTAGTATCACAAATGGATCATCTAATGGATCCATGAATAATCGGCACATAACATTTATCACAAGAACCTTCTGCCCCTTTTTAGTACTGTAGACATTTGACCCTCGTCCTGGAGTACCAGCGGGATAGTTTGCTGGTCTTAATAATCTTGGATCATTATCAATCTGACCAATAATTTCTTTTTGGTCCCAAACATGATTACCTGTGGTGATTACGTCGGCTCCAGATTCGTACAGATTCTCACAAATTTCTTTTGTTATTCCAAAGCCATTCGCTGCGTTCTCTCCGTTAATTATAATAAAATCGAGTTGGAGTTGTTTTTTTAAATCCGGTAAGTGTTGATTGACCACCTCCCTACCGGCTCTTCCAACAACATCACCACAAAACAATATATTCATAAAGCCATCCCTGTGAAACATGTACATCAAAAAGCGTTAGCTTATAACGATAGCACCAACATCTGTTAGAATTATATCTATAGGCTCATCTTCTTCAAAATGTGGTATTTCTCCGTAAATTTGTCCTTCATACGCAAGCCCGATTGCTGTAACCCCTCCCATGCTTTTTCTTGCACGCAATTTTTTTAATGTTCGGTCATAATAGCCGCCTCCATAACCAAGTCTATTTCCATGTTTGTCACAAGCTAACATAGGAACTAACAAAACGTTTGGGATAATTTCCTTATTAGATGTTAAAGGTTCGCATACTCCATAGGAGCCTCGCACCATCTTATCTCCTGGTTTCCATTGATAAAAAGTTAAATGTTTTTCTTTGTTAGAAACCACCGGCAAACATATTGCGATACCTAACTTAAAAAGCTGCTCTAACACTGGCAAACAATCAATTTCACTATTAATAGGCGAATATCCCCCTACAATTGATTCTGGCTTGATTAATTCCCGAATTTGTTTCGTGTTAAAAAATATTTCTGCTAATCTCTGAGATGAAGAATTGGCAAATTTATTATGAAGAGCATCACGTTTGGCTGACACCTCTCGTCGGAGCACGTTTTTCTTATTATTAAAACTTATATTAGATACTTTTGTGATTGTATGCCTACAAGATTAACAAAAATTGTTTTCGGTAGACCCCAATACAGCCGTCAGAAAAACTAGTCCACCGAGACCTGCTTCAAGCAGGTGGGCGCCGTTTGTTTGAGACCACGATCCCAACAGGGACAGCTCCCGATTCGATGAGAAAGGTCCCCGGAACTTGAGTTCCGACAAACAGATCAGGGTCTACCCAGTACGAAAATAATTGCCAAAGTAGCTTACCGCAAGTGTGTTTAAACTTTTTAATTGGAAACTATCTCATTGAGTCAGCAATTTTTTCAATTTTCTCAGCTATTTCATTAATTCTATTTGCATAATCATTATCCTTTTCTTGTCGCAAATCTTTTAATTCTTGAATTGCGTCAGATAATTCGTCTGCTATTAGAAGACCAGCCATAACCATTAGACTAGTGTCACCAATCTGACCAACCTCATTAATCAAAGATGTCATCTTTCCATCAAAATACTCTGCAAGTTCTGTTAAATGACCTTCTTGCCCGTCTTCACAAGAAACCTGATACTGTCTTCCGTTTATTTTGATCTCTACTTGTGACACTTAATCATCCATTAGTTCATTTTGGATTAATAAACTTTTACCAAAACTATTTTGCTAGTATATTTTTCATTTTGGCAATAGCCTTTTCTAAACCTAGTGAGACTTCAAGTGAAGTTTTTCTCATGTTGGCAAACTCTTTTTTAACAGAACTAACTTCTTCCTCTAATTTCAATTTTTCTGCTTCAAAGGCCAAGTCCCTCTCTGAAGGTTTTTCTTGACTCCCAATCCCTGACTCTAAACGAGAAAGTGCTTCAGAAAGCCTTTGATTTGCTTTTTCAACGGTTGACATGGACAGCCTCGCTTGAACGGGTTACTTAAAAAAAAAGACAATTTCTATATTCGCAGCAATGATTATGCCCTAGTTACAAAAACAGTCATATAATAATCTTAAAACCATATGGTACTTCCGCATATTCCAAGGGGTCAATCAAGAGATTCTATGACAGAAAAACACATTACTAGAGAATTTATTTCATAGTTAGTGGATAAACAGATGACGAATCCGTTGACGTCGACCCGTCATATGGGCATGTTGCAAATTCATAAACCTATAAATTAATTTAAGTAAATAACAAAAAGATATTTCTTAGTGAAAGTTTTCTAAAATCTCATGAATAACGCCCCTTCTAAGGTTAAAAACCCAGTCAGCAATAAAAAGATGGCAACCGCTATCAGGGCTCTCTCAATGGATGCCGTCCAAAAAGCCAATTCCGGCCATCCAGGAGCCCCAATGGGTATGGCTGACATTGTAACGGTATTATTTACTAGACATCTGAAATATGACTCGAGCAATCCCAACTGGCCTGACAGAGATAGACTAATTCTCTCAAACGGACATGCATCAATGTTGCTTTACTCGTTACTTTACCTCACAGGGTATGAAGACATGACTTTAGACCAGCTAAAAAACTTTCGGCAACTTGGAAGTTGTACAGCGGGTCACCCAGAATATGGCCATGCGTCAGGTATAGAGACTACTACTGGACCTTTGGGCCAAGGCTTAGCAAATGCAGTTGGCATGGCGATTGGAGAACGTATTAAAAATGAAAGGCTTGGCGATGACCTTATCGATCACTTCACGTATGTCTTAGCTGGGGATGGTTGCTTAATGGAAGGAATAAGCCATGAAGCGATATCTCTCGCCGGTCACCTAAAGCTTTCTAAACTAATAGTAATGTTTGATGATAACGACATTTCAATAGATGGCAGCACGGACCTAAGCGTTTCAGATGATCAGGTTGCTCGCTTTGCAGCCAGTGGCTGGAACGTTCTTTCTATAGATGGCCACAATTTTGAGAGTATTGACGAAGCCTTAACAATAGCCAAACAAAGTGAACGTCCCACTCTAATTGCCTGTAAAACAATAATTGGCTTTGGTTCGCCAAACAAAGCGGGTTCAGCTTCGGCACACGGATCGCCGCTGGGTAATGATGAAATAAGTGTTACGAGAGATAACTTGGATTGGCCACACGAACCATTTGAGGTGCCAACTGAAATATTATCAGCATGGAGGGCTGCTGGTTCCAGAGGCAATTCTGAGCTTAAAATATGGCAAGAAAAACTTAGCTCTCTGGATGAAACAAAGAGGGCTGAGTTTGAAGAAATGTTATCAGATAAGCTGCCAACTGATATAAACAAATATATTGTTGAGCATAAACGTAAGATTTCTAGTGAAAAACCTAAATGGGCGACAAGAAAATCTAGTGAGGAGATTTTAAAAGTTTTAACCAAAGAAGTTCCAACCTTGATCGGTGGGTCAGCCGACTTAACCGGCTCTAATAACACTAAAACTGATTCAACTATTCCTATATCAGCTGACAAATTTGCAGGAAGCTATATTTATTATGGTGTAAGAGAACACGCTATGGCCGCTATCATGAATGGGTTAGCATTACATGGTGGTTTTATCCCTTATGGTGGTACATTCCTGACATTTACTGATTATTGTAGACCTTCTATACGACTGGCCGCACTAATGGGTCTGAGAGTGGTTTACGTAATGACCCATGACTCGATCGGGTTAGGGGAAGATGGCCCAACTCATCAGCCTGTGGAACATATTTCATCATTAAGAGCTATGCCAAACTTAAACCTGTTTCGGCCAGCTGATCCTATTGAGACTGCGGAATGTTGGCAATTAGCACTTGAGAGCTCAACCACGCCTTCAGTACTAGCATTGACAAGACAGAGTTTACCAACCTTGCGCGAGACACACACCGAAAGCAACATGTGCGCCTTCGGAGCATATGTTATAGAACCAGCTGAGGACAACGGAGATAAACGTCAGGCCACAATATTAGCTACCGGTTCCGAGGTAGAAATAGCTATTGCAGCAAAAAAAATACTACAATTAGAAGGTATTGCAACTGCGGTTGTTTCAATGCCTTGCTGGGAGTTATTTGACAAACAACCTGAGTCTTATAGAGAAGAAGTTCTTGGCAAAAATGGAGTAAGGGTTGCCGTAGAAGCAGCAGCTACATTTGGTTGGTCTCGGTATGGAGTGGACGAATCTAAGGTAGTAGGTATGCGATCATTCGGAGCTTCAGCACCCCTGTCAGATGTTTATTCCTATTTCGGGATTACAACAGAGGCTGTTGTAAATGCAGTTCGATCGGAGCTTTAATTATTAAAATAATTTTCACACCAAAACTTTAACACCAAAAACACATGGAGAGTTCGAATGGCCGTACGTGTCGCAATAAATGGCTTTGGCAGAATTGGTCGTCTAATACTAAGAGCTGCTTACGAACAAAATAGATCAGGTATAACTTTTGTTGGAATTAATGATCTCGGATCAGTAGAAGCAAATGCGCACCTACTGCGTCATGATTCAGTTCACGGCCCGTTTCCTGCTTCGATTAGAAGCGGAAAAGACTGGATAGACCTGGGGAATAAATCCAAAGTAGGAAAGCGCATAAAGGTGTTTTCTGAAAGAAACCCAGCTGATTTGCCATGGAAAGATCTCAATGTTGATATAGTTGTGGAATGTACTGGTATATTTACATCAAAAAATGCAGCAACTCGACACATCGATGCTGGTGCAAAAAAAGTTCTGATTTCAGCTCCATCTGGTGATGCTGATATTACCATCGTTCAGGGCGTTAATCACAAAAAGCTTAAAAAATCTCACCTTGTAGTATCGAATGCCTCTTGTACCACCAATTGCTTGGCTCCTGTTGCGGCCGTTCTTGATAAAGCAGTGGGAATAAAGCACGGATTTATGACTACAGTTCATAGCTATACTGGCGATCAGCCTGTTTTAGATACACTTCATTCAGACCTTCATCGATCACGCAGTGCTGCTACAAATATGATTCCTACTTCGACTGGCGCAGCGAGAGCAGTAGGGCTCGTACTACCGCAACTTGCGGGCAAACTTGACGGCACAGCAGTTAGGGTACCCACCCCAAACGTTTCCATGGTTGATTTAGTTTTCGAATCTATGAAAAATACAGATACTGATGAAATAAATAATAGAATGATCAACGCCTCATCAACAAAAGAACTGAAGGGGATTCTTGCTATAAACAGGGAGCCTCTTGTCTCCTCTGACTTCAATCATAATCCGGCGAGTTCTATATTTGATTTGACACAAACGCAGGTCACGGACAAGCGTTTGGTTAGGGTGCTTAGCTGGTATGATAATGAATGGGGTTTTTCGTCTAGAATGTCCGACACAGCAATACAGATGGCGAAGCTTAGTTAAATAAAGCTTCCTAGAATGAACAAAGAACAAAAACCACAAATTATTGTTCATGATTTAGATGATGCAATTGCAGCGCTAATAACTTCTTCAGATATGAATATAGCTGTAACACTAGTAAGTCCCAAAGGCGCAGCAAGTTACGCCGGTTCGGGATGGTTTCGAGAGCTTATCTACCTGGCCAGAGAAAAAGTTCCCGATGCTCAGTTTGACAGCATTCTCGACTGCTCTGATGATTCGGGGCAAGCTCTAGCAGCCTTACGTGAAGGTCTTACGGCAATAGACTATAAAGGATCAGAAAAAAAACTTATAAAAATACAAGATATAGCCCATCAAATAGGTACAGAAGTATTAAAAATAGATTATTCTCAGGCCTTAGACCTGAGTTTATATAATAATAAGCGTTCAGCCAGCCGAGATTGGTTGACTGATAAATTAACAAAAAATAGTCTCTAGTATTTACAAAATCACTCTAGGCCAGGTAAGTCAGAACTCTATTATTAACTTGGCCTAAAGCTATAATAAGCTCTTAAATGCACAGGACGAAAATCATGAGAGTCACACAAAAGGTCAGAAAAATTCTATCTTATTATGAAACTGACAATGTTGGTAGCAAGACAAATTTAGCTAGGATATTAATGACAGGTAAGTTAGCGGGCACCGGAAAAATGGTTATCTTGCCAGTTGATCAAGGTTGGGAGCATGGGCCTGCACGTAGCTTTGCCCCCAATGCTCCTGCCTATGATCCTCATTATTTCTTTAGATTAGCGATTGATGCAGGCTTAAACGCTTACGCAGCACCATTGGGGCAATTAGAGGCAGGAGCTGACACCTTTGCCGGATCAGTTCCAATGATCCTTAAGTTGAACAATGCAAATTCACATTCCACTACAAAAGATCAAGCGATTACCGCATCTGTTGAGGATGCATTAAGGTTAGGTTGCTCAGCTATAGGGTTTACTATGTATCCTGGCTCTGAGGATCAGTATGAAATGATAGAAGAAATCCAAGAAATATCACTGGAAGCTAAATCCTGTGGTTTAGCCGTAGTAATCTGGTCTTATCCAAGAGGTGGTGGTCTCTCGAAAGAGGGAGAGACAGCTATTGATGTTACAGCTTATGCGGCCCATATGGCCGCCCAATTAGGAGCGCACATTATCAAGGTTAAACCTCCGACTTCATACATAGAACAAAATGAAGCAAAAAAAGTCTATGAAGACCAACAAATTGACATTAGTAGTTTAAGTGCAAGAATTTCGCATATTTTACAATCTGCTTTTAATGGTCGTCGTTTAGTGGTTTTCTCCGGAGGAGCAGCAAAAGACACAGAAAGTATATATGAGGAAATTCGGCAGTTGCGAGACGGAGGTGCTTCAGGGTCAATTATAGGTCGTAACAGTTTCCAAAGATCAAAACAGGATTCGATTAATTTATTGGATAATATAGTTAAAATTTATCAAGGTAAGTTCTAAGAATTAGCAAGTAAGATGAATAGGTATATAAGTTGTGCCCGCATTAAAAAAAAATCAGATTTTTCAAACTTACCTGTATCTAATTACTCCTCCCAATATAAGGGAAGAAAATTTATCAGAGTTTGCTGAGGCGTTAGAAGAGATAGTCGATAATGAAATAATCTCCTGTCTTCAAATACGACTAAAGGATTCTGGAGAAATAGCAGTCACAAATGACATAATCCGCACCGTTTCAAAAACTCTAGTACCAATAGCTCAATCAAATAATGTAGCTGTTATCATGAACGATAGCCCGGAACTGGCTAGTGAACTTGGATGTGATGGTGTACACATCGGGCAGGAGGATATTTCCTACTCAAAGGCCAGGTCCATAATGGGAGATCAAGCAATTATTGGGGTTACCTGCCACAACTCTAAACATCTAGCTATAAATGCATCCGAGTTAGGAGCTGATTATGTAGCCTTCGGAGCTTTTTTCCCCACTGAGACTAAATCTCCTAAAACAAGCGCCTACCCTGAACTGTTAAAATGGTGGAGTGAAATCACTCAAATTCCTTGTGTGGCAATCGGAGGCATAACTCCACAAAATTGTCCACCTTTGCTGCAAACAGGAGTTGAGTTTCTTGCGGTTTCTTCAGGAATATGGAACCATCCAGCTGGTCATGCAGAGGCTGTTTCTGATTTTGAAAAGCAACTGATGAAGAAAAATTAAATATGTCGAACCATTGATATATATTAAGTCAACTGTTAGACAGCCGATCCGTTGGTAATAAGTAAACGGGTATGAGTCTATGAAAATTGATGGTAACGAAATCCGACCAGGAAATGTTATAGAACATCAGGGCCGACTATGGCGTGCTGTTCGAATACAGCATGTAAAACCAGGTAAGGGGGGGGCTTATTTACAAGTCGAGCTAAGAGAAGTAAGGGACGGTACAAAGCTAAATGAGCGTTTCCGTTCAGCCGAAACTGTGGAACGGGTTAGATTAGATCAGAAAGATTATCAATATTTATATAGTGATGGAGACCAATTTACGTTTATGGATCAAGAAACATATGAACAAGTGACCCTCGATAGTAATACAATTGAGCCAGAGCAAAGCCAGTTTCTTCAAGACGGTATGTCCGTAACTATCGAATCATACGAAAATTCTCCAATAGGAGTTTCACTGCCCGAAAAAGTAACTCTCTGTGTTACAGAAGCTGACGCAGTAGTAAAAGGTCAAACAGCCTCATCTTCATATAAACCCGCTGTTTTAGAAAACGGTATTAAAATTCTTGTGCCCCCTCATATTGAAGCTGGAACCCGAATTGTTGTGTCCACCTCAGATGCCACTTATGTGGAACGGGCTAAAGAATAGCATCAAACCAGATGTACAATGCTAATTAAAGCTTTCGCAGCACATATCTACAAAGGCCAAACATGCGTACTCCGATAATTAATGTTATGGATCGGGCGGCCAGACGTGCAGGAAGAGTTTTGGCGCGTGATTTCAGTGAAGTCCAACACCTGCAAGCATCTAGAAAGGGCACACAAAAATTTTCTAGAGCTGCACTAAGAAAAGCTACGGAAATAATAAAATATGAGCTCACTAAAGCACGGCCATCATTTAACTTTTTGGGCGAACCTATTAAGCCGGAGAATTTAGAGACGAAAAATGAGTGGATTATTAACCCTCTAGACGGAACATCAAATTATGCACATGGCCAGCCACACTTTTGTATTTCTATAGCTCACATTGATGATAATGATCTAAAAGAAAGTATTGTGTATGATCCCCTTGGTGAAGAAATTTTTTGGGCAGTTAAAAACACGGGGGCCTACCTAAATGACACTCGGCTACGAGTATCTGCCCGCAGTAAGCCAAGTGAATCAATAATAGCAACCTTTGCCCAAGCCGGCGGTAAAGACGAGAATATTAATGATCCCAAACCAATCATTGAAATCGTACAAAATTATGGAGACATAAGAATTTCTGGTTCCCCGTCACTTGATTTAGCATATTTAGCTGCTGGAAGGTTTGATGGTTGTTATTATCAGGGATTATTACCAGAAAATATTGTACCTGGCACCCTAATTGTAAGTGAAGCCGGCGGTCTAATTACTGACCTGAGTGGGAAAAACAATATGTCAGACTCGGGTGAAGTAATAGCTGCAAACGGGGAATTATATGAAGGACTATTCAACTGCATTAAGTCATCAAATTATTCCGTTAGCGAAGATAAATAAATTAATTCTACCTCTCGAAAACTAATTGAAACAGAAGATTTCTGACAAATGCTTAAGATCATTTAAAATTCAATTTAAGTATAAACCAGCCGAAACAAGTAGAAGGACCTTTGGTGATTGACGAATAATAATAGTTTTAAAGCAAAAAGTTGCCCTAAAATCGTCATACTCATGCTGAATTATGGAAAAATCATAATAGTTTAACTTAAATATTATAGAATCTTAGGACTAATCGAACCCCGACGGTGATAATTAATGACCAGGCCACAACGCTATCTAACACGCATGTTAATTTTCCTGCTTATCACTGCGCTCGGAGTAGGGACAGTATACAGCCAAATATTTTTATCATTCATGGCTAATCCAGCGATAAACGGAATAATTATCTTTACTTTAATTTTAGGTATTATTTTAGTGTTTCGCCAAGTATGGATGCTAAATATAGAGGTAAACTGGATTGAAACCTACAGAAGCGAACGACCTGGCCTTTCTGTAAATGCTGCACCAACTTTGCTCGCTCCCATGGCAACAATGTTTGGTGAACGAAGTGGGGAACTTAGAATAACTACAGTCACTATGAGGTCAATTCTTGATGGAGTTAATGCTCGTCTAGATGAGGAACGTGACCTTACTAGGTATCTAATAGGGTTACTCATTTTTTTAGGACTTTTAGGAACATTCTGGGGCTTGCTACAAACGGTGCGCTCAGTAGCGGACGTTATATCGAGCCTGCAAGTTACAGGTGGAGAACTTACACAGATTTTTGATTCCCTAAAAGAAGGGCTAAACGCGCCCCTGACAGGAATGGGTACTGCTTTCAGCTCTTCATTGTTTGGTCTTGCGGGATCGTTGGTCCTTGGATTTTTAGATTTACAGGCTGGTTCAGCTCAAAACCGCTTTTATAATGAACTTGAAGAATGGCTTAGTGGTCTAACGAAAGTATCAGGTCGATCTCGAACATTGGAAGGAGATCAGAGTGTCCCAGCTTACATTCAGGCATTATTAGAAAAAACAGCTGACTCTCTCGATAATTTACAGAGGACCATAAACAAAGGAGAGACTACCAGAGATAGAACTGATTCAACTCTTACCGCACTAGCCGATAAGTTAACTACACTGACTGATCAAATGCGAACAGAACAGGAAATTATGCTGAAACTAGCTAATTCTCAGAGTGATATGGGTCCTGTTTTACAAAAGCTTACTGAAGAGAGAAGAGCAACCATTGATGACGTAACACGCAATCATATAAGGAACATAGATACTTACCTTGCCCGATTAGTGGAGGACACAAATAGTGGTCGAGGTGAAATGGTACAAGAAATTCGTGCAGAAATTAGACTGCTCGCACGCACAATCGCTGCTCGCTCCGATGAGAGCGATAATCGTCACTAACGCAGTTGAAATAAGTAATGCCTGGCTCACGTTCCCGCAAGTATACTTCAGCAAGTTATTGGCCAGGTTTTGTTGATGCCCTCGCCGCTCTTCTAGTTGTAGTAGTTTTCTTAATCATGGTTTTTGCCCTAGCGCAAGTCTTCCTGTCTGATGCTCTTTCTGGCAGAGACAGTGTCCTCGAAAGACTGACAAACGAGTTAGACGAACTATCGAAAATGCTCGATCTAGAACGCAAAGCAAGCGCAGAATTAGGAATGTCAGTTGCTCAACTATCCTCTCAATTACAGACAAGCATTTCCGAACGTGACGCTTTATTATCAAAACTGTCTTTTATTGAGCAAAAACTAGAAAGTGAAAGGCTGTCTCATGAGAAAGAAGTAAGAAACCTAAACCAGATCGTAGAAACTAATAAAGAGTCAATAGAATTACAGCTGCGCGACCTAGAACGTCTAAATAGAGACATAGAAGCCTTAAAAATAGTCCGAAGCAAACTAGAAAAGAAGGTTAAGAATCTAGCTTTGACAATCAAAACGAGTGAAGAGGAGCTGGGTCAGTGGAGAGATCTATCAAAAGCTCTAGAAGCAAAGCTTGCCGAGCAAGGTGAACTAACTTTCTTAGCACAAAAAGAAATAGATAAAAGAGACATACGACTTGCTGAGTTATTAAAACAAGGTAAATTATCGGAAAAACTACTGTTTGATGAGCGTGAAATATCAAAAAATGCTTCAAATCAGATAGCTCTACTAAGAGAGCAACTAAATCAACTAAGCCAACAATTGGCAGCTTTAAACGAAGCACTTGAAGCTTCAGAAAAAAAGAATGTATCCCAAAACGTAAAAATTATTAATCTAGGAAAACGCCTTAATGCTGCTTTAGCAACTAGAGTACAAGAATTAGCTCGCTACCGATCAGACTTTTTTGGGAGATTACGAAAATTACTTGGAAACAGATCGGGTATTAGAATTGAGGGAGACCGTTTTGTTTTTCAGTCTGAAGTATTATTTGCCTCTGGAGCTGCAGAATTAAACCCTATTGGCACAGACCAGCTAGGACAACTCGCTGAGACATTAAAAAAAATATCAATACAGATACCAAATGATCTTGACTGGGTCTTAAGGGTAGATGGTCACACGGACAGGAATCCCATAAAAACTCCTTTGTTTCCATCAAATTGGGAACTATCTTCAGCCAGATCCACCTCTGTAGTTAAATATTTAATTGAGCAAGGCATACCGCCCAACAGACTAGTTGCTGCAGGATTTGGTGAGTACCAACCCCTCGATAATGGTAGTGATGAAATAGCTTTTAGACGAAACAGAAGAATTGAGTTTAAACTGACCCAGCGCTAATTATCAGTTTAATTAAAAGTCTCCTTGTTTTTTTCCAAATTGTAATGCAGCCAAACGAGAATAAACCCCCCCCTGACTTATGAGTTCATCATGTGTACCTGTGCCAACTATGCGACCATCATCAATCACAACTATTTTATCAGCCGCTATAACGGTCGCTAATCTATGTGCTATGACCAACGTGGTGCGATCCTTCATTAATCTATCTAATGCACTTTGTACTAATCTCTCACTTTCTGCATCCAATGCACTCGTTGCTTCATCAAGAAGTAAAAGCTTAGGATCTCTTAAAACTGCTCTCGCTATAGCGATACGTTGACGCTGCCCACCTGAGAGTCTCACACCTTTTTCGCCCAGAAATGTCTCGTAACCCTGTGGCAAAAGATCCAAAAACTCACTGGCTGCCGCTGCCTGTGCTGCGGCTCTAACTTCATCATTAGTTGCATCAGGTTTACCATATCGTATGTTTTCCCAAGCATCTGTTGAGAATATTACAGGCTCCTGTGGCACTATGCCTATTTGATTTCTAAGATTGGACGGGTCCAAATCCTTCAGATTAATATTATCAAATTTAATAATACCGTTCTGAGGATCATAAAAGCGAAGCAATAGCTGAAAAATAGTTGTTTTACCTGCACCGGAAGGGCCGACAATTGCCACGTGTTCACCAGGTGAAACAACAAGAGACAGGTCTTTTAATGCTAGATGGTCAGGCCTAGAAGGATAACTGAAGGTAATTCCATCTAACTCAATTCTTCCTTGAACTTGTGGTGATAGTTCAACCGGATTAACTGGCGTTTTTATTTCACTACCCATTTGTAATAATTCAAAAAGTCTTTCTGTGGCTCCAGCAGCTCTTTGGAGATCACCAATCACTTCAGATATTGCTCCCATTGATCCCGCCACAACGACTGCATAGAAAATAAATGCCGATAGCTCACCAGCTGTTAAACTGCCCTCAATAACTGCATGCCCTCCTATCCATAAAATAAGTCCAACAGAACCAAAAACCAGCATTATTACTACCGCAGTCAGAAGAGCGCGAGCTTTGATACGACTTACTGCAGTAGTAAAAGCCTCCTCGGCTCGGATAGCGAATCTTTGACTATCAACAGGCTCATGAACAAATGCTTGAACAGTTCTAATATGTGCTATGCTTTCATCAACATAGCTTCCAACGTCTGCAATTCGATCTTGGCTAGTGCGGCTCAGACGTCTGACTTGGCGCCCAAAAATAATTATTGGGACTAAAACAAAAGGCACCACAAGAATCGCGAGACCACTTAATTTGGGACTAGTAACGACCAACATGATAGAACCGCCGAAAAATAATAGTATATTACGTAAAGCCATCGAGGCCGACGTTCCAACAACTGTCTGTAATAAAGTAGTATCGGTGGTTAAACGAGACATCACCTCCCCAACTCTGGTGGTTTCATAGAAACTCGGGTTCAAGTTGATCACATGATCAAAAACGGCTTTTCTGATATCAGCTACGACTCTTTCACCAATCCATGAAACTAAAAAAAATCTGGAGTAAGTCGCCCCAGCTAAAAAAATAATAAACACCAAAAGAGCCAGAAGAGCATCATCAAGTAATCTTGCGTTGCCAGCAGAAAACCCATCGTCGACCAATCTTCTAATTCCCTCACCCACGGCTAAAACAGTAACAGCGGCAATAGTTAAAGCCAGAAGTGCAGCAGAAATCTGTAGCCTGTATGGCCTTAAAAACTTACCTAAACTCCTTAGAAGACGAATATCACGACGCGGAGGAGCACCTAAATCCTTAGTAGACATTTCTTGATTTTCTAGTTCATTCATGACAATTCAACATTATAAAATGGCGTTTACCAGTGCCCAGCTATATCAACAAGCATAATGAACAAATTTA
This sequence comes from Alphaproteobacteria bacterium MarineAlpha12_Bin1, assembly GCA_002937505.1. Lineage (GTDB taxonomy): Bacteria > Pseudomonadota > Alphaproteobacteria > UBA6615 > UBA6615 > UBA6615. The sequence continues at coordinate 397,233 of PTJY01000001.1, forward strand.
ATTCTTCGTTTATGCCGGTCTTGCGGTTTTAATACATGTTAGTTATAACTCAGGTCTGAAAAAGAGAGAAATCTGATGAAAAAAGAAATACATCCTGACTATCACGAGATCACCGTGCAAATGACGGATGGTACCACATATACAACACGTTCAACCTGGGGTGAAAAGGGTGACGTGCTTCGGCTTGACATAGACCCAAAGACTCATCCTGCCTGGACAGGACAGCATCGTCTAGTTGATTCAGCTGGCCAAGTTGCCAAGTTTAACAAGAGATTTGCTAACGTGGGCTTAAAATAAATTTTACCTAAATTATTTTTCTCGGTTAACTTATACTCCCAATATGTAAGATTCATAATCATACTATTAAATTTTTTGTTTTACTCCTTGATTCTAAATTTAATCCTCCCAAATAATAGTCATGCTTAAGATGCCAATAGGGTTTTAAGTATAATTAACCTGGTGAGTTTCGACCATTGAGGTGAACACTGCACCAATAACTATGTTGCTTCACTAAGGAGGACAAGTGAAATGAGAACTTACGATTTATCACCTTTGTTTAGATCCACGGTTGGTTTTGATCATATGAACCGACTTATCGCAGCTGCCACTAATAATGAAGTGGCTACGTACCCACCTTATAATATAGAAAAAAGCAGCGATGATGATTACAGAGTAACTATGGCTGTTGCTGGATTTAGTGTGGATGATCTAGAAATAACACAAAAAGAAAATGCACTTTTTATAAAGGGTAAAATTACAGCCGAAACTGATGATATAAAATATCTGCATCGAGGAATCGCAGCGAGAACTTTTGAAAGACGATTTGCGTTGGCTGATCATGTCAATGTTTCAGATGCAGCTCTAGAAAATGGAATTCTTGTTGTTGATCTTAAGCGCGAAGTTCCTGAAGCGCTAAAACCCAGAAGGTTCTATATTAAAGATGTTAATAATCCTACAGAACAGATAAACGAACAAGCTGCTTAACATTTGATTAAGCTAAATTAAGGGCCCGTTTTTTATAGCGGGCCTTTTTTGTGATTTTAGCTTCCCTATTTGCCTCTATTAAACTATTGAACTCATAGGAGGTAATTTGTATGAAAACTAGCACCGAAAAAATTTTGACGACTCATGTCGGCAGTATGCCGCGTCCTATAGAGCTCTCGGAGATATTGTATAAGGTCGAGTTTCAAGAACCGTATAACAGAGAAGCTTTCGAAAAAATTACAAAAGAGTCAGTAGTAAGCACGGTTAATAATCAAATTAATTGGGGCTTAGACATCATTAATGACGGAGAGATGAGCAAGACAGGCTATGCTACCTATATTCAACAACGTCTACATGGATTTTCGGGGGAAAGTAAATCAATTAGATTTGATGATATGTCGAACTTCCCAGAATATCGTAAATCTCAAGCAAGCGCGGCTGGAACTAGAAGGCTCCATAGGCCTTGTTGTGAAAGCGAGATAATGATCCGTGATCGAGAACCATTAGAAAGAGATATAAAAAACTTGAAGTCAGCTGCTGAAAATACTGAGGCTTTGGAAGTTTTCATGAATTCTGCATCCCCTGGAGTAATTGCAATTTTCCAAGACAACAAATACTACCCTACTGAAGAAGAATATCTTTTTGCTTTGGCAAATGTCATGAAGTATGAATATGAAAAAATCGTTGAAGCGGGTTTTGTATTGCAGATTGACTGCCCTGACTTAGCTATGGGAAGGCATACAGTATTTCGTGAATTAACGGATAAAGAGTTTGTTAGTAAGGCTGCAATGCAAATAGAAGCCTTAAATAGTGCACTAGAAAATGTTCCTGAAGATCGAGTAAGGATGCATATTTGTTGGGGAAACTACGAAGGACCACATCATAAGGATATACCTTTAATTAGTATTCTTGACGAAGTTCTGAAAGCAAAAGCAATGGCCTTTTTGGTTGAGGCCGCAAATCCGCGCCACGCTCATGAGTGGGAAATTTTTAAGAAAATTAAATTACCTGATAGCAAGATACTCATTCCTGGTGTGATTGATAGTGTTACAAACTATATAGAGCACCCAGAACTAGTTGCCCAAAGAATTTGTCAATTTGCTAACCTTCTCGGGCGTGATAGGGTCATAGCTGGTGCCGATTGCGGTTTTGCCACTTTCTCAGGCATGGGGGCGGTCGACCCAAAAATCGTGGTAGAAAAGTTAAAGTCTTTGGTAGAAGGCGCCAATATAGCTAGTAAACGTCTATGGAAAAGCTAATATTCTACTACAATCTTTTCTAATGCTTTTCGCGCTACAGCTGGTATAGGCATCGGTTTCATTTCTCCAGGCCTAACGTATACATGCACAAAGTGGCCGGTGGCAGCTGGCACTTCATTATCTTCATGAAAAATTGCAATTTCATATGTTACTGATGACTTTCCCAAACGACTTACTCTAATACCCACATCAAGGATTTCAGGGAAAGAAATTTCTCCATAAAATTTACACCCTGTTTCAGCAACAACACCAACAAACTCTGAAGAACGGTAATCCAAACCAGCTTCACGCATTAAAAAGCCATTAACGGCAGTATCAAAATAAGAGTAATAAACAACGTTATTGACATGCCCATATACGTCATTATCCATCCACCGAGTAGGCAACTTAATTAATTCAGGGTAGTTTTCCTTACGTTCATCACGTCCATCTTTGTTCATGAAAGAGCTCTTCTCAAAAATTCATCCATTACATCTATTGTTTCATTTGGTTTCTCTATCATAATCATGTGACCTACATCAGATAAAACTTTTGTCTCAGAGATTCTTAAATTTTCCTTTAATGGAACGGACATTTTTGGGGGCGTCATGCGGTCTTTATCACCTAAGAGTAATAATGTAGGGCAACTAATTTTCTTCGATGCTTCGATCGCACCAATATACGAGTGACAGGCGGATAGATCACTGTCTAAGACCCCGGCTGAACACTCAGCTAATAATGCTCGTCCACCTCCTAACATCCAAAGCCCAGGAGATTGATGCCCACCAAGATGTGATTTTTGTCCAAAGCCCCAGTCAGTTATCATATCAAAAGCAGTGGAATCATTTTTTTTTGCAGCGGCTAGCAAATCACTGTGAACCGCAACCCTTTCAGCCACACCAACAAGTATTAGTGCATCTGTATCATCTGGTCTCTTCGAAGCTGCTTCAAGTGCAATTAAGGATCCCATAGAATGACCGGCTAATATGACATTTCTGTAAGAAACTTGATCTAGAACTTTCCACAACCAAAGAGCAGTTTCTTCGATTGAATCAATTGGCACGCCCTCAGATCTACCATGACCAGGCAGATCAATAGCCAGAACAGAGTATCCATGGTGAGAAAAATATCTCGTTTGCAAACCCCAGAATGTATGATCTGTCCCCGCACCATGGATTAAAACAAAAATCGGCTTATTCGGGTCAAAGGGTTTACCCCCAGTATGAGCAAATATTCTCAAATTATTTATATGTATATCCACAGAACTTTTCTCCTATTTCTGTGATGAGCGTAATGCCTGACGTAGATCAGATAAAAGATCAACAGGGTCCTCTAAGCCTACCGATAGCCTTACCATCTCTTCTTTTACCCCAGCCTCCAGCAAACCTTGTTCATCCATTTGTTGATGCGTTGTGCTAGCAGGATGAATAACTAGTGATTTAGCATCTCCTACATTAGCAAGATGAGAAAATAACCTTAGAGCCTCTATGAATTTTGCCCCTGTCTTACGTGCTCCGTCTGAACCAGGTCTAATTCCAAAGGTAACAATAGACCCAGCCCCCTTAGGCAGTAACTTTTTAGCTAGTTTGAAGTCTGGGTGGTTTTCAAGACCTGGATATCTAACCCACGAAACCTCATCAGCTTCATTCAAAAATTTTGCCACTAAACTAGCATTTTTCACGTGACGTGACATACGCATGGGCAGCGTTTCAAGACCCTGGATCAAGTAAAAGGCATTCTGAGGTGACATGCAGGCTCCAAAATCCCTTAAGCCCTCGGCCCTTGCCCGCATTATGAACGCTGCTGGTCCAAATTCCTCTGTAAAATCTAATCCATGATATCCCTCGTAAGGTTCAGTCATGTTTGGAAAATTATTAGATCCTTCCCAATTAAAATTGCCGCCATCAATTAGAACGCCACCTATCGCTACGCCATGTCCTCCGATCCATTTGGTAGCTGAGTGCATCACTATGTTGGCTCCATAGTCAAAGGGCTTCAATAAGTAAGGGGTCGAGAAAGTTGCATCAACCATAAGAGGCAATCCTGCTTGAGAAGCAATATCTGAGACAGTCGGAATATCAAGAATTTCGAGTCCAGGGTTACCTATGGTCTCAGAAAACAGAAGCCTTGTTTCAGGTCTGATAGCTTTTTTAAATTCATCGGGATTTCTTGGATCAACCAATGTGGTGGAAATGCCAAAACGAGGCAAGGTGTGCATAAATAAATTATGACTACCCCCATATATATTTCGAGATGCAACGATGTGACCGCCTGAATCCATTAATGTCATTACTGCCAGGCTTAACGCCGCCTGACCACTAGAAGTGGCAATCGCTCCAACCCCATTCTCAAGTGCGGCCATTCTCTCTTCAAACACTGATACGGTAGGATTGGATATACGTGAATAAATATGTCCAGCTCGTTCAAGATTAAAAAGGCTGGCGGCGTGATCAACATCTGGAAAAACATATGATGTTGTCTGATATAGAGGAACAGCCCGAGCGCCAGTAATTTTATCCGGCTGCTGTCCAGCATGAAGGCTGAGTGTGTCAAACTTTAAAAATTTTGCCTCGACCATCGTATTAGCCCCAAGTTATTCTAATTCTTTAACTTATTTATGTTCTCGGATGGAGGTATATGAAACAAAGGGTCCGACAGTTACGGACCCTATTTTATTAAAAACTTTGATTAATAATTTTACGTTTCGTCGGTCCCTGATCCTCTACCTCCAATGCGAACATCAGCCATCCAATCAGGAATTCGGCTTGGCACGGTCGGCTCCTCTTCAGGAATTAAATCAGCGCTAATAGGCGCAGCAACATTTTCTGCAGGTTTTCTACCAGCCTTTCTTCCCTTTTCCGTCGCTTCATCCAGGTCGACTTGTCTACATAGGCCGATTGTAACCGGATCTCTGGGTTGTATTTGAGAAGAGTTCCAATGGGTCCTATCTCTAATTGCACCAATTGTAGGCTTAGTGGTTCCAATAAGTTTACAGATCTGAGCATCGCTTAATTCGGGGTAATATCTAATCAAATACGAGATTCCGTCCGGTTTGTCCTGGCGTTTTGATAACGGGACATAGCGAGGCCCTTTGGTGCGTTTCACTGGGTCAGGATTTTGTGAAGGCTTAATTCCTAATTTAGCCTTTGGATCAGCAGCACACCGGTCGATCTCCTCCCAATCGAGTTGGCCGCTGACGACAGGGTCAAGCCCTCGCATCCCGGACCCAACGTCTCCATCGGCGATCCCTTGTATCTCAAGTTTGTGCATACCACAAAATTCAGCTATTTGTTCAAATGTCAAAGCCGTGTTATCGACCAACCAAATGGCGGTCCCTTTTGGCATTAATGGTTCAACCATCGGCGCTCCTAACTCAATTAAATTTTTTATTCACAGATCTCAATTATGAGCCTTTAAGAGACTTTTAATAAGTAGTCTTAGATCGCCTATATACCCCGATCTAACTATAATTGCAAAAAAACACTAACCTATGCTCAATATGATTTTACCAATATGGGTGCTACTCTCCATAAGTTCGTGAGCTTTATAAGCTTCTTTTAAAGGGAAAACACTATCTATCACCGGAAAAACTTTGTCCTTTTCAAGAAGTGGCCACACCTCTTTTTTTAGTGAGCTCGCTATTTCCCCTTTTACTGCAACAGGCCTAGGCCTCAAAGTTGAGCCTGTTAAAGTTAGCCTCCTCGACATAAGCCGTGCGAGATTTAACTCGCCTTTAACTCCTGCCATCAAACTTACCTGCAAAAGACGGCCATCCGGCTTCAAAAGACGGATGTTTCTATCTAAATAGTCACCGCCAACGATATCAAGAATTATATCTACTCCAATTCCATCAGTAATTGTTTTGATTTCTTCTACAAAATCCTTTTCTTTATAGTTCACAGCGTGCACTGCCCCAAGTTCTTTACAAAAGTTAGCTTTCTTATCATTCCCGACCGTAACATACGGAATGCCGCCGAACTCACGAATCAGCTGGATTGCGGTGGTTCCTATTCCACTGGAGCCACCATGGATTAGTATTGACTCTCCCGAAGAGAAACAGCCTCTATCAAACACATTGCTCCAAACAGTGAAAAAAGTCTCTGGAATACCTGCGCATTTAACAATATCCATTCCATTAGGTATTGGTAAGGCTTGCTCTACGGGTGCTAAAGCGTACTCGGCGTAACCACCCCCGGAAATAAGAGCACAAACCTTCTGCCCCACTTCCCATTGAGTAACTCCATCACCCACCGAGACCACTTCTCCTGCAACTTCAAGTCCAGGTATATCAGATGCTCCAGGTGGTGGAGGATATAATCCAAGCCTTTGCGCCACATCTGGTCGATTAACTCCTGCTCCTGCTACAGAAATCAAGATCTCACCTTCAGAGGGCTTTGGAATAGGACGCATAGAAGATTGAAGGACATCTGGCCCCCCCTTCTCAGAAATTTCAATAACAGTCATTGTCGTTGGAAGGCCCATTAAATAAAATCCTTCAAATATGTTTGCCTATATAAAATAATTATCTAAAGTCTTGATAGCTCACTTTAGGCAGGTCAAACTTTGTGTACAAGATTATAAAAAAATTAGTCGGAGAAAATTTAAAATGAGCTTTGAAGAGGATGAACAATTTTCATCCGTAAAAAAAAACAAGCCCTTTAAGGAAACTAATCTCGATGGCTTATCAGTCGAAGAGATAAAAGAGTACGTGGAACACTCTAAAAAGGAAATTTTACGAGCTGAAGCTGAAATAAAAAGCAGAGAATCGATCCGGGGTGATGCTAATCTATTATTCAAGAGCTAAGCCTCTTAACAGTTTAATAAATAATAATTAAGGGCTCTGGGAGATAAATATGGCAAATCCATACGAAATGAACTTGGAAAAAAATGAGGCTAATTACACCACTCTTTCGCCGTTAAGCTTCATTAAAAGAACCGCGGCTACTTATCCAAATCACACAGCTATCGTTCATGGAAAAATAAAACGAAGTTGGGCGGAAACATATACTAGAACTCGTCAACTTGCCTCTGCTTTGTCAAAAAACGGTATAGGGCAGGGGGACTGCGTAGCCGTAATGGCGCCAAACATACCAGAAATGCTTGAGTCTCATTTTGGAATACCAATGACTGGGGGCATTATTAATGCCATTAACAATCGACTTGATGCCACCACTATTGCTTTCATACTTGATCACGGAGAAGCAAAAATCTTACTTACTGATACAGAATTTTCACCGGTTATCAAAGAGGCTCTAACGCTTGTAGAAAAAAAACCGACTGTTATTGATATATGTGATAGCGAAGGTCCGGGAGGTGAAAGACTTGGTGAAATCGATTTCGAATCATTTATTGCCACAGGGGATCCTAACTTTGAATGGTCCCTGCCTGACGATGAATGGCGCGCCATAGCTTTGAACTATACATCTGGAACAACCGGCAACCCCAAAGGGGTAGTTTATCACCATAGAGGTGCTTATCTGAATGCTATGGGGAATGTTTTCACGTGGGGGGCTACTTCCCAACCGATATACCTCTGGACACTTCCAATGTTTCATTGCAATGGTTGGTGTTTCACATGGGGCACAGCACTGGTAGCTGGAACAAATGTATGCCTTAGAAAAATATCTGCTGAAACCATATACCAAGCGTTATCGGAAAACGATGTAACACACTTATGTGGCGCACCAATCGTAATGCAAATGATAGTAAATGCTGAAGAAAGTGAACGCCGAACATTTTCACAAAACGTTGAATTTATGACAGCCGCCGCTCCTCCTCCAGCTGCAATTCTTGCACGCATGGCTGAACAGGGAATACGTGTCACGCATGTATATGGTCTTACAGAAATATATGGCCCAGCTATAATTTGTGCCTGGCAAAAAGAATGGGATCAGTTAAGCACAGAACAAAAATCTGAACTTCAATCGAGACAAGGAGTGCCCTATGAAGTTCTTGAAGATGTAATGGTAGCTGACCCCGTGACTCTTGAACCTGTTCCTCGAGACGGTCAAACCATGGGAGAAGTTTTCACGCGTGGCAATGTGACCATGAAGGGCTACTTGAAAAACCTGGAGGCGACAAGAGATGCCTTTTCAGGAGGTTGGTTTCACACTGGTGATTTAGGAGTTTGGCATTCTGATAATTATATAGAGCTAAAGGACCGTTCTAAAGATATTATAATTTCAGGAGGCGAAAACATCTCATCCATTGAAGTTGAGGATGCTTTGTACAAGCATAGCTCTGTGTCATTAGTAGCGGTTGTTGCGTGGCCTGACGAAAAGTGGGGAGAAACTCCTTGCGCGTTTATAGAATTATCAGATAGCTCAAAGGCAAGTGAAGAGGAATTAATCTCACATTGCCGAAACAATTTAGCTAGCTATAAAATACCCAAACATTTCGTTTTTGGTGATCTGCCTAAAACATCAACCGGAAAAATACAAAAATTTATTTTGCGTGATAAGGCTAATGAGCTCTCTAAAAAAGAGAAAAAATAACCAAACCCTACAAGTCATATAGGGAGATTTAGTTGCAAAAAAGCCTTCTCATCATGCCTTGCTTAAAATAAATCTAAAAAAAAGTTTATCTATCTAGGATTGTTCCAGAAAAGCTATAGCATCCTTCAGTTTTAACTTCTCTCGCTTTATTCGAGTTATTATCGTTTGATCCGGCTTAGGACGCTGTACCTCTTCTTCAAGCTTAAAATCCAGATCAGCGTGCAGCCTCTTTAATTCTTCAAAACTTGCTTCAGTAGTCAATAAGTTTACTCCTTATTTGATCAGAGCAATTAGCTATTACTAGTTTATATTTACACGATTCGCATAATAATGGGATTCAAATTAATATAGTTATACTCAAAATACACCTAGTAGTAGGTTTACTAAAGGAAACAAAATGTCGCAAACTGCTATTCCGAGTGATTTTTTTGATGGAAGCAAAAAAATGTAAATACATTTTTAGTGCAAAACGACGAGGGTTAGTGTGACAACCGAAAACCCACTAAGCAAAAAAGAAATTTTACAACGTTTAAGAGAATTAAAAAGCGAACATCGTGATTTAGATGATGTGATTTTACAAATCACCGAACAAGTGCCGTTTGATCAAATTCAGATACAACGGCTAAAAAAGCGTAAACTAATATTAAAAGATGAGATTTCTCGCTTAGAAGACACGCTCTTACCCGATATAATAGCTTAGTTTATAAAATTGATGCATCGGTAAAAACTAAATTACCACCTCGAACTAAAACTGCACTTGCCTAGAGTATGTGCAAAACTATAATTATGCCTTTTTATTAATGTTTTTGCTTGCGGGAGTAACAATTAATGGCAAATCCATCCATCGGGATAATCATGGGCAGCCAGTCTGATTGGAAAACAATGAGGCACGCTGCTGATGTCCTTACGGAACTTAGAGTTGAACATGAACTAAAAATCGTATCAGCTCATCGTACGCCAGATCGATTATCTGAGTATGCTAAAACAGCACATCGAAGAGGACTTAAAGTAATAATAGCTGGCGCTGGCGGAGCCGCCCATTTGCCAGGAATGACTGCAGCCATGACCTCGCTACCAGTCCTGGGAGTTCCAATTCAGAGTAAATCTCTAAATGGTCTCGATAGCCTACTATCGATAGTACAGATGCCTGGTGGAATCCCGGTAGGAACCTTAAGCATTGGGGAATCGGGTGCTATTAATGCAGCCCTATTATCCGCTTCAATAATTGCTCTATCTGACAGCTCAGTGGAACAAGCTTTAAATGAATGGAGAGCCAATCAAACTGATCGGGTCTCCATCTCACCAATAAATAGTAGTAATAACCTTGAATAATAATTTTATAAAAGAAATAGAACCTGGCGCAATCATAGGTATTTTGGGTGGGGGCCAACTAGGGCGCATGACAGTAGAAGCAGCTTCAAAGCTTGGATATCAGTGTCATGTATTTTGTCAGTCTGAAAAAGAACCAGCAGCCCAAATTACAAGAAACGTCACAATAGCCCCCTTCGAGGACCAGAAGTCCCTAGAAAGCTTCGCCTCCGCAATTGATATTGCAACACTCGAGTTCGAGAACATTCCTTTGGATAGCGTTAAATTTATTGAGAACCATGTTCCTGTAAGACCAAACTCTAAAATTTTATCCATTGTGCAAAACAGAATTAATGAAAAAAAATTTATTTCAAGGCTAAATATAAAAACTGCACCATTTATAGAAGTTCCTGAGCAAAATTTACTTTTTGAGGCTGCCGAACAAATAGGAACCCCAGCTGTTCTAAAGACAGCTAGCATGGGTTACGACGGAAAAGGACAAACTCTTATTAATAAAAGCACCAACCTTAAATTGGCATGGAAAGAATCAGGTGCAAGTCCTAAAACAAATGGAGCAATTCTAGAAGGCTTTATAAGTTTTAAAAAAGAAATATCTGTAATCGCAGGAAGAAGCATCGACGGCTCAGTCGCTAGCTACGTTCCTGTTGAGAACTTACATGTTGATCATATACTGGACCAAACCATCGCTCCAGCAAATATCACTAATAAGCAAGCTATACGGGCGACGGAAATTGCTCACCAACTAATTACTGAGCTAGACGTAGTAGGTTTATTAGCTGTCGAAATGTTTATTAATACTAATGGCGACATCTTGGTAAATGAGGTGGCCGCTCGTCCTCATAATTCTGGACATTGGACAATTGAAGCCTGCAATATTAGTCAATTTGAGCTATTGGTAAGGGCAATCTGTGGTTTGCCACTAGGGTCTACAGAGAGAAATTCAGACGCTAGAATGAAAAATCTATTAGGAGAAGAGATAAATAGATATCATGAATACATGACAGATCCTTCTGCGCACGTGCATTTTTACGGAAAATCTGAAGCTAGATCTGGAAGAAAAATGGGGCACGTTAACTGGCTAAGCCCCAAATCATTAAAGTAATTTAATTTTATACCGAAAATCCGAATATATTTATAATGGTGAATTGAATGTGCGCTTTGCTTTTACCAACACAGCTTTAGCGGGTTAAAGAAGTATATCTTTTAAGATGATAGTCAGCGTCACCAAATAATGCCGTAATCATAGTTAATCGCTTAAAATAGTGGCTAACTGACATCTCTTCAGTCATTCCCATTCCCCCATGTAACTGTATAGCCTGTTGCCCAATTAACTTTCCAGCTCGACCAATTTGTACTTTTACAGCTGAAGCAGCTATGGCACGATTATCTCTACTTTCGCTAGAGTCTACTGTGTCTGCAGCTCTAAAAACCATAGCACGAGATAGTTCCAGCGCATTAAACATATCTACGGCACGATGTTGTAGAACCTGAAAACTTCCAATAGAAACTCCAAATTGCTCACGCGATTTAATATACTCAAGCGTAGAATTCATTAAAGCGTCCATCACCCCAATAGCTTCACCGCATATAGCAACACAGGCTTCATCAATCACATCCTCTATAACCAGATATGCTTTACCTTCTTCACCGAGAAGATTATTTTCGGTTACCGAAACTCCTCTAAATTCAATATCTGCAGCTCGCAATCCATCTACAGTAGGATAAGAGCGACTAATTACTCCTTCGGTTTCTCTGTCAACAATAAATAAGGATATTCCATCTTTATTACGATTATCACCCTCTTGTCGAACAGATACAATTATCTTATCTGCAGTGTCCCCGTGCAAAACCAAACTCTTCATGCCATCAAGAACGTATCCATTCTCAGATCTACGAGCAGTCATCTCAACATCAGACAGACTGTAGCGTGATTGTATTTCAGTAAATGCAAAAGAAAGAAACAGACTTCCATCTATAACCTTAGGAATAAGGTTTTCCTGTTGAGACGAACTTCCTGCTCGTCTCAAGAGATTAGCTCCGAGCAGCACCGAGGAAAGCATAGGCTCCAGCACTAGACCACGACCAAGAGCTTCCATCAGTACCACACTATCAACAAGGCTACCGTCTAAACCACCATACTTCTCTGGCATAGTTAAGCCCAACCAACCTAATTCAGAAAACTTAAGCCATAATTCCTTGCTAAAACCTTCATCGGATTTAGCGAGCTCCCTTCGTAGACCAAATTCATAATCCCGCTCAACAAACCTCTCAACTGAGTTTTTCAAAAGTATTTGTTCTTCACTAAGACTGATTTCCATAAGGTATCTCTCACAATCAATAAAGTGCTAATTCAGAGCCCCAGAACGGCTTTTGCAATAATATTCTTTTGGATTTCACTGCTACCGCCATAAATTGTCGTCTTTCTGTAATTAAAATATCTAGGCGCTATTGAAGCAGCATAATCAGGGCCAATAGATTCTTCATTCCATCCAGCATCAAGAGCTTCTTTAACAAATGGATGAGCATAATTGCCGATAGCTTCAAATAATAATTCAGTAATCTCCTGCTGTATTTCCGTTCCCCGTAACTTAAGTAAAGACGCTTCTGGGCCAGGTGATTTTCCTGCTGATTCGCCTTCTAGAACTTGCATTAAAACAGATTCAAGAGCTAATAGCTCGATCTCAACTTCAGAAATTTTTATCTGAAAAGTAGGATCTTCTATCAAAGGCTTACCATCGACCAACTCCTTGGAAGCAATCTCCCTTACTTTCTTAATTTGCTTTCTCGATGCACCAATATCAGCTGTCCATGTTCGCTCATGACCCAAAAGAAACTTAGCATATTCCCAGCCATGATTTTCTTCTCCAACTAAATTTGTAATAGGTACTCTTACGTCTTCAAATAAAACGTCGTTAATTTCGTCTCCACCATCCATTGTTATTATTGGTCGTACTTCTATGCCCGGACTTTTCATGTCAATTAATAGAAAAGAAATACCGGCTTGCTTTTTGCCTTCCGTTGAAGTGCGCACTAAACAGAACATCATATCGGCGTGCTGAGCGAAACTGGTCCATGTCTTAGCACCATTAACAATGTAATAGTCACCATCACGAATTGCTCGTGTATTAAGAGCAGCTAAGTCAGATCCAGAACCAGGTTCCGAATAACCCTGACACCACCAGTCCTCGCTAGATAAAATTCTAGGTAAATAATACTGTTTTTGAGTTTCATTACCAAAAGCAATGATTACTGGACCTACCATGTTTACACCAAATGGCTGTATTCTTGGAGCAGACGCTAATGCCATTTCTTCGTTAAATATATGACGTTCGATTGGAGACCAACCGGTACCCCCATACTCTTTAGGCCAACCAGGAGCAAGCCATCCTCTTTCACCAACAATTTTCTGCCAGGTAACATAGTCATCTTTTTCTAATTTGAGGCCCATCTCCACCTTATAACGGATTTCCTCAGGCAAGCTGTTTTCCATAAACTTTCTGATGTTCTCACGGAACTCTTTTTCTTGAGGACTTAATTTTAGTTCCATATCTTGTCCCTCTGTATTTGCTTTTCAATGATATGAGTAATTTATAATATAATAGACCTTACTAATAAAAAACTAGGGGCTCCGACTCTCCAGTAATTGTTCTCTGATTCGGGATATCAATCGCCTAGGATTCGGCACATGGGATGATAGATCATTCAGCTTAGAAGTCACCTTGGGGATTCTGAGAGCATCGTTTATGCGTCTTTCAAGGAAGGACCATGTTTCTTGGTTATCATCCGATTTATCATCTAACCAAAACAAAACTGTTGAAGAATAAACAGCGGCCAGTAATCCTCTCTTGGTATAAAAATTAAAATCTGTTGAGACATCTCCAGATACAAACCAAATTTCATCAACAGTTCTGTATAAGCACTTCATCCCTAAAATCATATTATCTGGCTGTCCTAGATGTAAAAAGGCACGTCTTAAGCTCTCCTTATCTGACTCAAGGGCCATAAGCCTACATTTAACTGCCGTAAATATCCTTTCTCTGACCCTCAACTCTTTTAGATCTATTTTTTCCAATGCCGAAACCATTTCTTTATCAATCTCAACACTCCAAAATTCTATGATATCTGTAACTCCAGAGGGAAAAATTCTATATAATTCTTCTCTTTCAATTCCTGAATCTTGAATAGCTTTAAGTAATGATTTTTCTGTCCATCCATCATGTGGCACATAATCAAGAACTCGACTCAAGATTTTCTGACGATCTTCTCTCAGAGCCTCGTCATACTTCGTCTTCATCTAATTCCTCACTGGTAGTGCCCTGAGGCTCAGTATTTTTTTGTTGCTTTCCAAGCTCATCTACAAATCCAAACTGTGATAAATCTTCAATGCGCATCGGATATAGAATTCCATCCAAATGATCACATTCATGTTGAATTACTCGTGCATGAAATCCCTCTGCCAGCAATTCTAATTTTTCACCATCCAAATTCTGATAAGTTAAATTAATACGACGAAAACGCTCGACAGGCCCTGCCATTCCAGGAACAGACAAACAAGCTTCAAACGAAACGTCAGTTTCATCACCAATTGGTTCTATAACAGGATTTATTAATACGGTAGTGGGCACCTCTTCATTTATAATTTGAGGGCTCACTTCTTCACGTATACGATCCGCCATAACTTTATAGACAACGATTCTCCAGGGCATATGAACTTGAGGGGCAGCCAAGCCTGTGCCTTCTGCATCATTCATCGTCTCGATCATCGAAGAAACTAATCGTGCTACATCTGTTGCTGTAGGATCAGGCACTTCTTTTGATCTTTGTTTAAGAATTGGGTGCCCCATACGGGCAATTTTTAAAATAGGCATTGGACAAATATATTATTAGTCTTGTTTAAGAAAAGTAAAATAACTCATTTAAAGTTAGAATAGGACAATATTTTATATTAAAAACCAAGATCTATAGAGAAAAAAAGGTGTTTAAATTATGACTTCACAAACTTTTTTTGAGGATAATTGGATAGAGGGAAACGTTCCTTTGGTTGGATCAGGTTCCCACGCAATATGGCTTGGCTCAATTGCTTTCGATGGAGCCCGAGCATTTGAAGGGGTAAAACCGGACCTTGATCAACACTGCCAAAGACTTGTTAAATCTACCGAAGTATTGGGTATGGAGCCAACATTTTCCGCTGAAGAAATTCAAGAGGTGGCGCTAGATGGAATAAAAAAATTTAGTCCAAGAGCAGAATTGTATATAAGGCCGATGTTTTGGGCAGATGGAGCAATAAATTTGCTTACTCCAGATCCGAAAAGCACAAAATTTGCTCTGACTATTTTTGAGGCTCCTATGCCAGATGGAAGTGGCTTTTCTTGTTGTCTTAGTCAATATCGACGTCCTGGACTGGAATCTTCTCCAACCAATGCTAAAGCTGCCTGTCATTATCCCAATAGTTCAAGAGCCTTAATTGAATCGCAGTCACGTGGTTATCAAAACCCTGTAATGCTTGATGGGTTGGGCCATGTTGCGGAATTCGCTACATCGAATATCTGGATAGTAAAAGACGGAATAGCTATTACCCCAACTCCAAATGGATCATTTCTGAATGGCATTACACGACAAAGAATTATTAAATTAATGACAAATGAAGGGCTATATTTCGAAGAACGCACCATAATGCCCGAGGAATTGCTAGAAGCTGACGAAATATTTAACACAGGAAATTATGGCAAAGTACAACCTGTTATACGCTATGAGGACAAAGCTCTGGACGTAGGTCCGGTTTACAGAAAAATTCGCGAACTTTACTGGGATTATGCCCATAAAATAAGATAAGCATCTTCAAATTAATAATTATCCACTTCTATTCATAGCACAATCCTAATATCTCTCATCTTGGTTTCCACGAGAAAGAGCACCTTTTATTAAGTGAACAGTTTCAGAAACACCATATATTGCCGCAAAAGAACCAAATCTTGGTCCCTGGCTTTGTCCGAATAGGACTTCATAGAGCGCTTTAAACCAATCCCTTAAAGGTTCAAAATTATGATTCTTGCCTGTAGCATATACCTCGTTTTGTATAGCTTCAGCATCCGGATTATCCTGTAGAACCTCTATCCGTTCAATCAACTCAATCATAGCGGCCTGCTCTTTCTCATTAGGCTGCCTATATGACTTATATGGCTTAACAAAATCTCGATAAAAAGCGAGTGAATGTAAAACCAAACGATCAAGTAGAGGATCACTCGAAGGAGTAGCCTCTGGCCTATAGCGGCTTATAAATGCCCAAAGGACCGATGCATCCTCGGCGTTACAAGCACTAGCAAGATTGAGTAAAACCGAAAATGTTATATCTATTTTGACTTTGGGTGCACTACCACCATGAATATGCCAAACAGAATTTTCTATTCTCCCTTCATAATCTTGTTCAGAATAACGACTAGCATTTGTTAGATATTCATCTACTGACTTTGGGATCACGTCAAAATATAATCTTTTAGCTGTTTTTGGCTTATTAAACATAAACTGCGATAGACTCTCTTGTGGACCATAAGTAAGCCACTCATCAATCGTAAGTCCATTACCCCTCGACTTTGAAATTTTTTCTGAATTCTCATCCAGAAAAAGCTCATAAGTTAAACCATTAGGCGGTCGAGAACCTAGTATTCGACATATTTTACTGGATAGCTTAACTGAATCTATCAAATCTTTTCCGGACATTTCATAGTCTACTTCTAATGCCCTCCATCTCATGGCCCAGTCAGCCTTCCATTGAAGTTTACAGTGGCCACCCGTAACAAGCGCCTCAGTTAGTCGGCTTGTTTCAGGATCCTTATATATTATTGTACCAGCTTCGGGTTTAACTTCTTCAACGGGTACTTGCAGAACTACACCTGAGCGCGGACAAATTGGTAGAAATGGACTGTAAGTTACTCTACGTTCAGGCCCTAATGTAGGCAGAATAACTTCTTTGATCTCGTTATAATTTTGTAAAATTTCTAAAAGCACATTATCAAATCTGCCATTCTTATAGCAGTCTGTTGAGCTATAAAACTCATACTCAAATGCGAACTGATCCAAAAATGACTTTAGTTTAGCATTGTTATGATCTCCGAAACTTTGATGAGTTCCAAAAGGATCTGGTACATCTGTCAGGGGCTTACCAATGTGTGGTTCAAGCAACTCAGGATTTGGAATATTTTCAGGGATCTTTCTTAGGCCATCCAGATCATCAGAGAATGCAATAAGACGTGTTGGAATAGCTGACAATTCAGTAAACGCTCTTTTTACCATTGTGGTTCTTGCAACTTCACCAAATGTTCCTATATGCGGCAACCCAGAAGGGCCATATCCAGTCTCAAAAAGCACATAACCCTTAGCCGGTTTATAATCTAAATCACCTCCACCCAAGCGCTTAAGAATTTTTCGAGCTTCCTCGAAAGGCCATGCCTTAGCTTGATAGGCTAAATCTTTTTCTCCGTTCATTTGCCCTTATCCACAATCTAATTTAATTGTATTCGGAAACTATGCTTGGTGTAAAAATAGGTCAACCAGGCAACATATAATTTGTAGAAAGATAATTTTATGAAAAAACTAACTAATAGCAGAATTGGCGTAATTGGAATAGGTCACATGGGTAGACCAATAGCTAATAATTTGTATTTAGAGGGGGCAAACGTAACAGTATATAGCAGAAGCCTTAAAAATAACGATTCACTAATTATGCAAGGTCTTTTAAAGGCTAGTACTCCCCGAGAATTAACCGAACTCTCAGATATAATTATTTTAATGGTAACTGACACCGAGAGTGTGAACAACGTATTGCACGGAAACGATGGTGTGATTGAAGGTTTATCAAAAGATAAAATTGTAATTGATATGGGGACCACTAAGGTTCGTGAAACACGTCAATGGGCTGAGGAAATAGAAAAACTAGGAGGAGTTTTTATTGATGCTCCTGTATCTGGCGGACAAGTAGGAGCTGAAGAAGGGACATTATCGATTATGGTTGGAGCCAGCACAGAAGCTCTTAATCTAGTGATGCCAGTATTTGAAGTGTTAGGAAAGAATATTACCCATATAGGAGAGATTGGTGCTGGACAAGTAGCTAAAACAGCAAATCAATCCATTGTTGGTATAACTTTAGCTGCAGTTGCTGAAGGGCTGACATTGGCAAAACAAGCTGGGGTTGATCCAGCAAAAGTACGCTTAGCACTTCAAGGAGGATTTGCAGAATCACGGGTGCTAGATCTTCATGGAGGAAGAATGGTTGAAAGAATGTTCGAGCCTGGCGGACCTGCAAGAGTTCAGCTTAAAGACCTTGATCAAGCACTCGAGCTAGCTGACCAGGTCGGCTTAAAAACTCCTACAGTGCGTAATGCCCAAACACTTTGGAAAAAAATGGTCGATAATGGATTAGGTGATCTTGATCAAGCAGGAATAATTCGGGTTATAGAAAACGACTAGAATTATGTGTCTAGTCTCTTAGTTGACTTAATTCTCGGAGTGAGATTTAGAAGAATTTGTAGGGCGGCTTTGAACATCTCTATGTTTTCTCCCAAAGAAGAGAAAAACGATTTGTTAACTTCAACAAAATTATCTTCAAGGACTGAAACTACCTCGGCCCCCTCCTTAGTTAGTCTTACAGAAACTGATCTAGCATCCTCAACGGATGATCTTTTTATAAAATGTTTGGCTTCCAACTGACGAAGAACTTGAGATGCCATAGCCGTATCACAACCACAATATGCTGATAAATATTGCTGAGTGATATAGGATTGCTTAATTTCTTTTCTTACCTCAAGACAATATAAACC
This sequence comes from Alphaproteobacteria bacterium MarineAlpha12_Bin1, assembly GCA_002937505.1. Lineage (GTDB taxonomy): Bacteria > Pseudomonadota > Alphaproteobacteria > UBA6615 > UBA6615 > UBA6615. The sequence goes on from PTJY01000001.1 coordinate 416,091, forward strand.
TAACAATAATATATATTGTGATTGAGTTAGCCTCTGTTCTTTTAACACAGTTCGCACAGTTCTTTGCCAAGAATTTGAGGCTCTCCAAAGTAAAATACCTGGGTGATCATCCGGACTACGCATACTAGTGACTTTGTAATTAATAAATTGTTTATATACAAACTATTTATATACAAACTGTTAATTAATTACAACTCATTTATTCCCTAAAGGTGTCAAAAAAAAACCGCGCGACCATAGGGCAGCGCGGTTTTAAAACCAAACTGTTTTATGGCGATATTACATACCCATACCACCCATGCCACCCATGCCACCCATATCGGGCATTGGCATTGGAGCAGCAGGTGCAGGATCTGGCTTCTCGCCTACCATCGCCTCAGTTGTAATTAACAATCCTGCTACTGAAGCCGCATCTTGTAAGGCAGCTCTGACAACCTTCGTAGGATCGATAATACCAGCTTTAACCATATCTGTATAAATACCCTTTTGAGCATCATAACCGTATGATCCATTCTTTTGCTCTAAAAGTTTACCGGAAACAACGGCTCCATCAGCACCAGAATTTTCAACTATCTGTCTAACTGGGGTCTGAATAGCTTTTCGAACAATGTTAATACCCACTCTCTGATCTTCATTCTCCACAGCTATTTTATCGAGAGCTTTAGTGGCGTAAAGCAGTGCGACCCCGCCTCCAGGAACTATGCCCTCTTCAACAGCGGCCCTAGTAGCATGCATAGCGTCTTCAACACGGTCTTTCTTTTCTTTAACCTCTATTTCAGTCGCTCCGCCTACTCTGATTATGGCAATTCCCCCAGCTAGTTTAGCAAGGCGTTCTTGCAGTTTTTCTTTATCATAATCAGATGTGGTTTCCTCAACCTGGGCCCTAATTTGATTACATCGACCCAAAATGTCAGCTTTTTTACCGGCTCCATCAACGATCGTTGTTTCTTCTTTGGTTACCGTCACTCTTTTTGCAGTACCGAGCATTTCTAGAGTAACATTCTCTAGTTTTATACCAAGATCTTCAGATATAACCTGACCGTTAGTGAGAATCGCTAGGTCTTCCAGCATGGCCTTACGCCGATCACCAAATCCTGGCGCTTTAACAGCAGATATTTTTAGACCACCTCTTAATTTATTAACAACAAGAGTAGCTAATGCCTCACCCTCTATATCTTCAGCAATAATTAATAGCGGTCGACTAGACTGAACTACCGCCTCAAGAACAGGCAACATAGGTTGTAAGCTGGAGAGCTTTTTCTCATGCAGTAGAATGTAAGGATTTTCCATCTCACATATCATTTTTTCTGCATTTGTAATAAAATAAGGGCTTAGATAACCCCTATCAAATTGCATGCCTTCAACAACATCTAGCTCGGTTTCAAGGCTTTTAGCTTCCTCAACTGTGATTACACCCTCATTTCCAACTTTCTGCATGGCGTCCGAAATTATTTTTCCTACTTCTTGGTCACCATTTGCAGAAATCGTTCCAACTTGGGATATTTCCTCATTGGTTTTTATTTTTTTTGCACTCTTCTCAATTGCAGCAACAACATCAGTAACTGCAACGTCAACTCCCCGTTTAAGGTCCATTGGGTTCATACCTGCAGCAACTGCCCTAGCACCCTCTTTTACGATGGATTGTGCCAATACTGTAGCTGTTGTTGTTCCGTCACCAGCAAGATCATTGGTCTTTGAGGCAACTTCCTTGACCATCTGAGCACCCATATTCTCAAATTTATCGTCAAGTTCAATTTCTTTTGCGACGGTTACTCCGTCTTTAGTGATCCTTGGGGCACCAAATGACTTATCGAGGATAACATTTCGGCCTTTAGGCCCAAGTGTCACCTTAACAGCATCAGCAAGGACGTCGACACCATTCAGCAGCTTATCGCGTGCTGAAGTGCCAAATTTGACTTCTTTTGCAGCCATATTTCTTAATTCCTTGAGTTAATTATTTGTTAAGCAGCTTTTTTTCTGGCGCTTTTTTTGTTCTCGATAACGCCCATGATGTCTGACTCCTTCATTATAAGAAGCTCCTCACCATCGATTGTTACCTCAGTGCCTGACCATTTGCCAAACAGAACTCTATCACCAGCTTTTACATCCATTGCTGTAATGCTCCCATCTTCAGCGCGGGCGCCAGAACCCACAGAGACGACCTGCCCCTCAGATGGTTTTTCTTGTGCGGTGTCAGGAATAATAATTCCGCCAGCGGTTTTCTCATCCGATCCGACTCGCCGTACCACAACCCGATCATGTAACGGGCGAAAACTCATGCCTTGATCCTCCTTAAATTATAAAAGGTACCGCAAAATTGCGGTAATTGTTAGCACTCCCAATAGGGGAGTGCCAGACAGATAGTGAGCGTTAAGGCATCTGTCAACCTTTGAATCTTATCAATGTAACATTTTATTTTTATTTTTTTTTTATCTTTACTCATATTTTTCACATCTACTTGTTATTTAATATGTATTCATGTGTAAAAAAGTCGCAATTTTGATTGCTACTCAGGATAGTAGGATTCATTATCTTTGGTTATAGTTTCGCTCAAAGCGAGAGGTCACATGACAATCAAAGTTGCTATAATAGGTTCAGGACCGAGTGGGTTTTACACAGCAGAATCGCTCCTCAAAAGCGGTCAGGATGTTGAAGTGGACATTATAGACCGTCTGCCAACCCCATTTGGACTAATTAGGGGAGGTGTCGCACCTGACCACCAAAAAACAAAAAAGGTTGCTAAAGCCTACGAAAAAACGGCGCTAAACGAAAATGTTCAGTATTTTGGTAACGTCGACGTGGGAAAGAATATTACCATCGATGAATTACGCAAAACACACGATGCTGTGGTTTTGGCAGTTGGCGCGCCTACAGATCGCAAATTAGGAATTCCGGGCGATGATAAAATAGGAGTATTTGGCTCTGCTGATTTTGTAGGATGGTACAATGGCCATCCAGACTTCACTAACCTTAACCCAAATTTGGACGTGAGCGCCGTAGCTATAGTTGGTGTAGGTAATGTAGCGATAGATGCGGCGAGAGTCCTCGTTAAAACACCAGCCGAAATGGCCGAAACTGATATAGCGGAACATGCTTCAATAGCCGTCCAAAAATCCCCATTAACAGATGTCTATATGTTTGGTAGACGAGGTCCTATAGAAGCTAAGTTTACAAATGTGGAGCTTCGTGAAATGGGCAAACTAGAAAATTGCCTGCCTGTGATTGACCCCACCCAACTTCCGGAATCAGTTACAGGCAATTGGTCTGATCGGGATCAGAGACTAAAAGAAAGAAATCTTGCAACAATGAGAGAGTTTCTTGAGGTTGATCCAACAAATAAGGACAAGAAAGTGCACTTTGAGTTTTTCGCAAACCCGGTAGAAGTGCTTGGAAATGAAAAAGTTGAGGGTTTGAAAGTAGAAAAAACTCTAGTAGAAGGAGGCCGTGCAATAGGGACTGGGGAATTTTTTACTATAGACTGCGGATTGGTTGTGGCCGCCATAGGATACTATTCTATTCCCATTGAGGGTGTTCCGTTTGATACTAATAATGGAATAGTTATTCATGAAGAAGGAAGAGTAGATGATGGTGTATATGCAGTCGGCTGGATTAAACGAGGGCCAACTGGAGTAATTGGAACTAATAAACCTGATGGAGAAATTGCGGCAAAGCAGATTCTAGAAGACATTCGTTCAAGCACAAAAGCTGGAAGAGATGAACTAAACGCCTTACTTGCTGAACGTAATGTTCGTATAGTCAACTATCAGGATTGGCAAAAAATAGAGAAAGCGGAGGTAGCGGCAGCCACAGGTCCAGCGCCAAGAAAAAAATTCGTAAACATACAAGATATGCTTACCGTACTTGACTAAATTTAAAAAAAAAGATTTTTTTTTGAAATCAGTTCATTTTTTGCTTGAAAAATGCGTAACAGAGGAAGATGTTACTCTGGAAATAAAGCATTAATATCAGCCTACGGAAATTCAATAATATAATTTTAAAATCGTCCAAGGAAAAACTACATGTCCGAGGTATCCGCCTTAGAGCGGCCGGAAGAAAAACGTGATGAAGTCGAATCAGCAGTTGTACGTTTTGCTGGTGATTCTGGCGATGGAATGCAACTTACCGGTACTCAATTCACATTAACGGCTGCATTAGCCGGAAATGACCTAGCAACATTTCCTGATTTTCCAGCAGAAATAAGAGCCCCTGCGGGAACGACTTTTGGGGTTTCAGCCTTTCAAATAAACTTTGGCGCACGCCGTATCATGACATCAGGAGATAGTCTTGACGTTTTAGTTGTAATGAATCCAGCTGCTTTAATTACCAACCTATCTGACGTAAAACCAGGAGGCATAGTTATTGCTGACAGTGGAGCTTTTACTTCGCGTAATCTTACTAAAGCAGGCTATGAGAGTAACCCCCTAGAAACGGGTGAAGGATTGGAAAAGTACAGACTAATACAAATTGATATGTCTCGGTTGACTGTCGAGTCTGTTAAAGAATTTGGCCTTTCCAATAAAGAGGCTCTTCGCTCTAAAAACATGTGGGCATTGGGTCTAGTATACTGGATGTATGGACGACCTAGAAAGGCATCAGTTGATTGGCTTAACGCTAAATTTAGTAAGCAACCAGAAATCGCCGCTGCAAATATAGCCGCCTTAAATGCTGGACATGCGTTTGGTGAAACGGCTGAAATGCCCGCGGAAATTGGTGGATATAGTATACCTGCTGCAGAGATTGAACCAGGCCTGTATCGAACTGTAACAGGAACGGAATCCGTTGCACTTGGTTTATTAGCTGGAACACAATTAGCCAATGTGGGCTTAACATTTTGCTCTTATCCGATAACTCCCGCGTCTGCGCTACTGCATCAGCTGGCCGCTATGAAAGAATTCGGCGTCGTCACCTTCCAGGCTGAAGATGAAATAGCTGCAGTTTGTGCTGCACTGGGGGCTTCTTATGGCGGATCATTAGGCATAACTTCTAGTTCTGGGCCTGGCATAGCTCTTAAAATGGAGGCCATAGGTTTGGCTATAGCTACAGAGCTCCCGTTAGTAATAGTCAATTCTCAGCGAGCAGGGCCTTCGACAGGAATGCCTACTAAGACTGAACAGTCCGATTTATATCAGGCTGTTTTTGGACGAAACGCTGATGCTCCTATGCCTGTTATCTCCGTAAGCTCATCCACAGATGGATTTGATGTAGCAATAGAAGCGGTTAGACTGGCCACCAAGTTTATGACTCCTGTTATGCTACTAACTGATGGTTATTTAGCCAACGCATCAGAACCATGGCGTATACCAGACATATCTGAATATGACTCTTTTAAGACCAACTTCACAACAGATCCCAAAAACTTTGAGCCCTTTTCACGACACCCAGAGACACTATCTCGACCCTGGGTCAAGCCTGGAACGCCGGAATTAGCCCATAGAATTGGAGGAATTGAAAGGTCAGATGGATCTGGACACATTTCGTACTCCCCTGAAAACCATCAAAAGATGACTGATTTACGAGCTCAAAAAATAGATAATATTGCTAATTATATACCTGAACAAGAAATTGAGCAGGGGGAGGCAAATGACGACCTAGTGGTAGTTGGCTGGGGCTCAACCTTTGGCCCCATTAGTCGGGCGGTAAGCAACCTGCGCATTGAAGGATTGGGCGTCGCACAAATACACTTGCGATATATCTGGCCTCTTCCTAAAAACCTAGAAGAGCTTCTAAGTAACTTTGGAAAAATACTTGTACCAGAGATGAACAATGGACAACTAGTGACGCTTTTACGTTCTCAGTTCTTATTACCCGCAAAAGGGTTTAATAAGGTTAACGGCAAACCTTTTCTAATTAAAGAATTAGAGGAAGCTATTCGTAGCGAGTTAGACAAATAAAATGAATATACAAAAATCTCCCGACAAACTTACAGCTAGAGACTACGCTACCGATCAGGAAGTTAGATGGTGCCCTGGGTGCGGTGATTATGCAATTTTAAAGGCTGTACAACGCACATTAGCTGAATTGCAAGCTGACCCAGACCAAACGGTTTTTGTCTCAGGCATTGGCTGTGCGGCCAGGTTTCCATACTACATGGAAACTTATGGCTTTCATACTATACATGGTAGATCCCCGGCAATCGCAACGGGCGTTAAGCTTGCAAACCCTGACCTTAATGTATGGGTCGTTGGCGGAGACGGCGACATGTTGTCGATCGGTGGCAACCATACTATGCACGCTTTGAGGCGTAATGTGGACCTTAATATATTGCTCTTTAATAATGAGATTTATGGCTTAACCAAGGGTCAATACTCACCAACATCGCAAACAGGGACCAGATCTCCCTCTACACCTTATGGCTCTGTTGATCTGCCTGTTTCAGCTGCTCAGTTTGCATTAGGGGCGGGCGGAAAATTCATCGCTAGATCAGCAGATATATTGCAAAAGCACCTTCCAGTGGTATTAAAACGAGCCTATGAAAATCACGGCACCTCTTTTGTAGAAATTATGCAAAATTGTATCGTATACAATGATGCGGTTTTCAGCCACTTCACAGAAAAAAGTGTGGCTGCTGACATGCAAGTTCATGTCGAGCACGGTAAACCGCTTATTTTTGGCTCTGATTTAGACAAAGGCCTAAGACTTAAAAAAGACGCCCTTGAATTGGAAATAGTTACTATTGGAAAAAATGGTGTTTCTGAAACAGACATACTCAATCATGACGAGAAGAACCGTCCATTAGCAATGTTACTAGCTAGCATGATACCCCCTGAATTTCCGATAGCTCTAGGCGTTCTATACAGCGATCCCTCGCCGACATATGACAAGGCAGTGCATGATCAAGTTGAATCGGTAAAAACAAAGAACGGCCCCGGGAACTTTAACAAACTACTGCGCCGAGGCCATACCTGGGAAGTATGAAGCTACATAATAAGGATCTTCGTTTATTCTGGAAAGTTTTCTGATTTTTCTTCAGACTGTTGGCTAGGCTTATTCATTCGGCTTTTACGTTTTTTCCACCTTTTCTCCGCAACAAGGAGTAAAATAACCACAACAGCTATTGTGATAAGGAACAGTGGTCCGTGATGACCCGGAGAATCATCTCCTCCTAAAAGACCATGAGCTTGAGCAGAAGAAATAAACATCAGAGAATACAACATTTAAATCATTCCGCCTTTAACCAAAACTAGCATAATGCCCGAATTCATAGCTATAACGTAAAATATCTATTAGAGTTTTAAAAAGCTCCCAGATTGCTATCATAAAGATCATTATTTATGTAGCCTGAGGCAGACTAAATTAAAATTTTTATCCTAACCATATTAAGTTTCAACTATATAATTTAACCAGCTTGACCAGCTTCACCATTTAACGCGGCAATACGCCGCAGAGTAGTTTTAACTCCACAAACAGTGACCAAATGCTTTAATTCTGTTAATCGATTATTCCCGTTCTTCAAGAATGTACCAAGGAGATATTTATCAGTGACGGTTGATTCTACAGGCACATCATCAAAACTCGGCGCCTCGATTTCCGATTACTTTGCCCTTCTAAAACCTCGTGTTATGTCTCTCGTTGTCTTCACAGGGTTCGCTGGTCTATTAGTTGCTCCAGGTAATTTAGAGCCCTTATTGGCTCTTATATCCATTCTATGCATAGCCATAAGCGCTGGCGCAGCAGGAGCAATTAACATGTGGTATGAGAGAGACATAGACAGCTTGATGGAACGCACTTGCAACCGTCCAATACCTGCGGGAAGAATTGCCCCGAATAGAGCACTACTTTTCGGCGTTATCCTTAATATATTGCCAGTGTTGGCAATGGGAATTCTGCTAAACTGGGTGGCCGCATCATTGTTGGCCTTTGCTGCGGGCTTTTATATATTCGTGTACACAATTTGGCTTAAAAGACGGACTCCTCAGAATATAGTCATTGGCGGAGCAGCTGGAGCAATCCCCCCAATGATTGGTTGGGCATCAGTGACTGGCTCAGTAAACCTGGAATCTTTGGTCCTGTTTTTAATTATTTTTATGTGGACCCCGCCGCATTTTTGGGCGTTGGCGCTTTATCGAGACGGAGACTACGCTAAGGCTGGAATACCTATGTTGCCAGTTGTTTCTGGCGCCAAGGAAACTAGACGTCAAATTTTGATATACACTTTATTACTCGTACCATTAACTTTTTTACCAGTAGCATTTGAAACCGCGGGAATCTTTTATGGCGTTGTCACAGCTATCTTAGGAGCTTACTTTATGTGGTTGGCAATTCAAATTGTTCGCAAGGGGGACGAACGTTCCGCTAAACGACTTTTTGGGTTTTCTATACTGTACCTATTTGCCCTTTTCGCTGCTCTAATTATTGATCAAATTAAATTATAAACTTTAGTAGTACTTCACCGGGTTAATTATTTAGCTATTTACGCATAAAATTATACAAAACTTTCCCTGTGATAAATCGACACACGCAAGTTGCTTCTCAGCATTTAATGCACATATTAGGTTCAATAGTTCAGTAGAAATGTCTCTAAATAGGCAGACTAATACCGATACAGTTATCTATAATCAAATATGGAAAGGCCATAACCTATGAAGTTATTTCTTTCAATTCTAATTCTTCTTCTAAGTACTAACTTTGCCTTTGCAGGTGATGTGACCGTCAAGATGCTTAACAAATTAGGTAAAAAAAAGATGGTGTTCTCTGAAGAGATTGTAAGGGTTAATAGTGGAGACACTGTTTTTTGGAAGGCAACCGACAAAGGTCATAACGTAGAGTTCATTAAAAAAGGTGGGGTGCCAAAGGGCGTTAAAAAGTTTAAGTCCAAGGTTTCTAAAGACACGAAATATAAGTTTGAAATCCCTGGCATCTACGCATACCAGTGCACTCCGCATAAGAATATGGGCATGATTGGTTTTGTTATTGTAGGAGACAACTTAGATAACTTAGAATCAATTAAGAAGATTAAATTCAGGGGCAAATCCGAAAAAATTGCTAAATCCTTAATCAAACAGATTTCAAAGAAGCACTAGCTTTATTAAGTGGAAATATTTTTTTGATTAATATTTCCACTTAATACTGTAAATTAGGCTATTTTATAAAATTTGAAAATTCTTTGGCCTGATCATCATTAAAATAAAGGTGCTGAGAGACAATCAAAACTTAGCCATATAGAGCTAGCCAGAACCTCCAATAAAATAATATATACGTGTGAGTTCTGTGTAATCGCCTTCAGACGCCATAAGCAACATAAGGACAATTAACGCCAAGGGAGGAACAAGAATGGCGTAAACAATTGCCAAACGTTCCCAAACCATATGCATAAAGACAGCGACTATAAGACCTGCTTTAAGCATCATAAAAATACATACAAGAGACCAGCGAAGCAGTCCCTCAAATTGCAAAATGTCAACAGCATATGATAAGCCACTCAGAATAAATAGCAAGATCCAGATCTTAAAATAGATCCCAAGTGGATGTTGCTGTCCTTCAGCTGTATTCGCCATAAGGAACCCCCTACCAAAGATAGAAAAATGCAAATATAAAGACCCATACTAGATCGACAAAATGCCAATATAGGCCGGTTTCTTCAACAATATTGTAACTTCCTTTGTGGCTAGTAAAATAGCCTCGCCGCTCAGTATCGTCTTCATAATCGCCACGCCATACCTTTCTAGCTACAATAAGCAAAAAGAGAACGCCTATCGAAACGTGAGCACCGTGGAAACCTGTAATCATAAAGAAAGTTGCACCAAACTGTTCCGCTCCAAATGGATTTCCCCAGGGACGAACACCTTCCGATATTAATTTGGTCCACTCAAAAGCTTGCATTCCTACAAAAGAAGCTCCCAGTATAGCTGTTAAAACTAGCATAAGTGTGGTCATCTTACGGTTTTTGCGATAACCAAAATTAACTGCCAGGGCCATAGTTCCACTGCTCGTGATCAAGATAAACGTCATTATGGCAATTAAAATAAGTGGAATATTTGCTCCAAACATATGCAAAGCAAATACTTCACTAGCGTTTGGCCATGCAACAGGCGTCGACATTCTCACGGTCATGTAAGAAACCAAAAAACTGCTAAAGATAAAGGTATCGCTGAGGAGGAAAATCCACATCATCGCCTTACCCCAGGGAACCCCTTTAAACGCCCTTTGATCGGACGCCCAGTCTGCAATCACACCTTGCATACCACTCGGTCGATCGTCTGTCACATTTACTTCAGTCATATGCTCTTCTTCCTTTTTACGTGATCACGAACCAAACAAATAAAACCAACCAAAGAGCTAACAAAAAATGCCAGTAGAAGGCACATAGCTCAGTAGTCATAAGTACTTTTTCAACTTCAACTCCACGCCATAGGCGAAATACTGTTCTCGCCCATACAAATAGTCCACCTAGAATATGTATCGCATGCATTGCTGTTAACATATACAAAAATGATAGAGCAGGGTTTGTTGGGGCAAAATAACCTAATGCATCTAGTTGACGTACCACCAATAACTGGCCAGCCAAAAAAGCCAAAGAACAGGCCCCCCCTATTAAGAGCCCTGCTTCCAATTGAGAGCTTCTATCTCGTCTTGCACCGACAACAGCCCACTGCATCGCTACGCTACTAGCTATTAAAACTATTAGATTCAGCCACATTATGGTTGGCTCTGGAACGGGCTTCCAGTCAGCTAGAAGCATTCGATCTGAGTAAGCAACAACTGATAGAGAAAAAACAACACCAACCACCGCCACAAAAATTCGCAAAGCAAGTCTAACCGGAGGCATCGCTATCGACCCGCCGAGCTGAGCGTTATTAATAGCGTCCTCGGACTCAAGCCAAGGTTTGCCTCTTATTTCTCGAAAAAACTCCACTTCTATTTTCCTTCAGGAGAAACCAGCTTGACGTCATTTGGGTGTACATTTTGTGGAACGTAATCATCCACGGTTCCGGGCACACTGAATGAATAAGCCCAACGATAGACAACAGGCAACTCCTTGGAAAAGTTACCATGCCCAGGAGGAACAGTTTCAGTTTGCCATTCCAAAGAAGTCGCTTTCCACGGGTTTCGTTCCGATGGCTTCCCTTTGAAAACACTCACCAGAATATTATAAATAAATACCAACTGCGCAAAACCAACGATTAGAGCTGCCACGGTAATAAATGCATTTAAGTCTGCTGCTGAATCAGGAATGAAGCTTGTGTCCTCCATTGACCAATAACGACGTGGAACACCAACAAATCCTAAATAATGCATTGGGAAATAAATGAGATAAGCTCCAATAAAGGTCACCCAAAAATGGAATCTTCCCATCGCGTCATTAAGCATTCGACCGGTCATTAATGGGAACCAGTGATATATTGCACCAAAAACCACCAAGATTGGCGCAATACCCATTACCATATGAAAATGCGCCACCACAAACATAGTATCAGAAAGGGGTACATCAACAATTACATTACCCAAAAAGAGGCCTGTAATTCCACCATTTACAAACGTAATTATAAAGGCAATGGCAAAAAGCATAGGTATTGTTAGATGAATATCACCTCGCCAAAGCGTCAACGTCCAATTATAGACCTTGATAGCCGTCGGAACTGCTATAATTAGCGTAGTTGTGGCAAAGAAGAAACCAAACCATGGATTCATACCACTTACATACATATGATGCGCCCATACAACGAAGCTAAGAGCTCCAATGGCAACAATTGCCCACACCATCATTCTATATCCAAAAATGTGTCTCCTAGCATGAATACTAAGTAGATCAGAGACGATTCCAAATGCAGGGAGAGCAACTATATAGACTTCAGGATGACCAAAAAACCAAAACAGGTGTTGAAACAAGATGGGGCTACCACCTCCATATGACAGCTGTTCACCAAACTCAACAATAGCAGGCATAAAGAAGCTCGTTCCTAAAACACTATCAAGCGTCATCATTATGGCACTAACAAAAAGAGCCGGAAAAGCTAACAGCGCTAGAACCGTTGCTGTAAAAATACCCCAGATAGTCAAAGGCATCCTCATAAGAGTCATGCCCCGCGTGCGGGCCTGAAGTATTGTGACTACATAATTTAGACCGCCCATTGTGAAGCCAATGATGAAAAACGCGAGTGATACGAGCATTAATATAATTCCAAGCCCAGAACCTCCGGGTGTTCCCGAAAGAATTGCCTGGGGAGGATACAAGGTCCAACCCGCACCAGTTGGTCCTCCTGGTACAAAGAAACTCGCCACTAAAATCAATACGGCTAGAAGATACACCCAGTAGCTGAGCATATTGACATAAGGGAATACCATGTCACGTGCCCCTACCATAAGCGGTATTAGATAATTACCAAATCCCCCCAAAAACAATGCAGTCAAAAGATAAATGACCATTATCATTCCATGCATAGTCACAAACTGAAGATAGGAATCAGGACTAATAAAGGAAAACGTTTCAGGAAACCCAAGCTGCAGCCTCATTAGCCAAGACAGAACCAAGCCAACCATGCCTATAACAACAGCCGTTCCTGAATATTGAATTGCTATTACTTTAGCGTCCTGACAAAACACATATTTAGTCCAGAAACTATGTGCGTGATAGAGGTCAGCTTCAGGGACCTCAGCAGGGCTCACATTTTCTACTTTTTCCGGAGTGGTATCAACCATCAACTAACCCTCATTTATCTTTCTTAATTATAACTTAAACTTAAGTTTTAACTTTCATCAACGTTGAGTTACCTTGTCTTTGAATTGTGAGTTCATAGCCATCCTTGAAGTCTCTGATGACTTTTTATTCAATGCAGCACGCATTTCAGCAAAAGTCTCTTGTTCTGAAAGCCAGGTTTGATAAGCTTCCTTCTCTACAACTTCGACCCCACCTCGCATGGAGTAGTGGCTAGTTCCGCAAAGCTCAACACAAATAACATCAAAAGTTCCAGTTCTAGTAGGGGTTAACCAATAATAGGTAACCATACCAGGAACCATATCCATTTTTGCTCTAAATTGTGGCACATAAAAATTATGTAAAACGTCAACGGATCTTAATAATAGGTGAACTGGCTGCCCCAGCTGAAGATGCATACCATAGCCATCCTCAACAATAATATCATCCTGGCCATTTGGATCATCTAGATGCAATCCAAAAGGATTGTCATCGTTTATAAGAGTTGCATCGCTTTTACCTAATTTTCCATCAGCTCCTGGGTATCGGTATCCCCACTCCCACTGTTTCCCCATAACCTCAACTTGTACAGCGTCTTCTGGCACAGTTACATAATCATCCCAGACAATTAAGCCCGGCGCTAATAGTCCAATGACGCCGAGTGCAGTTATAGCTGTAAGCCAAACCTCCAGCTTCTTATTTTCAGGATTATACTCTGCCTTATGATTTGATTCTGATGACGAATTTCCAGAACCTGAGTGCCAGCGATATATGCAATAAGCGCAAAATAATAATATTAATATATAAGCTACCCCAGTAATCCAGAAAGTGATGTCAATGGTGGTGTCCATGCCACCCCAATTCGAGGCTATCTCAGTTGACCACCAGGGCGTGTAGAGGTGAAAGATCAGCGAGCCGATCGCCACTAAAGCCACAATGATTGCTACCCACATTCAATCGATATCCCTACTATTAAAGAGGGCCAAAATAATTAATATTTAACCCTAATTATGTTTATAAAAGACCAAAAAACTATTAGGCCCTTATTTAAGATCAAGCCCTCAAATTTTTAAGGGCTAGTTTGATAAAAATCATCTTTTTATACTTGTTTACAAATATGTCCTACTCTTTGTTTAATGATTTTACAACATGGTGATGTTTCGAGCCACTAGTTGATGTCATAAATGAGTGCGACGTTGAGACGCAGAACCTTTACCCTCTAACTGCGACGGATGGGCGCGCCCAGTTGTAACAAGGCCATCCTATAGTCACGTTGATCAGTTAAGGAGCCTAATTTCGATAATGAACATTCAGAATCAAACTAATACATTTAAGCCAAAAAATAATGAAGTCTCTAATTGGCTTTTATTGATAGCGCTAATGGTATTAATCATGGTTCTAATTGGCGGCATTACCAGACTCACTGGCTCAGGTCTGTCCATGGTTGAATGGAGGCCTTTAATGGGGTTTTTACCTCCCATGTCTAACGAAGAGTGGATTAGAGTTTTTAGTCTTTACAAAAAAAGCCCGGAATTTATCGAAATAAACAACGCTATCAGTCTTTCTGACTTTAAAGAAATATTTTGGTGGGAATATATTCATAGACTCTGGGGGCGGCTTATTGGCATAGCTTTTGTCATTCCATTTTTATGGTTTTTATTTAAAGGCCTGATTAATAAGTCCCTTGCCCCAAGACTACTCTTGTTATTCATACTTGGAGGAGCTCAAGGTGTTCTTGGCTGGTACATGGTTAAAAGTGGTCTCGTCGACAAGCCTGAGGTAAGTCAGTATAGGCTAGCAGCTCACTTGGTTTTTGCACTTGTACTCTATCTTGGTCTTATATGGACTGCATTGGAACTTAGATATCCAAAATCTGAAAACAGTCAACCGCATCAAACATATAAAAGTTTAAAGGCTTTGGCCCAGTTAATCTTTGTTTTCGTATTTATCACAATCTTTTCTGGGGCATTGGTAGCAGGCACAGACGCAGGCTTTTATTTTAATACCTTTCCTCTTATGGATGGCTCTTTGATTCCCGAAAACTACTTTCCTCAACCATGGTATGTTAGCGCTTTTGAAGACATAGCTACTGTGCAGTTTCATCATCGAGCATTAGCGATAATCACATTTATAATTGCCGTTATAACTTGGTGGTATAGTCGCGGGACTATGTTAGAAAAAAGAGCACAAATGGCCGCAAACATTTTAATAATCATTGCCTTAGCACAAGTTACATTAGGAATATCGACACTTGTTTTGGGAGTCCCGGTTTCCCTTGCAGCTTTGCATCAAACCTTTGCAGTGCTTCTACTAAGCGCCTCAGTTTGGTTTGTATTTGAACTACGCTAGTCAAATCATATAGCCCAAGAAAAAACTAAAGTTTCTTTTTCTAACTTCTCCCCTTCAGCCAACTAATCAGCAGCTGTTTATTTAGAAAATAAATTGGCTTGTATTTCTGAAATCAATGTTTCCAGCTCATCTTCACCATATTTTTTAATGGGATTCGCACCCCAGACAGGAAGGGGCCAAGCGGCGTCATTCTTAAACCTGGCAATAATATGTATATGAAGTTGTGAAACCTGATTACCAAGTGCAGCAACATTGAGCTTGTCAGGTTTAAACAATTTCTCCATTTCCTTGCTAATAAAAGTAATTTCAGAAAAAACACCTTTGAAACATTCGGGGGGTAATTCATGTAACTCCCTAATATTTTTTATTTGTGGAACCAAAATAAGCCAGGGATAATTTGAGTCGTTCATCAAAAGAACCCTGCAAAAATGCAAGCGATTTATTTCGATCGTATCTTCAGCAAGTTTTGGATCCACTTTAAAATCCGCTGATGGAAGATTCATTTTTCCCAAGATGAAATACCTTTAATTATTTTTTGCATAAAAAATAATTTAGCGCTGCTTTAAATAGTTAAGTCCGCTTGATTCTTTTTGCAAAAACCATCCAAAACAAAGCTAAGACTTGCAGAATTAATGCTGCTGAGAACGCATAACGATACCCTGCAGCGTCGTAACCCCCGTTTTCTCTAGTTGGCCAAAAATTTATGATCTCACCTATTCCCCATTGTATAGAAAAGGCAGCCACAAATATAAGGAGGTTCATTCCTGTTGTGGCTCTGCCTATAAGCTGCTTATCAAATTCTTTTGAAAGAACCGAAAAACTCAAAACACCAATCGAACCCAACATCCCAAAAATAAACCAAAGTATATGCGGTGCAGAGGTCCACTCAATAATAACAAAAAATTGTACTATTATAAAAAACATCATACCGGTACCCACAACTATGATTGGCTCAATGCTTTTTTTCGCCAGCCAAACGGCTGCAACCCCTATAAAAACATTACCAAAAACAAAACCGATAGCTCCAAATAACAAGGTAATGCTAACCCCGTCAGGTGCTAATTTAGCTAAATCTCTTAGCCAAGGACCCGCCCATAATGTTTGTATTGCTAGAAATGTACCCTGTGATAAAGCTGTTATTGGTGCCAGCCTCCAAAACATTAGTCTCCCATAAATTTTTCTTAAATCTCTAATTTGACTAGTAATGTTATCAGAAGGGTTATCTCTGCTTTTTTCAGGTACACAAAACCATATAACCAAAGAGACAAAGAGAGTAGCAAGAGCCAAGACAAGAAATCCATTTCGCCAGCCTATGTCTGCTACTAAGTATTGTGTCGGAGCGGTAGCAGTAATTGCCCCTAAGCCACCACTGGCCATAATAAATCCATTCGCCATTGGAAGCTTTTCTAGAGGAAACCACTCTCCCATAGCTTTAAATGCGGCCATCAAGCAGGCGGCTACACCCAATCCAATCAAGGCACGGCCCATTACCAAGCCCCACAGTCCTTGACCCTGACTAAACACCAGCGATCCTGCTGCTGCAACCAAAAGCAATACTGCCACTGTCCTACGAGGACCACGACTATCAAGAAAAAATCCTAGAGGCAGTTGGGCTGCTGCAAAAGCTATGAAGTATGCACTTGTTAAAAGCCCTAGACCTCCTGCACCGATACTCAGTTCTTCAACCAGATTAGGCCCTATAACTGCATTAACAGTTCTATAAAGATAGGAGAGAAAATAGCCTAGAGCAAACGGAAGAAAAACACGCGCCACTAACCAGTAAAGCCTTTGTTCCTTCTTCTTTATAATATTCATATCCAATAAATAATTATTAAATTTACAGTCTACTTACCTTTAAAGATTGGTTTTCTGCCTTCAACGAAGGCCTTAAACCCTTCTTCATAATCTTCACTATCCGCGTAGTCATATTGCTCATCTAACTCTGTAGAGCTGTAGGGCCCACTTTGATCTATCCTTCGAATTGCTTTTCTATGCCATTTTGCAGTTAGTGGAGCTCCGTTGGCCACATTTCTAGCAACGGACATAGTCTCTTCAAAGAGTTTCTCATCATCTACAACTCGAGTAATTAAGTTTTTTGATTTAGCCTCAGTTGCTGTAAAAATACGTCCCTCCAATAGCACTTCAATTGCAGTAGCTTTTCCTCCTGCGTCGATTAAAAGTTCTAATAGAGAATACGATAGGAATAAGCCTACATTTTTGGCTGGCACACCAAACTTGGCTGAAACTCCAGCAATTCGCAAATCACAACCTAATGCTAGCTCAAATCCTCCACCAAGACAAAAACCATTAATCATAGCAATAATGGGGATTTGGCAAGTATGTGCTGCGTCAAATGCACGAGCTGTAACTTCCTCATACAACTTAACTTTTTCTCTTGTAGATCGCTCTGACTCAAAGCCACTTATGTCAGCTCCAGCACAAAAAGCTGCGTCGCCTGCCCCCTTAATAATCAAACATCTTAGGTCATTATTCTCACCTAATTCATTTAGGGTGTCTGCCAGCTTAATCCAGTCTTTTTGACGCAGTGCATTTCTTTTTGCAGGTCTATTAATGGTTACGATCCCTATATCTCCTCTTAAATCTGCTGTTACTGAATCCACCATATACATTCACCTATTTCATGATTTAATTTTCAATTATGCGAAAAAGAATAAATATTTAAATTTTGACCTTTAGAATAACAACACAGCAAAATATTAGTAGGCAATTGAGCTCGGCTTTTCACTAAATGTTTTAAGAGAGTCTTCTAGCAAACCTTTATCCACATTACGGGTTATAAAAACTATTCGGGTTCTTCTATCTTCTGACGGCCAGGCTTTTAGCTCTACAGGCGGATGAAACACATGCTGAACACCGTGAATTATTATAGGGCCATCCATTTCTGTCACATTAACTATACCCTTAATTCGTAATAAATCAGGCCCTTTAATTAGCATAATTAGATCAAACCATTGTTCTATAGAATCCAATCTTATTGGTTGATCATAGGTCACACAAAAAGCCCGAATGTTATCATCATGTTTATTAATGTTTAAATGCAGTGACTGGTGGTCATGTGATGCAGAGTACTCTTCCTCCTTCAACCATTTGTCTACGTCAGGAGTCTTCTTAGACAGATCGTAAAGGCCACAGCCAAATATATCATCAGTAGAAACATTTCCATTCAGAACTGTAATGCTAGGAGCGGCAGGATTAATTAGTCTTAACCTTTTACGAATCTCGTCAATTTCTTTATCACCCACTAAGTCTGACTTGGTGATTAGTAAACGATCTGCAACTGCAACCTGTTTTACCGATTCATATTGTGTGTCTAGTGTGGTCTCTCCAACTGCAGCATCAATTGTTGTTATAACTCCATCAAGGCGATAATACTGAGTTACCAGATCATCACCCATAAGCGTATGTAAAATAGGGGCCGGATCAGCTAAACCCGTCGTTTCAATTAAAACTTTTTTAAATGGTGGTGTCTCACCCCGAGCCCTGATTACAATAAGATCTCGTAGTGTGTTGACCAGATCACCTCTAACTGTACAGCATAAACAGCCATTATTGAGTAATACCATGTCTTCGCTGCCACCAACTACAAACTCATGATCAAGCCCAATTTCGCCAAACTCATTGACTATAACTGCTGTATTATTCATGTCCGGTTGTTGCAGCAGATGGTTCAAGACGGTTGTTTTACCACTACCAAGAAAACCTGTAAGCAGGGATACAGGAATGGGGTTGGATTTTAGCTTTTTTTCTTTATCTCCCATCTAAAGAGCTTCCTTAACTATTAGGCTTACCTTGACATCTAGTGGTGTAAAACCCTTATAACATGTTTAGAGAAGCGCAGCAGACATTAAAAGAGGACAAAACCCAAAGGAAAAATTGATATGGCAACCAAAAACACTAACTTTTTTGTTTTGCGCAAATCGATAAAACAAGTTGAAGAAGGCGACGAATTGGCACCGAAATTTGATGAAAAAGGTTTACTACCAGTTGTAACCACCGATGCCTCAACTGGAGAGGTACTTATGCATGGATATATGAATAATGAGGCGTTAGAAAAAACAATTGTTAGTGGTGAAGCATACTACTGGAGTCGTAGCCGACAAGATTTATGGCATAAAGGTGCGACAAGCGGTTTAATTCAAGAAGTCGTGGAAATCCGAATTGATGATGATCAAGATGCTGTTTGGCTTCGTGTTAACGTAAAAGGGGGCGCTAGCTGTCATGTGGGTTATCGCTCGTGTTTCTTCCGCTCCGTGCCTATAGGAGAAAACAAAGAATCACCTAAAAAGTTAAAGTTCGAAGAAACTGAGAAAGTCTTTGATCCAAAAGAAGTCTATGGAGACGCTCCAAACCCCACAAAGCTATAAAATTTTAATGACTAAGCTTACCAGTTTGGAAACAGATTAGGTTTTTTGTATACCTGTTGGATGGGGCACACCATCAATTACCAACTTTGGCATAACGCTAACATCTATCAATTTAGGACGCGTATCCAGATAGGCTCTCACAGAGGCAATAGTCTCTATGTTTTCTTAGAATTTCTCTAAGAGAGGAAACTTAGCAAGAAGCGATTTATCAAGTTTCGTGGAAAGATCTAAATGGTGAAAACGGCGAAATCGCAGGCTCGCGGGATATCATCTATAAAAAACTTACCTACACTAGATGAAAGTGTCCGATTTAAATCATCAAATCTTGACAACAAAAATGGGGATATTTCATTTTCCTCTCATTAAGTTTAATTTTCATACTGCATAAATGATGTGCTAGTTGTTCATTCCCCAACTCTCATTTACGAGGAAAACACATCATGTAAATCAACAGAATGATAAGGGGTAATGAAAACCAAAACGTCCACTTGTGTTTTTTTCGTTTATTTATCTAGCTAACCGCTTTCCCCAATTATCCAGATGCACCGGTCAAGGATGAGGTTGCAGACTGACCCCTGTCTTAGATCATCCATGTCACTCTGACTTGATTATATGCACTATTTCAACCATATAACCAAAGAAACACGGAACCTATATGACGATGGAAGAAACAACACTCCTTTTTGATACCGAGTTCTGGATCTCGGTTTCAGCCATTGCGGCCCTTCTTATCCTTTCTGGGTTTTTCTCAGGAAGCGAAACAGCCCTTACAGCGGCCTCACGTGGAAAACTGCGTGCACAAGCTGACAAAGGATCACGCAGCGCGCAGCGTGCGCTTGATGTCACTGAGGATAGCGAGCGGTTGATTGGGTCTGTTCTTTTGGGAAACAACCTTGTCAATATTCTGGCAACCTCTTTGACAACTGCCTTGCTGGCAAGAAGCTTCGGGGAGAGCGCGGTTGTTTTGACCACTTTGGTGATGACGGTATTGGTCCTTATCTTTGCTGAAGTCCTGCCCAAAACCTATGCGATCACAAACGCGGAAAGTGCGGCGTCACTGGTGAGCCGACCGATCCAGATTGTAACGCTTGTCTTTAACCCGATTGTCTCTACAGTGCTTTGGGTCGTAAGGGCTATGTTGCGCCTTTTTGGCGTGCAAACAGATCCAGACACCAATGTTCTAGCGGTTCGTGAAGAAATTGCCGGTGCCCTTAGAATTTGGCATTCAGAAGGCATCGTTGAAAAAGAGGACAGAGACCGCATTCTGGGCGCTCTTGACCTTGAGGACCGAACGGTTAATGAAATTATGCTTCATCGCTCTGACATAGAAATGGTAAATGCAGAAGCTGACCCGATGCAGATGATGGATCAATGTCTAGAAAGCAACTATACGCGACTTCCTATGTTCAAAGACAATCAGGAAAACATTATAGGCGTCTTGCATGCTAAAGATCTGGCGCGCACCATCTACCGGATTATCAGTGGGAGCAAAGAACCAAAGAACGCTTTGCAGAATTTCAATATCTCAGAAGTAGCAAAAACACCCTATTTTGTTCCCGACACAACAACTTTAGACGATCAAATGCGGGAATTTTTACGCTTGCATCTGCATTTTGCTTTGGTTGTTGATGAATATGGCACCCTTCAAGGGTTGATCACGCTTGAAGATATCCTCGAAGAAATTGTGGGTGAAATTACGGACGAATTTGACGAAGCCGAAGACAACATTATGGTACGCACGTCTGATGGCCATTTCATAGTAGAAGGCAGCATGACAATACGGGACTTTAATCGTGCTACGGATTGCACGCTCCCCGATCAAAAGGCCAATACCATTGCCGGTTTGGTCATCCATGAAAGCCAGACGATCCCAACAGTGGGTCAGGTGTTCAGCTTTCATGGATTTCGCTTTGAAGTGACGGACCGCGAAGGAAATCGCATAACAGAGCTTAAAATGCGCCCCTTAACCACACGATTCTAGAGTTTATAGACTAGATTTTACCTTGTAGAAAAAAGGGGAGGTATGCCTCAAACTAAATGAGTTCTTCATAAAAAGGATTTATTGAGACCTTTGGTCTTTTTCAACCACGCTATCCAAGTAATTTCATCATGTCTTCCAGATGGAGTGGTTAATGTGGTAGTTGAAACAAGTTCCCAACCATGTCTTTAGAATATTTCTAAATACTGTCATTAAAGCTTAGAGGCATTCCAAGGGGATTGTTTATAAGTTCCTCCTCCTGCATGACTATGTTGCCCCTAATAATAGTCCCCATCGGCCATCCAACCACCTCTAATCCTTCAAAAGGCGACCAACCACATTTTGAAGACAACCAATCCTTAGAGATCGTGCGTTTAGCGCTTAGATCAACAATAGTGAGATCTCCATCATAACCTATTTCTATCTTCCCTTTAGAGGCAATATTATAAATTCTCGTAGGACTCAAACAAAGTAAATCAACCAATCTTTCTAAACTTATTCTGCCAGCATTGAAATGATCGAGCATTAGGGGTAATAGGGTCTGAACCCCAGGCATACCAGATGGTGAGCCTGGATAAGGTACATTTTTTTCTTCCTTGGCATGTGGCGCATGATCAGAACCAATGACATCAAACACGCCATCTAATACCCCTTCCCAAAGACCATCTTTGTGATACTGTTCCCTTATGGGCGGGTTCATCTGAGCATAAGTTCCTAAACGTTGATAACAATCTGGAGAGGATAATGTAAGGTGCTGAGGTGTAACCTCACACGTGGCAATGTCTTTCGCTTCAGATAAAATTTTTACTTCTTCGGCTGTTGTTACATGTAGTACGTGGATTTTTCTCTTTGTTTCCCTTGCTATTTTTAAAACTCGTACTGTGGCGTCAATAGCTGTACGCGGATCTCGCCACATAGGATGGGAGGAAGGGTCACCTGATATCCGTTCGCTCATTCGCTCGGTAAGTCTTTTCTCGTCCTCAGAATGAACAGCAACACGACGCTTCCCATTTTCCAATACTCTGCGGACAGTGTCATCGTCTGGTATTAATAAATTTCCAGTCGAGCTCCCCATAAACATTTTTACCCCACAACATCCAGGAAGTTTTTCTAACTCAGGCAGCTTTTCGATATTTGCTGGGTCAGCGCCTACAAAAAAAGCATAATCTACCCAACTCCGTCCTTTAGCTCTATCGAGCTTGTCTTGAATTGCCTCAGTTGTAGTTGTTGGTGGGTTGGTATTGGGCATCTCAAATATGGCTGTAACTCCCCCCAAAGCTGCCGAACGGGTGCCGCTTTCTAGGTCTTCTTTATGTTCATTACCTGGCTCTCGGAAATGTACCTGAGTATCAATCACCCCTGGCAATACAGTAAGTCCATTTGCTTGAAATATATTACGGCCTGATGAGGAACTAATATTATCTAGTAATACGATTTTACCAGAATTAATTGCAATATCGACCTGCCTAAGACCTTCCCTTGTCCAAACATCTCCGCCTTTAATAATTAAATCAAAAATTTCTGCCATCTTTGTTTTCACCTAATTTTTTGTGGTTAATTTCTCATCATTTTCAAAGTTTATAGTTCTCTTATAAATTTGGACATAATATCCAAAACCAGTTTTGGATGATCACGGTGAGGTGAATGTCCACAGGATGGGATTACTCGTACGTCAACCGACCCTCTTACTTTGTTAGTTATTTTGTTGATTTGGTGCTTGGTTCCATATTCATCATTTTCCCCTTGTAAAAGTAATATTGGGCAATCAACCATTTCCAAATAACTTTCAATATTCCAGTCCCGAAAATCTGGATTAAGCCATAGATCATTCCATCCGTAGAAACTTTTGTCAGGATCGTCATGGTAACGAGCAAGGCTCCTTTTTAGATCTCCTTTGATATATGCTTCTCTAATTGCTCTTATACCAACTAGTGTTTCTTCCTCTACAAAAACATGTGCTGCTTCCAAGATTAAGGCACGCACAGCCCACTTGCCAGAGCCCGCATGTATTAGAGATATTGAAGCTCCATCACTATGCCCAAGTAATACTGGGTCAGATATAGATAACTCTTCTAATAGAGCCGGTAATATCCTTAATGCTTCGTTATGCATATAGTTTTTACCACGTGATCCTTCTATAATTTCGGATCTACCATATCCATGTCTGGAGTATACCAAAATTGGAAAACGTGTTTTATCTGATAATGATCTGGGGAAATTCTGCCACGTACTTAAAGATCCGAGGCCTTCGTGAAGCATAATTATAACTGTTTCGCCTTTTTTGGGTGGCCTAGTCCAATAATACTCTATGGGATAGCCTAATAGATCTATAAAACGCGACACTTCGTTATCAGTCATGTATATACAACACCCGAGAAAATACGTAGATAATACATCAAATCTAATACCATATACTTTTTTATTTACCCTTAGACCAGACCACGCTCATTTGCTTAATTAACAAACGGACATCAATATTAATGATAAATTTCTTTACTAGTCCAGACCAGTATAAACATTGGCAAATAAATATAGACGGTGATGTTGCCACATTATTTTTAAACGTAGAAGAAACCAAAAACTCTACTCTGGGCTATACACTTAAACTTAATTCATATGATTTAGGTGTTGATATAGAGCTTAATGACGCAGTTCAAAGAATAAGATTCGAACATCCAGAAGTTGGTGCTGTGATAATAACCTCAGCAAAGGAAAGAGTTTTTAGCGCAGGAGCCAACATACAAATGTTGGGTCAGTTAAGCCACATAGAGAAAGTCAATTTCTGTAAATTTACAAATGAAACTCGTATTAGCATTGAAGATGCCAGCCTCAACTCAGGTCAAACGTATCTTTGCGCTATAAATGGCCCCGCATCAGGGGGAGGATATGAATTGGCATTGGCTACTGAGCACATAATACTTGTTGATGATGGAGCAACAGCAATCTCATTGCCGGAAGTTCCATCACTTGCGGTTTTACCGGGGACAGGCGGACTAACAAGAATTATTGATAAACGGCACGTAAGACGAGACAGAGCTGATTTTTTTTGCACCACAAGTGAGGGTGTTCGAGGTAAACGAGCATTGGATTGGAATCTCGTGGATGAGTTGGCAACTAGATCTGAGCTAATTCCGCAAACCCTAAGTAAAGCAAAAAAATTAGCCAAGAAAAACAATCGTAATACTGTATCAAATGGAATCGAACTTGAGCCAATTAATCGAAAGATTGAAAAGAATCAAATTTCTTATGATCTTATCAAAGTATTAATTAATCGTGATTTGAGATTAGCGACCTTTAAAATCAAAGGTCCAGGTAAAACATTAAATCCATCCATTAAGCATATTTATTCTATGGGATGTAAATTTTGGCCACTGGCATTTGCTCGTGAATTGGATGACGCAATTCTCCATCTGCGTTTCAATGAACCGGAAATCGGCACCTGGGCCTTCACTTCTGAAGGTAGCCCTGACGCTATGCAAGCTATTGATAAAATAATGCTGCTGAATTCTAAGGACTGGTTTATACGTGAAATTATTCTTTACTTGAAACGAACTTTTAAACGTTTGGATATATCTTCTCGGAGTTTGATAGCTTTAATAGAGCCGAACTCATGTTTTACCGGCACGTTAGCTGAATTAGTACTAGCGGCAGATACTAGCTATATGCTTGATGAGGCCATAGAAAAAAATACCGAAAAAAAAACCACCTTTTGTCTTACAGGTATTAATTTTGGTTACTTAGAAATGAGTAATGGGCTCTCCAGAATTAGTAGTCGTTTTTTAGGGAAAAAAGGCCTCCTAGAAAAAATAAAGCTAATTGAAGGAAAACAATTAGAGGCCAAAAAAACTGAAGAGCTCGGCTTGGTCACCTTTGCACCAGACGATATAGACTGGGAAGATGAAATAAGAATTGCTTTTGAGGCTAGAGCTAGCTTCTCACCAGATGCTCTATCAGCAATGGAAGCTAACTTGCGATTTGGAGGACCAGAAACAATGGAAAGTAAAATTTTTTCTAGGCTGTCAGTTTGGCAAAACTGGCTATTCCAAAGACCAAATGCTAGCGTCTCTTTGGAGAGTTACGGCACTGGGAAACAACCCACTTTTGATCGTAATCGGGTCTGAAATATGAATATTAATTATAATGAAACTATACCTAATAATGTTAGTCTCTCTGATGACAGACGCTTATTAAGAGCCCTTGAGCGATGGCAACCCGCCTATATCAATTGGTGGAAAGAACTAGGACCACATCAAACTCAAAACTTTGAAGTTTATTTGAGAACCGCAATCAGCGTCGATGCAAAAGGCTGGGCTCATTTTAGTCATGTTAGAATGCCGGAGTACAGATGGGGAATTTTTCTTTCTCCAGCAGAAAAAGATAGATGCATCGGCTTCGGTCTTCATAAAGGACAAAGTGCTTGGACAGAGGTACCCGGAGAATACCGAACTGAACTACGGAGATTAATTGTTACTCAAGGCGACACAGAGCCAGCATCAGTGGAACAACAACGTCATCTTTCAAAAACTTGCCCATCTCTTTATGATCTGAGAAACCTCTTTCAAGTGAATGTTGAAGAAGGTAGACACCTGTGGGCAATGGTTTATTTGTTACAAGCATATTTTGGAAGAGACGGAAGAGAGGAAGCAGATGAAATGCTTAGCCGTCACGCAGGCGATCCAAATAAACCCAGAATACTTGAAGCCTTCAATGAACGCACTGACGATTGGTTATCTTTTTTTATGTTTACGTACTTCCAAGATCGAGATGGTAAGTTTCAGCTCGCTGCATTGAGTGAGTCAGCTTTTGAGCCTTTATCAAGAACCTGTCGGTTTATGCTAACTGAGGAAGCCCACCATATGTTTGTCGGTGAAACGGGTATCATGAGAATAATTCAAAGAACTTGTGAGCTTATGAGAGAACATGACACCGATAAAGTTAGCCTGATGGGAGGCATAGATCTTAGCATTATACAGAAATGGATTAATTTTCATTATTCAATTTGTTTAGACCTATTTGGTTCAGAGCGTTCAACTAATGCCGCTAACTATTACTCAATGGGGCTTAAGGGCCGCTTCCAAGAAAATAAAATTAATGATGACCATTTACTGACAGATTCTTACGTGTTGTTGCCTAAAATTGAAAAGAATAAGATCCGAAGTGAGGAAACTCCAGCTTTAACAGCTATAAACTTGAAACTAAGGGAAGACTACACAAAAGACAGTCAAAGAGGGCTCGATCGTTTCAATAGAATCATAGAGTCTTACGATATAGATACTAAGTTGACGCTACCTCATCCAGCTTTTAATCGGAACATAGGAGTATTCAAAGACGTTGAATCTTCGCCTACAGGTGAAATAATTGACTCAACTACATGGAACAAACAACGTAATGAATGGTTGCCCTCTTCAGAGGATTATGAACTTGTAAAATCACTAATGATACAGGTTATAGAGCCAGGAAAGATGGCAGGATGGATAGCCCCCCCAAAACGGGGTATTCATGGCCTACCAATAGATTATGAATACGTATTATTCCATTAAGGCATCTGTTTTCAGGCTTAGACGCCTAAATATTTCTTTTGAAGCTGTTTATTTTCTCTTAATTGAGTAGAGGTACCGGACCACACAACCGATCCTTTCTCCACTATGTAATGACGATCTGCTATTTCAAGCAATGTTTCTAAATTTTTATCTATAACTAAAATGGCTTGCGCTTCTTGTCTAAGTGTTTTCAGGCAGGACCAAATTTCAGAACGAACTTTTGGAGCTAGTCCCTCCGTGGCCTCATCCAGTATTAGAAGACGAGGATTAGTCATTAGGGCCCGGCCAATTGCCAACATCTGTTGTTCTCCTCCAGATAATTGGCCTCCCATATTATTCAGTCTTTCACGTAAGGCTGGAAATAATTCAATTATTCTATCTATTGTCCAAGCCCGTTTTAAGCCTGAAGGCCGAACCGCTGTTGCTATCAAGTTTTCTCTTACAGTAAGATTAGGAAATATTTGCCGTCCCTCCGGAACCAAACCTATGCCCGCTTGAGCAATCCGAAATGATGATAAATTTGTTATTTCCTTTTCTTCAAAAAAGATTTTTCCCGAACTAACCGGCAAAATACCCATAATTGAACGAATAGTAGTGGTTTTACCCATACCATTACGCCCCAGTAAGGTTACGAATTCACTGGTACCAACGTCAAAAGACATTCCAAATAACGCTTGGCTATCCTCATATGAAGCTTCTACTGAATTAACTGACAGCATTGTTAACTTTCCGAGCTGCCCAGATAGGCCTCTAAAACTGCATTGTTAACTTTTATTTCAGAGGGTTTTCCTTCAGCTATACTCTTGCCATAGACTAATACCGTTATTTTATCTGCAAGAGCAAAAACAGCATCCATATCGTGCTCAACTAGTAACATACTGTAATCTGACCTTAATTCATTAAGAAGCGTTACGAGATGGCGACTCTCTTCGGCCCCCATGCCTGCCATGGGTTCGTCAAGCAACAAAAGTTTAGGTCTTGTAGCTAAAACCATTGCTATTTCTAACTGTCTTTTTTCTCCATGGGCTAAATTACCTGCAAGAACATTAGCCCTAGAAAGTAAGCCAATACGCTCTAAAACCTCTTTTGCAGGATTAATTACCCTTTCATCAGCTCTAACATCCTTCCAAAAATGAAAACTGTGCCCAAGACTAGCCTGCACAGAAAAACAAACATTTTCTAGTAAGGAAAATTCAGGAAAGATGCTAGTAATTTGAAAAGAGCGAGCTATACCTCTGCTACAAAGCGCCGAAGGCGACAGTCCAGTGACATTATCATCTTCAAAAATTATATCTCCAGAATCGGCGCGCAAATTACCCGACAACAAATTTACCAGTGTTGTTTTTCCAGCCCCGTTAGGCCCAATTACAGCACAAATCTGACCTTCAAATATTTCTATTGATAAATCTTTTGTAGCTACAATACCTCCAAATGATTTGTTTAATGCTCTTGTCCTCAGTAGGGGGCTAACCATCTTTTTGACCCCTATCAATTATACCTCCCAAGCCCCCACGCGCATAAAGAACTAGAATTATTAACAGAGGTCCAAATATCAAATGCCAGTGAACAGTTAAACTCGACAAAACTTCCGATAATACCAAAAACGCCGTCGCGCCCAATACTGGGCCCATCAAAGTACCCATGCCCCCCATTATCACCATAAACATTAGTTCACCAGATCGTGGCCAGTCCATCATATCGGGACTTACAAACCTTTCAAAGTTAGCTTGCAAGATTCCTGCTAAACCACAGATAACTCCTGAAATTACAAATGCAGTAAGTTTATAGACATAAGTGGGCACACCCAGCATCTCCAGTCTACTCTCATTAGAACGAGTACCTTGTATTGCCATTCCAAAACGAGAATTGACCAAACGACGAACAAGAAAAACAATCAAAATTAATATTGTGAAAGTAAGATAATAAAAGGTCAAATTATCATCGATAGAAAAGTCTAATCCGTAAATTTTAAATTCACTTCTATTCCAAATATTCAATCCATCATTGCTACCGTATTTATCAGCACTAACACCCAGAAAGTAGACCATTTGGGCAAACGCTAGTGTAATCATTATAAAATACACCCCGCGTGTTCGAAGAGATAACGCACCGAAAAGCAAAGCAGCCAGCCCACTAATAAGCAGTGCGACTGGCCATTGAATAAACCCATTGTTTATTTCATGAAATGAAAATATTGCAATAGTATATCCACCTAAACCTATATAAGCAGCATGTCCAAAACTAATCATACCTCCATAGCCCAACACCAGATTGAGTCCAACAGCAGCAATGGACCAGATCATAATCCTAGCAAACACATCCACATAAAATGCTTCCCCGATTGCTGGTGCTAAAATAGGTATAATAGCAAAAAGTATAAATAAACAGGAGACGCCAATTTCTTGTACATTTTTCTTAAGCCTCATCTTAGAGCTAGCCGTTTCTTGCCGGGAAAAGGCCTTGCGGACGGAAAATTAAGACTACAGCCATAAGAAAATATATTAGCATTGAAGATAAAGCGGGCCCAGCAGCTTCTGCTGCATTGGCTGGCAACAGGGCTAACAAAAGCACGTCTAAAAACGCCCTGCCCATAGTATCTATAACTCCTGCCACAATCGCAGCAATAAATGCTCCGCGAATTGAGCCAATTCCACCAATTACAATTACGACAAATGCCAGAATAAGAATATCTTCGCCCATACCTATTTGTGCCTGATTAATTGGGGCAATAAGCATGCCAGCAAGCCCTGCCAACATAGCACCCAACCCAAATACAGCTGTAAATAAAAGTCTGATATTTATCCCAAGTGCACCGACCATTGTTCGATTAGAAGCCCCTGCACGAATAAGCATTCCTAATCGGGTTTTACTTACCAAATAATAAAGACCTATAGCCACAATAATACCAATTAGAATAATAAACATGCGATAGGTCGGATAAACTATCCCTAGGGGGAGAGAAATACTTCCATCAAGAAGTAAAGGCAAAGGAATAGCCAGGCCTGCCGGTCCCCAAATGATCCTTACTAATTCATTTAAAAATAAAATTAAACCAAATGTTGCAAGAACCTGGTCCATGTGACCCCGTGAATAAAGAGTTCTGAGGGCTATAAATTCTAGGACCATACCTAAAACTAATGTCATAGGAAGCGCTATAATTATACCAAGAATAAAAGAATCCAGAGCAAGGGTCATGGTTGCAGCAAAAAACGCTCCAATCATATAGATTGATCCATGCGCAAGATTAACTAAATCCATGATTCCAAAGACTAAGGTTAGTCCAGCTGCTAACAAAAACAAAAGGACTCCTAGTTGAAACCCGTTAAGAAGCTGTTCTACAACAAAACTAATTTCCATAATACAGCCCTAAATTGATACAAAGACGGGGGTCAAACAGACCCCCGTCTTAAAAGAAAAGAGTTTACCTTTTATAGTTTGCAATGTTTAGCATATACGTCCTGATGATCTTTAAGCGCTACGCCTGTAATCTTAGTTGTCCACTTCCCTTCGGAATCGACAACTACTTCTCGACTATAAAAGTTTTGTATTGGAAAATGATTATTACCAAACCGGACTTTACCACGCACTGATGGAAAATTAGCCTTTTCAAGAGCGGCACGCATGGCATTAGTATCACTTACCTTTCCTCCAGTTGCCTCAACAGCTGATTTTATAAGAAAGATAGAATCATAAGCCTGTGCTGCATAAAATGATGGATAGCTTCCGTACTTCTTCTTAAAATCAGCCACAAAACGTTTATTTTGCGCATTATCCATATCTGGTGACCAAAACTGAGTCATAGTTGTACCAAGAACCCCTGTCATTTTGGCTTGTTGAAGTCTTGGAAGGCTTAGTGAATCCAACGTGTAAACTGAATATAGAGGCGTGCTTGAAAGACCCGCTTGAGCGTATTGCTTTAAAAAAGCTGCTCCATGCTTTCCTGGGTAAAAG
Organism: Alphaproteobacteria bacterium MarineAlpha12_Bin1; assembly: GCA_002937505.1. Lineage (GTDB taxonomy): Bacteria > Pseudomonadota > Alphaproteobacteria > UBA6615 > UBA6615 > UBA6615. Next base: position 446,925 of record PTJY01000001.1, read on the forward strand.
GTAAACACGGCTTCGGGTTTAGCAGACTTGACCTTGGTAAATTCAGCCGACCAATCTATCTGAGTTGGCCATGTCGTCATGTCCTTTCCAACAACTTTTCCCTTAAACGTACGTTCAACGCCGGCCACCATATCTTTACCCGCTGCATAGTTAGGCGCAAGTATATAGAGTGATTTAATTCCTCGCTGGTTTAGAACCTCACCAAGAGCCATTGGCGTTTGATCGTTTTGCCAAGAAATATTAAAAAAATTCTTGTGACAATTTTTTCCTGCCAAAGGAGAAGGGCCAGCATTGGCGCTTATTAGAATTTTATTAGCATTCAAAACTACTGGAGCTGAAGCCAAAAGAACGTGTGACCAAATATATCCAGCGACGATATCTATATCACCTGACTTTATAAGCTTCTCAGTCTTTTGTTTGCCCTTTTGAGGATTGAATTCATCATCCTCATAAACAATTTTAACATCCAAAGAACCCATCTTGCCGCCTATATGCTCTACAGCAAGGTCTACTGCTTTTTTTTGATCCACTCCAATTATGGCTGCACCTGTCGTCAAAGTAGTTACAAAACCGATTTTAATTGATTCAGCAAGTGCGGTGGTCGACATCAAAATAAGTATTACTGCCGCAGTGAAAAACTGTTTTATCATATTATCCTCCCGATAAATTTTGCCTATGGGAGCACAACAGAGCAAAAATGGAAAGAACCAAGTGTTCCCACTTCGTTAAAAGTTTGTTTATATCAACCACCAAAATAAGATAATTTTCATTATGCGAGAAAATAATAGCATGGAACAGAATACATTTCAGTCACGTCGAAGTTTCATTTTTACACCAGGTAATCGGCCTGAACTCTTTAATAAAGCCTTAAAATCAGGGGCAGATATAGTCTGTGTTGAACTAGAGGACGGAGTAGCCCCTCATAACAAAAGTGAAGCTAGAGAGAAGATGCTTGAATTATTTGAAAATCCTCATCCACTGGACGGAATTGAAAGAGTGGTAAGGGTAAATTGCTTGCGCACTTCCGAGGGTATTGCTGATTTAGAGGCTATATTAAGAACAAATTGTCAGGTTCCCTCTATAATGATGCCAAAAGTAAAAGGTCCTGAAGAGGTTCATGGATTAGCCGAAACTTTAAAAGAATCTGGTTTGAGAACCGAAATACAGGCTATTATTGAGACTAACGAAGGGTTAGAGGCAGCATATGAAATCGCTCAAGCTACAGACAGGCTAACAGCCCTGTTATTTGGCGCTGTAGATCTTGCAGCAGAGCTTCGTTGTTCCAATAATTGGGAGTCGCTTCTTTATGCCCGTTCTAGAACCGTCCACGCTGGAGCCACTTCAGGGATAGACGTTATAGATGTTCCTTGGCTTGATTTAGAGGATATGGAAGGGATGAGACAGGAGGCTGAATCTAGTAATAGTTTAGGCTTCACAGGAAAAGGGGCAATTCATCCAAAACAAATTTCCACTTTAAATGAAGTTTTTACCCCGAGCATAGAAGAAGTGAATTATGCAAAAAAAGTTATTAAGGCTTTCAAAGAAGCTAATACAGGGGTCGTAGTAGTAGATGGAAAGTTAATAGAACAACCAGTTCTATTGAGCATGCAACGCATCTTGGCTCTTAGCGAAAAAACCAATAATAAGAAAATTGCATGACAAAATACAATCCTATTTTGTCGCAAAATCGCATTAATGAAATGATCGAATCAGGTCTTTGGTCAAACCTTACGATTTTAGATTATTTTAAACGTGCAGTTAGTGAGAACCCAGAAAAAGTTGCAATCATTTCCTATATGACAGAAACAGGAGAGACAATAAAGATAACATATAAAGAACTATCAGAATCAGTAACACAAATTGCGAAAAAACTAAAAAAAATCGGCGTCAAACCTAGAGATGTTGTTTCTATACAATTACCCAATTGGTGGCATTTAACAGCCTTGCACTTAGCGTGTATTAGTATTGGAGCGGTTACTAATGCGCTTATGCCCATTTTTCGTTACAGAGAGCTTCAATTCATGCTCTCATTAACTGAAAGTAAAATTTTATTTGTTCCGGCTTTTTTTCGTGATTTTAATTATGAGCTTATGGCTCATGAGCTATTAGATAGCATTCCAACTCTAGAAAAAATTTATGTCGTTGGAGGAAAAACTCAAAAATCGTTCGAAGCCCATTTCAAAGCAAACCAAAATGAGCGACACAACCTAAAAGAAATCCAAGACAGTTTTATAAACTCTAATGAAGTCATACAGCTCGCCTTCACATCAGGTACCACTGGGGAACCAAAAGCTGTTATGCACACTTCCAACACATTACTAGGTAATATAAACCCATTTATCAAACGATCAGGACTTTCAGCAAGTGACCTAGTGCTGATGGCCTCTCCCTTAGCGCACCAAACAGGATTTCTCTATGGTTTAATGATGCCAATTGTTCTCAACACCACTGCAATTTTACAAGATGTCTGGAATCCTGAGGTTGCAGCTAATTTGATTGAAAAAGAGCGTGTTACTTTTACTATGGCATCAACTCCTTTTCTTTCTGATCTTACACAGATAGCTGAACTAAATAAATATGATTTAAGCTCCCTAAAGATGTTTGTTACTGCCGGCGCTCCAATCCCTAGAACCTTGGTACGTAAAGCAAAAACGGTTATTCAGGCTGATATCATTTCTTGCTGGGGTATGACTGAAAATGGAGGAGTAACTACCACTCACCGAAATGATCCTGAAGAGAAGGTTTTTGAAACTGATGGAACTCCAATAAATGGAATGGAGGTAAGGATTGTCGACGATGATAATAAACCTATTAGTAATGGGAATGAAGGCCGTCTACAGGCTCGAGGCGCGGCAAGTTTTGTTGGTTATTTTAGACGTCCAGAAGCGTTCGACAGCGATAAAAACGGTTGGTTCGAAACAGGGGATTTAGCCCAAATGGATAATGATGGCTATATCCGTATATCAGGTCGAAATAAGGATGTAATTATTAGAGGTGGAGAAAATATACCTGTAGTTGAAGTCGAAGGTATGATCTACAAACACCCTGACGTGGTTGATGTGGCGATTGTGGCTATGCCCGATAATCGTCTAGGTGAAAGGTGCTGCGCGTTTATTGTGTTAAAACCCAGAAAGAGTCTTGACCTAAAAAAAATCGTTAAATTTTTAGTGGATCAGAAGATTTCTAAGAACTACTTGCCGGAAAGAGTGGAGTTTTTGGATGCAATGCCAAGAACCCCCTCAGGTAAAATTCAAAAGTTTAAACTACGAGAAAAAGCGTCTAAATACTTAGTCTAAGAACACAAAGGTGGTGTTCCCATGCGCTGTCTCGCATTTCCCAATACTTTCTCGAACGATAAGGCAATCGCTAAAGCCTTCTCATCGGAATTTAGAGGACAAATAATATGTAATCCTACCGGCATTCCTTTTTTATCGAGACCAACGGGAATAGTAATTGCGCATAGATCTAGCATATTTATTGTACTCGTATTTCTGGCGGCCCCCATATTATGTAGATGATAGCTTTTTGGTTCTGAAACTTCTTCAAGTGTTGGTGGTGATATAGGTATTGTAGGACCGACAATAGCATCAAACCCCAACATAGTTTCCTTTATGCTTCTAGCGAGTTCTAACCTTTTTCTACAAATAGCCATATAGTCTCTGACTTCAATACTCTCCATTTTTTCAAACCTAGCAGAAACATTTGGATCAAGGTCATTTCTAAAATCTGCCATCTCATTATTTATAAAACTGGCAAACTCTGGAGCAGCAAGCCCTCCTCTTTTGAACAACTCAACAGCTTCTTCTATTTCTCCACATCTTATCGACGATACTTTAAGACCAGAAGCTGATAGCTCGTCTAAGGCTGATTTAACACCCTCTGATATGCCAGGATCACAAGAATCAAAATACCAGTCACATATGCCTACATGAAAATCCGACGCAGACGCTCGATTAAGACCTTCACGAAAACGCCCGGCTTGATCAGATATCTTGGGATCGATAACTGAAAAAGCCAAAACTGCATCCTCTACTGTACGGGTTAAAGGGCCGGCTGTATCCAATGTTGTGCTCAACGGCACTATCCCTTCAGTAGACCATCGACCCCTACTTGTTTTTAACCCAACTGTGCCTGTAAAACTCGCTGGCATCCTTACAGATCCAGCCGTATCAGAACCTAGAGCTAATAAAGCCGATCCTTCCCAAAGACTTACACCAGCACCGGCACTCGACCCACCCGGCACTCGATGATTTTTATCGTCCCAAGGATTCCTTGGAGTTCCCCAATGAGCATTGGTGCCCAATGCCCCAAAAGCAAACTGAACGGTGTGTGTCTTTCCTGATACAACTGCTAATTGTTTCCGCAACGATCGTATTACAGGGCCTTCAGCTTGCCATTTCTCAGGTAACTCACGAGAGCATCCTGCGAAGGTTGGATAACCTTTCACGCCATAAAGGTCTTTTACTGATACCGGAATCCCTTGAAGCGGGCCTAGGTCTATTCCAGATAAAAATACTGCATCTGCCGCTGCGGATTCAGAAAGCTGCTGTTCAGGCTTCCATGTCTTATAAGCGTTTAGAGTAGAGCCACGATTTTTACGATTAGCGATTGTCCATTCCGCCAAATCTTTCGACGTCAGGTTGCCATTCCGTATACCTTCCGCAATACTCATTATGGAACTAGTCTCTATCTGGATATGATTCATTTCAAATGTCCTTAAAATTTCATCGAGCAAAGATTAATGAATAAGATAACCTGACTTCTTTAATCTTAAAACCTTTGATAGAAATAACTGATGCAAATTAGCCACTTTATAAGTCCCTTAATAACCAACTATCTAATTCGAGGAAGTGATGTCCAATAATATTGATATGCAACGCTTTTCACGATCAAAACTAGAAGACTTTATGAAACGCTGTTTTGTGGCAACAGAGCTTCCTGAGAAAGATGCAGAAACAGTAGCACGTTTTATGGCAGTTTCAGACATCATGGGAAAAGATTCCCACGGAATTTTTAGATTACCTGGTTATATTCAACGTTTAATTAACGGTGGGATTAATAAAACTCCTAATATAAAGGTTTTAAAAAACCGCACAGCTACTGCCCTAGTAGACGGCGATAACGGAATGGGACATTTAGTAGTAAATTTCTGTGCCAAACTAGCAATTAAAAAAGCAAAGAAAAGTGGTGTTTCTTGGGTCGGGGTCAATCATTCTAATCATGCTGGAGCTGCTGGAGCTTATGCACTTCTTCCTCTAGAGGAAGACATGATCGGAATTTACGTTGCAGTCGGGAGCGCTAACCACCTTCCTCCATGGGGCGGCGTAGAGCCACTACTGTCAACTAATCCAATTGCCGTTGCAGTTCCTGGCATGCACGAAGAACCAATCTTGCTAGATATGGCAACCACGGTAAGTTCTTATGGTAAAATCAAAGTCCATGCACAACGTAATATACCGATGCCAGAAGGGTGGATGGTAGATAAAAACGGTGAACCTATGACTGATGCCAAACAAGCCGACTTAGGTTTTCTTCTGCCCATCGGAGGTCCAAAAGGCTATGGATTAGCACTCATATTCGGTATTCTTGCCGGAACCTTAAATGGTGCGGCTTTTGGTAGAGATGTTATAGATATGAACGCAGATAGGAGCTCTGTAAGCAATACTGGCCAATTTATTTTAGCCCTAGACATATCAGCTTTCATGGACAAAAACGATTTTAAACAAGAAATAGATAAAGTCATTCAAACAATGAGAAATTCTAAGACACTTAATGGAGTGGAAGGTGTTCGTCTTCCAGGAGATGGAAGTCATGCGGCAATGAAAGACCGTAATGAAAATGGAATACCTCTGCCCAAACCTCTAATAGAGAGCTTAGCCAAAGTAGCCAATACACTTAATGTTACCCCACTGAAATAAGACAATAAAATAGGCCTCATAAATCATATCTAATCAAAATCATTCTTCTTTAGTAATTGCTGTCTCGTGGATGGTCGGCACCTTACTTTCATTTACTTTGATGGCAATCGCTGTGAGAGAACTCTACGGTGCAATACCACCCTTTGAAATTCAATTTTTTCGAAGCGTTACCTCTTTGGTAATTCTAGGCCCAATTTTAGCCTATAAAGGGTGGTCAGCGCTTAAAACAGAACAACCTAAACTACAAATTACACGAAATCTAATTCATTTTGCGGCTCAACTTGGCTGGATAACAGGTGTGATAATGCTGCCTCTATCTGAGGTCTTTGCAATTGAATTCACTACACCAGCTTGGGCAGCCTTAATAGCCGCAATTTTTCTAGGCGAAAAACTAAATAGAGGTAGAATTATAGCAGTAATTCTCGGTTTAATTGGTGTTTTTATAATATTAAAACCTGGAATGGCAAGCATTAACCCAGGAACATTTGCAGTTTTGGCAGCAGCTATTGGATTTGCTTTTGTAATAGTCGCAACAAAATCTTTAACAAAAACAGATTCTCCATTAACGATTTTACTTTATATGACATTAATACAACTTCCAATTGGGGCTATATTTGCGTCTATGGTCTGGGTTAGTCCCAACCTATTGCAATTATTTTGGTTGTTTATTTGTGGTGCAACGGGCGTCAGCGCCCATTATTGCACGGCTCGAGCCCTGAAGCTCGCAGACGCAAGTATAGCTGCACCAATGGATTTTATGCGCCTCCCACTGATAGTACTCGTGGGCTATGTACTCTACGCAGAATCAGCAGAAATAGCGGTCTTATTGGGCGCCATCATAATTTTTGTTGGAAATTATTATAGCATTCAGTTTGAACAAAAAAATAAAAATAACAAACTTAAAAGTTAAACCTTATATAATATTTTACCATCTAAACTGCGATTTTTTTCACTTTTTATTAGTCCTGCCCCGCCGTAAAGGTCATGCCTCTATCCTCAAATAACTGGACCACTTCATCGCCATAAGCAGAAAGTCTTTCAGCCACCACAGAAGAAAAATCGATGTCAGTCATATCATGAACGCCCCCTGTTATAACTACCTGCAGGATTCCCTCATCATCACCAATATTTTTAAAAGCTCGACAAACTCCGGGGGGCACAGAAATAGTATCAAACAAATCTAGTTCCACACGCTCGGTGCCTTCATCATTCCATGTCACTTCAAATCGACCCTTAAGAACAGTAAAAGTTTCATAAGTTTGTTGATGAGCATGCAGCGATGGACCAGTGCCAGGCGGGCAAACGGCCATAGTCATTGTCATACCTGCTGCTCCAACTATAGGAGCCCCTTTATTTACGGGTGTGTCAACCTCTTCTCCTAACCCAATGACCGAGAGTAACTTACGAGCATAGATAATATCTATTGCTTCTTGAGATAGTTCCAAACTTTCAGCAAATTCCAAAGGTTTGAGATCAGCGAATCTAGAAACTCTATTGCTCATTTCCTTTGATGAAATTGATATCGTCTTCATTATAATATCTCCTTAGAATCAACTCATTATAACATAAATACACAGAAAATCGAGTTTATGCGGGGAGTTTAGACCTCAAATATTTGATAGCTTAATATTGTAGGTGTGCTCACTAATAGATCATTTAGGCAGAAAGATTCTAATATTAGGTTATAATTTATTTGAATGTTTCTCTAAATTACCTCAGATTTAATCACACACTAATTAACGCACCACTAGACAACGGCCCCTAGGAATTGCCATAAACCCATATATAGATTTCTGCCTATCTGCTACCTTAATAAATTTGGCCAACCCGTAGAAAGTAAATAGTATGTATAACTCAAAAAGTAATAATATATCCGTAACCGTAGCTCCTATATTTCTTGAGGACCAGTCTGACCCAGAAGATGACCACTTCGTATGGGCATATCAGGTTAAAATAGAAAACCATGGGCCTGCAACTGTCCAGCTTCAAGAGAGATATTGGCGCATTACAGATGCTAACGGGCTCGTACAAGAAGTTAGAGGCTCTGGAGTAGTGGGCGAACAGCCAATACTTGAACCTGGAGAAACTTTTGAATATACGAGTGGAACTCCTTTGAACACCCCATCAGGTATAATGGTTGGATCTTATTCAATGCAGACAAACCAAGGCGATCAATTTGATGTAGATATACCAGCCTTTTCATTAGATAGCCCTCATCAGATTATAAACTTAAATTAATTAAATTTATTAAAAACAATGACTAATAGACCAACAAAACCAACTAATATTGCAGTACACCCAAAAGTTTCTGAAAAAAAAGCCAACAAACCTTCGAGAACAGATGCAGAAAGAGCCATTCAGACCTTATTAAGATGGGCTGGTGACGATCCAAACCGAGAAGGTTTGCTTGATACCCCAAAACGAGTCGTTCGTGCTTACGAAGAATTTTTTGCAGGATACAATCAAGATCCAGTGGAATATTTGAAACGAACCTTCGATGAAATTCAAGGTTACGATGAGTTAGTTCTGCTAAGAGATATTCGCTTCGAATCATTTTGTGAACACCATCTGGCACCAATAATTGGTAAAATTCATATTGGTTATCTTCCAAACCATAGGGTTGTGGGGATTAGCAAACTAGCTAGAGTCGCTGAAACATATTCAAAACGACTGCAAATACAGGAAAAGTTAACAGCAGAAATAGCCAATTGTATTGAACAAGTTCTCCAGCCGATAGGGGTTGCGGTAGTCATTGAAGCTGAGCATCATTGCATGACGACTAGGGGAGTTCACAAGCCTGGGGTTTCAATGATTACTAGTCGTATGTTGGGCGCTTTTCGTAAAAACCCTGATACTAGAAGAGAATTTTTATCATTAATCAATCATCCTAATACAAACTAGATAGTCTCATATGATTCTTTAAGAGAATTAAGTGATTATTATCTCTAGACAAAATCTGGAAAACCACCGATCATTGTCAGACTTAGAACTCTTAGTTAAAGAGGTCATTATTAATAGCGAACAAGAATAGACAACTACTAAGTGCTAAACTTTCGCCCAATTTTATTTATATTAGGCCTATTGCTAACAACATTAGCTCTGGCGATGTCTCTGCCAGCACTGGTTGATGCCGCAACAGGTCATGCTGACTGGCAGGTGTTTCTCGCATCTGCCGGGTTAACGCTGTTCATTGGTGTTTCCCTAATAATCACCTCACGCGGTGGCCAGATGACCATAGGAATAAGAGAAGCGTTCATACTTACTATATGGAGCTGGTTGGGAGTGACCTTATTTGCATCTCTTCCATTTGTTTTTGCTGAGTTAAATCTTAGTTTTTCTGATGCCTTTTTCGAGGCCATGTCCGGTATTACCACCACTGGCGCTACTGTAATTCTAAATCTTGATGACGCCCCGCCAGGTATCCTGTTATGGCGAGCCTTGTTACAATGGCTTGGTGGCATAGGAATAATTGTTACAGCAGTTGCTGTTCTTCCCATGTTAAAAGTTGGGGGGATGCAGCTATTTCGCATGGAAAGCTCAGATACAACAGAAAAGGTTCTCCCAAGAGCGGGCCAAATATCTACTGCTATAGGAGCAATTTATTTTGTTCTAACTTTGGTATGCGCAATATCCTATTGGATAGCCGGAATGCCAGGGTTTGATGCAATTGCCCACGCAATGACAACAATCGCGACAGGTGGTTTTTCTACTTCTGATCAGAGTATGGCAGCTTTTGCCAAACCCAGCGTCGAGTGGATAGCAATTGTCTTTATGATTATTGGATCTCTCCCCTTCGTCCTTTATTTACAGGCCGTTCGCGGTCGTCCCTTGTCTCTGATTCGAGACTCGCAGGTCCGTTGGTTTCTAGTGCTAGCCCTCATCATTGTAAGCATCGTTGTATTAACAGTTTACTCAACTCAAGACCTTAGTTCAGGACAATCACTAAGGCTTTCAGCATTTAATACTATATCCATTCTAACTGGCACAGGTTATAGCACCGCAGCCTTCGATAGTTGGGGACCACTTGCAATAACTATATTTTTTATAATCATGTTTATCGGAGGTTGCGCTGGGTCTACAACTTGTGGAATAAAAATTTTTCGAATCCAAATACTCTATGAAACGGCTGCTACACAGATACGTAGGCTAGTGCAGCCCCATGGCATCTTTATCCCTTATTATAATCGGAGCCCTATCAGTGACGAAGTCGCTATGTCTGTGATGAGCTTTTTTTTCTTCTATGTACTAGTATTTATTATTTTGGCTCTCGGATTGAGCGCACTCGGCTTAGATTTTCTTACCGCCGTATCCGGGGCGGCAACATCGATCTCTAATGTTGGCCCGGGATTAGGACCGATCATAGGACCTAATGGAACATTTACTACTCTACCTGATGCTGCCAAGTGGCTACTATCTTTAGGAATGCTCTTGGGACGTCTTGAATTATTTACTATTCTTGTCCTCTTCGCGCCATCTTTCTGGAAACCCTAAAAACTATGACAAAACACCAACTTAAAGTAGAGGAGATTCTTAGAAAACTGATAAGTTTTAACACTGTTTCTTCTGAATCGAACCTTGAACTAATAAGCTTTATTGAGACCAGTTTTTCACAATTGGGCATTCAAAGCACCAGGGTTGTTAGTGACGATGGGAAAAAATCTAATATTTTTGCGAGCATTGGTCCAACTGATACTGCAGGGGTAATTCTTTCTGGTCATACTGATGTTGTACCCGTTAAAAATCAAAAATGGGACACAAACCCATTCGAGTTAACAAAAAAAAATATAGATAATCAAAGTCGAATATACGGACGCGGTTCAGCAGACATGAAAGGTTTTATTGCCGCTGTAATGGCCATGCTTCCAAAATTTCTAAATTCTGATCTAAAAGTCCCTGTGCATTTCTCTTTCTCTTACGATGAGGAGGTAGGCTGTAAGGGAGTGGGAAGAATGATTGAAAAAATGTGCTCTGATTTAGTACAACCTAAATTAGTTTTGATTGGTGAACCCACAAACATGAAAATTGTTACCGCTCACAAGGGTATACAAGGCTTTCATACTGAGGTAAGTGGCATAGCGGCCCATTCAAGTGCACCTCAACTAGGAGTTAATGCAATAAGTTACGCAGCCGAAATTATTCAGTTCTTGAATGATCTTTCGGTGGAAAAACAACTCGACCATGATAAAGAAAACGGCTTTTTTCCGCCATGGACAACTTTTAATGTGGGTCAAATTGCTGGAGGGGAAGCTCTTAATATCATTCCAGAATCTTGCTCTTTTAACTGGGAATTCAGACCTCTACCAAACGAAAACACTGAGCTAATTAAAGAACGTTATGATAGATTTATTGAACAAAAAATCAAACCTAGACTTAAAAAAGAGAACCCTCTAGCAAGGATTACAACTCGACCCCTCGCCTCTGTTCCCCCCCTGAGGCCTGAAAAAAATTCTCCAGCAGAAATTCTCGCGAGAAAATTGACGGGTGCCAATAAGACGCACACTGTTTCTTATGTTTCCGAAGCAAGTCTTTTCCAGAGCAGTGGGATACCTGCTGTTTTATGTGGGCCTGGCTCTATTGACCAAGCACATCAAGCAAATGAATGGATAACTGTAGAACAGCTAGACGAATGCACCAATTTTCTGAGCCGCTTGATCAGCTGGGCAAAATCTGGCTCTCCGGAACTTGGATAAAAAACTTTATCTCAAAAAATCATTAAGAAATTTGGGTATAGATCTTTCTAACTCCGTATTTAACTCATTTATCACGGCCTCTGTCAGGTGAAACCATATTTTATCCCGGTCATTAAGCGTTATATTTTCTGGCACGGTTCTAGATCTCCAAGACGCTGCCTCAACAGCTCCAGCACTGCTACCATCAAGATTAAATATTTCCAACCGAACTTTAACTGACGCTTTGTATCGCTCAGATTGATCTATGGTAAACGTTCCTCTCACCCCATTTTTTTGTCGAAGGGAAGATTTAACGACTGAAGCATCCAAAATAGTAAATATAGCGCGACGGCCAGAGCCACCCTCTTTTCTCAACCTATCCTCTGCCCAACTCTTAGCAGCTAATGCAGGTGCAAGTGGCATTAGGTGTTCAATATTTGGTAGGCTCATTTTAGGAACAAACTTATTAACTATTTGGATTTCTGAAACGTCTAATCGGAATGAACCCAAATGGCTATATGTCAATTCAGGCGTTTGGGTTTGTAAGGGGACATCACCACATGAAATTAAACAAAAAGTGCAAACAAGAACCAAATTTCTTCGGATAAAATCGGTCAATGCTTAACTCCATTTGTTTTGTTTCTTCATTCTACCAGCATAGAATAATTCACTCTATGAAAGCAAAAAAAAAATCACTTCAAGATACTTCTAAAGAGATCGGATCATATAAATAAACTTCACTGCAAAATTCGCAGGTCACCTCTATAATTCCATTGTCGGAAAGGTCGAGCAACTCTTCCTTTGGCAGCTGACTTAACATTCGTACAAGCCTGTCTTTAGAGCAACGGCAACCGCACCTTAATAACTTCGGTGACATCACTCTTAAGCCTTCCTCATGAAATAGACGATACAAATATCTTTTTGGAGACAAGTCAGGATCGAGCATTTCACGATTGGTGCCAGTCGCCATAAGAATCATATTACGTCGCCATGGATCATCTACGTTACTGCTAGATAGTTTTTCACAATTTTCCTCAGCAACTCTTTGTAACATTATGCACGAAGCTCGCCAGCCACCTGAAACTTGGTCCAATTCTGAACATAACATTATAGCAGCATCCATCTGCTGAGACTGCTTAAAATAATGCTGGGTAAATTCATCCAAAGAATCGCCTACTAGCTCAACCAAGCCCTGATATCTTTCTGTATTACTACCTTGATCAACCGTAAGAGCCATATATCCCTCGCCTAGTAGGTCTCGGGCAGAGTTTAGATCAGAGCTTACTATTCTGTCGGACCGATACTGAGCATAACTTCGAAGTTCAAAGGAATTTCCTTCATCTTTTGTTGAAACATCAACAACAACCAGTGATACAGGTCCATCACCTTGAATTTGAAAAGTAAATACACCATCAAATTTTAACGCACCTGCCAAAGTGGCGCCCAAGGCCAATGACTCGCTTACCAATTTACTTACAGGACCAGGATATTTATGTTTGCCTATCACCTCAGTAGTTAGATTTCCTAACTTTGTAAATCGGCCACTTAATGCTGGCCCCTCTTGTCGTCCCGCCTTTAAATTAAAAGGTTGAATCAAATCGTCTACAGAAAGGGAGACATTTCTAAATTTAAGGTCTAGTCTTTCGGTCATCTAGACATCTGTTCCAAGGCACCACATTAATATACTTTTCTGAACTGGCAAGCGATTCCCTGCCTCTTCCCATACAACTGATTGAGGTCCATCAATAACGTCACTGTCAACTTCGTGTCCTCTATGCGCTGGTAAACAGTGCATAAAAACGGCATCTGGCTTAGCTGCTGACATTAATTCTTTATCAATTCTATAAGGCTCGAGTAAACTTAGACGTTCTTGACCATTATTATCGCCCATAGATACCCAGGTATCTGTTACAACACAGTCTGCCCCATTAACGGCAAATTTAGGATCTTCACTCACTGAAACTCTCCCACCATTGTCATTCGCCCAACTAATTAGCTCTGGTGAGTTTTGCAAAGGGCGTGGGCTGGCAAGACGAAGTTCAAAATCAAATTTTACTGCAGCATGAATCCACGAAGCCGCCACATTATTTCCATCTCCACTCCAGGCCACGGTTTTTCCACTTATAGGACCTTTCTTAGCTTCAAAAGTCATAACATCGGCCATTATTTGACAAGGATGGGAACTATTTGTCAGACCATTTATAACTGGGACATTAGCTGCCTGAGACATTTCAATAAGGTTTTTTGCCTCGGAGGTTCTAAGCATAATTGCATCAACATACTCTGAGAGCACCCTAGCAGTATCCCCAACAGTTTCACCCCGACCCAATTGAGTGCCCCCCTGATCTAGGACCACAGCATGGCCCCCTAGTTGTAGAATAGCTAACTCAAACGATACGCGGGTACGGGTGCTAGGCTTTTCAAACACTAGTGCAACGGACTTCCCAAGCAAGTGGTTCTGAGAAACTGACTCAGCCTTTAATGTCACAGCTCGATCAAGAATCTTTCTTAAAACGTCCGTCTCAATTAAATCCAAGTCTAAAAAGTGCCTAATATTAGTCATTTAAAAATCACCAGCTGCAAAATCAAACGTTAGAAAGCAAATCATTGCAAGCTTGTTTTAATGAATTGATAATAAAATCCACCTCCTCTTCCCCAATAATTAGAGGTGGCAAAAGTCGCAAAACATTTTCACCTGCAACTACCGTTAATAAGCCATGGTTACGTGCAAAATTTCCTAATTCAGAATTAACAAATGGAGAGCGAATAACCACACCTATCATAAGACCTTGTCCTCTTATGTCCCCAACTATTTCAGGATGTGCATCTGCAATACTTTGTAAACCAGCCCAAAGAAGTTCACTTACCTGCTGAAGTTTAGAAAAAAACCCATTTCCCAAAAGGATATCTAGTGTAGCATTAGCTGCAGCCATGGCTAACTGATTTCCCCCAAAAGTACTTCCATGAGTTCCCGGAGTCATCGCCTCTGCAACTTTTTTTGAAGCAAGAACAGCACCGCATGGAAACCCACTGGCTATTCCCTTGGCACAGGCCATAATATCTGGAGTAATTTCAGCCCACTCATGGGCAAATAATTTTCCTGTTCTACCAAAACCAGTCTGAACCTCATCAACTACTAAGAGTATATTATGTTCATCGGCTAAATCACGTAATCCTTTTAGGTAATCAAGTTTTAAAGGACGTATTCCTCCTTCGCCTTGAATAGGTTCAACAACAATCGCCCCAGTATCTTGACCTATGGCTTCACGAACTGCTTCTAGACTATTGGGTGGCACCACATCAAATCCCTTAGCCGGAGGACCAAAGCCTTCCAAATGATTTGGATTATTCGCCGCTCCCAAGGTTGCTAATGTTCGACCGTGAAAAGACCCTTCAAGAGTAATCGAACGATACCTATTGCTTGCTCCATTAACTGAATGGAACTTTCTAGCAATTTTAATTGCTCCTTCCATAGCCTCTGCACCCGAGTTACAAAAAAACACGGCATCCGCAAAACTTGCCTCTGCCAATTTTTCGGCGTATTGGCTTTGCTCAGGTATCTCATAAAGGTTAGAAACATGCCAAAGTTTTTGGACCTGTTCAATAAGAGCTGAGGTTAACCTGGGATGATTATGTCCCATAGAAACGACAGCAATTCCTCCGGCTCCATCTAGATAACGGCGGCCATCCGTAGAAATTAAATATGCGCCTTCACCTCTCTCAAAAGAGATAGGGATTCGGCCGTAAGTTTGCATTACAGCATTCATCAGTAGCAACCCATATAGTTTGATAATCCACAATATTTATTACATAGCGCACTCAAGAGATTTCTCCTCGCATAAGGGAAAAGCAAGAATATCCTGAAAGGTATGATATTAGTCAACGTCAAAAAAAAATTCCACTAATACAAATCGTTCTAAAAATGATTCGTTACCTATATAAATGAAAACCTCTAGAAAATAATAGAGACGTTAAAGCCAGCAAAATAATAAAACAAAATAAAATTATTACCCCTCCCGTTAACGGATCACTATCACAATATCCTGTAACTCCATACCTTACACCATCAACGATATAAAATATTGGATTTCCTCTAGCGAATGGTTGGATTGAAGAGGGCAACTTATCAAAGGAGAAGAATGCCCCAGAAAGAAAAACTAGAGGCATAAATAAGAAAGTCTGTACGCCCACCAGATGATCCCACTTCGTAGTAAAAAGCCCTACTATCTGACTCAATAACCCTACATTTAAGGCGCCCATCGTGGTGAAGAAGATTAATGCTAGAGGCTCCTCCGGCAGCTGGCCTCCAATTGGTAAAAGGACAAACCATACCACGATCCCCACTATAAGCCCTCCGGTAACTGAAGCAGCAGAGTAGGCGATAATTAGCTCTCCCGGCGTGAGAGGGGCCATAGAAACATCCCCAAAAACTCCCTGCGTCTTATCATAGACCATAGAGAAAGAGGAAGATTCAAACGACCTTTCCAAAATCGCAATAGTAATCAATCCTGGTAAAAGAAATTGAATGTACGATAAATTGAGAACTAAATTATTTGAATCCCCAATTATAAGATTAAATATACAAGCAAACAAAAGTGCCCTGATAGCTGGAGCAACTAAAGTGATTCCCCAAATTTTAAATCCCCGCCGCATCTCTCTTCGATAAAGAGTTAACAAACCTCGATAGTTAACCGTCCCATAGTGTCGTACTTTTGGTGGAATAATCCAGATTTTATCCAATATCTTTTCCAACTAATGATTTCTAATTTTTTAACTTATAACCCTTAGAGAAAAATTTTAGAGCTACGTATAATAGAGATAGGTTTATAAGCAGAGTATACGTAAATCCAATCCAGAGCTCGCCATCAAGGTGATCTGTAAAACCGTATCGAAAACCATCAATAATATGGAAAAATGGGTTAAGCCAAGCCAATATTCGCCAAGTTTCCGGAATAAATTCAATTGGGAAAAAAGTACCAGAAAGAAATGATAGGGGTACTATAACAAAATTTGTCATTGCGGCTATATGATCGTACTTTTCTGCCAAAATACCTCCTATTAAACCTAAAAGTGAAAGCATCATAGAGGCCAGGATTGCGTAAACAGCAATAACGATAGGATGATATAAGTTAAATGCCACAATAAAATTAATTGCTATAGCGCATAAAAAGCCCACCAAGAGGCCTCTTGTTATACCTCCCAGAGTAAAGACCAAGGTCAGCTCGAAAGGACTCAGCGGTGGTAATAAAATATCTACAATATTTCCCTGAATTTTTGAAACTAGAATTGATGATGAAGTATTTGCAAATGAATTCTGAAAGATTGCCATCATAATCAGACCAGGGACCAAAAACACCGATAAAGGAATATCTATTTTTCCTTGCAAACTTTCATTAAAAGAAACTACAAAAACAACAAATATAATCAAGGTAGAGACTATAGGGGCAATAAGAGTCTGCGTACTAATTTTGTAAAACCTCATAACCTCACGGACATAAAGACTCCATACACCACGCCAATTAACAAAACCAATTGAACGAACAAATGGACGGCCAGACAATAGTGTTCGATTATTACCTGATACAGGTGACCTTGAATTTTGTTTGATTAATTCTTTCATGTTTTTTGGATCAGAAATAAACTTTTTTGACTCAAAGACAACAGATAAAAGTATAACTCAAGGTTCAAGATTAATCTTCGAAATAGATCTGGTATAATTCTAGAACGTAAAAAGTAGAAAAAAGTTGACCCAATCAAAAAAATTAAATGTCTCAGAATTAGAAAAATCTGCGTTAAGCTATATTGGAAAATATGCAACTTCTATTGAAAACTTGAGAAAAGTATTAACAAGAAGAATCAAAAGATCCAAGAACTATAAAGAAATTTCTCCAGAACAAGCCAAGCAGTGGATCGAGCTAATTATTAAAAAATTTGTTGATGCCAATCTACTAAATGACAGTGTTTTTGCACTAAATCGTGCTAAAAACCTACATCGTTCAGGAGCTTCGCGTAAAAAAATAATTCTAGCGTTAAAAAACAAAGGAATAAAAAATCTTGAAATAGATCTAGCCCTAAATTCACTTGATTCTGAATATAGAAATACTGATCTAGTAGCAGCTCTCAATTATGTTCGTCGTAATCGACTAGGGCCATATCGTCCAAACGACGAAAGAAAAGCTCTTCGCAAAAAAGATCTTGCAAAACTAGCTAGGGCAGGATTCTCTTACAGGGACGCAACAAAAGTGATCGATATTGAATCACTTGATGAAATAAAAAAGTTATTTTGAGCATATTTTAGACTAAAAACATTTAAATTCTATAGGTCAGTTGATATTTTCTATAACTCAACGAGGAACTTTAAAATCTTCCGGCTGTTCCGAGGGAAGGTTCTCTAAATAAATAGAAGTCGACGGGAAAGCAAAATCGCTTTTAGCCTCCGCAACAATTTCTTTTATCCTATATGCGAGCTTTTCTTTAACCAGGAGCCATTCTCCCCAAACAATTGTTTTTGTGAAACAGTAAACCATAATGTCAATACTGCTATCAGAGAAGTTATCAATCCTAATAAAGGTTGGTGCTTCATCAGGATTCACAAAATCAGCATTTCCATGAATATAGGACTCTATTTGATCACGAATATAATGTAATTGATCCACACTTGTGTCATACACCACTCCAATTTTCCAATAAATTCTTCTATTAGTCATCTCCGAAAAATTGATAACAGCGTTGTCCGCCAAAGCTGTGTTGGGGACCTGTACCAATGCCTTATCAAATTGGCGTACGGCAGTGGAACGAAATCCAATAGCTTCAACAACTCCCTCTACAAAACCTTCAACACGGATCCAATCTCCTACCTGAAAACGCCTTTCAGCTAATACTAAAACTCCCGACAATAAATTTTTAAGTAAGTCTTGTGCAGCAAGAGCTCCCGCCAGACCAAATAACCCTAAACCCGCTAAAATAGGCCCAATTTCGATGCCCCAAATATCTAGTATTGCTGCAGCCCCAATAAAAATGAATAAAACCTTTATGGCCTTAACGAACCACGAGACCATCGTGCCAGAAAAAATATCTTTAAGATGGCTTAACAAATAACTCAGAGGCTCAACGAGTGATATAACACCCCAGAATAGGGTCAACGTCACTAAGGAGCGTGTCAGCTTGTTAGCAATAAGGTCAAAAGTACCATCCAGGTGTAGAAATTCGGTTGCTAGAAAAAAACCAAATACTATCAATACAAAACGCAGAGGCTTTTCAAGGGCATCGATTGTACGATCATCTATCTCGGTTTTAGTTTTGGTAGTCAAACGTTTTATCCAAGAAATAACGAAACGCGCGAAAAGTCGACGAACCAATAAAGATAAAGCCAAAACACCAACCGCTGCCAAAATACGGCCAAAATCAGCCCCAAAGGCCATATTATTCCATGAATCGACAACTATTGCCCAAAATTCGATTAATGAATCCATTTAATTTCAGCCTAAATGTGTTTTTTTTAAAAAAATTAGAAAAGTTTTCATAAAATATTTCTATCGGAATTTCTATTAAAAAACGACTTAATCATCCTTTAGCACCAACAAAATAGCCAAAAAACGCAAATACAGAGCCAGTTATTTTACTATAAATAATAAAAGCTAAATGATCATAGGTTATTGACATATACATAACATCAGCTAAATAACCAATGAAAATGGTTCATTTGTTTTGTGTAACTTCTATAGTCGCCGATTAAATAAGTTTCCCCTAACAATGTGAACAGCAAATTGTATGTTAACATTTCAAATTAAAGATCTATAATAAAATTTTAGAGTTAGAGGAAAAGAAATATGACAATCGGTACTGTAAAATGGTTTAACCCAACTAAAGGTTATGGCTTCATCGAACCAGAAGACGGCTCAAAAGATGCCTTCGTTCACATCTCCGCTGTAGAGCGGGCGGGACTAACAACCCTAACGGAAGGACAGAAAGTGTCTTTCGAGTTAGAGCCCGGTCAAAACGGAAAATCTTCCGCAGAGAACCTTTCAGTAGTTGAGTAGCTAATTATTTAACTAATTTTATTTTACTCCTGATTTTTCCAATTAGGTAAATTGAACTGCTGTTAACTGCGTCATGTTAGAGTTTAAAGAATAAACAACCTTGATTTATCTTTATGTTAAAATGAGGCATTGGCCTAGTATATAGCGCAAGCCTCATTAACTCTTTTAGTCTTTTGATGGGATTATTGGTAGCAATAAGTGTGATGGGTTATCAGGACCAGAATGAATCGTGACCTTTTTCCCATAAACATCTATCGGCCGATTTCCCCTTATCTCGTGCTTAAACGGTCCTACGCCATATTGAATTCTTCCTGCTATTTCAGGATCACCTGGTGACCAGCCAGGATAAACGTAATCTCGACCACGCACACTTAAACCTAATCTATAGCCTTCATAGAGAACAATTGAAGTTGGCCAAATCTCTATATCTAACTCATAAATCTCTCCAGGGATTAAAGGTTGAATCTCATCATGCGTATGATAAGGACGATATGGCTGATTTTGGTCTGGATCCAACTTTCGATGAGAGGCCCTTAACCAGCCCAAACCAACTGGTGTATGTGGATCATTCGATCCTTTAAATACAACTTCTTTGAGATCAGGCTTAAAAACTCTTAGAACCAAAAACATGTCGGCATCAGCCGTTTCGGATGAGATAAACAGCTTAGCAGCAACAGGTCCAGTTATCTCCGTTTGTTCTTCCATGGGAGATGTAAGAAATGTTATTCCATCCCCGAGCGCGTCATAGGTTAATGTCGACTCAACTGTTATTGGTTTATCCAGAAGGCTTTTATTAGGAAGGTCAAGGTACATTTCAGTCCACTCGGTTCTTGGAATAGGCCAATCATCTTCAGAACGTTCGACAAAAACTTCATCAGGATGCCTAATCAAGAGTTGTACCTTCGGTTGTCGATCCCATCCTGTATCTAGTCCTTTGAGAAAATGACCAAAAAAACGCATCTGAAGATCAATTCCATAATCAGTATAAAAATGAGTGAAATGCTCTAGCCCATGTATTTCCAACCACTTTTGATCGCTGGCTGATCTAATAAAACCTTCGGTATTCCCTCTCGGGTGAAGCCCTACCCCCCCCCAATTTCCTGCTGAAAGAAGTGGTACATTTATTTTAGAATAATCAGGCATACGTGCCTGCCAATACTCATCTATAAGTGGATGATCAAGTATATCCTTTCCAAAGTCTGAACGATTCTGACCCAGGATTTCTTCGGCTAAAGTATCAGGTCCCGAGATCCACTCACCGTTTAGTTGACTACGCAACCCATTAGCGCCTTTACCATTCTGACGTGGTACGACAGCACTATTATACCAGACAGAAGGAAACCTGCACGCAATACCTCCATGGTGACCCATGTCTCTATAAAAATCAGCAGCCCCTTCCCATACACACATTGCCGATAAATGCTTAGGTTGAAGAGATGCCACTTGCCACTGGTTCATTCCATAATATGAGATTCCGTTTGTGCCAACTTTGCCGTTTGACCATTCTTGAACCCCAGCCCAATTTATACAATCATGAAAATCTTTGGCTTCACGAGGAGACCAAACCTCTAAAAATCCAGGGGATCGGCCTGCTCCTCTCGAATCTACTCGTATACATATGTAACCCTCGGGCACCCATCTTTCAGGATCAACTAATTCCCAATTTTGATATCGATTTGATGACCCAACTAAACAATCAGGGTAATCTTCAAGCATCTGTTTCCATTGATATGGGTATCCATCCATCCAATGAAGCCACTTGGCGTATGGACCATAACTTATTATTACTGGGTATTGGTCACTATCATTAGGACGGTATATATCCGCTCGTAAAACCAGGTCGTCATCCATTTTAATAGGCACATCCCAATCTATACGCATACCATCTCTAACTTCTGAAAGAAATTTACCCTCGCCTTTTATTTGATTATCACCCATATCGTAACCTCAATTTCCGTTTCACAATCATGATATTTATAGCGTGGTAATTCTGAACTGATAAGGTCAATCCTCCGTAATTCATAAAATAATTTTTAAATAAAAATATAAAAAGAAATCGGATCTAATAACCCATTGATCCTCTAGGAGAAAAAACAAAAACCCAGGAAACCAGACAAGTTATTATTATAACGTAGATAAGACACGCAAGAGACAGCGCTTCTATTGTTAGCCCTGTATCAAGCATGATTCCAAACATTGCAGGAGAAATTGCAGAAAAAAAAGCTACGAGCGCAGCCATCATAGAACGTATCTCGCCCAGGTGCACCGTCCCATATAATTGGGGCCATATGGCCCCGGTAAATGGCATTAGAACTCCTATACTAACCCCCAAAAAAGCGAAAATCATAAAAGCAATATATACTGAATCAAAGAAGGCTAGGGCAATTAAAGTAAAAGCTAATGGTATTAGCATAAGGGGTAAGAAGGGACGGCATCCAAATTTATCAATTAATGGACCAACAATTAGAGCTGTAATAACTTTAAACAAAGCGTATAGAACAAATGCACTTGCTAATATTTCTAAAGGCCAATTTTTTTCGCTGGCTATATAGATTTGATGAAAAAATAACCCTGTCCCTATAAAGGAAAATGAAAGAACAGCGGCTGCAATCAAATAAAAACGGTAATCAAATAGAACTTCAATACGCCTCCATTGTTTTCCCGTAACTGAAGACTTATCAGTTCCGGTTGATTGTTTTTTTATATAGCCTAGATGAATTTTACTATATCCACGCATTAGGCAAGGAACCAATATGATCGACACAATCCCAAGAACCAATGCAGCAACGTACCAAGTATCACGCCAACCCAAATAAATTATAAGGGTGATAACGATAGTTGGAAGAATGGCTTCTCCTAGTGACTGTCCCATTAATGCTACGCTAACTGCCTTTCCACGATTAAAACTGAAATAACGCCCCATACTCGTAACTGATATATGTGTCATCAAACCCTGCCCGCTAAGACGGGCCAAGTACAACCCGACTACTAAAGTGAAAAGTCCCGGAGCCGATGCAATTATCAGCATAGATAAAATCATTCCCACACATGTCGCCAAAGAGTAGAGGCGTAAATCCATATAATCGATTAATTTCCCCAACCAAATAAGAGACAGAGCACTTCCGATAGTGGCAACGCCAAACCAAAAGCCAAATTCTCCGTGGGTCAACCCAAACTCTAACCGGATTTCAGCACCCGACAAGGCAATGTAAAAAGTTTGACCAAAACTAGAAGATAAAGACATAAAAAAGCCAAAACCCACGAATCTCCAGTTTTCATTCATAAAGCGCAAGTAATTCATATTCTTACTACCAACGAAATGTTCTTATTGTGTATACAAATATAATTCTAGTTAGAGGAGATATAATGTTTTCAAAAAAGTTCAATTTGAGTATTTGTTAATCCACATTACGTTTTTTTTTAATATGGTATAAACACTAGAAATAGTTACTAGGAGAATTTTCGTAAATGAGCAAACAAATAGGCATAATAGGCTTGGGTATTATGGGATCAGCAATTTCAGCAAATTTCATAAAATCTGGATATGAAGTAATAGGTTGTGACATTGATAGTACGCGTTGTAGTGAGTTAAAAAATAAGGGTGGGACGATTGCAGAAACACCAAAAGAAGTAGCTTCTTCAAGTGAAATAATTCTTACGTCACTGCCCAGTAGCGCAGCATTAGATGAAGTGATTTCTGGAGATGACGGAATAGCCGCTTCAAAAAACTCTGAAGCCTCTATTATGGAGTGCAGCACTTTACCCATTAAGGACAAACAAAGAAATCACGATATTTTGTCTAAAGTTGGCATGACTCTTTTGGACACACCACTAAGTGGAACCGGTGCCCAAGCAATAACGAAAGACCTCGCTGTATATATTAGTGGCAACGAAAAAGCGGCAAACAATTGTTTTGATATAATAGATGGGTTTGCTCGAGCTTTTTATTATGTTGGTAAATTCGGCAATGGCAGTAGGATGAAATATATAGCCAACCATCTAGTAGCAATTCATAATGTCGCTGCAGCTGAAGCCCTTGTTTTAGGAATGAAAGCAGAATTAGATCCCCAATTAATATTTGATGTTATATCTGATAGTGCTGGAAGCTCGCGTATGTTTGAGATTCGTGGACCAATGATGGTCGCCAATAATTACAATCCAGCTACAATGAAAATTGAGACTTGGCAGAAAGATATGGGCATAATAGCTGAATTTGCTAAATCGATGAACTGTCCAACTCCCCTATTTAGCGCAACCGCAGACATTTATACCTCCGGCATGGCACAGGGTCGATCTGAGGAAGACACAGGGGCCGTATGTGCCGTTTTGTCGGAAATGGCCTGCCTAGATCGTGACTAATTCAAACTAAAAAGGGCAAAATAAATGAATAAAAACAAGGTATTATTAGATGTTAATGAAGGTGTTGCTATCATTACAATTAACAATCCTGATTCAAGAAATGCCCTTAGCGAAGATGTTAGAAGCGACTTTGATCTGGCCATTAAAAAAGTCGAGTTAGAAGCAGGAAAAACAATACACGCTGCTATTCTTACTGGTGGTGGAGGGTCTTTCTGCGCTGGTGGTGACATAAACCTCCTTAGAGCTTCCTCAGAAAAGCCAGCCGCAGAGATGCAAAAACGACTACAAGCTTCCCACCTTCTCATGACTAGATGGTTTAACCTAGAGATACCCACTATTGCGGCTGTCGACGGGGCGGCAGCGGGAGCAGGGTTTAGCTTGGCGTTAGCATGTGATTTCGTATTTGCTACATCCCGCGCGAGGTTTGTGCTGTCATTCGGACGAATTGGTCTTATACCAGACTGGGGAGCACTCTACACCCTGCCTAGAATAGTCGGGCTCCAAAAAGCAAAGGAGCTCGCTTTTTCAGCACGTGTAATCAATACAGAAGAGGCACTTGAACTAGGAATAGTATACGAGATAGTTGATCAAGAAAATCTTATTACCACAGCAACTAGTTTTGCCAATCGATTTCGATTCGCTTCTACAACAGCTATCGGCATCACTAAAAACCTACTTAATAAATCATTTGAGCTAGATTTGAATACTTCACTAGATTTGGAGGCCTCAGGCCAGGCAATTGCCAACAATAGCGAATACCACCATAAGGCAGTCAAAAGATTTTTGGATAAAGAGCCTTCATTATTTGATTGGGAAAAACACAAAACTGTGTAATTTAGTAATTTTTTCTAGCTACTAGATGGAATAAATGCCAAAGCTTTCTTTTTCCTAAGACTGTTTCTGAGTCTACTTTTTCCTCCAAAAGCATCTCTATCTGAAAACCTTTCAGTAAAGAAAAAATGGAGGCCCTCTCATGAAATGTCATTCCAGATCGACCAGACCACTCATCTTTATGGCCAAAAAGCTGACAAGCAATCCTGCCTCCAGGGTTTAAACTTGTTTTTATGTTCTCCCAAACATCATAGAAATCGTTTTGCGACATCAAAGGTAGCGCAAAACTGCTATTAACTAGATCACATTTTAGCCAATCCACTTCTTGAAATTTAGCAATCTGAAAAGTCAGGTCAGCTTCTGGAGGCAAATCTTTCCTATTCTGCATAAACTTAATTGCCTCGATCTCAGAATCAACCGCCAACACTTTCCAGTCTTTCTTTAAAAACTCAAAAGTATCTCTTCCCCCACCACACCCAAGATCTATTACAAAATTTTTTTTAGTATTGTTTTTTTCGCTATATTCCGTATTAAAACGTTGCAGAGCAAATTTTGCGGTTAAACGTGGCGGCCTGTTGTATGTTTTTTTATAGTATTCTGACCAATTTCTTTCATAGCTTTGATTTCTAGTCATTAGTTTATAATATCCAGATATATTTAATTTTCGGCAACTAATTAGAGGAGTGGCCTTTGGAATTTCTGCCACCCAACTTATCAATATTATCAGCGTTTGTGTTAATTTTAGTTGCCTTTATAGGCTCTGTAATCTCTGCAGGAGTAGGGATCGGTGGAGGCATAACATTTCTAACCGTCCTGGCTTCAATTGTCCCTGCACCTGCAATAATCCCAATACATGGCGTTGTTCAACTAGGATCTAATGTCAGCCGTGCAACCGTTCAAAGAAAACACATAAATTGGCATATAACTGTGTATTTTGTTTTAGGAAGTATAGCTGGAGTTATAATTGGCGGTAGTCTGGCCCTGCAACTTCCTGAGAATATGCTAAAACTTCTTTTGGCTCTATATATACTCTATTCTATCTGGGGACCAATAAAACTAGGCTTGTCTAATTTAAGCCCAGCAGTTTTATCGATTGCTGGGCTCTTTAGTGCATTTATCACCATGTTTTTAGGTGCTACCGGGCCTTTTGTAATTTCAATACTGGCTCCATGCATACCTGACCGTAAATCACTTTTTGGCACTCACGCAGTCTGTATGGTCATTCAACACTCACTAAAAATTTTGGTTTTTGGCCTCTTGGGGTTCTCTTTTGGTCCTTGGCTTCCTTTACTTGCTATAATGATTGCCGCTGGGTACTTTGGAACGTTACTCGGAAGCCGCCTAACTGAATTGGCCTCGGAGAGTTTGTTTCGTAAAATTCTTAAAATAATTTTAACAATTCTAGCGATCAACCTATTGCTTAGTGGCAGTGGTGTTTATAGCTAAATCCTATCCAAACCCTTCAAATGTTTGTTAATTCTGTCCGAAATATAGGAGATGGCAGCCTTTCCTTCATCGAGATAGGGTGCAAGAGATACAAAGCCATGTATCATTCCTGGCCAGTCCATATGCTCCACCGAAACACCAGAAGATATCAAAGATTTCGCAAACACAACGCCTTCATCATGAAGAACATCGTATTCAGCAGTAATAATTGCGGTGTGAGGTAAACTTGCCAACCTAGTAGCTTTTATAGGCGATGCCCTCCAATCGTTTTCATCTTCGCTACTCCGCAGATAATGATTCTGAAACCAGAGCATCCCTTCCTTGGTCAAAAGCCCATAACCATCAGCAAATTTTTCATAAGATCCGCTCTCACATGAATAATCAACCACAGGATAAATAAGTTGTTGTGACAAAATACTGGGGCCACCATTATCCCGGGCCATTATGGACATAACAGCGGCAATATTGGCTCCAGCACTGTCACCACCTACAATAAATTTACTTTTATCTGCCCCGAGTTTTTCGCAATTTTCAAATAACCATTCGGTAGCTGCATACGAATCATAAATAGCCGCAGGAAATTTATATTCTGGCGCTAACCTATAATCTACTGATGCCATTATACATTTTGCTCCTGCACAAAACGCCCGAACAACCTCGTCGTGACTGTCCAGGCTCCCAATCACATGACCCCCGCCATGAAAATAGACCCAAATAGGTAATGCTTTAGCATCGGCCTCAAGTGGCCGATAGAGCCTTATGCGGATATTGGAATCTGGGCCGGGGATTTCAAACTCTTCTATCGATAAAACTTGTGTTCGCTCTTTATCCCTTACTTTTGCCATTTCATCCATTTGCTTACGAGCATCAGCGGGGGACATGGTGAACGTAGGCTGAATTTTTGCTTCTTTCATTTTTTCGATCAAAGTAACCACTTGAGGATTTAAGGTCATTATTCCATTTCCTACGAGTAAAATGATAAGTAAAAACTGTTTACAATTATATACACTAAACCAACTCTACATAACTTGGGAAAGGAAATCCCCCGTGCACGAAATAAACTCCCCCCAAATCTTAGCTGAAGTATCAGCTGCTCACGAACGATATGAACAAGCGCTCTCAGAAAACAACATAGACGTTTTAGATGAATTGTTCTGGGAAAATTCTTTGACCCTACGATATGGAATTGGGGAAAATCTTTACGGTCATGATCAAATAAGTATCTTTCGTAGAAAACGAGAAACTAGTAACCTCGATCGAGAGATACTAAAATTAACAATCACCACATTCGGAAAAGATTTTGCTACAACAAATCTTGAATTTAAACGATTAAAAAGCGATCAAATTGGTCGTCAAAGTCAAACCTGGTTACGCACCGAGAAGGGATGGAAGATAGTATCGGCACACGTAAGTCTTATGAGGGAAGAAAAAATAAAGTCAAATTTAGAAAAAATATAGTTTTAAAAAACTGGCGCGCCCGGGAAGACTTGAACTCCCAACCTTCTGATTCGAAGTCAGACGCTCTATCCAATTGAGCTACGGGCGCTAATTTACAGTTAACTTTTTTTGGCGCGCCCGGGAAGATTCGAACTCCCAACCTCCTGATTCGTAGTCAGACGCTCTATCCAATTGAGCTACGGGCGCAAAAAAACATTCATCCTTTTAAAAAAATTCGAAAATTGTTGATTGAGATACTAATCCGAGAAGTTAATCAAAAGCCCCGTTGATAGCAAGCAGACGCCTTAATGATTAGAAAATAATTTATACATATTAAACAACAAAAAATGAAGCATTGAAGTGGGTTGTCCACTCAAGTACAGATAGTTAACATCTTATAAGCTCAGTCATCGACCACTAAATGAAATAATTTATGAATATAGAAAAAGAAACCCAACACGACTTTCCAGTTTCCTGGGAACAACTTCACCGTGACGCTAAAGCCCTGGCCTGGCGCCTGTCTGAAAAAGGACCCTGGGAAAAAATTGTTGCCATAACCCGAGGAGGCTTAGTGCCTGCTGCAATAGTTGCAAGAGAGCTAGAAATGAGGTTGGTAGATACGTGTTGCGTGACCTCTTATGATCATAAAGAACAAGGGAATATAGAAATACTGAAAGAAGTTGCGGGTGACGGTGCCGAAACTCTTATAATCGATGACCTTGTAGATACTGGTAAGACAGCAAAAATTGTAAGGGAAATGCTACCCAAAGCCCATTTTGCTACAGTATACGCAAAACCGGCGGGACGCCCGTTGGTTGATACGTTTATAACTGAGGTAAGCCAAAACACCTGGATTCATTTTCCGTGGGATCTTAGCTTGCAATTCGCCAGACCCATAGCGGCAGATGACTGATTATGACGTTACCCTAATCTTAACCTTTTTGTATTTTCTGTATAAAGTCGGGAGAAGTAATAATACAGAACAGCCAATTAGAGGGAATATTATTCTCGGCTCATAGATAATTGTATGGTTTATTGAATTGTTAGTCTCTAATGAATTGGCTAAACCTTCACCTAGAGTTGTATAAATGAATGCTCCCGGAATTATGCCAATTAAGGTAGCGCTGACATACACTTTTATCGGAACATCAAAAAATGCCGGAGCAAGATTAACTAGCCAGAATGGAAAGATAGGAATCAAACGCATTATTAATAGATATTTAAAGGAATCATGCCCTAATCGAGATTCTACCCTACTAAGAGCTGATTGAATCCTTGTCATAATTCCTAATTCAAATAAGTCCTTTAGTATCATTCTCGCTATAAGAAAAACACCTGTCGCGCCCAATACCCCCCCAAATACTGATATTAAGCCTCCAGTAAACCAGCCAAAAATAAACCCACAGGCAACAGACATAAAAACACTGACCGGCAATGAAAGAGCACAAATTAAAGCGTAAAAAAAGCAACAAAGAATAACCGCTAAGAACCTATGTTTATCAACAAATAAACCTACTAGTTCTCGCTTCAACTTGAGTTCATTTATAAAGTCATACTCATTAAACCCACCTATAAAAAAAACGGCCAGCGAAATTATAATAATCCCCGCAAATAATGAGTTTAAAGCTAAATGGTAAGAAATATTAAATTGGCTTCTAGTCCGCTCTTTTTTTATTTTATCATTCATATAAAATTGTTTCTTGTGTTATTACTTATATTTTTTTAGATAATAATAGTTTACAGAATTAGAAGTCATAATTAGATATCTAAGAAAATAATATTTTTTGAATATAATGGCCTTTACATTGACTTCGACCCATCTAGTCCTTATACAGCGCCAGTTTGCAGCTAGCGGATGAATGGAGCAACCTAAGTGAAACGAACTTTTCAACCTAGTAACCTTATACGGAAGCGAAGACACGGCTTCCGCTCTCGTATGAAAACAGTCGGTGGCCGTAGAGTGTTATCACAGCGGCGAGCAAAAGGTCGCAAAAAATTATCTGCATAATATGACCTGCTTGCAGCCTGCCTGATTCTCCAGGCTTATTTGGAGCCCAAAACACATGAGCTATCAGCCCAGGATTAACTCAGTAGAAAACAAAGAAAAAAAGCTACCGTCTATAAAAACTTTGAAAATGCGTTCAGATTTTATAAGAATTGCATCTAAAAAACGGTATTGGTCTACCCCTGGACTTACCCTACAAGTAAGTGAAACCCCAAGAGAAACTTATGATAAATCTGTAATAAGAATTGGCTATACTGCTTCAAAAAAAGTTGGAAACGCCGTTAAGCGCAATAGAGCTAGAAGAAGATTGCGAGAGACAGTTAGAAAACTAATGCCATTTCAAGCCGAAACAGGAAATGACTTTGTTATAATTGCTAGGTCGGAGACAGTGAGTCGACCATTCCAAGACCTACTATCAGATCTCGAGTTGTCTTTAAAAAAACTCGATGTATGGAATGAGCCTGTAACCTTACACAACAAGAAAGATTCCCTTTAATGTGGTATTTAAAAGAAACAATTTCATTTTTGTTAAAGGCACTTATAATTGTTTATCAATATATCTTTTCGCCTATATTAGGGCCTAGCTGCAGATTTTACCCAACATGTTCAGAGTATGGCTTAGAATCTATAAAGTTGCATGGACCATTTTTTGGTACAATACTAGCTATCAGACGTATCATCAGGTGTAACCCTTGGGGTAGGCATGGCTATGATCCTGTGCTTAGCACTTGTGCCTCCGATAATTTTCAATCTGCTCCAGAACAAACACCACATAAATTACCTGAAAGCTAACCAAAAATATGGATCAAAAAAATCTTTTTATGGCGATAGCGGTATCTTTGGTGATTTTGCTCGGCTGGCAGTTCTTTGTTGAGGGACCGCGTCGTGAGGCTCAGCTAATAGAAGAAAAAAAGAAAGAAGAATTAGCTGAATTACAAAGAGGTAAAAATAAATCGCATTCCTCTTTACCAGCAATATCAAGTGAGAACCTGCTGATAGACGCAGAGAAACCCCGCAATGAAATTGTCAAAGAGACTCGTCGTATAAAATTAAAGTCGGAAAGCCTTACCGGCTCAATTAATCTTGAAAATGGACGTATAGACGATATCACTATGTTGAATTATAGAGAGAGCATAGATCCATCGAGTGATAACATAGTGCTATTGTCCCCAAAGGGTTCATCTAATCCTTATTTTGCAGAGTTCGGCTGGGCAAGTAGAGAAGGAACCTTTGGAGCGAGCGGAGCGAACTGGAAATCTTCAAAAGGTACTCTAACCCCTGAATCACCAATTGTTCTAACATCTAAAACCAAAGAAGGCCTCAGCCTTAAAAGAACTTACTCAATCGACGATAAGTTTATGATCACTGTTGAAGATAGAATTGAAAATAATGGCAGTAATGCAATAAACCTATCCGCCTTTGCCAGACTAAGTAGAGTAAACACCCCAGACACGCTAGGTTTTTTTATTCTTCACGAAGGCCCAATAGGAGTAATAGACGGCACATTAAAAGAAATTGATTATGATGATCTTGAGGATGATTTTGATGAAAACAATGGCCGTCCAAAGCCCACCACATTTCCAACGACAGGAGGTTGGCTCGGTATAACTGACAAGTATTGGTTAACAGCTCTGATTCCTAATCAATCAAAAGCTGTAAACACTAGTTTTTCCTACCAAAAAACTGCAAAGGGAGCCGATTCTTATCAAACAGATATAATTGAACAGCAGGTTCATGTATTAAACCCAGGAGATTACGCGGAAGCTACTAATCGTCTATTCGCTGGAGCAAAGGTTTTCGAAACTCTAAGCAAGTATAGAGATGAACAAAATGTTCCCAGGTTTGAAATGGCTATAGATTTCGGTTGGTTCTTCTTTATTACAAAACCGTTACTTCAGGTTCTAATTGTAATTGCTGAGCACCTGGCAAACATTGGTATTAATGCTAATTTTGGAGTTGCAATCTTATTGGTCACTGTCATCATAAAAATCTTATTTTTCCCACTTGCAAATAAGTCATATAAATCCATGAGTAAGATGAAAGGGCTTCAACCCAAGATGACCGAGTTACGGGAAAAATTTGGTGATGACAAGAGGAAGATGCAACAAGAATTGATGGCAATGTATAAAAGGGAAAAAGTAAACCCTGTATCTGGATGCCTACCTATGGTTTTGCAAATACCCGTGTTTTTTGCACTCTACAAGGTTTTATTTACGTCTATTGAAATGAGACAATCCCCTTTTTACGGTTGGGTGCATGATTTATCCGAGCGCGATCCGACTAACATTTTTGATTTATTTGGACTAATTCCATGGGACATGCCCTCCTTTCTAGCTGTGGGAACTAGCTTTGTAGCTTTAGGTGCTTGGCCTTTGTTTATGGGGATATCTATGTATCTTCAGCAAAAATTAAACCCTGCCCCAGCGGATCCTATGCAGGCACGAATGTTTATGCTTATGCCTATAATGTTTACATTTTTTCTGGCAAATTTCCCCGTTGGTTTGGTTATTTATTGGACCTGGAATAACCTTTTGTCTGTGTCTCAACAATATATAATCATGCGAAGAATGGGGGTTGCAATAGGGGGCGGAACGGTTTCCGATAGTGCTAAATCTAAATAGAGTGTATCTATTATAAGTAATAGCAGAATCGAGACTAGATTATTGGTAGAAGATATTAAAAACGTTGACAGGACAGAGTTAGGGCGCAAGCTATTCACACAGCCCTGTGCATTCTTGCGAGGCGTGGGAAAACTGGAAGATCTATCCTCTCCAGAACTTCCGGAGGTGGCATTTATTGGTCGGTCTAATTGCGGTAAATCAAGTCTATTAAATGCGCTAACTGGAAGAAAGTCACTTGCTAGAACTAGTAAAACCCCAGGCAGAACTAAACAACTAAACTTCTTTGATTTAGGGCAAAAAGTATGGTTAGTCGATATGCCAGGTTATGGCTATGCTAAGGCTTCAAAAAAAGAAATTATGGAATGGAATAAAACTGTTCAGGATTATTTAAAGGGCAGACCAACCCTTCTAAAGCTCTGCCTTTTAATTGATTCTAGACGCGGCATAAAACCTAATGATATTGAAATTATGAAATTACTAGATAAAGCTGCAGTCAGCTATCGTATAGTACTCACTAAAGTAGATAAAATCGGTAATTTAGAGTTAGAAGATCTTATAAATTCGTGTTTTAAAATTTTAAAGCTTCACCCTGCGGCTTTCCCTGAACCAATCCCAACGAGCTCCTTAAATGGTGAAGGGATTCCACAACTGCGCGCAGAAATTGCTATTATGATACAAGAGGAAACGAAATAAATTACTATTAGTAAAAATACATTTAAAAAAAGAGAACTAAAATAAAATGACCAAAAAAACGACGCCACCAAATAGTGATATGATAAACACGGCTAGTGTTTTATCAGAAGCTCTTCCTTTTATGAGAAGACATTCAGGAAGAACGTTTGTAATTAAGTATGGTGGACATGCCATGGGCGACAGCAAACTAGCTGAATTATTCGCTCGTGACGTAGTTTTATTAAAGCAAGTGGGAATCAACCCCGTTGTTGTTCACGGAGGAGGGCCACAAATAGGCGCTATGCTCGAACGTCTTAAAATAAAGAGCGAGTTCATTAATGGACTAAGGGTTACAGATAGTGAAACTGTAGAAATAGTAGAAATGGTGCTTTCAGGATCGATTAATAAGGCTATCGCTGCAGCAATTAATTCAGGAGGTGGACGGGCTGTTGGTATATCAGGCAAAGATGGTAACCTTATACGAGCAACCAAAATCAAAGGAAACCAGAATAACTCCGATTCTAACATAGAAAAAGTGCTTGATCTTGGGTTTGTGGGTGAGCCAACTAAGGTAGAACCGAGCCTACTGAATGATCTTATTCGTGCTGATCTAATTCCTGTCATAGCTCCTCTTGCATTAGGAGATGACGGAGAAACATATAATGTAAATGCTGACACAGCTGCTGGAGCAATAGCAGAGTCACTTCAGGCCGCACGTTTATATATGTTAACCGACGTTCCTGGTGTACTGAATGAAAAAGGAAAAATTATTCCAGACATAAGCATTAACGAAGCAAAGGCCTTAATTCAGGATGGGACTATCACCGGTGGTATGATACCGAAGGTGGAAACGTGCATTCGCGCAGTACAAAATCAAGTCGAAGCCTCAGTTATATTAGATGGTCGAATTAAACACTCATTGTTATTAGAAATTTTTACGGAACATGGCACTGGAACTGCAATTTGGCACGACAAATAATATTCTGAAACATTAGGCTAAGTATAAGTTGGCTAACAAGTAAACTAAGCTCCAGTCAATTATAAATAAGATGTTCTGAGGGACTAACTGTTATGGACCTAAAGGCCTCACTAAAAAATAAAGATTTTTGGATTTTTGACCTTGATAACACTCTTTACCCCTCTTCAAACGGGCTAATGTCAGATGTTTCAGACAGAATGACCAAATTTGTATCAATGGTCACTGACAAGTCTGTTGAAGAGGCCCTGATCGAACAAAAAGAATTATTCAAAAACCACGGAACGACCCTTCGCGGTCTAATGATAAGGTACTCAATTGACCCGTGGGATTTTTTAAGGTTTGTTCATAATGTAAATTATAATCTTGTTGAAAAAAACCAAAAGCTAGGTAACGCCATAAAGGCGCTAAAAGGTAAAAAAATTATATATACTAATGCATCAGCAACTCATGCAAAAAAAGTACTAGAACGCCTTGGGTTTTTAGAGGAATTTGATTCTATTTTTGATGTATCTGATGCCTCGTGGATACCTAAACCCCACATCAGATCATATCAAACGCTCATGGAAAAAATAAAATTTAACCCCCGCTCTTCGGTAATGATTGAGGATATAGCTCCTAATTTAAGACCTGCATCAGATATCGGCATAACAACGGTTTGGATAAAACAAAAGAATCCTGAAGCACCCAGTTGGACTCTTCCTGAAGAAAAAAGTGATTACATAGATTATACAATAGATGACTTAACTGAGTGGCTTGAATCATTAGCCCCTAAACAAAAGACGTTTTGACCGTTGACAGAGTGACATTTTGACCGCCATCTTCGTAAGAAAAATTAAATATAGTAAATTTAGTAAGCTTAAAGAGGAGTATTATGACCGAGGAAACCCTTCAGAAGATAATTGAGACCACTTGGGAAAACCGCGACGAAATAGGAATAGAAACTACTGGAGAATCTCGCGAAGCCGTTGAACAAGCCCTTAATATGCTCGACCAAGGCCTAGTGAGGGTTGCGGAAAAACTTAATGATCAGTGGGTCGTTAACCAGTGGCTAAAAAAAGCAGTCTTACTTTCTTTCCGGCTTAATGACATGAACAAGATAGAAGGTGGCCCCGGCAAAAACACAAACTGGTGGGATAAAGTACCTTCCAAATTCGCAGAATGGAACGATTCGGAATTTCAAGAAGCAGGTTTTCGAGCAGTTCCGGGCAGTATCGTGAGACATTCGGCTTATATAGCTTCTGGCGTTGTACTTATGCCCAGCTTTGTCAATCTCGGAGCCTATGTGGATAGAGGTACAATGGTAGACACGTGGGCTACTGTTGGCAGCTGCGCTCAAATAGGTCAAAACGTTCACCTCTCTGGAGGGGCTGGTATCGGCGGTGTTCTGGAACCATTACAGGCCTCTCCTGTAATCATTGAGGATAACTGCTTCATAGGAGCGCGTTCGGAAGTAGCTGAAGGGGTAATTGTTGAAACTGGAGCTGTTTTATCAATGGGAGTTTACTTGGGTGCATCGACAAAAATTGTTGATAGGGAATCTGGAAAAATCATTACAGGCCGAGTTCCACCTTATTCAGTAGTCGTTCCAGGTACACTGACGGGAAAAAAATTAGAAGATGGTTCTGATGGACCGAATCTTTATTGTGCAGTTATTGTTAAAACAGTTGATGAGCAAACGCGTTCGAAAACTTCGATTAATGAGTTGTTACGTGATTAACAAATATTAAAATTTGTGATTACAATTATGAATCTAGATTATAAAACGAATAACCCTGTTAAATTAGCGCAGGATTTGATCAAACTGCCAAGTGTCACGCCTCTTGATGAGGGCGTGATAGAATTACTTAGTGGCGTATTAAAAAAATTAGGTTTCGTTTGCCATATTAAAAAATTTTCTTCACCCAATACTGATGAAGTCACGAATCTCTACGCCCGTCTAGGAGATCAAAATCCAAATTTTTGCTTTGCAGGCCACACCGATGTAGTTCCAAGCGGCCCGTCAGAAAGTTGGGATAGAGACCCCTTTTCTGGTCATATAAGTGATGGAAACCTTTATGGCCGGGGCGCAGCAGATATGAAAAGTGCAATAGCAGCTTTTGTATGTGCTGTTGGAAGAATAACTGAATTATATGGCCCTCCATCAAAATGGAAGTTTCCAGGTTCAATAAGCTTATTAATAACAGGGGATGAAGAAGGGCCGGCGATAAATGGAACCAAGAAATTATTAGAGTGGCTAGAAAAAAAAGAAGAGGTGATTAGCACGTGCATAGTTGGTGAACCTACCAATGAATCAGTGCTAGGTGATATGGTTAAAATCGGCCGCCGTGGAAGCCTCAATGGAACCCTTACAATTAATGGGATACAAGGACATACAGCTTACCCACATCTTGCCAAAAACCCGGTTCATCATCTTATTAATATTTTGCAAAGTTTGATTTCTGAACCCCTAGATCAAGGAACAGATCATTTTCAAGCTTCTACTTTTCAGATGTCGAATATTGATGTGGGTAATCGTGCCACTAATGTTATTCCTGCCTCAGCCATCGCACAATTTAATATAAGATTCAATGATCTTCATACCTCTGAAAGTATAAGAAAGTTAGTTGAAAAAAGGATTGTAGCAGCTATCGATGAAGAAAAAATAGATTATGAGCTTGATATTCATGTTAGTGGTGAATGCTTTTTGACGCCACCTGGAGCCCTAAGTAATATCCTAATTTCATCAATTGAAGAGGTAACGGGGAGAACTCCCGTCCTTAGTACAACTGGTGGTACTTCTGATGCCCGGTTCATAAAAAACTACTGTCCAGTAGCAGAGTTTGGTTTGGTTGGAAAGACGATGCATAAGGCGAACGAAAACGTCCTATGCTCAGACGTTAATGCTTTAAGTAAAATATATATCTCAGTGATTAAAAAATATTTTCAGTTTGAAGAATTTAATGATTAATCAGAGATAATCAACCTGTACTAAATATAAACCATAAGCAGGTGCTGTTGGCCCTGCTAATGACCGGTCTTGAGCGTTTAAAACGCTTCTAACATCATCTAAGTTCCACTTGCCATATCCTACCATTGTCAGAGTACCAACTAAGTTACGCACTTGATGTTGCAGAAATGATTTAGCGCTAGTAGTCACCCTTATTTCGTCCCCAATGCGTTCAACTTTTAGTTGGTCAAGGGTTTTAATAGGTGATTTAGCTTGACAGCTCGTTGCCCTAAACGATGAAAAATCATGAGTGCCAACAAGAGTCTGAGCTGCCATGTTCATGGCCTTTGCATCGAGGTGCGAAGGTGTCCACCATATTCTGTTTTTATCAAATGTCGGTGGAGGACGTCGATTTAATATTCGATATAGATAGTGTCTTTTAAGAGCACTAAATCTAGCATGAAAATTGCCGTTTACCTCTTCAACTTTTAAAATGGAAATAGGAACTTTACGGAGAAAGTGATTAAGGGCGTCACGTAAAGTGTCCGAAGATATTTCACGAGTAATATCACAGTGGGCAACTTGTCCTTGAGCATGCACCCCCGAATCTGTACGCCCTGCTCCGTGTACTTGCACCTTTACTTTAGTTAAATCAAATAACGCTGCTTCTAATTCACCCTGAACCGATTTTCCGTTCTGTTGTCTTTGCCATCCAACAAATAAAGTTCCGTCGTACTCTATAGTTAGCTTATAGCGGGTCATGTTAGCAAAGAGCCCGTTTCAATGGAAAATCCACGCAATAAAGTCTCAACTGACATAGGGCGTCTTCCTTCCCTTTGCACAGTCTTGAGCCTTAGACTGCCAGTACGACAAGAGACCGTTAGATTATTATCTATAACTACACCTGGTTCACCCGATCCTTCTACGAGCTCTACTTCAAGCACTTTTAATCGAACATCGCCTAAGTTGAACCAAGCTCCTGGCCACGGTGTAAATGCTCTAACTTTTCTTTCTATTTCCTCCGCTGTTTTATTCCAATCAATGCGGCCTTCTTCTCGTGTTAATTTTTGTGCATAAGTAATACCTTCTTCTGGCTGTGGTACTTCTTTGAGGCGACCAGAAAAAACCCCTTCTAGCGCCTCCACAATCATTCCTGAACCCAAAATTGCCAATTGATTATGAAGTTTTTGAGAGGTTGTAAAGTCACGTATTGGCACTGTCTCTGATAGAAGCAACGGACCAGTATCAAGGCCTTCATTCATTCGCATTATTGAAACACCTGTTTCTTCATCACCAGCCATTATTGCCCTTTGAATTGGAGCTGCCCCCCTCCATCTAGGAAGTAGAGAAGCATGAATATTAAAACAGCCAAACTTAGGTGCATCAAGAATTGGTTTCTTAAGGATAAGGCCGTACGCCACCACTATTGCAGCATCAAGGTTTAGTTCCTTAAATTCTTCTTGTACGGCCTCATCCGTAAGAGACGAAGGTGTGCAGACCTGTAATCCTAATTCACTCGCAATAGCATAAATTGCTGTTTCTTGAACTTTTTTCCCTCGTCCTGCGACTTGTGAGGGTTGTGTATAAACACGCACAATTTCATGTCCAATACCTACCAGAGCCCTAAGGGCTGGGACGGCAAATTCAGGCGAGCCAAAAAAAGCCAATTTCATAAGAATTTCCAATTAAGAAAGAATGTTTAAACCTTTATTTAAGCAGCCACCTTCTGCTTTTTTAATTTCTTCATCTTACGTAAAATAATATTTCGTTTAAGGGGAGACAGATAATCCACAAACAAAATTCCTTCTAGATGATCGATTTCATGTTGTAGGCAGGTCGAAAGTAATCCTTTTGCCTCAATCTCTTTTTGTTCACCGAACTCATCTAAATATCTCAAAAGTACATGATTAGGGCGTTTGACCTCTGCAAAGTGCTCAGGAAAGCTGAGACAGCCCTCCTCGGCAACGATGAGCTCTTCTGACGCACTAATAACCTCTGGATTTACAAGCTTTAATGGTCTTGGGTCTTCTCCTTCCCTTGATACGTCACAAACAATAACTCGACGCGTATCACCAACTTGAGGAGCGGACAACCCAACTCCTGGTGCCGCATACATGGTCTCTAACATATCATCCATAAAATCCCTCAAAGGTTGATCAAACGTTTCTACATCAGAACATTTTATTTTAAGACGAGGATCAGGTGCTTGAATTATAGGCAACAAAGCCATTGATGAGGTTACCTTTCAATTTTGATAAATAGTATCATAGATATCAATGATCGATAATTAAGATCTTGATCACTTTTAGTCAAGAAGTGATCCGACTCGGTATATTGCTTGTTATTATCCTCCAAGGAAGGAATCAATTATGGACCCGCTAACAGCTACAATAGTTACCACGTTAACTCTAGTAATTGTATTTATCGCAGCTCTGTTGGCAGTTAGAGCCAAGACAAGTAGTCACATATCATTGCTGACCGAGAGATTAACTCAAATAACCGAGTACCAAGCAACCTCGTTGAGTCAACTTTCTCAAAAATTTCAAGAACAAGAGCGGGCTCTAACTAAATCGATTGATGAACGACTTTCCGCCACAAGCATAAGAGTAAGTGAAACGCTTGAAAAAAACATCAACGTCCAGAAGAGTTCACTAGACGACCTAAAAGAAAGACTAGTTCGCATTGACACAGCTCAAAAAAATATTACCGAATTATCATCCCAAATGATCAGTCTTCAAGACATATTATCCAACAAACAAACCCGAGGAGCTTTTGGAGAAGTTCAATTACATGATTTAGTGACATCCATACTCCCTCCAAATAGCTATACCTTTCAAGCAACATTGAGCAATAATAGGCGAGCTGACTGCTTGCTTGATTTACCCGTGCCACCTGGACCTATTGTTATAGATGCAAAATTTCCATTGGAGTCGTACAGAGCACTACAAAGTGCTGAAAACGAACAATCTAATAAGCAAGCAAAACGTGCCTTTGCTTCTGACATTCAAAAACACATAACAGATATAGCTGAAAAATACATTCTACCTGGTGAAACAGCCGAGGCTGCATTGATGTTCTTGCCATCAGAGGCAGTTTATGCAGAACTTCACGCTAATTTTTCTAATGTCGTTGAAAAATCTTATCAAGCCAAAGTTTTTATTGTCTCACCAACAACTCTCTGGGCCACCCTAAATACAGTTAGAGCAGTTCTTAAAGATGTACATATGAAAGAAGCAGCTGGGTTAATTCAAAAAGAAATTATGTCACTTATAACTGACGTAAGTAGACTAGATAAACGCGTGGGAAATTTACAAAAACATTTTGATCAGGCTAGTGAAGACATGCGTGAAGTAAGAATTTCTGCTGATAAAATAAACAAACGTAGTGAATTAATCCAAAATCTTGAGGTTGATGATGACGCTGATAAATCTGACGATACAATGAGCCCCATAACAAAGCCTGAACTGCGGGAAATTAAATAACATATAAATCAACTAAGCTAATTCAGAACGACTGTTAGTTAAAGTTTAAAACAGTCGTCGACTATTTATGGCGGTAGTTAGAGTGCCATCATCAAGGTAATCTAATTCTCCGCCAACTGGCACTCCATGAGACAGTCGAGATACTTTGACATCAATCCTTTGAAGACGTTCAAGAATGTAATGGGCTGTTGTTTGTCCAGAAACTGTTGCTCCTGTAGCAAGAATCACTTCTTTCAGTTGAGGTCTTTCAGCTCTTTTCAACAATGTCTCAATATTAAGATCATTAGGGTTTATTCCATCTATTGCAGAGAGCGTTCCACCTAAAACGTGATAATGACCTCGAAAAACTGATGTTCTTTCTATAGCCCATAAATCAGCCACTTCTTCAACCACACATATGAGTTCAACATCTCGCTCTTCATCTGCACATATTCGACAAGGATCAATCGTGTCTAAATTTCCACATACACCACAATTGGAAATTGTACTAGCAGTTGATTGTATAACCTCTGCCAGGGGTAGCATAATTTGATCAGGCTTTTTAAGTAAATGTAGAGCGACACGTCTTGCTGACCGCGGCCCTAAACCCGGCAATTTCGCTAAAATCGATATCAAATGCTCTATTTCAGAAACACTCATACTAAATAAATTGACTTAACTAAAAGGAATATTCATTCCTGGAGGTAGCTCTATTCCACCAGTCAATTCTTTCATAGCCTCAGCCGACTTAGCCTCAACTTTAGATTTAGCATCTGCGTGAGCAGCTACAATCAAATCTTCTAGAATTTCGGCTTCATCAGGATTTACTAATGAGTGATCTAATCTAATGTTCTTCATTTCTCCTTTTCCATTAAGAACTACTGTAACTAAACCCGCACCTGACGTGCCTTCTACGCTCAACTCTTCTAAACTCTGTTGCATCTCTGCCATCTTAGACTGCATTTGCTGAGCTTGCTTTAACATTTGACCAATATTCTTCATTTTTTATTTTTCCTCATTGAACAAGTCATCATCTTCAATTTCTAATAAATTATCTTCATAGCTAGGGTCTGATAATTTGTTTTCAATGCGACTTAGTACCCGTTCAATTCTTGAGCCAGTAAAAGTTTTTAGTGCAGCTTTAACTACTGGGTCTTGTTCTGCGGCCATCTTTTCTACTTGATCTTTATTTGCGTCTTGTTCGAATAGAGTGGGGTCACCTTTTACATCTGATACACTTACAATCCAATGGTTTCCTTTCCATTCCCTCAATCGATTCAGAATCTCTCCAGCCAAGTTCGCCGGCGCTGATTCATTTGGTCTAATTTCCAGGTGACCTGGCGCATACTCTACCAGGTGGACATTCATATAAAGATGATTGCTTATCTGAACCTCTCGTTTTTCAGCAAATAAAGATATTAAATCTATAAAACTCATTGGATCACTTTTTTGGAGATCTTCCGCTTGAGGTAACAAGTCAAAATCAAGAGCCGCTTTTGCTCCACCGCCCAGCTTATCACCAGGCGACATGTTGGATACTTGTTTATTGTTAGTGGACTGTTCCGAATTCTCCAGAATGACAGTTGTTTGACTTTTTTCGATGTTATTTTCAACAACTTTTGATAATTTATCTACTTGGTCCTTTTCCTCATTTGCCTCTTTTAAGCGTGAAATTATTTCTGCTGGGGTGGGTAAATCTGCAGAATAAGCTAATCTAATCAAGACCATTTCCAAGGCCGAAAGTGAATTATGAGAGTTTTGGACCTCATCCAACCCTTTAAGTAAAATTTGCCAAGAGCGGGAAAGAACAGAAATTGATAAATTTTCGGCCAACTCTTTACCTCTAACTCTATCAATCTCTGACACAGAGGAAGACTCGGTTGTTCCTGAGACTATTTTCAATTTTGTGAGCCAGTGGCTAAGATTCAGTAAATCCTGCAATATTAAAAGTGGATCAGCCCCAGAAATATATATGGCGTTCAAAGTTGAAAGCGCTTCATTAGTTTTTCCTGACATAGTAGCTTCAAAGATGTCATATAGAGCGCTTTTATCTACAAGGCCCAACATATTACTTACATCAAACTCACTGGCTATTTGTCCCGAAGAACAGTGAGCTGAAATCGTCTGATCAAGCAGAGACAATCCATCACGCACTGAACCATCGGCAGAACGACATATCACTCTTAAAGCGCCATCATCAATATTGACTGTTTCTTTATTTATAATTTTAGAGAAATACTTAAACAGTTGGTCTTCACTGACTCTTCTCAAATCAAAACGCTGACACCGAGAAAGAACCGTTAAGGGTACTTTTCTTACTTCCGTTGTGGCAAATACAAACTTTACGTGATCGGGGGGCTCTTCTAGGGTTTTGAGTAGTGCATTAAACGCGTTCCTCGACAGCATGTGAACTTCGTCAATTATATAGACCTTATATCTACCAAACACAGGTCTGTATTTTACACCATCAAGTATTTCACGAATATCATCTACACCTGTTCTACTAGCAGCATCAACTTCTATAACATCAGGATGTCTGTCTTGGGCTATAGCCACACACTGCTCATCATCATCTTTGGGTGTTGCAGTAGGTCCCTCACTGGCATTTAAACATTTAGCAATAATTCGTGCTGTAGTTGTTTTTCCTACACCCCTAACTCCGGTTAGTATGAAAGCATGAGCTACTCTGTCTAATTTGAAAGCGTTTGTAAGCGTTTGAACTAAAGAATCTTGTCCGATCAGTTCAGAAAAGTTTTTTGGACGATACTTTCTAGCTAATACGACATAGTCGTCTGGATTGTTGTTTTGTTTATCCGCAGTATTTTTTTGAGGATAACTATCTTCAATATCCAGCTTTTCTGAATCATTCAATTCGTTATCAATTTGCTCCGTAGGACCAAGAAAACTTGGTTGATTCACATCTTCTATTGTAGGTGTACTCGTATAACCATCACCTTCTGATTCATCCGAATGAACAGACTGTGTGTTCTCCAATTTGAATTCTTTTGAGTCACTAGTCATTGGTAGCCACCAACCCCACAATAGAGGCCGAAAAAGAGAAGTGGAAGACCGGTTTAATTCGACCCGGGCAAAACTCGTTACGGCTGCTTCCTTCCGGACCTGACCGGGTTGGCGAGGGGCCCGTCCGACCGACCTTCCGATATTACTATACCAGATCCTTCGCTAAGCGGAACCAACTATTTCAAATCAATTGTTGGTATCTTCTTAAACTTATGTAACCTAAAGCGTTGCGATAACCAATCGATTATGAGACTTTCAGAATTTACAGGTGATAGTCTAATGAACTCAAAAAACTTTTATGCAACTGTAAGCCTTGATAGGCAAGCAAATCGTCGCTCAGACACAGCGTGGATAAATGGAAAACTTAACTCTCAAAAAAGCAGAATTTTGCCAGTCTGGAGAGA
Source organism: Alphaproteobacteria bacterium MarineAlpha12_Bin1 (assembly GCA_002937505.1). Classification (GTDB taxonomy): domain Bacteria; phylum Pseudomonadota; class Alphaproteobacteria; order UBA6615; family UBA6615; genus UBA6615. The sequence goes on from PTJY01000001.1 coordinate 490,713, forward strand.
TCAAAGCCTAGTTTCAACGGGGAAATCATTTACCGCGGCTTATTTAACTCACGAAAGCCTGCAATCGTTAGAATTAAAGGATAAACCAATTTTCTTAGGATCTCTTAATGATTATAGCTATTTTTGTGTAGATCTGAGCCACTTGGATTTACCTATAGAAGAGTTTCAATCAGGTATAGATAACGATTTCATAGATTTACGGCAAATAGGGGGAGTAATGAGCCCCGATGAGGCAAATTTGCTCGCCTATGCCCGCGGAATTAACTATTGGCATAAACGTAACGTCTACTGCGGAGTGTGTGGGAAACTAACAATCGTTGAGGAATCAGGGCACCAACGACGCTGTAAAAACAAAAAATGTAACACTATTCAATTTCCAAGAACTGATTCAGCCTGCATAGTCTTAGTGCATAATGGTGATAAAATTATTTTGGCCCGCGCTGACCGATTTCCTCCTAAAATGCAATCGGTTCTAGCTGGTTTTTTAGAACCAGGTGAGAGCCTTGAAGATTGTGTTGCAAGAGAGGTTTTTGAAGAAGTTGGCATCCACCTAACCGACATACATTATAGACATTCTCAGCCCTGGCCTTTTCCCTCATCACTGATGGTAGGTTTCAGAGCTCGGGCAGTAAGCTTTGATTTAAGGCCGGATGAAAAGGAGTTAGTATCAGCTGACTGGTTTACCCGCAGAGAGCTGAAAGCCATTACCCCAGAATCTGATATTCAATTACCCAGAAAAGACTCTATTGCAAGGAGATTAATAGATGAATGGCTTGAAGAAGATTAATTGAAAAAATAAAGCACTCCATTATCGTAATTAATCAAAACCTAGTTTCTCCTATACTCATCTGCAGGAAATGCCCCTATTATTTTTACCTGTGACGAAAAGTAATCTAATTCCTCCAAAGCTCTTGCTACAGCAGGGTCGGCAGGGTGCCCCTCTATCTCAGCATAAAACCTAGCAACACTAAATCGCTCGCCAGTTATATAACTTTCTAACTTAGATATATTAACCCCATTAGTTGCAAACCCCCCCAGTGATTTATAAAGAGCAGCAGGCACTGAACGAACCTGAAATATCAACGAAGTGACACACGGGCCATCCATAGGATCAGGATCTCGACGAGCTCGAGATAAAACAACGAAACGCGTCGTATTCCCAATTCTATCCTCAAACCTATCCCGCAAAGGTTTAAGATTATAAATTTTTCCTGCGAGCTCTGGGGCTATAGCAGCTATGGTGGGATCCCCCAATTCAGAGACTTCTTTAGCTGATCCTGCAGTGTCAGCTCTTGAAACCGGTTTAATTCCCAACTGGCTAATTTGACCTCGACATTGCGCCAACGCCTGAGTATGGCTACGCACTTCCTTCAACTTTTCTAAAGAAGATTTTTCGAGCCCAAGTAACTGATATTTGACTGGCAGATAGTGCTCTTTAACAATATATAGTTTTGATTCGGGAAGCAGATAATGAATATCAGCCACTCGGCCCCCTAGTGAATTTTCTATGGGTATCATTGCTAAATCAGCAGATCTCTCATTTTCTACCGCCGAGAAGACATCTTCAAAATTACTACAGGACAAAGGGTTCATATCAGGAAAAACCTCCACACAAGCTATGTGTGAGTTAGAACCAGGAACCCCCTGATAAGCAATTGTTCTCTCTTCGCCTTCAATGTTATTGCTCTTAGCCGCCATTTTTCAACTCAGGTAGTGTTTTTTAAATTTAATTTGTTCACAATCGCGCGTGCATATTCTAGGTCAGAAGGAGTATCGACACCAACTGGAACTGTGTCAACGAGTGCTGCATCAATTCGCATGCCAGATTCTAATGCACGCAACTGTTCTAGACGTTCGCGTTCCTCTAACCCACTAATTGGTAAATCTATAAATTCTTCTAATATTTCTCGGCGATAGGCATAAATACCAATATGATGATAATGATAACCATCCCCAGAAGGGACAACAGATCTACTAAAATACAGTGCACGCCCCTGATTAGGGTTTTTTTTGATAGATAGTACTGCTTTAACCACATTAGGGTTAAAACGCTCCTCATCATTCGTGATAGGGCTGACTAATGTGGCAATATCAACTTCAGGATTTTCCAAAACCTTAAATGCTCTTTTAATACATTCTGGATCCAGTGTGGGCAAATCTCCCTGAAGATTTATTATTGCATCATATTCCTTATTGGGATCGAGCTTATCAATAGCCTCTGCAACACGATCAGAGCCTGATGGCAAATCAGCATTTGTTAAAACAGAAGTTCCTCCAACATTTTCTATAACCTCCGCAATCTCTTTCTCTGCACAAGCTACAACGACTGGTCCAATATCTGCTTGTAGTGCTTTTCGCCAACAATGTACTATCATGGGGTCATCTGCTATCAACGCCAATGGCTTACCAGGCAATCTAGCGGACCCCATCCGGGCTGGTATAATTACAATAGGGTTTTGGGGAGGAGATCTCATGAATCGAATAGCACCTTATAGAGCTTTCTGAATTAGAAGAAAAAACTAACTAGCAAAAAATCTGCCATAAAAACACTCAACTAGGGTAGTTTTTAATATGACCAACAGATATACCTCGTTAACATAATCAGAACACTCCTTTTTTAATAAATCTTAACTATTTTTTCATACATAATTCTCGTACTTCTGGAGGACAGAACTATCATATATATTAAACATGTTCTTTATCTAAAGATTACCATTTTTTCATGGAGTAGTTTATGAAGGGTTTAAACCCAGCTGAACTTGTAGATTTAGCCTTAAAACTAGCTGACGAAAGTGGTCCGATTGTTCTTAATTACTTTCGGAAAAGTTTGTCTGTTGAGTTCAAAAGCGATGATAGCCCCGTAACTAAAGCTGACAAAGAAGCCGAATCTGCCCTAAGAAGGCTATTAGCTCTAGAAACACCTAATTTTGGCGTTTTTGGCGAGGAATACGGGGAAGAGCGGATTAATTCAGAGTATGTTTGGGTGATCGATCCAATCGATGGAACTAGAGCATTCATAAATGGGATACCTCTATTTGGTACCTTAATTGCACTTACACGCCACGGAAAACCAATTTTAGGTCTCGTGGACCATCCAGCATTAAAAGAAAGATGGCTTGGTGTCGATGGGCAGCCCACTCTTCACTGGGGAAGAGGGGATGAAGGAGTTCCGGTCGAGTCTCGTGATTGTGGGATGATCTCCAAAGCGTTACTTTGTGCATCTTCACCTGAGATGTTTTCAAAGAATCAGCTGGACCTTTTTAATCTCGTTTCGGATGCGGCTCGAGACACGAGGTTTGGAACTGATTGCTATGGCTATTCTATGCTTGCCAGTGGCCAAACGGATCTGGTTGTTGAAGCTGGTATGCAACCCTACGACTATCTTGCGCACGCGGTAGTTGTAAGTGGAGCGGGCGGAAAAATCACCGACTGGAAAGGAGAAGAGTTAACTTTGAACTCGTCAGATACAGTAGTCGCGGCTGGAAGCCCAAAAATACACGAACAAATTATCCAACTATTTTCAAATTTAAAAGCTAAGTAGTTATGGTTCAGCGTATAGGTATTTCTATAACATGTAGTGACCAAATAGGATTACTGGCGACTATAACCGGTCGTTTATTCGATCTAAATGCTGATTTGGGAAACACAAGCTTCTCGGTTAAGAAAAAAATAGCCGAATTTTATTCAGTTGCGGAGTTTAAGAATCTTCTAGATAAAAAAGATCTAGCTGTAGAGTTAAATAAATTACCCGGGCTTGAAAACGCAAAAATAATCGTATCTGAATATCAGCCAACTATTGCAGAGGAAAACCAGCTTCAGATTACATATTCTGTGGAACTTCGAGGAGAAGATCGACCCGGGCTAGTAGCTAGAATGGCGGAAGTTTTTGCTGAATTTGAGTCTAATATAGTAACTATGAATAGCCAGGTGATTTCACAAAATGGTAATCCGGATTACTTAATTCGTTTTGGGGTGTATATACCCAATAAAAGAGCGGCAAGCTGCATCGCAGCAATAGACAACACTGCTAAAAGCCTGGGTCTTGCATGTAATTTTGACAAAGTGGAAGTAAAATAGATGCTTTAAATAGTTCGTTACTTTTGTATCAAGATATTTCTTGTAAGATTGATTAACGGATTAAATCCGGCTGTTTTATTTTTACCTTAGCTATACGTGGGGAAAGAGCATGTATCAGAAAAAATTGTTAGCTACATTGACTACTTTCATATTGTTAATAACGGATATAATGGTTTCATCTTCAAGTGCTTCTGGTCCCGCTCACGCGATAGCAATGCACGGTAATCCTAAGTTTGGAGCCAATTACAAGCATTTTGATTATGTTAACCCTCTTGCCGTAAAAGGTGGCAAAAAAATAACTTCAGCAACAGGAACTTTCGATAGTCTGAACCCATTTATTTTACAAGGGAACCCTGCAAACATCAGCTTAATTTATGACTCACTTATGGTTCAATCTGTAGACGAGGCATTTACGTTATATTGCTTGCTTTGTGAATCGATAGAAACACCTAAGGACAGATCTTGGGTCGAATTTACATTAAGAGATGATGCTTTCTGGCATGATGGAAAAAAAATAACTGTCAAAGACGTAATATTTTCTTTCAATATCTTACAAAAAAAAGGAAGGCCGTTTTATAGGTTTTACTATGGAAGCGTATCAAATGTTACTCAGACTGGCCCCAGAAAGGTAAAATTCACTTTTTCAGGAAAACCAAATCCGGAACTACCCTTAATTTTGGGCGATTTAACAATTCTACCTAAACATTATTGGGAATCCAGAGATTTTTCAAAAGCTTCTCTGGATCCACCACTTGGTAGCGGCCCATATCGAATTTTTGATGTTAAACCAGGCAGATCAATTACTTTAAAGAGAGTGAACAATTATTGGGGAAGATATCATCCAGCAAAAGTTGGTTTTGATAATATAGACATTATTAGAATTGATTATTTTAGGGACAGAACAGTAGCTAGGGAGGCCTTTAAAGGGGGCAACCTAGATCTTTGGATAGAAAACTCAGCAAAAGAGTGGGCAACAGCGTTCAATATCCCACCTGTTCGAGACGGCCATATTATTAAAAAAGATTTTCCTCATCAACGAACTGCTGGAATGCAAGGATTTATTTTTAATATTAGAAAATCTTTATTTAGGGATCGCCAAGTTAGGAAAGCTTTAAACCTTGCATGGGATTTTGAGTGGTATAATAAAAATCTAGCCTATAGCGCTTATAGCCGAACTGATAGTTATTTTGACAACTCAGAGCTAGGTAGCAGGGGTTTTCTATCAGATGCTGGTCAAGAAGAGCGAGCAATACTTCATAAATACAAACAGTATCTTCCCAGTGAACTATTTAAAAATGTTTACATTCCCCCATCCACTGACGGATCCGGTTCAAGGGGAATAAGGAATAACCTCAAAAAAGCTGGAAAAATTTTGAAACTAGCGGGATGGAAAATACAAAACGGTGTTTTAGTGAATTCTAGTACAAAAAAGCCGTTTAAGTTTGAAATACTTCTTGTCCAACCAGCTTTTGAAAGAATGGCACTACCTTTTGCCCGGAACCTAAAAAGACTAGGAATACAGGCAAATGTAAGAATTGTGGACAGCGCACAATATCAAGCGAGAATTGACAGTCGGGACTTCGATATGATTGTGGGAGCCTGGGGTCAATCTCAATCTCCAGGAAATGAACAAAGAGATTTTTGGAGTAGCAGAGCCGCAATAGAGAAAGGTTCGAGAAATAGTGTAGGAATAAACAGCAAGGTGATTGATGAACTAATTGAGTTGGTGATAGCAGCCCAAACAAGAGAGAGTTTGGTTCAAAGAACTAGGGCTTTAGACCGTGTCCTTCTTTGGGGATACTATGTAATACCCCACTTTCACCTCTCTAATGATCGAATAGCATATTGGAATAAGTTTGGAAAACCCAAAAAAATACCTATTTTAGGGGAGGCGACAAACCTTTCGGCGTGGTGGATAGACACAGAAAAAGAAGAAGAACTAATCAAACGCAATAGATAATTAAACAACTTCTAGCCCAGGTAAACAAACAAGGATAAGTTAGTAAAATGCTAAACTATATTATCCGTCGTCTTTTGCTTATTATTCCAACTCTTTTTGGAATAATGATTGTTAACTTTATAGTTATTCAAACTGCCCCAGGCGGACCGGTTGAACAAATAATAGCTCAAATACAAGGTAATGCAGTCGACGCAACAGCTCGGGTGTCTGGCGGAGGAGCAGAACTAACTAATAATGGCCTAGAAGAAAAGCAAAACTTTAGCCAGACCAGTGGTTTTGAATCCAAATATAGGGGTGCAAGAGGTTTGCCTCCTGAGCTAATTTCTGAAATAGAAAAAATGGTAGGTTTTGACAAGCCTATACATATTCGTTTTATAAATATGATGGGTAATTACGCTACATTCAATTTTGGTGACAGTTTCTATAAAGATCAAAAAGTTGTTGATTTAGTATTGGATGCAATGCCAGTTTCAATCAGTCTGGGACTGTGGACCACACTTCTTACTTACTTAATTTGTATACCTTTAGGAATCAGAAAAGCAATCAAAGACGGAAGCCGTTTTGATGCTTGGACGAGTGGAGTGATAATTTTTGGGAATGCTGTACCTAGCTTCTTATTCGCAATACTATTGATCGTTATATTTGCCGGAGGAAGCTTTGTCGATTGGTTTCCCCTGAGAGGACTAGTTTCAGAAAACTGGTCTGAGCTCAGCTTTTTCAGAAAAATTATCGATTATCTGTGGCATATCGCACTTCCCGTTATTGCTCTTACTATTGGCGCTTTTGCTGGTTTAACAATGTTAACGAAAAACTCGTTTTTGGATCAAATAAACCAACAGTATGTAATCACAGCCCGGGCAAAAGGGTTAACAGAAAACAGAGTTCTATACGGGCATGTGTTCCGCAATGCCATGCTAATAGTGATTGCAGGCTTCCCTGCTGCTTTTATCGGAATTTTGTTTACCGGGTCACTACTTATAGAGGTTATTTTTTCTCTAAACGGGCTAGGCCTTTTGGGCTTCGAAGCAGCTCTTAATAGAGATTTCCCTGTTCTTTTTGGTACACTTTTCTTTTTTTCATTACTGGGGCTGTTGATGGGTCTAATAGGAGACCTAGCATATATGATAATTGATCCTCGAATTGATTTTGAAAGCAGAGATGTTTGAGGAGATAATGAACGAAAGAAACCTCAAATTCATGGGAAGGCCCATATCACCTTTAACAGAAAGAAGACTTTCAAATTTCCGTGCTAATAAACGAGGTTATTGGTCTCTTTGGATATTTGTAGTTTTATTTATTTTTACTCTTTTTGCTGAGTTTATTTCTAATGACAAACCACTCTTGGTAAGCTTCGAAGAAAATTTTTACTACCCTATTTTCCAAAGCTACCCAGAAACTGTTTTCGGGGGGGATTTCGAGACAGAAACTAACTACACTGACCCTTATGTAATAGAACTTATAGAAAAAAAGGGCTGGATCATTTGGCCACTAATACCATACAGCTACGATACAGCAGTAATAGACTTACAAAGCCCCGCACCATCACCACCGACTACGCAAAACTGGTTGGGAACCGATGATCAAGCCCGCGACGTAACAGCTCGCTTGATATATGGCTTTAGAATCTCTGTACTTTTCGGTTTCACACTAACTATTCTTTCTAGCTTCATTGGTATCATATCGGGAGCAATCCAGGGGTATTTTGGTGGTTGGATTGATTTGTTGTTTCAAAGGTTTATTGAAATATGGTCTTCTTTACCCACATTATTTTTATTAATTATTTTAGCTTCTGTAGTTGAACCAACCTTTTGGTTGCTTTTAGGTCTTATGCTTTTATTTAGTTGGATGTCCTTAGTAGGAGTTGTTAGGGCAGAGTTTCTAAGAGCACGAAATTTTGATTACGTTAGAGCTGCCCGCGCCCTAGGAATGCCTAACTGGCAGATAATGTTTCGTCACGTGCTCCCTAACGCAATGGTTGCAACGCTGACCTTTCTCCCGTTTATCACTGCAGGATCAATAACCGTCTTGACTTCTTTAGACTTTCTTGGCTTTGGACTACCTCCAGGTTCTCCTTCACTAGGAGAGATGCTAAAACAAGGAAAAGAAAATATACAGGCCCCTTGGCTTGGATTTACTGCATTCTTATCTATAGCCATTATGCTTAGCCTAATGATTTTCATAGGAGAGGCTATTCGTGATGCCTATGATCCGCGCAAACAAATAAAAGAGGGGTTATAGGCCATGGTTAATCCCTTATTATTGGTAGAAGACCTATCAGTTGATTTTATAGTTTCTGGAAAAAAAATTGAAGCAGTAAGTAATGTAAACTTTCAAATTGAAAAGGGTGAGACAGTTGCCCTCGTGGGCGAATCTGGCTCAGGAAAATCTGTCACCGCTCTCTCTATAATGCAATTGCTTCCTTACCCTTCAGCACGCCATCCTAATGGGTCAATTATATTTAACAACCAAGAAGTGATTGGTTCATCTCAGGGTATGATGAAAAATATTCGAGGAAATGAAATCTCAATTATATTCCAAGAGCCAATGACGTCACTAAATCCTCTACACACTATAGAAAAACAAATTAATGAAGTGCTTTTCATTCATAGAGGGCTAACAAAAGACAACGCTTTTTCTAGAACATTGGAATTGCTCGAGTTAGTCGGTTTAGCTGATGCCAAAAAACGTTTGGACGCCTACCCACACGAGCTTTCCGGTGGGGAACGTCAAAGGGTGATGATTGCAATGGCCTTAGCCAACGAACCTAAGTTACTAATTGCTGATGAACCAACAACAGCATTAGATGTTACCATACAAGCACAAATACTTGAACTACTGCTCGATCTTCAAAACAAATTCGATATGTCAATGCTTTTCATAACGCACGATCTAGGCATAGTAAAAAAGATGGCACAGAAAGTATGCGTTATGCATAAGGGAAAAATCGTTGAAAGTGGGTCTATAAGCAACATATTCGATAACCCTAGCCATGACTACACCAAACATTTGCTATCTGCTGAACCTTCTGGCCAAGCGTTAAGACCTAAACGTGGGGCAAAGAGAATTCTACAAGCAAGAAATATAAAAGTCTGGTTTCCTATAAAAGAAGGCCTTCTTAAGCGAACAAAGGATTATCTAAAAGCCGTTGATAACATTTCTGTTGAGGTGCGTGAGGGTCAAACTGTTGGAGTAGTTGGAGAGTCAGGGTCAGGAAAAACCACGCTTGGGCTTGCCTTGCTTAGACTAGAAAAATCAGAGGGAAGCATCGAGTTCAACCAACAAAAGATAAGTGAAATTAGAACAAATAAGTTACGCCAACTTAGACGTGAAATACAAATTGTGTTTCAAGACCCATTTGGCAGTCTAAGTCCAAGAATGTCGGTGTCACAGATAATCGAAGAAGGATTGAATATTCATAAGATCGCTAGTAGTTCAAATGAAAAAACTGATCTGATTGTAAAAGCAATGGAAGAAGTGGGTCTCGACCCTGATAGTCGTTATCGGTTTCCTCATGAATTTTCTGGAGGACAGCGCCAACGTATTGCAATCGCACGTGCAATAGTCTTAAAACCGAAATTTATAGTACTTGATGAACCCACCTCGGCTCTCGATCGTTCAGTGCAGGCACAGATTATAGATCTTCTCAGGAACCTCCAGACAAAACATGGTCTCGGATATTTATTCATAAGTCATGATTTAAAAGTTATAAGGGCAATATCTGACCGTGTAATAGTCATGCGTCATGGTAAAATTATAGAAAATAACACCTCATCGAGGATTTTTGAAAACCCAGAAGATCCCTATACAAAATCCTTACTAGCAGCCGCATTTGACCTAGAAGTGATTAAAACAAACAAAATTTGATGATAAAAAGATACTTGTCATGACACTACTAATTCTAGCGCCTAATGCTCGTCCACAAATTTGGGCCAAAGAGTTTAAACGTTTAGACCCAAATTTAGATGTTAGGATTTGGCCAAATGTCGATCATTTGGAAGATATTACCTATGCGCTTGTGTGGAATGCCCCAGAAGGAGTCCTTTCAACCTTACCAAATTTAAGAATAATTTTTTCTATGGGCGCCGGTGTTGATCATTTTTTTTTAGATTCTTCTTTACCTGATAATGTGACTATATGTCGGGTGGTTGATTCGCTTCTGACCGCAGCCATGCGTGAATATGTTATTCTGCATACCCTTAGGTATCATAGAAATCTGCCAGAACTTGAGCAACAACAAAAAAATCATACATGGAATGAATTAGCAGATAAACAAATTCATGCAAAAGATCAGACAATAGGATTACTCGGACTTGGTGTACTTGGAAAATCCTGCGCTACATTGCTTGCCGAAATGAAATTCAGAGTATACGGCTGGAGTCGATCTCCAAAAAACATAGATGGAGTGTCATGCTTTCATGGGGAAGAGGAACTTAAAACGGTTCTTCAAAATTCAAAAATATTAGTTTGTTTGTTACCGCTGACAAAAGAAACCAAGGGTATTTTAAACGCTTGTTTATTTTCTGAACTTCCCAAGGGGGCTTGTCTTATTAATGCTGCGCGTGGACAACACCTCGTTGAAGAAGACCTTTTAAACGCACTTGATAGTGGTCAACTATCGTATGCAACTTTGGACGTATTTAATGAAGAGCCCCTACCAGTTCAACATCCCTTTTGGGAACACCCAAAAATCACAATAACACCACACAACGCATCAATCACGGATCCAAAGAGTGTGTCTAAACAAATTCATGAGAACATTCGCAGAGATGTTCTAAATATGCCCATATTAAATACCGTCAATAGTAAATTAGAATATTAAATTCATCTAATTAGGCCATCTCTATAAGAACCCATTTCTTGACCGCAGGTCTATCTGCAAGTCTTTTATACCAATTTCGTAAATTAGATAATTCGGGTCGTTCAATATCTAAGCTAAAAAAACGATGTGCTATTGGCCCAAGTGGTATATCCGCTAACGAGAATTTTTCACCTGCAACAAATCTGGTTTTTCCAAGTTGAGCATCTAGTATTTTCATTCCATTGATCCAGGCCAATCTCGAAATTTCAATTTTTTCATCATCCCGATCTTCTGGTAAAGTTCTAACAATTCCAACCATAACCACGCCTTGATGAGGCGCTAAGACTGATAATTCCCAATCCATCCAACGTTCAACCAAGTTTCTAGCCCGCAAATCTGGAGGATAAAGCTCGCTTTTAAATTTACGTGCCATATAGCGAATAGCACTATTAGACTCCCACATTACAAAACCATCATCAATAATAGTAGGAACCTTCCCATTAGGGTTCATTAAGAGGTACTCTTTCGTATCGTTACGACCAAAAGCACCACCAATTTCGTTATCATGTTCGTATTCTATACCCTCTTCTTCACATAGCCAGAGCACTTTTTGAACATTAGCTGAGGTTGCACGACCCAGTATTTTAATCAAGATCACTTTCCATTTCTAAAAAAAATGGAGCCGCAAATTAACGGCTCCATGTAACATTATACATTGTGACTTTGTTTTTACTCTGCCGCTTCAGACATATCATGTCCCGAACGAGCTGTGATCTCATCTAAAGCAGGCTTAACCACTTCATTAAATTCTGTCATATTTTGGATAACCTTATCCTTAGGCATTTGTGCATAATGGTATATTAACGTTATGTACTCAGCGGGCATTTGTTCCCACTGGGCCACCAATTGGTCACGTACGGATTCAGCTGTACCAATTGCATAAAGCCCAGAAGATAACATCGACCCTATAACATCGTCTTCATCAAGTTTCCTTCGACCCATCGCTGCATAAAAGTTTTTCCAGATGTCGTAATCATGAGCCATTACGGCATCCATAGCTGCATCTTCGCTTTCAGCAATCTGCAACCAGCGTACTATATTTTGATTTTGTCCGGGCAACCAATTAAAGCCTGCTTTAGCAGCTGTTTCAGCATATTGAACACCCAAAGGCGCCGCCGTACTTATATCTGTGAAATAAGTCGGAATGAAACCCATTCTAGCATTATAATCTATTGTTTCCGGGCTCCCACTTCCTGAAACAAATACCGGAGGATGTGGATCTTGATACGGAGCGGGACATACAGATATATTAACAACATTGTTATTTTCATCGACTTCGTCTAAAGCACCCAATCTCTGAGTGACGCCAACTTGAGCTAACTGCCAATCGTCAACCCCTGTGTCGCCTGGGTAAGGTATTTGCCAAGCATTCCCTTTATGACTCATCGAATCCTGGGTCCACGCTTTCAAGACAATTTCTATATTCTCTTCGAAAACATCACGATTATGCTGGTCGTTCTTTACATCTTTATCAGATATCGTAAAACCACTCTGAGCAAAGCCTGCTCCAACAGCTGTCTGATTATTCTTAGCAGCAGTAGGTGACTTGGTTGAAGTCGTCCCGTAATGCTGCCCGAACACATTCGTCCATCGGCTTTGATAACCTCTAGCAAAACCAACAAAGCTTCTTCCCTGAGTGAGATGATCTATAATTGCTGTCTCCTCTGCAACTCTGAGAGGATTCTGAATGCTCATAACATAACCGAGCTGTCCGACACGAACGTTCTTAGTAATTGCCGCCCAGTAGGCATCCATAATAGCTGGAGCTGGCCCCACTTCATATCCTTCAGACCAAAAGTGATGTTCGATAGTCGCCACACCCCAAAAGTTTTGATTATCAGCAGCTTTAATTACCTCGTGCCATCCCTGAACCGTCTCCTGGTAACGATCCTTATTCCGACCTATAGGACGAAGTTTAGCACGCTCTTCCTCACTTTCAGCGTAGATCACTGGGTAGGTCTGTAAAATCGGTTTAACCATGGAATGCTCCCTATCGATTCAATTTAAAGTTGTAGTGTTATGAACATTATTGCTAAAGGATCTGTTATCAAATTTCAAATTATGTTTTTCGATAATGTTAATAGGTTGTAACTATAGCCAATATTATTAACCAAAGGCAAATTTTCCAAACTAAAATCCAAATCGATCACAAATTAAAGAATAAACACACCTCATAGCCTGCGCTTCCCCTCCCTCGGGTCTGCCAGGCTTGGCACTCGTATTCCAAGCCATAATATCAAAATGAGCCCAGGGTATATCATCATCGACAAACTCCTTGAGAAATAAAGCTGCCGTAATTCCTCCCCCAAATGGACCCTCACTTGCACTAGATAAATCTGCTACATTGCTATCCAACATTTTCCTATACGGCTGATAAAGGGGAAGACGCCAAACCGGGTCGGAAGTGATCTTAGAGTGTTTTTCAATGTCTTTCGCTAATTGATCATTATTGCTGTATAAAGCAGCAAGCTCTATTCCAACAGCCACACGAGATGCTCCAGTTAAAGTAGCATAATCAATTAATAAATCCGGTTTTTCACGAGAAGCCTCTGCCAAACAATCGCCCAATACCAACCGCCCTTCTGCATCAGTATTAGCGTTTTCTACTGTAATCCCTTTGCGCGTGGGTAGAACATCTAAGGGCCTATAAGAATTCCCTGATACCGCATTCTCAACAGCCCCTATCAAGATGCGCAAACGTATTGGCAAGTTTGCAGACATGATCATAGACCCCAAGCCCAATACATGAGCAGCTCCTCCCATGTCTTTTTTCATACGCAGCATCCCTGCAGCTGATTTAATATCTAAACCACCGGTATCAAAACAAACACCTTTACCAACAAGCGTTACTCGTGGACCAACTTTCCCCCAGCGCATATCAATTAGCCTTGGCTTATCATCTGATGCACGTCCAACAGTATGAATCATTGGATAATTTTCTTTTAAAAGAGAATCGCCAACGATTACCCGGGTCCTAGCTGTGTAATTTTTCCCTATTGAACGAGCAAATAAAGCTAACTCAGAAGGCCCCATGTCTTCGGCTGGAGTGTTGATTAAATCTCGCACAATTTTTATAGCGTCAAGCGTAGCGACAATCTGCTTTTTATCACTTCTTTTAGGCCAAATTAGTTTTGGTCTATTTAAGCGAGCCTTTCTATACTTAGTAAATTCATAATTAGCTAACCCCCAGCCCAGAGCAATATCATTTGACGTATGCTTATCTACGGAGCTTTCAATATGATAATTTTCACTAGGCAAATTACTCGCCAATAGGCTCCATGACCAAACTTCACTATTTTTTCCACCAATAAAAACAACCCTCTGAATACCACCACCCACATCAGGCAGTAGGGAAAAAGAGTTTATCTTACCTTTAAAGCCGCTTTCTGAGAGCCATTTACGATGAAAAGGTCCTAGCTTTCTATGCCAATCTGGTAGTTTCTCTTCAGAAACAATGGTTATCGGTATTGTTCTTTTTTTTGATCGAAGAACGAGATTATGGGGCAATTTTTTCCTCATTACTTATTTATCAGAAATCGACCTTTTTGATAGATCTAAGAAGGTTATTAAGAGCTTACTATCGAAAATGACATCACACATAAATTTATATTTTAAGGCACTATTAAGCTAATTGTACGCAACTTTATAAAAAGATTCTATAATGTTCGATTGACCACAGCCATAGCAACTCATAGGCTGCTGATCCAAATATATATATATAATCGAATTTAAAACACATTATTTTTAGGAGACTTTTTCCGATGATCGACTTTTATACCTGGTTTACACCAAATGGACGTAAAGTGGCTCTTATGTTGGAAGAAACTGGATTGGACTATAAAACAATTTCAATTAATATAGGTAAAGACGAACAATTTAATCCAGATTTCCTTAAGATTAGCCCTAATAATAAAATTCCAGCCATTGTCGATCATGAAAACAGTGGCTATCCCCTATTTGAAACTGGAGCTATACTTCTTTATTTAGCAGAAAAAACCGGACAGTTTTTAAATACAACTGATCGTGATGCCTACTGGCGAACTATGGAGTGGTTAATGTGGCAAATGGGAGGGCTGGGCCCCATGCTTGGCCAAGTTCATCATTTTACGCATTATAACCCAGGCAAGGCTCAATATGCTCAAGATCGATATCAAAAAGAAGCTAGAAGACTGTATGGGGTTTTGGATAAACGCCTTGATGGACGAGAGTTCATTGTAGATGAATACTCAATTGCTGATATGGCTGTTTGGCCCTGGGCAGCAAGACATAACTGGCAGGAAATTGATCTTAATGAGTTTGCAAATGTCAGACGCTGGTATATGTCTATTCTAGAGCGCCCCGCAACTAAGCTTGCCTGGAATATTCCTGAGAACGACCAACCCCTTCCGGTGCCAGATTGACCTATTTACCGTCGACTGCTTCTTTTTTAATTTTAAGCTGAGCGCTGGTGTTTTCTTCTTCTATTTGGTTGATTTCTCCATGTAGACCGCCACCGGTATCAACTTCTATTCGTCCGTAGGTTATTTTTCCTGAGGCCGAGCCAGTACTATGGACTCTTAACAAACCAGTCACAGTCAAAACACCTTCAACAGTGCCTTGAATATCCGCTGTCTCAACACGAGCCTCACCTTTAAAAACTCCTCGCTGTAGCACTTCCAGACTCTCGGCATCAAGAGTGGCCTCAACATTGCCCTCGACAACCAATATGGCACAATTGCTAATCTCACCTTTTAGATCGATACCAGGCCCAACAGACATCCTGTTTCCCTGCGAAATTGTCTGAGAGAGACTTTCGCCATCCCTTCGCATCGGAGGTATCTCGGGCAAGTGCCGAGCAGCAAGTGGTATACTCCTTTTATCGCTGTCACTAGTGGACATCTTTATTTCAACTCCTAATGTATCCGGCAATTTTGCCTTCTGTTTAATATAGCTCTTAACTTAGGATAGAAAACAGGTCACATGGTATATGGCTAAAACTAAAATTCCATCAATTACATTCAGTACTGTATCTAATCTATTACCCTACTTAAAAGGAAAACGGTATAAGAAAATTCTATTTGTCTATCTATTTTAGATCACTATGTACAGAGATTAGTATAGTATTCATTTTAAGAACTTCTTTAAAGACGATAAATTTGAGCTGCTGTATCATGGAATAAAAATGATTTTTCAGACTCAGAATAATCTTTTGTAAGCCGCTTAAAAGAATTCCAAAGCACCGAATAGCTACAGCTAAGTTTGTCAACTGGAAAGTTTGATTCAAAGAGGCATCTCTCCACTCCGAATTTTTCTATAATAAATTCATACCAGGGGCGGGTTTTGGATAGCAGCTCTAGACTAGTTGGAGGCATAGACCTCTTGTGCCAATCAAAACCGTTTATTTCCATATGCATGCCTCCTAGTTTAGAAAACACATTAGGGCATGTTGCTAAATCTGCTATGTCTGATTTCCAAGTCCTAAAAACTTCTTCACCCTTGTTTTTATAAGGACCAACCCCTAATGGTCCTCCAAGGTGATTTAAAATTATAACCGTGTCGGGAAATAAGCGTGCCAACTCAATAAGCTCAGAAATCTGCGGATGATAAAGCCAAGCTTCATAGCTTAGATTAAACTTTTTTAAATTTGAGAAACCCTCCCGGTATAGATCACTTTGCAACAGATTTGGAGGTCTTTTACCTCTTATAACAGGCACATCGTCGCTGGAATCCCATGGCACGCTATGACGAATTCCTTTAAATCGATCGCCTGCTGCTAATATGTGTTCCTCTAGTACTTTTTTTACTCGATCACCCAACAACAAATCAGCATGTCCAATTATGCCAGAAGCTACTTTTACGGGATCACCATTATTTGATGAGTTTTCGGAAACCAAGTTATTAACGTACTCGGTCTCACCAACTGGGCTTAATTCCTTTGGACCACTATTTCTATACATGGCCCCGCACTCAATAAATACAGTTGATACGATATTATGACCGCAGTTTAGATCTGCCAACAACTCTTCTAATAAGTAACGAGGTTCAGTTTGATCCGTACGAAAGTCCCATAGGTGATGATGGGGGTCACAAATAGGCAGCTTGGGATCAAGTGCGTCTTCTTGGACAAGTGATAACCAGTTATCATTTGTGCCCATTTACTTAGACGCTTGCTCAATAATTCTAACAAATTCGTTTTTTGCCATAAAATTTGTTTTATTTATACTCGATCTCTAGAGCGATAATGTCTTCCTTCCCAACATTAATCGCATTATGTTCAAACCCCTGACCAACGTCATAAAAATTAGCTTTTCCTGATTCTGATTTGATAAAGCCCTTAGCCCCATTTGCATCCTCATGAATTAATTCACCTGCCTGTATATGAAACGCAGCATAATTTTTTTCATGTCGATGCCAACCTGTACACTCCCCAGGTTTTATGTGATGAAAGGTAATACATGTTGTTTTATTATCGAGTATTACTTCATAGTGACTTTGTTTAGCATCTGTCTGATTCTTCTCAGTAACCGATAAATTTTTATTAGACATTTTTTAATCTCTTCTAATCGTCCATTTTATTAAGCGCCAATAAAAAAACTAAAACAACCTCTAGCCGCTAAATCAATAATAATTTTCTACTCTGCTGCAAGAGAGTAGTCTGGTGTTTCAAGCTCAGGAACCACTTTTTCCATAAATAACCTCATTTCTTCCAACAATTCATCTTTAGGATGTTGAGCCCAATGCCAAATCAGAGTGATATACTCACAGGGTATTCTCGAATATATTTCCTTCCAATCATTAATCGCATCATCAACTGTTCCACCCAGAAAAAATTTAGTCCTTTTCATCTCCGCAAAGGCTTTTTCAATATCCTGATTAACAGGATCAACATTATGGTTACCAAACACACTGTAAAAGTTCTTAAAAATATCGAGGTCATATTCTCTAATATTTCTATCAAAATCGTCAGCTGATTTGGCTATTCTGGTATGACGAACAAGATTTTGATTTTGGCCATATAATAGATTGCGGCCATATTTAGCAGACTCCTCTACATATACTTTAGCTAACTCAACGACGCTATCGGTAGGATTAAAGTAGCTAGGTCGAAAACCATGTTTTGCTGCAAACTCGATGGTAGCACGACTTCGGGCAACAGCAACGAAACAAGGAGGGTGAGGATTCTGATACGGCTTGGGCACTACAGATATACGACGAAGAACTCCATTATCATCCACCTCCCCTTCAGCGCCGGCTTCCTTTGCTATTAAATGGCCTTCATAGCCTT
The DNA here is from genome assembly GCA_002937505.1 of Alphaproteobacteria bacterium MarineAlpha12_Bin1. GTDB lineage: Bacteria > Pseudomonadota > Alphaproteobacteria > UBA6615 > UBA6615 > UBA6615. Next base: position 508,872 of record PTJY01000001.1, read on the forward strand.
CAATACCTGTTTTAAGAGGATATGGAGCCTCATAATATTTACCTTTCAATTCAACAGAATCTTTTGTCCAGCAATCAAGTACCATTTCTACCCGTTCTTCAAAGATTTCTCTATTCCTCAAATCTCCTGAACTGCCATCTGATCCTGTTGCTACGGCCTCGCTGCTTTGTCCAAGTATGTTAGTCCATCGAGACTGATAGCCTCGGGCAAAACCAACAAAATACTTTCCATTGGTTAGGTGATCTATAATAGCCGTTTCTTCAGCAACACGAATCGGATCTTGGGTTGCCATAACATAACCAAAGGCCCCAACATTTACATTTTTTGTATGCGCCGCCCAATATGCATTTAACACCCCAGGATTAGGTCCTACTTCATAACCTTCAGAATGTAGGTGGTGCTCAATTGTGGACATTCCCCACACACCCATCTCATCAGCAGCTTTTACTATGTCTGTCCATTCATGAACTATTTTATTATATAAATCTGAGTCACGACCTATAGGTCGTTTTTCCCGACGATCTTCTTCATTCTCTGAGGGAATTACTGGATATAGCTGAACGATAACTTTAGGCGATCCCATATCAAAACCTTTAGTTTAATTGTTAGTTAAAGTTATTAAACACCAAGTTAGCAGAATTCATATACTAAAATATGATAATTATATTCTATAACCTTAATAAAATAATTTAATATACAACACATAAAAGGCTTTTCACCATGGATCTAAAACTTAAAGACCGTATATGTCTCGTAACAGGGTCTAGTGTGGGCATAGGAAAAGGAATTGTAAAAGCGCTAGCACGTGAGGGAGCAACAACCATTGCTGTTGCACGTAGAACTAACCTACTTCAAGATCTTGCAAATGAGGTAGAGGAAATGGGAGCTATAACAACACATCTAATTACAGAGGATCTATCCTCTAAAGAAGGACCTGAGAATGTAGCTAAAAAAGCTATAGAAGAGTTTGGTCAAATTGACGTACTGATTAATAATGCGGGCCAATCAGTCTCAGCAAATTGGGATTCTCATGATAACCTTTGGACCCAATCATTTGACCTAAATTTTCATGCCGCAAGACGCCTGACAACTCCTCTAATACCTATGATGAAAAAAAACAAGTGGGGTCGAATTATAAATATAACTGGAGGCATGGAGGCAAGCGGCCTAAACGCAGCTTCAACCGGAAAAGCAGCAACACACATGTGGTCAAAGGGGTTATCTCGTGAGTTGGGGCCCGATGGAATTACAGTAAATTGTGTTGCGCCTGGCCGTATAAATAGCGAACAAATTTTAGAAAGGTTGCATCCAGACTCCGTCGAACGCAGTGAATTTATTAAACGCGAAATTCCAAACGGCTATTTTGGAGAACCTGAAGATCTAGCTGTATTAGTAGCCTTTCTTGCCTCTCCCATAGCAAGATATATTAACGGAGAAGTAATTCGTGTAGATGGCGGAATGGCAAAGTTTGCTCACTAAGGCCAGGAAAACCCTTGAAGTATTGGACTTATTTTCTAACGGAAATATAAGGCTATTTAAGGCAAGTCTATGTAAAAAAATTTATGAATTAACCACTCCACGTTTTTTGGCCCAGATAAACAAACATATTATTGCAAAAAATAATACAGCAGCACTTAAAGCCAATGAAAGGTGTATGCCAATCAGACCGCCACCAAAGCCAACAGTAAAACCGCTAAAAGTACGCCCCCCCAAACTACCCACATTGAATAGTCCTATGGCTCTACCTCTTAATTCTGTTGGTGCATTGAGCTGCGCAAGAGTCCGTGTCATTGAATTGAAAGACAAATCAAAAAAACCAGCACAAACTAATAGAAGAAATGACAAAATATAGTAGGGTGACAAAGCAAAACCAAAAATAGCCACTGCCCACAGCATCCCAAGTATAAAAGATGTTCTGGTTTTAGCCGGTAACATGCTTCTTCCCTCTAGAACAATACCAGCGATTAAAGCGCCTGCTGCATTCGCTCCGAGCAGTAAACTATAATATAAACCTTCTCCACCATAACCGAGATCTCTAGCGAACTCTGGTATTTGTGGCTGATGAGCATTCCCTACAATAGCAGCAGCAAGTCCGGCCAAAACAGACATAGAAAACACGATTGGTATACTCGAAATTTGACGGAGGGTTTCGATTAAATCCCTCCAACTCGACATAGCCGCTGCAGGTCGGCGAGCGTCCAAACTTGAAGGTTTTGGGTTGTGTATTAACCACAAAGTCAAAGGCATATAGATAAGAATATTAATAAATATGCCTAAGGTTGGGCCAACAAAAAATAGTAAAACACCTCCTACAGCCGGCCCCAAAAGAAGTCCAAGAGTTATGGAAGTAGCCATCAAGCGAATGGCACTTTGCAACTGTTTTTGACCCACAATATTGTGTACTAGCACCTGTCCAGCAGGCGCCCAAAGAACGCCAGCCATACCATGGACAATTAATAATATTACGGCGTGCCACTTCTCAAGACTGTCAGTAGCTAGTAAAACACCCCATCCCAAGGAAACAATCATAAATAGAACCATTGCTGCCTGAATAACCCGCCTAGGATCAAAACGATCAGCTAGCGCTCCAGCCCAAAAAGAGCAAAGGATAAAGGGTACCCAGTGTGAAACAACTGCAAAACCCGCTAGTGATGGAGATTGAAATTTTTCAAAAATTATCCAATAGCTTATTACATGCTCAACACTATCAGCCATCATGGCTAAAGCAGCGCCCAAAAGGTAATTGCGAGAAGCAGGATATCTTAAAGCCGCATAGGACATTTGCTCTCCATGGGCCTTCACTTTGGAGTTAGTTTCGTTCATATTTTGATAAACTATTCTGTTTCTGCCAAAACAAAATTATTAGATAAATAAAAAACGCGCTATTCACAAAGCTTTGAATACAAATTTAGTGCGACACGCAAGACGATTTATTCTATCAATCAGTTTTAGATTATCTTCAAGTTTTCCTAACCAAATACCAACTTGGGTAGGTAGGTTACAATTCCAGGATATGCATACATGCAAATAATCAAGGCAAGCATTAATATCCAGTAAGGGGTGGATCCCTTAAATATATCCATTAATGTCACATTTTCCCCGTCTCCCATATCTGGGATCGAAGCCTTAACAGTATAAACTAAAAGCCCGAATGGGGGTGTCAATATACCAGCTTCGATAGCTAATATACCTATTAAAGCGTAGGTTAGGGGATCAATCCCAATAGTTGCCGCGATCGGAGCAAATATCGGAACAGTTAACAACATAATCGAAACTGAATCGATTATCATGCCCAAAATGAACCAAACTATTACCATTACAAATATGACTTGCCATGGATCTAGACCGGCGTCTGAGAAAAAACCTTGAATAGCAGAAACAACCCCCGTCATAGTAAGGGTACGGGAATATAACTGAGCCGCTATCAGCAGTATAAGAAGCGGAGCGGCCGTCCTTCCAACTGCTAGGATGCCTGCGTAAATATCAGGCCATCTCATCCCCTTTATTATTCCAAGTAATAGAGCTATCAGCGCTCCCATACCAGCGGCCTCAGTCGGAGTGAATAAACCTGCCCAAATTCCTCCCAATACAGTAACAATAAGTGCTAAGAGACCTAACCCACTTGTCCAAATGGAAGCTGAATTAATTTCACCATCGACTTCGTCAGGATTTAAGTTTACAGCAGATATCCCATCGTCATTAGTTCCTGCTTTCAAAGTATCAGCGGAGTGTCCAACTAACCGAGGGCTAAGAATTGCAGCGACTAAAATATAAACGGCGAAAAACGAAACTAGGATCAACCCAGGAAGAACTCCCGCTAGAAACAGCTTACCGATCGATTGTTCGGTAAGAATTCCCCAGACAATCATTAAGACACTTGGAGGAATTAGCATCCCTAAACAACCGCTGCCCGCAATCGAGCCTAAGGCAAAACTTCTGTTGTAGCCATGACGTTTCATTTCGGGATAGGCAATTCTTGTAAAAGTAGCTGCAGACGCAATACTTACCCCTGTAACAAATGAAAAAACTGCGTTTCCAAACAGCGTTGCTAAAGCCAGACGGCCCGGTATCCTGCGAAAGGATCTTTGTAAACTCACATAAAGATCACTTGTAGCCCCAGACCTTCCTATAAACTCGCCCATTAACATAAATAGCGGAATAACAGCAAAAATATAGTCCCGTATGGCATCATAGAAGGTGTTCTGAATTAGAGCTAAAACAACACTCTCTCGTCCTGTAACCATATAAATACCCACTGCGCTGGTAATACCCAAGGCAACGGCAACATGTATTCCTGAAAAAACGAGCACCAAAAGCAAAATCAAAACAACAGCAGCTACATCTGCAGAAAACATTACAAACTCTCCCCCGTTAACCTATTCATCTACCGATGATTGGTATTCTACCATACTTGATGGCAAAACTTCTTTTAGCGCCAGAATTGCATAATTTACAACCAACAAGCCACTTGATAGCAATACAACAACCCGAGCAGGCCACGTTGGCACTCTCAAAGCACCCTCTCCCTCGAACTCGCCTGAAACAAGTGCGTGCCACGCAGGGTCAATTGTTCCTATAAACAGCGCGGCAAAGAATAGGGCACCAAGTATGTATCCCGCGCAATTAATAACTTTCTCAGGAATTCCTCCAATCATATGAAGCATGAAATCAGCGCGAAGCATTGATCGGGACATAACGCAATACGCAGTTTGCATAAAAGCAATCATTACAATTGCGTTTTTCACTAATTCATGTGTTCCTTTTAAAGGAAATCCAAAAAATCTGCCGACTACGTCTATTAAAATATAAAAGGCGATTAGAAAGGCCCACATGGCTGCAATCACCATAAGCCATCTGCTCAGCCTGGCAGACCATATATCGATCTGACGAATCACAGGAATGTTTATAATGGACAAGAACTCATTTCCTTTTTAGTCTAATTTTATATCACGTTACGAAACACAAAGCTGTTTTATCCGCGAACCTATAGCATATGACTGACTTGTAAGACAGTCTAAAGGCCAGTTGCTTTCTGATTATTTTCTACATAATCTTTGGATCTGTGTTTTTGAAATAAGCAGTATAGAAACCACAAGCCGACTTGTCACGCCCCCATAAGAAGGCTAACAATAATATTACGGCTTTTGTCAGTATTAAATTAAAAGCAAAGAATTCACTTATTTTAAAGTTTTGTTTAAAATAAAGTGGATTAATTAAAATGTACTCTGTATCGTAACGCGGACACGGTATAGAAAAATAATAGAGACACCGTGGTCTCAATTAAGAGAGGAGAATAAATTGTCCAAATCACTTGGAATTCTTGCCGCGGGTGCCCTTGCAGTAGGCTTGCTAGCAACTGCAGCTGTTCCCGCAAGCGCAGATAAATTTAATTTTCGAATGGCCTCTGGTCATGCACCAGCTACTGGCTATGTACGAATGATGTCTGAGCAGTTTGCCCCACGTGTAAAAGCAAAGCTTGCCGCTATGGGACACAAGGCGACTTTCAACGAAGCCTACGGTGGATCAATAGTTAAGGTCGCTGAAACACTTGAAGGCGTTAAAGATGGAATCGTCGATCTTGGTGGATATTGCTTCTGCTTTGAACCATCAAATCTGTTTGTACACACTTATCCATTGTGGATGCCGTTTGATGCTCAAAATGCAGTTCTCGGAACTAAAGTAGCTCGAACTGTGTATAATAAAATCCCCCATATGAATGGAGTGTTTGAAAAAAAGTATAATCAAAAGCTCTTGGGTTTATTTGGGTTTGATAACTACGGTCTCTACACCACCTTTCCATGGACCGACGTAAAAGAGCTTAAGGGACGTAAATTATCTGGTGCAGGTCCAAACCTACCTTGGGTTGAAGCTGTTGGCGCAATACCAGTTGGCACAACTTTGCCAGACGTATATCCTTCCCTTCAAACTGGCGTCTATGAAGGAGTACTGCTTTTCCCATCAGTTGGATGGAGTCATAAACTTTTTGAACCAGCCCCTCATTATAAAATTGCAGGTTTTGGTTCGAAAACTTTCCATGGAATTACCATCAATCTAGACACATGGAAAAAACTCCCTGCTGATGTCCAAAAAGCTATGTTAGAAGCCGGTCAGGAAACTGAAGACTTCACAGGCCCTTGGGTTGACGAGCTAGAAGCAACAAACCTTGGTCGAATGGTCATGGCTGGCGCTATAGTGACTCGAGTGACTCCAGAGGCAAGATTGGCTTGGGCAAAAACTTTGGCAGGTTTTCCTAATATGAGAGCTAAAGAAGCGGACAAAAAAGGGTTACCAGGTTCTACCGTAGTCCGTATGGCTGTGGATGTTGCAGAAAAATTAGGTCACAAATGGCCTGTAAGGTATGAAATCAAATAGCCACAACAAACTTTATTGTATTTAAAAAATGGGCCGGCTCTTCTGCCGGCCCATGTTTGTTGAAAACAGGTTTTAAAAACTATACTTTATAGTTAATGTTACTACTCAAGAAGTAGCTCCTGAATTAAAACTCCTACTTTAGAGAGTAGTCTATGAACAACTCATTAGTTATGATTAGTTTTTTATATGTAACTCTATCTCTATTTGTCGCATCAGAAGTTAAAGGAAAATCTTTAATCAACTTTCAAATAGATCGAGCAAACCCTGCAATAAACGCAACTCCTGCCGAAAGACCTCAGAAAACTTTTAGTGGTAGAGTAAATCCTAGAAATTGTCCGTTTGATTTTAATGAGTATTTTTTAGGCCGTGTACAAGATGGAAATATAAGTGGAATGGCCGGAGAAGGAGTCAACTATGACTGGCCGATTCATACAAATGGTACTTTCGGAGGAAAGCTGCCTCTAAAAAAACACCAAAATGGAAAATTTATCTTTCAATTGATTACGGGACGAGTAGATGGGGATAATCTACTAATGGACATAAAATATATACTACCAAATAACACTCAAACACTTTGCAAACAAAATGGAATAAAATTTTTTCTAGGTGGTTAAATCGACAGAAAAAACAAACTTTATGAGGCTCAATAGGTTTTGTTAAATAAATAAAATAACGCAGAGAAATATTTAGATGGTGAATAAAAATAAAGTTCAAAAGAGTAATGAAGAGTGGCAATCACAATTGACACCTGAACAATTTCATATCACTCGTGAACACGGCACTGAAAGGCCATTCAGTGGTGAATACAATACCAACAAACAAGACGGGATTTATAAATGTATTTGTTGCGGTAATCCACTGTTCGATTCGAAGACTAAATACGATTCAGGCTCTGGTTGGCCTAGTTTTTATGAGGCCATTGCAGAAGATGCAATAGAGGAAATAGAGGATCGCAGTTTAATGATGAAACGAATTGAAACAGTGTGTTCTAAGTGTGACGCACATCTTGGGCATGTCTTTCCAGACGGACCAGCGCCTACCGGATTGCGTTATTGTATGAATTCTCTATCCCTGAAGTTTGAGAAGTCTGAAAAGAAGTAAAAAGTTTTCAGTGGGCTTTATCAAAAGACTATATTTTATAGGTACAAAATGAATTAGCGCATTGTCTTGTCTATGACTATTTAGACTTTCGAGTAATGTCTAAAAAGACCTGCTCAAGATCCGGCTCCTTAGAAGAAATATCGTTCACAGTAAGCCCTGCTTCGGAGATTGCTTTAAGAACTGAATTTATTTCAGTTTTACTAGTTTGGTAACGAAAAACTAGTTCATTTTTATCATTTAAAACCGCATGGTATTTACTCAAATTAGATGGGATACCTTTGATTTTTTCTGAGATAGAAATTCTTAATTCTTTATTATCGAGCCTCGCTACAAGTTTTTCTGTCGGATCAGAAGTGATTAATTGACCATCGTTTATTATTGCAACTATATCACATAGCTGCTCTGCTTCTTCTATATAATGGGTTGTCAATATTATTGTGGTACCATTATTTTTAAGCTCAATTATAAACTCCCATAAAGATTGACGTAGTTCCACGTCAACGCCTGCCGTGGGCTCATCCAAAACTAAGACTGGAGGGTTATGAACTAACGCTTTTGCAACTAATAAACGCCGACGCATACCGCCAGAAAGCTCTCGAGAAAAGGTATTCGCTACACCAATTAAACCTACCCTCTTTAAAATATCTTCTGTGTGTCTTTCAATAGGGGGTACCCCATATAAGCCAGCCTGTAATTCAAGTAATTCCTTGGGGGTAAAAAAAGCGTCCAGATTTAGCTCTTGCGGGACAACCCCAATTGCTGACCGAGCAGCTCGGGGGTTTTTATCTATATCAATCCCCCAAACGCTGGCTTTTCCATCCGTTTTAAGGACTAAGCCAGCGAGAATATTGATAAAAGTTGATTTACCGGCCCCATTTGGCCCTAGAAGTCCAAATATCACACCACGAGGTACATCTAGGTCAAACGCTCTAAGGGCATGAATATCCCTATTACCCTTAACTTTGTATATTTTTTCTAAACCTCGTGTGCTTACGGCCTTATCGGGCAAATAAGATTTATCCTTTATCAAGTTATTTATATCTTTAGTGTCTTTCTTATTCATACTATGACCACTATATAAAAAAAAAATTTTGGAAGTTAACACAAATCATGCTGATTATTTTTTCCTGTGCATCTATGATGACATAAGCAGAATGACTTTTTAAGTAACATCAATTGGAGTGCAATATATGGAACCGGTTGAAATTGTGCAGGTCAATCAACAAACTTTTCACTGTGATGGTGGGAATGACGTCCTAGGACACCCTCGAGTATTCCTTAATATAGGTCAAGAAAGTAAAGTAGACTGCCCATATTGCGGCCGCAGATATGTTCTAAAAGCTGATTAATAAAATTCCATACAATTAAGACGGAGCAAAAATAAACTGAATAAACAGTCCCTTATGTCTCGTTTAGAAACAAAACGTTTGACTTTAATACCTGTTGATCGAACTTTAGGTCGCGCCCTTATAAAGAATAGGTCACACGCAGAAAGGTTAACCTCTGGACTACTCCACCGTGACTTTCCAGATGAGGATCTGTTGGCAAAGCTACCTGCCTTTGTTCAACGACTAGAAGACTCCGCCAATCCCGCACTCGGATCAACAGCGCCTCCTGATCCTCGGGGCTGGGGTCTCTGGCTTTTTTTTTACAAATTAGAACGCCTTACAGTTGGTGCAGCTTCTTTTAATGGTCCCCCTTTGGATGGAGAAGTGGAACTTGGCTATCAAGTGGTTCCAGCCCATCGTCGCAGAGGTTTGACATATGAAGGGTGTAAGGCCTTAATCGAATGGGCCTTTTTTGACTCACGTACACTACAAATTGTTGCTGATTGCGAATCGAATAATATTGCTTCAGTGAACACTCTTGAAAAACTGGGGTTCACTGTGATCGGAAATAATGCTGAACAGCTTAAGTGGGGTTTAACAAGGAGTAACTGGCATTTTTAGTTTGGTTCCAACTCAAATAGAAAAGTCTTGTTTCACTCCTACCTTGGGGAAAAAATATGGAAAGAAAAAGCTCGGACTACACTCTTTACGGACATCCAGTTTCAGGGAATGCATACAAAGTGGCATTAATGCTATCTCTTTGCAGTATAGATTATGATTTTGAGATTGTTGATTTACCAGCTGGTGATAATTTAAGTGCTGAGTTTCTGGAAATAAATCCACTCGGAAAGATACCAGTTTTTCGTCATGGTGAACTCCTACTCAGACAAAGTCATGACGTCTTGAGGTATTTGGCTTCTCAAACAAGCCTTTTCGGGCCTAATGACTGGAATGAAGAAGCCAGAATTGGGGATTGGATTGGTTTTTCGGTAGACTTTCTTAGCTATGGTTTAGCTCGATTAAGGTTCGAGCTACTTTTTGGCAACGGCAAAGGGCCAATTTATGACTATTTTAAAACCTCCGCTGATAGAGGGCTTTCCTTACTTGAACCTCATCTAAAAAATAATCAGTGGTTGGCATGTGAGCGCCCGACAATCGCTGACATATCGGTCTATCCTGTGATGACTTACCTCACAGACGGAGGCTATGATACATCCGACTTTTCTGGAATTACTTTATGGATGGAACGTTTCCAGTCGCTACAAGGCTTTGGAACGCAGTCAAAGTTAATGCCTGATGTATAAAAGATATTATCCCAATCCACTGAAAATTTCATAACAAGGACCAAGGAACTTATATTAGATAACGGTTGATCAAGCTAACGCAGAGATAGGATCTAATTCAGTGCAACACAATAAAAAGCTATATCTAATTGACGGGTCAGGATTTATTTTCCGTGCATTCCACTCTTCACCATTAGATGCCTTTCGCAGATCAGATGGTATATATACAAATGCTGTTGCAGGCTACTGCAGTATGCTGATGAAATTAATTGAAAAACCCCAGGTAGAAGGCAATATAGATTACATTGCAGTAATATTTGACGCTGCCCGCAAAACATTTCGTAATGATATCTATCCGCAGTATAAAGCCAATAGAGAAGCACCTCCCGAAGAATTAATTCCCCAGTTCGAACTAATACGCGAAGCCACTAGAGCGTTTAACTTACCGGCAATTCAAATGGAAGGGTATGAAGCTGATGATTTGATAGCCACCTATACAAACGATGCTATTAATCAAGGTATCGATGTTGTGATTGTATCTTCTGATAAAGATTTAATGCAGTTAGTTCAGCAAGGCGTAATAATGTTTGACCCAATGAAAGAGCAAGAAATAAATGAGCCTGATGTTATAGAAAAGTTTGGAGTAACCCCTAGCAAGGTTATCGACGTCCAATCTCTTGCTGGAGACAGTTCAGATAATGTTCCTGGTGTGCCCGGAATCGGTGTAAAAACAGCGGCACTTTTAATCAATGAGTACGGTGATTTAGAAACTCTTCTCTCAAATGCGGAAAACATAAAACAACCAAAAAGACGTCAGAACCTAGTGGATCACGCTAATCTAGCCCTCATAAGTCGCCAGCTGGTCACATTAAAGAATGATGTGGTTCTGAAAGATAAGATAAACACTTTCTTGCTAGAAGACCCAGATCCAGAAAAACTAATATCTTTCTTAAAAAAAATGGAGTTTAGAACTCTTACTTCACGCATTGAAAGCCAACTCATAGCCAAAGGGGTATTAAGCAATAAAGAATCTAGAGAAATCGAAAAATCTTCTGAAAAATTTAATTACGAATTAGTTCAGGAGGAAAAAGCATTAAACCAATGGCTTAAAGATGCTTATGAAGAGGGAATAGTTGCCATAGACACAGAAACAACTTCTTTAAACTCTATGGAAGCTGAATTAGTTGGCTTTTCTCTGTGCACAGCTCCTGGAAGAGCATGCTATGTTCCAGTTGCCCACACCCGACCAACTTCAGGGGAGCTTAACTTAGAAGAGAAAAACGACCAAAATAGCAATAAAACCGAAAAGCAGTTTCCTATAAAAAACGCCTTATCCAAACTGAAGTCTCTTATCGAGAATCCTTCGGTATTAAAAGTAGCCCATAATGCCAAGTATGATCTTATGGTGCTTTCCAATAATTATAAAAAATATTTTCAAGAAGAAAACGAAAAAAACTGTGAAATCGTTCCCACAGCAATCGATGATACCATGTTATTAAGCTATGTCCTGGATGGAGGAAAAGGAAAACATAATCTTGATGACCTAGCCTTACGCCACTTAAATCATAAAACTATAAAGTACAATGATCTAACAGGTAGTGGCAAAAATAAAATAAGTTTTTCTGAAGTCCCTATTCAAGATGCGTTAAATTACGCAGCTGAGGACGCTGATATAACCTTAAAGCTTCATCAAATTTTCAAAAGGCGCCTAACTGAAGAGCACATGAACACGGTGTATCAAACTATAGAACGTCCATTAATTTCAGTTATTCTTGAAATGGAGAGAAATGGTGTGAAGGTAGATACTATCGCACTAAAAAATCTCTCGAAAGATTTTTCTAAAAGAACAGCGGACTTAGAAAAGTTAGCACACAGTCAAGCTGGAGAAACTTTTAACATTGGTTCACCGAAACAGCTGGGAGATATTCTCTTTAAGAAATTGGGAATTGAGGGCGGAAAGAAGGGAAAAACTGGCGCATTTTCTACAGGAGCCACTGTTTTAGAAGAATTATCTGCCCAAGGTCACGATTTGGCCAGAACTGTACTAGATTGGCGCCAACTAGCAAAACTGAAGTCAACCTATACAGACGCCTTAATTAATCAAGTTAGCCCCACCAGCGGTCGTATTCATACCTCGTATGGTATGGCGATTGCACAAACAGGCCGGCTTTCATCTAATGAGCCCAATCTGCAGAACATTCCAATCAGAACAGAAGAAGGGCGTAAAATTCGTGAAACATTTATCGCCGAAAAAGGACACAAGCTGCTATCACTAGATTATTCTCAGATTGAATTACGCGTACTAGCCCATGTGGCTAATATAAAATCATTAATTTCTGCCTTCGAAGAAGGACAAGATATCCATGCCATGACCGCCAGTCAGGTCTTTAAAACACCTTTAGACGGTCTATCTCCTGATCTTCGAAGGAGAGCAAAGGCTATAAACTTTGGAATTATTTATGGAATCTCTGCCTTTGGTCTAGCAAGAAATTTAGGAATAACTAGATCAGAAGCACAAGACTACATTAAGGCATATTTTGATAGATTTCCTGAAATTCAAGACTATATGAATGAAACAATCCTATTTGCTAAAAATAATGGGTACGTAGAGACAATATTTGGCCGCCGAATACATCTAAATGGCATGAAGGATAAGAACCAGGCTATTAGAGGTAGCGCAGAGCGCCAAGCGATAAACGCTCCAATTCAGGGCGCCGCCGCCGATATAATTAAGAGGGCAATGAACAGAATACCCAATTTACTAAATTTAAATAGTTTACGCGCAAAAATGTTACTTCAGGTCCATGATGAATTATTATTTGAAGTCCCAGAAGAAGAAATTGATAAATCCATTCAAGTTATAAAACAGATAATGGAACGCGCCGCAGAGCCAGGAACAAAGCTAGCGGTTCCACTAGTTGCCGATGCTGGTATCGGTAAAACATGGAATGATGCCCATTAAAAAAAAACACTTTTTTCAACAAAAGTTGAAAAAAGATTCCCCAAGTTGTCCAGACTAATTATTTTTTTTTTAATAAAAAAACTAATAATCGTATAATTAAAATAATGTGGATTTTCTAATAAACTCTTTAAAATCATACACTTCCTGAAATAAACTTTTTAAAATTATCTATGTTCTCACTAAATACTAATCTGTGGTTTTGTTATTTATTTAAACATTAATTATTACTAATATTTATACTATTCGTATTGCAAAATGTTTAAGTAACCTAGAAGATAGGTATTTGAAGGTAAAAAGTGTTTAAACTGTATACCCTGAATGACATGGATACAGTTGCTTGATGCCGATTTGGGGTGAGGGACCGACATCAATGAGTGATACAAGTGAAGTAAATAGTGAAGAGGGCGTAAGAACATCAGCTGTCGTTAAGTGGTTCAATCCAATTAAAGGTTATGGGTTTGTACAACCAGATGATGAAACTGGAGATGCTTTTGTCCACGTATCAGTTCTTGAGGCAGCTGGGCACAGGGATCTACCTGACGGGGCGATTGTAGATTGCGAGATAAGTGACGGCGCGAAAGGCCCGACCGTAACAACTATTTTCAGTGTTACTGAACCAGAAGGTGGTTCAGAACTAGCAGAGCAAGCAGAGCCTGACGGACCCTTAATTGAAGGTGTCGTTAAGTTCTTTGACCCTAATAAGGGATATGGCTTTATAGTACCTGATGATGGGGGCCCTGATATCTTCATTTCTGGCCGAGTAGTGGCCAGCGGAGGTTTACGTTCTTTGGAGCCTGAGACAAAGGTAAAGGTAGGCACCCAAAAGGGCGATAAAGGTCCTTTGGCCGTGGTAGTTGAGCTTATCTGATCAATTCTCTAGACCTCAGTTAAAGAGTTTGACTTTAATCTAATGGTCTTCTTTTAACCATGATTCTTAACGAGCCAATCAGTTAAAATCTGATTGAATAGTTCTGGTGCCTCCCAATAGGGGGAATGTCCTAGTCCTTCCAGCTCGATAACCGAGGCATGGGAAATATATGAAGCTACTTGATGGACCATAACTGGCGGGAAAAACATATCCTCCGACCCGACTATAAAAATGGTTGGAATAGAGAATTCTTTAAGCTCATCCGGACGTATTGATATCCCTTTTCCTGAAAGATGTTTCTGCCAACCAGGATTAAACCCCGAATTAGAATCTAAAATTTTTTCATACAGTTTATATAGCTCTGGTTCGCGTTCACTATAACCGGGAGCAAAAGCCCGACCCGGAAGGCTTAATTTATTTTTAGCTTCATTTTCGCGAAGTTTCTTTCTTATTTCGGGCGTGCTGATCCCTCCTAAAGTGGAACATAAAACAATACCCGTTATACGTTCCGGATGTAATATGCCTAATTTCATACCAATTATACCACTCATCGATTGGCACACGAGCACAGCACGATCAATCTTTATAGCATCCATAATGGCTAATATATCCTCAACCATGAACTCTATTTGAAAGGATCCATCATCACATTTTGACCTACCAAATCCACGTTGATCTACATTAACCACCTTGTACTTTTTCATAAAAGTAGCCAATTGTCTCCACCAGCTAATGCTATTACCACCTCGCCCGTGAAGAAAGATTATCGGCAAACCCTCTCCTTCGCACTCGAACCAAACCTCTGCGCCAAATTGCTTAACACAAGGCATTTTTTATTCTTTGCTTCTGCCAGTTTGAGCAGCTTTGAATAGCTCCGACATAACAGAATCCTTATCATTCACTGGTTTATCAAAGTCAAAACGGGCTTCTGCATCGTTGCGAGCCAGATCAACGCCTTCAGGATCAATGCCCGTAAGTCTCCAGTCCATGCCCGGTCGGCCAACTGCATTATTCGCGCATAGATTAATTAGTTCAGAAAAATTAAGATTTATATCCTCAATCAACTCAGGTTCATCAATCGACAACTTCAGGTAATGAGTTGTGCTATAAATTACCTCCGTCATATCAAGTTTATACATTTGGTCATCGCCTAAAACAAAATTAACTCTTTCTATGGACACTCGGTAAAGTACTGCATCATTAAATTGTTGATAAATTTGAGAGGAAAAGTGACGTGACAAAAAACGTTTTTTTAACAAATGATCTTCACTGGGTATAGCTTTACCAATTATTGAAACTCGTCCTTGGGTAATAGCATCTCGAGCCTTAAAAAATAAAATAGAAATTCGATTGTCGTTTCTTATGTTAATGCTGTGTTGAGCAAAGACAGGAAGAAGAAGCAAGGGTGCCGCGTCGTGTCCGCAAGCCACTAAGGATAAGCTTGCATAAGGTCTACCCTCTGAAGCACTATCTATGGTTGCCAGGCTAACCTGTCTGGTAGTACGCATCAAACGCCGCGCAACACTCCCTGGTTTTTTATCTCGGTCGTCAGTTATCATAATTATTTTAAAACCAAAGAAGTGGGCAAAATTTCAAATTAAAAAATTCCATTATCAAGTTAATGATTTCTGTGCGCGTTTTTACGTTGATCCCCTTGCAAACCACCTTTTATATTTTCTCTTTTAGGCCCTCGAGAACCAGCACCAAAAACTAACGCCTTTATCTCAATCAGGCCAGCATGCTGAAAATGAAGAGCAATACCAACGGTTTGTCCTCTATCGAGTTTTGTTTTTAGGCCCATCAGCATAATGTGTTTAGCGCCAGGCTCTAGTTCTACTTCGCTATTAGCTGGTATTTCAATACCATTCTTAATTGAGTGCATTTTTATTATATCACCATCGAGAATCATATCATGTAAAGTTGCCTTTTTTGAACGGTTAGACTCTACTTTGATTAATCGATCTGCATGATTTCCTGAATTAATAATTTTCACGTAGACAACCCCTGACATTTGATGTGATGAAGTTGCTCGTGACCAGGGATCCTTTATCGTCAAACTTCCCAACTGAAACTCACTGGCCACAGCAGAACTTTGTATAAAGGCAACCACAACAAAAGAAAATATAATCTTAAAAAAGATGCCCGTTCTAAAAAAATAATTAAGTAACATTATTCTATATTAACCTTTCATATGTTTGCGAATTTCATCGGCAATTTCAGATGGCGATGTCCCATAACGAAATAAAGATATTACAGAACCTTTTGGATCAACTAAATATATAAATGAAGTGTGGTCCATCAAATAAAAACTGTACTCTTGATCATCTACACGCCTGTAAAAAACGCGGTATTTTTCAGCCACATCTTTAATCTGATTTTCTGTTCCAGTAAGTCCAATAATACGATCATGAAACAATGTTATATATTCTGATAAGACATCTGGCGTGTCACGCTCAGGATCTATAGTTATCATTATAGGGGTAACAGCCAATGAATCGCGCCCTAGTTCATCTAAAACCAAAGCCACATCGGCCAGTGCTGTTGGACAGGCATCCGGACAAAAAGTGTAGCCAAAAAAAACTAAAACATAATTACCTAAAAAGTTTTTTTCTGTAACAGCGTTTCCCTTATGATCAATGAGATTGAAGGCGCCACCCATTTTAACGCTTGTAATTAGTCCACTAGGATTTTTGGTTATGTCATCTTCGCGAATTACCAGCCACTCCGCCAGGGCGGCAAGGGCTGCTACTAAAATAATGGCTAAAATTAAACCGATTCTTGTCGATTTTTTCATTGGCTAGACGACATGTGGCTCATAGATTATTCTGATAAATTATATAATTCACTACGTAATGAACTTCAGTGATAAAGGCAAATATAATATAAAGTTTATTGTTCTATTTACTTTTAGTTTTACTGCCGTCCATATGCGGTCTTAAAACTGCCATAATATCACGACGAATATAAGAATAAGAGTCTATTTAAACAAAATGAGGAAAATTCGATGGCGCAAACAATAGCGTTAGTCGATGATGATCGAAATATACTTACTTCTATATCTATTGCCTTAAAAGCGGAAGGCTACAACGTTCAAGCTTACTCAGATGGTGATGAGGCACTTCGTGGCTTGAGGTCGCAGCACGCTGACTTAGCTGTTCTAGACATAAAAATGCCACGGATGGACGGCATAGAACTATTAGGCCGTTTGAGAAAAAATTCCTCAATCAAGGTTATATTTTTAACATCTAAAGATGATGAGATTGATGAAGTAATTGGTTTTAGAATGGGTGCAGACGACTATATTACCAAACCATTTTCGCAACGGTTACTTATTGAAAGAATTAGAGCTGTTTTACGACGAGATAAAAAATCAGATGATTCTTCAAATGGCGATCAAAAAATTATAAGTCAGAAGGGGTTATTGCTGGATTCTAATCGACATAGATGTATGTGGCGAGAAAAGGACGTGGCATTAACGGTGACAGAGTTTCTTATACTAGAGGCATTAGCAAAGCGTCCTGGACACGTAAAAAGTCGAGACCAACTTATGGATGCCGCCTATGGAGATAGTATCTATGTTGACGACCGAACTATCGATAGTCATATAAAAAGGCTTCGAAAAAAATTCAAGCAAGTAGATATTAGTTTCTCACAAATAGAAACTCTTTATGGCATAGGCTATCGCTACAAAGACAGCTAATATAATTTGTAAAACTATTCACAGGATCAAGAGACACTCTTGACACCGCCATGGCCAAACAAAGCGAAAAGAGACTCACACCAGAGAACCCAGAAAATAATTTCTCTGGAAAACGTAAATTTAAAAGGTTTTATAAGCTTGGCAAATGGCTTGGACAGCTAAGAGCTTCAACCTCTCTTACAAAACGGATACTAGCGATTAATTTACTCGTACTGATTGTGCCTATTGGAAGTTTCTTCTTTTTAGATCAATATCAGAGGAGCCTTATAGAATCAGAACTTGACGCCCTAAACTCAAAAGCCAAGGTCTTTGCAGGCGCTGTTGGAGCGGGAGCAGTAAGTGTATTACCTGGTTTCGGACAAAGTATTAACCCTCTGAGAGCAAGTTTAATGCTAAGTCGCCTTACAAGCTCCACCAATACTAGAGCACGACTATTCTCATATGATGGATCTTTAATTGTAGACACACAACACCAGAGGTTATCAAGAGAGCCTGTATCTATTCAGGCTTTGCCATCTCAAGAAGAGGAAGGACAAATTTTGAGATGGTTCGAAAGAAAAGTTGGATCAATTTTGAACTGGTTACCAGGGCAGAGTGATTTACCGATTTATAGAGAAACTATTCCACAACACGCGCTGAGTTATTCTGAAGCTAAAAATGCCTTGTTTGGAGATTCTTCAGCCGTAATAAGAAGACAAGAGTCTGGTGGCATATTGATTTCAGTTTCAGCTCCTGTTCAACGCTACCGTCAGGTGGTTGGCGCTTTAATGCTCTCGACAGATGGTCGAGCCGTCGAGTTAGCCATGAAAAAAATTCGTCTCGATATATTGCAAGTATTTATTTTTGCTTTAGGGGTTACAGTTCTTCTTTCACTTTATCTTGCAGGAACTATCGCAAGGCCTATAAACCGTCTAGCCTCTGCTGCTGAATTGGTTCGAACGGGTCACGGGAGATATACAGAGATTCCTGATTTCTCTGCTAGGGGCGATGAAATAGGTGATTTAAGTAGAGACTTAAGAGGCATGACTGAAGCTCTTTGGAAACGAATGGACGAAATCGAACGTTTTGCTGCTGATGTGGCACATGAAATTAAGAATCCCTTAACCTCTTTACGAAGTGCCGTTGAAACTGTGGCCCGAATTAACGACCCGGAACAACAGAAACAGTTGATATCGATTATTATCGACGACGTTCAGAGACTTGACCGTTTAATCAGTGATATTTCTGATGCTTCAAGACTTGATGCAGAGCTTAGTCGGGACGTACCAGCCCCAATTAACTTGCGATCAGTATTAAGCACCTTAATCGAAGTTGAAAGCAATAAAGATTCTAATAAAAAAACCATTATTGATTGCCACCTCGAAGAGGAAACTAATCTTACTGTTTATGCATCAGAAGGACGTTTAGGCCAAGTATTCCTAAACATAATTAGTAATGCTACATCTTTTTCTCCAGTTGGAAAAAAAGTAACTGTTAAGGCTAATCGTGTTATAACTGACGAAAACGCTAATGTGATTGTTACAGTAGATGACGAAGGTCAAGGAATTCCAGAAGAAAACCTTGAATCAATATTTGAACGATTTTACACAGATAGACCAATTCAGGAATTAGAAAGCGAAGCTAAAAAGTATGAGGTCCATTCAGGGCTTGGTTTAAGTATATCCAGACAAATTGTCGAGGCTGCGGGTGGACAAATTTGGGCTGAAAACAGAAGAAATGATAGAAATGAGATAGCAGGAGCAAGAATTATAGTAAAATTTCCTGCTAGCAATCAGAACTAGCTTTAATAGTTTTTTTGGATCATATTCGATGGGTCAATTAGGAATAAACTAGAAAGAAAAATATAATGGCGGTCACTCGGGTAGAATCTTTAGTTTATGGAGTTAGTGATTTAGCTGCCGGTATTAATTATTATCAGGATTGGGGTCTCGAGACCCTGGAAAAAAATAGTAAAGGGGCTGTATTCGGGACTCCTGTAGGACAAACTATTTATCTGATAGATAAAAATGACTCCTCCCTTCCCTCTGCCCCAGGCGATAACATATCTACGGTTCGTAAGACCATTTGGGGAGTGGATTCAGAAGAGGAGTTAGAAAAAATTTCTGATGAGCTATCAAAAGATAGGGAAATTATCCTTTCTGAAGATGGTTCCTTCTATACTCGAGATGAAAGTGGATTTCCAATAGGTTTTTGTTTGAGCCAACCAATCCAAGTGGATATTGCTCCACCAGAAGTAAACACGAACGAAAACTCTATACGATTAAATAAAGTTGTAGACCATATTTCTCAAGCAAAACCCTTTCGCATTGGCCATGTTGTCTACTTCATCCCAAAAGAGGAATCCGAAAAAGCAGCCTCTTTTTATATTGATCGTCTGGGTTTTCGTCTTTCGGATCGTACAATTGGCCGGGGCGATTTTATGAGGTGTCCTAAATCCCGCGATCACCACAATTTATTTTTATTACAAAGAAATGATACAGCTGCATTTAATCATGCAGCATTTGAAGTTAAAGATTTCGATGAGATCATGATGGGTGGTGAATACATGCAAAAACATGGATGGAACGCCGCAACTAATCCTGGTAGACATATTTTAGGATCAAACCTTTATTGGTATTTTTCCAATCCTAGCGGTGGTAACACAGAATATTTTGCTGATATGGACTGCATGGACGATAATTGGAAGCCCAGAATTTGGGATAAAAACCCTGGATTTTCTCTCTGGTCTATTGATATGCTTGTTAACAATTGACCCTCAAATTCTTGTTTGGAGGCTCGGAGTAAACTATGACCGTCACGAGATTAGACACTAATGATTACAACGCAGTCAGTGCTGCAGATAAGTTAGTCCCCATTATACAAGAACGCGCAGAAGCAACTGAGGACGCACGCTCAGTTGTAAAACAAAATATTAACGACTTAAAAAGTGCAGGGCTATTTAGGATGGGGGTTCCTAAATATTTGGGTGGCCATGAGATTCCGATTGAGCAATCGGTAGAGGCCATATCAAGATTAGCTAGAGGCTGTGCTTCAACTGCTTGGGTTTGCGGTGTTTATAATGATCATGCCATAACAATCGGAATGTTTGATTCCAAGGCTGCAGAGGAGATATGGGGTAATAATCCAGATGCACTTGTTTCTGCAGGATTCAATCCTGCTGGGGAAGCAAAAAGGTCTGATGGGGGTTGGAGTCTAAGTGGTACATGGGGTTGGTCAAGCGGTTGTGATCACGCTGACTGGATGATGGTCGTTACTTTTTTGCCTGCAAACGGCAGTGATAAACCTACACCTTATTTTTGTTTGGTTCCAAAGTCGGAGGTTAAAATTGAGGACAACTGGCAAGTAATGGGGTTGGCTGGCACAGGATCAAAAAATTTAGTGATTGAAAATGCCTTCGTTCCTGATCACCTTACATTTTCAATGATAGAGACGAATAATGGTTCTGCTAATAGACTAGCAAATAAAATTTCACCTCTTTTTTGTTTACCCCGTACCTCCGTAATCCCATTTATGTTAGCAGCCCCATCCCTAGGAGTAGCGGAGGGCCTTCTCAAACTTCAGATGGATTACGTAAAGAACCACCAAAGCATGGGAGGTGTAAGTTTAAGTGAACTAGGAACAATGCAAATGCATATTGCCGAAGCTTCAGCTGAAATAGACGCCGCAAAAATGCTAATGTTACGAGATTGTCGAGAGGCTATGGCCTCAATGTACAAAGGACAAGAAATGACAATGATAGAAAGGGCTCGTTGTAGAAGAGATCAAGCCTATATGGTTACTTTATGCAGACGAGCAGTAAATAGATTATTTACTACTGCCGGGGGAAGTGGAATATTTTTAAACAATGAAATGCAACGTAAGTTTCGTGATATCAATGCCATCAGTGCTCATATGGCTTTAAACTGGGATATTGCAGGAAGCACCTATGGAAGAGTTTCTCTCGGACTGGATCCGAAAGACCCTAGAATTTAGGAACTCAAAAAATTAGAAACACTATCGCTTAGTGCATTTGGTTGGCACAAATACATAGATCAATCAACATAAGAATCTATTTGATAAACGAAAAGTTAGACTGAGAGGATTTTTTTATTCTAGAAGAGGTAAACAAACAATTTACCTTGGCTAAACAGTGTAATAAATGTGTTATGGTTTGTTTTTCTTTTATCAATTTTATACATTTTAAGCGTTATTAAATTATTAACAGTTAGTTATTTGATTAAAAAAGGACGAAATGATGAAGCAAATCAACGTTGGGGTAATTGGAACTGGATGGACTGGAGGTATTAGAGCAAATGCCTGTGCAACAAGCCCTTTAATAAATGAGCTACACATTGCTGAAATAAATCCAACGAGATTGGCTGAAGTAAAACAAGAAACGAACCCAGTTTTTTCGACCACTGATTGGGAGGAATTGCTCAAAAAAGATGAGCTAGAAGCTATCGTCATTTCCGCAACTCCAGAATCAACACATTATCCTATGATTAAAGCAGCGCTAGAAGCGGGTAAGCACGTCTTTGTAGAAAAGCCAATATCAACTACTATTGCCGAAGCTGATGAGGTTATAGCCCTCGCCGAATCCAAAAATCTAAAATTTACGGTTGGGTACTCCCAACGTTTTAAGCCTAAATTTGCTTACGTTAACAAAGCCTTAAAAGAAGGACTCGTTGGCGAGCCAGTAACCTGCCTGGTTAGCAGAAACGTTACTCGGGAACTGGGAACTAAAATAACTGGCCGCTCCAAACTTTCTCCTGCTGCTATGGAGGCGACACATGATTTAGACTTTCTATTATGGTGTCTACAGCCTAGAAAACCTGTTCGTGTTTACTCTCAAACCTCGGGAAAGCTATTCAAAAGGACAAGTGAGACTCCTGATCATCAGTGGATAATGGTTACAATGGATGACGGCACGACAATCACGGTAGGAGCTGGATGGATACTACCAATTGGCTATCCAAATTACTCACAGTGCTGGATAGAAGTCATTGGATCAGATGGAGCGTTAACAATAGATGATACTAATAAAGAGGTTCAATTTAATACGACAGAAAATGGCATACGTTACCCAATGTCTTCGATGCCAGGAGAACCAGTCGATCATGTCTTTGCGGGCCCAATGGCAAGTGAAACATTACACTTTATTGAAGCAGTTGTTTATGACAGACCAGTTATGGTAAAGCCCGATGAAGCACGACTTGTGATGGACGTATACACTGCTGCTGACCTCTCAGATGAGCTCGGAGAGCCCGTCACCATACCACGAAATGACCCTGCGCCCGCCTAGGTTTAAATAAAAAAGTGTTCAATTACTCCAAAAGATCAAAATAGAGTTTATGTAAAAGTCTTTTAATCATCAGAGTGTTTGATCAATTAGTTTTGGCTAATACAGTTTGTCTTGGAAAGAATAAGGGAAGCTAAATTATGGATAATGGAATTTGGGCGATTTGGTATGACTTACCAGAAAATGTGAGAGAAGAGCATATTAGATGGTTACATAACTCGTATCTTCCTGAAATTATTTCCAGACCGGGTTTTGCTTGGGCAGCCCATTATCAAAGCAATGGTGGTGGCCCTGATATGGAGAAGGTGCGTAACACTTTCCCTAAATCAGCTAATATGGAAAACATTGGCAATGGAACTCAATTTCTAATGTTGGTTGGCGCCACAACTCCCTCAGTCTTTTTTACTGCTCAAGTTGTTAATCTAGAAAACACACAAGAACGTATAGCGAGAGAAATGATTAACCAAAGAGAAGGGGTAAGGACCTGTATTTTTTCTGAGTTTGCGCGAGTGAATGGGCCAGAAATAGAGACTAGACCAACTGGAACTACCCCTGGTCCAGCCATACAAATGGGAAGCTTTCGCATAAATGAAATAGATAAAGAGTTTGATTTAGGATCATGGTATACACAAGATAGACTGCCTGCCATGGCAAAAATGTCAGGATGCATTGGTGCTAGGGTCATGTTATCAGTAGCTGGCTGGGCTAAATACTCCGTACTTTATGAGTTTACTTCGCTAGAAGCTCGACTTGAGAATTTTGAAAAGCAGCAAGAGTCTCTGATGTTAAACGAAAAGGAATGGTCTGGAAAAGTCATAAGATCAACTATGCACTCACCTGGCTCACCCACTGTTGCCCAGAGAATTTGGCCCCTTTGAAAAATGGATAAAATCAACATACACTTTGCAGGGTATCAAGGTGAGTTCTCTGTCCATAGTAAAGCCATAACTATGTTTAAAGAGAATTTACGTTCTATTTTGGGTGACAAACTAAATTTTAGTCAGACGGATAGTATAATTGACTTGGGTCGATCCGCAACAGACCTTATTGAAATGGTCAGTTCCGGTGAAATAACGTTTTGTTACATAGCCTCAAGTTATCTAGCGGACAGAGTGCCCGAATTCGAACTGCTAGACCTTCCTTTTACTATAAACAATCGCGAACAAGCATACGCATTAATGGATGGTCCCTTAGGAAAATTTTTGTCCGATAAAACTGCAGATACTAGTAACTTTCGTATTTTATCATGGTGGGACAACGGCTTCCGACATTTTTCTAATAATATTCGTCCCATCAAAAAACCCGAAGATTGCCTTGGTTTAAAAATAAGAACCTTAAGAAGCAATATATACACCGAGACTTTATCCGTTCTAGGTTTTGACCCAATATATAGCGATGTCAGTCAAATAAAATCCCTTGTAAGCTCTGGCGCAATAGATGCTCAAGAAAACGCTTTAAGTAATATACTAAATTTTGGGTTTCACGAGCACCATAGATGGATAACTCTTTCGAATCATTTCTTCGGACCAGCAGTGATCTTATGTCACAAAAATACTTATGATGGATGGTCCTCAGAATTAAAAGAAATCATAACATCAGAGCTAGCGAAGACCACGGACTATCAAAGAACACTTGCTGCACTGGAAGAAAGTGAAGTTATAGAAAATTTTGATCTTTCTAAAAACACGATATACACTCTGGACGAAAATGAGGTAGAGGTGTTTTCAAGCAAAGTTCAGCCGATAATTGAAAAAACAGTACATCGTTTTAGAAATGAACTGTTTGAGTTTCTTATTCACTAACGACATAAATTTTCATAACCATCTCAAACCGGATCTGAATCTCGAATATTATCAAATTGGGGATAAAGTAAACTATAATCTTTTTCAGACATCCCCATATTTATTGCTTTTTCAAGAAAATTATAGGTCTGATTTGTGTAGTTTGCTTCCACTCCCATGGAATGGGCCATTCGGACTGCCATCCCAAGGTCCTTATTTAGGTTGTATACTCGAGATCTCGCATCCCATGTTTCTGACAGAATATGTCTAGGAAAACGAAACTCACTCGAATAACTTCGAGCATTAGAATTGTTAAAGACTTCAATCATGTCCTTAAGAGAAATACCGGCAGCTTCCGCCAGACGCCCAGCCTCACAATTCGTGAGAAATATTGTATGTACGACCATATTATGTATGAGCTTCATGGCGTGCCCAGCTCCACTTTCTCCAAGATAATAAATATTTTTTGCAATCGAAACCAATAGATCACGATGTTTGTTAAAAACATCTTCATTACCACCAATCATAAGAGTGAGTTCTCCCGAATCCGCTCCCGTGGCGCCGCCACTCATTGCTGCATCCATGTAATAAATTCCCTTTTCGGAAGCCAGCGCCGCAACCCTTTTCGTGTCTTCGGGAAATGAAGTTGTTAAATCAAAAATGGTTGTCTCAGGAAAAGCGTTGGCTAACACACCCTCATCACCTAGCAATGTTTTTTCTATTTCTAAAGTAGCCGGCACAACATAAAACAAAGTAGCACCCTCAAGAGCCATTTTATCAGGCGACATAATAAAAACGTTATTCCGATCTCTAAAATATTCTAGAGCAGAATTATCAATATCCCAGACAGCCGTTGAATAGCCTGCCTCAGCAAAATTCTTTGCAACACCGCGCCCCATGTTTCCTAGACCTACGACGCCTACTGAAACTTTAGTCATAAACACTACTCCATTGTTATTTTATAAAAAATGCAACTAACTCTGCGAACTAAGTTTCTTAGCGAGCTGTTTAATTATTGATAATATTCATCGAGGTTTAACGGCAATACAAGCTCTTGCCTTCTTCTAGAAGATAAATCCATAGCCATAGTCAAAAGGAGGTTCATATGCCCTTCAGCAGCTGTTGCATGCGGAGTTTTCATCCCCGTATATAAATGTTGATACCAAGAATTGGTTTCCTCCCTCATAGGGCCCCAAAACTGTCCATTATAAACATCCCCAGCAGGATAGCTGGTCAGGAAATCCACATGTCGTTGATACTCTGGAGTAAATCCATCCGGCACGTAGCCGCCTCCTTGTGGAACTTCTGTGGCTAAAACCAAATCACGATGTGTGTCTTCAACATCTATCACGCCTTTATCGCCAATAATACCTATCTCTAAACCATATACGGCCCCCGGCCACACTACTGGAGCAGCCCAGCTAATATTCATAGAAAACATCGTGTCATCGTCCATTACAAACACACCAAAAGTCGAATCTTTAGTGCCATACTGTGAAAGGGCTAGATCATTAGAACGAGCATAAACTGATACCGGCGTCTTTCCTTCCATTAACCACATAGACATATCTAGAGCATGCGTTCCTGAAACAACCATTGGGGTTAAGTTTTGACGTTGATTGGTTCTCTGCACAGTTGCGATAGGTACCATGCGGTTCATTATTGCCCGAGTAACCACGCCTGTGACCTGACCAATTTGGCCATTGTTAAGACGTTCTTTAATCGCAAGAAATCGCCTTCGGAATCTATTCGTGTAGCCTACAACGGCATCTACTTCAGCATCTTCAATAGCGTTTAAAACCTTCTGGGATTCTCTAACATCCGTTGCCAGCGGTTTTTCTATAAATAAATTATGACCCTGTTCGACTGCAGAAAGTATAGGAAGCATATGATGATTCTCATCAGTTGAGATAATAACAGCATTCACTTCCGGCCGCTTCACAAGTTCTTCATAATTAGTCGTAAAAAAATCAGCGCCAGTATCTTCGACTAATTTTTGGCCTAGGTCTTCTTTGAGGTCACATAGCCCTAACCAACCGATCCCTGGATAATCTCGAGCCATTTCAGCTCGAATCCGACCTATAGTGCCACAACCTATTATGGCCAAACCAATTTCTTTACGTGTGCTTGTCATTACAAATTATTCCTCTTTCCTAAATACTCTTGGGCGTTACCTCTTTAACAATTCAGGGATTAAATGGAATTAATTTATTTTATCCTTGATACCTGAAATATAAGGTTTTGATAATAGAGGTTTATTTAATGTTTGTATTACTAGAATGGGACCGTTTAAAGCATCTAAAGTCCCATAAAGTAACAAAGGTTATTAATTACGGTTGCAGAGACTAACCGCTTAGGTATAAATCTATTCTAATTAAATTAGATTTTCTAGGAGCAATTGGCAATGTATTCAGTTGATATTCACGCTCATTTTTTTACTCGAGGTTACATAGATACACTTGATAAGTATGGGCATAAAGTAGATTGGTCTGTCGAGTATAACAATGATGGATCAGTAATAATGAGTTCCCAAAACAACAGAACTGTAGGCCCTATTGACCCTAGTTATTTTGACATAACTGCCCGATTAGAGGGACTTGAACGGCAAGAGACAGACCTGCATGCTCTTTCTCTAACTAATCCAATGTGTCATTTCAGCGACGACTCGCTTAATCTTGATTTGGCTCAAGCATATAATGATGGAACGTCAGAGTTTCATGTAGCGCATCCCGATCGTTTTGTCGGCCTTATAACGTTACCAATGCTTAATGCAGATGATGCAATAAGAGAATTAGAAAGGGCAGCAAAACTGCCAGGCACTAAAGGTGTCTATATGGGAACTAACATAGCCGGCCATAATTTATCCGAAGAGAGGTTCGAAAGCATTTTTGATAAAATAGCAGAACTAAATCTCCCAATATTTTTGCACCCAGGAAATGTAATAGGCGCAAACCGGCTTACCCATTATCACACAATCAATACTATCGGAAACCCAACAGACACTGCAGTAGCTGCAACATTCTTGATTTTTAGCGGTATATTGGACAAACACCCAAAATTAGAGGTGTGCCTTCCCCACGCAGGAGGCACTTTCCCTATACTAATTGGCAGAATTGATCATGGATGGACCGTCCGCCAGGAATGCAAACATTTGACCAACGCACCATCAACTTATTTAAGAAGATTCACATACGACACTATAGGGCACGCAAATTACGTTATGAGATACTTAACTGATTTGGTTGGCTATGACAGAATTCTACTGGGCAGCGATTTTTGTTTCGACATGGGGCATGAAAAACCTGTTCAGAACGTTAAGAGCTATGATTGGCTTAATGATCAAGAAAAAAGGGCAATTATTGGAGAAAACGCTTGCCGTATCTTAGGAATAGAAATTCCAGTGGAAATTTAACTTAATTTGTTTTTTATTATAAAT
The DNA here is from genome assembly GCA_002937505.1 of Alphaproteobacteria bacterium MarineAlpha12_Bin1. Classification (GTDB taxonomy): domain Bacteria; phylum Pseudomonadota; class Alphaproteobacteria; order UBA6615; family UBA6615; genus UBA6615. Next base: position 536,981 of record PTJY01000001.1, read on the forward strand.
TTAACCCCGCATAAATGCCTAGAATTTTAATGCAGTAAGAGTAAAGCATTCTGTTATTTACTGAGTATTAATTTTATAATAAAAGTGTTTTAACGAATTTAATCTTGTGGCATTTAAAACTAATGCTAATCATACTTTCATCTTATTTTTATTGTAGAAAAATATTCATGATGTGGATTAAAGGGTAATCTTTTAATAGGCATCCTATTTTTGAACAACTTACGACAGGCAGGTTTAGGAGAATTCTAATGATTATCGGTGCGGATGATCTCTCAGAAAATGACTATAGGGTAGCTGACATTGCTCTCGCGGAATGGGGACAAAAAGAAATTGCAATAGCTGAAACCGAAATGCCTGGCTTAATGGCCCTGAGAGATGAGTATATGGAATCTAAACCTCTTAAGGGCGCACGCATTGCCGGCTGTCTGCATATGACTATACAAACAGCAGTGCTAATAGAAACGTTGATTGAATTAGGGGCAGAAGTTAGATGGTCTTCTTGCAATATATTTTCTACCCAAGATCAAGCTGCCGCTGCAATTGCTAAATCTGGAATACCTGTCTTTGCCTGGAAAGGAGAAAGTGACGAAGAGTTCTGGTGGTGTATAGATCGAACTATTGAAGGCCCTAACGGCTGGCGTCCGAATATGATATTAGATGATGGTGGTGATTTAACGGCTGTTATGCATGATAAATACCCCAAATTACTAAATGATGTCCGCGGATTAAGTGAAGAAACCACTACAGGAGTGCATCGCCTTCAAGAAATGGCCAGCAACGGAACCCTTCTTGTCCCAGCATTTAACGTCAATGACAGTGTAACTAAATCAAAATTTGATAACTTATACGGTTGTCGAGAAAGTCTAGTCGATGGAATACGTCGGGCCACAGATGTTATGATGGCTGGAAAAGCGGCAGTTGTTTGTGGATTTGGCGATGTAGGTAAAGGGTCAGCAGCAAGTTTACGAAATGCAGGATGTAGAGTTCTAGTAACAGAAATTGACCCTATTTGCGCTCTCCAAGCAGCTATGGAGGGTTACGAAGTCGTGACACTGGAAGACGCTGCACCTATGGCTGATATCTTTGTAACCACCACAGGTAATGTTGATGTAATAAAGCTAGACCATATGCGAGAAATGAAAGATAGAGCCATAGTCTGCAATATTGGACATTTTGATACAGAAATAGAAGTCTCAGCTCTAAGAAACTATCGCTGGCATAATGTTAAACCCCAAGTAGACGAAATTGAGTTTCCGGATGGAAAAAGACTCATATTACTAGCAGAAGGACGCTTAGTTAATCTAGGTTGCGCAACGGGACATCCAAGCTTTGTTATGAGTGCCTCATTCACAAATCAGGTCTTAGCTCAAATCGAGTTATGGAATAATCATGAAGCCTATGAAAATCAGCTGTATGTTCTGCCCAAACACTTAGATGAAAAAGTTGCTTATTTACATTTAAATAAAATTGGAGCAAAGCTCACTAAGCTTACTAAGGAGCAAGCAGATTATATTGGGGTCTCAGAATCGGGCCCTTTCAAGGCTAACGCATATAGATATTAGTCTTTTAAAGCTACATGAAATAAAAATAAAAGCTCTAAAATAAAATTCAGGGCGCTAATTAGGCCTAGGTAAATCCTTTTTTCGAATCCTGTTTGGTAATGTTAGAATTAACAATATAGTATTACTAATGTATTGTGTCGAATATCATCCATTGACTACTTTACTTTATATTTTAAAAATCGAAGTAATTTAATCTGTTGAAGTGATCCTTCAGAGGAGTTAATGACTAAATTTACTCTCAATATGTTAAAATATCTCCTAACAATTAAATTCTCAGTTTGAAGAGTGGCTTATCCGATATGTCATTGTCTTCTGTTTCAAAAAAAACTACCTCTTTCTCAATATCCTTGGCCGATGTGAGAGCTACAGAAGAATTGGGCAAGTCACTTTCTAGACTACTCGAAATAAAAGATGTAGTTACCTTGAGTGGAGAACTGGGAGCAGGAAAAACTACTCTTGCAAGAGCAATAATTTCTGAACTTGGTCATATACATGAAGTGCCGAGCCCAACTTTTACCCTAGTGCAATACTATGACCTTCAACCGGTATCGATATGGCATTTCGATTTATACCGCCTTAATAGCCCAGAAGAATTGCTCGAGCTTGATTTAGATGAAGCAAGATACTCGGCAATTTCATTAATAGAATGGCCAGATAGAATGGGAGACTTTACACCAGAAGAGCGGCTTGAAATAAAACTTTCTTTTGACCAGGATGAACAAAAACGTCATGCAATTATAACTGGTTATGGAAATTGGGCAACGCGCATCCGAGAGGTACAAAGTGCCCTCTAAAAAATCAGCTAACATTCCATCAGTCTATAACATTCCCACTGAAATTCCGTTTTTAGACATACTGGCTTCCGGGATTACTAATAGATACCAGGATCAAAATAATCCATTAAGCCTAGCAAAAGTTTTGATCCTCTTACCAACTCGGCGCGCCTGTAGGACACTCAGAAAGATCTTTCTGAAGCATACAAAGGGACAAGCCATCCTTTTACCCAAAATGGTTCCTATAGGTGATATCGATGAGAATATTATTCAATTAAGTTCGTTAGCCACCAGTGATTTTAAAATCAAACATGAAATCTTGCCATCTATAGGCGACATTAAACGTCGTCTGTTGCTAACCAAATTATTACAAGAAAGCCTGAAAAAAGAACGCATAGTTACAGAACGTAGCTATAATATACCTGTTGATAGAATAGTAAGATTAGCCGGAGAGTTATCAGAATTACTTGATCAGGTTCAGACCGAAAGATTAGATTTTGCAAATTTGATAAATCTTGTTCCTAATGACTACGCAACCCATTGGCAGCTTACATTAGAGTTCTTGAGTGTGCTTACGGGCTCCTGGCCCAAACTTTTAGCACAGGAAGAGGCAATTGATCCTGTTGATCGTTGGAATCAGATTCTTTCTGCTTGCCTAGTGGAATGGAAAAAGCATCAACCAATATCGCCTATTATAGCCGCCGGTAGCACAGGCAGTATTCCAGCAACTGTCGATCTTTTATCTGTTATTTCTCGACTACCACATGGGGCCGTCGTTCTTCCTGGACTCGATAGTAACCTGGATGAAAAGTCATGGAGTTTACTTGAACCTTCCCACCCACAATATGGCTTAAAAAAAACACTTACACATATTGGAATCTCAAGAAAAGGAGTTTCTCCCTGGGTTAAAAATATTAAACCTCCAAGTTATATTCAAAGCCGATCTAAGCTAGTTAGCATGGCTTTAACACCAGCTTCAGAAACAGTAAATTGGTCTAAAGATCAGGTAACTGACCAAAAATCTCTTAAAGACTTCACGCGCATTGACTGTATGAATTCTGATGAAGAAGCAGGGGTTATAGCTTTAATAATGCGCAGCGTTTTAAATGATAAAAACAATAGTCGAACCGTCGCTCTCGTTACCCCCGATCGAAATTTAGCTAGAAGAGTAACCTCAGCACTTGCTCGCTGGGATTTGTTAGTAGAGGACAGTGGTGGAATTCCATTATCAGAGACAGCTCCAGCAATTTTTTTTCGACTAACCGCTGAAATGGCGCTTAGCGATACAACTTCCTTGCCACTTTTGTCAGTTTTAAAACATCAGTTAGCAGCATGCGGTTTCTCTAAAACAGAACTAAATCAGCTGGTTCAAGAATTGGAAATAAAGTTCCTACGCGGCTCTCGTAATACTCTACACCTTCAAAGTCTTGCTTCAGAGATTCATCTGAAATCAAAAACAGACTCGAATGGGTTAGAGCGTCTGGTTACTATGATTGATTTTATTTCATCATCAGTATCGCCCTTTAGAAAAACCTTAAATGGTCCACCGCAATTATTAAGTAAATTCATTATTGAGCATATCCGCTTTACAGAGCTATTAGCTAAAAGCGATTTGCTTGAAGGGAAAGACAGGCTCTGGCAAGGCGATGCTGCTTCTATTCTTTCAGATTTAATGACTGAGTTAATAGAAACTGGCCAAATACTTGGCGCTGTTGCAGGAAATCAGTACTTAAACTTAATTAACTCTCTCTTTTCAGGCCATACCGTTCCATCAGGCCAGGATAGCCATCCACGTCTTGCAATTTTAGGCCCTTTGGAATCTAGGCTCCATTCTTATGATGTGATGATCCTGGGCGGCCTTAATGAAGGAACCTGGCCCAATGCACCAGACCCTGATCCGTGGATGAGTCGTCCGATGCGATCTGATTTTGGATTATCTCAGCCAGAAAGACGAACTGGTTTAAGTGCTCACGATTTCACACAAGCATTGGGAGCGCCTCAAGTTTTTCTTACCCGGTCTCAGCGAGTTGATGGAGCCCCAACAGTTCCTACTAGATGGCTGACACGATTGGAGTTCTTTATCAAACTTAAAAAAATTAACCAAAATAACGTAATCAATGATGGGTTTCAGTGGTTGCAGTGGCATAGGAGTCTCAGTTTTACCGAATCTAAAAGCTCTACGAATATTTTCCCTAAAACAGTTCCACCCAAACCAACTCCACCTTTAGAAGCAAGACCCAGAAAGCTTTCAGTTACAGAAATAGAAACCTGGATGCGTGATCCTTACTCCATTTATGCCAAGCATATATTAGGATTAAGGGCTTTAGTGCCAATTGATTATACACCCGATCCGTCTGATTATGGGAATATTGTTCATTCAATTCTTCATACCTTTCTTAGAAAAAACCCCTCGGGTCCATTACCTGAAAAAGCAATAGATGAAATATTAGATATAGGTAAGTCTGCGCTATCACAAGTAAGGTCATTCCCAACTTTGTGGTCATTTTGGTCAAAGCGTTTTGAAAAAATTGCTCCCTGGTTCATTGAAATGGAGAATTCACGAAGAGAACAAATATTAACGTCATATCCAGAAAAGACCGGCAGTCTTTTATTAAACGGCCCTGCGGGGTTATTTGAAATAACAGCTAGAGCAGACAGAATAAACCATTTAAAAAATGGAAAACTAGAAATAATTGACTTTAAGACTGGTTCAATTCCTCGAGATTTAGAAGTTAAAGCAGGTTTTTCTCCCCAACTACCATTGGAAGCAGCAATAGCCATAAATGGCAACTTCAAGGATGTTCCTAAGGGGACTGTTATAACCCTAGAGTTTTGGCGACTTAGTGGTGGAAATGATCCTGGTACTATATCTTCAGTTGGCGGTGAGTTTCCGGAGGATTTAGCAAATGATGCGAAAGAAGGCCTTCAAAAATTAATCAACTCTTTTGATGATCCGCACACCCCCTATGAGAGTCGTCCCAGGGCCGACGTAGCTCCACGCTTTTCAGACTATGAACATCTAGCCCGAGTAAAAGAGTGGTCTGAAACTGTTTTACAAAATGAAAAAATAAGATGAAAACCTTAGGATTAGAAAAGGACCTACTTTTAAGAACTGAAGCCAATCAAAAAAGGGCTTCAAATCCGCATTTTAGTGCCTGGGTATCGGCTTCGGCTGGGTCAGGTAAAACAAAAGTATTAACTGACAGAGTGCTAAACCTATTATTAAACGGTGTTGAACCAGAAAAAATCCTTTGCTTAACTTTCACTAGAGCCGCAGCAGCAGAGATGGCTCAAAGGATTAATAACGAGCTTGGGCACTGGGCTATAAGTGATGACGATGAACTAAGCATCCAACTAAACTCGATCTCTAGTAATGAGTTTAACCCAACCCAATTTAAACTAGCACGTAGCTTATTAGCACGAGTACTAGATACACCTGGTGGCTTAAAAATCATGACTATACATGGATTTTGCCAATCAATCCTTCAGCGTTTTCCTATTGAATCAGGTGTCCCACCAAATTTTTCTGTTATTGATGACAATGATTCCAAAGATCTTTTAAGAGAAGTCTTGCTAGAATTAATGACAAAAGAATATCCCGAAGATAGTTCTTTGGGACTAGCAATATTTTTTATAGCAAGCAGAATTCACGAGGTGAGTTTCATAAATTTGATGTCCGAATTAACAGACAATCGAGTCAAAATAGAGAGACATATAAAGAAATATAGCAGCGTTGAGACTCTCCTAACGGAAACTAAGAAAACATTGGGGCTCAACCCAGGTGATACTGAAGACACTATTCTTACAGAAGCCTGCAAAGAGAAAAACATCAATCGTGAAGGTCTAATAAGGGCAATTTCTATTCTTTCTGTAGGAAGCCCTAATGATCGGGAACGAGCTTCCAAGATAAAAAAGTGGATTGACGATCCAGAAAATAGAAAACAAGTGTTTAACGATTATATAGATGCATATTTAACTCAAAATAATGAAATTCGTCATACTCTAATTACTCAGGGAGCCCTTTCAGAAGACCCTGAAATTATTAATGTTCTAAATGAAGAAGCTGCCAGAGTTCAGAAACTCTGTAAAAAAATTAAAAGTGCTAATATTGCTAGTTCTACATCAGCAATTGTACGTGTTGCCGAGGCTATTATTGATTCGTATTCACGTAATAAAAGCATCAGAGGAATGCTAGACTATGACGACTTGATAGTAAAAACTCGAGAATTGCTTAGTACAAAAGGAAACGCTTCTTGGGTATTATACAAACTAGATGGTGGAATAGACCACATACTTATTGACGAAGCTCAGGACACTAATCCGGACCAATGGCGAGTTATCGCGGCAATCACAGATGAATTTTTTACTGGCTTTAGCTCAAGAGATGAGAAACTAGAAAATACCATTTTGCCTAAACGCAGTATATTTGCTGTTGGGGATACTAAACAGTCTATTTACAGTTTTTTGGGAGCAAAACCTGAAGCATTTGAAAACATGCGAGCCTATTTTCAAAAAAATGCTGAGGATTCCAAATATAGGTGGGATAATATTCAAATTGATGTCTCCTTTCGTTCAACTAGCCCCATACTAAAAGTTGTAGACGAGGTATTTAGTCAAGAGCTTGCCCGAAATGGTGTCGTTGAGGGCAAAACGACATTAAACCATTTGCCGGTAAGGGCAGGTGCCTCAGGAGCCGTAGAACTCTGGCCTCTCATAAAATCTGAAGGCCTTTCTTCACCAGAGCACTGGAAACCGCCCTTAGAAAGAGTTTCTTATTCAGATGGCAGAGAACGTTTGGCCGGACTCGTCGCTAGAAGAATAGCTTCATGGTTAAATAATGATGAGCTTTTAATTAGCGAAAATCGACCTATGGAACCTTCAGACATCTTGGTTTTAGTTCAAAGGCGTGGCCGCTTTGTAAATACTTTGGTACGATCTCTTAAAAATTTAGGAGTTCCAGTTGCTGGCCTTGATAGGATGATTCTCACTGAACAGATGGTAGTAATGGATCTTATAGCTATCGGTCAGTTTTTACTACTTCCTACGGATGACCTTACATTAGCTACGGTTTTAAAAGGGCCTCTAATAGGATTAAAGGAAGATGAACTTTTTCATTTAGCTTACTTGCGTAAAGAGAGTCTGTGGGAAGAACTGAAATGCAAAAAAAATAATAACCCATCCTATGCTAGTGCCTTTACCTACCTATCGGATCTGTTGTATCAGGCAAATAATTTGCTTCCCTACGAATTGTATTCAAGAATTTTGAACCAAGGTGGACGAAAGCTTATAATTTCCCAATTAGGTCCTGAAGCAGCTGACCCTATAGATGAGTTTTTATCTTTGTGTCTTGATTTTGAGAAAAATAATACACCAAGCTTGCAATCATTTATAGATTGGATCAGTGCAGGAAAAGCAGAAGTAAAACGTGATCTAGACCAAGGAAATGACACCGTAAGAATAATGACGGTTCATGGAGCTAAAGGTCTACAAGCACCTATAGTTATTCTCCCTGACACTGTACAGGTTCCGACTAGTTCTTCTGGCCTTCTTTGGGCTGAAGACGACAACACGTTTTTATGGGCCCCAAAAGCTGCGGATAGAGATGAAATTTCTGATCAAGCGGTTAAGCATGCAAAAACATTACAATCTGGTGAATATAGGCGTTTATTATATGTGGCAATGACAAGGGCTCGAGATCGTCTTTATGTGTGTGGATGGGAACCACCTAAACGCGAAGCACCAAGAGCTTGTTGGTATAATTTAATTTTTGAGGCAATGAAGAACATCGGAAAAGAGACTAAAAGTGAATTCTTGCAAAATGACTCGGAAATAATCGATTCAAAAATTCTACAAATTACATCTTCTCAAGAAGTTAAGCCTGATGTTAGTCCAGAAAAGTTATCAGATTTGGTCTCCATACCTTTGCCGGCTTGGTCATATTCTAACCCCTCTCCAGAAACTAAGAGCACACAATATCGAATACCCTCAGAAGCGGGGCTCGACTTACCCATTGCATCACCTTTGGAAATTGAAGATGACAGGAACAGATTTAAACGGGGAAAAATTATTCACCATCTTTTACAATGGTTACCAGATTTGCCTGTAGGTAGTCGTATTACTCAAGTAGAAAAATATCTCTCCCTACCTTCGTTCTCTCTATCTGTTGATGAACAAAGTAAACTATCAGGAGAAATCTTTAGTGTACTAAACAACAAGACGTTCTCTGCTCTTTTTTCAGGGGATAGCCTGGCCGAAGTGCCCATTACAGGCAATATGGCTAGTCCGGACGGAAATAAACAAGTAATAACCGGGCAAATAGACAGGCTTGTTATCGATAAGCATGTTCTGTCAATTATTGACTACAAAACAAATCGGCAAGTACCAAATACACCGGAAGAAACAGATTCAAAATATCTTATGCAGATGGGGGCTTATAGAAAGCTTTTAAAAAACGCATATGCAGAAAAATCTATAAAGTGCTATCTATTATGGACAAATGGCCCCCATTTAATGGAATTGCCCGATGAATTACTCGACGAGTATTTAGAAAACTGGATAGCTACAGATTTTGAATAATTGTTAACATGATGACTTGACCTATATTATGGTCATATCTAGTTTCTTAGTTAAGTAAGAGTTAATAAAATCAGTTCAGAAATTCCCTTTACAAGGACAATAACATGCCCAGCAAATCAATTTCAGATGACACATTCGAGACAGACGTTCTTCAATCAAAGAAACCGGTTCTAGTAGACTTTTGGGCCGAATGGTGCGGCCCTTGCAAACAAATAGGTCCGAGCTTGGAAGAGCTGTCGGATGACAAGGCTAATGAACTGACAGTCGCTAAAATTAATATAGACGAAAACCCAATGACACCTTCTAAATATGGAGTACGCGGAATTCCAACTCTTTTGCTGTTTAAAGACGGTCAGGTTGCGTCAATGAAAGTTGGAAGTCTTCCCAAAAGTCAGATTTATGATTGGGTCGATTCTGTTCTCTAAAATTATTTTTTTAACTGCTGTAGTTATTATTACCTAGGGCTGATAGGTGTATTAAGCCGGATGATTCTGCCAACTAAAGAATGAGAACCACATATTAAAATTGTGGCTAAATGAGATTTTTTAGCTAGATTGTTTAGGGCCTCTTCTATAGAGGTCTCCGATATAGCTTCAATCCCCTCATCTCTTAAAAGAGCCAACAAATCTTCTGGTATATGACCACGGGGTTCATCCACCAGTGGCACGGCGGTTAAGGAGGCTGCATGCTTTACAAGTGACTTAAGAAACACTGCTGGGTTTTTATCTTCTAACATCCCAAAGAATATATGAAGTGGTTTTTTATGGCCTAAACGAATTTCAGATAGAGAATCACACAACGCTTTTCCAGCTGCTTCATTATGACCTGCATCTAGCCATACATCCCAGCCTTGAGGCAAACAACGCTTAAGAATACCATCAGATAATAGTTCTAATCTACCTGACCAACTAGCATTAGAAATTCCATTTATTATGTGTTTTTCATCTATTTGTATTTGTTCACACTGCTCAACACACGCGACCGCAGTCGCCGCATTAATAATTTGATGTGGTCCAACAAGAGACATTCTAGGTATTGAAATACTTAGCATTTTTGATGTGTACGAAAATCCATTTTTTATCTTCTCAAACTCATAATCCACTCCAGCTTGATAAATCTTTGCTCCAACTTCAATTCCTTGGCGTTCAATAACCTTCATAACCTCTTCTGATTGGGGGGCTATAATAGACTTCGCTCCGCTTTTTTGTATCGCTGCCTTCTCACCAGCTATAGAATTAATATTCGACCCTAAAAACATCTCATGGTCCATCGAAACTGGCGTTATTATTGTAGCAATGGGATTGTCTACTACGTTTGTCGCGTCAAAGCGCCCTCCAAGTCCTGTTTCTATCAGCACAACATCAGAATTAGTCCTTGACAAAGAAAGGAATGCAGCAGCTGTAAGAATCTCAAATTGAGTAATTGGCTCTCCATTATTAATAGCTTCAACTTCCTTTAGAATAGCGCACAAATCACTTTCTGATATAATATCTCCTTCCAACACGTAACGTTCGTTAAAACCTATTAAATGAGGGGAGGTATAGGTGCTCACAACTAATCCAGCGGCTTCATAAATTGACCTTAGAAATGAAATTGTTGATCCTTTTCCATTAGTCCCTGCGACATGAATAACACGAGGCAGATCTTTATGAGGTGAATTTAACTCATCAAGAAGTCTTATTATTCTTTCTAGTGTCAGATCTATTCGCGCAGGATGATAACGATCAAATCTAGCAATAATTTTTTCCAAAGAGTTTTTAGAATCCAATGCCTTAATTACCCAATTATCGTTTTGTCTTCATTCGCTATATCAGAAAAGTTTTTTTCTGCTTCTTCATTTAATTTACTACTAAAGTTTTTCTTTTCTATATCGTCAGGAGTTTTTTTGATCAGTAGAGATATTATTCTTATTAAAGTATCTCGAAGCTCGCGACGTGCTACGACCATATCGATGAGCCCATGCTCAAGCATACGCTCAGCGCGCTGAAAATCTTCAGGTAGCTCCTCTCTAATCGTGTCTTCTATGACCCTTCTACCTGCAAATCCAACCAAAGCTCCCGGTTCAGCAATATGTATATCTCCAAGCATCGCAAAAGATGCTGTCACCCCTCCCGTTGTAGGATTGGTAAGCAAAACAATATATGGCAAGCCACTTTCTCTGACCTGTTCGACAGCAATGACAGTGCGAGGCATCTGGATCAAACTTAGCATACCCTCTTGCATCCGTGCTCCCCCTGAGGCCGGAATAGTGATAAGCGCCGCTTTTTTTTCGTTAGCAATATTGGCGGAGATGGTCAGTCCCTCACCCACTGCCTGTCCCATAGACCCCCCCATAAAATCAAAATCAAAAGCTGCAATTACTACCGGAAGACCTCCCAATAAACCGGTCGCCACAACTATAGCTTCTAACTCGTTTGACTTAGTTTGTGCTTCCCGAAGACGATCGCTATATTTTTTGGTATCCCTAAATTTGAGCGGATCTATAGCTTTTTTTGGTATTTCAACTCTCTCATATTCACCATCATCAAAAAGCATCTCTAACCGTTGAGTAGCAGATATGCGCATCTGATGATCACAATGATGACAAACATAAAAGTTCTCTGATAGCTCTCGATGAAACAACATTTGATCGCAAGACGGACACCTACGCCACAAATTTTCTGGTACGTCCTTTTTACCTACCAAAGCTTGTATTCTAGGTCGTACGAAGTCTGTTAGCCAACTCATGTTTTATATTCAATCCACTACATATTATCTGGATTCACGAACCCCTCTAGAAAGAGAGCTAACAAATTCCAGCACATTATCAACTAGGTTATCCGAAGGCGCACCTGTTTCATCAATATTGTTTTCTATAACCTTAACGATAGCTGAACCAACAACAGCAGCATCAGCAGAACGAGCAACGATAGCTGCCTGTTCAGGGGTTTTAATACCAAAACCAACAGCAACGGGTAGTTCCGTATATTTCTTTATGTTCTTAACTGCTGCACGCACTTCATCACTTCTAGCTGATTTGCTACCTGTAACGCCAGCAATTGATACGTAATACACAAACCCTGATGTATTTGTCAGAACAGTTGATATTCTATTCTCGTCAGTTGTTGGAGTCGCCAACCTTATAAAATGTATCCCTTTTTCCAGGGATGGTAGACACAATTCTTTATCTTCTTCCGGTGGTAAATCCACTACAATCAAACCATCCACACCTGAATTCTTAGCATCTATCAAAAATTTTTCGTTTCCATATATGTATATTGGATTGTAATAGCCCATCAGGATAATCGGCGTTATATCATCTACTTTGCGAAATTCCCTAACCATTGATAATGTCTGGTGGAGATTTGCTCCCGCACTTTTCGCCCTAAGCCCAGCTGACTGAATCGCTGGCCCATCTGCCATAGGATCCGAAAACAAGACTCCTAGCTCAATAATATCAGCCCCAGCAGCGGGCAAACCCTTAAGAATTTCCAAACTCACATCTAATGTTGGATCAGCAGCCATTATAAACGGAATAAATGCTGCTCGTCCTTCTTTCTTAAGAAACTTAAACTTTTTTTCAATTCGGCCAGTTGTAGCTTCATTCATAATACCACTCCTAGTGAGTCAGCTACTGTAAAAACATCTTTGTCTCCACGCCCGCACATGTTTACCACCAGAATATGATTATCTGGCAAACCTGGCGCTATTCGACTTACATGAGATAAAGCATGCGCTGGTTCTAACGCAGGAATTATGCCCTCAAGGCGACTACAAAGTTTGAATGCTTCTAAAGCCTCTTCATCCTGAACAGAAACATAATTCACCCTTCCAATATCATGGAGCCATGAGTGTTCTGGTCCAATACCGGGATAATCTAAGCCAGCAGAAATAGAATGTGCATCTAATATTTGGCCATCATTATCTTGTAATAAGTAAGTGCGGTTTCCATGCAATACTCCTGGAACGCCTCCATTTAATGATGCAGCATGGCTTCCTGTGTTTATTCCGTGTCCTGCTGCCTCCACACCAATAAGATTAATGTCAGCCTCATCTAGAAAATCGTAAAACAAACCGATAGCATTAGAGCCTCCACCAATACAGGCCACCAAAGTATCAGGTAACCTCCCTTCAGTTTTTAAGATTTGCTCTCTGACTTCCTTCCCAATAATAGATTGAAAATCACGAACCATAGCTGGGTAGGGATGGGGACCTGCGACTGTGCCAATCAAATAATAGGTATTTTCGACTGAGGACACCCAATCTCGCAGAGCTTCATTCATTGCGTCTTTTAAAGTTGAAGTTCCACTTTTTACAGGAATAACCTCAGCGCCGAGTAATTTCATTCTGAAAACATTTGGAGCCTGTCTCTCGATATCCTTAGCTCCCATGTAAATAACACACTCAAGTCCAAATAAAGCGCAAACAGTGGCTGTGGCAACCCCATGTTGTCCCGCACCGGTTTCAGCAATAATTCTTTTTTTACCCATGCGCCGCGCTAGAAGTATCTGTCCAATACAATTATTTATCTTGTGTGCACCGGTATGGTTTAATTCGTCTCTTTTAAAGTACACCTTAGCTCCACCAAAAAACTCAGTTAAACGTGAAGCAAAATATAGTGGACTTGGCCTGCCAACATAGTGCTCCAAATAATATTTCAATTCGCGATCAAACTCAGGGTCGGACTTAGCTTTGGCATAAGATTCTTCAACCTGAAGTATTAAGGGCATTAGTGTTTCAGCAACGTAACGTCCCCCAAAAATCCCGAAGTGCCCTTCTTTATCAGGGCCTGATTTGTATGAATTTGAGAATTTATCAGTCATAATAGGCTGTTTTATACATCAGCATTGGCAAACATAACAGTAAGACAATTTAAAGAAATATGACTAAAGTTTAGAAACAACTTTTAAAAACCGTTCTATTTCTAATGGATTTTTCTTATTCTGCGTAAATTCAACCCCGGATGAAACATCTACTGCAATGGCTCCAGACTGCTTAACCGCATTTGATACGTTTTCAGTATTTAATCCTCCTGCTAACATCCAGGGGACAGACAAACTTCTTCCTGCTAATAACGACCAATCAAAGCTAACATTATTTCCTCCTGGCAACGCATTTTTTAGTGATTTCGGGGCTTTAGCATCAAACATAAGCCAGTCAATAGAATCGTTATAAGTAGAAGCTTTTTCTATGTCATACGTATTAGCCACCTTAATTGCCTTCATTATGGAGACATCATGATTTCTTCGAATCTCACTGCACCTTTCAGGGCTTTCATCACCATGGAGCTGCAACAAATCAACCGGAACGTGTGCCAGTGTCTGCGCTAATAAATTATCATCAGGGTCAACAAATAACCCTACTTTTTTGACGTTTTCAGGTACTATAGAAAATAAACGCCTTGCGAGCTCTAGTTCAACATACCGGGGGCTTGGCGAATAAAAAACGAGACCAACAAATGCAGCTCCATGAAGAACTGCACTTTCCATTGAGGCAATATCTGTTATACCACAAATCTTGGCAGACACAGTCATTATATTGTGTTTAACTCCTCAACTATTCTTTCTACAGCAGAAGTTGGGTTCTCTGCTCCAGTGATTGGCCTTCCAATTACTAATATATCGGCGCCAAGTGAATAAGCCTCTTTTGGAGTCATTACTCTTTTTTGATCCCCACTTGAAGACCATCTTGGCCTGATTCCAGGAACTATCAGAAGAAAGTCGTCCCCACAAACTTTTCGTAAATGTGAGATCTCATTTGGCGAACAAACAACGCCGTCAAGTCCACATGTTTTAGCTAATAGAGCTAAACGTTCAACTTGACCTACAACAGGAGTGGCTTGTCCCACCATAACAAGATCATTTTCATCTAGACTAGTCAAAACAGTTACGGCTGCCATTAGCGGCGGGTCATGCCTCTTATCTTTTGAAGACTTAACAGCAGCCTCCATCATAGCTTTACCTCCGCTAGCGTGTACATTAATTATCGACACACCAAGATCAACTACTTCACCAACTGCTCTGTGCACTGTATTTGGAATATCATGAAATTTGAGATCCAGAAAAACGGGAACACCCAGGTCTATAATCCTTTTTAATCCTTCAGCACCATTACTACTAAAAAATTCTAATCCAACTTTAACTCCTCCAACCAAAGATCGCACTGCTATCGCCCAGGCTAATGCCTGATCTAGATCACTTGTATCAAGAGCAACAAATATAGGGTTTTTATACTTCATAAAAACAATCATCCATTTTAGATGTTTTTTTATAACACTATTTTATTTTTGGAAAGCTTTGGAAAAGACATCTAAATAGATTTCATTCCATCACGCACTCTTAAAACCTCAGTTAAAGCTATGAACAAATGGTACAATGAGGTTGCTGGAACAGAATCTCTTATAGGCTCTCCATCTTTTGTTATGTGTTCTCGCCAAAGTCCTGTTTCATTTATAAAATAGAAATCAAAAAGACGATTGAGTAAAAATTCTAGTCTAAATTCTGCGGCCTTATCCAGCTTTAGTTCTAATCTAGCTGTCTGAGCCTTTATAGATTCTGTCTGGCACCATAATCTCTTATTATCATCAAGATCAATGCCTGAACGCAGTACAGAATCGAAAATTAATCCCCTTGTTGGCTCTGTAGTTTGCTCGACTCCGAATTTTTCAGCAAATTGATATAATTTTTCTGCTAAAGATCGGTTAGACTTACAACCCAAAGATTCGAAATGATTCAGCAACCAAACCCACTCATAATGATGGCCTGGCTCAACAATAAGCCCGGATGTACCAGAAGCTGGCACCCAATTGTGGTCAAAAAACTCTCCTAATGTATTGGTTTTACTGTCCATAAATCGAGACGAAAATAACTCGTAAATACTACATGCTCTGTCAATAAATTCTGAATCACCAGTACTCTTAAAAAGAGCCAAAAGAGCTTCGAATAGGTGCATATGTGAATTCTGACGCCGAGGTAAATCTTTTGATAAATTCTCGTAATATCCTCCATATTTGGCGTCTTTCAAATAAAGATCTATGAATTCTAGCGTTCGAACAGCCATATCTATGGCCCTTTGATCGCCCGTGGCACGATAATACCAAGAAAATGCAAAAATTGCGAAAGCCTGCTCATAAAGTTCAACTCTTGAATCATTTATAACACCGTCTCGATCAACTGCATAAATAAAGCCTCCAGGTTCATCTCGCCAATAGTAGCTATTTATAAAGTCAAACCCATGCTTAGCAGCATCAAGAGGAGATATACCGCCACGTTCTACTTTCCAGCCCATTAAATATGCATGGCTATAAACATAAACTTGACGAGCCTGCACCCGGAGTCTCTTGCTCTCTTCTTTTATAGGAAATCCTTCAAGCGACAAGTTATCAAAGAATCCACCTGCCGTAATATCTAAGCCTGATTTTGACCATAGTGGTAAAGCTGATCCAAAAAGCCATGAGATAATTCGATGACTATCAATACTCATTATATATCCAGGAAAATATTTAATCTATTGTGCAGGATAGTTCTATGCATTCCTGTGACATTCTCTATATCTGCAAATCATGTGATTTAGTAACTATCTCTTCTTTTTTATCTAAACTTTTATTGGATCTTCTAGACAAACTTTTTTCCTTCGAAAAATGCTTTTTACCTACCTTATCAGGTCGTCGCTTAAAAGGTCTGGATGACCAAACAATAAAAGCGCCTATAAAAAAGCCAACTAGTAACCCTAAAAAAACAATTAAAAAAACAGGCGCACGACCAACTAAGTCAAATGGCCATAAGCTCACATCGACTAAATTACGATTGTTTATTGCAAAAACAACCAAAATAAGAGCTACCGGTAAGCTAATTAGCCAACGAATCTTTTTCACGATCTAACCTTAGAAGCTACCAATTATTATGTCCAATTAGACTATAAAGGAAATACCTAGAATGTGTTTAGAAAAAGATTAATAATTCAATCTATTTGGAAGAGTTTTAACTTGCATTAAGTCGCTCTCTTAGTTCTTTGCCAGTTTTAAAATAGGGCACGGACTTTTCAGCCACCCTAACGGATTCACCGGTTCTGGGGTTGCGCCCAATCCGAGCGCCTCTCTGCTTCACAGAAAAAGCTCCAAACCCTCGTAGCTCAACACGATCTCCACGAGCCAAGGCCGCAGTAATTTCATCCAAAACTGTTGCTACAATGCGTTCAACATCACGCTGGTATAGGTGAGGGTTTTTCTCTGCTAATCGCAAAATCAGATCGGATTTGGTCATTTCACTCTCATAAACTAGGCTTTATAAAACCGCGTTAAGAAATTTTTCCTGCTGAATCGTGTCCCCGCAAATGATCCAACATCTGCTCCATTCTACTTGTCAGGTTGCCAAACCGATAACAGGCCGTCAAGTGCTATGCTATTGGGAAATAATGATTTTTTATTCAGGCCAAAAATTAATTTAGACAGATTCCAACCTTTGCTTTCTGTTCCAATATCAATGATAGGCAAAGATTTTGGAATCCCTTTTTCCTCGTGAAGCCAATCTCGTGCAGCTGATATATTTCCTATTGAGTCTATCAAACCATTTTCTAGAGCCTGTCTACCTGTGAAAACACGGCCGTCAGCCAACTCCAAAATTTTGGCTCTATCTATTGGACGCCTTTTACTAATGAGGTCGACAAAATAACGAAATAAATCTTTAACTAATATTTGGGTGGCCTCGCGACCAGTATCTGTTAATGGCTCCAATGGCGAAGGAACAGCTTTTAATGGTCCAGATTTTAAACTTTCTGGCACAACTCCGATTTTTTTAAGCATACCAGTAAGATCTATAGTCTGGTAAACAACACCAATAGAGCCGGTTATAGTGCTCTCGCGAGCAAACAGTTTGTCCCCAGCAATAGCAGCCATATAAGCAGCTGAAGTTGCAACTGTTCCCATTATCGATACCACCGGCTTTTTTTCTCCCACAGATGTCAAAGACCTATAGAGATCCTCACCACCAACCACAGTGCCTCCTGGGCTATTGATTGTAACAATCAAAGCGCGAACAGAGTTATCTTTTTTAATATCGGCAAGAATAACATCTCTTTTGGGGTCCTCGACTATCATTCCATTAATTTGTAGTCGAGCTACTTTATCTTTGGTAAAAATATCATTAGTGGCATCCAAATAGAAGAAAACTAGTAATATAACCGCTAAAACAGACAACGCCTGCCACAATCTCAATCTGCGCTTTAAGACGCGGCGATCAATTAATAAATTAGGGTCAAGTGTCATTCAGTTTTTTACTAATAAATTAAAAAAAAATGATATAAATCACGCCTTATCTACTTTTTGTATTTGAAAATAAAGATTATTCAGCCTTTTTTTCATCACTATCACTCTGCTCTTCGGAGTCTATAGACTTTTCAGAGCCGTTATCTACAATTTCGTCCAGGGACGGATCACTTTCAGCTGTTTGCTGTTCCCTTTCCCTAAGAGCGGCGCCAAGTATATCCCCTAGAGAAGCACCGCTATCAGATGACCCATATTGCTGCATAGCTTCATTTTCTTCATCCACTTCCTTGGCCTTAATAGAAAGGGATATTCGTCTATTTGAAGAATCAAAAGTAAGAACTTTCGCATCCACCTTCTCTCCAACAGCGAACCGATCAGGGCGTTGTTCAGAGCGATCTCGAGACAAGTCTGATCTTCTTATGAATGATGTAATCCCGCCACTGGTAGTTACTTCGATTCCTCCGTCATTTACTTCTGAAACCGTGCAGGTAAGAACCTCGCCTTTTTTAACGATATTTGTTGCAGCGGAGAATGGATCTTCTGTTAGTTGTTTAATACCAAGAGATATGCGTTCCTTTTCGACGTCTACATCAAGCACTTTGACCTTTATATTGTCACCCTTTGTGAATCCCTCTAGAGCTTGTTCACCTTCTCTATCCCAAGAAATGTCACTAAGGTGCACCATTCCATCTATTTCTCCAGGCAATCCTACAAACAATCCAAACTCTGTTATGTTACGGATCTCTCCTTCAACTTCATTGCCCTTCATAAATTTACTTGCAAAACTATCCCACGGATTATCCATAGTTTGTTTTAACCCAAGGCTTATGCGTCTTTTACTAGAGTCTAAATCTAATACAACAACTTCAACTTCTTGTGATGTCGAAACAATTTTTCCTGGATGAACATTTTTCTTAGTCCAGCTCATTTCAGAAACATGCACCAATCCCTCAATGCCTGCCTCCAGCTCAACGAATGCACCGTAATCAGTAATATTGGTTACACGTCCCGTAAACTTGCTTCCGAGAGGATAATTTGTTCCAACTGAATTCCATGGATCCTCTTCAAGCTGTTTCATTCCTAAACTGATTCGTTGTGTCTCAGAATTAAAACGTATCACCTGAACCTGAACAGACTGACCAACCTGAAGGGCCTCAGATGGATGATTGATACGCCTCCATGAAATATCAGTTACATGTAACAAACCATCTACACCACCGAGGTCCACAAAAGCTCCATAATCTGTAATGTTTTTAATTACCCCCTGAAGTATCTGACCCTCTTCTAAATTGGCAACCAGTTCTGTCCTTTCTGCTGCTCGGGTTTCTTCTAAAACAGCACGTCGGGAAACAACTATATTTCCTCTCGCCCTATCCATTTTCAATATCATAAATGGTTGAGCAGTTCCCATTAATGGGTTTACATCACGAACCGGTCTAATATCGACTTGACTGCCAGGCAAAAACGCAACTGCTCCAGATAGATCTACGGTAAATCCGCCTTTAACACGACCGAAAATGGAACCGTCAACACGCTCACCACTCTCGAAAGCTTTTTCGAGTATCTCCCAGGACTCTTCTCTACGAGCCTTTTCTCTACTAAGAACTGCTTCACCGTTAGAATCCTCAAACCTTTCGACAAAAACCTCTACTTTATCTCCAACATTTATTTCAGCCGTCTGGCCGGGACTAGAAAATTCTTTTAGCGAAACTCTTCCCTCCGACTTTAGGCCCACATCGATAAGTACTGAATCATTTTCGATAGCTATAACGGTTCCGCTAACTACGGTACGTTCTAATGTACCACTCTCTCCCAAACTTTCATCTAACATTGCGGCAAAATCTTCTATTACCGGCATGCTATCGGTTGTAGCTACAGTTTCATTCATTTGTATTTAGATCCTTCAATTCAATACTTAACATTTTTAGCCCTTGGGCAAAAGTTTTAGTCAAATTACGTCGCCTGCCTAGCTCATCCAGACATACTAACGACAAAAAATCAAATAGCCAAAACAGAGACTAATTAGGCTATTTACTGTTGATGTAACTCAACGCTTCTTTAAAAACCTCGTTTGGCGTCTTATCAGAGGTATCAATCACCAAAGCATCCACAACTTTGAGCGGAGACACTTTTCTAGTACGATCTCTATCATCTCTCTGTTCAATATCAGCCAGAACGGACGCATATGTACCCTTCAAACGATTTTCCTGCAACTGTTTAAAGCGTCTTAACGCCCGAACTTCCTGACTAGCTGTCACAAAAAATTTGTGCTCAGCTTCAGGACAAACAACACTGCCTATGTCCCTACCATCTAAAACGGAGCCTAATTTACCCTTAGGGGGATAATTGGCAAATTCTCTTTGATAACCAAGTAACTCTTTTCGAACCTCAGGGAACGAAGCAACTATCGAGGCATACTCTGCCACTTTTTCCGTATATAATTCAATGTCTTGTATGCTTTTTAGATCTACTTTTTTAACAGCATTAACCGCGACTTTCAAATCTTTTGGATCCTTTCGATCCTTTAAAATCGTGTATCCTAAGGCCCTATATAAGCGACCAGTATCCAGACAAGCCAAATTAAAATGAGATGCTAGTTTTTTAGCTAAAGTACCCTTACCTGAGGCAGCTGGCCCATCAATAGCAATAATCATCTATATACCAAATCATTTGTCAGTAACAATATTAGCGCCAATTGATCTCATAAGTCCGACAAAATTGGGAAAACTAGTTTCTATCGACCGTCCGTCATCAATTGAAATAGGCTGCTTGCTCACTAGGCCAAGAACTAAAAAGCTCATTGCAATTCTATGATCTAGAGATACAAAAATTTTATTTCCTCCCTCTGGAGGCATATGGTCTCCGTATATGATTAACTCTTCTTCACTTTCTTCAACTCTTACTCCGCTCTTTTTTAGTCCGTCTGCTATTGCTGAAACTCGATCGCTTTCTTTATGACGAAGCTCGCCTATACCTTTAAATATTGTTTTACCCTTTGCACATGCCGCCGCCACAGCTAACACCGGATACTCATCAATCATTAAAGGAGCTCTGTCAGCGGGAACCTCTGTACCGTTTAAAAGACTTGATTTAACTATTAAATCTGCAATTGGCTCCCCTGCCTCAGTTCTCTTATTTATCCATTTAATAGAAGCGCCCATCTCAGACAGTGTTGTGTAAAAGCCCATTCGTGTTGGATTAATACATACCCTAGGCATTATAACTTCAGATTCTGAAACTAATGTAGCTGCCACAGTTGGAAATGCAGCAGAACTTGGATCCGACGGAATTATAATAGGTGATGGCTTTAAGTCCGGTTGACCCTTAACCTTTATTAAGCGTCCGATTTTTTTATCTTCTAATTGTATATCGGCACCAAAATGCTTAAGCATACGCTCTGTATGATCCCTCGTTATTTTTGGTTCAATGATAGTAGTTTCTCCAGGCGCATGAAGTCCTGCTAACAAAATCGCAGATTTTACTTGAGCCGATGCTACAGGTAACTCGTAATTTAGAGGCATTAAATTATCGCTGCCTATTATCGTAAGTGGCAGTTTTTCACTATTTGAATGAAACATTGCCCCCATTTGTCTAAGAGGGTTAATCACCCGATCCATAGGGCGCGCAATTAAAGAACTATCGCCCGTTAAAATGCTTTGAAAGCCGTATCCAGCCAATACACCAGTAAGCAATCTTGCAGAGGTTCCTGAATTACCTAACTCAATTACACCTTCGGAGTTAGACAATCCTCCTATGCCCACCCCATTAACTTTCCACTTTGCATCGCTTTCTTTGGTAATAATAACGCCAAGGCCTCGTAGAGCGTCTGCAGTTCGCAATACATCCTCTCCCTCGAGCAAACCCGTTATTTCCGTTTCTCCTATAGACAAAGAAGCTAATATAAGAGCTCTATGAGAAATCGACTTATCTCCAGGAATAATTAAACTCCCAGCGAGTGCCCCCCCTTGACGGGAAATAATCTTATTTTTATCAATATAGTTTGAATCATTCATAAGTTATCTCTCAATAGATGCTCCCATAGCATAAAAGACCTTGATCATCTACTCGAGATAGTAAATACGTAATAATAAATAGTTTATTTTTGATTTCGTTTTGACAGAAGGCCAGGATCATGGCAAACGGCTATTATTAGAACCTATGGAGGAAAATTAGTGGCTAAAACTGAATGGGGCGTAAAACGAACATGTCTTGCATGTTCGACCCGCTTTTACGACATGCGTAAGGATCCTATTACTTGTCCTAGTTGCGATACTAAATTCGACATTGAAACTATATTCCGACCAAGACGTTCCAGAGCTTCTACTGAAGAACAAGCTCCGAAACCTATAGTTCAAGAAGCTGCGTCTAGTGATGACATAGAAAAACAATTAGCTGCTCTAGCCGATGAAAGTATTGAGGAAACAGATGACTTAGAGGATGACAACACAACAATTGAGATAGAAGACGATGAAGAAGATGAAGCGGCAGAAGTAGCTATAGTACCCAAAAACTTTAATGATGATGAATCTTAATTGTTGTTGACTATAATTTATTACTTGCCTTCGATGTTTTCTTAGCTATCGTCAGAATCTACATAATTAATGGGGCCGTAGCTCAGTTGGGAGAGCGCTACAATGGCATTGTAGAGGTCGTCGGTTCGATCCCGTCCGGCTCCACCAATTTAGTAGTATCTCTACATGAATGTTTTGTCCAATTTAGTTTGCTTTATTCGTTAACAGCCAAGTTAAATGAAAGAATACATACATTTAAATCTTTTTATACAATCTAGAGGGCATCATGAGGCCGCTTGGAATCACCCTGACGCCTCAACAAAACCTCTTACTGATATTACATATTATCAAGAACTCGCTAAAAAGGCTGAGTTAGCACTTTTTGATTCTATATTTTTTGCTGATTCTCTAGCGATAACCCAAGATGAAGCGTGCTCTGGTAGGATATGGCTTGAACCAATCACCCTTCTTTCGGCAATAGCTGTAGCAACAAAAAAAATTGGTCTAATAGCGACAGGATCTAGCACTTACTCAGAACCCTACAATTTAGCTAGACAGTTCGCTTCAATCGACCATATCAGCGAGGGTCGGGCTGCATGGAACATTGTTACATCATGGAGAGCTCCCGTTGCTCGAAACTTTGGAAACTCAGGCCAAAACACACATGCAGACAGATATATCTTAGCTGAAGAATATGTACAGGTGGTCAAAGATCTTTGGGATAGCTGGGCTGACGAAGCAGTAGTAGATGATCGAGAAAATGGAAAATATGCCAGATCTGAACTAATACGCCCAATCAACTTTAATGGAGAACACTATAAAGTTGAAGGGCCGCTAAACCTACCAAGGTGTCCTCAGGGAAGACCTGTCCTGGTGCAAGCCGGATCCTCTGATGCTGGCAGAAGTTTCGCAGCGAAGCATGCCGAAGCTGTATTCACGGCACACCTAGATAAAGAAAAAGCGAAAAGGTTTTACAAAGATATAAAAGAACGAGCTTCTAAATTTGGTCGCAAACGAGATCAAGTATTGATTTTGCCTGGACTTAGTCCAGTAATGGCTCAGTCAGAAAAAAAAGCAAAAGAAATTCTGGAAGATCTAAACAAACAAACGGATCCAGAAATTGGCCGAAGAACTTTATCCGGCCGTTTTGGAGGAGAGGATTTTTCGCACTTAGAGCTAGATAAAATATTAAAAGCGAAGGATTTTCCAGACCCAACAAAAGTCGAAACTATGCGCAGTCGAGCACAACTGATCGTGGATTTAGTACAAAGAGAAGAAATTACCCTTAGACAACTTCTGGCTCGCTTTGCAGGAGCGCGTGGTCACTATACTTTAGCTGGTACTCCCGAACAAGTTGCTGATTTTATAGAAAACTGGCATGCAGATTCGGCAGCGGATGGATTTAATATAATGCCACCTGTTCTTCCGAGCATGCTCGACATTTTCATAGAGCAGGTTATTCCAATACTTCAATCACGAGGACTTTTTCGTAAGCAGTATCAAGGATCGACTTTACGAGATCACTATGGCCTAGAGAGACCCAAAGGACGGTTTTGGTAGCAGCCTACAGAGAGATCCATGGCGGCACCTCTGTAATTACCGTTTTTTGGATATACAATTCTAAGCGCCGGCACCAACGCATTTAAGATAGTTATGAAACTGAATAAAACAAACGTAATTTGTAATGGAGCTTTACTAATAAAAATTGCCCTACTATTAATAAAAAGGTTGTCTAGAAGAAGTTTGTGGATTGGCAAAAAGGTAATTTTCTGCCAAAAAGTTAAAATTAAATAAACTATTTAAATCGGGAAAACAAAAAATGGCTAAAGTCACACTCGAACAAGCTAATGAAATTATAAGAGCCGGTCAGGCAAAGGGACGGGAGATGGGTATCGGCCCCTTGACCGTAGTTGTGCTTGACGATGGAGGCCATCTTGTTTCAATGCAAAGAGAAGACAAGAGTGGTATCCTTAGATTTGAAATCGCCTTTGGTAAAGCTTGGGGAGGACTAGCTATTGGCCGTTCTTCAAGAGCGAACGAAGCCGATATAATTACCCGAGAACATTTTGGTGTAGGGCTAGCTGCAGCATCAAATGGTAGGATTATTCCAGTCGCCGGAGGAGTTTTAATAGTTGATGAAAATGGAGACGTTGCGGGCGCTGTTGGTGTGACGGGAGATAGCTCTGACAATGACGAATCTTGCGCAATAGCTGGCATCGAGGCAGCAGGACTGACTCCGAAAGTTTAGCCCTTAACTCATTGGCTGAAGGCTGTTCGATGCTTTCAAATGGACTGTCTAGTATAGGGATTCATTAATCTAGTATTTTATTTAAGTGGAATGTCTATTCCACCAACAATCGCACATAAAAGAAACATAGTCCGTCATCTTCAGGCTTTTAGATTTTGAAAAACGACTCATAACTAATGGTTCTTCTACTTCAATTTGTAGGCCATCAGTAAACCGATTCCAAAAGTTAAACATACAGGAGACCATCGTTATTTCAACTATCTGTTCATTTGAAAAATGCTTCTTCAAATTTGGCATCGCCTGAGGATTTTCTCCTCTATAGGTCTTTTCAGTTAAAACCTCTGCCCACTTAATTGCTGCCTTTTCTGCAGGTGTAAACTTCTCAGAGTTTTCAAAATCATCTTCTAAATCAGCAATTAATTCCTCATCAAACCCTAACCCTCGACCGAGCGTTACATTATGAGAAATTCAGTATTTACAGCCATTAAGCATTGACGTTTTTAGAATTACCAATGTTTTAATACGAATAGCAAGTTTGCCCGTTATTTCTTCTCTTAAAGCCGCCATAATAAATCCATAAATGGACTGAGCCAGTTTGGGAGAATGGGCTGCAACCCTCAACGCGTTTGCGACACGTCCAAACATCTTCTTTGAGTGTTTGAAGACGATTTGCGCTTCTGGACTAGCCTCTTCATCAGAAATTAAAGGTAAATGAGCCATTTTTATCCTCTTCTTTTTTTAAAAAATCTATAGAAATTATAATTAGAGTAGATCCCGGAGTTTGCTAACAAACATTGGAACTAAATCAGTCGCGGGTCCGTAATGAGATTCATGAAAGTAATTTCCAACTTCCGATTTTTCTAAATTTAACTCAACTGTAGAAGCACCATTCTGTCTGGCCTCTTGAACAAACCCAGCCGCAGGATAAACATTTCCAGACGTGCCTATAGACAGGAACAGCCCACAAACCCTGAGCTCAGTATATATCTGATCCATATATAATGGCTGTTCACCAAACCAAACCACATGGGGCCTCAGGCTGCCAACAAACCCACAATTATCACACTTTGTTTCAGGACTTAAATTATCTTGATAATAAGTTATTTCGTCACAATTGTTACATCGTGACTTGCTTAATTCTCCATGCATATGAATAATTTTTTTTGACCCGCCTCTTTCATGTAAATCGTCAATGTTCTGACTAACAAGTAAAACGCCACCAGGCCAAAATTCCTCTAAATCAGCCAGAGCTATATGAGCTTTATTAGGTTTTATCAGCGGATTATTCATCTGACTACGTCGTACATTATAAAAATCTAACACCCGCTTAGGATCTTTTTGAAAAGCTTCTGGAGTTGCTACGTCTTCTATACGATACTTTGACCATATTCCATCCGGATCACGAAAGGTAGAAAGCCCAGATTCTTTTGAAATCCCTGCACCAGTCAATATCAAAATCGGATCAGTATAAATAAGCTCTTCTAAAACACTCATCGGTTTTAATATATTTCCTATTGTAATTTAGTAACTCGAATTGCAAACGCCACAATTATTAATCAGCTTGCTGCACTTCTATTCCTGCGTCTCTTAAAATTTTTATGGATTCAGGAGAAAATTCAGCTGCCGGCGTGTCGCCCCCAATAACTCCTAGAATCATACCTTTTGTTAAACCTTCAGATGCGCTCATGCATTCGAAACGACGCTGAGATCCTGGCTCAAAAGAAACAATGTCCCGTTCCTTCAAAACAACATTATCATTTCCCTCATCACCTTCCCACTCGAACATCCATGTTCCAGAAATAACTACAAATGTTTCGTTAGTGTCATGTGTATGCATCATGACCCCTTGACCGGGAGCTGCCTCTACATAACCAAGATTAAATCCAGGAGTTATATGGCTTATTAATGGCCTAGCATCCTCGCCTAGAGGTGAATACGAACCCTCACCTGATGGCTGGGAAAACCCCAATGCATTATAAAAAGTTCGTCTGTAGCCATCCATTTCTTGGTCTGGTAGACCTGTATCAGCAGGACTAATTTCATCAAATCTTGCTACGCATTTTAGTATCTCTGACTTTTCAGGCTTATGAACTGGTATAGCCACTTTTTCCTCCTATTAATTAAGTAAGATTTAAATTAAAATATCTTTTTACTATACTTTAAAATTTAAGTGATACGAACTAAACCATCGAGTTTAAGTTTAAGGTCTATAATCTGCAAAAACAGCACAAGAAACAAAAGCGTAAGTTTCAATAAAACTGCTTTTACTAGGCTTTCGATTTAGGGCCTCCATCGCTCCCATTAGACAAAACCAGTTAAGAAGCTCATGTTGTCCACTATTTTCAATCTCTTCGGTCTGATAGCTACGCCAAAAGTCGTAGTCTCCCAGCTTAAGGGCTTTGTATAAAGTCTTATCAGCTTGTACATCGGGCCATAGTTGATAGTTTTTTTCTGTTAGAAAAGAGTGTGACCAACTGGAGGACGCCATGAGGACTGTCTTATAAGGGCTCTCAGCCATTATTCTTGCTGTAGCAGCTCCTACTTCCATGCAGCGAGAAGGATTAGGCGATGGAGGGTCAAGATTAACCATATTTTCTTTCATTGATAACGGAAGACGCAGGCCGCGAGCAATATTTACTCTTCGGCCATAACAATTGACGTGAAAAGGAAGTACGGGATATTTAAATCCATTTCTATCATCATCTAATAAAAGAATTGTGTTTTTAAATGAATGCCCCAGTGGGTGATGCAAGGGTTTATAGCCATAAGACATATCAAAGCCGTCTTTAATTAGCTCCTCAGTCAAATGTTTTCCTGCTTTTTGATGTCCATATATTGTATAGGCAAAATCCTCAGTCTCTGACCAAGGATTTTCCAATTGATTACTATCCGTCCAGGGAAAAATTTCTTGGTCTTGATAGGCCAGTATAGCGAAAGGAGGGATAAGGTCCTCTTGAAAGTTTTCATATTGATCATCCCCCCATATAATAATTAAATCGGGGTCAAACTCATCAATGGTCTTAAGAGTTTCCGCAAATCTTTGTTTAAATACTTTTCGTGCCTTTCCTGCAGATGAAAGTCCAAAATCTTTTCCCAACTCTTCGAGCATCTCAACCGGCCACCTAGAACTATCTTTCCATTCATCAGGCATATCTGGGTCCTGAAGTGCCATTTTAATAAACCTTGTCCAAGTTTCATCTGGCCCAAGCATTAACGGTCTATGAGTACACCCAATTCCAAGAATTTCTCCCATGGAATTCTACTCCTTAGTCTGATTAAAAGATTAATTTACACCAATTAATAAGTCGTATCGTTTATAATAAAACTTAAAAGTCTTGCAGTGATAATAAAAAATAGCAAACTATAAACACTAAATGACACTTTAAATTCGTAAATAACAAATTTTATCGTATCACTTTAATTTCAAGACCGCCTTCAACTGGGAAAACTCATGCCTCAATTAATTCTTCACGGAAGCCCACTTAGCAACCTTGTCAGAACTTGTCTGTTAGCTCTTAATGAAAAAGATGTTGATTTTGAACATGACCCAACCGTTCCCCAAACACCAGAAGCATTGCAACGCCATCCGTGGGGAAAAATTCCTACTCTGACACATGGAGAAATCCTATTACATGAAACTCTGGCAATCATAAATTATATAGATGATTCATTCTCTGGGCGAAAACTTAAACCTAACAATCCCTCTAAACTTGCTTTAATGAATAAGTGGCTATCAATTTATCTCTGTTATATGGATAACCCAATCATAAGAGTAATAGTAATACAAAGATTGTTAAGTAAGTCTCCAGATGAAAATTTAATAAAAAACACCATTCTCGATGTAGAAAAACCTCTAAAATTACTCGATGAGTGTTTAGAAAAATCAAATTATATTGCTGATAGTGAGGTGTCATTAGCAGACTTTCTTATCTTACCTGCGTTAGATTATTTAAAGATGACTAATGAAGGGGTTCAACTGCTTAAAGACACTAGTAACATTAACTCTTGGATTGATAGAATGATGGCAAGAGAAAGCTCTATAATTGTTTTTAAACCTAACAATTAAAATAAGAAAAAAGGATATACAAAGTTGCCAACTAAAAAAAGCGCGCTGGAAACTAACGACCACCTTGATTACGACTTGATCGTTGTTGGTTGTGGTATAGCGGGTTTGTCAGCAGCAGTTCTGGCTCAACAAAACGGAATTAGGGTCGCAATCATCGAACGAGCAACGAAAGATGAGCGCGGAGGCAACACAAGATATACAGAGTCATATTGGCGAATGAAATCTCGAGATTCTGTTTCAGATGACTTTGAAGAACAGCTTATTTTAAACTCAGGTGGATATCCTGATCCTGAAATAACTAAAGACGTTTT
This sequence comes from Alphaproteobacteria bacterium MarineAlpha12_Bin1, assembly GCA_002937505.1. Lineage (GTDB taxonomy): Bacteria > Pseudomonadota > Alphaproteobacteria > UBA6615 > UBA6615 > UBA6615. Next base: position 566,269 of record PTJY01000001.1, read on the forward strand.
AAGATCCTACGAAAACTGGCCTTCTGTTCTAAAATCCCTCTCATTCACAGACCCAGATCTAATTTCCACCATAGCCAGTGAAGCTCCAAATGCGCTCCAGTGGTTAGAAACATTCGGTGTAAAGTTTGATTTTCTACCTAACTATTTTATTAATGAGTCCACAACACGGATGGCTCCTATTGGTGGAGGCCTAGCATTGGTAGAAGCATTGGCGACTTTTGCCGAAACTGGCCCAGGAGATGTTACAATACATTATGAGACAACTGCAAAATCTCTTATTTATGGCAGTGAAGGAGGCATAATAGGAGTAAATGCAGCTAGTAAAGGAAACAAACCACTAAAAATATTGGGAAAAGGCGTCGTGCTAGCAAGTGGAGGGTTTGAGGGTAATCCTGAAATGCAGAGCCATTATTTAGGACCGCAGTCATTGTACATTCGCCCGGTTGCGCGCGGAGGCTATTACAATCGAGGCGAAGGAATTCGAATGGCTCTAGAGGCTGGCGGAGCACCAGCCGGAGATTATGGAAGTTTCCACGCTCAACCAATAGACCCACGTTCCGGAGAACAAGAACCTATAGTACTAACTTATACGTATGGTATTTTGGTAAACAAGCTAGCAGAGAGATTTATTGATGAAGCTCCAACGACTGTTGATGCAAGTTATGAATCAAGGACTCGAGCTATAATGCAACAACCTGAAGGAATAGCTTATGCAATACATGATGGACGTCTGGATGACGTTCCTAATTGGCAAAAATCAATCCGTTCAGATGTCCCACCTATTATGTCTGACACAGTTTCTAATCTTGCGTCCAAGATAGGTCTTGATGCTAATAATTTATCCAGGACTATTAACTCGTTCAATAATTCCTGTCCTGAGCCTAGTAAATTTGACCCAATTCACGTTGATGGGCTCTCCACCACAGGTTTAAACCCCATAAAATCTAATTGGGCTAGAGCGTTAGATAGGCCCCCTTACCGGGCTTGGCCTATCATCGCTGCTAACTGCTTTACCTTCGGAGGGATTAAAGTAAATAGTAATTCCCAAGTGGTAAATATGGATGGAGAAGCAATTCCTGGCCTTTACGCGGCTGGCGAAGTTGTTGGTCTTTATTACCGTAACTATCCTGGTTCCACTTCTGTAATGCGAGGGGCTGTTACAGGCCGTCTTGCCGCTTTAGACTTTGTTAGACAACACAACCAATAAGGCCATTCTACTACTTAGGAGTAAAAAATGTCAGTCGCCCGTCATCCTAGACCTCCCGAACTAGAAAACTCGTCTCTGGACGAGATTATGGATAAGTATATTGCTCTCTACACTGAACGAATACCGGATTGGGAGGCTTTCGAGGATGCAAAAACAGAGGGTTATAAGCGAGCACAGCACCGTTATATTGGCGCCGGAGGTTCAGGAAAACATTCAGATCCTAACACTATTCCGGCTCGTGCACATACTTTATCATTAATGTATGTAGAGCCAGGACAAGGAAACGCCCCACACACGCATGAAGTAGAGGAAACATTTTTTGTTCTAAAAGGCCTGCTTGATGTTTTCGTGGAAGATACTGTTGGCAATCGAAGAGAAACACAATTGAGGCAATGGGATTGCATCTCTTGCCCACCTGGAATTATACATGGTTATCAGAATAATAGCCTAGAGCCTGTTTGGTTCCAGGTAATTCTTGGACACGGTAGACCAGATACAATGGGCTACTCTGATCAAGAGCTTTACAGACATCGAGAAGATCATCTGGGTCAAGGCAGTTAACTAATTAAATAATTTTTTTATGTAGAATTAACAAAAGCGAGATAAATATGTCTAATTACAGCGATCACCCAAAAAGAAAATTAGGGAATAGTGATATTGAGATGACACCTATTGGATTAGGGTGCATGTCCTTTTCAGGTGTTTACGGGCCAAGTGAAGACGAATCTGCAATCAAATTACTTCATGAAGCTATAGATGAGGGACTGGATGCAATAGACAGCTCAGACATGTATGGATGGGGGCACAATGAAGAGTTATTAGGAAAGGCTTTGGTTGGGAGACGTGATAAGGTAGTGCTTATTTCCAAATTTGGACAGGTTCAAAATCCAGATGGAGGAGCTAACTTAGTAAATGGACGCCCTGAATACGTATATCAAGCCTGTGACGCAAGTCTTAAGCGTCTCAACACTGAAGTTATAGATTTATATTTTCAGCATCGTATAGATCCTGATGTTCCAATCGAAGAAACGGTCGGCGCAATGGGACGCTTAATAGAACAAGGCAAAGTTCGCGCAATCGGTATTTGTGAAGGAAACCCTACCACAATAGAAAAAGCCCATTTATCACAGCCCCTTGCCGCAATACAGAGCGAGTTTTCGTTGCTCTATAGAGAGCAAGCTGAAGAGGCTCGTGAGATGACTCTCAAATTGGGAATATCTTTCGTAGCATACTCACCCCTTGGAAGAGGATTACTAACGAGTCATTTTCTTGATATGGATTCATTACCCAAAGATGATCCACACGCCAGACATCCACGTTATGCAGAGGAGAATTTTACTCATAATCTTATGCTGGCAAAAAAACTAGCTGACATTGCCGTAGAGAAAGAATGTACACCGGCACAATTATGTCTTGCTTGGTTGTTAGCCCAGGGCAAAGACTTGGTCACGATCCCGGGAACAAAAAGTAAAAGTCGTTTGGAAGAAAACATGGCCGCCTTAGACGTACGCCTTTCAAACAATGAGCTTCAGATCATATCTGAAACTGTTCCTGTCGGTTCTGCAGCAGGCACTCGCTACCCTGCAGGAGGTATGAAAGGAGTTCATATATAGATCCGTATCCCTCAATGAGATGAATCGTTAGTAGAATAAAAATCTGAAAGTCTTTTTTAAAAATTAACAAAGAGTCAGATTTTTATGCGTTTCACCCTATTGCCTGTCCATATCTCCATCTTTCTATTTTGACGCTGTCAAAGACTTTCCCGTAGTTGAGTGGCTCATTAGTCCAGAACTCTTCGCAGGCTTCTAAATTAGGATATTCTACTATCATCAAACTTCCTATAATTCCCCCCCCATCATCAGTTTGAAGTGGGCCTCTGGCAACGTATCGATCCATTACTTCTGCTTGATATTTGTGGTGTTCTGATGAGAAGGCGTCTCTTCTCTCATCCGCTTCAGGTCCATCAAGAGCAGTAATACAGAATTGTTGCCACCCTTTTGTTCTTGGGTAGTCTAGTTGACGTATTTCCATACTCGAAGACCATCGAATAATTTCAGTTTGACTGAAGGCACCAGCCAAATAATAAGGCTCATTTTCTAACCAAGAGCTAACATTATTGCGATCGGGAGCATCTAATAAGGTGATGCCTCCTGTAACTTCACCTCCATCCATATTTAGTAAGGGTCCGGAAAATCGAATTTGATCGGCATGTTTCTGTAAATAAGACAAATGTTCCTTTTTAAATTCTGATCGTACGGCCTGTCCACGAGTTAAATCAAGCTCAAAGCGTATATACCAACAAGGTGATTTTTTCATGTAATATTGCTTTAATTCTTCCTCATTTAAACCATAACGAGGGTCTCCAATTAAAGCACCTGAAGGGTTTTTAGGATCAATCATGATGTCTCATTTTCTTGAATTTAGTATGTAGATAGATGGGTGTTGCCATGTGTAATATAGGAGTTAGCAAATTATACTAAGATAAAGTAAACCGTAAGCAAATGTTTATAAATAAAAAAACCTTTATACTTATAGGAGAAAACACAATGGCGAGACAATTTAGACGAGTAGTAACAGGCCATAACTCGGAAGGTAAATCCATAATTTTAATGGATGGGGCTCCACCACAAATTTTAGAACCAATGCCTCAGCTTTTTTCCCATGAAATCTGGGAAACTTCTGCTCCTGCAGATAACACGGGACAAACTGATACGGCAATACGCGACCCTAGAATTGAACCCCATGATCCAGCTGGCACAATATTCCGTTATGTCGAGTTTCCTCCTGATGAGTTGCTTCAAGATGCGGATGTAGCAGACGCTTTTGCCCAAATGGGTAGCAGTGACGCTCACGATTCTGATTCGGATGTAGCTGGAATGCATGAAACACAAACTACAGATTACGCAATTGTTTTAGAAGGTGAAATGTGGGCTGTGATGGAAGAAGGTGAAACGAAACTCTCTGCCAATGATGTTTTAATTCAGAGAGGCACCAACCATGCTTGGTCTAACCGCTCAGGTAAGCCTGCTTTAATGCTCTTCGTTTTAATTGGAGCAAATAAAAGAACCTGATTGGTTTTTAGGCTCAATCATGATGTCTCATTTTCTTGAATTTATTATTAGGAGTTAGCAAATTATACTAAGATAAAGTAAACCGTAAGCAAATGTTTATAAATAAAAAAACCTTTATACTTATAGGAGAAAACACAATGGCGAGACAATTTAGACGAGTAGTAACAGGCCATAACTCGGAAGGTAAATCCATAATTTTAATGGATGGGGCTCCACCACAAATTTTAGAACCAATGCCTCAGCTTTTTTCCCATGAAATCTGGGAAACTTCTGCTCCTGCAGATAACACGGGACAAACTGATACGGCAATACGCGACCCTAGAATTGAACCCCATGATCCAGCTGGCACAATATTCCGTTATGTCGAGTTTCCTCCTGATGAGTTGCTTCAAGATGCGGATGTAGCAGACGCTTTTGCCCAAATGGGTAGCAGTGACGCTCACGATTCTGATTCGGATGTAGCTGGAATGCATGAAACACAAACTACAGATTACGCAATTGTTTTAGAAGGTGAAATGTGGGCTGTGATGGAAGAAGGTGAAACGAAACTCTCTGCCAATGATGTTTTAATTCAGAGAGGCACCAACCATGCTTGGTCTAACCGCTCAGGTAAGCCTGCTTTAATGCTCTTCGTTTTAATTGGAGCAAATAAAAGAACCTGATTGGTTTTTTAAAGGCTATTCGCAATAAATAATTTTTAAGCTAATGCCAGAAGAAATCTCCATTGGGGTTGTTATACCTGCCTTAAATGCAGAAAAGACAATATGTACAACCATCGACTCTGTACTAAAGTTTAGTGGAGAGTTCGACATTGAGATTCTTATTGTAGATGGGGGGTCAACTGATAAAACAGTCTATCTAGCTAAAACGTACGGCATCAAAGTATTGACCTCAAAACCCAATCGCGGACAACAACTAGCACTTGGAGCCTCGATGGTACCAGGGAATTGGATCTTTTTTTTACACTCAGACACAACGCTACTCGACGACTGGAATAGTGGAGTAACTGAATTCTTAGACTCCTTTGAAGCAAAAAGCAGTGCTGGATATTTTCTTCTTAAGTTTGATGACGAATCGTCGAAAGCCAAGAGGTTAGAGAAGTTTGTAAAATGGAGGTCTAAATTATTTGGATTGCCCTACGGAGATCAAGGCTTACTCATAAGCCGCAGTCTCTACGAAAAAATAGGGGGATTTCGCCCTATGTTAATAATGGAAGATGTAGATATTATTAGAAGACTTAAAAAAAGAAGAACGAAGCGTATTAACGCACATCTAGAGACATCCGCAATCCGCTTTAAACGAAATGGATATCTGTTTAGATCAATTAGGAATCTTTTTTGTCTTGTGTTGTTTTATACAGGGGTTCCGCCGAAATTTATTCGCCTCATATACGGATAAACATAACTTGATTAAAAACCTTATTCTCTTTGCTCGCCAGCCAAAATTAGGAGAAGCAAAACGACGATTGGCAAAAGATATCGGATATGTTGCTGCACACAATTTCTATAGGTCAAACCTTACGACGATGGCGTGGAAACTTGGCAACGACCCCAGGTGGAGAACTTCTTTATTTGCTAGTCCAGACCAGTCAGCATCAAATAGAAAAGTCTGGCCAGTCCCTTCTAAAATATCGATTATGAAGCAAGGTGAAGGGGATATCGGACATAGAATGTATAGAGCTTTTAAATCATTTCCTCATGAACCTTGTGTAATAATAGGATGTGATATTCCTGAGGTAAATCGAAACGACATACTAATAGCTTTTCGCTCTCTACAAAAAAATAAACTTGTATTCGGGCCGGCTTCAGATGGAGGCTTTTGGCTAATAGGTGTAAAAAACCCCACCATTATTAGTGAAAAAATATTTAGTGAAGTTAGATGGTCAACTCCCAATGCCTTAAATGATACTTTATCTAATTTACCAAAAAACTTTCCTATAAATTTTGTAAGAGAGCTTTCAGATATAGATCATGGAAGCTCATGGCACAGATGGAAGATTCGAAAACATTCACACAAAATTGGATTGGAATGTTTCCCCTAAAAGCTTTTGAATAAAAAAATAACCGTACAACTCGAGTCAGGAAGAACGAATATGTCAATTAAGACTAAAATACCGGTTTTGGCCAAACTTCTATCAGACTTTAATGATATGGAAATGGTTGCGGAACATGATTTAAAGCTTCTTCCACCAAAAGGACTTGCTCATGATCATATTAGTATAGGTGGCAGGAACTTGCTTTTAAGGGTCCCCAAACAAAGTCAGATGGCATTGGACGCTGAAAAAAATTTAATCTACCAGGCAGCTTGTTTTAAAAAGGCAACGCCCAGTGGTCATACACCAAAACTACACCATATAATATATCCCTCGACGGACCTACCAATGGGGGCATTAATAGTTGAAGAAATTAAGGGTGAGTCTCTTAAGCTTCCTGACTTCAGCAGCGCTATGGCAACCGCTCTAGCATCAATACATTCGCTTCCCGTTCCAAAAGAAAATGATCGAGCCCCACTAATAAACCCACGAGATGCAGTCAACGAAACTTTTATGGAAGTGATGGAACAATCAGCATTTCTTGCCAACGCAAATTTAGAATACGATTCTGAGCATCAAATCCGGGAAGAGTTATCTTATGCTGGTAATCTTTTATCACGGAAGAAAAAACCGCCCGTATCGCTAATAACTTTTGATGCTCATCCTGGAAACTTTCTAATCACCCCAAAACAAGATGCTATATTAGTGGACCTAGAAAAAGCACGTTACGGTATACCCGCATACGACTTGGCGCACGCAACTCTTTACACCTCTACTACTTGGGAAAAAGACAACAGTTTTATACTAAACCCTGATCAAGTGGCGAGTTTTTACTCAGATTGGATTGAGAAAATTCCTAAAGAACTAGCAATTGAATTAAAGCCATGGTTGATCGATTTAAGGCGTACAATGTGGTTATGGTCGGTTACCTGGTGTGCCAAATGGAGAGTTCGTTCAAAAGCGTCAGCAAATAGAACTTTCCAATCTGGTGCATCAACAGAGGATTGGTCTGAAGACATTACTGACTCATCTGTTGTCGCCCATGTTAGAAATCGTGTTGATCATTATCTAGACCCAAACACTATCGAAAACGTTAGGAAAGAATGGCTTACTAATAATTCACTAACTGATTTTCTGCACTATTCGCCAGCTAGCTAAAATGAAATTAATAATCAGTCATAAAAATTCAAAAAACAGAGCACTTCAAATGAAGATAAAAAAGAATTTTTACCAATTTATCATCCCGTTTCTGCTTATTTTCTGCATAACTGGGCAAAAAGAAATCCATTCTCAATCTTGGGACCAAACACTAAATTCATCAAAAGGGCAGATAGTTTATTGGAATGCTTGGGGAGGAGACGAGCGGACCAATTCATACATCAAGTGGGCTGGAGAACAGGTTAAAAGTCGATTTGGGATAACAGTAAGACATGTCAAGTTGACTGATACTGCACAAGCGGTAACTAGGGTAATTGCAGAAAAGGCCGCTGGAAAACATACAGGTGGTTCTATTGACCTGATATGGATTAATGGAGAAAACTTCGCAACAATGAAGCGTAATAAATTATTGTACGGGCCTTGGACATCAAATGCTCCTAATTATCAACTCGTTGATACCATTAATAAAAAAACCACAACCATAGATTTTTCTGTTCCTGTTGAAGGACTTGAGGCCCCTTGGGGTATGGCCCAACTCGTATTTATGTACGATAGTAAATCTGTATCTGATCCGCCAAAAACGGTGAAAGAATTGTTAGAGTGGTCTACAAAAAATAAAGGTCGATTTACTTATCCTCAACCTCCAAACTTTCTTGGAACTACCTTTCTAAAACAAGTTTTAATTGAACTGATAGATGACACGAGTCTCCTACAAAAGAAGGTAAACCCTAAAACGTTTGTAAAGGTAACAACCCCTCTTTGGGACTATCTAGATATTATTCACCCAAAATTATGGAGATCAGGTAAAATCTTTCCTCAAAACGGGCCAGCTCAGCACCCCTTAATGGACGATGGGGAGATCGATATCTCCCTATCCTTTGAACCTTCAGAAGCTTCTAGTCTAATTGCCAAGGGAACATTACCCAATACCATAAGGACCTTCGTCCTCAAGGGGGGAACAGTAGGCAACACTAGTTTTCTAGCCATACCTTTTAATTCTAAATCACGCCAAGGAGCAATGGTGTTAGCTAATTTTCTTCTATCTCCAGAGGCTCAAGCAAGAAAACAAGACCCTGAATATTGGGGAAACACTACTGTGCTGGATCTCAATAAACTCTCTCCGCATGAAGTGAGTTGGTTCACCAATATTGATTATGGAGTGGCGACTCTGAGGCCAGAGGAACTAGGCAACACTTTACTAGAACCCCACGCCTCTTGGGTTTCTGCCTTAGAGAAAGGTTGGCTTCAACGCTACTCAGCCGGTAAATGAGATTCCCTTAATGAGCCTTAAAAAACCCTTGAAAAATCAAAAGTCTATTTTTAGGTTTGCACCGTTAGTTACTACAATTCTATTTCTAGGTCCAATCTTAGCGGGCTTATCAGGAACCTTATTTCCAGCTTTTGGTTTTATCCCCGATATAGGTGAAGAGTCGATTTCACTAGCTCCCTGGAAAGAGCTAATTGCCATTCCGGGGATAGTCGACTCAATCCAGTTGTCGTTTTTCACTGGTGTTATTACAACAGCTATATCACTAACAGTGGTAATAATTTTTTTTGCTGGTTGGCAAAATACAAAATTATTTTTTTACGCTCAGAGATTTTTATCACCATTACTTTCAGTCCCACACGTTACTATAGCATTAGGTTTAGCGTTCTTACTGACCCCTAGTGGCTGGATTGTTCGTCTAATATCCCCTTGGGCAACTGGTTTTATTAGACCACCAGACATAATTATTCTACAGGACGCGGAAGGACTATCTTTAATTTTCGGGCTAGTCATTAAAGAAATACCATTTCTGTTTCTTATGACTATGGCTGCTATCAATCAAGTCAATGTAAAAGCTAACTGCAATATAGCTCGAACATTAGGTTACCGACCAGTTATGGCCTGGCTTAAAACAGTTTTACCATTAATATATCCACAAATTAGACTTCCTATCTTTGCTGTTATCGCCTACTCCTCCTCTACAGTAGATGTAGCGATGGTACTCGGCCCAACAACCCCCCCTACTTTAGCAGTGCAACTGGTTAAATGGTTCTATGATCCTGATATAAACATGCATTATATCGCATCTGCTGGTGCGCTTGTTCAGCTCCTAATTGTTATAATAGCAATTATTTTTTGGCGCTTCTGTGAGTTTATTCTGTTTAATTTAGGTAATAAAACTCTTAACAAAGGAAGTCGAGGCAGATCAGATGCTCATTTTCGAATCTTTGCAGCAATAGCTTTGTTGACTGGATTTTGTTTTGCCCTCTTAAGTCTTCTAGGGATGGCTCTTTGGTCTCTAACCATCAGTTGGCGATTCCCCTCTTCGTTTCCTGAAAGTCTATCTATCTCAACCTGGATAGATAGAATAATCCAGCTAGAGAGTGCGTTTTTGAATACTTTATCGGTCGGCCTTCTTTCCACATTTATTTCTTTAATAATGGTAATTAGTTGTCTGGAAAGTGAAGCCAATTCAGAACACAAAGTTTCAAATCGATTTAGACTTTTAATTTACCTCCCCTTATTGGTGCCCCAAATTGCTTTTTTATTTGGAACTCAGATTTTTTTTATCATCATGGGTGTTGATGGCAGTTGGTTAGCAGTTGCTTTCTGCCATTTTATTTTTGTATTGCCCTATGTATTTCTATCTTTAGAAGAGACTTATCGTTCTTTAGACGACCGATATAGGAGAATAGCGATCTGTTTAGGCTCGAGCTATTTTAAATTTATGCTACGCATAAAATTACCCTTGTTGTTGAAACCAATATTGATAGCTTTTGCTGTGGGATTTGCAGTCAGCGTTAGCCTCTATCTTCCAACTCTTTTCGCTGGAGCGGGAAGATTCGAAACCCTTACAACAGAAGCGGTTAGTCTAGCAGCAAGTGGCAATCGAAGAATAATCGGAACATATGCTTTAATGCAAATGCTACTGCCATTCATTGCATTTTTATTAGCGACCAACATAACAAAATTGATTTATGGACAACAATATAAAAAAACAACCTTCAATGATCAGCCCTGATCTTGACGTAATGTTCTGCGACTGGCCAACTACAATAAAATATAATATTTTTTGAATTAGTGGAGAAATTTTTATGGAACTTTATGGTTATTGGCGCTCTCTAGCTGCGTTTCGGGTTCGGATCGCGCTTAATTTGAAAGAGATTCCTTTTGAAGTCACCTCAATGGATCTAATAAAAGGTCAACAGTTTAACGATGACTACCGCAAAATTAACCCTCAAATGGTTGTGCCAACACTCGTCGATAATGAAACCGTTCTCACTCAGTCATTAGCCATATTAGAATATATCGAAGAGACTTATCCATCACCCGCCTTATTACCAGAAGACAAATTAGGACGAGCAAGGGTTAGATCCATTTCCCTTATTTCTGTTGCCGATACTCACCCATTGGTCGTTCCAAGAGTTAGAAAATACATAGTGGAAGAAATGGGGCACACCGAAAAAGAATTGAATGTTTGGATAAAAAACTGGGTTACAAAGGGGCTGACTGCAATTGAAGAGGTCCTTAATAAAGATAGAGAGACGGGAATCTACTGTCATGGTGATAACATAACCATGGCTGATTTATGTGTAGTTCCCCAGTTTGGGGCAGCTAGGCTATTTGAAATTGATACTAGTGCTTTTCCTACCATTTCTCGTATTTTTGATGAGTGTATGACAGTCCCTGCTATTTTTAATGCTCGACCTCAAGCCCAACCCGACTTTCCAAAGGAAATGGATAAATAAATTATTCGAGTTAAAGATTGAATGTACAGAGGAGTTAAAAAAATGTCTAAACCTATAGATACTTCTAGATCTGGCCCTCTAGTTGGTCTCAAATGCATCGAGCTAGCCGGCATTGGTCCTGCGCCCTTTGCTGCAATGCTGTTGGCTGATCTAGGAGCTGATATAATTCGTGTTGACCGTCGTGTAGATTCCGGTTTAGGAGTGCCGAGGGGTTCTGAGTTTGATCTTATGAATCGAAGTAGAAGGTCAATAGCAGTGGATCTTAAAAGCTCTGAAGGAACTGAAGTGGTTTTGAAATTGGTTGAAAAAGCTGATGTTCTGATCGATCCTTTTCGTCCGGGAGTTACAGAAAAGCTAGGACTTGGGCCTGATGACGCCCTAGCCCGTAACCCGAGACTAATTTATGCTCGTATGACTGGATTTGGAAACTTTGGACCTCTTTCTCACGCAGCCGGACATGATATCAACTATATTGCCCTCACCGGAGCATTACATGCCATTGGCCCAAAAGAAAACCCAGTCCCACCCCTTAACATGATAGGGGATTTTGGAGGGGGGGGAATGTTTCTCGCTTTTGGAATAATGGCTGCAAGTTATGAGGCACAAAAAAGTGGGTTCGGCCAAGTTGTAGACGTTGGAATGGTAGACGGAGCATTATCTTTAATGACACCCATATATGGTCTAAGAGCTTCGGGATACTGGAACGACGAACGAGAAAAAAACATCCTTGATGGTGCTGCCCCATTTTATGGTGCATTTAAAACCTCCGATGAAAAATTTGTTTCAATTGGTTCTATAGAAGAAAAGTTTTACAACATTTTACTGGAAAAGTTAGGTCTTGACCCCAAGCTACTTCCGCCTCAGATGGATCAAAATCAATGGCCTATACTGAAAGAAAAAATCGCTGAAAAAATTCAGACAAAAACCAGGGATGAATGGATAAGTATAATGGAAGGAACAGATGTGTGTTTTGCCCCAGTTTTATCTCTAGAAGAGGCTCCATCTCATCCCCACAATTTAGCAAGAGAAAATTTTGTTAAAGTTGATGGAATTACACAGCCTGCTCCTGCGCCAAGATTTAGCCGCACTCCAGGACGGGTCCATACTCCCCCTGCTAAACCCGGAGAGCACACAGAAGAGGTATTAGAAGAGTGGGGATTTGATAAGGAGAAAATCTCTAGTCTTAAAGAATCAGCTGTTGTTGGACGCTTATAATATTGATAACGAAAATTCGGAGTCAGAATGTCTATAGATATCCCCTTTAACCGTGAGTTAAATTTTGAATATGGTGTTTGCGAACACATTGCTAAGGATGTTAGACGCATTATGGCTCCCAATCCAAGTGCTTTCACATTTCATGGCACTGGCACCTATATCATCGGTTCAGGTTCGGTAGCAGTGATTGACCCAGGGCCTAACATACCCGGGCACGTTGAAGCTATCCTTAATGCTTTAAGTGGCGAGTCAATAAGCCATATACTGGTCACACATACTCATTTAGATCACTCTCCTGCTGTTAAACTTGTAAAAGATGCAACTGGAGCCCCTTCTTATGCTTTTGGAGCTCATGGGAGAAATTTACAAAGTGATACAGTAGAGGAAGGGGCAGATTTTGATTTTACCCCTGACCATTTTGTTAATGATGGTCAGATTATTTCAGGTGAAGGATGGACAGTGCAAGGAGTACACACACCTGGTCACACTTCCAATCATATGTGTTTTTCGTTTCAGGAAGAAAATGCTCTTTTCTGTGGGGATCATGTAATGGGCTGGTCGACAACGGTAGTGTCTCCTCCAGACGGCAATATGAAATCATATATGGCTTCACTAAAAAAAGTAGCTGGTAGAAAAGAAAGTATTTTCTATCCCACCCATGGGGCGCCCATCTTAGATCCAAAATCGTTTATTTTTGCTTTAATAGCTCACCGAGAGGAAAGAGAAGAACAGATAATTCAGTGTCTAAAAGACGGTGTTTCGCTTATACCTGAAATGGTAAAACGAATATATGTAGATATAGACCCGAAGCTTCACAAAGCCGCTGGACAGTCCGTCTTGGCACATATTATTCACTTGGTTGAAACAAATCGTGCAAAGTGCTCTGGACACCCAACAATTGAAAAATCTTATGATTTTTGTTCTTAGACCTATTCCAGCGTTATTTGATAGCGCCCCCTAATAAAACGAGAAACAGGGATTAAGTTATCTTCGCTAGAGAAATTATCATCTAGTAACGCTCTTCTAAACTCAGCAAGAGCTATCCGAGTGATACCCGCCATTTCCAAATCACGAATTTGCTCCAATGAAAACCAGTCCAAGTTTGTTAATTCTCCATCTCCTCCTAACTTTCCCTTTGCAACTGAAGCATCAGCGAAAAAAAACCTCGCATCAAATCTACGAATGCGGTTTGGCGGGGTAATTGCCCTAAAAAAATAGTTTATTTCCCCTAATTTTGGGCCAATGTTCATATGCCAGAAATTTTCTTTGTTACTATTGCTTGCAATTAATAGTCCTGTTTCTTCATAGGTTTCTCTTATTGCAGCCACAGCGATTGCACGAGCACGTGCAGGGTTTGCTGCCCGTTCTAATTTTGCCAGCACATCCGCTTTTAGCGGAGAAGATGGACGAACTCTGCTATCAACCGAGTTGACCCGACCACCGGGAAAAACATAGGCATTAGGCATAAAAATATGTCCCTTATGCCTCTGACCAAGCAAAACTCTTAGTTGGTCTCCGTCAACTTTATAAAGAATTAGCGTTGCCGCATCTTTGGGACGAAGAGTTTTATTATTCATAGAAAACCCACAATTACTTGGTTGGAGAAAAATCCGTTGAAATTAAATACCGATTCTCCTGTTTTTGTATTTTATGCCCGTTGGCTGCTTGATAAATTTGCCACCTTGGATCATTTGTTACTATTGGTTGCAGTTGCTCTCTCTGCTCTTGGCTTTCCCAATACCATAAGTGTACGACATCATTTATAGTTCCGGTAATTGAGGTAAAATACCCCAATAACTTCCAACCGGCTTTCTCAATAATTGGCATTGCTAATTTCTTTGTTATTTCAACATAGGCAGGAGCTTGTGAATAACTCAATGTGTAGGTCCTTTCATCTATAAATGCTTTTTCACTACCAGTACCTAAAAACTTAAAGGGCTCAACAATGTCAGTCGACATCAACAAACGGTTTCTCTGAGTAACAATTACCCCCTCAGAATTTGTAGATCTATAATCGATCCATTCAGGGTCTTCGTTGAGTTCCTGTCTACTTTCCTGACGATGAGCTGCGCTTTCCCACTTCCAGTAATGTACAACTTGGTTTAATGATCCTGTCTCAACTGTAAAATAACCTGCTAAATCAAAACCATGCTTGCGTTGTAAGGGTAGTCCGTTCGAACTATAATTACTCAAATAGTCATTAACTTTTCCTGCAGCAATAGTATATGTCCGTGCATCTACAATCATAATAATCGTTTCTCCGATTTAATGGCGTCCTTCTGATAATATTATTGTGTATTGTATTAATATGATTTCCAACAAGAAAGCATCAGGTTTTAAATATGGCAAGAATTATTGATATTATTAAAACTAATGCAATTCTAGGAGAAAGCCCTGTTTGGTCAGTTAACGATAATTTGCTTTATTGGGTTGATATAAAAGCCCCTGCAATCCATTGCTATGATCCTATATCAAAAATAGATAAGTCATGGCCAGTAAAACAAGAAATAGGATCAATAGCGCTTCGTAAATCTGGGGGCTTTGTTAGCGCATTAAGAGATGGCTTCGCATTTATTGAACCTGGCTCAGATCATATAGAGTGGATACACAATCCGGAAGCAGACAAGCCATTAAACCGTTTCAATGACGGAAAATGCGATAGACAGGGCCGTTTCTGGGCAGGTAGCATGTATGATCCAATCGGTCCACCTGAAACCTATTTTGATCGTGAACCAATAGGAACGCTTTATCGATTAGACAGTGATTACACATGTCATACTATGAAAACTGACATATACGTATCAAATGGTATAGCTTGGTCAACCGAAGGTAAAACAATGTATTTTACCGATTCACCTCGTCGAACAATTTGGGCTATGGATTATGACACTATTAACGGTTCAATAGGTGAAAGTCGAACTTTTGCCACCATAGAAAATGATTCAACACAAGGGACGTTTGATGGTGCAACAGTAGATATAGAAGATCACTATTGGTGCGCCGAATTTGGCGGTGGTCGCCTGATTCGTTTTGCCCCTGATGGTTCAGTAAATCAAATAGTAGACTTGCCTATTAGCCGTCCAACTTGTTGTGCATTCGGTGGCAAAGAAATGAAAACACTTTTCGTTACAAGTGCAAAAATCATGATGAGCAGAGAACAAATGATTAAAGACCCTCATGCAGGTGATCTTATCGCTTTAGATGTTGGCGTGAAGGGGGTTCCTGAAACAAAGTTCCCAGCATAGTGAGGAACTTGTCCACTCCTATTGCGATTAGGCCCAAGGCTCTTGAAACTCGAAAAAACAATTATTACCTCTAAACCCGTATCAAATTAATGTTATTATTTGGGCACCACGTCAGGGCCCTAAAAAGTGCTTTACTTATGCACGGCTTTAACTCGCTCACAACAAGAGGAGTTCTGCTATGACAAGGATTTCGTTGCTTAATAGCCCCTTGCTATTAGGATTTGACCAGTTTGAAAGAAGACTTGAAAGCATCGCCAAAACTTCTGCAGAGGGTTATCCACCATATAACATTGAACAAATAGGCAGTGACCAACTTAGGATAAGCATTGCTGTAGCAGGCTTTCCCCTAAGGGATCTTGAAATTGATTTGGTGGACAGTCAGCTTATAATTAAGGGACATAAACAAGAAGAAGATGAGCGCGTCTTCATTCATAGAGGTATCGCCAACAGGCAATTTAAACGGACTTTTATTTTAGCAGAAGGTATAAAGGTTGTTAGTGCTTTATTAGACGGAGGTTTATTGCACATTAATTTAAAGCAACCTAAACCTGAACAAGTGGTCAAAAATATAAAAATCACTTTAGCAAGCCCATCAATTGATAATGAAAATATAAATATTAGCCCTAAGGAAAAATAGGTCAGGATTTGGAAGGTAAAGGTAAAATGAAAACAGCAGATAAAGAAACGTGGGAGCTAATACCAGAAGACGAGTTTGCATCACTTGGAATTGATGATATGGCCTATGTTAAACTAAAAAGCACTATAGGAAAGAACACATACTCAATACATACAGCTGATGGTAGTGAGGTGGCTGTGGTCGAGAGCCGTGAGGTCGCTTTTGCGACTATAACTCAAAATGAGTTAAACCCTTTGAGTGTGCATTAGGCCCTAACTAGCGGCCTTAAGAGCTCGATCTGTTTCTGGTTCCTGAGATAATAACGCAAATAGAGCATCGCGATTATTGGTGCCTCTTAGCTTCTGACAAAAAGACGAGCCGCGAAAAAGTCTTGATATACTTGCAAGCGCCTTCAGATGATCAGCTCCTGAACCTTCAGGGGCTAACAACAAAAACACCAAGTCAACTGGACGATCATCAATACTATCAAAATCTACTGGCTTCTCGAGCCTAGCAAATAACCCATAGATTTTATTCAAGTTTGGTAGGCGGCCATGGGGAATGGCAAGACCATCTCCTACACCCGTAGTACCCAATCGCTCCCTCTCAAGCAAAATATCAAATACCTCGCGTTCATTTTGACCCGTTATTTTGGAAGCATATTTCGATAGCTCCTGCAAAGTCTGTTTTTTACTCGTAACACGCAAATCAGGAATAACGCTATCGACAGTAATCAAGTCTGATATTTCCATTAAAGAGTTCTCACTTACATTTATACAAAAACGGATAGACCAAAGCTCAGGTTGGAATTACTTGTAATAATCATATTCTTGCAATTATTTTTATGCCCCGTTGCCGAGATGACTAATCTCGTGTTTCTGTTTAGCCAGAATATTCAGAGCAATTCCTTATTAAGGTTCCGCTTATCTAGGTGGCCGGAACATAGTTATGAGAATGGAACATGTCAATAGCCCTTTATCTCATAAAAGATGTATATATAAAAACAGGGAAATCAAATAACTCATTGATATATATAGCGATTTTAGAATATCCCCAATTCATGTGATGTCTCCTTCTTAAAGAAGAATACCCATATAATAATGATTAAAAAAAAATTCACGTAAAAAGAGTAAATTCTATGTTTGAAGCTCTGAGGCTTTAACGTTGGACCATGTTAGGGTATAAATTATTAACCTATTAGAGCTCCAATATAATTTTAGAGAGTAAATTTTTCTCCTAAGTACACACGCCTAACATCGCTATGATCAACTATCTCTGAGGGGCTACCGCTCATTAGTACAGCGCCGTCATGCAAGATGTAGGCCCTATCTACGATATCTAAAGTCTCTCTAACATTATGGTCAGTTATCAGAACACCAATACCTCTGTGTTTAAGATGACTAACCAAATCTCTAATATCGGAAACAGCTATCGGGTCTATCCCAGCTAATGGCTCATCTAAAAGAATAAAGTGAGGGCGGCATGCTAGCGCTCTTGCTATTTCAACCCTCCTTCTTTCCCCACCGGAAAGTGCTAAAGATGGTGTTCTACGCAAATGACTGATCATAAATTCAGCCATCAAATCCTCCAACAAACCTTCCCTACGCTCTATTTCTGGCTCTACAACCTCAATAACCGCTCGTATATTCTGTTCCACCGTTAGACCTCTAAAGATAGAGGCTTCTTGAGGCAAATATCCAATTCCCAAACGGGCTCTCCTGTACATTGGAAGATCGGTAATATCATGACCATCAAGATAAATAGTGCCAGTATCCGGTGATAGCAAACCAGTGATCATATAAAAACAGGTTGTTTTACCAGCACCATTAGGCCCTAAAAGCCCAACTGCTTCTCCTCGTCGAACCTGAACGCTAACATCTCGTACAACAGGTCTTTTACTGAAACGTTTCCCTATGTTCGCTGCTTTTAGACCTTCATTTTCCAAAACAAGTCTAGGAACTGAAGAATCTTCTTTTTGATTTACTTCTCTCTCACTCATTATTTGTTCCTACGCAAATCATTGTCTTTATTAAGTACGGAAGGCATAAAAATACCCCTGACTCTCGCGCCTGACTTCTTTTGACCCTTAACATTGGTAAGTAAACGACTAACCCCGGTATTAAGATTTACCTCAGCTCGGTCACCGTTTAACTGCGTCTGTCCTCGGGTAATCTTTACGCTGCCACTCATGGAAACAAGCCCCGCATTAACTTTATAATCCGCATTTTCGGCAGTTACAATATCTGTAGCAGTTGAGAGATGAACATTCCCAATAGCATTAATTCGATCAATTTTTGTGGAATTATCATCATCTTGATTGGTAATAAAATGCGCTTTAAGTGTATCAGCTCGAAGGCGTTTATCTGCTCGAATTGCTATAGCATCCCCTTGAGCAATAGCTAAATTCTTTTTTTCATAATATTCAAGACTCTCTCGAGCAATAATAGTGTCTAGCGGAGTTGTAAATCGAATTTGTTCACCGGTCATTATTAACGTCCCCTCTACCACATCATAGATTGCCTTATCAGAGGTAGCCTTATCAGTATCTGACTCAATTGAAACATTTCCATTAGCATTTATTTTATATATTTCTTCAGAGCCAGTTTTGGTCGATCGATAATAAGCTAACAACTCATCCGCAATGACTGTAACTCTTCCTTGCCGAGCTTTTGCATCACCTCTTGCTATATATAGTTTTTTGTTTTTATGCCACTCTATCCCATCGCTTGCTTCGATATGTATCGGATCTGCATTATTAAGGCCAAAGCCTAGGGTTTGTGCATTTACACTTGACTCTAAATTTGCCGAATAAAAGACCCAAGCACAAAATGTAAAAAAACTAATTTTAAATTCAGCCTTCATTTAGTATCTCTCGATCCCCTCTGAACAATCATTTTTGATTTACCAGTAAATATAATTCGGCTCCCCCCTTCATAAATCCGGAAGCCTTCTGAACTTAGTGAACCAAGTGGACCTTTTCCCGTGACACCTTCGTCTCCCAAAGCTGACCTCTCATCAAGGTTTATCGTAGCTTTTGGCGTTTTAAGCTCGTGTCCTTTTTCATGGTAAACGCTGACATTACCAACCAAAAATAGG
The DNA here is from genome assembly GCA_002937505.1 of Alphaproteobacteria bacterium MarineAlpha12_Bin1. Taxonomy (GTDB): domain Bacteria; phylum Pseudomonadota; class Alphaproteobacteria; order UBA6615; family UBA6615; genus UBA6615. Next base: position 585,644 of record PTJY01000001.1, read on the forward strand.
TTTTTGCTGTTCTCTTCATATTCTCCATCTTTAGCGGTAAGGGCAACCCAGGAGCCATCTTCTAAAACAAGGTCAGCTTTGGGGCGTTCTAAGAAATAAAATTCTCTACCTTCGATCTTCTTTAAAGAGCTTGAATCAGCGGTAATTTGATAGGGTCTCAACCTATTATCAACGCTTAGAACTCGTGCGTTAATGACTTGGGGCCTAGTGGTGCCTATAGGCCCAACGGCTTCAGGGGCCTGAAACCTATTTTTATCATTATCAAATTCAGACCATGCAACGACAACTACGAGTAATGCCATGGCTAGTCCAGGAAAAACATATTTCATTGCTGAAACTACTCTGGATTTTGCAAATCCTCCTGTCTGTGTTCGAGGACCCATCTCCGATAGTTTTTGTGATAAAGGTTGTCGACCATCTGGAGCTCCTCCCTCCAATGAGGTTAATTGTGGAGTATCGTTCATGACCCTCAGTCAATCCCAGCACGCAAGCAGTCATGCAGATGAACGATTCCTATCGGAACCTCTTCATTTACAACAAAAAGAACAGTTATGGAATTAGCGTTCATTATACCAAGTGCTTCCGCAGCAAGCGCTCCAGTTCGAATGGTTTTTGGATTTTTTGTCATGACCTCTTCTGCAGAAGTGTTACGCAAATCTTTTGCCATATGCCGTCTTAAATCACCGTCTGTCACAACTCCTAAAAGTTTATTCTGACTATTAACAACACCCGCGCAGCCAAGCATCTTATTTGTCATTATTAAAATAACATCAGACATAACCTCTTCTGGCCTGGTTAATGGCAAATCGTCGCCCACATGCATAATATCGTCTACTCTTAAAAGTGCCTGCCCTAATTTTCCTCCAGGGTGGAGCACCTGGAAATCTTGTTTTGTGAATTTTCTTCGTTCTAGGAGGGCAACAGACAAGGCGTCACCTATCGCTAGCATTAATGTAGTAGATGTTGTTGGAGCTAATCCCATAGGACAAGCCTCGGGCATTTCAGGCAAAATTAAGGAGCAGTCTGCGTTTTTGGCTAATGTGCTATCTTGCTTACCTGTAATTGCTATAAGAGGGATATTGAATCTTCTGCAGTAATCCAACAAATCGCCCAGTTCAGGAGTTTCCCCTGAGTTTGAAAGGGCTAATACTGCATCGGATCTAGTAATCATCCCCATGTCACCATGACTAGCTTCACCGGGATGGACAAATTGTGAGGGTGTGCCAGTGCTAGCCAGTGTGGAGGACATTTTGCAAGCAATATGCCCGCTCTTTCCCATGCCTGTAACAATCACCCGTCCTGTTACTTTCAATAATATTTCTATAGATTTCAAGAAATTATTATCGAGTTGTTTGGACATGTTCTTTATAGCTTCTGCTTCCAACTCTAGCACTTTGCGTGCTACCGCTATATCATTCACTCCGTTCACTTCCTCATTAATCCGGTTGTGGTTTTTGCATTATTTTTTAAACAGCACAATTTTTTCATATCTTTAATAAGTTAGCTATGCGAAAAAATATCTGATTCCATCCAACCGGCCAAATCCAGTTCGGCTCGATAGGGTAAAAATTCAAAACATCTCTCAGCAAGGCCAACCCGACCTTGCCTAAGCAAAAGCGCATCTAACTTATCTTTTATATCATGCAAAAACAAAACATCACTAGCAGCATATTCTAACTGCTGTTCACTTAGCTGATCAGCTCCCCAATCAGAAGTCTGCTGTTGCTTAGAAAGTTCAACTCCTAACAAATCACGGCACAAATCTTTTAAACCATGCCGATCGGTAAAAGTACGCACTAGCTTTGAAGCTATTTTTGTGCAGTAAACAGGTTGGGACATTACGCCCAAGTCCCTCTTCAATACAGCCAAATCAAAACGACCATAATGAAAGAGTTTCAATCGGTTCGTGTCATTTAATATCGCTTTCAAATTCGGTGCAGAATAACAGGCCTGCTCTCCAGATTCAAACTGAACTAGATGAGCACAACCATCCCCACTGGACATTTGAACCAAACACAGACGATCTCGAACTAAATTAAGTCCGAGTGTCTCAGTATCAATAGCGATTACTTGTCCAAGATCAAGATCATCAGGAATGTCATTTTTGTAAAGCTTTATTTCCACTATTAAATCTCTCTACTTATTTCATGCTTTCTTAAGCCTTAATCCAATTCCACAGAATTAGGTAATCTTTGCTACTTAACATTGTCAATCCGAATAATACAATTGTGACCTTGGCAAGATCATCAAACAAGAGTTATAGATAACAAGTTAAGGCCTGTAGTTTTCCAACCCATAAGTCAACGAATAAAATAATGAAAGCCAGCAGTAATGAAACAAGAGCGTATCACAGTAATTGGTGGTTCAGGCTTCCTGGGCCGATATATAGTCGAGCTACTCGCAGATCAAGGGGCAGTTGTTAAAGTTGCTGTACGCGACATAGAAAAAGCAAAATTTCTTAAACCACTGGGACAGGTAGGCCAAGTAACCCCAATCCCGCTAAATGTATGTGATGAAACGAGTTTACAAAAAATAGCTCAGGGAACAGATAAAATTATCTATCTTGTAGGAATTTTGTATGAAAAACGAAATCAAACCTTTAAAAAAGTCCACATTGATGCCCTAGAGATATTGGGAGAACTTTCTAGAAAAGAAGGTGTAAAAAGATTCTCATTAGTCTCAGCGTTAGGAGCAAATGTTGAAGCAAAGTCAAAATATCTTAGCTCTAAAGGTGAAGGAGAATTAAAACTAATTCAAAATTACCCCGAGGCTACGATATTTAAGCCTTCGCTTTTGTTCGGTGCTGAAGATAAGTTCTTTAATTTATTCGCTAGCCTATTACGAATAACACCTATTCTGCCACTCTACGGTGGTGGGCGGACATTATTTCAACCGGTTTATGTCGGTGATGTCGCTAGAGCTGTTGTAAACTCAATCGATGAAAAATCAACTTACGGTAATACTTACGAGTTGGGAGGCCCTACTATATATACATACGCTGAATTGATGGAAACAATTCTACATTATACCAATCGTAATCGACTTTTGTTGCCAGTTCCATTTAAAGTCGGAGATTTCCAAGCTGCACTAACAGAGTTACTGCCAAAGCCAATACTAACTAAAGATCAAATGATTTCTCTTAGATTTAATAATGTTGTTCATGAAGATGCCTTAAATATAAAGAATCTGGGCGTTGAGCCTACTTCCTTAGAAACCATTCTTCCAACTTATATAAAAAGACACCGTAGAGGAGGAAGGCTTGGTAGAAGTTCAGAAGCTTAAGCCCAATAGATCCAAACCAAGATAGCTCCTCCCATAAATAGTCTATAGACGATAAAAGGTAAAAAACTCGCTGTTCTAAGCCATCTCATAAGCAAATGGATCGCCCCTAAAGCGGTAAGAAAGGCAAGCACACCTGCAACAATTGCACCAGTCCAAGCAAAATTACTGTTTGAATTCAGCAAATCAACAAAAACTAAAAACCCTGCTCCAGCTACCGCCGGGATTGATAATAACATCGAAAAACGTGCGGCCTCAGAGCGTTCAAAGCCTAGAGCTCTAGCAGCAGTTATTGTCACTCCAGCTCGACTGGTGCCAGGAATCAATGCGAAGATTTCGGCAACTCCAATTATTAAGGAATCGCTTAGTTTAAGGTGTCTTAGTTTTTGTATTCTCATACCATAGCGATCAGCCCAAAGTAGAAGTATACCAAATACAATTGACATCCAGCCCACAACCTCCAGCCCTCTTAAATTACCATCAATAAACTCACGCCCCATCAATCCAACGAAAAAAATAGGTATTGTCGCTATCCCAACATAAATCCCAAGCCGGGCGTCTTCATTATTTCTGCCACCAAGAAGCATTATCAAACCACTAAGTATTTTTGTAATATCTTTCAAAAAGTAAATTATTACAGCAAAAAGAGTTCCAACGTGAAGCGAGACGTCAATTGCGAGAGTACTTCCTTGTATTCCTAGTATTTCAGCAGCAGCACGAAGATGGCCTGAAGAACTTACAGGTAAAAATTCCGTGATGCCTTGTAAACAGGCTAAAATAGATATTTCTAGAGCGCCCATAAAATTCTATTTCCGTTTATTTATGCTATGTAAAAATTAGTAATAATAAATTATATTTCTATTTTACCTCAATTAGTTTCATAATTGCGGATACCAAATTTGTAATTTCTAACAAAAGTACTTTTTAAGTAAGGTCATAAATAAATTTTAAAATATTAACGTCGCTAATAACAATAATTTGAGGAAAGTTCTATGGCTGATGAAACCAAAGACGAAAAAAACTTTTGGATAGATAAAATCCACCCTCAACAGGCCGCAGCTTTAAAGAAAAACTCAGAAATAGTAGAAAGCGTGGGAGGGGCTGGTGAAACCCTTCATGAAATTAGAGAAAACACGAATAAAGCTCGATCTATCTGGAATAATGGTGGCCCCGAGATGGAAGTCCAGCTGGACAAAACCATAGCTGGTCCGTTCCGAGACGTCCCAATGAGGCTTTATAAGTGGAAAAACAAGCCTAATTTACCCATTTTTTTGTATTTGCATGGCGGAGGCTTTAAATTAGGGAATCAATTGTCTAACGACAGACAAATGAGAGAAATAGCTAAAGAGTGGGGGGGAGCAGTAATCAGTTGCGATTACGTCCACGTGCCTGAGCACTCTTTTCCAGATCCAGTTATTGAAATCACTTCAGTTGTTGAGTGGTTGTCAAAAGAGGGTAAAGACTGGGGTTTGGACGGTAATTCAATCGTTATTGGGGGTGCCTCAGCTGGCGCCAGTGTGTCATTTGGAGTAGCTTTTGAGCTTTGCTCTCATAGACCTGACCTAATCAAAGGGCTCGTTTCAATATACGGAGTCCTTGATGACAATTTACATTCTGATTCTATGAAAGAGCTTGGAAATGGAGACTTCATCTTTGATGTTAATTACGTAAGTCAGGTATACTCGGACTATGTTCAAGATTCCGATAGGAATGATCCCCGAGCTTTCGCTGTAAAGGGAGACGTGACACGTCTTCCTAGCGCCTTCATTGCAGCAGCTGAACTAGATCCAATTCGTGACGATTCTATAAAGTTAGCCAAAATAATGGAGGAAAAAGGACACCCTCATTACCTCAAAATTTATCCAGGTGTTATGCATACATTTTTCACTCAATCGAATATGATTGATCAAGCAAAAATTTGTATAAGCGATATATGTGATTACTTACAGAAAACAATTAGTACGGCTTAAACCACTAAATACCAAAAGTTTAATAACCTGATGTTTATATAAAATGTGGACCCTATACCACCTATGGCTCTGCCCCTTTTCGCGTAAGGTGCGTATAGCCCTTGGAGAAAAAAAACTAAACTACGACTTGGTAGTGGAAAAATCATGGGAACGCCGAGAAGCATTCTTGGCCTTAAACCCAGCAGGTGAAGTACCAGTGCTTTTAGAAATAACAGATGAAGGCTCTAATAATGTTTTTTCCGATTCAAACTCCATATGTGAGTATCTTGAAGACGAGCATCCTGAACCTCCTTTGATATCAGGAAGCGCATCCGAACGAGCGGAAATAAGAAGACTTGTAGCTTGGTTTGATCTTAAGTTCCATCGAGAAGTAACTAAGAATCTTGTCGACGAAAAAATAAACAAACGATTTCTTGGGTTGGGGGCACCTTCCTCAATGGCCATAAGGGCCGGACACTCAAACATTACCACCCATTTATCCTATATCGAATACCTTATGACCCGACGTAACTGGCTGGGAGGTAAACAATTTTCTATGGCTGATATTTCAGCTGCTGCACATTTGTCATGTCTCGATTATATTAATGATGTTCCATGGGAAGATTACCCAGAAGCCAAGTCATGGTACTCACGTATAAAATCACGTCCAAGCCTTAGATCTCTTCTTGCCGATCGCATTCCTGGTGTGCCACCACCAAAACACTATGCTAACCTTGACTTCTAAATAGATGCCTAATCCTCAAACTTTATTTTGTTTTGGCTTTGGATATACTGCTAAGGCATTATCAAACACCATCTTATCGAAGGGATGGTCGGTTCGAGGAACAACTCGCCATAAAATAGACCAAGACGTTTCTAATGCTAAAATGTTTTTTTTCGATCGCGACAAACCTCTAACTAACCCCGATAAAGCTCTAAAGGGAATTACTCATTTACTTGTCTCCATACCTCCAGATTCGATTGGAGATCCAGTAATCGATCATCACAAAATAGATTTAATCTCTCAAATGGAAGACCTTAGATGGATTGGATATCTCTCAACAACAGGTGTATACGGCGATCAAGGAGGTGCCTATGTGGATGAAAACACTCAACGTAACCCTAAATCAATTCGGAGCCAAATAAGAGCAAAAATAGAGGATGAATGGTATAATTTGTGGAAGCACAATGGGCTGCCCGTTCACTTGTTTCGATTGGCAGGAATATATGGGCCAGGACGCAACACACTTGAGGTTTTAAAAAAAGGACTAAAAGAACAAGTTGTAAAAAAGGGACAAGTTTTCAACCGAATTCACGTGCAAGATATTGCCAGCACCCTCCTCGCATCAATGAATCGACCAAATCCCGGAGGAATTTATAACGTATCCGATGACGAACCAGCATCAACACAAGATGTTATTGCATATGCCTGTGATTTGTTAGGAAAAAAAATACCACCAGCTGTGCCTTACGAGAGGGCCAAAATCTCAGAGATGGCTAGAAGTTTTTACGAAGAAAATAAAAGGGTTACAAATAACCTAATAAAGCAAGAGCTGGAGGTTACGCTTGCCTATTCCAATTATCGGTTGGGCCTTCAAGCCTTATTAAATGAAGAAAAAAACTAATATCGCTTAATTTTTTGTATTCTATTTTCCACCACAGATATTATTCTTTGTAAGCTTTCTTTATCAGATAGCCTGTGGTCTCCCCCTTTAATTAAAATTAATTCAGCGTCACTGGAAGTAAGCTTATCCATTAATTTTAGAGACTGCGTCCATGGAACATCTTTATCATCCTGACCGTGAATGAGTGAAACAGGAATATTAAGTTTTATTAAAGAGTTAAGAATTCTATTCCTATTTCCGTCTTCGATCATTTTCTTTGTTATTATATATGGTTGGTCTGAATACTCAGATTCTATTTCACAAAAACCAAACTTAGACAAATCTGACATTAAATTTGGTCCTAGACTGTCTGGTAGTAAATCGTATGTAAAATCTGGTGCAGATCCTACTCCAATAAGAGCTACTGCTTTCTGCCTAGAACTAGACCTTTCTAATTTATCTGCAACCCTAAACATTATCCAGCTACCCATTGATGAACCTATAAGCATTAGGGGACCGTTAAATCCTCTTACAGATTCACTAACGTGCCTAATTATCGTCAGAGAGTCCTCCGTCCAACGACTTATAGTCCCATCTCGTATATCACCTTCAGACAAGCCATGGCCCGAGTAATCAAATCGTAAAAACGAATAGCCCTCGGCTATTGCCCATTTTTCTATTGCAGTAGCCTTTTCTCCAGTCATATCAGACATAAACCCTCCAAGAAAAACAATTCCCAGTTCCTGGTTAAGCGTACCCTGTGAAACAACAAATGCTAATTTTATGCCTTCACTTGTCGTGATATAGTTTCTTGCAGTCATTCAAATTAATCTTAGATTGAGTATAATAAACAATATATTATTCCTAACAGATCTTTAAGCCTAGGAAATACTAGTATGAACCCAGTCGTTTTGCAGGTTCTACCATCTCTTGATACGGGTGGAGGAGGCGCTGAACAAACAGCTTTCGACGTAGCTGAAGCGCTTACTAACCAACAAAGCCCTACGTTTATTGCCTCTTCTGGGGGGCAAATAGCTGAAGCAACTCAGCAGCTCGGGGCTATTCATATAACTCTACCTTTAGCTAGCAAAAATCCAATTATTATGTTTCTGAATGTTTTTAGATTAAAAAAAGTCATAAAAAAATATAAAATTAACATAGTACATGCTCGAAGCCGCGCTCCCGCCTGGAGCTCAAAAGTTGCAGCTAAACTCATGGGATGCAAGTTTTTAACGACATTCCATGGAACCTATAATTTTGGCCCAGGGGTCTTAGGTAAATTTAAAAAATATTATAATTCTGTTATGACAGAAGGGGACCTTGTGATAGCTAATTCAAACTTTATAGCTGACCATCTAATTACTCTATATAACCTATCTACTAATAAAATACGGGTTATTCCAAGGGGCGTAGATGTAGATAAATTCACTTCTGAAAATATTTCTTCATCAAGAGTTGTCGAGTTAAAACGCCTTTGGGGTTTAAATAATGATTCTATAATTGTTACACTCCCTGGACGCCTTAGCAGATGGAAGGGTCAATCTCTTCTAATCGAGGCATTTTCTATTCTAAACGATAGGAATGAAAATAATAACGCTAACTTGGTATGCCTACTTGTCGGATCAGACCAAGGCCGCTCATCGTACAGAATGGAGTTGGAAAGACTTATTGAGTCTAAAAACTTGAAGGATGTAATAAAAATCCATGGCCATTGTAGTGATATGGCCGCTGCATACACTATTACTGATATAGTAATATCCGCCTCAACTAGACCTGAAGCTTTTGGACGAGTGATATCCGAAGCGCAGGCGATGGGATGCCATGTCGTCGCTGCCGATCATGGAGGAGGAGCTGAACAAATAGTAAACGGGGAAACAGGCTGGCTCTTTAAACCAAATGACGCAGAGGAACTGGCCACCTCCATATCCAATATTCTTTCAATGACCGAATCAGATAGGCTTGAGATAAGTCAGAAGGCCATCAGTCATGTCCGCATGAAGTACACAAAAAAGGAGATGTGTTCAGCAACATTGAAAGTTTATTCTGAGCTAATTTCATAATAAATCATAAGCTAATGAAAACCTGTAAAAAAATTCATCGTGTTCTTGTTATCAAATTAGGGGCTATGGGAGATATGGTACAAGCGACCGGCCCTTTTCAAGCGATTCGTGATCACCACAGCGATGCACACATCGCGCTTCTCACAACCAGCGCCTATAAAGAGTTTGCTGATTCTGGTAAATGGTTTGATGAGGTATTGATAGATAAACGACCAACATGGCATGAATGGAGATCATGGACTAAGTTAATTTTAAAAATCAGACAAAAAAAATACAATAGAATATACGATTTACAAACATCTGATCGAACAGCAATCATCTTTCATTTGCTCAGACTTTTTTATAAAGTAGATTGGTGCGGTGCAGCATTGGGCTGCTCTCATTATCATGACAACCCTAAAAGGGATTTAATGCATACGTTAGAAAGGCAAGCCGAACAATTATCACTAGCCTCTGTGACTAACGTTCCTCCCCCAAACTTAAATAACATTCGTTCCGATGGCCAAAAATTTAATTTGCCTGAACCCTACGTTTTAATCGCTCCCGGCGGCTCTTCGCACAGGCCTGAAAAAAGATGGCCAAAAAAAAATTATGCTAAGTTGGCAAAACGCTTATTTAGCAAGGGAATTACACCAGTAGTAATCGGCGGGTCAGCCGAAAAACAAATTGGATCAGAAATCACTGCCTATTGCCCAGAAGCAAAGGATCTAACAACAAAAACGTCAATGATCGATATTATAGGTCTATCTAGAAGAGCCTCAGGCTCGGTAGGTAATGATACGGGCCCCATGCATATAATTGGTGCCACAGGGACTCCAACACTTGTGCTATTTTCTCATAGTTCAGATCCTGCTGTTTGTGGGCAACGTGGAGAAGATGTAAAAATACTGAGATTTCAATCTCTTGAGGACCTTTCTGTTGATGAGGTTGAAGCAAACATGAGATTGCGTTAAATCCAACACGTGTATTGGTAAAATTTATAGAGTGCTCTCATAATGGAGAAAAAATGTCCGAGGCTGAGATAAAGAACCTAATTAAAATCACACTGCCTGATGGAAGTGAACGCGAGTTTAACGCTCCGATAACTGCAGCAATGATAGCTGCAGATATAGGGCCTGGTTTGGAAAAAGCTGCACTCGCAGTTAAAATCGATGGGCGTTTACTTGATCTATCAACAACCATAAGTGAAAGCGCATCTATTGAAATAATTACTTTAAATAGTGATGACGATACAGTTTACGACCTAATACGACATGATGCAGCCCATGTTATGGCAGAAGCTGTCCAAGAATTATTTCCTAATACTCAAATCACTTTCGGTCCAGCTATTGAAAATGGCTTTTACTATGATTTCGTTCGCGAGACACCGTTTACTAGCCATGATCTTGAGAAAATTGAAACCCGTATGAAAGAGATAGTTAAAAGAGACGAGACTATATCAAGGGAAACATGGAATAGATCTGAAGCCATTGAATTTTTTACTAATGCCGGAGAGATATATAAGGCTGAACATATTGGCACATTGCCAGAAGACACTGAAATATCAGTTTATAGGCAAGGTGAGTGGCTTGACCTATGCGCTGGTCCACACTTGCCATCCACAGCAAAATTAGGATCAGCTTTCAAGCTTATGAAAGTTTCTGGGGCATATTGGAGAGGTGATCCTACAAAACAACAATTACAAAGGATCTATGGAACGGCTTGGAGAAACTCAAAAGAGCTGAAAACCTATTTAACCCGTTTAGAGGAGGCTGAAAAAAGGGATCATAGAAGACTGGGACGAGAAATGGACCTTTTTCATATTCAAGAAGAAGCTGTTGGTTCAGTGTTCTGGCACCCCAAAGGATGGACCCTATACCGAATTTGCGAACAATATATGCGTGAGAGACTAGAAGATTCTGGATACTCAGAAGTAAAGACTCCTCAATTAGTTGATCGAGGACTTTGGGAAAAGTCTGGTCATTGGGAAAAGTTTCGTGAAAATATGTTCACAATAAATGACGATGAAGACCGCGTTCTCGCTGTTAAACCAATGAACTGTCCCTGCCACGTACAAATTTATAAGCAAGGCACCACCAGTTATAGGGACCTTCCTATTAGAATGGCAGAGTTTGGCTCATGTCATAGATATGAGCCTTCTGGCGCTCTCCATGGAATAATGAGGGTTAGGGCCTTTACACAAGACGACGCCCATATCTTTTGTACCGAAGACCAAATTGTGTCGGAAACAAAATCTTTTTGTGACTTATTATTATTAATATATCGTGATTTTGGGTTCACGGAGGTACAAGTTAAGTTTGCAGATCGGCCTGAAATACGAGCGGGAGATGATATGACCTGGGACAGGGCTGAGCAAGCCCTGATTAAGGCAACCGACAATGCAGGTTTAGATTACTCTTCAAATCCTGGAGAGGGTGCATTTTATGGACCAAAGCTTGAGTTCGTTTTAAAGGATACAATAGGTAGAGAATGGCAATGCGGGACCTTACAAGTCGATTTTGTTTTGCCCGAGCGCTTGGATGCTTCATACATTGGGGAAGATGGAAATAAGCATAGACCAGTTATGCTGCACAGAGCAATTCTCGGATCATTTGAAAGATTCATAGGAATACTCATTGAGCATTATGCAGGGCGGTTTCCTTTATGGTTGTCACCAGTCCAAGCAGTAATTACAACCATTACCAACGATGCTGATGAGTATGCAAAAAAAGTTGAAACAGCCTGTATCAATGCCGGCCTCAGAGTTGTAAAAGACACAAGAAGTGAGAAAATTAATTATAAAATACGTGAGCATAGCCTAGCGCATGTACCGGTTATTATCGTCGTAGGTCAACGTGAGGCAGAAAGCGAGACAGTAAATATAAGACGGCTTGGGTCAAAAGATCAGGAAATACTTGCTTTAACCGACGCTGTCAGCCAACTTATAGACGAGGGAAGAAGTCCCAGTGTAAGATAGAAGCTGAATTAAGTTAAATAATATTAATTACAGGGAGATAGATAAATCAATAAAAGACCAGTAGATATTACCCCCCCTAAACAATCTGGGCCTAGGGTAAATACAGATATCGACAATGCCGAGGTACGGTTAATTGACGAAAACGGCGAGCAAGTTGGAATAGTGCCCATAGACCTTGCCATAGAAAGAGCCTACAATGTAAACCTTGATCTCGTTGAGGTGTCGCCTAATGCAAACCCTCCTGTTTGTAAAATAATAGATTACGGAAAACTTAAGTACGAAGATCAGAAGAAAGCCAATGTAGCTAGGAAGAAACAAAAAACCATTGACGTTAAAGAAATAAAATTGCGGCCTAATATTGATACACATGACTATGATGTAAAAATGCGAAGTGCGCGCAGATTTATTGATGACGGAGATAAGGTTAAAGTTACTCTGCGTTTTCGAGGACGTGAAATGGCTCATCAAGAGCTAGGGGCGGAGGTATTAAAAAGGGTAAGAACCGAGCTAGAAACAATAGCCAAAGTAGAGCAGATGCCAAAATTTGAGGGAAGGCAGCTCACTATGGTTATGGCGCCTCGCTAAAACAGAAAAACGCAAGCCGATTTTATAATCTTCCAGGTGGGCGTGAATGTTCGCCACCATCCGCCATTACTACGGTTCCCGAAAGCCATGATGCCTTAGGGCTAGCTAAGAAAGCAGTGAGCCAAGCTATTTCTTCAACGGATCCCGCTCGGTCGCCGGGAAGACCCTTAAGCGTTTCACGCCACCTTGAATCATCACCCCAGTTCATATCGGCTGCAGTTTTAGCCTGAGTAACCAATCGGTCTGTTTCTATTGGCCCAGGATTGATGCCAACAATTCGAACACCATAATCTATGCTTTCAGAGCCTAATGCGCGTGTCATTGCCATTAGTGCTGCATTACCCATCCCACCAGCTATGTAAGAGGATCTTGGCCTCTCTCCTGCCATCCCAATAATGTTGACTATCACTCCGGTATTGTTTTCTCTCATTTGCGTATAAAATGCTCTTACAAGACCAAGATAACCAAAAACTTTTAAATCCCATGCTTGTTTTATCTTTTCATTGTCGAGGCGCTCTATATCACCAGCAGGAATAGCACCAGCATTATTTACTAAAATATCAATGTTTCCAGTAGCCTTGACCAGTCTACTTATGCCTTTTGCCGTGGATAGATCAACTGGGTGGACTATCACTTCCACATCATCAGTCGATATTATTTCATTACGAAGGGACACCAAATCGGCCTCTGTTCGAGAAGCAATATGCAAGTCACAACCCTCTGCCGCTAATAGCTTTGTGACTGCTCTGCCAATTCCCTTGGATGCCCCTGTTACAAGAGCAGTTTTTCTATTTATTTCTAGATCCATAATAATTTCTCTCAGTTTGAAGATATTGTTTGATATTTTTATCAACAAATTAGCATAATTTTAGTGTTTACTAGTCAATAATCATTATAATAGACCACTAAAGCTTGCGTTTACTTCAAGAGAAAGTTATAAACCGCGCGCTCATAAACTGATGGTACGGCAAGGGGTAGAAAACCCTGGGCATGCCTAACCGTCAAATATAGACCTCAATAACAAGCGAGGATGAAATGCCCAAGATGAAGACTAAATCGTCGACGAAAAAGCGATTTCGATTATCTGCCTCTGGAAAAATTCGCTTTAAGCCATCAGGCATGCGGCATGGAATGAGAAAACGTTCTCAGTCTATGAAACGAAAAGCAAGAAAAGTTGGAGTAATGTCTAACTCGGACAGTCGTATCATTATGCCAACAATGCCATACGCTAAAAAGAGGACTTGACAAATGTCTAGAGCCACCAGCTCCGTACACCGGCACGCAAAACGTAAAAAAGTTCTTAAACTAGCCAAGGGATACAGAGGACGTAATTCTAGTAGCTATCGAATTGCAAAAGAACGAGTTGAAAAAGGACTACAATACGCTTACCGTGACCGTAAGGTTAAAAAACGTAATTTCCGAGCACTGTGGATCCAAAGGATCAACGCGGGTGCTCGTCAACATGGTTTAACTTACTCTCAATTCATGAATGGGATAAAGCAAGCAGGAGTAGGTCTTGATAGGAAAATTTTAGCAGATCTTGCTGTTAGAGAACCAGAAGCGTTTAAAGCTATAGTTGATCAAGCTCAGGATGCTCTTAACTCATCTGCTTAACCTGACCTACAAGTAAATACGGACCCTAGAATGACGCCCTCAGATTTAAAGGAGCTAGAGTCAACGCTTCTCAATAAAGTGAAAAGTTCTGATAGCCTTAGAAGCTTGGATAGTATCAGGGTTTCAATTTTAGGGCGTAAGGGCGAAATTACCGAGCACATGAAATCTCTTAGCGCTTTAGGTGATGATGAAAGAAAAAAAGCCGGACAAAATCTTAACTCGCTAAAATCATCTTTAATCGAAGCTATTTCTGTTCGTCAAATTGAATTGGAAGCCGAAGAGCTGGAAGGAAGGCTCTTAAAAGAAAAGAGCGATGTCACCCTACCGATACGTCCTAAAACAAAAGGAAGTATTCATCCTGTTAGCCAAGCGATGGAAGAATGTGTCGCTATTTTTGGTCAAATGGGATTTTCTGTTGCCGAAGGTCCGGATATTGAGGATGATTTTCATAACTTTACCGCTCTTAACATCCCTCCAGAACATCCTGCTAGGCAAATGCACGACACTTTTTATCTTCCCGAGGGTGATGAAGGAGATAAATTAGTTTTACGAACTCATACATCACCTGTCCAAATCCGCACCATGGAAAACTCTAGTCCTCCAATTCGAATTATAGCCCCTGGTCGAACCTATAGAAGTGACTCAGACTCAACACATACGCCCATGTTTCATCAGATAGAAGCACTTGTGATAGATGAAGAAACGCATATGGGGCACCTTAAAGGCTGCATTATAGATTTCTGTCGAGCTTTTTTTGGAATTCCAGACCTACCAGTAAGATTCCGACCGAGCCACTTTCCTTTTACAGAACCATCTATGGAGGTTGATATTGGCTGTTCTAGAGAAAACGATGAGCTCAAGATCGGAAACTTTGGTGATGGAGCGGACAATTGGCTAGAAATTATGGGGTCCGGAATGGTACACCCAAAAGTACTGGAATTCGGGGGCATAAACCCACAAGTATATCAAGGCTTCGCATTTGGTTTAGGTATAGATAGAATCGCTATGCTGAAGTATGGGATACCTGATCTGCGAACCTTCTTTGATGCAGATCTTAGATGGCTATCTCATTATGGTTTCGATCCACTTTCAATTCCATCAATGATTCGTGGGCTTTAAAGGTAAAAAATGAAATTTACGCTTAGTTGGTTAGAAGAACACCTAGATACCAAGGCGGATCTCAATGAAATTGTTGAGACCTTAATCAAAATTGGTCTTGAGGTAGATAAAATAGATAACCCGGGCTCAGACCTATCTGATTTCAAAGTTGCCAAGGTTGTTAAAGCTGATAAACATCCTAATGCTGATCGTCTTAAAGTCTGTATAGTTGATACCGGTCAAGAGAAGGTAGAGGTAGTCTGTGGAGCACCAAATGCCCGTGATGGAATGATGGGTGTTTTTGCTCCAGTTGGCAGTTACATACCTGGTCTTCAATTAAAACTTAAAAAAACAAAAATTCGAGGTGTTCAGTCAAACGGAATGCTCGTTTCTGAAAAGGAAATGGGGCTATCGGAGGAGCATGATGGTATAATTGAGGTTTCATCTGGCACTCAGTTAGGCACTCCAATAGCCGTAGTTTTGGGGATTGATGACCCTGTTATTGATATTGAGTTAACTCCCAATCGCCCGGATTGCACCGGAGTAAGAGGAATTGCTAGAGACCTTGCGGCTGCTGGCCTTGGACAATTAAAACCCCTTAGCAACTCAGAACCATTAAAGGGAAGCTACGAAAGCCCCTTAGCCTGGGAAATAGCTAATGACGGAAACGCATGTAATTACGTGGTTGGTCGCCATTTTAAAGGACTTAAAAACGGCCCTAGCCCTAACTGGCTACAAAATCGTTTAAAGGCTATAGGCCTAAGACCTATTTCTGCGCTTGTTGATGTAACCAACTATATTTCTATAGATGTGGGTCGCCCGCTACACGTGTTCGACGCTGGTAAACTTAAAAATAAAAAACTGACCATGCGAAAGGCAAAAAACAAAGAAAGTTTTTACTCTCTAATAGATAAGGAGTTTGTGTTAGACACAGAAAAAACAGTTATTGCAGACGGAGACAAAGTCGAAGCCCTTGCGGGAGTTATGGGTGGCATGGAATCTAGTTGTTTACCTGAAACTACAGAAGTTTTTCTTGAGGTTGCTCTATTTGACCCAATTGAAGTTGCAACGACTGGTCGAGCTCTGCAAATTGAATCGGATGCGCGTTATCGTTTTGAGAGAGGCGTTGATCCCGAATCTGCGAATTGGGGTGCCGAAATGGCAGCCCGAATGATACTAGACTTCTGCGGTGGTGAAACGAGCAATACTGTTAAAGCCGGCACTCTTCCAAGAAATGAATTAAATATAGCTTTTGACACTACACGAGTAATGACTTTAGGGGGAATCAATGTTTCCCTTGATAAACAAAAATCAACACTCCAAGACTTGGGTTTCACTGTTAGCGGAAATAAAATTATAAATGTTTCTCCTCCCTCTTGGCGCCCCGATGTGCACGGGGAAGCAGACCTTGTTGAAGAAATTACCCGCATTATTGGATTTGATAATATACCCCCTGTTTCATTAAAAAGCGAAGAGGCCTTACCTCAGCCGGCGTTAAGCGGCTCACAAAGAAAAGAGTATAAAGTTAGACGAGCCCTCGCAGCACAAGGACTTCAGGAAGCAATCACATGGTCATTTATGGCCTCCAAAAACGCTGATTTATTTGGGGGATCACCAGACAAATTGCATCTGGTCAACCCAATCAGCTCTGACCTAGATGTACTCCGTCCATCTATTTTACCAAATCTAATTATGGCTGCTATCCGAAATACTGATCGAGGGCTAAACGATCTGGGTTTATTTGAGCTAGGACCAGCCTATACGGATAATAACCGCGAAGGGCAGTTATCGGTTGCTGCTGGAATTAGGCAGGGTGATATGTCTACACGACACTGGTCATCCCAATCTAGGGCAGTTGATACAATAGACGCCAAATCGGACGCACTCGCGGCACTAGAAGCGACCGGCTTATCTGTAAAAGGCTTAAAAATTGTACATGAAGCTCCCTCACACTATCACCCAGGTAGGTCGGCAGGCCTCTCATTAGGAAAAAACACCCTAGCCTGGTTTGGTGATTTACATCCTGCTGTTTTAAGCAAGTTAGGTGCTAGAGGATTAATAGTTGGATTCGAGGTCTTTCTTAATAATGTACCAGAGAGCAAAGAAGGAAAGTCTAGAAGGCCTTCGATTAATTTATCACCTTTCCAACCTGTCAATCGCGATTTTGCCTTTATTGTGGATGATGATATTCACGCGTCACATGTTTTGGATGCTGTACATAGCGCTGTGCCGGATTTAATCACCAACGTAAAATTATTTGATGTTTATAGTGGAAAAGGAATTGAAGCAGGGAAAAAATCTCTAGCTATTGAAGTAAGGTTACAGTCTAAGGACTCAACTCTGACCGAAGAAGAAATTGATCAAGTTTCGGAACTAATTGTTTCCACCGTGTTTGATAAAACAGGTGGAACTCTCAGACAATAAAGTTATCCAAATAAATTTATTATTTAATTTTTAATTACATTAATAATTTATGAAAATATTAAACTATGTAATATAACGGGGATATAATTTATAAAGTCATTAAAAATATAATAACTAATTGTTTTTAAATGATTATACAAACTAGTTATTCTAATAATTTAATGGAAAATATACCCAATAATAGAAAATAAATAACCAGTCAAAATATTGAGACGAACGAAATTATGGTTATCCACAAGGTTATAAATGATTGATCAACATCTATTTTCAAAGATTAACTTCTAAACACAAATGACTGATCTATCACATATTCGAAATTTTGCAATTATCGCTCATATAGATCATGGAAAGTCTACTCTGGCCGATAGGCTCATCCAACATTGTGGTGGCCTTAGCGCACGGGAGATGAGTGAGCAAGTACTCGATTCTATGGAGTTGGAAAAAGAACGTGGAATCACTATTAAAGCTCAAACAGTCTGTCTAACTTATAAATCAAGGTTGGGAGAAACATATGAGCTTAATCTTATGGACACTCCAGGGCACGTTGATTTTTCATACGAAGTCTCTAGATCTCTTGCAGCGTGTGAAGGCTCTCTTTTAATTGTAGACGCTAGCCAAGGAGTAGAAGCTCAGACCCTGGCTAATGCATATCTTGCGATAGACGCTAACCATGAAATCATACCTGTGCTCAATAAAATCGATTTACCGGCCTCCGAACCCCTGAAGGTTCGTGAACAAATAGAGGAAGTAATTGGACTAGATGCAAATAATGCAATTGAGGTTTCCGCTAAGTCCGGTCAGGGAATAGAGGATGTTTTAGAAAGCCTAATCACTAACCTTCCTTCGCCGAAAGGCGATGAAGACACTTTATTGCAAGCTTTACTAATTGATAGCTGGTATGATTCGTATCTTGGCGTTGTAGCCCTCGTGAGAGTTAAAAATGGAAAAATAATTAAGGGTCAAAAGATCCGAATGATGGCTGCAGGTAAATCATATCAAATTGATCGAGTGGGAGTTTTTACTCCTGCTCGCACAGAAAAAAGCGAATTAGGTCCTGGAGAAATAGGTTTTTTGACAGCCTCTATAAGGGCAGTTGCGGACTGCCAAGTCGGAGACACTATAACTGATGATAAAAATCCTGTGAACACAGCCCTAGCTGGGTTCAAACCTTCCGTGCCTGTCGTATTCTGTTCCGTTTTTCCCTCAGATGCTGCTGAATACGAGGACCTTAGAGACAGTCTAGAAAAGCTTCATTTGAATGATGCTAGCTTCCATTTTGAAGCAGAAAGTAGCGCCGCCTTAGGATTAGGGTTTCGCTGCGGGTTTCTCGGGCTTTTACATATGGAAATTGTTCAACAAAGGCTTCAGAGAGAGTTCAATTTAGAACTGGTCGCCACTGCTCCATCAGTCGTTTACAGTATTCACTTAACAGATGGGAATCAGCTAGACCTACATAACCCATCTGACTTTCCCGATGTCACAAAGATTAACAAAATTGAAGAACCCTGGATTAAGGCAAATATAATTGTTCCAGACGACTATTTAGGAGCCGTATTACAGCTCTGCACTGACAGACGCGGAGAACAAATCGATTTAACATATGTCGGCAATCGTGCAATGGCTGTCTATCGCCTACCTTTGAATGAAGTGGTTTTTGATTTTTACGATCGTCTAAAGTCTATAAGCCGTGGCTATGCAAGCTTTGATTACGAAATTGAAAGCTATAGGCCGAGTGATTTAGTCAAGGTAGACTTATTAATCAATGGTGATCCAGTAGATGCGCTTTCAATGATAGTTCACCGTTCTCAATCTGAAAATAGGGGGCGTGCATTATGCACGCGCCTAAAAGACCTAATACCTCGGCAACTCTTTAAAGTAGCTCTTCAGGCAGCAATTGGAGGTAAAATAATAGCCCGCGAAACAGTTGGGGCCATGAGAAAAGACGTTACCTCTAAGTGTTATGGAGGCGATATTACTAGGAAAAGAAAACTTCTGGAAAAACAGAAAGCAGGAAAAAAGAAGATGCGCCAATATGGCAATGTCGAAATTCCTCAAACTGCGTTTATTCAAGCCTTAAGGATGGACGACAATTAGTTAATTTTATCGAATATTTCTCTCTTATATTAAACCCACAACTTACTTAAATTACTTTTGTTTCCTCGAAAAAAGAAGAACAATAAGACCGCTTACTGCGAACAATAAAAAGGCAGGAATAGTCAATATAGATGAAATAACAGGATGCCAAAGCCAAGAGCCAATTAAGGGAATGTAACGTGATATAAAAGATTCAGAAATTATCAAGCTACTTTTATTAACCTGAAACCAAATTTCACCTAAAGAAATAAAAATAGAATCTGACCCCAAAACATCAAATATATCGGCTAAAAAAATAAAACTACCTGTCAAAACAAAGAGCACACCAATCATACGAGTTAGTTTTATCATCTATGACGTTTCTTTTTAAAAAAAACCTTCAATCTATACTTAGATTTTGACTGACAAACGACAAAGATTCATCTTGGCTGTTGCAATCTCTTCATCGCTGATTATTATCTTTTTACAAATTGCACTTTCATTATTTTCGGTCTAAATGCGGTGCAACTTCATTAAGGAGGGGTGGCCGAGTGGCTGAAGGCGCACGCTTGGAAAGCGTGTATACAGGCAACTGTATCGTGGGTTCGAATCCCACTCCCTCCGCCATGAAAAATTGACAATTTTCGACCCCCTTCAATATCGTGTAAATTATCAAGCCCGTGGCCCAAACAAAATAATTGCTGCACCGAGAAAACAAATAACTGAGCCAATAAAATCCCAACGGTCGGGCATATTTTGTTCTATAATCCAAAGCCATAATAAGGAAGCACAAATATAAACACCACCGTATGCAGCATATGCTCGACCTGCAAAAACGCTATCAATTTTAGTGAGAAGCAGGGCAAAGATTATTAAGCTAACTGTGCCGGGGAAAACCCACCATATTGGCTTGCCTAGTTTAAGCCAGGCCCAAAATGCGAAGCACCCAGCAACTTCTGCAACAGCAGCCCCGATATAAATTGCTATGGGCACCACGTTAAAATCATTCTACTCTTGTTCTAGTATATTAATTCGTTTTCAATACTTACTATTTTATCTGGGGCAATTATAAAGTTATTTAGGTGGAATTATAGGTAGCATGAGCCAAGCTCCATGCGATTTGCCTGTATGTAATGTGACTTTGCCATCAA
>PTJY01000010.1 GCA_002937505.1 Alphaproteobacteria bacterium MarineAlpha12_Bin1
ACTATGAGAACAAATTTACAGAGAAGTGATTCTATGGCAAAACCATCAGTCGGCGAATTTGTTAGGCAAGTACGTCAAGAGGTAAGTAAAGTTACTTGGCCCACCCGTAAAGAGGCCACGCAATCTGTCATAATGGTATTTGTCATGGTTGCGATTGCTGCACTTTTCTTTTTTGCAGTTGACACATTGCTTGCATGGTTGGTTCAACTAGCTTTATCAATTGGAGGATAATTAAAAATGTCACTTCAGTGGTACGTTGTTCACGCTTACTCAGGTTTTGAAAAAAAAGTAGCCCAGTCACTGCAGGAACAATCAGTAGTGAAGGGTATGGAGGACTGGTTTGATAAAATACTTGTCCCAACTGAAGAAGTGGTAGAGATGAGAAGAGGTAATAAGGTCAATTCGGAGAGGAAATTTTTTCCTGGCTATGTGTTGGTCAAAATGGAAATGAATGAAGATAGCTATCATTTGGTAAAAAACACTCCAAAGGTGACGGGTTTTTTGGGGGCTGGTAATAAGCCCGTGCCAATTAGCCAGAATGAAGCAGATAGAATTTTACAGCAGGTGAAAGAGGGTGTTGATAGACCAAAACCTTCTGTCACTTTTCAGGTTGGTGAAGAAGTTAGAGTTAATGATGGGCCATTTCAATCTTTTAATGGTCAGGTTGAAGATGTTGATGAAGAGAGAGCAAGGTTAAAGGTTTCTGTTTCAATATTCGGTAGATCAACTCCAGTTGAGTTAGAATATGGCCAAGTTGAAAAACTATAGTATTTATTATTAATTTTAGTTTGTGTGTGGGGCGTCGAATTAGTGCACCGCTCTCACCATCAGGGAAGGTTAGATTATGGCAAAAAAGATTGACGGTTACGTAAGGCTAGAGGTGCCTGCGGGTGCGGCTAATCCTTCGCCTCCGGTAGGGCCTGCTCTAGGCCAGGCTGGGCTGAATATTATGGAGTTTTGTAAAGCTTTTAATGCAGCAACTCAGGACCTTGAAGCAAATGCTCCTATCCCAACCACTATAACCGTCTACCAAGATAAATCCTTTTCGTTTATAACAAAAACTCCTCCAGCCAGTTATTTTCTTAAGAAAGCGGCTCGGCTTGAGAAAGGCGGTGGAGAGGCAGGGAGAGAGGTGGCCGGTCAGGTGACTAAAGCCCAATGCCAAGAGATTGCCGAAAAAAAGATGGTTGACCTAAACGCAAATGATGTTGAGGGAGCTACTTTAATGATAATGGGCACAGCTCGATCAATGGGTCTAGAGGTAGTGGGGTAGACATGGCAAAAATAACTAAAAGAGCAAAAGCAGCGCGCGAAAAAATAGATTCTAATTCTCGCTTTGCTATTCCTGATGCTATAAAAATTGTTAAAGAACACGCGATTTCTAAGTTTGATGAGTCTGTTGATTTATCAATTAATTTGAACGTAGATCCACGTCATGCAGACCAAAATATTAGAGGCGTTGTTGCCTTGCCTAATGGAACAGGAAAAACATTGAGAGTTGCAGTATTTGCCAAGGATGCTAAAGCTGATGAAGCTCAACAGGCAGGAGCTGACATAGTCGGGGCTGAAGATCTTGCTGAGTCAATCCAGAATGGTAAGATGGATTTTGATAGGGTAATTTCCACTCCGGATTTAATGTCTGTAGTAGGGCGTTTAGGTAAGGTTTTGGGCCCCAAAGGACTTATGCCAAATCCTAAATTGGGAACAGTAACCAACGATATAGGAGATGCTGTCAAAAACGCTAAGGGGGGTGAAGTACAGTATAGAGTGGAGAAGCAAGGAATAGTCCATGCCGGAGTTGGCAAGGCAAGCTTTACTCAGGAACAACTTGAAGAAAATGTCTCAGTTTTTTTAGATGCTATATTGAAAGCTAAGCCAAGTGGTGTAAAAGGTACTTACCTCAAGCGATTAGCAATTAGTTCAACCATGGGGCCCGGCGTACGTGTTGATGTTTCAAGCCTTTCTGGGAGTTCAAATATGGCTAGTTAGGCTTATTAATTATTATACCGTTTTAGGGTTTTTAAGACGGGATGAAGGGCCGGTTTTAGGCGGGATGTTTTGTTCCCTGACTAAATCAGGTTCGACTTGTCCAAGACTGCAGGCGCCTCTCTGATTAGAGGCTTAATAGCTAACAATTTTAGCGCCCTGCATAGACGGGAGACAGGCAGTAGTTGGCCTTATGGTCTTACAACTCTGCTCCTGGGACAGGAGGAACAGCTTTCTTTATCGAAAGCTTTTTATAAATAGATGCCTTGCTTTAAATTAGTGAGGGATCAATTACGGAGATGTTAAGTGGACCGAGCAAGAAAAAAAGAGCTGGTCGAAGAATTAAACGGTGTTTTTTCAGAGGCGTCTTTAGTCGTTGTGACAAGTCAATCTGGTTTGACAGTTGCTGAAAGCACGGATTTAAGAAGTCGAATGCGAGAAGCCGATGCCAGCTATAAGGTAACAAAAAATCGACTTGTCAAATTAGCTATAGTTGGAACTCCTTATGAGGGTATTTCAGACCTTTTTGAGGGTCCTACTGCTATTGCTTATTCAACGGATCCTGTTGCTGCTGCTAGGATTGCAGTTAACTTTTCAAAGGAAAACGAAAAACTACGAGTTGTTGGCGGGGCGATGGCTGAAAGTCTTCTGGACGAGGCAGGAGTAAAGCAACTTGCAACACTACCCTCACTCGATGAGTTAAGAGGGAAATTAGTTGGTTTGTTAAATTCTCCTGCTACTGGTTTGGCAGGAGTATTGCAGGCACCAGCCGGCCAGCTCGCACGTGTTTTTTCCGCTAAAGCAGCGAACGAAGAAACAGTATAGAAAATTTTAGAAAATAATAATTTGTCCCAGGAGAAAAAATTATGGCAGATTTAGAAAAAATAGTAGAAGACCTTAGCAATTTAACAGTTATCGAAGCAGCTGACTTGTCCAAGCTTCTTGAAGAAAAGTGGGGAGTGAGCGCGGCGGCACCAGTTGCTGTAGCTGCGGCTGCGCCTGCAGCTGGAGGAGAAGAAGCGGCGGCTGAACAATCAGAGTTTGATGTGATATTAGCCAGCTTTGGTGATAAAAAGATTAATGTTATAAAAGAAGTGCGCGGTTTAACTGGGCTTGGCCTAAAAGAAGCTAAAGACCTTGTTGAAGGAGCGCCAAAACCAATAAAAGAAGGCGTTTCTAAAGAGGAAGCCGATGAGGTAAAGACCAAATTGGAAGAAGCAGGAGCTACGGTCGAAATTAAGTAGCGCTGTTTTATGGGGCATATTAGCCAAAGCCGTTTAATTAGGGGGCAGGTCATTAAAAATCTGTCTGCATTTAAAATTAATATACAAAGCACCGATGGGTGCATGAAAGAGGGCATTTGATGTCAAAGTCTTTCACTGGTCGCAAGCGTGTCCGAAAAAGTTTCGGCCGCATAACTGAAGTTGCCTCGATGCCTAACCTTATCGAGGTTCAAAAAAGATCTTACGATCAATTTTTGATGAGCGGAGTTCAAGATGGGGATCGTACAGATATTGGGATTGCTGAAGTTTTCAAGTCTGTTTTCCCGATTAAGGACTTTTCCGAAATTGCTCAGTTGGAGTACGTCGATTATGAGCTTGAAAAGCCAAAATATGATGTTGAGGAGTGTCAGCAACGCGGAATGACTTATGCGGCACCGCTTAAAGTAACATTAAGACTTGTAGTATGGGATGTTGAAGAGGAGACAGGTGCCCGATCAATAAGGGACATAAAAGAACAAGATGTCTATATGGGCGACATGCCGTTAATGACCAATAAAGGAACATTTGTTGTTAATGGAACTGAGCGAGTTATAGTTTCCCAGATGCATAGGTCGCCGGGAGTATTTTTTGACCATGACAAGGGCAAGACACATTCTTCGGGCAAATTTTTATTTGCTGCTAGAGTGATACCTTATCGCGGCTCCTGGTTAGATTTTGAGTTTGATGCAAAAGACATAGTGCATGTAAGAATAGATAGGCGCCGTAAATTATCTGTTACCACTTTTTTGATGGCGCTCTATAGCGCTGAAGCTGAAAAGTTGCGTGAGGAACGTCTTTCCGAAGGCAAGGAGCTAGATCAGATAGAGGCTACTGGGATGTCTCATGAAGAAATTCTAAATTACTTCTATGAGAAAGCAAGTTATTCTCTCTACAAAACTGGTTGGAAAACTTCATTTGATGCAGCGCGACTTCGTGGTGTTAAAATGCCCTATGATTTAGTCGACGCAAAAACAGGTGATGTTTTAGTTGAAGAGGGAGCAAAGCTTACGCCTCGTTTAGCTCTAAAATTAAAAGAAGACGGGCTAAAAGAAATATTGGTCAATAATGATGCATTGATAGGCCAATATATTGCGAAGGATATAATTAATGAAAAGACTGGGGTGGTTCTTGTTGAGGCAGGTGATGAAATAACGGAAGAAACGTTACCAATTTTATCTGAGAACAAGGTAAAGAAAATATCTACACTGATAATTGATCATGTGGATGTTGGGGCATATATTCGTAACACTTTGGCAGCTGATAAGAACCAAAGCCGCGAGGATGCTTTAGTAGAGATTTACAGAGTCATGCGTCCCGGAGAGCCACCAACTTATGAGGCGGCACAGGCTTTATTTGATGGGTTGTTTTTCAATTCTGAAAGATATGACTTGTCTGCAGTGGGCAGAGTAAAAATGAATGCTAGGCTGGACATCGATGTGCCTGACACAGTTCGCACTCTGCGCAAAGACGACATATTACATATAATCAAAATCCTTGTGGACCTTAAAGATGGCCGAGGTGATATCGACGACATTGATCATCTCGGAAATCGACGAGTGAGATCAGTTGGTGAACTGATGGAAAATCAGTATAGAGTTGGTCTCTTGCGCATGGAAAGAGCTATTCGGGAAAGAATGTCAACGGTTGAAATTGATAGCGTGATGCCACATGACTTGATAAATGCAAAACCTGCTGCGGCAGCAGTTAGAGAGTTTTTTGGTTCATCACAATTGAGTCAGTTTATGGATCAAACTAATCCCCTTAGTGAGATAACTCATAAACGGCGTCTATCAGCCTTAGGGCCAGGAGGACTAACTAGAGAAAGGGCTGGGTTTGAAGTGCGCGATGTGCATCCTACTCACTATGGCCGAATATGCCCTATTGAGACTCCCGAGGGTCCAAATATTGGATTAATTAACTCTTTGGCAACTTTCGGAAGGGTAAATAAATATGGGTTTATAGAAAGTCCCTATAGAAAAGTGAACAAAGGCAAAGTTACTGATGAAGTAGTTTATTTATCTGCCATGGAAGAAGGTCGTTATACAATTGCGCAAGCAAATGCCTCACTTGGAAAAAGTGGGAGGTTTACAGATCCAATTATCAGTTGTCGTCAGAATAATGATTACGTTATGGCTCTGCCCGAGGACATTGATTTTATGGACGTGTCTCCTAAACAGCTCGTGTCAGTGGCTGCTGCCTTGATTCCATTTTTGGAAAACGATGACGCTAATAGAGCCTTGATGGGTTCAAACATGCAAAGACAGGCTGTCCCTTTAATACAGTCTGATGCTCCCTTAGTGGGAACAGGTATGGAAGAGAAAGTAGCAAGAGATAGTGGAGTTGCGATTATTGCTCGTCGCTCAGGAGTAGTTGATCAGGTGGATGCAACACGCATCGTTGTGAGTGCTTCTGGAAATATAGAGGGCGGTGAAAGTAGTGTTGATATATATAATTTACTTAAGTTTCAGCGCTCAAATCAAAATACTGCTATTAATCAGAGGCCACTCGTGAAGGTAGGTGATTTTGTTGAAAAAGACGACATTATTGGTGATGGTCCGTCTACTGATTTAGGAGAACTTGCTCTAGGTAAAAACGTTCTTTGCGCATTTATGCCATGGAATGGTTATAACTTTGAGGATTCAATCTTGATATCAGAACGTATCGTTAGAGATGATGTTTTTACATCTATACATATCGACGAATTTGAAGTCATGGCTCGTGACACTAAGCTGGGTCAGGAAGAAATCACTCGTGATATTCCGAATGTTGGTGAAGAAGCACTTAAGA
Organism: Alphaproteobacteria bacterium MarineAlpha12_Bin1; assembly: GCA_002937505.1. Classification (GTDB taxonomy): domain Bacteria; phylum Pseudomonadota; class Alphaproteobacteria; order UBA6615; family UBA6615; genus UBA6615. The sequence goes on from PTJY01000010.1 coordinate 6,036, forward strand.
ATCTGGATGAAGCGGGTATTGTCTACATTGGTGCTGAGGTTAACCCGGGTGATATTTTAGTTGGTAAGGTCACACCCAAAGGTGAGTCACCAATGACGCCAGAAGAAAAATTGCTTAGAGCTATCTTTGGTGAAAAAGCAGCTGATGTTAGAGACACGTCATTAAAAGTTCCTCCCGGGGTAAATGGAACTATCGTTGAAGTTCGTGTTTTTTCAAGAAGAGGGGTAGACAAAGATGAACGTGCTCTGTCTATCGAACGCTCAGAAATTGAGCGACTTGCCAAGGATCGAGATGATGAGAAAGCAATTCTTGAAAGAAGTTTTTACAGTCGTCTAAAAGAGCTACTTGTTAACCAGGTTGCGGTTAGAGGTCCCAAAGAACTTGAAGAGGGCATCAAGATTAATGATCAAGTTCTTAGTGACTTTACTCCTGGTCAGTGGAGAGACTTTGTTGTAGCTTCAGACAGACGGATGAATCAGATTGAAGCCCTGCATAATAGCTTTGACGAATCAATAAGCGCTCTCGAAGCACGTTTTGAAAACAAAGTTGACAAACTCCAGAGCGGTGATGAATTACCTCCAGGTGTTATGAAGTTAACTAAAGTATTTGTTGCTGTTAAACGTAAATTACAGCCGGGTGATAAGATGGCTGGACGTCATGGAAATAAGGGTGTTATCTCTAGAATTATGCCCATGGAGGACATGCCGTATCTGGAAGATGGTACTCCAGTAGACATAGTTCTCAATCCATTAGGGGTGCCCTCGCGAATGAATGTGGGGCAGATTTTGGAAACTCATCTTGGCTGGGCTTCACATGGCTTAGGTAAACAGATTGGTGATTTACTGGATTCTATGAACGGCGCTGATGACCTTGGTGTGATGCGTAATAAATTAAAAGATGTATATGGCAAAGAAATCTATGATGCTGATATCTCTGATTTGGGCGACGAGCAAATAAGTGAGCTTGCTGGGAACTTACAAAAAGGAGTTCCAATGGCTACCCCCGTTTTTGATGGAGCAACAGAAGTTGAAATTAATAATCATCTTTCATCCGCTGGATTGGACGTTTCTGGTCAGGTTCAATTGATCGATGGTCGGACAGGAGAAAAGTTCGACCGTAAAGTCACGGTTGGATATATTTATATGCTTAAGCTTCACCATCTTGTTGACGATAAAATCCACGCCCGCTCAATTGGGCCATATAGCTTGGTTACACAGCAACCGCTAGGTGGTAAAGCTCAATTCGGGGGACAGAGGTTTGGGGAAATGGAGGTATGGGCTCTTGAAGCGTATGGAGCCGCGTATACTCTCCAAGAAATGCTCACAGTAAAATCGGATGATAAGGCGGGGCGAACCAAAGTCTATGAGGCGGTTGTAAGAGGTGAGGATAATTTTGAAGCTGGTATACCGGAGTCGTTTAATGTGCTTGTTAAAGAGCTTCGGTCTTTGGGTTTGGATGTTCAACTTAAACAAAGTGGAAGCTAAATTTACAGCCTTTATATTATGTTATTAGGTTATTTTCTATTAGGAGCAGAACTATGAACGAACTCGTCAATGTATTGGGCCAGCAACAGGGACCGCAGCACTTCGACGAGATCCGCATCTCGATTGCTAGTCCAGAACGTATTCGCTCTTGGTCTTATGGGGAGATCAAAAAACCCGAGACCATTAATTATCGAACGTTTAAACCTGAACGTGATGGGCTATTTTGTGCGCGTATATTTGGACCTATTAAGGATTACGAATGCCTTTGTGGAAAATATAAACGCATGAAATATCGCGGGATAGTGTGCGAAAAATGTGGGGTTGAGGTTACACTGCAGAGTGTCCGCAGAGAAAGAATGGGACATATTGAGTTAGCATCTCCGGTGGCCCATATATGGTTCATGAAGTCTCTTCCAAGTAGAGTCGGTCTATTACTTGACATAACTCTTAGGGCTTTAGAAAGGGTGCTTTACTTTGAAAACTTTATCGTTACTGAACCGGGTTTAACTGATCTAGAATTACATCAATTGCTTTCAGAAGAACAATTTGCGGCAGCTCAAGAAGAGTATGGAGAAGAATCATTTGTCGCTATGATTGGCGCCGAAGCTCTAAAATTCTTACTTTCAGAGCTTGATCTCGAAGCTGAAAGGGAAAAGTTAAGAGTTGACCTGCGTGAAACTGGTTCAGAGGCAAAACGCAAAAAATACGTAAAAAGACTTAAGATTATAGAGGCTTTCATTGAGTCAGGTGCAGATGCTCAATGGATGGTGCTCGATGTAGTACCAGTAATACCTCCTGAGTTGCGTCCGTTGGTGCCACTTGATGGTGGACGTTTTGCTACTTCTGATTTGAATGATCTGTATCGCAGGGTCATAAACCGAAACAATCGGCTTAAGCGTCTTATGGAGCTGCGCGCTCCAGATATAATTGTACGAAATGAGAAACGTATGCTACAGGAGGCTGTTGATGCTCTTTTCGATAATGGACGGCGCGGCCGAGTAATAACTGGCGCTAATAAACGGCCTTTAAAGTCTCTGTCCGATATGTTGAAGGGTAAGCAGGGGCGTTTCAGACAAAACCTACTTGGCAAGCGCGTAGATTATTCAGGTAGGTCTGTCATTGTTGTTGGACCGGAGTTAATGCTTCATCAGTGTGGTTTGCCTAAAAAGATGGCTTTGGAGTTATTTAAGCCGTTCATCTATCATAAATTGGAACTTTATGGCTATGCCACTACTATAAAAGCTGCAAAACGGATGGTCGAAAAAGCCAGGCCTGAGGTATGGGATATTCTTGAAGAAGTTATTCGAGAACATCCAGTACTTCTAAATAGAGCGCCAACACTTCATAGACTGGGAATTCAAGCTTTTGAACCGGTCTTGATTGAGGGTAAAGCAATACAACTACATCCTCTTGTCTGTGCTGCGTTTAACGCTGACTTTGATGGAGACCAGATGGCGGTTCACGTGCCTCTATCCTTGGAAGCGCAATTAGAGGCGCGCGTCTTGATGATGTCTACAAATAATATACTCAGCCCAGCAAACGGCAAACCTATTATAGTCCCTTCCCAGGATATAGTTCTGGGTCTTTATTACCTCACCTACGAATCTACAGAAAATAACCATCAAGAAATAAGTCTAGAGACTCAAAAAGCAGTACAAGCGGCATTAAAATCGGAAAACGTCTATTTTTCACAGGCTAAGAGTAATGAAACAAACGTTGAAACTTCGAATGTTTCCGCGTTAACTAAGTCATTGAAAAATGGAGATTTGAAGGCTTATAAGGTTCCAAGCTACGGATCTATAGATGAAATTGAAAAAGCCCTCGATGCCGGGGTTATAACTCTTCATACTCGTATAAATGCTAGAATGGAAATTACAGAATCGGACGGTGAAAAGGTAGTTAAGAGAGTTAGTTCTACGCCAGGGAGGCTGCTTTTAGGAAGAATTCTGCCGCAACACCCACAGGTTCCTTTTGATGTTGTTAATCGGCTTTTAACTAAGCGAGAAGTGAGTGAGGTTATCGATCTTGTCTACCGTCATTGCGGCCAAAAGGAAACGGTGATTTTTGCTGATCATATGATGTCTCTGGGTTACCGATGTGCTTGCAATGCTGGAATTTCTTTTGGAAAAGATGATTTAATTATACCTGATTTAAAAAGTCGGTTTGTCGAAGATACTACTGGGAGAGTTAAGGAGTTTGAGCAGCAGTATCAGGACGGGCTAATCACCAAAGGTGAAAAATATAATAAGGTTATAGACGCTTGGACACGTTGCACCGATGAAGTTGCTGACGCCATGATGTCAGAGATGGAGAGAATCGACAAGGAAGGACAAATTAACTCTGTTTATATGATGGCACATTCGGGAGCTCGTGGCTCTGCCGCACAAATTCGTCAATTGGCTGGAATGCGAGGACTTATGGCTAAGCCTTCTGGCGAAATAATTGAGACCCCTATTATTGCTAACTTTAAAGAGGGCTTATCAGTTTTAGAATATTTTAATTCAACTCACGGTGCTCGAAAGGGATTGGCTGATACCGCTTTAAAGACTGCAAATTCAGGTTACCTAACAAGGAGGTTAGTCGATGTTGCTCAAGATTGCATCATTGTTGAGCAAGATTGTGGAACTTTAGATGGCCTCACTATTACGGCGGTAATAGAAGGAGGTAATATAGTTGTTCCCTTATCAGAACGAGTTCTTGGTCGGACGATGGCTGAAGATGTCATTGATCCCCTGACTGAGGAGGTGGTTGTTAAAGGAGGACAGCTTGTTGATGAAGCTCTAGCTGACGCTATTGAGGCAGCAGGTATTGAAACTATTAAAATGCGCTCTGTTCTAACTTGTACAAGTGAAGGCGGAGTTTGTGGTGCATGCTATGGACGTGATTTAGCCCGCGGAACAGTTGTTAATGTTGGAGAGGCAGTTGGTGTTATTGCTGCACAATCAATAGGTGAGCCCGGCACCCAGCTTACAATGAGGACATTCCATATTGGGGGAGCAGCTCAGGGGGCTTCAGAGCAGTCTAGTATAGAGGCTGCCTTTAATGCGACCGTTAAAGTTGAAAACAGAAATGTAGTTGAAAACTCTGAGGGTGTTTTAATCGTTATGAGCCGCAACACTGAAGTGGTTCTAATTGATGACGCCGGTAGGGCTAGAGCTCATCATAAATTACCTTATGGAGCCAGGTTACTTGCTGACGATGGGGCAGTTGTTGAGAAAGGGCATACGCTTGCTACTTGGGATCCATACACTTTGCCAATAATAACTGAAAAGCAAGGTTACGTTGATTACGTTGATTTGGTTGAGGGTGTCTCATTGCGAGAGTTTTTGGATGAAGCGACAGGAATAGCCTCTAAAGTAGTTATAGATTGGAAACAACAGCCTCGTGGTTCTGATCTTAGGCCCAGGATTACTCTTCGTCCGAAAAAGAGTTCAAAGCAAGGAGAAGTTGTTACTCTAGATAATGGGATGGATGCCAGATATTTTATGTCAGTGGATGCGATATTAAATGTCGAGCAGGGCCAGTTAGTTCAGGCCGGAGATATAGTGGCTCGTATACCTCGTGAAAGTAGTAAAACGAGAGATATTACAGGGGGACTTCCTCGGGTGGCCGAGCTATTCGAAGCTCGCCGACCAAAGGATCATGCAATTATAGCAGATACTGATGGACAGGTTGAGTTTGGTCGAGATTACAAGACCAAACGCAGAATAGTTATTTCCCCAACGGAAGAAGATGCTGCTAATGGTGTTGAACCAGTTGAGTACTTAATTCCTAAAGGTAAGCATATTTCTGTTCAGGAGGGTGATTTTGTTCAAAAAGGAGACTTATTGTTGGACGGAAATCCTGTTCCGCATGATATTCTTCGGGTCTTAGGTGTTGAAGAATTGGCAAGGTATTTAGTCAAAGAAGTTCAAGATGTATATCGTCTGCAAGGGGTTACCATTAATGATAAACACATTGAGGTAATAGTCAGACAAATGCTTCAAAAAGTTGAAATTTCTAATGGCGGGGAGACCACTTATTTGGTTGGAGAAATTGTTGATCAAGTTGAGTTTGATGCGGTGAATGCTAAAGCTAAAAAAGAGAAGCTAAAGCCAGCTGTCGCAATTCCTGTTTTGCAAGGAATAACTAAGGCTAGTTTACAAACGAGCTCTTTCATTTCAGCGGCTTCATTTCAAGAAACAACTCGGGTTTTAACTGAGGCAGCCGTGTATGGAAAAGTTGATCAACTAGTTGGGTTAAAGGAAAATGTGATTGTTGGGCGCCTTATACCGGCTGGAACCGGGCATGTGATGAATAATGTTAGAATATCTGCTGCAGAAAGAGATACTGAGTTAGCCAATGAGGCCGCTCAAAGAATAGCTAATCAGGAAAATTCGGAGCAAGTCTCTGTGGAAGAAGCTAGCGCAGCAGAATAGTTTTTATTTGGGTTTTTGTGTTGTTATAACCGAATTATGATTTTATTGCTCTTTTTTAGGTTAATTTATAGGTTTTGGTTTACTAAGTTGTTTCAATTACGTGAATTATTAGTTGACGTATAAATGGTGCAGAAGTAGTATCCGCGCCGCTACATAAGGGGGGCGGTCGTAGGCGATTAACTAGCCTAAACACGACCCCAGCAAAAGGGATATGTATTTGAGACGCTGTAAGGACTGGCGAAAAGAGTCCATCGGGGTAAGACTTTTGTCTTGCTCTGTTTGTTGTGCTTTCTGAGGAAGTTTGAATATTTTGGCCTTCGGGGCTATGTGAATAGGATATAAAAGGTAGGTTGATGCCCACTATAAATCAATTAATACGAAAGCCTAGAAAGGCGCCCGTTAAACGTACCAAAGTGCCCGCACTGGAGTCTTGTCCACAAAAACGTGGGGTTTGTACTCGGGTATATACCACCACTCCCAAGAAGCCTAACTCAGCTTTAAGAAAAGTTGCTCGAGTGCGTCTTACTAATGGTTTTGAGGTCACAAGTTATATTCCAGGAGAAGGGCATAACCTTCAAGAGCACTCGGTAGTAATGATCCGAGGTGGTCGAGTAAAGGATTTACCAGGGGTCAGGTATCATGTGATTCGTGGAACTTTAGACACACAAGGTGTAACTGATAGACGTCAAAGGCGCTCAAAGTATGGCGCTAAAAGGCCTAAATAAGGATTGGAATTATGTCTCGACGACGTAGAGCAGAAAAACGTGATGTGCTTCCAGATCCTAAATATGGGGACCTGGTGGTTAGCAAGTTTATGAATAATGTCATGCGCGATGGCAAGAAGTCAGTTGCCGAAAGAATAGTATACGGGGCATTTGATGAGATTTCTTCTAAAAATGGTGGAGATGCAGTCAAAGTCTTTCACGATGCTATTGAGAATGTGAAGCCTCAGATAGAAGTCCGTTCTAGGCGTGTGGGAGGCGCCACCTATCAAGTTCCTGTTGAAGTCAGATCTGTTCGGGCACAAGCTCTAGCATTTCGTTGGATAATTTCTGCTGCAAGGGGGCGATCTGAAAATACAATGGTGCAACGACTTTCACGTGAATTATTAGACGCGGCAGAGAACCGTGGTAATGCAATTAAAAAACGGGAGGATACCCATCGAATGGCAGAGGCGAATAAAGCCTTTTCTCATTATCGATGGTGATGCCGACATTAACACAAATATAACAACGAGTATTTCGAAATGGCCTCCTCTCGCAAAACACCTCTCTCTGAGTATCGTAATATCGGTATTATGGCTCATATAGATGCTGGTAAAACCACCACTACTGAGCGCATTTTATATTATACGGGTCGCTCCTATAAAATAGGGGAAGTTCATGATGGTGCAGCCACTATGGACTGGATGGATCAGGAGCAGGAGCGCGGTATTACAATAACCTCAGCAGCCACAACAGCAAGCTGGAAAGATCATCGTATTAATATTATCGACACTCCAGGACACGTCGACTTTACAATCGAGGTCGAAAGGTCCTTGAGAGTTCTAGATGGCGCAGTGGCAGTTTTCGATAGTGTTGCTGGTGTTGAGCCACAGTCTGAGACTGTTTGGAGGCAGGCTGACAAATATCAAGTGCCTCGTATTTGCTTCGTTAATAAAATGGATAGAATTGGAGCAGACTACTTCAATTGTGTTTCTATGATTGAAGAACGATTAGGGGCTACTCCCTTGGTTCTTCAGTTGCCCATAGGAAAAGAGGCAGAACATAGGGGTATAGTTGACTTAGTTAGGATGAAAGGGGTTGTTTGGAAGGACGAAACATTAGGCGCCGAATATGAGGATGTCGATATTCCAGATGATCTTGCTGGTCCGGCTGGCGAATGGCGCGAAAAACTTATTGAACTTGCGATTATGCATGATGATGAAGCTATGGAAGCTTATTTAGAGGGTGAGGAACCAAGTTCTGATATACTCAATGAATGCATTCGCAGAGGAACTTTAAGCGGATCTTTTGTTCCAGTTTTGTGTGGTTCTGCATTTAAGAACAAAGGGGTGCAGCCACTATTAGATGCGGTAATAAACTTTTTACCATCTCCCCTAGATGTCCCGGCAATTAAGGGAGTTAAGGTTGATACTGAGGAACAAATAGAGAGAAAAAGTTCAGATGATGAACCCTTCTCTGCGCTCGCTTTTAAAATAATGACTGATCCTTTTGTAGGAACTCTGACATTTGTTCGTATTTATTCTGGAGTTTTAGAAACCGGTCAGACCCTTATCAATTCGGTAAAGGAAAAGAGAGAGCGGGTTGGTAGAATGCTAGAAATGCATGCCAATGAGCGCGAGGATGTTAAAATTGCAAGAGCTGGTGATATTTTAGCGCTTGCAGGATTAAAGGGAACGACTACGGGAGACACACTTTGTGACGCCAACAATCCTGTAGTGTTAGAACGGATGGAGTTTCCAGATCCAGTTATAGAAATTGCAGTTGAACCAAAGACTAAAGCCGATCAGGAGAAGATGGGAATTGCATTGGCCAGTTTGGCTGCTGAAGACCCCTCCTTTCGTGTGTCTACAGATCACGAAAGTGGTCAAACTATCATCAAGGGGATGGGTGAACTGCATTTAGATATAATCATTGATCGCATGAAACGGGAATCTAAAGTTGAGGCGAATATCGGTGCGCCTCAAGTTGCCTACAGAGAAACAATAACTAAGCCTTGTGAGGTTGATTATACTCATAAAAAACAAACTGGTGGATCTGGTCAATATGCTCGCTTAAAAATTGAGTTTGAGCCTCTTGAGGCTGGTGATGGATTTGTTTTTGAAAGTTCCTTGCGTGGTACATCTATTCCACGAGAGTTTGTGCCTGGCATACAAAAAGGGTTAGAACAAGGACTTGAGTCCGGTGCTGTGGCTGGATTTCCAGTAATTGATTTTCAGGCTACATTGGTTGATGGAGCTAGCCATGAGGTGGACTCATCAGTTATGGCATTTGAAATTGCTGCTAGGGCAGCTCTGCGAGAGGCCCTTGAAAAGTCAACGCCTAGGCTTCTTGAGCCAATTATGAGCGTGGAAGTGGTTACAGCTGAAGAATATATGGGGGATATTATTGGCGATTTAAATAGTCGTCGTGGTCACGTCGGAGCAATGGGAAATCGTGGTAACGCAAGGGTTATTGAAGCAATGGTTCCACTAGCTAATATGTTCGGGTATGTGAATACACTTAGATCTATGAGTCAAGGACGGGCTACTTATACAATGACGTTTGACCATTATGATCAAGTCCCTCAGGCAGTTGCGGAGGAAGTGGTTGCAAAGATGGCCTAATAAATAAGGCATAACATTAAAATGTGTAAATACAATGAATAAGTATTTAATTTGCTAAACTGGAGTAAAGAGCATGTCGAAGGAAAAATTTGAGCGCACCAAGCCGCATTGCAATATTGGCACGATTGGCCATGTTGATCATGGCAAGAC
>PTJY01000011.1 GCA_002937505.1 Alphaproteobacteria bacterium MarineAlpha12_Bin1
TCAAGCCATTTCTGTTTTGAACCAGATTCTAAATAACCGACATAGTTCCCACGCGGATGCAACGGCTGGCCAGCCCAGTTAGCACAGGAAAGCAAAGGCGCTTCAATTTTTGAAAAATCAGCTAACCTTTCTTTATAGAACTCATCGTTAAAAGGATGGGCTTCATAGTCTAAGGCAATATTACTGCGGTTTTTCTGAAGCTCTTTATCTGTAAGAGTATTGGGTCCCGCTACTAGCTCGCCCGTAACGCGACTTTTGTAGCCTCTCTTACCTGCGCCATGTTGGACAGTACTAATACGATTATCATACCAGTTACGGGAATATGAACTGTATATGCCTCCATGATAAACCATTTCCCGATAAAAATCGCTTGCACCTTCCCAAACACACATTGCTGCCAGATGTTTTGGCCTCAAAGCAGCTACCTGCCATTGGTTAATCGCGTAGTAAGAAATCCCGGCCAATCCTACTTTTCCATTTGACCACATTTGTTGGCCCGCCCATTCAATGCAATCTTTAAAATCCTGGGCCTCTCTTAGAGATAAATGATATAAATGTCCCGGTGAACGACCAGAACCACGTGAATCTACCCGAATGCAAATATAGTTGTCGGGCACCCACTGTTCGGGATCTACCACTTCCCAGTTCTGATGAATATTTGTAGAGCCTGCAATCGCTTCGGGATGGTCAGTAGACAAAAGCTCCCAGGCATTCGGGTAGCCTTCTTGAAAAGCAAGATCTTTCGCATAAGTTCCATAAGAGATCAGAATTGGATATTTCCCTGCCTTGACGGGCCTATAGACATTTGAACGTAAGACCACCCCATCGTCCATCGTTATGGGCACATCCCACTCAATACACATTCCCTCCCTAGTGTCGCTCCACGAACCGTTTTCGTTTCTGTTCCTTGGTCTACGCAGTAAAGACTTGCCCATTTTTATCTCCTAAAAAAAGCCCTGTAATGATCAATAATAAATATTAAACTTTCTTATTCAGGATCAGTATCTTGCATGGACGCCCTCTCACAAAAAGATCCAAACCATTGACTTAATTTAGGTCTATCCGAACGCCATTTGATTTCGCTAAAACGGAAATCCCGATATGCCAGAGCACAGGCCACTGCTATTTGTCCAGCACTGACAGGCCCCTCTAACTCATCTGTATTGCTTTCCAATAAATCGAGAGATTTTGTAACTGTTACCTCTTGTCTTTGAATAAATTTATGTGATTGTGTAGGCTCTTCATGAAACAAGTTTTCAACTCTAACACCAACAGAAGCATCCATGATGCCGTCTCCTGCACCAATCAGCCTTAAATTCTTCCAACGAATTTCTCCTTCGTTCGGATATAAATTAATTGCTGGATTCAATGAAGCAAAGTACTCACAAATAATTGATGATTGAAATAGATTGTGGCCGTCATCTCTTTCCAACGCGGGTACTTTTCCTAGAGGAGTAATATCCCGGTATCCCTCCGGGTCAGTCCAAGGAGCAACTTCTACCTCTTCAACTAATTCTGAAATATTCGCCTCCCTCAATGTTACCCTGGTTTTTCTCGCATAAGGTGAGGCCGCTGCATGATAAAGCTTCATAATTGTATTTCCTTCATTCATTACCCTAATATTACTATACTGGGATCTTATGTGATTTTTTTTTATCTTACAGATGATATATGTTATCCATATTAATATGGACAGTACAAACGTTCCCACAAAATCCAACTCATCCTTAATGCCTTTCACTTTTCGGAGCTTTCGATTCCAATGGTCGGCCGACTTAGGAACATCTTGGGCTTTTGAAATGGAGACAATTATACTCGGATGGTACATATTGGTAGAAACAGAATCAGTTTTTTTACTCACTGTTTTTGCTTCATTGCAATTTGTAGGAACTCTGATTGCGCCACTATTTGGCGTAATTGCAAATCGCAGGGGATATAGAAATTCTCTTTGCTTACTTAGGGCAATTTATACTGCACAAGCCCTATTCTTAATGATTTTAGCTGTTAGCGGTATGTTATCACCCATTTATGTGTTTGCAGTAGCATTCATTATGGGTATCTTTAGGCCGTCTGACTTGGTAATGAGGTATGCTCTAGTTGGCCAGACAATTCCTTCAAAAATACTTACGAGCGCGATGAGCATCAGCCGTTTAACAACTGACTCAGCTCGTGTTGCGGGAGCTCTGGCAGGTGCAGGCACAGTTGCCCTTCTAGGAATGGGTTCCGCTTATATTCTTATCACAAGCCTTTATGCAGCAAGCCTTTTATTGTCTTTCGGCATATCAAAAGCAGGTATAGAAAATGTTCGAAACACCCCTGAAGATGATACCACCTCTTCAAGAAGTGCTTTGAAAGACCTCAAAGAGGTTTTTATATATACGGCAAGAACACCACACTTACTAATTGCTATGTGCATAGCATTTTTAGTCAATTTATCAGCCTTCCCAATCACAGCTGGATTACTTCCCTATGTCGCAAAAAATATTTTTCAAACAAATCAGACAGGACTTGGATACCTAGCAGCTAGTTTTTCTTTTGGAGCCGTAATTGGTTCATTAATATGTGCAAGACTTGGGAACAGAGCAATGAGTGGTCGTATGATAATTATATTTTGTTCCAGCTGGTATATGTTGTTACTTTTATTTTCACAATCTTCAACTCTAGAAACAGCGATTCCCATTTTAATTTTAGCTGGTTCGGCCTGTTGTCTTGGACTAGTTCCTATGTCAGCGATGTTGGTAAGAACATCCAATGTAAACTTCCGTGGGGGCATTCTTGGATTAAGAACGCTTTCTGTTTATGGACTGCCAATAGGGTTACTTATTTCGAGCCCTCTAATAAGTTCTGTTGGATATGAAATCATGGCAATTATCTATTCATTATTTGGCCTCGCTGTAATCGCCTTAATAATGCTCTTCTGGCATAAGCATATATGGGCAGTCGACTCACCTCCAAATATAAGATAATTACATTCGTTTAATCTATAAGCTCCAATTTGAACAAAGAAGTATTAGGAAAGAAATAAATCATGGTTAATCCTTTTGCAGATCAAAGACTATTTATGAATGCATGTGATCAGACAACAGATGGAAAACCTGATGAAGAACAATATGCTCTTTATCGAAATCTAATTGCAGAAGAGGTACAAGAACTTAACGATGCTGTAGCGAATGATGATCGAGTAGAACAATTAGATGCACTAATAGACATTCTAGTTGTTACAATTGGAGCTATTCATTCAATGGGTGCTGATGCCGAAGGAGCATGGAATGAAGTACTCAAAACAAATCTTTCAAAGATTGATGAAACAACAGGAAAAGTGATAAAAAGAGAAGATGGGAAAGTGCTAAAGCCAGAGGGGTGGGAGCCACCCAATCTAGTTGAATTTCTTAACACTAAGAATAAATCCTGAGAGAGAATTCTCAGACTAAAAAAATATCGTTGAAAGTCTATGAAGACAAAAATAACAATATTTTCTCTGGTTTGTTTTTATCTTCTGTTTTCTGGAACTGTGATTTGTGAAACGATTTCTCCAACTGAATTAATCGTGGATAATGGAGTATATTATAGAAAGTATTCTGATACGCCCTACACAGGTTCAGTTGAAGGTCAGGGTCATTACTACACTTACGAAAAAGGAGGTTACATAGATGGCAAAAAAGCCGGTGTCTGGAGATACTACCATCTAAGTAATCAATTGTGGACAAAGGGAACTTTCAAGAATGGTATCGCTGATGGATCATGGGAATGGTATTTAAGCGACGGTAAACCCTGGAGTCGGGGTTTCTATGAAGATGGTAAAGAGACTGGGCTTTGGAAGTTTTTCTATGATAATGGGAATTTACGCTCAAAAGGCATTTACAAAGATGGTTTACTGCATGGTTTCAGAGAAAAATATTCAAAAAGTGGTAATTTGGAAATAAAAGAATATTGGAATATGGGCAAAAAAGTAGATTAAAATAATGATTTTATGAGATACATTTTTTAATGTTTTACATAAGATATATAAAATAACTACATGTTTATATTATGTATTATACATCTTTTCTCCAGGGTATTGGCCTCTCGCCAACTACACTTGTCCGCCATATTAAACGACGGTGTAAATCAAGATCATAATCAGTAGCTGTATGTAATAAACCCCTATTGTCCCAAATTAATAGATCACGCACTTTCCATTTATGCTGATAACTATAGTTATTTATTGTAAAGTCATAGAGTTCATTAATGAATTCCAATATGTTATTGCTTTCCTCAAGAGAAACTCCCTCAACACCGATACAATCACCTGTATTTATATACATTCCTTCTCGACCTGTATCAGGGTGAATCCTTACCGCCGGCTGAACAACATCTGGGGTCTGATCCTTTTGATCTTCTGTGAGAGGCTCTACATTGACTCTTTTTGAGTAAAGATGTGGATAGCTGTGAACAGTTCTAATTCCTCGTAAACGGTCTTTCTCCTCTTCTTTAAGCGCATCCCACGCCTGATAGAGGCTAGCATAAAGAGTATCTCCACCTTCTGATGGAACCTCAAGACCATACAAAATTGTATATGAAGGAGGAACCTCCATATAGGTTAGGTCTGTATGCCAACCAAAGCCCTCTCTTCTGTTCCCAAGTGGTTCTCCATTCTCAACTATATTCGATAAAACATAAATATCTGGATTTTCTGGCAGGGAAAACTGTTGCAGGACATGAGGAAGCATTTCTCCAAAAAGACATGTAAAGTTAACCAATTCATCAGGACTTAATTGTTGTCCTCTAAAACATAAAAGCTGATGTTTGTGTAAAGCTGCTTTTATAGCGTCTAAAGAAACCTCATCCCCTATATTTCTAACATCCAAGTCAGTGATTTCTGCTCCCAAATGTTTGCATAATATGCTCAGATTTAGTTTTTCACGGTTATCATATGACATATCTCAGACCTTGTTCTCATCGACTCACACATATCAAAGTAAACAAACAGGAATAAAAAAAATAACAAATACAATGACTAAACTTTCATGAAACCCTAACATCATCAATAAGCAACTGTACGTCTTCTCTTCCCTGCCATTGATTGATACGTATTTTTCCAGCAACATGCAGTGACTGGCTTTTTCCTAGTAAAAGTATATCTCCCAGCTCTTCACCAATAACACGAAATGCAATGGCATTTAGTTTATTCTTATTTTCATCCGACAAAATGCAGCGCAGGTGATTATCTCCAACAATATCTGCCTTTACTACTTTTACATTTGGAAACATAAACCTTGGCTCGGGGTTACCTGATCCAAATGGGGCAATCTTTTGAATTTGATTGACAAGTAAAGTATTTGCCCCTCCCAAGGTTATGATTGAATCGATGTCCAAAACAGGTGAGGTATCGATTTTATTAATCACTAAATTGACCTGCTCATAAAAATAGTCCCTTAGAGTTGAGAGTTTCTCACGATTTACAGACAGACCAGCAGCCATTTTATGACCTCCACCTTCGTCAATTATACCTTTCTGTCGTGCACTAATTACTATACTGCCTAGATCAAGATTTGAAATAGAGCGACCAGAGCCTTTTCCTTTGTCGCCATCGAAGGAAATAACAAATACCGGTTTTGCATATTTATCCTTTATTCTACTAGCAACAATTCCGATAACACCCGAATGCCATCCATCTCCCTCTATAATCAGAATAGGCTTATCTTTTTCACCAGACTCTACAATAGATATAGCCTCATTAAATACTGTGCTCTCAATTTTTTTCCTCTCATTGTTAAAAGTGTCAAGCTGGTTCGCAATATACCTAGCCTCATCGATATCATTGGTTGAAAGCAACCGAGCTCCAAGAGAAGACTCACCTACTCTACCTCCAGCATTGACTCTTGGTCCAAGCACATATCCTGCATGATATTCACTAGGCTTTTCATTGATTTTGGCTTCATCAAATAGAGCAGTCATACCAGTATTTGTTCTTCGCGCCATGATCTTAAGACCCTGATTAACATAGGCACGATTTAGACCATCAAGTTTCACAAGATCACATACAGTACCTAGAGCAACTAAATCCAGAAGATCCAGAAGGTTGGGCTCAAATTTATTTTCGTCACAATAGAATCCAGACTCTCTCAAGCTACGGTTTATTGCCACGGCTAATAAAAAGGTCACCCCAACAGCTGCTAAGCGCCCCAAATCACTCTTATCATCTAGCCTATTAGGATTAATTACTGCAAAAGCGTCGGGAAGTTTAGGTTCAGCTACGTGGTGGTCAACAATTATAATATCCAATCCCGACATAGCTCCACTAGCAATAGGTTTGAATGCAGTTATTCCACAATCAACGGTAATTACTACATCTATTCCTTTAGATCTAAGTTGTGATAAAGCCCTTTCGTTGGGGCCATACCCTTCTTTTATTCTGTCAGGTATATAAATTGTTGTAGTAACACCAATTAAATTAAAAAAACGAGCCAATAGAGCAGATGATGTCGCCCCATCAACATCATAATCACCAAATATTGCTATTGATTCAGAATCATTAATTGCCCTCACTAATCGAGAAACGGCTTTCTCCATATCTTTTAGGCTATATGGATCCGGCAACCAGTCCCGCAGAGTAGGATTAAGAAATTTCTCAGCAGAGTCTCCATTAACCCCCCTCAGCGATAATAATCTTCCAACGATTTCCGGCAAGTTGAGTCTCTGCGAAAGCATTAGAGCCAAGCGATCATCACATTCCTTTAAACGCCATTTACGGCCAGTTGCAGATTTGCTTTCCATCGAAGAATGAAAATTTTTTACAAATGTTCCAGTACTCAGTGATAAGCTCATAGATTCGATTTAATCTTTATCTTCAGATTTACGAGTATAATCGTGCCTAGTTGTTATTTCTCGTACTGTACCAGTCATAGATCTCATTACTATAGACTGCGTAATAGCGCTGTTAGTAGTACGTTGCACACCTCGCAAAAGCCCTCCATCAGTTACTCCAGTAGCAGAAAATATCACATCGCCTGAAGCAAGATCATTTATTCCATACACTCGATCAAAATCATCAATCCCCATTTTAGACGCTCGTTCCCGCTCATCGTCATTACGAAAAAGCAATTTTCCTTGCATTTGACCGCCTATGCATTGTAAGGCTGCTGCCGCAAGAACTCCTTCAGGAGCCCCTCCACTTCCTAAATACATGTCCACTCGACTGTGGGGCTGAGATGTTTCTATTATACCATAAATATCACCATCAGATATCTGTTGAATTCTAGCTCCGGCGTTACGAATATCAGAAATCAACTCTTGATGTCTTGGCCGGTCTAACACACAAATCAAAAGATCTTCGACATTAACATTTTTGGCCTCTGCTACTCTTTCTAAATTTTCCTTTGCTGAAACATTGATATCTATAACTCCTTCAGGTAGTCCTCCTCCCACAGCAATTTTTTCCATGTACACATCGGGTGCATTGAGAAAGCCGCCATGAGGAGCCAGAGCCAAAGTCGCCATAGCATTTGCATTGGCTTTAGCGGTTAGTGTTGTCCCTTCCAGTGGATCAAGAGCGATATCGATTTTTGGACCACCAATCCCAACTTTTTCTCCAATAAATAACATTGGAGCTTCATCTCTTTCTCCTTCACCTATCACCACTGTTCCATCTATGTTTAGCTTGTTTAGTGCTGCTCTCATCGCCTCTACAGCAGCAGCATCAGCAGACATTTCGTCTCCACGGCCTGTCCATCCCCAAGCAGCTATCGCTGCAGCTTCAGTGACCCTTACTGCCTCGATTGCAATATTACGGTCCATAACCGCTGTAACAGTATCAGTCATTTTTGAGCAATGTCCTCATTTAGTAACAATGATTAAAGTACTATATTATTGATACGTTCTTTTTAATTTAAATCCTCGATTCTTACCATCGTTGGAGTTTCTATAACACTATCAAGATGATGAATCTTTGATAAGGCTTTCTGCATTGAGTCCTCTATACACTCATGCATTTTCATAACTACGGGCACGGCTTCTGTAACTGAACGACCATGCTGAATCAAAGATTCTATAGAAATATTTTCGTCTCGAAAGACAGCACTTATATCAGCTATAACACCTGGACGATCATTAACCATTAAGCGCACATAATAAGCGCCAAGATGCATGCTGATCGGCGCTTCAGGCAATGAACGTAAATCGTTTGTCGAGATTCCCATAGTAGGTGCTTTTCGTTCTAAGGCAATGTCGACCAAGTCGGCTACCACTGCTGAAGCTGTGGGCCCCGAGCCTGCCCCTAGACCCTGAAAAACAGTATCTCCTACAGAATCTCCTATGGCGACAACCGCATTATATGCGCCTTCTACATTAGCGATAGGAAAACTCTGACCAACCATACAGGGGTAAACTCTTTGCTCTAGACCATTTTCAGTTAAACGAGCACTGCCCAATAATTTTATTCTGTAACCAAGCTCCTCGGCATAATCAATATCAATCAAAGAGATGTGCCTTATTCCCTCTGTGTAAACACCTGAAAAGTTTATTCGACAGCCAAATGCCAGGCTAGCCAGCAAAGATAATTTTTGACCTGCATCTATGCCATCTACATCCATGCTTGGCTCGGCCTCGGCATACCCAAGGCTTTGAGCTTCTTGTAAAACCTCATCAAAACTCTTCCTCTGTTGCCTCATTTCCGTAAGTATGTAATTACATGTGCCATTTAAGATTCCATAAACCCTTTTGATTTCGTTGCCTGATAGACCCTCTCTTAAAGCCTTAACAATGGGAATTCCACCAGCTATTGCCGCTTCAAAGTTTAAAATCTTTGTGTTTTTTTCAGCTAGTTTTGACAGTTCATTTCCATGAGTAGCCATCAAAGCTTTATTCGCAGTGACGACATGTCGGCCAGAACCTAGAGCCGCTTCACAGATTGATTTTGCAGGGTCTCTTTCACCCCCAATTAATTCAACTATCACATCTGCGTCAGCTTCTCGAGCCATATCAACTGGATCATCAAACCATTTTAAATGATCAATTGCATGGTCTCTTTTTTTTGTTCTATCCCTTGCACTAATTGCCGTGACGAAGATACGACGACCCGTACGCTCCGCCAGCAATTTATTATTTTTCTCAAGGAGTTTGAGGGTTCCTAATCCGACAGTACCTAATCCTGCAATAGCAACGCGCAAAGGTTCCATAAAAATCCACTCCTCACTTCTTAGATGCAGCTATTGAAAAAACATTACCCTGCAACTCGGAGGATACTATTTCGTCGCTATTAGAAAAAAAATTACGAATACTTCGGACTGCTTGACGTATACGTTGTTCATTTTCGACAACAGCAATTCTAACATACCCTTCTCCATTTTCACCAAATCCCAGTCCCGGTGAAACAGCAACGTTGGCATGTTCGAGAAGAAGTTTTGAAAACTTTAAACTACCAAGCTGATCAAATGGCTTAGGAATTGGAGCCCATGCATACATAGAAGCACTCGGTTTAGGAATATTCCAACCAGCCCTACTCAAACCATCAATCAAGACATCCCTTCGCCCTTTATATATAGCACGAGTTTCAACAACACATTTTTGAGAACCATTTAAGGCAGTTGCTGCAGCAACTTGAATGGGAGTGAAGGCCCCATAATCTAAATAACTTTTTACACGAGCCAGCGCCGCTATTAGTCTTTCGTTTCCGGCAGCAAAACCAATACGCCAACCAGGCATCGAGTAAGTTTTACTAGTGGAGGTAAACTCAACAGTTATATCCCTTGCCCCAGGGACCTGTAATACTGATGGAGGAGGGTTGCTATCATCAAAATATATCTCAGCATAAGCTAAATCAGATAAAATATAAATATTGTGAAAACGACATAAATCAACAACCTCACTATAGAAACTTAAATCAGCAACGTATGCTGTAGGATTTGCTGGATAACATAAAACAAGAGCAACTGGTTTAGGAACAGAATGCAAAATAGCGCGTTCCAATGCAGGGATAAAATCTGAATCTGGCTTTACAGGTAGGTATCTAACAGCTCCATCTGCAATTATGAAACCAAACTGATGAATTGGATACGATGGGTTTGGAACCAAAATTATATCACCCGGTCCAGTAATAGCTTGCGCAAGATTAGCTAAACCTTCTTTTGACCCTATAGTAACTATAGCCTCACGTTCAGGATCGAGACTTACATTGAATCGCCTTTCATAATAACCACACAAAGCCCTTCTCAGCCCTGGAATACCTCTTGAGTTTGAGTATCGGTGCGTTTTGGGATTACGTACTGTCTCAGATAATTTCTCTACGATGTGCTCTGGTGTTGGAAGATCAGGGTTACCCATTCCAAAATCTATAATATCCTCACCATTATTTCGAGCTTCAGCCTTCATCGCATTAACCTCCGAAAAAACGTACGGTGGCAGTCTCGTTATACGGTGAAAATCGTGCTCCATGTCATTTCCTATACGTCAATGCCTAAAATTAAATTAATTTGTTTTGGAATGACCAATAACTTTATACTTTAATTTGTTAGGATAAAATATAGGTATACTATGCACCATAAATCAATTTTTCTTTTTAGGAATCACATCAAATAATCTTATGAAACCATCTAAAAACTTAGCTTTTTCTCTGTCAGCGAATAAGCCTTTTACGACCTTTTCTCTAACGCTAAGTGGAGTTGATTTCGGCCGTGAAGGCACACTAGACAATTTAGGCGTAGACTGCTTCTTAGCTGCAGAGCTTTCAATATTTCCTTTTTGCCTAATTACCTTATGACTATGGGAAGTTACCTCAGTTTGCATAAAACCAAGAAAGTCAAACATTCTAAATTTTGATATCTCGGAACAGCCGCCAATTAAGACAAAAGAAAATAAAAATAATACAGATATCAAACGCCAGGTTAGGCATCGATAGTTATTGATTTGAAATGGCGTCTTATACATTTAGTGAACTCCTATGACACACTTATCTTTATCTTAAACATTTTTACAAGATGTATCTCAACCAAAACTTACTTCAACGCAACATAGTATATTTTCTTAAAATCCTAAATTCTTTTATTCAAATAGTTAAGATTTAGAATTACCAGATTTTATATGATTAGCAGCTAATAGACAGTATGTTCGAACTGATTCCGGCCAATAATTGAGTTCCTCTTCACGTAGCTTTCGCAGCGGCTTTGCAGGAATACCAGCCCACAGCTCCCCAGACTTGACTACTTTACCAGGCGACACAACCGCTCCAGCAGCAACCATTGCTCCAGTTTCGACTATAGCACCATCAAGCACAACAGAGCGCATGCCAATAAAGCACTCAGATTCAAGTGTACATGCATGTATAAGGGCACTATGTCCAATAGTAATATCACTGCCAATTATTGTTGGCATATGAGTGCTACCGTCTTCACGAGGTCCATTAATATGAATAACTGTTCCATCTTGAATGTTCACTCTCTCGCCTATTTCTATAAAACTTCCGGCATCGCCTCTTATTACACAATTATACCAGACGCTCGACTCTGAACCGATCTTAACATTGCCAATAACAGCAGCAGTGTCTGCTATGAACACATCTTCTTCAATAACTGGCATTACACCTAAATATGGCTTTACTGGATTCGACATACGTTCCTCATTGTTCTTAAAACCTACGGGAAAAGTGGCTCTTGTTCTAGACCCATAATTTCATCAAACCCAAACATAAGATTCATGTTTTGAATTGCCTGACCGCTGGATCCTTTAACCAGGTTGTCTATTGCCGTAATCAAAATAACTCTATCTTTTATGCGATCAGCTATTACAGAAGTGACCACAAAGTTGGACCCTCTGACATGTCTTGTAGATGCTAAAACCCCCTCATCTAATGTTCGAATAAAATGTTCTCGTTTATATCTATCTATAAAATTTTGCCTAATATCATCTACTGATATTCCTTTGTTGCAGCGAACATAAGTAGTAACCAACTCACCTCTGTTCATGGGCATTAGATGAGGAGTAAAGTTTACAATAACTTGTCTGCCTAGCGATTTGGTTATTTCCTGTTCAATTTCCGGTGCATGTCTATGATGAGCTACACCATACGGGTGAATTCCTTCAGCAACCTCAGAAAACAATGAAGTCTCTTTAAGTGATCGACCAGCGCCGGTAACCCCTGATTTAGCATCAATAATAATATCATCCGCATCTATCTGATTTTCCTGAACTAAAGGCAAAAGCTGTATTAGTGCAGCAGTCGGATAACACCCTGGACAAGCAACTAAACGGCCTTCAATAATTTCATTTCTATAGAATTCGGTTAAACCATAAACTGCCTCTTTTTGAAGCTCAGGTGCAAAATGTACATGGCCATACCATTCAGAATATAACTCAGGGCTATCTAATCTGAAGTCTGCTGATAAATCTATGACTTTTATTTTTTCAGGAATTTCTTTTATTACATTCTGGGTAGCCCCATGTGGTAATGCGCAAAACGCAACGTCTATTCCATCCCAGTCAATTTCCTCATTTTTTATTAGTCCAGGAAGACTATTAAACCCTAGATGAGGAAAAACTCTGTCATAAAGCTCACCTGCATGTGAATTAGCAGTTAATGCTCTAATTGCCACAAAATCATGGCGTAGAAGTAATCGAACAAGCTCAACACCTGTATACCCACTAGCGCCCAAAATAACTGCATTTATTTGTTTGTTCACAATTTTACTCTTTGATAGACCCTACTTTGGGCAATCTTAAAAATAGTTATATCTTGATATTAACACGGTAAAACCAATCGTATCACGAATATAATATGAAAATGTTATAAGCTAAAATAATCACTTAGTACCTAGAGAAGTATTGTGTCAAATTTAAATCCAAAATTTACTAAACATAGTTTTTCACATAATTGAATTTAGATATTTTGGCAACCATCACAGAGACCGTGAAGTTCAATATTAGATTTCGCAGCCTTCATTTTCGTTTTTATAGCCAAGTCGGTAACAAACAGAGAGATAGACTCATCACTCACTTCTTGAACATTCTCACATTTGTCACAAATCACGAATGCAGTAACACCAAGCTTTTCGCAAGACATATGACTACACGCAATAAATGCGCTAAGACTCTCTACACGATGAACTTTACCAATACTTATCAGCTTTTCCAGGGCACGATACACTTGAAGAGGCGCCCGGAATCCTGAGTCACGAAGTTCATCTAAAATCATGTATGCACTTAATGGACCACTTTTTCTCTCTAGCAGATCCATAACTAATTTCTGATTTTCAGATAAATCAGGACTACCATCGTTAAGTACAAGGTTCATCATTCAACTCCCCCTATTGGCTAGTTTGGCAGAATAATCAGCCACTAACGTTATAGCACGCCTCAATGGTAACAATGTTAATACAAACAAGACAAGTGCAGCAGCAATGATGGTTGGCCCAGATGAGGTGTCCCATTGTAAGGAAGAGAATAATCCACAAACAACTGCTATTACCCCTACAACCGTTGATATAATTGCCATTTGAACTGGACCACTTGAAACATTACGTGCGGTTGCCGCTGGTATGATAAGTAAGCCTGTAATCAGCAATACGCCAACTACTTTTATAGATATTGAGATGACTAGTGCCAACAAGAGGGTAAATATGACACGGGCACGCTGGGGGTTCATTCCTTCCGCTGTAGCTAAATCATGACTAACTGTATCCGCAAATAATGGTCGCCAAATAGTAACTAGAATTACAAGCACCAATGAACCGCCAAGAAAAACCAGCCAGATGTCATACATGGATACTGCTAATATATCACCGAATAATAAGCTTAAAAGATCAATCCTAACCCAGGTCATGAATCCCAGAACTACTATCCCCAACGCCAGAACTGAATGAGCCAGAAGACCAAGGAGAGCATCACTAGGCAAACTCGTTTTTGCTCTTAGGTAAATCAAAAAAAGTGCCACCAACGCAGAAACAATGAAAACGGATAAGGTAAAATTTATTTCTACCAAGAAAGCTAGTGCAACACCCAATAAAGCCGCATGAGAGAGAGTATCTCCAAAATATGAAAGACGACGCCAAATCACAAAACAGCCTAAAGGGCCGGCTATAATCGCAACGCCAACCCCAACAAGCAGCGCACGATAGAAAAAATCATCAAACATAAGCCTTCCCAATCGGTTGATGGATTAACCTAAACGTCATTGGTCTATATTGGATGTGATACGAGAATTCTCTCTGATATCAATTAAGGCACCATCTGTATCATGCGTATGATCGTGCTTGTGTTTGTACAAAGCTAGCCCCGGTTCGACCTGTCGTCCAAATAGTGCAAGATATTCTTCACTCTCCGATACTGATTTTGGTGTTCCAGAACAACAAACGTGGCCATTCAGACAAATTACGTTGTCTGACGCAGCCATTACGATATGTAAATCATGAGATATAAGAACTATCCCGCAATTCAATTCATCCCTTAGACTTTCTATCAATTGATAAAGTTCAACTAGTCCCGAGAAATCAACTCCCTGTACTGGCTCATCAAGAACTATCAAATCGGGTTTACGTGAAATTGCTCGAGCTATCATGACGCGTTGAAATTCTCCACCCGAAAGAACACGCAGCTCCTCTTTAAAGAGATGCTCTGCCCCAGTAGAATCCAGAGCTGAACGCACCTCATCATCGCTGACTTTTCCAGTCATTTTCATAAAATGATCAACACGTATTGGTAAGGTCCAGTCTATAGATAGGCTCTGAGGCAAATATGAAACAACCAAATCTTTACGTCTGTTTACAGTGCCCTCATTCGCGTCCAAAACTCCCAACAATAACTTAGCGGTAGTAGATTTTCCCGAACCATTTGGACCTATTAGAGTAACTATTTCTCCTTTATCAACAGTAAAGGAGACCCCCCGCACTAACCAGCGTGATTCACGTTTAACACCCACATTCTGCAGTTCAACTAATGTTCCATCAAGCATAAAAATTGTTTCCAAACACATTAAAACTAAAGATATATCCTTGTTCTATAAGATAACATACGTTATAAAGTTACACAAAATAGTTATAGTATAACATAACATACGAAAGTTTCTAAATAATGGCTAAAAGACACATAGCATTTATACTTCTTCCTATTATTTCTTTTTTATCAAACACCGCCTCAGCTAAAGAAGATATTCATGTTCTGACTTCAATAAAACC
>PTJY01000012.1 GCA_002937505.1 Alphaproteobacteria bacterium MarineAlpha12_Bin1
TTGATGGCAAAGTCACATTACATACAGGCAAATCGCATGGAGCTTGGCTCATGCTACCTATAATTCCACCTAAATAAGGATTTGGTTCAAACGATAGAATCGACGTAATACCCAATACCTTCATACTTATAGACGGACTGACTTCAAGGGTTAAGTCTAGGTTAGCTTGCCTCTCCTGTCATGTGCCTCTTGTAACCAAGGAGTTTTTTTAGGAGGTCTGCCAGAGCCATCAATTGGTATCCAAGTTTGGAACCAGTCTGTTGCGTCTTTTAGACCAATGCTTGTTCCAGGTTCTTCATAAAAGCCAAACTGGTCATGATTGTGAGCAATCATCTTTTTTGGTTCGTGTGCTTTTGCAAACCCATCATATATCTGATCAATGGGATGTATAACATCATAACCGCCAGCAGTTACAATTAAGAGAGGCCGAGGTGCAATTAAATGAATAACGTCAGACGGATTGAACTCAATTATTTTCTCCATAGACTCCATGGCTATATCTAGTTTATGCGTTCCCACTGAACTCATCCATTGTTCTACTAATTCAACATCATCATCCGAGGGCATTGCACAGAATTCTCCCTCACTACCTCGACATACCACATCAATACGTGCTGTTTCTTTACCAATTGCCCTAAATGATCGATCCTGATCAATACGATCAAGCAATTCTTCCCATTGAACTCCTGTTCGTAATGATCGCATCCACTTTCTTGAATTCATAATTGGTACTTGTGAAACAACACACTTTACACGACGATCAAATGCCGCTGTTTGTATTACAATACCACCACCATAGCTTGTTCCCCAGATACCTATCTGATCCGCCATGACATAACTTTGCTGCTGTAGCCAGGTTATCGCATTCTTATAATCTTCAACTTGTCTTAAAGGAAAAAGCTGTCCTCTAGGCTCTCCTTCACTGCGACCAAAAGTTCGGTAATCTATAGTCAAGACGACATAGCCTTCATCACAGAAAAACTGACCATGGAACTTCAAGACTTCTTTTACACCACTAAAGCCATGTCCAACCACAATTGCGGGTCTAGGATTATCTGAATCGCAGTTTTCTGGGATAAATAAATCACCTTTACACCTTATACCTTCACTTAAAAAAGTAATTTCTTCCAACGTACTTACTCCCTTTCACTTTTATTCAGTTGTCCTTGTTTGCTAAGTCACTTAATCTGACCTAAGCCTTGCAAGCAATGACCATATTAGTTGCATTTTTGAACACAACGTTGCACTCGCTAAATCCTGCTTCAAGCATAAGATTAATAATTATTGTAGCTCCTGCTTGAGCACCGAGCGCTAAACCTACTTTTTGCGATTTAGAAGTTGGAACGCAACCCATAGTCGAGAAAGAATAATACATTTGCCCAATGGGGTTCATATTTTCACTCACGTCATCAGAAGCGCTTGGTTCAATGAGGATCGCCCAACCCTCAGGGGACAGCTTAGATTTCGCATAGCGTGCAGCGCTGAGTGGGTCTCCCATATCATGTAGGCAATCAAAAAAGGTAATAATATCATATTCACCTTCATACCCTTCAGCGTCTTTGACTTTAAACTCTAAGCGATCGTCTAAACCGGCTTCTTTCGCGTCTTTATTTGCCTCATCAATTGATGGCGCATGAATGTCGTATCCCACAAAACTTGCAGTTTTGTATTCAGATGCCAATAAAATCGTTGAAAGCCCCTTACCACAACCAACATCACAAAGACGTCCTCCGTCTTTAAGTTTTTGCTCGGCCAATGGTATTTTTGGCATCCACTTTTGTATCAAGTTAGATTTGTAGGAAGGTTTAAAGAAACGGGCTGTTCCCTGAAACACACAAGGGTGGAAGTTGCCATATTCAATACCTTCACCGGTTTTGAATGCTTCCAAAACTTTGTCGATACCATGCACATTTCCAGCAAGAATATCGTATGCACCAATCATAAGGGCAGGGCTATCTTCATAGGCAAACACCATTTTTTGTTCTTCTGAAAGGTGAAAGTTCTGAAATTCTTTATCATGACAACAGTAATTTGCAGCACACATAGCATACAGCCATTCACGGGCATAACGTTCATCAATGCCAGCTGTTTCTGAAAATACAGAGATTGAACAAGGGCCATTTTCAGCGAGTGTAAAAAAGAGGTTAAGTTCGTCACCGATCCGCATTAACGGCAGGATAGAGCACGCTGACACTTGCTCCATTATTGACCATTGAAGCTTACGCAACTGATCCTTATCTACAGACATTTTTTGACCCTTCCATGCTCTGTTTAAGTATGGTTACCAAGATTGTAATACTGGTAATACTTCGTCGGCAAACAGCTTTAGACTTCTTTCTGATACTTCCATCGGGGTTCCACCAAATCGAAATGCTACATTGAGTTCAAAATCCCCTAATAGTTTTCGTCGCTTTTCCAAGCCCCTTAAAATTTTATCGGGCGTACCCCAGCTTGCTGCTTCCATGAAACCAGCCACCGCTCCTTCAACACCACTTTCTTTCAAAATAGCTGCCTTTTGCCGATAACCATCATATCCCTTGGCGTTCTTAAAGTGTTGGCCTAAAAACTCGTAATGGTGAAAGTTACTTTCAACAAATTTTCCTTGGTAATTTCGTGCTTCTTCTTCCAAGTTGTCTTTTTCTGAACCACATATGCAAAATTCTGTCAGCATAATTTCTGGTGGCTCTGTGCTGTGGTATTTACGATGTAACTTACGTCCAAGCTCGACCATCGGTACCCTCATTTCCCATGGTCGATCAGCGAACATTACTTGGTGTGCCCCAATCTTAGCAGCAGAGTTAATCGAATCCTCACTGCCAGCAACAGCATAGAAACGCCCATTGAAGTCGTGCTGAGGTCGTGGCCTGATTTCAGTACGAGGTTGTTTGTAAAATTTACCACTACCCTCAATAAAACCAGTTTTTAAAGCTTCAACTATCATGGGTGCAGCTTCGTCAAAACGTCCTCGAGATTCATCCATAGGAATTTGAAACGCTTCAAACTCACGTCTTGCCAGCCCGCGTCCCATACCAAAACGAACACGACCGTTACTTAGCATATCGAGTACTGCTATATTTTCCGCTACTCTCAGAGGACTATGCCAAGGCAAAATAACTGCTGCTGTTCCCACATCTATATCTGGGCAGATTGCAGTCATATAAGTCATGAGGTTAATGTTGTCTGGTATGAAGGAATAATCGTTAAAATGATGTTCCGCCGACCATAAGCAATCAAAACCTCTATCAGCTGCCATCCGTGCCAATCTGATTTCTTCTTCCCAAACAATATTGTCTGAACAGTCATTCCAACCATACGACGCGAAGACCATAAACATTCCAACATCCATGCGGTTCTCCTCTTTATTTGCCCCGGCGTTTAAAACAATTAATTTAAAGTGCCCTTAGGTGTATTACAGGATAGAACTCCAAAAACGTGAGAGTTAGTTTCCTATACAAAAACTCTGGCATATTGTGTTGGAGATGGGGAGTCTCTTTTTATGATAGGGAGTTTGAACACGCCGCTTTTCATTCAGTTATAATTCTGTCAGAATTTTTGCATGGTTCATAAACGTGACAAAGTAATACAAAATTTTAAAGGAATAAAAAATGGCAATGTACAGAATTACTAAATTTACATCTTCGGATATGGATAAAGCACAAGAAATTTCAGAATCCATGCGTGAGGTGTTGGAAGGCGTAGGAGCAGACTTCATCGATATAGTCTCGTACGGAGATGGTGGAGGTGCAGTCGTGGCAAAATATCCAAACCAAGAAGTAATGGAGGCTGCCACTGAAACGGCTAAGCAGGCATTTGGTAAAATGATTGAAGCAGGAGCGATCGATGGAGCTTCAATACAGGTACAGAGTGGAGAGGTTTTAATGTCCTTCTGATAAACTTTCAGTCGGCACCCTGACCATAAATGGAGTAGGATATGGGAAAACATTTAATAGCAATTACGGGTGCCACCGGGGTTACGGGACAGCATCTCACGCCTCTTCTTAGGGACCGTGGTCTTAACACTCGATATCTGGTTAGAGATATTAATAAAGCACAGGACTTGTTGGGGCATGATGTGAACTTTGTATATGCCAACCTCGATGATCGTGCTTCACTGGATCACGCCCTGGAAGGTGTTCATACGCTTTATTTGAACTCAGGTCACAGTCCTATTCTTGAAGCACAGCAAACCAATGCAATAGAAGCAGCCGTGAAAGCTGGATGTGAACGAATAGTGAAGCTTTCGGGCAATATTGATTCTTTGGCCCCTATACCTATGGCGCACAAGGCCCTAGAGAAGAAGATCGCGAGCTGCGGGTCTCGTTATACTTTTATACGACCTAATTTCTTCATGACAAATCTGTACTATGTGGCCGCTGATCTGAAAGAAGGGAATACTTTCACCAGTGCTATACCACGAGATGTTACGATAAGTATGACTGATCCCCGAGACGTTGCTGATTTAACAGCTACCGTGTTAGAGGAAGATGATAAACATGATGGCCAGGGGTATTACCAGACAGGCGCCGCGATCAGCCTCGATCAGGTAGCCGAGACTTTTAGCAAAGTACTTAAACGCGACATCAGTTACAACACTGTTGATGTAGGTATCTGGAAGAACATTGTAACAAAACGTGGTTTGCCGTCATGGTTAATCGAACACCAGGTCAAGATGATTGGATTTGCGGCTGCTGGGACTTATTCTTATGTTACCAATGTAACAAAGGACGTCACGGGTAACGATCCTCGTTCACTTCAAGCTTTCATATCTGATCACGCTACGTCTTTTACTCCTACCTGCTGATGTGCAACATTTTAATCATATACCTTATCATCAAACAAACCTTACTGAAGGTGATTGTTTCGTGAGTGAGGTTCAGTGATTGAGGTTATCTCAGTCTATGTCGCTTCTGGCGTCTTCGCCGGTATCGTCGCTGCGATGTTTGGTGTTGGAGGCGGTTTTGCCGTGGCACCAATATTACTAACCCTGCTGACTATGCAGCAGATTGGTGGTGAGCATACAATGCACTTAACCGTTGGCACGACTCAGGCGGTTATTTTGGTAGTGTCCTCCTATTCGGCGGTACTGCGATGGCGCGCTAAAGACACGAATCTACAGCTGGTTCTGAAATTCTTTCCTCTAGTTGCCATTGGTGCGATCCTTGGTTCAACTTTCGGTGGTATTATGCCCAGTTTTTTATTGAAGGCTCTTTTCATCTTCTTCATCGTCTTGAGTATTGCACGGGGTTTATTGAGTAAACGTATTACCAAACTACAAAGTGGAAGCGATCTTTCCGGCGTACGAGGTGTTGAGTACTGGCTATCGGGTAGCCTCTCGGGCTTTCTCGGCTCACTAATGGGGCCGGGGCCAGCAGTGTTGGTAGCTCCATTCCTGAGAAAGCTGCGGTTTTCTATGGCGACTACTGTGGGGACCTGTTCTACGCTTGCTGCTTGTTTAGGGCTGTTTGCTGGTGGCGGCTACATTGTCGGTGGAATGTATGAAACAGGACTGCCAGCCTGGAGCCTTGGCTTTCTTTACCTTCCGGCATTTGTTGGGTTGGCTGCTGGGGGCCTCGTTGGTGCACCGTTTGGTCTGGCCCTTTCACGTCGAATCAACGACCACCTGCAGGGTAGGCTTTACCTTGTTTATCTGGCTGTTGTACTAGTCGTTATGCTCTATAACGTACATGGTGGATTCTGAGTTCAAAATAAAACAAAGTAAGCTCTTATCATTCTTTTATTTAACCCGTGACAGGAACTTGTTAAAATCATGTTTATACGAAATCAGTCATTAGACCGAACACTCAGTAAGTATGGAAAACCAAATGTTAGATAGGGAACAAATAGATTTATATAAGTCCCAGGGATACATTATTCCCGATTATAAAATTCCTAGTGATGTTTTGAATTCAATTGACAGACGAATAACGAAGTTGCTCGAGGATAACCCCCAATACATAGATAATTGTCCCGCGTTATTGCGAGAAGATATTAATTTCGCCAAGTTTTGTGATGCACCTGGACTGTTAGATATAGTATCGCAATTGATTGGTCCAAACATAGCTTTGTGGAATATGAGTTTTTTCGGTAAACCTGCCTTTAAAGGTAAGGCTACACCTTGGCATCAAGATGGTGAATATTGGCCGATCAGACCTCTAGCTACCTGCACAGTTTGGATTGCAATTGATGATTCCACATCAGAAAATGGTTGTGTGGAAGTAATTCCAGGCTCTCATAAAAAACGTACTCTATATAAGCACAAACATAATCCCAGCGAAAGTTTGACCTTAAATGAAGAATTACTAGAAAGTGAATTTAATAAAGCCGATGCTGTTAGTTTAGAGCTTACAAAAGGCCAAATTTCCTTACACGATGTTTATTTGATGCATGGTTCAAAGCCAAATATTTCTAGGTATACCCGACGTGGCATTACTTTGAGATTGATGCCCACCAGTTCGTTGTTTAGTCGAGATCTAGCAGATGAGATGCATAGAAATAATAAAAAAAAGGGCAAACTTAATCTTTCAGAGCACCCTGTCTTATTACTAAGGGGCGAAGATGTATGCGGAGAAAATAAATTCGTGAATTACAATTAACTATTCGAAGAAGGTGAGCCTTATCTTAAACGCTAGCTTAGCCTGTAATGTCCAATAAGGTTCGTTGTTTAGCATAGGCACAGTTCTTGCAGCTTGGGTTCGGATCAGGGACTGCATATTGGTTCATTAAAGTGACCATGTCTCCAACCTTTTCGGGAATCCAATCAGAAGACCATTTATAAGGGATTAATGTTTCACTGAAATTCATTTGCCCGTAGAATCCGTTAGCCTCTCTGTTTGCGTTGCAGACGAGAAAATATGATTTTTCAGAAACGGTAAATCCCATTTCCTGCAGTAAGTACGCATAGAAATCCATCTGTATTTTGTAGGCTTCATGATAAACATAAGAAAGGTAATATTCTGGAGTTACTGGTATCGAATTAGCTTGAGATTTATAGTCGACAATAATCAGTGAATTATCGTTAGTATTTTCCCATATATCATCTACTCCTCCAGTTAAAATAATGTTTGTGTCTTTGAAACGTGACATTAAACCGTGATGAAGGGAATCTCGCCATTTATCGAGATCAGGATGTTTAAAAGGAACAACTCCTGAAAGACCGAATTTATCCATGAGCCGATGTGGTGCTTGAAGCGATCGACACTCATCAAACTCTTTCTTTAGCAGGATGTCTGTTGTCTCATTTAGAGTCCAACCAGGGGTGCCAGGTTCGTCTAGACCTTTAACCCGATCGAGATAAAAACATCTCTGACAATCTAGATAGTTTGTAAACTTTCCTCTACTAATCTTAAAATCATCAGCTTGATTAGGTTTATAAATAGAAGAGGCGCGAACCCGTCTGCCTGTAGCAGGTACTAATTCTTTTTTTGAATTGCGTTTCAGATCAATCATATTATGTAGAGACTCTTTTACCCCATCGTCCTTGGCAACCACAATACTATATCCGGCCAGGCAAGCAGCACGGCAACGGTTAATACGTCAGCGATGAAAAACGGGCCAATTCCTCGAAAAACATCTTGGAGCGGGATAGAGAGAGACTTTCCATCAGAGTCTCTCAGTTCACGACTGACACCAGCAACAACGAAACAGTTTAGACCGATGGGCGGGGTAATCAGACAGATTTCGGCCATTTTTACAACAATAATTCCGAACCAAATCGGATCATAGCCAATTGCAATAACCGCTGGGTAAACCACCGGCAGAGTCAGCACCAACATACCGATTGCGTCCATAAACATTCCGAGCACAGCGTAGGCCAATAGGATACAGATCATAATCAAAAGTGGTGCCATCTCGAGTGATACCACCCAATCGGCAAACGCTGCAGGCAGCCCAGCAAAGCCAAGAAAACGAACGAATAGAAACACTCCCCATATCAGAGTAAAGATCATAACCGTGAGCTTGGCGGTTTCCATCAATGCCTCATGAAGACGTTTTCTCATTAGGCTTATAGCTTTTTCCCGCCAGGCTCTTAACGCATAAAGGCTGAATACCACCATTGCGCCGAGTGCTCCCGCCTCAGTAGGTGTGGCAGCACCGGTATAGAGGGCCCCGAAGATCACTCCAATGACAATGAAGATAGGGAACGTACCCGGCAGTGACTCGAATTTTTCTTTCCATGTAAAACCAGTTACTCGAGAGCCTAGTTCCGGCTTCCATTTGCACATGAAGATAATTAAAGCAGCATAGATTAGTGCTGAAACCATTCCCGGAAGAAAACCTGCTAACAGAAGTTTACCAACAGACTGTTCCACGATTATTGCGTAGACAACCAGTATCGCTGAAGGCGGAATTAGAGAAGCCAGTGTGCCTCCCGCAGCGATCACGCCTGCGGTCAGTCGCTGATCGTAGCCATTTTTCATCATGTCGGGAATAGCAACACGAGAGAATACAGCTGCGGTGGCTGTCGACGCCCCAGACACCGCAGCAAAGCCGGCAGTTGCGAACACAGTGGCAACTGCAAGACCACCTGGCATCCAGCCGACCCAGCGGCGCGCAGCTTCGAATAGTTTTGATGTTAGTCCTGCATAAAAAGCGAGAAACCCGATCAGAATAAAAAGTGGAAGGACTGATAGCGGGTAAGTTACCGTCTTCGAATGGGGAATCATTCCTGAAACTGCGGCAGCAACGTGCCAACCCTTGAGCTCTAGAAGACCCAGAAATCCAGTTAAAGCTGCGGCGACATAAACTCGAACCCCGAGCACCACCATAACGATAAGTAGACTCACACCGATTATCCCAACAGAGAAGCTGTCGATTCCAAGCATCACGCGTCCTCCGCTGCCTGGCGGATTTCTTCATTTGCTATCTCCTCGACATCCTTTAGTAGCGGTACCGCCACTGGATCTAGTGTGGGGTCGATAGTCAGTCGGATATAACCTCCGAACTGCACTAGTAACCGTATAAATAGAACCGATAGTGCCATTGGCACCGCCAGCTTGGCCGGCCAGGTAATGATCTCGATATCGATAGTGCTGTCACCAATGTTGAAGGCACGTTCGAAATGAAAATAAGAATAGGGGATTAATACACCAACAATAAAGAGGCCTAACGCAGTGCTGGCGGTCTCAGCCAACCAATGAGCACGACCTCTAAGTTTAGAAACGAAAAGTTCCATACGCACATGGCCGCCAACTCTTTGAACATACGATATTGCTAATACGGCGAAGCCCACCATAGCGATTTCTACTATATCTATGTAGCCGAAGATTGGTGCTCGGAAGACTGTCCGTAAGACAATCTGAATAACACCGAGAAACATTAGTGCGAATACTATAAGCCCGGAAACCGAATTCAATAGAGATTCCAGTCTAAACAACGCTGAATCTACACAGTTAAGAAAACGCCCTAATCCATCGTTCATGGGTAAAACAACTCAGGGGGGAGCGGACTCTGTCCCGCCCCATATGAGGCAGGACAGTAGTCCGTCTAATCCTAGTATTTGCGTCCGACAGCAGCGAAGATCGTGTCAATCACGCCCCTCGCATCGAACTTGCCTTGATTTTCAGCAATCCACTTGTCAATCACTGGTTTACCGGCAGCGGCACGGAACTTGGCAAGCTCATCTTTTGAAAATTTGACTTCCTTAAGTTTTGCTTTAAGCATTGGCAAGTTCTTTTTATCGATGTCGATATAAGATTGAATTTGTGCCTTAATCACGTCTTCCTTAACGTCCATCAACAGTTTTTGGTATTGATTAGGAAGTTTCTTATAGGCGTTGATCGAGAACACTACTGGGCAGTCTGATGTTCCCGGTGACAAGTTAGAAGTGAACCACTGTGTTACTTCATGGATTTTATAAGCGACATGACTATAAGTGAAAGGAAACGATGCCGCATCCATCGTGCCCTGCTGAACACCAGTATACACCTCCGTTGCAGTCGAGCTCGTAGGCGTTGCGCCAATAACCTTCATTGCACGTCCTACGCCGCCGCCGGCGCGGACTGTTAAGCCTTTCCAGTCTGATAGTGTTACAGGTGGCTTACCACGGCCGAGAAACTCATATTGTGGCAAATAGGACGACGTATAGGCCATTGCATTCCACTTCGCGAGTTCTTTTTTGACAGCTGGATGTGCGTAAACAGCATCGCGGATTTTACGATTGTTTTCCCAGCTACTCATTGGTAGGAATGGCATTGTCAATGACATAAGTGCCGGATTCTTTTTTGGATGGTAGAAGTTACAGAACATTGCTGCTTGGAATGCGTCAATTGAAATACCGTCAAGGTTTTCACGGGACTTGGAGAGAGCACCGCCGTAATGCAAGACAATATTGAAATTCCCTCCGGTCTTTGATTTGACTAGCGCCGAGAGCTTTTCCACGCCGGCAGTAAAAGCACGTTTTTTACCCCAAAGTGACACGTCCCATTTTACTTTGGGGCCGTCAACTTCGGAGGCCTTGGCAGATTGTGTTAACATCAATTCGGCAGATAGTAAGCCGAAGATAGCAAAAATAGCTACACTGGATAAATAGATTGTCCTCATAATTCTGATCCTCCCTTGTGTGTTACGAATAGCTACATGTTACTTTCATGAATGATTAATCCGTCTTTGGCAGACGTGTTAGTTTATTTAAAAAAATTCTGGCATAACTTTATGAAGAAGTGGAGTCTAACTTAAGGAGAACTTCTTGATGGCCATCAATTAAGAAGCGATTTATATTTCCTATATGCAATGATCAAGGGTTCCCGGAGTTTATTTTTGCTGTGCAAATTCCTTCATCTGACCACATGTTTATAACCGATTGTCGATCATCAAAGATTAGAACAGGCTCAAACCCACAGATTCTGATAGCTTTCAATATATCACGTTTTACTACATGATCCTCGCGCCAATCGTTATTTTTACGCATGAATAACCTCGACGAGAAGTCGAGTGCTAGTTTGTGTTTTAATAGCCACTCCTCAGTGATCGGTCTTGTTTTTTCAGGCCTTCCCGTTACTAACAGGACCGCCTTTTCATCGTGTTTGATCAGAAGACGTGCTAGATCGACAAGAGGTTTGATGGATTTATCATTAGGAATTTCTGAGCGTGTAGAGCCATGGGATTGTGTGACTTTAACAAATCTTAAAGAGATCATCTGGGAAAATTGGTCGAAAGAACCAGCGTTCCAAAATCATATTCCTATTAAAGGTGAAGAGCAGCTCACGAAAAAAAAAGCATGTAGGTGGTTAGACAATCTAATCAAAATAAGAAATAAAAACTCTCACGAAAATAGACAAATTGTTACTGATGATGATGTTAAGTTTATGGAGGCTCTCAATGGTTGGCTAATAGGAGGAGAGGACCAGGCGATTAAAGAATATTATAGTACTGAGTGAGTGGAGCTAGAATAGAAATCAGAAATTCTCTAAATCTTCCTCCTTAAGATTTACAGCACTTTATCTGTTGTTGAAAGCATTGCTCGTGTAATATATTGTGGATGTAATACAACTTATAATGGAGATATGTTTATGGCTCTGATCGCCGCTGGTGCTGACGCTCCTGATTTTAGCCTCCCTAATCAGGACGGAAAGACGGTGAAGAAGGATGATTTCGCCGGACGTTATGTCCTACTCTGGTGGTATCCCAAGGCCGACACCCCCGGCTGAACCATCGAAGGCAACGGGTTCCGTGATCGAATCCAAGACTTTGAAGACCGTAACGCCTCGGTTGTCGGTGTGTCATATGATAGTCCAATGGACAATGGCGCTTTTCGGAATAAGTTCTCATTCCCTTACGACCTATTGAGCGACGAAGAGGGGGCAATGTCTGTCGACTTTGGCGTATCCGAACCAGACAGCGCACGATCACCGCGCAAGTCGGTTTTGATCGGGCCAGACGGGAAGGTTGTCACCACCTATGATAAGGTGACGCCAGCGGACCATGCTGGACAAGTCATAGACGATTTAGACAACATGTGATGGTGCTCAAAAGGGCATAATTTGGCGGGTAAGGGGAGTCTAACTATAATGGAGTGAGTGCATCTGCGATTGTAAAGGAATTAGGAATAGGTCGCGCACCCGTTTATCGTGCGTTAGAACAGTAAGTCTTAAAATTATTCTGTCTTGATTATCTCACCGTCCTTATAAGTTGTTTTGGATGATAACGAACCATTCTCATTATGAAATTCCCAAACACCATCTCTTTTATCGTTCTTGAAGATTCCTTTTTGGTATAACTGACCATTCTGGTAATAGAATTCCCAAACACCTTCCTCCTTGCCGTCCGAGTAACTGCCCTTTCTATATAACTGACCATCGTCTTCATACTCTTCCCAAACACCTTCTTTCTTACCGTCCTTGTAAGTTCCTTTCATCCATAACTGACCATTCAAGTGATACATTTCCCAAATACCATCTTTCTTGCCGTTCTTATAAGTTCCTTTTGGCACCCCCTCCACAGAACCAGTGAATGGAATATTAGTTAACTTCTTATAGGTAATTCCATAACGAACAACTAAGTCGTCAGGAGACACTTTGGGAGTTTCTTCATTCATACAAAAACTCTGGCATATTTTGGTTAAGTTGGTGAGTCTAACTTTAGCGGAGTGGAGGGATACTTTAATCAATCTTATTTGTAGATAGTGTAATTACCTTTCAATCAGACATATCCTTCAACTCAAGTCGAGCGTTCCAGACAACTACACACTCCTGACATCTTTGTGTCGCTGCTCTACGCGCCCTGTATGCCGGATGCTTACGACATCCTTCTGCAAGAACTTGGAGTAGTTCGATTTTCCTCTGAGATTTATCCTCACTCAATGCAGTCTCCTTAGAAATATTGATATTACTTACATTAAATTTATGAGTGGTGTATCTATAAACTACAAATGAAAGTTAGATAATATTGAGGAGTCTAACTTTGGTGGGGAAAGTGAATCAGTTTATCGTGCATTGGAACAGTAAGTCTTAAAACCTTTCTACTTTGATAAACTGATCGTTCTTGAAAGTTCCTTTTGTTTTTAACTGACCATTGTAGTAATAAGTTTCATAATCACCATCTCTCTTATTGTTCTTGTAAGGCATTTTTGATTGTAACTGTCCATTATCCCAATAGGTTTCCCAAACGCCTACTTTCTTATTATCCTTGTATGTTCCTTTTTGAAATAACCGACCATTCTTGTGATACTCTTCCCAAACACCATCTTTCTTGCCGTCCTTGTAAGTTCCTTTTTCAGGTCCTCCGAGTACACCATTACCCTCCACAGAACCAGTGAATGGAGTGTTAGTGAACTTTTTGTGGAGAATTCCATCACGAACGACCAAATCAGATTCTTTAATAGTTTCACTCGACACAATTGATGGTGTGAGACAGAGCACAATAGTCAGAAATGTGATGGTGAGTTTTCTCATACAAAAACTCTGGCATATTTTGGTGAGGTTGAGGAGTCTAACTTATTGGGAAGCAAACTAATATAGATGATATTTAAATACCCGGTTGATTTGTACTGTGAAACGGATTACATCACATTCACAACGACGTCCCCATCGTCTAGAGGCCTAGGACACCGCCCTTTCAC
>PTJY01000002.1 GCA_002937505.1 Alphaproteobacteria bacterium MarineAlpha12_Bin1
CGTCAGAGTTAGCTGATATCGTGTCTATCACATCCTCAAAGGAAGTATCTGCAAGGTGTGGCTGGAAGGAAGCCAGCCTATGCTGCAGTACGTTATAGTTAGTTTTATTTACATCAACCGTACGTAATCGCTCATAATATAAATCTAGGTCTGCATCCCCGGATAACTGTAATGATTTAATCGTGAAACCGAGGGAGGTCCATACGTCTTTATAGTCGGGCTTGATCCGCAACGCGTTATAGTTACTTTCAATTGAAAGCCCCAAATCACCCATATCTTGAAGAGTGTTACCCAAGTTATGATGTGCTAACCGGAAATTTGGATTAATTGAAATAGCTCTATTCAGACAATCAACTGATTCCTCTAACTCTCCTACAACCCTAAGAACTATTCCTAAATTATTATAGGCTTCAACATAATCATCTTTCAATTCTAAAGCCTGCTTGAAGTTTAAAATAGCTCCGGAATAATCCTTTTGTATTCTAAGGGAATTAGCCAAATTATAGTATGCCTCGGCATATTCAGGATTTATATCTATAGCCTGTTTAGACTGTATGACTGCCTCAGAATGATTACCCTTGTTTTGGAAAGCGACCCCAAGATTATTATATGCATGTGCATAATCGGGTTTAAGACGAATAACTTCTCTATAATACTTAATAGCGAGGTCAAGGTCACCTAACATCAGGTTAGCGGAACCTAGGAGGTTTAAAATATCAGAATTTTGAGAATGTATATCCAAAAAAGGAGTTGCCTGATTCACTACGTCTTGAAACTTTCCTTGAGAATAAGCCGAGAATAAAGAATCCAAGTTGTCTTTTGTAATTTCTGGTTTTATGGATCTATTTGCTTCATCCAAGCCTAACCGTGCACGCCTATTATCGGGAAAATCTTCTAAAATGGACAAATATAGTGCACGTGCCTCTAAGTAATCACCCTTATTAAGGAATCGCTTTGCCTTCGAAATTATTTGGTCAACCGATTGTTTCATGGAATATATATACTTTATTACCTATCAAATACATATTTTTAATAATTTTTTAAATAATTTAATCAGATTATGCAAAATAATTATTAAAAACATGTATTAAAAAAGAGATTATAACAATAAGATTAAATATTTAATTATGTATATTTAGTTTTATTTAAGTAAATGAATATTTACTATTATTATTTTATTAATATCGTAAAATTATTTACTGTTGAATTATGATTTTTTGACCATTATATCGATTTAGAGAAATATTTTTATAGGAATATGATTCGACTCTTGTACAAAGGTACAGTAAGTTACACACCTCAGGGAAAATCCGAGGACTAAATAAATGTCTAGTTTTGCGCAAATCAAGCAAATAAATAAAGATGATTCTAAGCAGTTACGTAAAGAAGCTGGCCTGTGGCTGCGCTCTCTCAGAGAAGGACGACGGCTCTCTCAAAGGCAACTAGCCAGCAGGGTGGACGTAGAGTACTATACATTTATATCTCAAATTGAAGCTGGAAGAGGACGCGTCCCCACAGAGAGATTAGAAATATGGGCTGAAGCCTTAGGAGAAGAGGTACAACCCTTCGCTAAGAGGTTGATGAGTTATTATGACCCAATAAACTACCGTCTGGTGTTCCCAGAAGCCGAAATGCGGCGCGCTGATCACCCGAGTGTTTAAAAGGTTAATTGATTTATACTAGTAATTAGGAGCCTCCATGTCGGCTGCGCTTTTTCAACTAAATACTGAGCATTCACCTAAAAAACGCTGGTGGACCAATCAGGAGTTAGCTGAATTCTATCGAGTTTCGGACATCATGGCCCAAGCGGGCCTAGAGGTAGATTCTGAGAGCGGCCTATCAGACGAAGGCGACCCATGGTTCGTCTATGTAAGGACTGACACGGGAGATGTCATTGCCCATTTCGCTATCATTGACGGTACATTTATTGCTGTTAGTGCTGTTACACAAGATTTATACCGTGGAAAAGATATCAGAAGCCTGATTGACCAACTAGTAGAACGGCATCCAATGATGATGCCTTCCGGATCCAATGGTAAAGTCGTTTTACATCCGAGTATACTTCTAACAGCGTTTGTGGCCGCAGCTTTCGTAGCAGCGAGTGAAGAAGTCCAAGCCAATACTATAGAAGAGGTTCTTGAAGTCGCCCTAGCAATTAATAATGGCGAAAAAAACACATCTATAAAAACTGGATCAAATACTACTAACCCATCTCAATCGGCAGACGTAGCAGATGAAGAAACAAGCAAAGAGATAAATGCTGAGACAGCACCTGCTTTCAACGATTTAGATGCTGGAAAAACATTTGGAAGCTCATTCTCTTTACTAGGCGCTATTATTCTAGCCTTAGAGATCTCATCACGTGAAACTGCACTTGCTAATACCCAGCAATCAAGCAGCTCATTAAACGTGCAGGTGCTAATAGATTTATATGCTTCAGAATATCTACCAGTTCCCAGTTTAGTATCAGTATCCAACCTGTTTTCTATAATTGATTTTAATCAGGATGATGTATCCAACTTGGGTAATAGCACCCAATTTCAAGAACCAATCCCAAACTCTCAACTAACTACAAAAAAGAGTGCAGTAACACCGACTACTGACGTCGATGGCTCTTACCTTGGCATGCAAGACTCTAAGCTAGTTACCTCTGAGAGCCTCATAAATTCTCATAATACTCAAAATAATTCGACTGATGACTTTTCTAGCTATAGTCATCTTGGTGATGGAGGCTTTAGTCAGGCAACGACTGCTGACAGTGATTTATTTTATAGTTCAGACACACAACAAGCGAATAAAACAGTAAGAAACGATATTTCCGAACAAAAATTATCCGTAGCAGCAATTGACATTGTCAGTTTAGTGAGTGGCACAGTGAATAGCGCTTCGCAAAAAGAGGATAGCCTAAACCACTATTCTCTAGACAATAGTCTAATTACTTCATTTTCATCCGGGCCTGTAGATTTTGATATGCAAATAGCTTCAGTTAAAGAAGTGCAAGAAAGTCCTACCTCCAAGGAAAACTCTACTGAAAGCGAAGTATTGGCCCCAAGTCTTAACATTAAAGGACATCTACTTAGTGCAGAAAGCCCAGAGTCCCTGACACTAAGCAATGAAGTTGACATATTGCTTTATGAGGGCGGAAATGTAAGCGTTTCAAATTTTGAACTTGGTAAAGATAGAGTATGGTTTTTCTTATCAGAAGGAAAAAATTTATATGAAAGCTACAAAATCACTGAGTCGAACGATTTAGTTCTTGAGTTTGAGACTGGGGATACTCTTACTTTACTCGGCGTGTTAGACACAGAAACATCGTCTGTAGTCTTGTAATTAATATCTCTACATTAACTTATTACTGTATAATTGTTTGAGGGTTCAGTGGACTGAATACTTATCATCAGCTTCTGAAACTTCATTGCTTTCTTTAAACCACTCTGGCCATATTTCTAAAGACCATCCAGCTTGTTTATAAGTTTTATATATAATTGAAAGCCACTGCCGAAGCTCAATAGTTTGGAAAGAAATACTTGCAGAATTTAATTTCTCACTTCTAAAAATTAAGCCTATGTTTTCATTATCTTTATTTATATCAATGGCAATCGCAAGCCAGGAGACAAGGTGATTATCTTTTTCTACGGGTGACTGCTTAGGAAGGGATGAAGAAGCCACCTCTTGTTGAAATACTTGCAACGCCTTATCTGCTGCCCCTTCGCTTTTAACATTACTCAAGAGATTTTCAACTAAACGATCCATGAGTCGATGTGTGAGCCAAATCTCACAAATTGTATCCTCACTAGATTCCCCTAAGACTCTTATTCTATCTTCATTATCTATGTACTGTGTGGTTATTCTTCCAAGGTTATAATTCATCACCACTCTCAG
Organism: Alphaproteobacteria bacterium MarineAlpha12_Bin1; assembly: GCA_002937505.1. Lineage (GTDB taxonomy): Bacteria > Pseudomonadota > Alphaproteobacteria > UBA6615 > UBA6615 > UBA6615. The sequence goes on from PTJY01000002.1 coordinate 3,883, forward strand.
CTAATGATAAGACCCACTCAACCTGCTTGGGTAAACATATTGAGTTAAGGTCATAATTATTTATGGCGAATTCTCGGGCAGAATTCCCTAATCTTCTTCTTGTATTCTCATCATCCAGTAGACTGCAAACCTCTCTACAAATACCATCAACATCAAAGAAGTCGACCAGCCTACCAGTTTCGTCATGATTTATAGCTTCAAAAACAGGCTTCGTATTACTGGCTACGATAGCACAACCGGCACTCATAGCCTCTAACAAACTCCAGCTTAAAACGAACGGGTATGTGAGGTAAACATGAACAGTAGAAACTTGAAGTAGAGCTACAAATTTTCCATATTCTATGTTTCCTAAAAAGTGTACCCGCCCCCAGTCAGAATCATTAATCTGACTTCTTACTTCATCTCTAAATATACCCTTCCAGGTTTTACCAGACTCGGGACTGGCTCCATAACTAACCCCATCTCCTCCAACAATAAGAACCCTCGCATTAGGCCTACTTTTTAAGAGATTTGGAAGTGTCCTCATAAATATGTGGTAACCACGATATGGCTCAAGATTACGATTCACAAAGGTAATAATCTCATCTTTTTTGGTAAGCTTAATATTTTTTTGTTCTGGGGTGTCAATAGTGAGAAAAGCAGTGGGATCTGGTCGGACAATCTCTGTATCAATACCATCGTGAATTATAGTGATGTCTTTTCTAAACCTTTCGGGAAAAGTACTCGCCTGCCAGTGAGTGGGTGATATACCTGCATCAGCGACTTCAAAATGCAGTAAATTATTAACATTTTTTAAGGCAAGCCTGCATGCTTCGTCATCACGTGAAGGAAACTCTGGATCATTACCTACATCCGCTCCAGTAGTATGATAAAAAAACTCGCAATAAATACCTAGTTTACTGTTGGGCCAAACTTCTTTTAAAAATAAACTTTCTCCCCATCCTGGATGAGCAATTATAACGTCCGGAACGAAACCATTTTTACGCAGTGCCAAGGCCGCTCTATAACAGTCATCTGCACGAATAGTTTTAGTTTCTATATCTGAAACCCAAGGATGTATGTTTTTTGATGATGAACGACTATTTTGATAAGGCCAGAGAGATACTCCATGCCACTCTTTTTCTTTCGTGACTATTACAGGCATAGCAATAACATTATGGCCTTTAGAAGCTAATTTGGGAGCTAAATGCTTAAACTGACCGGGAAAGTTTTGGTGAACGAATAGAATATTCATTTATAAACTTTCAATATGTTTAATTTTAAAAGCCATAATAATGAACGGAAGATATAGGCCTGTCGGATATCAGGAAAATGTTTAACCAATTCAGCAGCTGACATTGGTCCTGATTCGAGTATACCAAGGACTCCTGCAAGTTCATCAATATCAGGTACTACCAATGGTGCATAGTTTACCATCGCTAATTTTAAATACCCCTTTAATCTATCAAGCGCCTCCTGTGAATTCGTATCTACAAGCACAAAAAGGGTTTCCATGGCCAATGCGCTAGTTGGATATTGATCAAAGCCATAAAAGGGATCCATCCGAGAGGGCCAGGGATATGACAATGACTTTACTTCACCAGATTTTTCTTTACGTAATTCTTCTAAACTTTCCCAAAGAGTTTCGTATTGAGGTATTATAACTTTCCATTCATATACATCGAGAGCCCTTTTCCTTCCCTCAGCTCCCATTTTTTGTCTCATTTCCTCGGAATTAAAAAGTGTGACAAAGGCCTCTGTAGCTAAGTCAACGTCCACTGCTACAAGACTTGAGGTGTGTCCCAAATACATATCATAGGAATCAATCTCTAGCGCATGTCGTTCAGCTATATCCACTCCGAGGCCTGCCTTGGGCATCGTAGTAGGAACAAGAATTCCGTCTACTCCATCTCGTATCGTATCTCTATATCCATCCCAATCAGAAACAACACAAGGAAGGCCTGCGGCCATTGCCTCAACGGGTGAGATACCAAATGTTTCTTGTATGTTATCTGACAAAGAACAGAAAATATCGGCTGCTGCCCAAGCGAGTTTCCTGTTACTCGATTCTCTTCCATCTAAATGAACTACCTCAACATTCGGACAGGCCACCTCAGTAGCTTGTTTATAGGCATTGGAAATGTCTTCATTCGCATGCCATCCACATTCAATAAGAACTATTTTTTTTCCAGTTATTTCTGAGGATTTCTGGAGAGCTTGATACATAGCTAACGGGTGGGCCTTAGCATGAAATGACAATCGCCCCATGAAAAGTACCACCAGTGTGTTGTCTGCTATTTCAAGAGACACTCTGGCTCTACGTTTTTGTTCATCACTAAAATTAAATTCATCAGCATGAATTCCTAAAGGAATCACAGGTAATTTAGGAAATGAAAAATTAGTCGAATTGAATCGTGCTTTCAAATATTCCACTTGTGTCTCTAAGACTTTATTAACATTACTTTTGACAGACTTAGACGTGCAGATAACCGAGTCCCATGGCTGTAAAGGAGCAGTGATTAACTGGGCCAACGAATCCATAGAATACGCACTTGCTGTTGTGTGCGTTATACCGCAGAGGCTCCACGCATCATCACCGAACAAGGTGCGACGGAACGCATGAAGACCAATATCTGGACCAGGATGGTAGAGAACGCCCGCTTCTCTCAATTTGTCAATTGAGTGTCGTTGAACTATACTTAAACGTTCCTGGCGTTCTTGAGCCTTTAATGTTTCGCCAAATATTTGAGCGTGTTTTGGATCTTCTACACGAACCCAAAATTTATTCGCTCTGCTATGTTTTGCAAAACCTCGTAGAAACGATTCACCCGCTACATTGCGGCCCATTAATTTAGGGCCCTCTATTGTGTATCCCTCGGGGTGATAATTAATACAAACCCTCATGTCATAGTTCGTACGCATCAGGTAATTATAAAACTACAGCGCTCATACGCGTAACTCGTCTATTTAGGAAAATTAATTGACGTAACTACAAACCTGGTAAAACCATAATCAAAAACAGCAACTTATTATTCTTCTGGGAGTTCTTCCGTTAGAGCCCTGGCATATGCATTTCTTGCTGTCTGGGCTATTGCCAGTAATACGTTTAATCGAGCAATTTCTGCATCGGCCGCCTGAAGTGAACCAAGTTGATTCATCGCCTCTTCTGAAAAATCGTCAGTATTATATTCTTTGTCATCAATCGAAATAGTAGGCATTTTGATCCCTTTTCATTAAAGTGCTATCTATTATCAGTCATAACACTCAATCGTACCCAATGGATATAATTATTAAATAATATTCTTATTTATTTAACAATTATAGATTAACATAAATTAATAGCTGAATATTTGTATAGTGTTTTATATACATAATGCAGATGCAGTGAAAATCGTTATTTTTAAAACCACGGTTTATACTAAAATATTACGAGATAATCAGCCTATGGTAAATATAGTACCAATCACCAAATCACAGTTTCTTGATCGAAAATGGTCAGCTTTAGATAACTATAAATTTGCAGAAGAATACGCAACCGCTACTCTTGCTTTGGGAGAAATTTCACAAGGTATGAGATCATTTCCAATTGGTTTCGTGAAAAATGATAATTACTTCACTCTTGTTGCAATTCTTGGTCTACAACCCGGTGAAAACCTGTTTATCAATAAAAAAGGAGAATGGATTCCAGGTTATAGACCAGCGGTATTGAGATCATACCCATTTTCACTCATACCAGGTGCGAATGATCAAGTACTACTAGCATTCGACGAAGATAGCTTATCTTATTCAAACGTGGCTCCAACGAACTTATTTTATGATGAAAACGGAGAGATAGTTGATGAAGTATCCAGAATATTGTCTTTTCTAGGAGAAGTTCATACATCTTATAGTAAAACACTCCAAATTTGCGAAATCATCAACAATTATGACTTATTCGAAAAGTGGGATATTTCCATTACAAGAGGTAATAAAGTCGTGCAAGTTGATGGCATCTACAAAATTGATGAAAATAAACTCTATGCGTTAGATGGCGATGCCCTAAAAAACTTACAGAACGTCAGTGGATTAGGGATGATATACGGTCATATCTTTTCGGGATCACATATATCTCTATTAGAAAAATTAGCCAATTTCCGGGATACAACTGCAAATTCAGAGCAGGCTAATATAGAAAGTGTGGAAGAATTATTCTCATATGAGGATGAAGACACTATCGACTTCAGTTCCTTATAGACACATTCAAATGGTGAACGTTCAAAACGAGTTATTCTAATCCTCAGGATCAATTACACGTTCACAAGATTTTACAAAACGTTAAGGATCCGTATGTGTTTTCTTGGTAATCATATATAAGAAGGCCCGCCTCATTTCTGAGACGGGCCTTTTTATTAAGTATGTCTGGTTATTTAAGCTATGTAATTCGTTCCGAAGTTCGCCGCTACTAAGTCGGTGACATCAGAAACACCTTCCAATGTTACGAGTGTAGTAACCTCGATATTCGTAATAGTCGACGTATCGGCAGAACCACCTTCTGTATCATCACTAGCATCCGTTTCAATGGCACCAACACCGATGTAAGAATTGGTTCCATCGTCCCAAGCTATGACCCAGTTGGTAGACCCATCCGACTGAACAGAGTTTTTACCCAGCGTTATCTCGTGAGTACCACTTGTCTCAAGAGCCGTCTCAACCAGAGCTGATGTTGCATGGTCTCCACCTAGTACTAGGACGTTACCATTACCAGCATCAACATCAAGGTTAGATGAAGCTGTGGTCGTCTGTAGGACAATAGCTTGGGTAGTTACTGCTGCACCATCGAGAGTAAGATGTGCGTCAGTACCATCACCAGTACCCCTACTTTCAATACCCGTAGTACTTAGGTCTATGGCATCGTCAGCGGCTGCGGTCTCAAAGTTCTTAATAACAATATCACCCAAGGTCGTAGCAGAGATGATCTGATCAGTCGTCTCGTTGCCACTACCCAATGCGATAGTTGTCGTTTTACCAGTATCACCAATGGTCGTGATTGTTGCCGCTCCATTACCTGTATTAACCGTCGCATTTGAGTTTGTTCCAGTTAACACAAGCGTTACTGTACCTGCCGCATTCGTCGCATCAATAGTATATGCTGAAGTCGAGGTGGTTGTAATATTACCGATATTATGTGTACCGCTACCACCAAGGGTTATGCTTCCGATTGAGGCTGTAGTGATGGTATCCATCGAAAACGCCGTACCATTATTCTCTGAAGCATCAACAGTGGTTATGCCGTACGTATTATCAAGTCCTCCGACATTAACCGTTCCTGAAGTTGCTGTTGTAACGGTCCAGGTCGATGTTAGATCCGTCGTGCTATCAGTAACACTATCCAAGAAAATGGTTTGTCCATCTCCAAGGTCAATAGTTGAGTTAGTGGCACTTAGAGTAACTGTCGCAAGACTTTCACCCTCTGCTCCATCACTATCGGCACCAATATCCGCACTAGTACTGAAGGTTAAGTTTGCAGCAGATGATGTCAGAGACATAGTCGTCACTGCACCAACATCAGCATACGCACCAACCGTTAAGGTACCGGAACTCGTACTCGTACTTCCTGTTATAGACGTTACAGCACCCTGACTAGTAATCGCACCTACATCCATTGCGTAAGCAGCATCAGCACCAGCGAGTACCAATGTCGTGGTGTCTGTATTATCAAGGACGGTATTAGCAACCGAAGTTGTAGCTTCTGCGTCTTCACCTGTAATGGTTACGCTTGCGGCGTCCGTAATCGTAAGAGCACCACTCGCTGCATCATCAAGTTTAACTGTAAGAGACGCACCAGAAACCGTATCAAGAGTAATAGTTTCAATTTCAGCAGCAGTAGTACCGTTCGCTACAGTTGATCCTGTTGCCAGGTTCGTGACTGTGGCTGCAGTTGCTGTTCCAGACAGTATGTTTATTGCTGTAGCGTTTGTAATATTCGCTGCATTTAAAGCACCGCCTGTGTTGAACGTTACATTATATGTTTCAACATCTGAAATTGTCGCACCGATGGTCGTAGCTAGTGTCATGCTAATCGTATCAGTTCCGGCTCCACCTGAGATTGTGTCACCCGAAGACAAATTAGTTGACATTACGATGGTATCATTTGCCGCGCCACCTTCGATGCTATCACTACCTGCACCTGGCGTTAGAATATCAGCACCTGCTCCACCGTAGATCTTATCATTACCAGCATTACCTGTTAATGAGTCAGCTCCATCACCACCTGTAAGGCTATCAACGCCGGAACCACCTGTGAGCGTATCTGCCCCCGTGCCACCGGTTAGTGTTGAACCACCAGTCCAGTTAGTACCCACTATATTAAGTGTACCAGTTGCAGCGCTACCATCCACGGTTAGATCTCCAGATGATGCCACCACTGCCGAGACTGTAAATGCTGAATTACCCGTTGCTGTGACCGTTGCAGCTGCTGTTGAAGTCGCTCCTGTATCTATTGAGGAAATCGTGTAAGCCGCGGTATTCGCAATCGTAGCAACAAAGTCATCTGTTGCCGTTATGGCCGCCTGTGTACCACCACCAGCTGAGACTGTTAAGGTGACATCATCAGCAGTTAGAGCTGTCGAGTCATTCGTTCCCGCACCACTCTGAGTCACCGTGAGTGCACCGTATGTATGCGTTATCGTTCCCAAATCAGTGTTTGAGCTCGTTGCCGCATCAGCCGTAATGGTTAGAGCCTGGTCTGTCGTGCTATCAGTCGTGTCACCCGATACTGTACCAGTTAGCTGGACATCCGCACCACCGGAAGCTGTTAAAGCGATTGTGGAGAGAGTTTCAGCACTACCTGATGTACCAGTATTACCCAAGGTGATGTTACCACCAGAGCCAGTCATTGTTAGGCTCGTTAGCGCATCCGCATCTACTATAGAAGCAACTGCGACTACTGCGCCTGACAATGCGGAAGTAATAGTAACGGTTTCTAGTACATTGGTATTTGTTACCGCTCCCGTGTCAACATCAGCGTCCGCATCCGAAGAACCAGTAACCGTCAGTGATGTCGTATCAGTATTATCGAGAGCCAGACTGGTAATATCACCAGAGTCAGTAGATCCCGTATGACTGGATTTCACCGTTACAGATGCAGCGTCCGTTACCGTTACGCCCGCAGTATTATCAATATGTGAGTCTATGGTAATCGAACCGCCAGCAGTCGTATCTGCAGTTAATGTTGTATTGGCATCAAGAATACGTACCGAACCCCCGGATGCCATGTCTTTGACTGTTAGAGTACTTCCAGAACCATTTTCCACATCAACCCTGGTCGTGGCTGAAGAACTAGAAAGATTAAGAATAGTTCCGCCAGTAGTCGTAAGATCAATGTTTTCAACTGAGGTTAATACCGGAGTTAAGTTAGCGGATATGGTCAGTGTAAGACTATCTGTACCGTCACCACCGTCAACCGTATCAGCAGCAGTCAAATCACCTGCCGTGTTAAAGGTTAGCGTATCGTTACCAGCACCAGCATCAATGCTATCGTTACCAGTTGTGGTATCAATCGTGTCGTTACCGTCTCCACCAGAGACCGTTTCTGCTCCCGTTCCACCGACGAACGTATCAGCACCGCCACCAAGTGTTGCGGTGTGAGTATAGCCCGTAGCAGTCGCACCATCCATGTCAATATCATCAGCACCGCTACCAGTCGTTATGGTAACATTACCAGTGTGATCGGCATTTATGGTATGAGCACCCGTTGCCCCTGACGCATCAATCGTAACAGTCTTCGTTGCACCAGCGGCCTGTAGATCGGTTATCGTAACCGCTCCAGTATTTGTACTCGTTATGCTTACGTTACCTGATGGATCAATCTCATCAATAGTTTTGGCTCCAGAGCCTGAGAGTGTCAGGGTAACCGCTTCACCAGCTATCGTACTCGTGCCGGTCGTAAAGTCGATCACGCCAGCTCCAGCAAGCGTGCCGGTTACCGTACCGTACTGGTTGTTGAAATCAGCTATATTTACGTCTGAAGAAGCATCGGAATCAATTGTAAATGTTAATGCATTCTCGGCGACGCCAACAGCACTATCCGTCGTATCCATCGTGATAGTTGCTATTGTCAAAGTTGCGCCGTCAGCCGCATCGATATCAATAGTAGCCAGTTTTTCACCAGTACCTGTTGCACCGATGGCTTCTGACGTAATGTCACCACCACTGGCGTTATAGGTAAGGCTTGTAAGGTTATCAATATCAGCGATTGTACCAACTACAACATTACCATCAGCTGCTGATGCACCAGTGGTAGACAATGTAATACTCGTGAGGGCATCAGTATTGCTAAGAACGTTGGTATCAATATCAAATGTTGCAGATGCAGACGTGACCGTAAGGGACGTCGTGTCTGTGTTATCCAGTGCTAATGAACCAAATGCACCAGCGTTTACACCAGCTTTTGCTGTAACAGTCGCCGCATCAGTAACAGATACTGACTCATCGTTCGCTGCGTCGGCTTCAACTGTAATAGAACCACCCGCCACTGTATCCAGGATCGGATCAATGTTGGCATCACCAATGTTTACAGTTGCACCACTAGCTAGATCTGTAAATGTAACGATATCATTATCAGCAGCACCAGTTACATTTAATGTCGCCACTGCTGTCGAAGACATCGTTATCGCACTAGCAGCACCACCATTACCGGCCACGATTGTCGCCGTTTCAACGCTTGTCCATACAGGGGTCAGCGCTGTGTCTGTTATCGTAGCAGTTACGGTATCCGTACCGTCACCACCATCAATGGCATCCAATACTGTATAATTAGTAGAGAGAACCATTGTGTCGTTACCGGCGCCACCTGTTAGGCTGTCATTACCTGCACCAGAAGTCAGAATATCAGCACCGGCTCCACCATCGAGCGTGTCGTTACCGGCTCCACCGTCAAGGTCATCAGCACCACCAGCACCTGTTGCCGAGTCAGCACCACCGTTACCGTCAAATGCATCAGCACCTGCGCCACCGACAAACGTATCACCCTTCGTCGTACCCTCTGAGGTAAGACCACCGCTACCAGCCGTAAACGTCGTGGCTGTTGTGGATGCATTACTTGTACCGGTACTTACCACCCCGGTTGAGGCAGATGCATCAACAGTAGCAAGGTTTAAGTTCCCAGCCAGATTTGTAATTGTCAGGTTTTCGTCACCCGTAATTGTTAATGAGGTCACATCAGCTGCGTTCAACGTCGTAATTGTTGCAGCTGCTGTAGAAGAATCAATTGTTAGGGTCTCTTCATTGTTTAACGTAAGAGTAGACGTCGTATTACCCCTATGGGTAACTGACAGTGAGTCAGAACTCGTATCCGTTTTACGAGCCAATGAAACCGTTGTAGAAGCAACGTTATCCGTTATAAATGTTGTTACATCGCTGGAAGCATCCGTAACACCGGCAGTGGTGGCCCCATTATCCATCTGTACTGTGGTTATGGTATTACCTGACAAGGCATCCATATCCTGAGTTACACCAGCCGTTATAGTTAATTTTTCAATTCCGGTTACGTTACCTGAAGTAATTACAGTCGACGTGGACAACGTATCAGTACCGTCACCACCAGCGATTGTATCCGTGCTGGCCAGGGCCACTGTGATTGTATCGTTACCGGCTCCACCATCAACAGACACATCACTATTTGTGTGTGCGGAGACATCAATTGTATCGTTACCGCTACCACCCGTCACAGAAAGGTCCGTTGTAGAACCAGTATCCTGCTGACCCGTAGTAATCGTAACCGCACCAGAGTTTGAGGAAGCATCAATGCTCGTCAAGCTATCTGTAGTTGCGGTATCTAAATTTGGAAGCGTTATTTCACCGGTACCTGCAATCGTCAGGGTTTTTGCTGCTGTAGCCACAAGATCAAAATCGTTGGTCGTACCTGAAGCCGTAAGCGCAATTGTTTCAACGCCCGCAATAGTCAGGTCAGTAGCAGCTCCACCTGACAGGCCGGCAACCGTTACGGTAGCCGTGTCAGCCGTACCCGAAACATCATTGTAGGTGAGCGTGTGGCTTGAAGCACTGTCAGAAACCGCCATCGCAACTGCGGAGCCTACGCCGCTCACTGTTGCAGCTGCAGATGAGCCAGCCATATTTAACGTCGTAAGCCCTGATGCGTTCGTCAGGTTTAATGTGGAAGCGTTTGTAGTGACTGTAACATTAATGGTTTCAACGCCCGAAATGCTTAAGGGAGCCACCGAGCCATCAATAGTCGCATTCAACGTATCAGAACCGGCTCCACCGGTAATCTTATCTAGCGAGCCAAGTGTCTGAGACCCGGCGCTACTGAGAGAGGCATCAAACGTATCTGCTCCATCTCCGCCCGTAATAACGTTGACACCCGTTGTGAGGGTGTACGATCCAGCCTCAGCTGCTGCTGCCGCACCGCTGCTGCTAAGGGAAGTACCGCTTGTATCCTGCGCCGCACGTCCTTCAAACTGTCCGAATTTTACCCAGTGCTCATAAGCATTCTTAAAGGTGCCAGCTGTTACTGCCGCATCCACATCAGCGTTAGCCGCCAGATATGTGGTTGAGTCAAATGTTGCCGAGATATTAGCTAATGCAGCCGTCGGGGCTCTCCCCTCTCCCGCTCCAAACTCCATAAAGTGGGTCAGCGCATTTACACCTGCTGCAACTATATCAGGGTTGCTTTGCAAGTAATACGATGTATCAAAGCTTGCGTTCGGGTCACGCAACTCCTTATATCCAAATAGGGTCCAGTGAGACTCGGCGCTAGTAAAGTTACCAGCAACGACTGCAGCCAGGACGTCCTGGTTCTGCGTTAAATAATAGCTCGAATCAAATACCATTGATGTGATGGCCATGAACTTTATCCTTCAGTTTGTTACATCCTATTACGTATACGTTCTGCTTTAGCCTAAAGCGCTATTTCCTAGCACTCCAAAACTAAAGCGATTAATTCTTATATTCTTCCACACACGTGGAGTCATTTCAACTCTACGTGTATAGCGATTACTATACCTGATTCTCAACAGCAAGCAACAAGGTTCGAAAATTAATTAAAAACCTATTTGTGTTGCTTTTTTACAACACCTGTAAATTATAGGTTTTTGCTACTATTCTTTGTTTCCTGCACCAAATCGGCCTATATGGTCTGCATAACTATGAAGGAGGGCAGAAGCCGCTTTCCTATCAATCATTTCGAGCAAAACCGCTCCATATGCATTAACCATGGCACTAAGAACCTCGTTAGTAGGCGCCTCTTCCTGAGCTTTTTGAACGGCTTTATGTAGACCCGGTGCAATAATCTCACGGGCCAAACGGTTAACGCGTTCTCTATCTTCTGGCTCAATGACGGGCTCATCTGCAGAAACATTCATAATAATCTCCTGATATTATTCACAGCTTTCACAGCCTTACTTTTCATTCATGCCGCGTGCCAACGAATCAGTTAAGGGTTTAAGAAGGTAAGCTAGCGCTGTGCGCTCACCAGTTTTAATTAAAACATCTGCAGGCATGCCGGCTGACAATGTTACGTCACCAAGTTTTTCCGTCTCTGTTTCAGAAATTTCGGCCCGTATTAAAAAATATCCGACACCTGTTACTGCATCAACCAAGCGATCACCAGAAACTGATATGACCTTGGCCATAACACTCGGTGTTAACAGCATGTTAAGCGCAACGAGGCGCACTTCAGCTTCCTGCCCCACCTGGATATTATCTATATCATTCGGCGAAACCTGAGCCTCCACTATCAATTCCTTATCTTGTGGGGCGATCTCCATCAAGAGCTGGCCGGCTCGCACCACCCCACCAGACGTGTGGACTTTCAAATTTTGCACAATACCCGATTGTGGCGCCTTGACTTCAATTCTTGCTAACACGTCTTCAGCAACTGCTAGCCTTTGACGCAAGTCAGACGCAGCGGCTTGTATGTCTTGATATCGTGCCACAACATCTTCGCGGAATCGCTGACGTAAACTTATTATCTGGCTTTTTGCTTCACCAACACCATTTTGTGCTCTAGCAATTTGCGCGTCATCACTTCCGGCCTCGCCTTTAAGGCGCGCCATAGCGCGCTCTCTGGCTAGTATTTCATTTCGAGGATAATGACCCTTTCTATATAACTCTCTTAACCCTACGAGCTCTAGATCGAATATTTTCAGTTGGTCAAACCTAGACTTACGTTGAATGCGATGCCCCTCTATTTGATCTTCAAGCTGACTGATGCGTTGCTTAAGAATATTGATCTGGCCATTTAATGATTCCCGCCTGGCTGCAAATTGTTGGCGCTCGGATTCCATAATCTCCTTAACAGAAGCTTCATTTACACGAGAAGCTAGCTCTTCAGGAAAAACTATTGAGCTTAAAGAATCTCTTTCTGCAATAAGACGGGCCTTTTGGGCCACATGGAGATCAATCTGATTGCGCAGCCTGGATGCAGTTGCTGACACTTGTATATCATTTAGCAATACCAGCAACTGGCCTTCCCTAACGGTTTCCCCCTCCTCCACCAAAACCTTGTCAACTATACCACCTTCATAATGCTGCACCTGTTTTCGCTCTCCTTTTACTGCGAGAATCGCAGCAGCAGGAACTGCACTCGCCATCGGGGCGGTCGCAGCCCATCCACCAATCCCAGCAAAAGCGAGCAAAACAACAATTAGGCCAAAAAGAAAAACCGAAGATATTTTGGACGAAGGCCTATTAATTGGCACATGACCGTCACTTACAACTGCAATTGATGTGGATTCATCAGCCATTAATTAATATTCCTTAGAAATAAAGACATTGCTAAGACTTAATATATAGAGCATTCGCACAGTCAATATAATCATCAGTTATTCCCCTGGTTCAGTAGAGATTGCTAGTGGTTTTTTAGCTTTGTTTAAATCAGCTAAAACAGCATCTCTCTCGCCATACCGCGCCAAAACACCCTCCTTCAGCACAGCAACTTTATCAACTATAGACAATAGTGCCGCACGGTGACTGATCACCACAATGGCCTGTCCGCTATCCTTTGCATTCTGAAGCGCCTCAGCCAACGCTTGTTCGCCGTCTGTATCAAGATTTGCATTGGGCTCATCCAGTATCAAAACCTTGGGATTGCCATACAATGCTCTGGCAAGGGCAATACGCTGACGCTGCCCACCAGAAAGCGCTAAACCATTCTCACCGAGCTGTGTATTATAACCATCCGGAAATTCCAATATTAGCTCATGTACTCCTGCCTTTAATGCCGCTTCAACAACCGAAGTCGAATCACCCTGCTGAAAACGTGATATATTGTCCGCCACTGTGCCAGAAAAAAGCTCTACATCCTGGGGCATATATCCCAGGTAAGGCCCGAGCTGTTCCGGATCCCATTGTGATAGTTCTGCGCCGTCATAGCGAATTGAGCCAGAATGGGGAGCCCAAACTCCAACCATTGCACGAGCCAAAGAGGATTTTCCAGATCCACTAGGACCAATTACAGCCAAAGCTTCGCCAGGAGAGATAGACAACGATACATTCATCAATACAGGGCTCTCTGCTCCTGGAGGCACTACAATTACCCTATTTACGGTGACCTCGCCTACGGGCTCGGGTAAAGACATTGGTCTTTCGGGTAGGGGGGTTTGACTTAATAAATAATTTAAGCGCCGGTATGCATTCCTAGCAAAAACAAACGTTCGCCACTGGCCAACCCCCATCTCAACAGGGGCCAGGGCTCTACCCATTATTATAGAGCCAGCAATCATCGTTCCCGGGGTGATATCACCTCGAACAGCCAAATAGGCCCCCACTCCAAGAATTCCAACTTGTAATGCCAGACGTACAAACCGCGATATAGAAAGGATTGTGCCACCTCTATCACTTGCGCGCGACTGACGCTTAAGCCCTTCGCTATGGCGATGCCCCCAAATATTCATAACAGATGAAATCATGCCTAACGCATGAACCACCTCAGCATTTCGCAAACTGGTCTGCGCATAATGTGTCGCAGATAATGATTCCTCTGAGGCCTCCTGCATAAGCCTGCGCGTTGAGATTTCATTTATCAGTGCCAGAATAAAGATAACTATCGCGCCCCCCAATGACACCATGCCTAGCCAGGGGTGCAATAAAAACCCAGCCACGATGAATAACGGCACCCAAGGAGCATCACAGAAGGCAATTATCGCTCCACCGGATAAAAACTCTCTTATTGTATCAGTATCTCGAAGCGCTTGGGCCGATGCACTCGATGAATTTCCTATAGAAGCTTTAAATATAACTCTGAAAACTCTTTCATTAAGGTATTCGTCTAGTTTTAGTCCCGTACGAATAAGTATACGAGAGCGAACAAACTCGAGCAGCCCATAAACCACCAAGCAGCCCATCGCTATAATCGTCAGAGCAGTTAATGTCTCATAGCTTTTACTCATGAGAACACGATCGTAGACTTGCAGCATGTAAAGCGGTGCAACTAGCATCAATAAATTGATAAAGGCACTAAAAAAAATAACTGACAACACATTAGGCCTGCAGGCTCTAATCGCCTTTGTAAGAAAAATAGATTTTCCCTGTAAAACCTGAAAATCATTCATTTTAATCAACCAATATATTCAAAACCTGAAAACTGAAGAGCGGACTATGATTTGGTATCCAAAACTAAATTTACAATAGAAAAACGTTGATTCGCTCAAAGTAAAAATTTATTTAACAGAAAAAATGTTCACAACCAGCCCTCTAAACAGCAACAGGAGTAAAACTTTAATATTTTTCATATTTATTTTTTATTGCTTTAAATTTTAGATACATCTGAACTAGATCATAATAAAGTTATCGCTAGAAAACCCAAAAAAAGAACAAATCCTATTTTTACGAAAAAAGAAACAAGTTTTAGCGGCTGACGAAATAAGAACCAGATGCCTATAACTGCGATTACGACTACAGCAATTGTTTCCATAGGATCTTATGTCTCATATATTCACCGACTCGGGCTAGTACTTAATTCGTTGCTCTATCTAAACCATAAAAAGGCTTTGCAGAATCACTATGCAGCCTTCTCTCTAACTAACGATTAGTAAGAACATTAATCAAACAAGGCAACGGCCCTAGTCCAACCAGCCGTTCCTCCGCGTATTTTGCAAGGAAAGCAACTTACGATAAATCCTTTTGACGGCAAGGCTTCCAAATTATGCAGTTTTTCCATGTGGCAGTAGGGTTGCTCAATTCCCGCATAATGACCCTCCCAAATGATTGATGGGTCCTTTGTTTGAGCCCATTTTTTTGAAGTATGAATAAAGGGCGCATCCCAGCCCCAAGCGTCTGTTCCGGTCACACGCACCCCTCTCTTTGTCAAATAAAGAGTAGCTTCGCGGCCCATTCCACAACCCGAACTTGTATACAGGTCTGTTCCATATGCTTCAGAGGCACTTGTATTGACAAGCACAATATCAAATGGCTGCAAAACATGTTCTATCCTAACGAGTTCAGCTTCTACGTCACTGGCACTAACAACATAACCATTATCAAAATGCCTAAAGTCTAATTTCACTCCGGGCCGCATAAACCATTCTAAGGGCATTTGGTCTATAGATGGCATCTCATCGCCATTTTTATCCTTAGGGTGATAGTGCAGAGGAGCATCTACGTGTGTACCATTATGCGTTGATAGAGTAATAGTTTCATACGACGCACCTAGCCCTCCAGGCAAATCGTCCGTATCAAGACCTGGGTATAATTTTGTATAACGATCAAGATTATCGCCATGCTCTAACATCTCAATCTTTGGCCTCATATGCGGAGGATCTACAACAACAACATCGTCAAGGGCCATGGATATATCAATGATCTTCCTTGGTAACTTCATATAAATTCTCCCCGTCTTTCAGGTCATTATGATTTTCGACGTCCTAATTCTATGCTATCCCAACGGACGAAACTCGTTTTGTTAAGAGAACTTGTTTATATAATTAATAGCATAGTTCTTTAAATTTTATCCCAAGGGCGAAAATAATGAGTCTACCTAGCAACGTCATAGTCTTCATGACTGATCAACATAGCCCCAAAATGTTATCTTGCTATGGCCATCCACAGGTAAAGACCCCAAATATTGATTCCCTTGCTGACTCAGGGATACGTTTTTCCAGCGCCTATACCCCATCTCCATTGTGCGTTCCAGCGAGGGCATCTTTTGCCACTGGACGTTACGTTCATGAAATAGGCTGCTGGGACAATGCTATTGCATGGGCCGGCCAACCGGAAGGATGGCCTCAAAAACTCCCAACAGCAGGACACGAAACGGTCTCAATAGGAAAATTACATTTTCGAAGTGAAGAGGATCCCATTGGATTCAGTCAACGAATACTGCCAATGCACATTGCTGACGGTGTTGGTGAGCTCTCTGGTTCAATTCGTCCAGACTTGCCAAGACGCACACAGGGCCGAAAACTAGCAGAAGATATTGGGCCTGGGGAAACAAGTTATACAGCTTATGATAGAAATATAACAAATGAAGCCATCGCATGGATCACTAAAACTTCAAATAGTCCACCTAGAGATGAAGTAGGTAATGCCATTAGTTGGGTTCTTTATGTATCCTATATATGCCCTCATTTCCCTCTTAGTGCCCCAAAAGAATTCTACGATATGTATGATCCAAGCTCTATTGTTATCCCTAAACCCTACAATGCAGACTATATAAAAAAACATCCATGGTGGAAGGCTTTCCATGATTCGATCCTTTTCGATGAATACTTCAAAGATGACTCGCATAGACGCAAGGCTATAGCTAATTATTATGGGCTAGTCAGTTTTGCTGATGATAATATCGGAAAGGTAATAAACGCTCTGAAAAGAACAAATTCATATAAGAATACACATATTTTCTACACTTCTGATCATGGGGACAATTTAGGAGCAAGAAAAATATGGGGAAAAGGGACTATGCATGAAGAATCAGCAGGAGTTCCATTGATTCTATCCGGGCCTAAAATAAAAGAAAAAGTCACCATTAGCACACCCGTAAGCCTTCTAGATATATACCCCTCAATTCTCGATTGTTTAAATTTAGTCACAAATGGAGAAGAAAACGAGCTTCGAGGAGCATCTCTTTTCAAAATAATAGAAAACAAAAATCAAGAATTTTCACAGAGATCAATCCTCAGTGAATACCATGCTGCAGGGGCAACTTCAGGAGTATTTATGGTAAGAAAAGGTATCTGGAAATATATTCACTACACTGGATATCACTCGGAGTTATTTAATCTAGAGGATGACCCAGAGGAATTGAAAAACCTATCCTACAAAAAAGAGTATGCTAATATTCTTAAAGACTTAACGGAGGAATTATATAGTAAGCTAAAACCTCATACTCCGGAAAGTATAGATACTAGAGCGAAGATTGATCAGGCAAACTATATTGAAAAACACGGTGGCAGAGATTTTGTTTTAACACAGGCGCAAATCCATGGGTCACCTGTGCCGGGGGGAGAAAGTACCCGTGTCTAATTAAATTAGTGGTTTAACTAATTTAAATTATAAAAAATCATATGGAGAAAATTTTATGGCTAGAATACCTAGAATAAATCCCGAAAGCGCACCACCTGAAATAAAGGAATTCTATGATGCAGTGGCAGGTCTTGTCGGACGTGTGCCAAATGCGTATCGAACTCTCGCTCACGCGCCCTATCTGGCCATGCTGTTCTTACCCTTTCAAGCCGCAAACCAACGCGACTGGCCCGGCTCACGCCTGTCAGGAAAAATGAAAGAAATGATCGTTATCAAAACAAGTCACGTGAACGGATGCGACTATTGTTTTGCTCATAATACTGCTTTAGGAGCTGCTGCGGGAATAACTCATGAACAGGTTATCGCTATGTCGTCCGACGACTATCTTTCCTCCGACTTGTTTGATGCACGAGAAAAAGCGGCCATTCAATGGGCTGAACACATGACCAAGAATACTGCACGAAAACGAGAGGACGTGTATGCTCAGTTAAAGGAATTATTTAGTAATGCAGAAATCATAGAACTCTCTCTTATTTGCGCGATGTTCAACATGATCAATCGTCTTAATGATTCTCTAGATTTAACTATTGAAGACCAGCCAGAAATAGATAAAATCAAAGGATCGCTCCACATTGATCCAACGAACATAAAAACATATCTTCATTGGCTAGCCGAACAATGGCCAGAAGAATTTGATGACCTTAATAGACGTGTGGGTGAGTCTGCTGAAGCAGCTTGAGCTTGCTCTTTGAGTGAAAAAAATTTAGTTAGGTGTTTAAGTAAACTCCTTCGCAGTTTAGATATAACAATTTTTTTGGCTAATTCTAATTAGACAAGAAATTATATACTTTTATTTAACATATTATTATCAGACATTCAGTTGTTCGATTAGTGGTTTAAGTACAGATGCATCTCAGAAAGTGGCAAGAAAAAATAATCGACAGTTTTCCGGTTATTATAAAACAACATCGTCGATTCATTTTGAAAGCACCAACCGGCGCAGGTAAAACTGTGCTCGCAAGCGAAATTATTGAGAATTTCTTTAAAAATAAAAAAATCATGGTTCTTTGCCATAGATTAGTTCTATTAGAGCAGCTGGAAAAAGCTTTAAGCGTAAAACATAAAGTTCAAAAATTATCCGTTTCCGATACCGGCGTCGCTTTTAAAGATTATGACATATTACTATCAACCAGTATGCGGGCTAAGAATGTTTTAGCAGATGCCATTCCTAAGGCGGATCTAATAATAGTTGATGAAGCTCATCGCGTATCGCCAAATGGTCGGGGATATAAACGCATAATTGAAGCCTTTGACAAGCATGGGAAAAACACAGCAAGATTTATGGGGCTGACTGCATCACCTGAACGACGTACTGGTGATCAACGTGACCAGCTCAGCCTCGCGTTTGATGCAATTATAGATTGTGCAAATATTGAGGAGTTGATCAATGAGGGCGTCTTAGTTAAGCCCATATATAGATCGCATTTCGTTCACGATCTTGAGCTTAAGGACATAGACATAACATCAGGTGATTTTCCTGTTTCAAAGCTTGCACCAGCAATAATTAAATCATCTATGATTGACTATGCTTTGTGGTCGTATAGAGAAGAAAGAGAGCGGCTTCAAGCTAAGCCAATATCAGCATGGTTTTGTGCAGATGTCTCAGTGGCAGAAGCAACTTTAGAAACTATTGAAAGTTATGGCATCAAAGCCGCTATTGTGACAGCGCAGACTCCCATCAATGAGAGAATGAAGTTACTGGCTCGTCACGAGGAAGGAGAAATCGAAGCTATGGTTTCTGTGGGGGTATTAGCTGAAGGCTGGGATAACCCTTATTGTAACATTATAGTTCATTTAAGACCCACTCTTTCAAAAGTTCTCTGGGGTCAATCAGTAGGAAGAGGGCTGCGTTCTGCACCCGGGAAAAAGAAATGTGTAATTATAGATGTAAGCTCTAATTGGAGTACATTTGGTCCAGTAGAAAAACTTGAATGGAGTCTATGGAGTCATAGACGCTCATACATGCAATTTATGAATCGTTTCAATTGGATTGGTCAACAGCAAAAAGACGAAGAAGAAGCTGATATTTATTTGCTTTGTAAAAATGAGCTGCCAAATAGATTACGCTGCTCACACATCTATAAGAAAAACGCTTTCAAAGATGATACCTGTCCTGTGTGTGGTTCTTACGCGGCAGTAGACATCTACAAAGATCAGAAGCTTGACCACGGATTAAATGAACACGGCCTGCACCAGCTATTTTTTGATCGAGTTCCCAAGGTTTATGAAGAAATGGATTTATCGGTCTGGAGAAGCCTCGGTAATACTGCCTGGAAAAACTCAAACGGGAGAGAGCAGGTATTTCTTGCTTTCTGTATGGCCTTTCAGGAGGTCTCAGGAGAACCAACCCAGACTGAGTCCGAATATTGGGATGTAGCGCTTGAGGCAGAGGCAAGCATCCGAAAGTATTTAGTGAAAAAAGGCATCCAGATTGTTAAGCAGGTAGACTTCAATCTTGCCTATCTCGCTGATGGAATGCTAGTTGGCAAAGAAATTCGTACGCTACAAGCACACTACGGAATTTCATTATGTGGCGAAGTTTTTACCTCTCATTCACAAGATGAAAATGAAAGAAAGTACCAAAAAGCCCTAAGAATTGCAGAAAGACTTGCCGTTATAGGCTGCTCGTCTAAAGATAACTTGCCATACTTCAAAGCTGCAGATCATTTAAAAGTCTGACAAAAAAATTTAACTATAGTCAGATTCTAGTTATCAGCTTTCCCTAATCACGTGAGGATATTTAATTTGTACTAAATAATTTATGTATAAGCTTCTTTACTTCAACCATCTAGCTTGTTTCACTTAGACAGCAACAATAATGAGAGCTGGTTAGCACTTTATTACCAGGAAAGACTATGACTCACGACAGTTACACCAAACAAAAAACAAAACCACCAGATCTGATGTTCAGCCATTTTGGAATTAATTGCCACGACCCAGATAAACTTGAAGACTTTTATACTCGTGTAATGGGTTTCTGCATTAGTGACGAAGGTTTAATAGGAGGAGACACTCAAAGAATTATATTCATGACGCGAAGACCCCGTGAGCACCACCAATTTGTAATCGCAGGAGGACGCGACAGATCTTTCGAAACAACAATTGGGGAAACTGGTTTCAAAGCACCCAACCTAGATGCACTCCGTCATGCACATCTAGTAGTCTCCAATGAAGTAAATGTTGCGGACATCAACACTATTGATCATGGAATCTCGTGGACGCTTTATTTCCGTGACCCCGAAGGCAATCGTATCTCAATTTCAGTTGAGACTAACCACTATGTACCCCAACCGACAATTTGGCCTTTGGACCTCTCTATGTCTGATGAAAAAATCATTAAAATGAACAACGAACGTTGTAAAAATAATAAGAGTTATATGACTAAAGAGAATTGGAAAATAAAAAAATTTAATGAGTTTAATGAGGAAAACCGACTATCTGAGGAAGGACCTGTAACTGGAAATCCAAATCCAGACTTTGGAGTGGAAAAAAATTTGAATAACACTTTGCTTAAGTTTAAAGAAAACTTGTTACCCCCTCCAAAGGTGGCACAGTCACACTGTGCATTCAAAGTCTCTAACATGAATAATATGGTTGATTTCTACGACAATGTACTCGGCTATGCTGTAACCGGTAAAGGTAAAATGATGAAAATCGGTACAGAACCAGCGCGTAATTACACCTATTTAAGCCGTGACCCTGAAGAACATCACCAACTTATTCTTATGTCGGGAAGAGATATGACTGCCCCAACAAGTGTTAACCAACTTAGTTTAAGAATATCAAATCTAAACGAACTTCGAAGAATGGAATATATATTGGATAACAATCCCTACATCGGACAAACACGAAAAACATGTCATGGCAATTCCTTTTCAATCTATTTTCCTGATCCTGAAGGCAACATAGTGGAGTTGGCCGTTGAGTCGGCCTGGTACGTGCCAGCTCCACATGGAACAAAAATGGATCTTTCCTGGAGCGATGAACAACTAATATCTTGGGCTGAAAATCGTTGCAGAAACACTCCGGGGTTTATGATGCGATCAGATTGGAAAACAAAAGCCCGTCAAGAACTAGAAGCCAATGGACATATAGAAATTGAAGGGCTCGTTAAATAACAACTATAATTAAGGCTTCCAAGCGGCCGGAGTAATACTCTCTATATCTGTTTTGACATCTATCAATGATGGCTTCCCGCTCTCAAGTGCTTGATCTAATGCACTCGCAAAATCGCCTGGCTTATCAACTGTAAGTCCCAAGCCCCCCATAGACTGAGCCATAGCAGCAAAATCAGCTTCAGGAAAAATCCATAGGCTATCAGACCCTTCTGAACGTCCTCCGTAAATTCCTTCATTAATCCCTTGTTCTTGATTTAATGAGTGATTGTTGTTGACCACAGTAACCGTATTTATCCCGCACCTTACAGCTGTTTCCATCTCAGTTAAATGATACCACATTGCACCATCTCCGCCGAAACATATCACAGGACGATTAGGCTCAGCACATTTTGCCCCCATGGCTGCAGGAAAAGCCCACCCTAATGAACCAGCACAACGAATATAGCTTTGTTGTGGATGTTTTAAATCTATCATTGTGCCCGTCCAAACACCGGAATGGCCAGTATCAGAAACTAAAATTGAATCACTCGGAAGAAGGTCTGTTAACTCACGGCAAAGCCGCTCTGTTTTTACTGGTGTGCTGTCATCAGCCATTAAAGGCTCGACTTCTAATCTCCATTCCTTTGAAAGGCTTTGGATCTGCTCAGTCCATGCAGTTCTAGATTTGGCTTCAGAAGCATCCAGTAATCGCAAAATAGAGGCCTTAGCATCACCTTGCATAGCAGCAAGCACAGAGTAGTTCCGACCTAGTTCACGAGGATCAATATCTATCTGCACAACTTTTGAACCAGGTCGAGGCACAGTCCATTCATTTGTGACCATACCTCCAGCACTACTACCTATATAGATAACTAAGTCAGCCTCACACACAGCTTTATTTGCGGACCACCTTGAATAGCTCCCAACCACGCCCACACAAAGTGGATGATCATCCGGAATGGTTCCCTTACCATTAAGAGATGTAACAACAGGTATGGATAGCTTCTCGGCCAGAGCAACTAACTCTTTACCTGCAGAACTATGGGCAACGCCTCCACCGGCAACAATAATAGGTTTTTCTGCTTCAGAAATAAATTTAGTGGCCATCTGCACACTTTGATTATCAGGCTCCGGCCTGAACGGAGGAATTTTTGTAAATTGTTCCTCTATAATTACCTCTAAATCTGCCTCAGCATCAATTATATCTTGTGCGGCTATGCCATCAAAATCCAAATGCACTGGTGCCGGACTGCCACTCACTGCTTCTCTAAAGGCCTGTCGTAGTGCATGAGGAAGTTGTTCAAGTTTGGTAATAGCATTACTATATTTAGTAACGGCCTCAAAAGGACCTCGATGATCCACCTCTTGATAAGAATGTCTTTGCAGGTGTTCCTGAGGACGCCTTCCAGTCATAGCAATAACTGGCGATTTGGCTAGAAAAGGATCTTGTAAGCCAGCTGCAAGGTTAGCTGCGCCAACAGATTGAGCCATGCAAACTCCCGGACGTCCAGAAATTCTTGCATAACCATCTGCCATATAAGCTGCAGGTTTTTCCCCATGTACCATTATTCTGCGCATACCCAATTCTTCTATTTCTTTTAATGCGCGAATCCCAAAAACCGGCATGAAAAAAACATGGGTAGTACCATACCCTTTCAATGTCTCAGCCACGAAGCGGCCGCCCGTCATTTTTGTCATATCGATTTTTCTCCGGTTATTAAATCAAAAAAGTTATTAGTCAAAAACATTGTACTTTAAAATAGTAAATTAGATAAAGAAACATACTTAATAAATGAGACCCTATAAGTCATTCAGGAATTACCAAATAGAGATTGATAACGCTTTTCGAAGAGCTTCCAAGCACCAGGATTTACTAATCTACTAGGCTTTTCTCCATTTAAAACGTCAATTACCTGTTCTGCTGCCCAACTACCAAGTCTCTGTCTTGCCGAATGGGTCAAGCCTGCAGTATGAGGGGTAGCAATTACATTATCCAGAGTGAGTAATTTATGATCTATTTCTGGGGGCTCCTCCAACCAAACATCAAGTCCAGCGGCTTTTATTTTTCCCTCAGACAATGCATCAAAAAGCGCTTCTTCATCATGGATACCCCCTCTTGCCGTCGAAACAAAATAAGCTTCTCGTTTCATTTTTTTGAAGGCCTCGGCATTAAACAAGTTTTTAGTTTCTTTATTGAGAGGGCAATTAACCGATACGTAGTCCGCCAGAGTAAGCAACTCCTCAAAATTCACTTTTTCGGCTCCGTAAGTTTTTGCCGTATCTCTATCGACATATGGGTCACAAGCTATTACCCGCATTCTCAAAGCTAACGAACACATTTTGGCAAGTGTGCGTCCAGTATTTCCAATTCCAACAATTCCGAGTATTTTTTCAGCGACCTCATCGCCAATAAACTTTTCACGATCAATAGACTTTTCTTTTCTGATAATACGGTCTGTTTCGGTTATTCGCTTAGATAAAGCTAATATAAGTCCCAGAGCATGTTCAGCAACGGCCTCACGGTTAGCACCAGTCTGATTCACTACTAACACCCCTGCTCGAGAACATGCCTCAACATCTACTGTATCAAACCCTGCACCGCTCGTCGAAACGAGTAGCAGGTTTGGGTTTTTTAAAAGGAGCTCTTCTGTTGCCCAATATTTTTGTGGAATAGCAGACCTAGTTGAGTCTATTTGATAAGCGTGAGCTTTCATCATAACTGACTCTACTTCTTCACGAGAGCTATCATTTGTGAGCTTGCATAAATTAATGTCTGCCTGTTCGGAGATAATTTTTAGATAACTCTGATGCGAGACCCTATTGAAATAGTAGACAGTTTTCGCAAAGTTTAATGGCGTATCACTCATATAATCATCCCAGGCTTATCCATCTTTGTCCAGAGGGACATTATCTATTCCTGGACGTTCCTCCAGTCCAGCCATGCCTCTTAATACTTCATAAAAGGCAACTGTGTCTTTCTCTCCATATCCCTTTTCATAGGAAGCCTGGATTATCTGTGACCATATATTAGTCATCAACATAGGCGCTCCCAAACGTTGGCCCTGCTCTAACATTAACCGTGAATCTTTGAGTGAAACCTTGATCTGACCCTGCTTGGAGTAATCAGCTTTGATCATTTTAGGTCCCTTATCCATCATAGTTTTGGAAGCACAAGCTCCGTCCTGAAGAACATCAAGTAAATTATTAGCCTCTAGACCCGCCTTTTCACCTAGCACCATTCCTTCGGCTAAAGCCAACCTATTACCTGCGAGAATTAAGTTAATTATTAGTTTAGTCCTCGCTCCAGAACCGGCTGGACCCATGTAATAAGCGCTTCGACTAAACCCATCAAAATATTTTTTACATGCGTTAAAGTTTTCTTCTTCTCCACCAGCGATAATAACTAAGTCCCCATCCTGGGCCATTGTACTTGTGCCACTTACACAGGTATCCATGTAATTAAGACCTAATTTTTCAAGTTCCGTATAGAGACTTTCTGAATCCTCTGGCCTAGCAGTAGTGGTGTCACAAATATACAAACCTTCTTTGGCGCCTTCTAATATTCCACCAGATCCCATAATCGAGGCACGAGAGATTTCACTTGTAGGTAAAGATATGATTACGCAGTCAACACCTTTAGACGCCTGTGCGGGGGTGTCCATAGGGTAGCCCCCCTGATCTTTGAGTTGATCCATTCGAGCAGGATCAATATCAAATCCCTGTATTATAAATTGAGACTTATGCAAATTATGAATAAAGGCCTGCCCCATTAAACCCATACCAATTAATCCCACTCGTAGTGCCATAATTTGAATAACTCCCTAATATTTAATTTTTTTTCTTACGCATCGAGACTTCATCAGCCCGACATTAAACTACTTTATTTTCTATCGTTCCTATAGGATCAATTGTTATTTTTATAATATCACCAGACTTCAAGAATGAAGGTGGCTCAAAACCAATTCCTACCCCAACGGGTGTACCCGTAAGAATTATATCTCCGGGTAATAGTGTTATGCCCTGAGAGATGGTCTCTATTAAAACTGGTATGTCAAAGATTAACTCCGAAACTTTTGCATCTTGTCTCAGTTCTCCATTAACCCAGGTTTGTAAATGTAATTTAGAAGGATCCTTGATTTCGTCCGACGTCAGTATCGATGGCCCCATCGGGCAGTAACCATCAAGTCCTTTACCAATAGTCCACTGTTTATGTTGATGTTGCAGCTTACGCGCAGTTACATCATTTGAAACTGTGTAACCAAAAACATGATCATAGGCATCTTCTTTTTTAATACCGCGTCCACCACGGCCAATAATAAC
Organism: Alphaproteobacteria bacterium MarineAlpha12_Bin1; assembly: GCA_002937505.1. Taxonomy (GTDB): domain Bacteria; phylum Pseudomonadota; class Alphaproteobacteria; order UBA6615; family UBA6615; genus UBA6615. The sequence goes on from PTJY01000002.1 coordinate 29,796, forward strand.
AGCTAACTCTCCTTCATAATCAGTGCTGCTAGTCGGATCCAAGTTTGCAGGAATTGAATCAAATGGTCCTGACACAGAGGTTGTCGCCTTGGTAAAAATTATAGGGTAATCTGGTACTGCATTTTTTCCTGATGTAGCATCAAAGCCTGAATCATGAAATTCTTGAGCATGTTCATGATAATTGCGTCCAACTGCAAATGGATCACGGACCAGAGGTAAAACGGGGGCACACAAATTAACAGAACTAAGTTTTATTTTGCTGTTTTGTTCTGCAGCTTTAAGGTGTTTTTTTGCTAAGGCCATTCCGTCAGAACCGAGAGAAATAAAATCTGTCATATTATTAGGTAAATTTGGAGATAACCTGTTAAAATCTATTATCGTTTTAGATTGTTGTTCAATAGCCCCAAAGCTTAATTGGCCATTATAAGTATATGTAGCTAGACGCATGATAATTAATTTCCATCTCGTGGGGCAAACGAATGTTGCCACAATGCTTTTACGAAACCCGACATAATAAATCGGCTTTAAATTAGACAAGGGTATGTATAAATTTGAAAAAAAACTCTTAAACTATTTTAGTTTAAATAATAATCATTTCTTGTCTATAAACAAAAAATATACTTTTTAAAATTGGGATTTAAATCATGACGGAAAAAAAAGAGTTAGGACTCGCGGTTGTTGGCTGTGGGGTAGTGGGACGAATAAGAGCAACCTTGGCTAAAGACTATCCAGGAATTGGCTGGATCGGACTTTCCGACATGAATGAAGATGTCGGACAAAAACTTAAGAACGATATTAATGCAGACTATTATACGAATGATTTTCGTGAACTGATTAGACGCCCTGAAGTAGATGCAGTAATTGTAGCAACTTCTACATGGGCCCACGTAGAGCCAACTTTAACTGCTGTTGAACAGGGGCATAAGCTTTTTATAGAGAAACCTCTGGCAACCGATGCACGTCAATCACTAGAAATATTATCCGCCATCGAATCTAATGACATTGACGCCGTAATTGGTTATACTCAGAGGTTTCGTCGTCGCTTCTTAGTGGTAAAAGAAAAAATTCAAAGTGGACAAATCGGTGAATTTAACTGCGCAGTAGTCCGAGCATTTATGAACCGGATGGCGCCTACCGGTGAAACTAGATTAACACAAGACCGAAGATACCTTACACCAATGGTTGTTTCAGGCACACATAGCCTCGACATGGCTTTTTGGCTTATGGGAGACGCGGGGAAACCAGTCTCTATTTATGCTAGATCAAGGGACGTAATAATGAAAGAGCTTGGAACAAAAGACGCTACCTTTGGTCTTTTCACTATGGAAAACGGTTCGATGTTTTCTATGAATATTTGTTGGGCTCTACCTAAAGAGTGGCCTGGAGCCGTCTACGGCTTAGAAATTGGCATAGTCGGCACAGAAGGCGTAATTGATATAGAGGATACTCATCGAGATGTAATACTTGCTACTGAGAATCCACAAGGACCCGCTTACGTTCCGGATGGCAACACTAAGGGGCTAACAGAAGTTCAAAGAAATGTGGATTTTCTCACAAGCTTTCCTCCAGGAGACATACATGATGGAGAATTATGGGGACCGATGCGCGAAGAAACAAATTCATGGTTCCAAAGAATTTATTCTGGAAAACAGACACCACACGCTACTGCAGTAGAAGGGCATCGGAATCTTATGTTAACAATGGCAATGGATTTATCCGCTAAGCGAGGAACAGAAATTAAGTTGCCCATAGACCCAGATGAGCTAATGACAGGCTTAGATGAATAAGCCAACAAAGCTAGATCGATAAAATGGTGGCTACTTCTGATAAAGACCAAATTACTGAGCTACAAAGGTTTTCAGCAGCACAAGCGCGCATTGAACTTGACCAGAAAAATATATCTTCTGAAGAACTCGTAAAAGCATGCTTGGACAGAATTGAGTTACGTGAAAAAGACCTAAACGCATGGACTTTTATTGACCCAGATTTGGCCATCTCACAAGCACGAAAGCTTGATAATGAATTAAAGCGAAGTGAAATCCATGGCATCCCAATTGGCATTAAGGACATCTATGATACCTGTGACATGCCAACGGCCTATGGAACTAGCTTTATGAAAAATCATAAGCCAAGTAGAGACTCTAATTGGGTGTCTATTTTACGCTCAGCAGGCGCAGTATTAATTGGCAAAACAAAAACAACTGAATTTGCTAATGCTTTTCCTACCACCACACGAAACCCTCATAACTTAAGTCGTTCTCCTGGAGCCTCTTCAAGTGGATCTGCTGCTGCAGTAGCTGATTTTATGGTACCCCTTGCCATAGGATCTCAAACTGGAGGATCTATCATACGCCCCGCAGCGTATTGCGGCGTTTATGGGTATAAACCAAGTATCGAGGGTCTACCCAAAGGAAACGTCAGGCATGCAAAACCTAGTATAGATACCCCAGGCATATTTTCACGTTCAATCAAAGATATTTCAGTTTTGCGCTCTGTATCAATGAATGATTCTAGTCGGGTTTCCACAATATCGAAAATAAATAGCTTAAGGCTAGGATTATGTCGCACAGAGCACTGGGACCACGCCATGCCAGAAACAAAAGAAATAATAAAGGAAACCACTGAAATACTAAGCAAACACGGCATATCATTACAGAACATTCAGCTTCCTGATGAACTGTCTGAAGCAATGGAAGAATTCTCTGTAATAGTTACTTTAGAAGACGCTCGTGCAATTTCTAAGGACTGTGCTGAACAATTTGAAAGGCTCAACCCCTGGTCGCAAAGAGTTTTAAAAGAGGCGAACGAATTTTCCTCAAACCGCTACCAGAACGCAAAAAAACTCGCTGAAAGAGCCCGAGATAAAATTAACCATATATTTGAAAATATTGATTTTATAATTACCCCAGCAACCCGTGGAGAAGCTCCTCTAGATATTGAGTCTGTCGAACCATCATATTTTAACAGCGTTTGGACATTGATGCATTTACCCTGCATTTCACTTCCGGCCTTTACTGGGCCCAACGGTATGCCTTTGGGACTACAAATCGTTGGACCTGTAAATGATGACTCTCGACTCTTGACAGCGGCCAAAGCAATAGAAAACGTAATTAATAACCATAATTACCCAACATAATAAATTTGTCTTCTGACCTAACTACTCCGTAATTGACGCCATCCAAAACCAATTAATATGAGCGGAATTAAACCTTCTAGCGCCACTATACGAATAGCGGTTGAAGCCCCAAATAATTCTCCCATCAACCCTATATTAGCAAAGCCTATTAAGCCTGTACCTATACAAATTACCACAACACCAAATAGACGCCCCCTCATTTCGGGTGGTGCTGCAGAATATATAAGCGTACTCTGCATAGTGGTAAAACCAGCACACATTAGACCAACAATAAATAAAGTTATTCCCATTGGGATTGATGAAACCATCCAACCTGTAATAAAGGCAAAAACCAGGTAACCCATTAATCCAAAATAATAAAGCTGTCGATAACTTAGACGAAGCACGCCCAAGGCAATTATTAAAGAACCAATTAAAGCCCCGGCCCCTTCAAGACCTGCCAGCACTCCGATCCAACTTGCGTTAATCTCCAAAAGGCTTCGACCAAGAACAGGAATCATAGAAATAAACGGAAAACCCCAAACATTAAAAATTACTGTTATAAGAAGTATTCTCAATATATCACGATCAGCCGCAATAAAACTAAAAACCTCTTTAAAATCCTTGAACAAGGACCGTTCGTTAACGGCTTTTTTTGTAAACCCAGAAGTAACCGGCAATCCCAACAAAAGTAAAACACAAGCAGCATACATTAGGGCACTTAAAGAAAATGCTCCGCTCGGGCCTAACCATTGCAGTAAAATACCACCAAAGAGAGGTCCAATCATGCGCGTTCCATTATTTGTTGCACTGTCGAGGCTCATGGCGGGGGCGATTCTGTCTAACCCAGCTATGTCCCCTAGCAACCGTCGACGTAAAGGCATATCAGTGGCCCAAACAATACCAGCTATAAGACTTGAGACTGCCACCAACCAATAATTATCAAAGCCGAAGGCAAAAATTAAAAACACGAATAAAGCTGCGAGCATGGCTGATATCATTACCAAGATTAGAAGTAATCTCGTGGATAAACGATCTGCTAATGTTCCAATAATAGAACCAAGAAGAGCCAGGGGTAACATCCTCAGAATAACCAGCAAAGCTACTAAAAATGGGGATCCCGTTGTGTCATACGCATAAACACCGACTACTAGTAGTTCGAGCCAGCGAGCAACTCCACTGCAAACCCCAACCAACCAAACCCTAAGATACCCTGTGTCACTTAATAGCCCTATGATTTTGTTATTCGTAATCATTTAGAGATCATTTTTTGAATCAACCATTTTGACAGGTGACATTTTTTCACCAACTAAAATGTATAACCCACTTACGACGATCAAGGGCGCACCTAAAAAAGTCCAAGAAGAGGGAATTTCTTGCCAGATCGCAAAGCCAAGGATAGCAGCCCAAACAATGTTGAGATAACGATATGGAGCCACAATACTTGCTTCTGCATAGCTAAAACCCTCAATAATAAAATAGTGACCAATCCCAAACATTACTCCAGCTAAAAGTGCCACTAATATTTCCTCACCATCCAATAAAGCCCAGCCAAATGGTAAAGTAGCTAAGCCAAATACAGTCAACGCCAGGGTAGAGTAAAAGAGAATTGCTGCAGAAGACTCTTTTGCACTGATTTCCCTTGTGACTATATCTCGGAATGAAGCTACCAGCGCTGCAGCTACTGGAATTAAAGCAGCTAGTTGGAATGCCGCAGAACCGGGTCTAACAATAATCAGCATACCACCAAACCCGATAAGTATAGCCACCCAACGCCTTACACCAACTCTTTCACCCAATAACGGCCCAGCCAAAATCGCAATAAATAATGGGCCAACAAAAAGTATAGCTATTACCTCATTCAGTGGCAGCAAAGATAGAGACGTAACAATAAGTATTGTTGAACACACAGCTAGAAACGATCGGAGGCCTTGGCCACCAATTGTACGAATCCTTAAATCTTCAAGCCTACCCCGCATCCAGGTAATTAACCAAATAATAATTAAGACTAGCAGAGCTCGGATAAATAATATTTCTCCAATTGGTAGTGAAGAAGTTAAATACTTTGTGGCGGCGTCACTGATTGTCAGCGCAGCCCCACCTAAAATCATACTTAAAATCCCCCTCATTTTGCTGTTTTTTATGGGAAACAAATTTGAAGCCGCCTCCTTATTTATGAGCTAACTTATTACTTTCATTGATATCAGAGACGCTGCAACTCGAGCATCTAACACGTGATTATGAATCAATTGTCATCAGCATATTTTCCACTTATTTGTGGAGTAAAACGACCTTCAAGTCCTTTTTCCGTGTGTTCGGACCGCGTGTCTCTCGACCAGGTGCGTTTAAGATCATCTCTAATGTCAATTTTCAATTGCCCTAGTCCCTCTATTTCCATCTCAACTATATCTCCATCTTGAAAGGCATTTAAGCCCCGATGGTTTGTTCCAGTGGCAATAATATCTCCAGGTTCGAGAGTATGAATTGAACTAATCCATTCGATTAAGCGGGGAATTTTATGCGCCATGTCATCGGTATTAAAGTTTTGTTTAATATTTCCATTCACGGAAAGCTTTACTTGTAAATTCTGAGGATTTTCAATTTCATCAGCTGTAACAAGATAGGGACCAATCGGAGCAAAAGTATCTCTGGATTTTGCTTGAAAAAAAACGTTTGTATCGGGGGGCAATCCTCTTGCAGATCCATCTATAAAGTTAAAATAACCAAATATATAATCCATGGCCTTTTCTAAAGGAACATGAGAAGCTCTTTTTCCAATAACGAGACCAAGCTCTGCTTCTCCTTCGAATATTGCTGCAGGAATATCAGTTAATATCATTGTATCCCCATGGCCTATTACACAATTAGAGGCTTTGTGAAACGCATTAATAGGCGCAGGCTCTTTTAAAGTTCCATCCTCCATATAGTTAACTGCCATACAATCTATGTTGCCAGGCTTCGGTAGGGGAGGCCTGATACGAACTTCGCCAACGGGGATGGTTGGAGCACTTTCTGAAAATAATTCGAGTTGCTCTCTGTAATTAGAGAATTGTTCAATTAGTCCAATGATTAGGTTATGTGGGCCAGTGTGCGGTATGTCCTGAACTTGGTCAGTTAAATCGACCACACCATCTCCCTTTAAAAGCCCTAGTCTAAAGTCATTAAAAAAAAGCAATTTCACTTTTATGACCCTCCTTAATTCCTGTCAGGTTGCCTCAAAAAAAAGCAACTCTTGGTTGTTTAATGTAAAAGGTAAATACTTACGTGTATTGAGCAACATTTCCAATAACTGAATTGAAAAATTTTTATTCTTTTAACAGTAATGTGCTTTCTTTATTATTCTTTAAAAACAAATATAAAATATAACGCCTTGCACAAATATGTATGTCCATCTGTTGATTAAATATCAAATTAGGATTTATACAATTGATCTACGAACTTTTTTATTGGCCGACAATCCAGGGTAGAGGTGAATTTATTCGCTTAGCCTTAGCAGAAGCAGACGCAAAATATATAGATGTAGCACGCTTGTCGGAGAACAAAAAGACTGGTGTAACAGCCATGATAAAGCTTTTAGAGAACGATTCCTTAGAAAATTCTCCATTTGCCCCGCCCATCTTAAAATTTGGAAACCAGCTAATATCCCAGACAGCAAATATATTAATGTTTTTAGGTGAGAGACATAGATTAGCGCCCACCAGAGAGAAGGGCCGCATGTGGACCCACACAATACAACTTACAATCAACGACTTTTTAGTTGAGGTCCACGATGTACATCATCCTTTGGCAAAAAGCCTTTATTATGAGGAACAAAAAGAAGAGGCTATTCGGAGAGCATCAAATTTCAGATCAGAGCGTTTACCAAAGTTTTTAGGATATATGGAAAACATTCTATCTAGAGAATTATCCAGTAAACCATATTTGGTAGGCAAAAGAACTACATATGCTGACCTATCATTATTTCAAATCATCGAAGGCCTACGTTATGCATTTCCCAAATTGATGTCAGAAAAAGAGAAAAACTATCCACGCGTTATTTATCTGCATAACAGAATATCAAAGAGGCCTCGTATAGACAAATATTTGAAATCGGACCAGCGAATTGCTTTTAACCAGCATGGGATTTTCCGTCATTATGAAGAACTCGACCTTTAGGTCAGAGCAAACCCCTCATAACCAGCAGAAGCTACGTCTTTACATTTTTTTGCGTATACAGGCACTCCTCCAATATAAGGCATATATATTCGAGGTTTACCCGGTATATTTGCTCCAACATACCAAGAATTACAAGTGGAACGTAGCGACATATCTGCGACATCTCTAACATGAGAGATCCATTCTTCCTCTGCTTCATTTTGTGCATCAATTACTGCAAAACCTTTGTTGCGCATATACGATATGCATTCAGTAATCCAATCAACATGCTGTTCAATTGCCGGTAGCATGTTAGAAATTACTGAAGGGCTTCCTGGGCCTGTGATCATAAATAGATTTGGAAAGCCTGCTAATGCTACTCCCAAATAACTTCTCGGACCTTCACTCCATTTCTCTTTTAAAGGTAAATCCTTTTTTCCACGGATATCGATGTTAAGGAGTGCTCCAGTCATTGCATCAAAGCCAGTAGCAAAAATTATTACGTCAAGTTCATATACCTTTTTCCCAATACGAATTCCGGGCCCACATATTTCATCTATTCCCGATTTACTGATGTCTATCAATTTTACATTATCTTTATTAAAGGTCTCATAATAACCGGTATCAACACACAGCCGTTTACAACCGATAATGTTTTTAGGGGATAGTAAGTCAGCAACAACTCTATCGTTAACTATTTCACGTATTTTATTACGAACAAAGTCTGCTGCCACTCTATTCGATTCAGCGTTAAACATTACGTCGGCATAAGCGGATAGAAAGGGCAATCCTCCAGCTTGCCAGCGCTCTTCGTAGCTTTTCTCCCGCTCTTCGTCAGAATCAAGCGTTACCGAAGCTTTGCCAATCTCAAACAAGTTGCCCGTTGGCGTCAATTTTGCTTTGGCTCTAAATTCAGCATAATTATCTTTTATTTTCCGAACTTGATCAGGGTTAAGCGATTTATTATGGGCAGGCACAGCGTAGTTTGCCGTTCTTTGAAATACGGTTAGCTCATCTACTGTTTTCGCTATCACAGGTATCGATTGAATTGCTGAAGAACCTGTCCCGATTATCCCAACTCGTTTATTACCAAGATCAACCCCCTTATGCGGCCACTCTCCTGTATAATAAATTGAACCAGAGAATGATTCTTTCCCTTTTATATCCGGTTTATTTACTGAAGAAAGACACCCCGTGGCCATTATACAATATTGGGCTATTAGTTTTTCACCATCATCGGTTTCAAGTCGCCAATGGTTAAATTTTTCGTCAAAAAAAGCCTTTGTAACTTTTGTATTAAATCTAATATCTGAGCGTAAGTTAAATTTTTTTGCCACGTGGTCTATATATTTTAATATCTCTGGCTGGGTAGCGTATCTCTCACTCCATTCCCATTCTTGTTGTAACTCCTCATCAAACTGGTATGAATACTGCATACTCTCAACGTCACATCTTGCTCCAGGATAGCGATTCCAGTACCACGTTCCTCCCAAGTCTGCCCCAGCCTCAAAAACTAAAACAGAAAGCCCCATTTTACGAAGCTTGAAAAGCATATACATACCGGCAAAACCCGCACCGACAATCACTGCATCATATTTTGTTTTGTTATTCACTATAACCTTTTCTTTCAAAGATTTATCAATCTATAGATAAAACAATAGAAGAATTCTAGGATTCTATTTGTGGCGTAAACAAAATTTTACCTCTTTTACTTCCATTAGTTGAGTGAGCTACCGCCTCCTTTACTTTTGAGAGTGGATAGGTGGCCTCTACCTCAGCAAAAAGTATTCCTTTGACTACTAAATCTCGTAAGAGAGCATAAACCTGTTCTCTCTCGGCGCTAGAACTTTTTTCTCTAAGCCATTTATTAAGCCAAAAACCAGTAAGCGTGATTTCTCTAAAAACTAAATCATTTGCTTTTACTTGGCATGGCTCTCCTGAAAGCAAACCATAGTTAACAATGGTTGCTTTTGGTGATAGGCAGGAAGATATTCTTTCTGTTGCCGATCCTGCCACAGCATCAAATCCGAGTTTTATATCTGCCCCTCCAGTAGCCTCTTTAACTCGTTCGGCTAGATCGTCACCATCGACTAAAACTACATCTCCACCAATTTTCTCAGGAATATCTCTTGCTTCTTCTCGCCTCACCACACACACTGTTTTCCAACCAAAATAACGAGCCAGTTGAACTACATATTGACCAGTTGAAGAGTTGGAGGCATTTTGAATAATCCAGTCCCTTGGCTGCAATCTGTAATATTGTGTAAGCATCAAATAGGCCGTCGGCGGGTTAGCTAAAAGCATTGACAACTGGAGAGGGTCACCACCGGGAGGAAAGGTAACAATAACGTCTTTGGCTTTAACTGTTGCGTACTGTCTCCATGCACCAGGACCTCGAGGAAGCAAAAACTGATCACCTATCTGAAAACCTGAAACACCAGCACCTAATTCAATCACTTTAGCGAGAGCATCATTTCCAGGGACAGCTGGTAAATCGGGTAAGTCACCATAAATACCGGACAGAGTCAAAATATGAGATGGTGCAATAGGGGCTGCCATAATTTGGCATAGTATTTCCCCCTCACTCGGATCTGGAGTGCTGATCTCTCCGACCTCAACAACATCAACTGGATTCCCAGTTCTACTAAACTGAACAGCAGAACCAATTATAGGCATGGCGATCTCTTGTTTAATAGTTTCAGTTAGTGATTACTCATAAACTCTGTGAAGACAGCTGTTATCTCAGGCTCATGCGGCGCCCATTCCTCAAAAGGGACTAGATCCAAGTCCTGATCTTCTATAGGCAGCTGATGCAGTTTACTTCCTGGTATCATTTCATGAACAATTCTACCGGCCTTAGAATCATGTATCTTATCATTTCCTGGTATAATAATGACAGGCATTTTCATTGAATTAAGCTGGGCTTCTGTCACCCCAAACACGGGTAAATCTTTGCCCGCAACAAACAAATCCCTCCACCTCGTAAGTGCATCAATAAAATCACTTGGATCCATGCTTCTCAATATTTCACCTGTGGCTGGATTAGCTGCAATTCTTTCAGCATATTGAGGGTCCGCACAAATTGCTTCCATTCCTCCCGCCTCAGCCATTCGTATAAATTGGTTGTAATAACTTTCTGGTAAACGCTCTGCAGCAAATGCGCCTCCGGTAACCCGAAACAATAATAGACCTCTTGCTGCCTCAGGGTGTCGTAAACCAAACATTATTGCCGTCCTGGCACCAGATGAAGATCCACCTATAAATGCCGGTAGACCCCCCAACTGATTAAGCAGTTCATATAAATCATCTGCCCAAACCGACTCCTCAACTTCAGTGCCATCAAATGATGTGTCGGAAGCGCCTGTATTACGCCTGTCATGCATTAATACTTGAAACCCACAAGCAGCAATTTTTTTGGCCAAGGGGACAAATTCTGTGTAAGCACGTCGTCCACCAGTTATCAATGTCACCCAGGGGCCCTCATTGCCTATAACTTCATAATTAATATTTAGCCCATTCACTCTTGTTAATGGCATTTTTTATTCCCCCTTAAAAACGTATTAAACCAATAACTTTCTTGCAAAACTATCAGGCTACAGCCTCTTTATGATTGAAAGACGTTGTAGCTTTATCTGAAAAAACTAAATCTCTACCGGACAACAAACCTTCCATAGCAAGAGGAACTGTTGTCTCTAAATCTAGGATTGGAAGACCATGTGTGGGTGCTATGGCTTTAACACCTAATTCATTAAGAAGAGCATACATGCGTTCAACATAAATGTTCATATCAACAAACATGGTCCAGTATAAAGCCCGTTCGGCGAAAACTGCTGAAACATCTTTAAGGTCAAGGGATTCAGCTTCCTCTGCAATTTGTCCACAATGACCGTCCCAATGATAATGGCTGTAAGCAAAGCCATCGCCTGGAAAGAGGACTTTTTCTCCAGAATCAAATCCCCACAAACTTGTTCGCATATCACGAACAACCGGTTCTGCAGCAACAAAAAGCCTGTCTCCCAAATCGATAGAATCACCTACCTCCATTGGACGAAGTATGTCTGCATATTCAGGAAATGCTAGATGATAATCACTTATATCACCATGTATAGTTAACTCAGGAAAACGGCGTAGCATTCTTCCAAGGCCACCCGAATGCGGCGTTTCCTGGTGAGTCAAAAATAAATGCCGTAATGGGGCATTTTTGTTTGAGAGAACATCCGACATTTGTTTCTCAATTAAAGGAAAATCTTTTGGGTGACCTGTCTCAACCAACAGAGAAGACTTCGACCCAATAACCAAAAATGCAGCATTATATGCGTGATAAATCTTACCCTTAAAGGGTTGCTCCAAACAATCACCCAACCAAAAAACCCCGGGAGCTAATTCTCTGGGTAATGAATTTTTATCTGTCATACCTATCTTTCCATGCCTCTATATACATACTCTGTATTAGCTCGTGATTTGTCTAAACTTCTTAAAGCCTCATCCAAGATCATAAACTGTTTTTCGACTATTTCTTTACCCTGTAGAATACAACCATAACCAGGGGCTATGGTCTCAATATCATATCGGTTAAAAACATCATAAACCTTTTGTCTTAACCCATCTATCTCTGCTCCCTCCAACCACCAATAACGCGTATTTAGTAGGAATGAACGCACCCAACTAACATCTGTAGTATCGTTTTCAGATGATACCAGCCAAGGTCCTTCAGATTTATCACTCCAAATATGAGTGAACATATCAGAAGTGAATAAAACACGGCTGGCTTCATCATAGACCCAGCTAGTATTAATTAGTCGAATAGGTGCACTAAATGCAGAGACCGTTCTATCGTCACTTGTGCCCACAGAAATTTTCCCATTCGGGTCCAATAAAGCGGTGTCTAGTTTAAGCGGCTCGTTTCCTTTCTCGTCTCGTCCGTCAAAATTAAAGTCCAACCATTCATCTATTCGGGGGATGGGTGCATAGCAAGCTATCACATTAAATTTCTGAGCTATAGGCATAGCGTTGCATACACTCATAAATTCATTCAAACGCATGGGGAATAGATGCAAGGGGAGATTAGCATCAATTACGCTACCTATCTGGCTCAGTATTTTTTGTTCGTGAATTGAGTACCCCGTATCTAGCAATAAAGCTCCGTCTTCCTGACACAGTAGATAGCAATTGGAGGGAGTAAACCCTCTAGCACTTATCGGGTATGAACTTATACGTCCATTTAGCTCAAAGACATTTTGTAAGGCATACAACTTACCCTCAAGCAGACTTGTTATATTTTCTGTTGTCATATTTATAATGAACCCGTCTGACACACCTTTGTCAATTTAACTGAAAAAAGAAATACAGAGGAATGATCCCATGATTGAAGAAATAGCACACATTGAAACAAATGATGGAAAAATGGAGACCTTTATATTCCGTCCTGAAAGAAATGGTCCCCACCCGGCGATATTTTTTCTCATGGACGCTCCTGGAATTAGAGAGGAGTTAAAGGACATGGCTCGCAGGCTATCAACTGTAGGATATTATGTCCTCTTACCTAATCTTTATTATCGTGCAGGGCAAAACACAACCTTTGGACCGGATGTCCTTACCGAAGGTAGTGAGGATTATAAAGCAATGCGAGCAATAAGGACTAAAATGACCATACCTCCAGTGATGGAAGATATTAAATCAATGCTGTCATATATTGATGACCTTAATGAGGTAAAAACTGGGCCTGTGGGCTGTCACGGCTATTGTATGAGCGGCCCATACGCTCTAGCCTCTTGTGCTAGGTTTCCTGATCGAATTGTTGCCGCTGCTTCTTTCTACGGCACTTGGTTAATAAATGATGCAGAAGAAAGCCCTCATCTCAATTTAGATAAAATAAAAGGCGAAATTTATATTGCCTGTGCTGAATACGACGAATTAGCTCCTCTAGATATGGTAGAAGAACTAAAAGCACTATTTGACCAGTCGGGTGCAAAAGGCGAACTCGAAATTTACCCGGAAGTGCATCACGGTTTCGCTTTTCCGCTCAGGTGGTGTTACAACAAACCTGCTGCAGAACGCCACTGGGAAAGACTTATAACCCTTTACAAGAGAATACAATAATAGAAAAAAGAGTCTTTAACTTGATAAGACAAGATAACTTCCTCAACCTTTAAATCATCAGTTAGGAAACTAAAATGGGTTACATACCGTTACATTTCACAGAAGAAGAACGTATATTTCGTGACCAAATATATCGTTTTGCTGATCAAGAAATTGCTCCCATTGCTGATGAAATTGATCAAAATGATCGTTTCCCGGAAGAGATTATACCTAAATTTTCCGAATTAGAATTACTACAGTGGAGTGTTCCGGCCAGCCACGGCGGGCCAGAAGGGTCCCTAACTATGCTTTGTATCGCTCGTGAAGCAATAGCCAGGCACTCCTTATCTCTATCTGTTTTGGTTGGAGAAAACGGAAATGGACTTGCTCTCCCATTACTATTTTCTGGCAGTGAAAAACAAAAAAATAAGTACTTTCCGATACTAGCAAAAGGCAAAACACTAGTTGCTTTTGCTCTATCAGAGCCAGAAGCAGGATCAGACGCGGCTTCTTTGAAGACTCGTGCTATTCGAGACGGCGATGACTGGCTAATAAGTGGAAATAAAATTTACGTGACTTGTGGGCCTGTTGCAGAATTTATTCTTGTTTTTGCACGAAGCAATGAGAGACCGCGAGCCAAAGGTATATCAGCGTTTATTGTAGACACTAGTCTGCCTGGAGTAGTTCAAGGCCCTACTCATAAAAAAATGGGTTACAATGGAGCTACACCAAACTGTGATTATTTTTTCGACAATGTACGTGTTCCATCTGAGGCAATGATCGGCGAAGATGGCGAAGGGTTTTCTATCGCTATGAAATGCATGCAATTTAATCGACCAGCGATGGCCGCTTCAGCGCTTGGAATTGCACAGGGAGCATTGGAAAAATCTGTCGCATACGCTAAAGAACGGCAACAATTTGGTCGTCCAATATCTGATTTTCAAGGATTACAATTTATGATGGCTGATATGGAAATACAGATAAACTCCTGCCGCGCTCTGCTATATGAAGTCGCCAATAGATACGATCATAATTTAATGGACAATTACGATTCTTTGACAGCTTCTGTAAAATGCATGGCAAGCGACACTGCCATGAAAGTGACAACCGACGCAGTACAAGTTTTCGGAGGTGCAGGCTACATGAGACAACATTCTGTAGAACGCATGATGCGCGATGCAAAGGTCACACAAATATTTGAGGGAACAAATCAAATTCAAAGAATGTTGGTAGCCAGGGATCTATTTAAATGAGTTTTGTTAATAAAGGCTCTAGACCGTTATCTGGAATAAGAGTTCTAGATTTTACAACTATGATGGCCGGACCATATTGCACCCGCCAATTGGCTGACATGGGAGCCGAAGTTATAAAAGTAGAAAACCCTGATGGCGGAGAACAGAACCGTCATGCAGTTCCAGTTAGGGACGGCCATAGTGCAGTATATGCCCACTTAAATTCTGGAAAAAATTCAATTGCAATTGACCTAAAATCACCGGACGGAGCTGCGATTGCATTAGACCTCGCCACGCACTGCGATATAGTAGTCGAAAACTCAAGACCCGGGGTAATGACAAGGTTAGGACTAGATTGTGAAGTAATTCGAAAAGTCCGTCCGGATATAATCTACTGCTCGATTTCGGGTTTTGGTCAAACAGGCCCTTTAGCTATGAATGCAGCGTTTGCACCGGTCGTACAAGCGATCTCTGGTTATGAATTAGAAAATATGAAACAACAACCAGAATTAACTAAACCCGGCCATGTCGGCATATTTTTTGCAGACGTCATGGCAGGAGTGCAAGCCTTCGGCGCTATTAGCACTGCTTTGTTTTCTCGAACGCAAACGGGTCAAGGTCAATATATAGATGTGTCTCTATTGGAAAGCATGATCTGGTTGATGGTTTACGAACTTCAGATTTCTCAAAACCCCTCTGATACACCACGTGGACTATATCAACCAGTAAAGACATCTGATGGTTTTTTAATGGTAGCGCCAGGGAACCAACCAACCTTTGAAGCCATGGCAAAAGCCATGGGACATCCAGAGTGGATTAAAGATCCAAGATTTCAGGATCACGAAAGCAGAAGTCATAATTACTCAGCAATGATGAGTCTGATAGAATCATGGACCATAACTAAAAGCGCATTTGTCTGTGAAGAAATTTTACTAGAAGGCAAAGTTCCATGTGCTCGCTATCGCGAAGTATCAGATTTATTTGATCACCCACAATTGATACACCGAGACGCATTTACCAAAGCAAAAGACCCATCAGGAGAAATAAAAGTACCTAACCAGCCTTTCAAATTTGACAATAGTAACACTGACGCTAGGAATTGGGTCGAACCTTTGGGAAAATCAACACCAGATATTTTGAAAAAGTTACTGGACTTTGAAGACGCCAAAATTAAGGACCTGAGAGATAGCAAAATCATTTTATAAACTTTTTACGTTTCTTCGATGTATGATTTGGCTAAAGCTGCTTACCATAGAAAACAGCTTTTCATTAACGACCAGCAGCTGCCTCGGCAGCCCTTTTACTATACACAGGATCTGATGGGTCAGGTCTCATAAGATAGTTACCTGCCTTTAATGCTAACACATCATTGGTGCCGTCTGAATGTAAAAAACTTTGGGCATCTCGAATCAATTTTTCCAGTGGGTTTTTTTTCATATAACCAGCAGCCGCCCAGAGCTCAAGAGCCTGCTGGCAAACGTGAACTGCCACTTCTGAAGCAAACACCTTGCAAAGGCTAGCATGCATCGGGTCCTGGTCTTCTCTTCCCGCTTCCCAAGCCGATTTCATTATGTAAGATCTCGCAGCAGTGATTTGCATGGCCATTCTGGCTAAACGCGTGCGCTGTATTTGATGATTAATTATCGCTCCACCCGCTTGCTCCCTCTCAAAAGCATATTGAACAGAAAGGTCATATGCGCGTTGTGCTACTCCCAGCACTGTAGCGCCAGCTTGAATATTAGAGCCATAGCCAAGAAGAAACTCTGTGCCAATTTGAGCAGCATTACCTACTTCACCAACTCTATCTGAATCTGGCACTTCAACGTTCGTAAATTGTAGAGTCCCATTTTGGACACATCGCTGCCCAAGTTTATCCCAAACCTCTATTACCTCAAAGCCAGGAGAATCAGCGGGAACCAGAAAAGATGTTAAACTTGTACGCAATGGGCCATCAGGATCATTCCGAGTTCTAACCATATAATATTTAGCAAGCCCACCATTTGATATATATCGCTTGGTCCCATTAAGAATCCAAACATCACCTTTTTTTTCTGCGCGCATCTGCAAGCCTTTTCCCGGCTCTTGATAAGGAAGTATATTTTCACTTCCAGCAGTGGGTTCAGTCGAGCAGATTCCCATAAGACACGTGTCATCTTCTACAATGAGAGGCAACCAGCGCTTGCGTTGAGCTTCATTTGCAACTCTGCATACAGCTGTCAGAATTTTCCATGTTTGGTCAAACGCTACCGCCATACCCAGGTCACCATATGCAAGCTGTTCTCCAATCATGGCAGCAGTTTCAACGTTTGCGCCTTCTCCTCCAAATTCTTTTGGAATTGTAAGTGTCCTCAACCCGAGACGGGAGCCCTCACGTACTACATCCCAATCAAAGGACTTTGATGGATCAGGCTCACGATCCGCTTTTTCTGCTGAAGGGATCATTACTTCAATAGCAAACTTTTTTGCTATAGCACGAAGTTCTTCTTGTCGTGGCGTTAAGTTAAAATCGACCATTTTAAAACTCCCCTCATTCCGAATTATTCGCCAACCAGTTTTTAATAACTTCTAATGCTCGAGAAGCTTCCTCCATTAGAAAGAAATGACTTGAATTTTCAAAAACTTCCAGTCGCGCATTAGGCAGGACGTCCATCATCCAATTCTGAGAAGTCATTGAGCAGATAGGGTCATACCTACCTGCCATAACTAGTGCTGGTGTTTTTATTCCGCTTAACTGATCAAGAATATCATGCTCTAAAACGGCCGTGGCCAAATAATCATAGGATTTCATATCACGGTCTTCATCACTTATCAGGTTGGTAATGTTCTTAATTATCGCAGGATTCTCGTTATAAAATGTTGGTGTTACAAACAATAGTAAAGCGTGGGGCGCCCATTCAGCCCAGCTCTTCCTCCATCCTAATAGCTCCTGCATGTTTTTTATTGTTTGAATCCCAATAGGGTCTAGTTTACCAAACGACGCTGCCATAGCGATTGATTGAAGACGGCTCGGCTGTTTAAGCGCCATATGCTGAGCGATCGCCCCTCCCATAGACCTGCCAATTATATGAGCTCGTTCAACGTCAAGTTGATCCATTAATTCAATAGCCGCATCTGCTAAATAAGAGGTACTTGTCGGTTCCTCTACCAAGGAGCTATCGCCTGAACCCGGATTATCAAATGCAATAACTCTATAGTCGTTTTTTAATGCCTCTATCTGAGGTCTCCAGGCGGAATGATCGCCCGCAAGACCATGAATTAGGATAACCGGAAACCCTTCCCCCTCTTCCACATAGTTAATTTCAAACCGACTAGTTTTTAAAACGGGCATTATTTTCTACTCCTCTAGAAAACAAGTAAAAGCTTTGTTCTGTAAAAAAAATAAGTTATTTTCTATGTGTTGTGATGGCGATGCTCAAAATCAAGAACTTTCTCCTTAACTTCATCATTGGTTAACACCCATCCGAGGCATCGGGCAACATTCTCCATAGCAAATTGATGCAAATCCAAGCCATACATTGATGACACGCAATCAGACATCATTATCACCTTATAGCCAAAGTTGAAGCCATCAAAAGCAGCATTCTGACAGCATGTATTAGTATTAATGCCCATAATTAGCAGAGTATCTATCCCATTTCGTTTTAATGACCACTCAAGCTCTGTACCAATAAAACAAGAAAGTGTCTTTTTATTTGTCACCATAAAATCTGTCGGCTGTACATCTAGTTCAGGCATAACTTGAGTTTGCACAGAACCCTCAACATTATGTAGAATTCCTTCTTTCTGCGCCTCAGTCTCAATTGCATTTTCACTGAAAGTTACTCCTCCTACGGCGTGTCGCGGATTCATAGAATCAGCAATTTCTTTTTCTCTCATTGTCAGCACCGCATGGTACACCTTTATGCCATGATCCCTGGCAAACTTAAGAAAATCGCTAGCCCCATCCAAAACCCGAGTTGCCTCTTCAGGTAAGGCGGGCATAGTTGCGTTAGTCATATCGAGATGGCCCCTGTGCATATCGACGGTTAAAACAGCGGTTTTAGCTGGATCAAACTCAAGCGCATCTTTCATTGTTTCTAAGCCCTCTGAGTGATCTTCTACATGAACGTCACGTTCTGTACCTAATTGACTCATTTTTCTCTCCGGTTTTGTATTCAATTTTTCCTTTTTAAAGACACTTATTTAATTATAAACAAAAGACTCCATAGAAATTAATAAAAATGCAAGAAATAAACTGAAAGAAGCGTTGATTCAGAAATAATTAATTTAGTTATTTTCGACCGCTTCTTCTATTACAATTTTTAACACTCTAAGGTAGTTTATACTCAAAATGGTAGTTGAAGAATATAGGTTATGCTGCTTGTAACAAAAGACATGCTTTCTAAAGCATTAAAGTTTCAGGAAGACGGACACTTTGAGGAGGCTGAAAAGCTTTTTAGGTCTATTTTAATCGAAGAACCTCATCATTCAGAAACAAACTACAACTTAGGGGTTATTTCTCTCGCCAAAGGAGAGCTAGAAAACGCTCTGATCTATTTTGCTTTGGCCGTAAAATCAAACCCAAAAAAAGAAATTTACTGGCTAAATTTGATTAGTGCCTTAATTGATTCTGGAAAAACAGAGAAGGCACGTATAGCTCTGGAAAGAACCTTAAAATTTAACTTTAAAATAAATGATTTTGATAAAGTTATAAAAAAACTAGCAAAATCAGAAAATTCAGGCTTAACAGAAAAGTCATCGGGACTAAACGAAAAGCTAGACTTAACTGAACCAATAGAGCTTTACAAAAGGGGTGAACTCGAAAAGGCTCTCAATTCAGGAAAACTGATCAGGGAGCAAAACCCTCATGAACCAATACTACATAATTTACTAGGAGTCATAAATGCTGGTCTTGGAAATTGGAACGAGGCGATCGAAAATTACACTTTAGCAACAGAACTTAAGCCCGATTACTTCGAAGCGTATAGCAATATGGGAGCGACTTATTTTGATTTAAAAAAGATGGACGAGGCAATCTCTTGCTATACTAAAGCTATAAACATCAACCCTAACTTTGAAGTCGCCCTTAACAACTTAGGAACTGCTCTAAGGGAAACCGGAGACCTCAGTAGAGCCATAGAGTTTTTTGCAAAAGCAGTAAAAACCAACCCAAGTTTTAGTGAAGCATTTGCTAATCTTGGAAAGGCCTATAGAGATCTCCATCTTCACGACAAGGCTTTGTCAAATTTCAAAAAGGCCATAGAAATTAATCCTAAAAATTTTGAGGCACATAATAATCTAGGAATCACTCTTAATGCCCTAGGAAAATTCGATGAAGCTATAGAATCATATTACCTCGCCATCCGGCTCAAACCGGACCTAGCGCAGGCCTATAATAACCTAGGCAATACATATTCGGAACTTCTTGAAATCGACAAAGCCACTGAGAATTATAGGAAAGCTCTTGAAATTGATCCAAACCTCATAGAAGCAAACAACAATTTAGGTAATATTTTTGTCAGCACGGGGCTACACAGTCTGGCAATAAAGCATTTTGTAAAAGCTATCAAATTAAATCCCAACTTACCTGAGTCTCACAATAACATTGGAAACGCTTATAAAGGTCTGGGTAGGTTTGAAGAAGCTATCTCAAGTTACAATAAAGCCCTTGAAATAAATCCGGAACTGTATTCAGTCCAAAGCAATCTTATCTTTTCCCAAAATTTTTTGTCTCATTCTCCAAATGAAATGCTTAAAATCACAAAAAAATATGGAGAACGCCTACCAAATAAAATTCAAAATTTTCCTACACGGAATAACATCGTGGATCAAAAGAAAAAGCTACATCTTGGGTTCATTTCGGGTGATTTAATGAATCATCCGGTGGGACATTTTTTTGAGGGGTTTATTAAGGCTTTAAGTGAAAATTCAAATAGGAAATTAGAAACCTATGTTTATCACAACAACAAGTTCAAAGACGACTTAACAGAAAGAATTAAAAAATCTTGTGATCACTGGAATTTAGTAAGTTCTCTAACAGATGAACAACTTGCAAGACAAATAGTAAAAGAGCAAATCGATATATTAATAGATCTCTCAGGGCATTCAGCCAAAAACAGACTACCAGTATTTTCACTAAAGCCTGCGCCGATACAAATAAGCTGGCTAGGATACTTTGCCACAACTGGACTTAAGGAAATTGACTACTTTTTGGCAGACAAGTGGACCGTTCCAGAAGGAGAAGAAACACACTTTATTGAAAAAATATGGCGTCTGCCAGAGACTTATTGGTGTTTTACTGAACCGGCTCATAATGTCGAGGTTAAAGAGCTACCAGCCCTCAAAAACAACAAACTAACTTTTGGGTGTTTCAATAACTTTTCAAAATTAAATAAAGGAGTAATACAGCTCTGGATTAATATACTTAAGACAATTCCCGAAAGTGGACTTTTTATAAAAAACCAACAACTAGAAGATGAACAAATTCGTACTGAGTTCGGATTAGAATTTACCAAAGAAGGAATAGCAAAAAATAGGTTAATTTTTGAAGGACCCTCATCAAGGCGGGAGTATCTTGAATCATATAACAAAATCGACATTGCTCTTGACCCCTTTCCATACCCAGGTGGAACAACAACGATTGAGGGTTTGTGGATGGGCGTCCCTATGATCACAAAAAGGGGGGATCGATTTCTATCTCGTGCTGGAGAAACTATAGCCCACAATGCCGGCCTTAAAGACTGGATAGCTGAAGACGAGGATGACTACCTTGAAAAGGCAGTCTCCTATTCTTCGGATTTAATGAAGCTGGCTAAAATTAGATCCGGGATGAGAAAAAAACTATTAAGCTCTGCTCTATTTGACACAAAACGTTTTGCAAGCGAATTTGAAAAAAATATTTGGAAAATGTGGAATGATCGAAACTAAAATTTTCTCTCTTTACTGCATATTAAAACATAGGCAAATCTAAAAATGGAACGGAAAATTCAAAAAACATGGAAGACTGGACTAACTAGCATTGGTAATGACTGCTATGCTTACATCCAGACAGGAGGATTAAATGTATCCAATGCTGGTCTGATTGTAGGTCCTGACTCTTACCTCGTGATAGACACACTATTTGTTAAACCGATGACAGAGGCCTTTAAAAGCTCCATCCTCGAAGTCACTGACAAGCCTTTGAATAGCATCATCTGTACTCACCATCACGCCGACCATACACTGGGGCTAGCTTGGTTTCCCCGAGACATTCCTGTAATTGCCCATGAACATATGAGAGAACGAATGATAGAATCAGGGCTAGATCTAGCTCATTTTCGCGAGGTAAATCCCGAATATGCAGAACATTTAATTGAAGTAACTCAGTCTTTCCCCACCCACACTTATAAAGGATCGATGACATTATACCTTGGTGATAGGCGAGTAGAACTGCACAATATGGGCCATACCCATTCCAAAGGCGACACCATGGTATACCTGCCCGAAGAAAAGATTCTCTTTTCCGGGGATTTTTGTTTTAACTTCGTTACACCTGCCACTTTTGATGCCCATATAGGAAACTGGATTAATAAAGCAAGAAAAATCCTAAAGACTTTCCAAATAGACATAATTGTACCAGGACACGGTCCCGTTGGAGGCCGAGCAATACTGGAAGACATGGTTGACTATCTAAGCTTGGTAAAAAGACAGTCTAAGAAAATGTATAAAGATGGTTTCACTGCCCAAGATGCGGCAAAAAATATAAGGCTAGGTATCTACGGCGACTGGATAAAACCAGATCGTGTCGAACAAGCGGTTATGAAACTTTACAACGAATTTCAAGGCAAAGGAGAACAGGGCATATCCCTAGAATTAGCAAAGGGAGGATAACCGTAGTTTTAACTCAAATTCTCGTTAACCCAATTTGCCATGGCAAAAAGAGTTTCATCTTGTCCATAAAAGCCAACTAGCTGCAAACCTAAGGGCATTTTATGAGCTGTCATCAAAGGAAGAGTTAGTGATGGAACGCCAGAGCAAGTAGCAGGCGAACAGTTAACAGGATGTCCAAGATTTTCCAGCCCCACCGGAGCCACCTCCGGAGCGGTCAGCCCTATAACACCATCCACAATGTCACTCGCACTGTTGAAAAGATCACGGAGACGTTTTTTGAAATTTAATGCATTATGATAGTCATCAAGAGTTATCTCATGAGCTCTCTTAAGTAGATTATCTATGCGTTCATGATGTGTGTGGCCAGATTTTTCATATTCAAAAAATGGCCAGCGCATTTCAAAGGCAGCAATCTCAGCTATACACCATTCTACCCTCTCAAATTCATGTTCCAGAGCTTGCAAGCTAGGATCAGTCGACGGCTCCACAATATCAACGTCTAAGTCAGATAGAGAATCCAATAGAATCTCAAAATTGTTTTTTACTTCTTGGTCTGTGATTTTCCAGCCTGGTGTATACATTCTCATTAAACGCAACGGTTTCTTGGCTGGTGGCAATAATTGTGGACCCACAATGCCATACGAACCAGGAACCGGGCCAGCATGATTAGATAGATATTTCAAGACTGTCCATGAATCCCCGAGGGTAGTGGTATGAGCTCCTACGTGTTCTCCAGATGGGGAGAAAGGATGTATACCCGCTTGGCGGATGGCACCGTAAGTTGGCTTTACACCAACCTGACCACAATAACTAGCAGGTCGCATTACGGAAGACATGAGTTGAGTACCGATTGCAACT
This sequence comes from Alphaproteobacteria bacterium MarineAlpha12_Bin1, assembly GCA_002937505.1. Lineage (GTDB taxonomy): Bacteria > Pseudomonadota > Alphaproteobacteria > UBA6615 > UBA6615 > UBA6615. The sequence goes on from PTJY01000002.1 coordinate 53,061, forward strand.
GGCAACATCCCGGCCCCGACAGCAGCCGCTGAGCCACTAGAAGAGCTCCCTGGTGTTCGATCTAGGTCATAAGGGTTACGCGTTCCGGCAATATTTCCGTAAGCAAACTCTGTTGTAGCTGTTTTTCCAACTATCACGGCTCCTCCACGGCGAAGTGCTGCCGTAACAGGAGCATCACGACCTGTTGTAGTCCCCTCATATATTGGACTACCGCATTGAGTAGGCATATCGGACGTTTCAATAATGTCCTTAAGACCTATGGGCAAACCATCAATAGGAGACAGAGGATTACCATCTATATAACGTTTTGAAGACAAATTAGCTGCCTCTCTGGCACCTTCTAGATTAAGGGCAACAAAAGCCTGAACTTCAGGTTCAAACTGTTCAATCATTGAAATGCATTGTTCTAGATACTGACTGGGGGTGACTTCACCTGACAGAAACAAAGGCACCCGACTTTCAAAGCTGGGGATTTTTATAATTTTAGGATCATAATTCATCTAAAAACCATCATATTTGTTTAATGTTTGCATATAGTAGACCAATAAAAATAGTATAGCGGGACTTTATCGAACGATTAAAAACACGCTAGGCTCATAGTAATGATATCCATTTTTGAAGTACACGGCTACAAGGATTAATAGAATGAATACATCTCAAACAGTTTCACCAGAGTTTCCAATTGACGAAAATGCCATAAGAATTCCTTACGATAAACTTAAAGAGTTTATGGGACAGGTTTTTAAAGCGACTGGCCTGCCTGATGATGATGCAGAGAAACTGGCACAAGCCATGGCGGATGGTGATCTACTTGGAAAGGACAGCCATGGGTGCATTCGGGTTCCAATGTATATCAATCGAATAAAAGGTGGAGCGATAAATAAAACACCTGACATACGAATAACAAAAAAAACTTCTGCGATGGCACTAGTAGATGGAGATAATGGTATGGGTCATCTTGTGGCTCGTTTTTCGATGGAACTCGCAATGGACATGGCTTCAGAAAATGGAATTTCTTGGGTGGGTCTGCAGCACTCTAACCATGCCGGTGCTGCAGCTGTTTACGCTTCTATGGCAACAGAACGAGACCAGATCGGAATAATTGCCTGCGTTGGAAGTGCTAACCATGCGGCACCATATGGTGGGAGCGATATACTTGTTGGAACAAACCCTATTGCTGTGGCAATTCCAACGCTTGATGAGCCCCCCGTGGTGATAGACATGGCTACCACTAATTCATCTCTGGGTAAAATCATGGTTAAGGCAATGCATAATGAATCCATGCCAGAGGGATGGGTTATTGATGATAATGGTAAGCCCATTACAGATTCAAAACTTGCTGACGATGGCATTCTAACCCACATCGGTGGAGCTAAAGGTTTTGGGTTGTCTATGGTGATAGGGTTTTTAGCCGGCACCTTAAATGGCGCAGCTTTTGGTTCGGATGTTGTACACATTGGTGAAGACCCACATACAGAAACTAATACTGGACAATTTATAATGGCTCTAGATGTGGCACACTTTATGGATCCAAAGGAATTTAAAGCCAACGTTGATAGAATTTCTAGAGAAATGGTTAACTCTGCAAGACTTCCGGGAGTTGATGAGATTCGTATGCCTGGCACAAATAGCTTCCGCATATATAATGATAGAAAAGCAAACGGTATTCCAATAACAGCTCCCTTACTTAAACGCCTCAATGATGCTGCCGATGAAGTAAACGTTCCAAAATTAGTTTGATGTTTCTCTATGCTTACAACTGATCTTCTCAAACTATCCGCCACTGAAATTGCATCTAAAATTTCAGGTGGAGAATTAACTTCTGTTAGATTGATTGAAGCTCTTTTGTCTCGAATTAAAGAGCGTGAGAAGACTGTTAAGGCTTGGGCCTATATCGATCCCGATATTATTCTCGATCAAGCACGAAAATCTGATCAATCGGGAAGCTTAGGCTTACTTCATGGAGTTCCACTCGGAATCAAAGATATTATCGACACCTGTGATATGCCAACTCAAATGGGTTCTCCTATTTATATCGATCATCAACCATTAAGAGATGCTTCTTGCGTTGCTTTGACCCGATCAGCAGGAGCGCTGATTATGGGAAAAACAGTCTCTACAGAGTTTGCTGGGAGCTTCCCAGGCCCCACCTCTAATCCCCACAATCCGGAAAGAACTCCTGGGGGTTCCTCGAGTGGCTCAGCAGCGGCTGTTGCTGATTATATGATACCAGTAGCGTTTGGAACTCAAACAGGAAGTTCTATTTTACGCCCTTCATCATACTGCGGGATAATTGGGTATAAACCTACTTTCGGTAGATTCAATATTTCTGGCATAAAACCGGCTGCTCAAAGCCTCGACACATTAGGTCTTCATGTCCGAAACTTAGAAGATATCCAGCTATTTACCTCTGTTCTTATAAATAGAAGCTTTAAGCCTTTAGAATCTCCATCTTACTTTCCAAAAATAGGGATTTGTCGAACTGAACTTTGGGATTATGCACTTCCAGAAACTAAATTGGCATTAGAAAGCGCAGCAACTAACTTGGAGAAATCCGGAGCCAAAGTGAGTGATATCAAAACACCAAATTCATTTAAAGGTTTGGAAGAGGCCCGCATATTAATCAACTGCTATGAGCGCAGTCGTCATATGGTTTACGAGTGGAATGAACATCGCGCATCTCTGAGCGAACCATTTCAGGATGTGATAAGCGCTGGATTAAACATGTCGTACGACGACTATTCGACTGCTATGAAACAAACAGAAAAGTGTCTAAACGAATCTAACAACATGTTTCAAAATCTAGATTTAATTATTGCTCCATGTGTCGACGGGGAAGCCCAACTTGGACTCGACTTTTCTGGTAACCCCAGGTTTTCTGGCTTATGGACCGCTATTAGGTTACCTACCTTAAACCTTCCAACACACACAGGCCCGAATGGTTTGCCTGTCAGCATCCAGCTGGTTGGCAAATACCGAGGTGATGACAAACTCCTTGGCATTGCTAAATGGGTCTTGCAAACCCTCGGATCACCGAGCCTTAAAAGCAGTTAAAAATTTTTTACTCAAACCTATCCATCAGAGAGATATATTCGCCAATCCCCTAACTCTGTAATATCTTTGGCGCGCTCAGTGACATAAGACTCACACAAGAAGCCCTTCACGCTAGTGCCATCTTCAAGCTCAATGGTACCAATTGAGAGAGGTTCGGGAATCTTAGAAATAAAATCACCAAAGTTAGTCTTTGGTAAAGCCCATATTTCAAGCTCTATATTATTAACATGTTTATCGACAGAACGCACCATACCAGGACGAGGTGGAGCAAAATTTTCTAAAGCATAAAATCGGTACTGCCTAGCAGATCGACATTTACGGACAAACTCTGCACCTCTATCGGTTAACTCACTGTTTAAGGGTAAACCTGACATATGAGCCCCACAAACTGCTATCAGTATTCTGTCATCACTTACATGCTCAGTAATAAATTTTCTTTTAGGTAATTTTGTGCGCGTCATTCCCATGCCTGCTTTAGAATAATAATGGATTTTATCCGCCAGCGGTAATAATGATCTGTCATGTAATGCGGGACCGAACAAAGTGACACCAAACGGCATTCCATCAGACCCAAAGCCTGCTGGCACAGATACCCCGCACAAATCTAAAAGATTCATGAAATTTGTATAAGTTCCTAAGTTAGAGTTAAGTTTAATAGGGTCAGCCTCCACCTCATCAATGGTATAAATCGTACCCGCAGTTGGAGAAAGAACCATATCAATCTGCGACCAAACAGTTTCAATTTTCCGACCAAGCTCTCTTAGACGGTACTCCGCCGCAAAAGCATCTGCTGCTATGGGCTTTTTCCCCTCCTCTATTATAGCTCTGGTTATAGGATGAATTGATTCAGGATTATTATCAAAAAACATTCTGATAGCCTGATATCTCTCTGCGACCCAGGGCCCTTCGTATAATAGTTTTGCCACCTCAAGAAACGGCTCAAAGTCAATCTCCACAATTTTCACGTTCAGTTTTTTAATTATCTCTATCGTTTGTATGAATAAGTTTTTTGTTTCGATGTTTCCGAAAAAATCGATATCATCTGTATGAGGGACCCCTAGCTTAATGTTTGTGATCTCGATATCAACTTTCTTGGACAAATTTAATTGAGCACGTGAATATGGATCATTTGAATCAAAACCTTTTGCAATTTCCATAACTTCTGATGCATCAGAAGTGTTTAGCGCAAAGATAGAGAGACAATCCAAAGAGCGACAGGCGGGAACAACCCCACGATTACTAATCATCCCCCGTGTGGGCTTTAAACCTACAATGTTATTAAACGCCGCAGGCACCCGACCTGATCCTGCCGTATCGGTGCCTAGTGAGAAGCTCACTAATCCTTTAGATACGGCAACTGCTGAACCTGAACTCGAACCTCCAGAAATATATTTTGGATTAATAGCATTTTTACAAATGCCGTATGGAGATCGTGTCCCTACAAGGCCAGTTGCAAACTGATCCATATTTGTTTTTCCTAGCAAAATAGCACCAGCTTTTATTAGCTTCTCTACAACCGGAGAGCTAAAAGAAGGCTCAAATGAATAATCCGGACAACCAGCTGTAGTAGGCAGCCCAGAAAAATCAATATTATCCTTAATCGCAAAGGGTAATCCATATAGTGCCATAGAATCTGGGTCTTGGTCCGCCAAGCAGTTTGTAGCATGTAAAACATCTGATTCTGGCACTTTTGATATCCAAATCCCGGAGTCATCTACCTCACTTATTCGCTCCAAAATTCTTTTTATTACTTCAGTTGGATTACTTTTTCTGCTCTTATAAAGGTCACGTAGACTATAAAAATCAAGACTTTGGTAGTTTTGTGTCACATTAATTACCCCTCATGTTTTATATTGAAACTACCTTCAGAAGAATTTAACGAACTATATTTAAACAAATGCTTATAAATTGGCCATATTGCTACAATTTAAGGCAAGACTGTAACTAAAAAAATGGGATATAGTACTGGGTGATCGACAGCACTTTTTGTTGCATAAATATAAGAAGTTAAGATCAGTTCCGATAGATCTTTTCTACAAAAAAGATATTTAAGTTCAAATCTTTGTAAGTATTTGCTTGCCGTAGTAACGTATTAGCTTATAAAAGTGATTAGCGTTTAGTTGGGGGACTCATTCTGGATCAAGCGAAAAACATATTCACTGCGGAGCCTTATGATCTTGAGTTTAGTTACAGGTGTACAGCGCTGATTGTAATAGACATGCAAAGAGATTTTTTGGAGCCTGGCGGCTTCGGAGAGCTTCTTGGTAATGACGTCTCGTTACTCAGAAACACCATTGAGCCTTGTCAAAAAGTTCTGTTAAGTGCACGAAAAGCGGGACTTATAATTATACACACCAGAGAAGGTCATCGTGAGGACTTATCAGATGCCCCACATAGCAAACTAACTAGGGGTAACTTGAAAACAGGCATTGGCGATTTAGGTCCGATGGGACGTGTTTTAATACGAGGAGAACCAGGACATGAGATTATATCTGAGCTCTCACCGACCAAAGGAGAAATAATTATTGATAAGCCTGGTAAGGGAGCGTTCTATCAAACTGATCTGGATTTCATACTAAAAAACAAAAATATTAAAACTTTGATCGTCTGCGGCGTCACTACAGAGGTGTGTGTGCATACCACAATACGACAAGCGAATGATCGAGGATATGAATGCATAGTTCCTGCCGACTGTGTTGGTTCTTACTTTCCTGAGTTTCAGAAAATTGGGTTAGAAATGATTAAAGCTCAAGGTGGTATTTTTGGATGGGTTAGCGATTCTAAACGAGTTACAGACGCTTTATCCAAAAGAGTATTCAATTAGGGTTTATGTTCATTAGGTGGTTTAATTTTATTAACGTATAACGGGGGAAAAAATGGCTACAAAACAGGCTTCATGGTGGGTTCCAGGAGACTGGAACGGCTTTTTCGGCCTTGGAACTAATGTACTCGTTAACCTGCTAGTTCTAACCGGCCTACTTAAATTTGTTATTGGTATCCCTGACGCAACTTTATTCGGCATAATTCTTCCAGCCGTTGGTTTAATGTTGTTTTTGGGAAATATTTACTACGCTTGGATGGCTCTACGATTATCTGAAAGTGAAAACAGAGACGATGTAACCGCATTGCCCTCTGGACCAAGTGTCCCGCATATGTTTTTCGTAGTATTCGCTATCATGTTGCCTATTAAGCTAGGTACTAATAGTTGGGAAGTTGCATGGTCAGCCGGAATGATCTGGGTATTTGTTGAGGGAATTGTTTTATTTTTGAGTGCTTTTGCGGCACCCACAATTCGTAAATTGACACCAAGAGCTGCACTACTTGGAACTCTGGCAGGTATCTCAATCACTTTTATTTCGATGAGACCGGCTTTTGAGATAGCAGAAACACCGATTATTGGGCTGATTGCTTTGGCTATTATCTTAGCTTCTTGGTATGGCGGAATTAGATTTCCTGGAAATGCACCAGGGGGACTAGTAGCCATTGCGATAGGAACAATACTGGCTTGGTTAGCCTATATATTTGGGTGGGGCTTTGGGGGCATGAACGCCTCAGCCGTTTCCGACAGCCTTTCCAGCATTGACTTCAATTTTGCTTGGTTCCAGCTAGACACACTTTGGGCTGGTAAAGAATACCTTGCTCTCGTTCTGGTTACAGCAGTGCCCTTTGGAATATATGACTTTATCGAAGCAATGGACAATGTTGAAAGCGCTTCAGCCGCTGGTGATGAGTATTCTGTGAAAGAGGCAGTCGGAGCAGAAGGAATAATTAGTTTGCTCGGAACGTTACTAGGTAGTCCTTTCGCTAACGCGGTATATATAGGACATCCTGGCTGGAAAAGTATTGGCGGTAGAGTAGGCTATTCAATTGCGACGGGCGTTATGGTCTTGATACTCACCTGGCTGGCAATTGTACCGTTACTTCTCACAATTATTCCAGTTGTGGCGATAATACCGATTTTATTGTACATTGGAGCACTTATAGGAGCGCAAGCCTTTCAGGCAACACCACGTGCTCACGCTCCAGCCATAATATTTGCATTGGTACCAAACCTAGCTGCCTGGGCAAAAGTACAAATTGATGGTGCACTTGGTGCAGCTGGCACAAATGCAGCTGCAGTAGGCTTAGACAAGATGGCACAAAATGGTGTACTCTATAACGGCCTAGAGGTGCTTGCGGGCGGAGCTGTTGTTACAGGTCTTCTGTGGGGCGCTATGGTTGTATTCTTAATTGATCGAAAACCAAGCTCTGCGGGTATTGTTTCTATAATTGCTGCTGTGCTCACATTCTTTGGGTTTATCCATGGATCAGCAGTAGGCATTGCAGTTTCACCTATGGTTGCTCTTAGCTATCTGCTTATTGCGTTGTTATTCTTTAGCTTCACTAAGCTAGAAATTGCCCCAGCAGAAACAGATGAGTAGTCAAACGGTCAATTGGTAGAAGTTAATATTCATAGATCCGGGCTGACTTAAAGCCATATTTCAGTCCGGATCTTCTACTGATCGATGTGTTATAAAGCATATAAATATTAATATGCGTTTCTTAGCATCAAAAAAATCTCAATTATTGGATCCATATTTCGATGGACACGTACACAGCATATTCCACAGTGTGATAAATTTGCGTCTAAATAATCAAGATTTATTAAGTGTAATCGCCAATAAAAGTGATTTGATATCTCCTTATTATATAACTATAGGTTCGCTAAGTGATGTCGATTTTACTAAACTGATCTCAAATAGAGAACCTTTGTCGTGCCGCGGAGAAGTTATAAGATTTTCTAAATCAAATATTTCTATTGACCTAAGGTTTGCAGCCAAGGGAAAAAATTCTTTTGTCAAATCAAAAAGTAGTTGCTTCGAAAAAAATATAAATACCAATTGGAAGTTAGCTTGGAGTTTTTTAACTGACAGAAAAAAAAAGGAGGGTTTAGCGCTAGTACTAGATGGTAGTCAATCGGTTGACTTATTTCATAGATTTTTGATTACACGAACCCAAAAAATTATTCCACAGCTTCTTATTTCCACCCAAACAAGGAATATAGGTTTAGCAAAAAAAGTTGGGCAACAGTTATTAGGGCTAGGGCCAGGTTTAACACCCTCAGGGGACGATTTTCTCCTAGGGTTCATAGTTGGGTCTCGTGCCGCAGCTAGGAAAAAAGAACATCGGGTTTTTCTTAATGATTTTGGACACTACCTAAAAAATCAAAATAACAATAGTGTTGATATCTCGCTTGACCAACTAAATTCGGTGATATCAGGACCCTGCTCATATCCAATCACTGATCTTTGTAAATCAATATTAAACTGCGACAGTAAAGACAAAGTAAACCATGAATTTAATAGATGTTTAAAAATAGGACATAGTTCTGGTATGGACAGTGCTTTTGGTCTTTTGTGTGGTATGGTGGCTTGGAAAAAAGAATTGGCTGATTTAATAACGGATGAGATTACATCGCTAATTAGGGCACCATGAACATGATTACTGGCACACGAATCATAGCGGATCTGTATCGAGATTCAGTTTCTCTTATGAAAATCTCTTCAAGGCTAGATTCACTTCCTAATGTTATTCAAGCCTCTTGTATCATGGCTACCCCAGCTAATATAAACTTGTTACTTGAAGCAGGATTGCTCTCATCAGAGATAGCTGCAGAACCAAATGAAGTTTTAATAGCAATAGAAGCTGAAGATAAAACTTCATTGAATGAAGCACTTGATCTTGCCGAAAACGAGCTACGCCAGCGCGCTTCCACAAACAGCAATAGAGAACAAAAATCTGAGAGTTCTGAGCCCTTTAGTCAAGAAATGGCTCTAGATATAAACACAGAAGCTAATTTAGTCCTTATCTCGACCCCAGGCCCTTACGCTGCAGCCGAAGCTTTAAAGGCCTTAAAGCTGGGGCTAAATACCATGATATTCAGTGATAATGTTACTATCGAGGACGAAATATTACTAAAAGAGTATGCCAACAAAAAAAACCTTATGGTGTTAGGCCCCGACTGCGGCACTTCAGTAATTAACGGAGTGCCCCTAGGATTTGCAAATGTAGTTAAAAAAGGAAATATCGGGATAGTGGCAGCATCTGGTACAGGTCTACAACAGGTTATCTGTCTAATCGATGAGGGCGGAGGAGGTGTTTCACAGGCCATAGGCACGGGTGGAAGAGATTTAGACTCTAGAATAGGTGGCTTATCAACCATTCAGGGGATCAAAGCTCTCGATAAAGATCAAGAAACATCCGTAGTGGTAATTATTTCTAAACCACCCTCATTAAAGGTTGTGGACTCATTGATCAAAAAAGTTAAAAAAATGAGTAAACCTGCTGTTTTCTGTCTTTTCGGATCTAATATAGAAGATCCTAAAGTTAAAAACATTTACATTACAGAAACACTAGAGGACGCTGCCAGAACAGCTCTATCACTCTCTAGCAATAGTATTGAAAAAAATATAGCCCACAAAAATGAAACTAGAATCTTGGAACTCTTAAATCATGTTCCTAAAGTTTCTAATAATGGTAGATATTTGAGGGCTCTCTATAGCGGAGGCACCTTCTGCTATGAAGCGCTGAGTCTACTTAATGGAAAGTTAGAAGAACTCCACTCGAATATTGCCTTTCCTAAATCGACATTAATGAGCAATCCCTGGGAAAGTCGCGGCCATACACTTCTGGATTTAGGTGACGATCTATTCACCCGGGGTAAAGCTCACCCCATGATTGATTTTAGTATCCGAAATGAACGACTGATGGAAGAAGCCTCTGACCCCGAAACAGCAGTCATTCTTTTTGATATAGTATTAGGTCACTGCGCACACACTGACCCCAGTAGTGCTATTGTTCCAATAATTGATCAGATTAAAAGTAATAAAGAGAACCCTCCTCCACTGATGATTGGGTTTATTTGTGGCACCGAAGGAGACCCTCAAAATCTCTTCTCTCAAAAAAGCAACCTTAAAAAAGCAGGGGTTTTATTAGCAAATAACAATGCTGAAGCAGTTCGCTTGGCTGCCAAAGTAATTGAGAATTTATAATGACTAACCTATTCAATTCAAAATTATCAGTAATTAACGTAGGGGTTTCCGACTTTGCAGAACCTATCATAAGCTACAACGCGAAAGTTATAAATGTAGACTGGAAACCCCCTGGGAATGACGAGAAAGTAGCTCGAGCCCTCAGTCTACTCGTTAACAGCCCAGAAGTTGAAGAAGCAAACCATAAATCATTTCAAAGATATCTTGACAGCCAGCCCACCCTAGTTGGGGTTAAACCAGCTTCTAAGGTAATAGAATGCATGAATGAAAAAACCATTATGCATTCAGGACCCCCTATAACATGGGAAAAAATGTGTAGTCCTATGAAAGGGGCAATAATCGGCGCCTGTATTTTCGAAGAGTGGGAAAAAGATCATAAATCTGCTGAGAAAGCTTTAGAATCAGGAGCTATTAACCTAGTCCCCTGCCATCATAATGGGGCCGTGGGTCCGATGGCTGGTATAATCAGCCCTTCTATGCCGGTCTGGATTGTTGATGACCCTATCCATAATTCGACATACTTCTGTAATCTTAATGAGGGACTCGGCAAGGTGCTGAGATTTGGTGCTAACGATTCGGAGGTCATAAATAGATTACATTGGATGAAAGAGATCCTTGGACCTGCCTTAGGCAAATCTCTTGAAAAGCTAGAACCGCTCAAGTTAAAGCCATTAATGGCACAAGCACTGCACATGGGAGATGAAGTTCACAACCGCAACGTGGCTGCTTCGGGGCTTCTATTAAAGCGATTTACCGCTGCCGCTTTAGACGCAGACATTAAATCAACGATAATATCAGAGTTAGTAGATTTTATCAGCAACAATGACCACTTCTTTTTAAACTTATCCATGTCTGCTTGCAAAGCTATGATGGACGCTGCGCATGGCGTACCTGGATCAAGCATAGTAACAGCCATGGCAAGAAATGGGACTGATTTTGGTATCCGAGTAAGCGGTTTGGGTGATAATTGGTATAAATCACCAGCCCCTGTAATTAATGGGCTTTTCTTTCCAGGTTATGACTCAACTGATGCCAACCCCGATCTCGGGGATAGTAGTATAACTGAAACAGCGGGTGTTGGTGCTTTCGCTATGGCTGCCTCTCCTGCAATTGTCCAGTTTGTGGGCGGATCAGCAGCCGACTCAATAAAAAACACCAAACTAATGTCCCATATCACTCATGGGCATAACGACGCCTTTACAATACCCCAGATGGACTTCTCAGCAACACCAGCTTGTATCGACGTTCGCAAGGTAGTTGATACGAGTATCATGCCAATTATTAATACTGGAATAGCACACCGAAAAGCCGGTATCGGTCAGATTGGTGCAGGGATCACTAAAGCCCCGGCTGATTGTTTTTCGCAAGCAGTTATTGCGTTAGCAAAAACGTTTTCCGAGTAAGAAAATACAGTTGAGGACAACAAAGCATGGCAAGACGTCCAAAAACCGCAATTATAGCAGCAGGTGGAAACTCATTAATTATTGATGAAAAACATAAATCCATTCCTGATCAATATGTATCTGCCTCTATAACCTCGCGTTACATAGTAGACATGATAGAACAAGGATGGAACGTGGTAGTCACCCATGGAAATGGTCCTCAAGTTGGTTTTATAATGAGACGATCAGAAATTGCGATTGATGAAGTTCCGCCGATACCGATGGATTATGCAGGTGCAGATACACAAGGAGCTATCGGCTATATGTTCCAAAAAGCACTTAGAAACGAAATGCATAAACGTAAGATAGACAGGAATCCTATTGCAGTAGTAACACAAATATTGGTTGATAAAGATGATCCCGCATTCACATATCCTTCCAAACCAATTGGATCTTTTATGGATGAATCTACAGCAAAAAGACTTGTTAATGAGCAAGGGTGGACTATTCGTGAAGAAGGAGATCGAGGTTGGCGTCGAGTGGTGCCCTCCCCAACCCCAAAATCAATAGTCGATATTTCAGCTATCGAAACTTTGATTGACGAACGTTTTGTAGTAATTGCCTGTGGAGGAGGAGGTATTCCTGTTTATAAGGACGAAAAAGGAATGATACAGGGCATCGAAGCGGTTATAGACAAAGACTTTGCATCTGGACTTTTGTCAAGAGAGCTATCAGCTGAACTTTTTATAATAGCCACTGAAGTTGAACGAGTAGCAATAGACTTCGGAACAAAAAATCAAAGATGGTTAAATAAACTTACCCGTTCTGAAGCCATCAAACATCTTGATGAAGGCCAATTCCCTGAAGGTAATATGGGCCCAAAAGTTTCCGCTATTATAGAGTTCCTCGAAGCAGGTGGATCGGCCGGGATTATAACAAACCCGCCTAATCTAGGCCGTGCCTTAGCCCAAAAAAGTGGCACCTGGATTGTTCCGGATTAAATTAAATCCAAAAACAACCTATAAAAATATCATTAATTGTTTTGTAGTAATTTGAAGGGAGCATCTCCAAAAACCTTTTGTCCTTCCATGTACAAGGGCTCTACTCTACTCAGAAATGATTTTTGATTTTCAAGAGAAAATTCAATTACTTCACAACCCTCCGACTCTATTTCTTTAAGAGCTAAAACTTCTTCCTCCTCCGCAAGTTTCCTTTGATAACTGATAGCCTCAGGAATGATAGATTCCATTGTAGATTTTAATTTTTTAGGCCAATTATTTACAGAATCTCGATTAGCCCATATACCCCGGGTCAAATAAAAATGGCTGCTTAGGGTATGGTATTGATGATATTTGTGTACACCATAGGTCACAGTGTTTGCCAAAGGATTCTCTTGTGCATCTAATTCACCTTTTTTAATTAAATTAATAGCTTCAGTTAAATCCATCTTAATAGGTTTGGCTCCTAACAGCTCGAAACTTCTAAAATGAATTTCGCTAGGTAACATTCGTATTTTTAAACCTAAAATGTCTTCAGGAGACTGGATTGATCGGACTTTATTCGATATGTGACGAAAACCGTTTTCGAGAAAACCAAACACATGAAAATTATATTTCTCCTCAATTTTATTAATCATATATTTTCCTAGTCTGCCATCAAAAGCAGTTCTAGCTGAGCTTAAATCTGAAAATAAAAAGGGTAAATCAACAAACCCCAGCTCAGGAACCTTCCCAGTTAAATAACTGGTAGATTGGTAGGATATTGTAAGAACTCCAGATTCTGTTAAAGACATAATTTCATCTGCACGGTAGCCAAAGTCCATTATGTTCCATATATAATTTATCTCAATTTCATCACCAAAAAGTGCTTCGAGTCGATCGCCAATAAATTTTAATGCTCGACTGTGAGTTGTTGAAGGGGGACCATAGCCCCCCATTCGAATCTGTATTATTTTAGACATTATCTAACCTCAAAGGTCTTTCACTATCATCTTATCGTTTGCAAGGCTTTCTGTGCTATAAGTATAGCATTAATTTTTGTGCAGTAACGGAGAAACATAATGAGTAGAAAAAGTTTAGGAGTTGCTGTAATCGGATGTGGACGTATAGGAACCCTAAGAGCAAACCTCGCTTCCCGATACCCCGCAGTGAATTTTATCGCCTTGTCTGATGCTGAACAACATCGCGCTGATATATTGGCTCAACGTATAGGTGCAAATTTCAGCACAAATAATAATCTAGAAGCAATCAACCACCCTTCAGTTAATACTGTGATCGTATCTACCCCCGAACACGACCATAAAGAAGCTATAATCCAAGCCCTTGAAGCTGGAAAACCAGTTTTGATAGAAAAACCAATTGCTCTTACTCTGGAAGACGCCGATGCAATTATCAATGCATCATCTTTGACCGGCACAGAATTTCGAGTTGGATACTCTCGTAGGCATGAAAGACGGTGGATGCTTGCAAAAGAGCAATTACTGCAGAACCGACTGGGAGAAGTGATCGGTATACAGTCTCGTGTCTATAATACTCGAGCCCAAATGCTTCAAATACTGGAACGATCCCCCAAAGCAACACCAGTGTTGGATGTGCTAACGTACTACGTAGATATGGCCTGCTGGTATTTGGAAGGCATACAACCAATTGAAGTCGTTGCACGTTCTCATGGAAAAGTTTTTAGAAACTTGGGTTTCGAGACAGACGATGTAACTTGGGCTATAATAACATTCGAAAATGGCGCTGTAGTAAATCTGGGTATATGCTATGCGCTGCCATCAAAATATCCTTCTGTGGGTCAGAGCTCAAGATTTGAGATACTTGGCGACGAAGGTGTCATACTTTTGGATGCGGATAACAAGGATAGTTTATTATATACTGATAATGGAGCTCCTCATACATACGTTCCTGACCATAATATAAATCTAATGTTCATGCAGACAACGTCAGCAGCAGACTTTGCTGTAGGAGATTTTTGGGGGGCGTTAGCAAATGAATCCAGGTCGTGGTTTGATCACTTGCTAACTGGTGAACAAATTCCACATGCCACACCAGAAGAGGCTCGCCTCACCCTTAAAGTTACACTGGCTATAGAAGAGGCCTCAAGAACCTCACAATCTGTCGTTTTAACATAATTGCCTTTAAATTTAGGAAATATTTTATATATGAATGAGCAACTCATTTATGATTTTATTATAGTTGGCGCAGGAAGTGCCGGGTGCGTCTTAGCTAATAGGCTAACAGAATCGGGAAATTATAAAGTACTTCTACTTGAAGCCGGTAACACTGACCGAAGCCCCTGGATACACATCCCACTGGGTTATGGAAAGCACTTCACAAACCCAAAAGTTAATTGGCTATATACGAATGAGCCAGACCCAGAGACCGGCAATCGCCGCATTCCACAGCCACGAGGAAAAGTGTTGGGAGGATCAAGCTCAATTAATGGCCTTGTTTACATTCGAGGACAAAAACAAGACTACGACCATTGGCAACAATTAGGAAACCCTGGATGGGGTTTTGATGACGTGCTTCATTATTTTAAAAAATCAGAAGACCAGCAACGCGGTAGTAATAAATTTCATGGAATCGGTGGGCCAATTGCTGTTTCTGACCCAGCTGGCGGGCACCCTATCTGTGATGCTTTCATCAATGCGGCAGAACAGTTAGGGCACAAACGTAACAATGATTTTAATGGACCTCAAAATGATGGTTTTGGGTATCTACAGTTTACTATTCGTAATGGCCGACGTTCAAGTGCGTCTACTGGATATATTAAACCTGCACGAAAACGTAAAAATCTCAAAATTTCTACTCTCTCGCATGTTACTAAAATAATATTTGAAGGCACTAAAGCTGTCGGAATAGAATATCTACGGAATAATAAAAGACACACGGCCCTTACAAATAGAGAGATATTACTTTCAGGGGGAGCAATAAATACTCCGCAAATAATGATGTTATCTGGGCTGGGCCCAGAAAAAAAGCTTCGCGAATTAGGGATAGAAGTTATCCTAGATATGCCTGATGTGGGAAACAATTTACAAGACCACTACAATGGAAGGATTATGTGTGAGGCCACCCAAAAAATAACACTCAATGACGCAGTGTCGAGTAATTTCCGCGCGATAGTAGAAGGGACACGCTACATCCACAAACGCCAGGGTTTTTTGGCTATGGGAGCCTCATATGCAGCGGGGTTTTTAAAAACAGATCCTTCATTGACCTCTTCTGATATTCAAGCTGGTCTCGCTTTGTTCAGTACAGATAACTTGGGAAAAGGACTTCACCCATTCTCAGGATTTTCTGTCATAGTTAGACTACTGCGCCCCAAAAGTAGGGGCTCCGTGTATATTCAAAGCACAGATCCTTTTATACACCCTAAAATCTGTCCTAATTTTCTTCATAACCCAGACGATTGTGATAAACTCGTATTAGGTTTTAAAAAGATAAGAGAAATTTTGAAGGCTCCAGAAATCGCTAAGTTTATTAAACGAGAATATGCTCCTGGGCCAGGGTGTATCACTAACGATCAAATTCTTGAATTTTTAAGACATAAAGGAGGAACGAGTTTTCACCCTGTTGGCACCTGTAGGATGGGGCAGGACAATAAGGCTGTAGTAGACCACGAACTCAAAGTTCATAATATTCAGCGCCTAAGGGTTGTCGACGCTTCAATCATGCCAACAATTGTTTCTGGAAACACAAATGCGCCAACCATTATGATAGCAGAAAAAGCTGCAGATTTAATATTAAACGAGGCTAAAAATCTCTAATAAATGAAAAATAAGGAGATTACTTTGTCCTTCAGACAAATTAATGTTGGAGTTATAGGAGCTGGCTGGGTAGGAGGAATTCGCGCTAATGCATGCGCAAATAGCCCTTTAGTTAGTGAACTTCACATAGCTGAAACCAACACTCAAAGAGCCACTGTAGTGGGAGAAGAAACCAGTGCCTCAAATGTTACAAATAATTGGCATGATATAATCAATAACGACTCTATTGACGCTATAATAATTGCATCAACACCAGAATCAAAACGATTCCCAATAGTTCTTAGCGCCTTAAAAGCAAATAAGAGTGTTTTGGTCGAAAAGCCAATAGCGCCAAGCCTTTCCGAGACTGATGAAGCTATTACTATCGCCAATAAAAAAAACCTTAAACTTACCGTCGGGTACACACGCCGCTTTGATCCGAGATACGCTTATGTTAATCAATCCATAAAATCAGGAAGAATTGGTGATCCAGTTACATGTTTATTGAGTCGAAACATCACCCGTGAAATAGGGACCAAAATAAAAGGACGTTCTAAACTATCACCTGCATCTATGGGAGGCACACATTCAATTGATTTTTTATTATGGTGCTTGCAGCCTCGCCTTCCAGAAAGAGTTTACTCCCAACAATCAGGAAAACTTTTTTCACGTGAAAGCAAAACTCCCGACCATCAATGGGTAATGGTGACCATGGATGATGGCTCAACCATAACAGCAGGCTCAGGCTGGGTGCTTCCGCTGGGATATCCTCAGTACTCGCAAAGCTGGATAGAGATAATAGGTACTGAAGGATCCCTCACTGTTGACGATACACACAAAGAAATCAGATTAAATTCGGTAAAAAATGGTATCGAATATCCACTCTCATCAATGCCCGGCGAACAAGTAGATCATGTCTTTGCTGGAGCCATGGAAGACGAAACGAAACACTTTCTTCACGCAGTATGCAATAACCAACCTCTACTAGTCACTGCAGAAGAAGCAAGGCTTGTTATGGAGGTTACGATAGCCGCAGATATATCCGCAGAGTCTGGAGATGTGGTAAGCCTAATATAGAGAAATAACACTCCTATCCGTGCTGATAATCAGCGATAGTTGTGTTTTCTTCCACATAAATTGTTCTTTCATAGTCATCAGCTCTGCCCTCTGTTAGAGATGTCATTAACCAGTCTGCTATAGCAGGATATATTTCTCCTGCAACCTCACCCATCGGATGAAACACTCCCTCATAGAGCCAAAGCTCACTCGGACCTCCCAAATTCTCTCTAAATTTTTTAATATCATTCGGCGCACACAACTCATCCATATCTCCGGCAACCAGCAAATGAGGTACTTTAAGGCTTTTGGCCACATCAGGCAGATAGTCCATGCGCTCTATAAATTTATCAAACTCAGTCTCATCTGAATATCCAGCCATATACATAAAAATCCTTTTGAAGTTCGGTTGGGCTTGTTCAAAGATCATGTCAAACGTTCCAACATTTGCCATCTGTCCACAGACGGCTTTAATCCGTTTATCCTTAGCAGCAACCTGTACCCCCCATCGGGATCCCATGCTAAAGCCGAGCAAACCAATTCTGTCTTTATCAACCTCGGGTAAGGTCAACAACCAGTCAATTACCGCAGAAGCAGCAGAAGGATAATTATCTTTTGTTTGCCACACAGCATTTGCATTACATTCACCCTGCCCTGGCCCATCCATAGAGCATATATTCATTCCACGAATTGTATAATCATTATTATAAGGATTGGGCACATCTTCTTTAACTTGATCCATTCCGGGTAAGAAAAGAACCGTTGGTTTCGGGCCCTCACCTGGAGCTTTGTGAAATATACAGTGAGTCTCCTGCCCGGGGGCAAACTCCAATGATTTTTTAATCATTGTCCCATCAGAATAATCTATAACTTTTGAAAAGCAGCGATATAAACCTGAAAACCAGGCTTCTTTACTTGGATCAGAATGTACCGGTATCATGTGCTGAGCACGACCAAAACATATAGCCGCTCGATGAAAAAGCTGACGTGCGGTTATGTTACGACCTCCTTTTTCCGCTTCAGTTGCCATATGTTCAAGCACTTCTGCTCGCTTAGCCCAGGCCTTAGGGAAAGAACGGCGACCAGTAACTTTTCCATAAACCGATTGCAAATCCTGCATTTTATAACCACGCTCAAGGCGTGCGCCCATGATACCCGGATGTAAAACATCTTCGTTATCAGATAACATCAAAAAGTTATCAAAAATCCATCCTTGGTCTGATCGCAATTGTTGTTTAGTCATCATAATCTCCCTGCAACTATTAAAAATTTTTTCGCGACAATTATGGGACTAGTAGAGAAGTCCGACCACAGTTATATAACTTCCAACTTTACACCCTGTTAAATTGCTTATTTAGGCTATAATAAAGCTTGGCTTGAAAGTAAATCTCAGGATCGTTAATTATAACATTAAATTTGAAAAACAGGGGGAGGGTAAAACGTACAATAACATAAAATCAACTAACACTCTTGGGATTCGTTACCCAACCATTCAGGATTTAAGAGAACATGCCAGGTATAGGATACCTCGCTTTGCTTTCGATTATGTAGATGGTGCAGCTGGGGCAAACGAAGTCGGTATGGCACGTAATGCCCAAGCGTTAGATCTTGTGGAACTAGTGCCTCGTTACGGTCTAGAGAACTACAAACCAGATATTGAAACTAATCTATTTGGACGACTTTATTCTGCTCCAATTGCTATTGCTCCCATGGGAATGCCAGGGATGGTATGGCCGGGGGGAGAGGAGATATTCGCTAAGGCATCCCACAAAGCACGCATTCCTTTTACGCTTTCCACCGCAGCGGGTGCAACTATTGAACGTATAACAGAGCTAGCCCCTGAAACTACTTGGTTTCAACTATACAGAATGCCTCATAATAATCTTGAGATGAATTTTGATTTAGTTAAAAGGGCAAAAACTGCAGGAGTGCACGTCTTGATTTTAACCTTAGATGTGCCTGCCAGAACTAAACGCCCGAGAGAACTCCGTAATCAGCTAACCATTCCCTATAAACCTGGCCTACATACATTAATTGATGTACTGCCTCATCCTGGATGGATTCTAGCGCTGGCAAAACACGGGCATAATTCATTCGCAAATTATAAAAAGTATACTGACAATAAATTAAGCGGATATGAATTAGCAAAATTTGCCCGTCAAAGATCAGGAGGAACTTTTAGTTGGAAAGAAGTTTCCCAACTTCGAGATGTTTGGCCGGGGCCACTTGTTGTGAAGGGTATTTTACACCCTAATGATGCCGAAAAAGCTATTAGTGTGGGAGTTGATGGAGTAGTTGTATCCAATCACGGTGGACGTCAATTAGAGGGAGCTCCCGCAACTGTTGATGTGTTGCCTGCCATTGCAAATGCTATAGGGAAAGAGGCCACTATCTTATTTGATAGTGGTATAAGAAGCGGTCTTGATGTGGTTCGTGTAATGGCGCTTGGGGCAAAAGCAGCTCTTTCGGGAAGAGCATTTATGTATGGTCTTGGTGCATTGGGCGCTAAAGGAGCTGACCATGTTGTAAATTACTACACTGAAGAAATTTCTGCAGCCATGCGTCAAATCGGGGTTCATGACATTCAGGAGTGTAGTGATATTATGATTCGTCATGAAAACGCTTTAAAGTTTTAATGATAGCTTCTTCAAGTCAAAAGCTGATATTATTTGAAAATACTCTAATGCTCTCCATAAATTTTCTAATGCGTAAAATTGGGTCAGTTATTGAACACTTTGTTAACTAATTCTAATAAAATCCTTTACTCTGATACGCAAATCTTATGGCGTATTATCCTGCTTGCGATGAAATATCGGAGTTACGCAGTAATCGCAATTGGCACAACTTTAATTGCCTCGCTATTACAACTGGCAGTACCACAATTACTGGGGGCAGCGGTTGATGATACTTTGGGTTTGTTAGGAACTAGCAATGAATCGGCTTCCTCAATACGCGAATCATTAGTTCAGACTGCCCTTCTTTTGCTTGTTGTATCAATCCTTAGAGGGTTTTTTACCTTAATTCATAACTACACCGGTGAAGCTGTAGGACACATGATAGCATACGACTTAAGACTAGCCTTCTATGACAAACTACAGAAATTAAGTTTTTCGTTTCATGATAAAGTACATACAGGAGAGTTAATAACTAGAGGGATGCTGGATATAGAAGGCGTACGAATGTTTTTTAGCACAGGTGTAGTGCGCCTATTTTTACTCACAATTCTAATTGGTGTTGGGGCATATCTGCTGCTTTCCAAGGATTTATTTCTAGGTGCTCTGAGCCTCAGCTTCGTTCCTTTTGTGGCCTGGAGATCAGCAATAGCTAGACTAAAACTGCGTAGACTATGGCTAGCTTTGCAAGAACGAATGGGGGTCATAGGCAGAATAATGGACGAAAACCTTACTGGTATTCGGGTAGTCAGAGCATTTGGTGCAGAGAATTATGAACTTAAAAAATATAAAATAGCAGCAGATCAGGCACTAGAGTTGGCGGGTCAAAGAATAAAAACCAGAGTTGCTTCTACTACAATAATGACTTACGCGTATTTTCTGGCCATGGGAATGGTATTATGGATAGGAGGTCTGCGTGTTCAAGAAGGTAGCCTAACTATTGGATCTCTTACCGAGTTTTTGGCTTTCATGACAATTCTTCAACTACCAGTTCGACAGCTTGGATTGCTAGTAAACTCTTTTGCGAGGGCTTCAACCACAGGAAGAAGATTGTTTGAAGTTCTTGATTTGGATGCAACTATATCGGACCTACCCCATGCAAAAAATCTAGACATTGATAAAGGTAGTGTTTGTTTCGAAAATGTATCTTTTAAGTATGGTGGAAATGACTCTCCTCTAACGTTAAATAAAATTAATTTTGAGATTAGACGTGGTCAATCTCTTGGTATAGTAGGCCCGCCCGGAAGTGGTAAATCAACAATCACGCACCTATTATCTCGTTTCTATGACGTTTCTGATGGAAAAATCACTATTGATGGACAGGATATACGGGAGGTTTCTCTCGAATCATTAAGAACGCACGTATTGACAGTTCCTCAGGACCCTTTTCTATTCACCTCATCTTTAGAAAGTAATATTGCATATGGAAATCCTTGGGCCAGTAATGACTCCATATCTGAAGCAGCGCGGATAGCCAAGATCGATACTTTCATAGAAACTTTACCAGATAGATATGGCACACTTGTTGGTGAACGGGGTGTGTCTCTATCTGGTGGGCAGAAACAGCGTATTGCAATAGCGCGAACCACTATCCTTAAGCCTTCAATTTTAATCTTTGATGATTCTACTTCAGCAATTGACGCAGAAACAGAACGCCAAATACGCGAGTTTCTCAAAACGCCAATGCAGTCTTCTACGACAATAATCATATCTCATCGACTTAGAAGCCTAATTGGAGTCGATGAAATAATATTTTTAGAAAACGGTGCCATCGTCGAACGAGGATCTCATAAACAACTCCTTTCTATGAATGGTAAGTATGCTGAATTATATAAATCCCAGACTAATTTATTCGAGGAAGAAAATTTTGAAAAGTAATTCCATTACTTCCCAAATTAATAAAAAGACCGACCGGGCACCGCTTGCTTATGTGGGATCACAGACAAGCCATGAAGAGGATGTGTTCGGAGCTCTCTTTGATGGCAAGGTAATAAAACGCTTTGTTGAATATCTGCGTCCCTACAAAACTAATATTTGTTTGGCTATTGGAGCAGTACTGGTCGTCACTTTTGCACAGTTGTCTATACCACTCATTGTACAACATGCAATAGATGAAGTCATATTAGTGGATAAAACAGATTCTATTCCTCTATTTCTTGTTATCATTTTCTTTTCTGCATTAATTACAATTAATTATGGTGCCAATTGGCTACAAGATCGACTTATCGGCATGACAGGCGAACAAGTGATTTTTGATCTTAGAAAAGCCATGTATTCTCACATACAAAATATATCTTTGTCTTTTATGGATAAGACAGAGACTGGAAGAATGATGTCCCGGCTAACTGGTGATGTGAATTCTCTACAAGAATTTTTAGAAAATTCCGTTACGGCTTTTGGGGATCTTGTCTTACTCTTTGGCATAGTGATAATTATGCTTTCACTAGATTTCACTCTTGGGGCTCTTACCCTCTCTGTAGTGCCTATTTTATTTTTCGTAAGAATCTTTTGGTTGCCTCGTGCCCGAATAGCTTTCAGGTATGCTAGAGAGACCAACTCCATAGCCAATGGTGCATTAGCCGAAGGTATACGTTCCGTAAGAACTGTGCAGAGTATGAGACGAGAGTGCGTTAACTATCATCTATATAATAAAAAGGTAGAGGAAAACCTTTCTGCCCATCTAAAATCAGCCCGAATGGCGCAAGTAATGGTTCCAGTGGTTGATACCCTTACCGGAGCTGCAATGGGCATAGTAATATTAGTTGGAGGGGCCCTAGTATTAGATAACTCTCTGGATATCGGAGTTATTGTTGCGTTTATCTTTTACGTTCAACGATTTTTTGACCCTATAAGATCCTTGACTATTCAATATAGTGTAATGCAAAGAGCTATGGCTTCAGGAAAAAGAATCTTTGAAGTGCTTGATGTCCCTATATCTATTGCTGACGATCCGAAAGCGATAAGAGCAGAGGAAATTCGAGGGTTGGTTGAGTTCCGAAATGTTACCTTTAGCTATGACGGGGTAAACCCAGTTCTAGAAAATCTTAATTTTACTATATCCCCGGGAGAGACTGTTGCTTTGGTCGGCCCAACTGGTTCTGGAAAAACAAGTATTACATCTTTACTACATCGTTTCTATGAGGTCAGCGAGGGAAGTATTCTTATCGATAATATAGACATAAAAAAATATGAAAAATCATCATTAGGAGAACATATTTCGATGGTTTTACAAGATCCATTTTTATTTACAGGCACTATCCTCGAAAACATTCGATATAAAACAGATAAAGCTACATTGGAGCAGGTTGTAAACGCAGCTAAAACAGTAGGTGCGCACGATTTCATCACTGAAATGGAACATAGCTATGAGACCGAAGTCGAAGAACAGGGTCGCAACTTATCTTTAGGACAACGTCAACTAATTAGTTTTGCAAGAGCTTTAGTTGCTAATGCTAAGATTCTAGTACTTGATGAAGCCACGGCTAGCATAGACAGTCATACAGAGAAAAAAATCCAAATTGCTCTTAAAAAACTTCTTAAAGGACGCACTGGTATAGTCATTGCTCATAGACTTGCTACAATCAGAGGGGCTGACCGGATAATAGTAATAAAAAATGGTAAATTAGTTGAAATGGGACCGCATAAATCACTGGTCAAAAAGCAAGGCCTATACTCTCAACTTCATAAACTTAATTACGCATCTTTTGATGACGTGCGGGTAGATTAGATAAGAACTTAGCTTGCAAACTGCAAACTAGTAAAAAGAGCAATTAATCAGTCGTATACTCTAATTTTTTTCCTCCCCAATTACGACCAGGTATGTGCATTAACTTACTTTCAGATAGTCCACCATCAACTCTTATCGAAGCCGCATTCACATAACTTGAACGATCAGAAAGCAAAAACACACAAACTTCAGCAATCTCTTCAGGCAAGCCCACCCGTTTCATCGGAACGACAGACGCTCTGCCAGCTGAGATTTCTGGATCTGAGAACATTTCTTCAGTCATTGGTGTTCTAACTTGTCCAGGAATAACTGTGTTAGCTCTTACTCCTCGATTACTCCATTCAACACCAAAGAGATTACCCAGCATTATAGTTCCAGCTTTAGCCACGGAGTATGCTCCAGCCCCATTATAAGGTTGTACTCCCCCTACAGATGATAAAAAAACTATTGACCCCTTGCCATTTTTTAACATTACCCTACCCGCTGCCTGTGCACATAGGTAATAACCCTTTAGGCCAACGTCCATAACCATGTCCCATTCGTCTTCGGTTAGATCCTCCAAAGCAGAGGGTCTTAGTTTTATTGCTCCACAGACTATTCCGTCGACTGTGTTAAACTTAGTTAATGTTTCTTCAATCATACGACTGACATGGTCTCCCTTAGAGGTGTCCATTTCAATGACTAATGGTATACGCCCTTCGGCCCGAACCAATTCGGCTGTAACCTCAGCTTCAGCACGATCTATATCAGCTATAGATATATCAGCACCCTCTCGAGCTGCAACAATGGCTGTAGCTCTGCCTATTCCACTCGATCCGCCTGTAATAATGATCTTTTTGTTCTCAAGTATCATCTCGAATTTTCCTTAGATATCAATACTCTGGCCTCACCTAATACTTTCAATCAACAACTCCCAGCCTCCTAGTATTTCCTATGCATTAAAAGGACTAGAAATAACTGATCTAAAAATGGTAGCCGTAAACCCATTAAAGCTATGTAGACAATCTCACTTTATTGAAATAATCAATATCGACAGATTTCTTACTAAGAAATATCTTAATCGGACAAGTTCCAGCCAACCCAGTTACATAGAGCACGTCCCATTACTAGATCGAGATCATCTCCCCTGAGCCATGACAATTCTTCCGTAAACATGGTTACACACTCACGATAGGAGCAGGGCATTCTACTCAAATCTGTACCCCAGAAAGATCTATCAGGACCGAAAGCATCAAATAAACGCTCTATATTGTCATGTATATTTTTATAAGGATATTCTTCTGTAGAATTACTTGGCGCACCCGATAATTTCACTGCTACATTAGGATACTTTGCTAACGCAACCAAATCTGGAAGGGTATCGAACGCCTCTTGATCTTTCAAAAAAGGCGACACACCTAAATGGTCAATCAATATCCTTAGTCCAGGATGTTTTATGGCAATTTCGCCCACAGTTGGCAGAAAGTCATGCGCTAAGAGTCCAACTGGTATTCCTTTTTCCTCGGCAACTTCATAGACCCAATTCATTGTGCCATCATGCGGCCAAGCCTGCCTCTCAGGTTGCATAAATATATATCTTAAGCCTAACATGCCGGGTAGCTTTAGTCTCTCTTCGAGTAGCTCTCTACTTTCATCAGGAGAATCTGGTGGAACCCAGCCAAGAACGGCAAATTTGTCGGGATGTGCCGCCGCGGCTTCCAGGGCCAACTCATTTCCTCCGGGAATAGCTCCTGGGGGATGTAATAAAACGGCATCTACTCCTGCCGTTTTCATCTCTTGTAATAAATCATCCTTTGAATAGGTTTCTACCTGCCTATGAATCGGCGGCAGCATTACATTTTCCCATATATGCACCTGTGAATCGACGACCAACATAAGCTTCCTCCTATAATATTTTGGCAATTATTATTTTTTTATCACCGTTAGTAGCTGTAATATTTGTTATTAGTGTTTATAAAAAGTCTATTGTATCAGACCAATAGCTAATCCAACAGAAGATTAAAATATTCTAAAAGAAAATAAGACGATATATGAGCAAAGATAAACCTCAACCTCTGCAAGGCCTAAAAGTAATTGAATGCGCAACAGTTATAGCTGCTCCTCTTTGTGGTAGAATGTTAGCTGATTTCGGCGCAGAAGTAATACATATTGAGCACCCAGAAAAGGGAGATGACTTAAGACATTTTGGCTTTACCGATGAGGGTGTGAATCCTTGGTGGAAATACTATTCAAGAAATAAGAAGTTAATAACACTTAATATATCTAAACCTCAGGGGCGCTCAATTTTAATGCGCCTCATTGAAGATGCTGACGTCCTTATAGAAAATTTTAGACCCGGTCGACTTGAAGAATGGAATATCCACTATGATGAGCTAACTAAAATAAATCCCCGACTCATTATGGTAAGAGTAAGCGGTTTTGGCCAGACGGGACCTTATAGCAACCAACCCGGATTTGGGACACTTATAGAAGCAATGAGTGGATTTGCCCATTTAACTGGAGACCCTGAAGGCCCTCCAATGCTTCCTCAATTTGCATTAGCTGATAGTTTCGCTGGCTGTTACGCAACTATGGCAACCATGTTTGCAATATATCACCGGGATATATTTGGAGCTGGAAAAGGGCAAATTATAGACGTAAGTCTTTGGGAAAGTCTTTTCTCAATGTTAGGCCCAAACGCTATGGTAAGCCAATTAACGGGTCAGCCTCCTATGCGAACAGGCAATAGAACAATTACTTCAGCACCGAGAAACTTATACCGCACTAAAGATAATCGCTGGGTCGCTCTCGCTGGTTCAACGCCAGCTACAGCAATTCGGCTTTTTAATGCTATCGGGCAGCCAAACCTCGCTACAGACCCTAGGTTCAAGTCAAATAAAGACCGGCTCGAAAATGTAGTTGAATTGGATAAAGTCATTAATGAATGGACTAAATCACACAGCTTGGACGAAGTCACAACAATTTTTCGTCAACACTTAGTTCCAGTTGGACCTGTGTTTGATGTAAATGATATAATGAACAACCTCCACGCAATTTTCCGAGAAATGGTGGTTGAGATTCCTGATAAAGAAGGATTAAAGCTTAAAATGGAAGGTGTTTTCCCTAAAATGGTCGATACTCCAGGTAAAATCCAACATGCAGGCAAGAGTATTGGTGATGACAACGATGAAATATTTAAGAAACGCCTTAATATTCCCGATTCCGAACTCCTAGAATTAAAAAATAAAAAAATAATATGAATTATCCTCTTATAACCCTCTACGTACCAGGAACCAGACCGGAACTTATTGATAAAGCTGTCCGGGCTGCTGCTGACGCAATTATCATCGACTTAGAAGATACCGTTCCGGTAAACCTTAAAGATCAAGTTCGTGATAATATTCATGAGATTCTCAGCAGCACCGACCAAAAGTTTCTTATTAGGATAAATAATGAACCGGAACATTTAGAAAAAGATTTGGAAAAGATGGTATCCAAAAATGTTTATGCCATACTTTTACCCAAGGCTGAAAACCTTAATCAAATTCATCAGATCGATGCAATTATAACTGAGGCTGAACGTAATCATAATTTGTCAGTAAATTCTGTAAAAATAATCCCTATGATTGAAACTGCTTTAGGGGTAATCCGTTGTTTCGAACTAGCAACTGCTTCTCAGAGAGTCGAAACCATAACATTTGGTAGTGCAGAAGACGGAGACCTACAGGGGGATCTTAAATGTGCCTGGTCACTTGATGGGACAGAACTCCTTTATGCGCGATCAAAAGTTTTACTAGACGGCAGAGCAGCCAGGCTACCCTATGTTTTAGACGGAGCGTTTAGTGATATAAAAAATGATCGAGCATTAATGGCTGATTGCGAACTTTCCAAACGACTGGGCTATGATGGGCGAACCCTGGTACACCCTCAACAGATTCCAATTGCTCGAAAAACCTACAGCCCCAGTGATGATGAATTGGATTATTATAGAAAGCTAATTGCCGCTTTCGAAGTCGCTGAAAACTCTGGATCAGCTTCCATATCTCTCGATGGAAAGCTGGTAGATTATGCCATGTATAAAAAAGCAAAATCTTTCATCGACCTCTGAGACTGAAAAAAAACAAGTCTTTTTCTTCATGTCATCATAAATTTTACCCTAAATAAAAATCTATCTATTGACTCTTTTGTTCTTCTTTTGTTCTATTTGAGCCTCTACAACTAAACGGATATCTTTGTGCGCAAACCAGAAACCATAGAACGGCTTTATTTAGACTTTGACGGATTTTTTGCATCTGTAGAACAACAAGCCCGTCCTGAACTAAGAGGTAAGCCGGTTGGTGTTGTTCCTTTTTCTTCAACCTCCCACACTTGCGTGATTGCCTGTTCTAAAGAAGCTAAGAAACATGGTGTTAAAAACGTCATGCCAGTTTCGGAAGCAAAACAAAAATGTCCGAATATAGTATTAGTTCCCCAAAGTCCTGACCTCTACCGTAGAGCACATTGTGCGTTTTTAAGCGAAATTTCTGCAGTCATACCAGTCGATGCTATTAAGTCTATTGATGAATTAACATGCAAACTAGAACCCATCGACCAAAGAGCACCACACGAGCTTGCACAGCGGATTAAAAGTCGGATTCGGGAAAATATTGGACCCTACATCACCTGTTCAATTGGATTCGCCGCTAACCGACTCCTTGCAAAAATGGCGTGCAAAATTAATAAACCTGATGGTGTTACTATCTGGTGCCCAGAAGATATGCCTACACCCCTAATTAAAATACCCCTATCAGACATTTCTGGAATTGGACGACGTATGGAGTACCGACTCCAGAGAGCTGGCATTTTTACAATGTCTGATCTTTGGAACTCAGAACCAAAACATCTCCGAAAAATCTGGAAAAACGTGACAGGAGAGCGTCTTTGGTATGCACTTCACGGTTATGATATTCAGGCCTCCCCTTCCCACCGAGGTATGTTTGGTCATGGTCGTGTCCTACCCCCAAACTGGAGAGGAATGGAACATGCTCGTGAGTGTTCCCGGTTACTATTAATCAAATCTGCTCGACGTATGAGACGTAGTGGATTTTATGCAAGCCGCTTATGGCTTTGGCTAAGCGCACGTAATACTGGATGGTCAGAAAGCGTTAGATTACCAATAGTTCATGATGATCAAGCCTGTCTATCTGGGCTAGAATCCTTGTGGAAAAGAGCCCGTCAAGAACTCTTACCAGAAACAAAAATTATACGACTCGGAGTTACGCTACTTGATCTCTCCCCTGCAACAGAGCGTCAACTTGATATGCTTGTGAACGATGACTCTACACGAAAAAGGTGGGAAAACATTACGACAGCAATAGATGCTTTAAACGCAAAATACGGTAAGACCGTAGTTAGCCTCGGCCCCTGGACTCCTCCTGAAGGAGGGTATGCTGGAGGTAAAATTTCATACACACGCATACCAAAAGCGGAGGATTTCTGGTGACCTGGAAACACGAGATACAATTGAGAGATCTAGAAAACAACCAATCAATCGAAATCATCTGTCGTAGCTGCAGTCGAACCTACTATGAACAAACCTCAACACTGCTAAAACAAGATAAAACAACACGTTACACCTATCTAAATGAAGTTGAAAAACTACTTTATTGTAAATACCGAGGCTGCCGTGGCTCTGTAAAAATAGTTTTAACAAATAATATCGAAACTGAGGGATTTGTAGGTGGCCTCCCTTAGGCGACAAATAGATACATTAGATAGACACAGAAAACCAGAAAAGACAATTTAATCACTAGCGCGTCGACTGGCCCCCGCTTGTATTACAAGTTGTACCAATGCTTCGTAAGGCTGAGCACCTACCACGCCATAACCATTAGAAACAAAGGTAGGAACACCAGTAACGCCGTACTCTCGTGACTTTTCCCAATCCTGATCAACAGACTCTTTAAAACTACGCTTATAGAGAACTTCTTTGGTTTCCTCTGAATTGAGACCAATCTTTTCAGCAAGCCCAACCAACACCTCTACGTCACCGATGTTCTTACCGTCAACAAAGTACGCTCTATAAAGCTTATCATGTATTACATGGCCCTCAGGCTGAGTTTCTGCCCAGGAACCCAATTCCTGCGCAAGTCTACTGTTGTAGGTGTGCGTTCGTTCTCCATAAGGAAGACCTTCAACCTCCATCAAACCCTTCATTCGCTGATGAGCCTCCTCTGGATCATAGTCGCGACCAGAAAATAGATCTGACATGGACATACCTTTGGCAGGTGTATCAGGATGCAACGGAAAATGAATTAGCTTAATGGATATATCAAACTCCTGCCTTAAATTTTCAATACGCACGGTACTGAGATAACACCAGGGTCAAACATAATCACTAAATATCTCTACGGTAACTGGTTCGTTCATCAAAAGTCTCCTTTAGAAAAATCATTGACTAAAGTATATATAATACAAAGAGTTTATAGGAGAAAAAAATGGCAAGAATTCCGTATAGCAATATGACAGGACTTGAACCTGATCTTAAAGAAGAGCTATCAAAACGTCCTGATGCAAACATATATCGAATGCTGGCTAATGGAGGCAATGCGGCTCTTGGCTACCTCAAAATGGGTAGTGAAATAAGATTTAATGCTGTTTTAAGTCCAACATCGCGTGAACTAATAATCCTTCGCACGGGATCTTTATGTAAATCAATATATGAACTCGACCATCACACAATAATTGCTCGTAATATTGGATTGGAAGAAACAAAAATTAATGCCGTAATTCATACCGGATCCAAATCGGAAGTCTTGGATGATTTCGAGAAGTGCTTAATGATATTTACTGAAGAAACTGTAAAAGATGGAAAAGCAAGTGAAAAAAGCTTTTTCAATCTAGCTGAATATTACAGCCACGAGGAATTGATAGAAACCACCTTACTTATAGGATTTTATATGCTCACCTCTCGTTTTTTACAAACTTTTAACGTAGACCTCGATGAACATTGAACCAAAAATTGAATGAATTTATAATAACTCATATAGCTAGCCTATAGCATCTTCAAGCACCATATCAGATCCTTTTTCCCCTATCATAATAGCAGGTGCATTAGTATTACCAGATATTAGCGTAGGCATAATGGAGGCATCAATAACTCTAAGGCCCTCTATACCATGAACTCGTAGTCTTTCATCGACAACAGCATTCTCATCATCTCCCATTTTACATGTACCCACAGGATGAAAACTAGTTCTACAGTTCTCTAAAATATATTCCAAAACTTCATCATAACTAAGGCAGTCCTTTCCAGGTTTATGTTCTCCTACGATGAATTGCCTCATAGCATTTTGGCTCATTATTTTTCTTACAGCCTGAACGCCTGCAACTAGGACATCACGATCCTTTCTTTCTGCCAAATAGTTTGGTTGTATCTCTGGAGCAGAAAATGGATCAGGTGACACAATTCTCAAATATCCACGACTCTCTGGCCTAAGCAAGGCAGTAACAATCGTGCACCCAGAAAAGTCACTAGCGATGAACCCACCAGCGCCCCCCGCACTTTCAGTACTATAAGGCATTATTTGAGCTTGAATATCAGGAGAGGCAGAATCAACATCCGCCTTAATAAAGCCTCCTGCATAGGAAGCGCCCCAAGCAAGTTCTCCTTTTCGTGACAATATATATTTTACGCCCGCAGCAATTCGACGAGAAAAGCTGTTTGCAACATCATTCGCCGTAAAAGGTTTATTGACCTTGTAAACAACAGGGCCATTCACATGATCTTGTAAATTTTCACCAACTCCTGGCAGGTTTTTTACGACCTCAACACCAAATCTTTGAAGTAGTTGAGATGGGCCTATCCCAGACAACTGAAGCAATTGGGGCGAATTATAGGCTCCTCCAGAAATTATTACCTCTCCTTCAGCTTTTGCCTGAAGCAACTTATTTCCTTTCTTATACTCCACTCCATTAGCCCGCAAACCATCAAATAATAAACGTGTGGCATGTGCATCAGTTATGACAACTAAATTGCCTCGTTTTCTTGCTGGCTTGAGGTAACCCACAGCAGTACTGCGACGTCTACCGTTATCTGTAGTCCACTGTGTATAACCAAAGCCTTCCTGTTGAGCTCCATTAAAGTCTGGATTTAATTGGTAACCAGCCTGAACGGCCGCCTCTAGATAAGCATCAGCGAGCGGGTGGGGCTCTGCGGGATCAGAAACCGTTAAAGGACCCCCTACGCCGTGAAAGTCATCCGAACCACGTTGTTGATCCTCAGATTTTATAAAGTAAGGCAATACATCTTCATAACTCCAGCCCTCATTTCCAAGTTGTCGCCAATGATTGTAATCCTCAGCCTGGCCCCTGATATAAACCATGCCGTTAATAGAGCTTGTTCCGCCCAAGACTTTCCCTCTGGGTTGGCCTATGGACCTTTTTACCCACTCACTTCCGGGCGCTGTTTCATAGAGCCAATTAATTTTGGCGTTGGTAAAATGTTTTGCGTATCCTATTGGTATATGTATCCAAGGATTTTTATCCTCACCACCTGCCTCCATTAATAAAACTTTGTATCGACCAGTTTCAGTGAGCCTATTTGCTAGGACGCAACCGGCACTTCCGGCACCAATTATGATGTAATCAAACTTGCTGGATACTTCCATTTTCTAGCCTTCATTTTTTAGTTTTTTTTATATAGCCTGTAATTATTTCAAAATAAACGTTAGTCTAAAGTTCGTTGAACGTACAGCATGGTGATAACTTTTATGAGTAGACCAAAAGTAGCCCTAATTGTTGGCGCTGGAGATGCAACTGGCGGCGCAATTGCCAAACGATTTTCACAAGAGGGTTTCACTGTTTGTGTGACCCGCAGAAATGCAGACAAACTCAAGGACCTAGTCTCAGAAATTAAGGATCAGGGAGGAATAGTGCACGCCTTTGGTTCAGATGCGCGTCGGGAAGAACAGGTAATATCTTTGATAAGTGAAATCGAGAATGAAATAGGTCCAATACAAATAGCGGTATATAATGTCGGAGGTAATGTAAAATTTCCTATAACAGAGACAACCTCCAGGGTCTACTTTAAGGTTTGGGAGATGTGCTCTCTCGGCGGCTTCCTAATGGGGCGTGAAGTGGCAAAAAAAATGCTAAATCGTGGTGAAGGAACGATTCTCTTTACTGGGGCTACCGCATCAATTCGAGGATCAAGCGGTTTTTCAGCATTTTCGGGCGGCAAACACGCATTAAGAGCTCTAGCCCA
This sequence comes from Alphaproteobacteria bacterium MarineAlpha12_Bin1, assembly GCA_002937505.1. Lineage (GTDB taxonomy): Bacteria > Pseudomonadota > Alphaproteobacteria > UBA6615 > UBA6615 > UBA6615. The sequence continues at coordinate 85,959 of PTJY01000002.1, forward strand.
ATCCATGGCTCGCGAATTATCACCCAAGGGAATTCATGTCGCACATATCGTTATAGACGGAGCCATTGATACAGAGTTTATCAAAGAAATGTTCCCCAAGGCATACGCTTTAAAAGAACAAGACGGAATTCTTAACCCAGAGCATATAGCCGAAAATTATTTGATGATCCACAATCAACCACGAAGTTCATGGACTTTTGAACTGGATTTGCGCCCGTGGATTGAAGATTGGTAATTTGTCGTCTGAACAATACCTCACTTAGGAAACTCTAATGGAAAAAACGGTTGAATTTATATTTGATGTAGTTAGCCCAACAGCTTATATCGCGTATCGCCGATTGCCTGAAATTATAGAGCGAACTGGGGCGACCATTATTTGGAGTCCAGTATTTCTTGGGGGAGTAATGAATGCCAGCGGCAACAAGCCTCCGGGAACCGTAGCAGCAAAAGGACGATATATGAACAGAGATATGGAGCGTTGCGCTGAACGTTACAAAATAGAGTTTTCTCTCAATAAACATTTTCCAGTAAACACACTATCACTGCAAAGAATAGCTGTAGGTCTGAACAACAATGATGAACATGAAGAATTTCTGAAATTTATTGATGTTTGCTTTAAAGCCATATGGGTCGATGGCAAAAACATGGGAGACACTGATATCAGTTCTGACGTGTTAGCTGATGCCGGGTTTGAAACGGGGACTCTAATGAATTTAGCAAATGATTCTACTATCAAGGAAAAACTTAAATCTTTAACTAATAACGCGGTTCAGAGAGGTGTTTTTGGCGCCCCAACATTTTTTGTAGACCGAGAGATGTATTTTGGACAAGATCGCCTTGATTACGTTGAAATCGCCTTATCAAGACAGCAATAATAGAACTCAGCCAAAACTAAACCCTATTGTACGCAAATGATAATAAAGCCCTCCATCTTGAACGACTAGGCTTAGCATCATTTCATCACCCTCGTTGTGATGCTCATGTAAATGAGAAGGCGGAGTTATCATGATAGCGTATTGATGCCAATCAACTTTTTCCCCTTCGATGACCGAGTATACGTTTTTGCTTTGAATGGGTAGTGTTAAAGCTACAGAATTATGACGATGTGGTCGTTGCACTTCATTAGGGTCAAGCGAATTCATTGCAAGGGCTATAGATGGATGGATATCCATCATTTTTTCTCTTTTCTCACTGCTAAAATGTAATGCAAGCCCCGAAACATTTGGATCAGCTTTTTGCTGGTCATGTACTATGGCCATCTGGTGTTTAATCTCAGAACTTTTGTACAATGCAGCTTGAGTTGGTGCCTTTTCTGGGAGAGGAGCATCTAATTTATGAAAATCTAATTCAGGCTCATTTGTTACCTGAAATAATACAGCTACTTCCTGGTTTCCTATTAGTTCGGTCTCTCCTCCACCTGGAAGAGCAAACACATCCCCCTTTGACCAACTGATCATTTCTCCTGATTTTGAAGCACTACCCGATCCAGTAATAACATAATAAATCTCTCCCGACGCGTTAAATTGACCAGAGAGAGACTCTCCAGGGAGAATTCTGGCATAACGACCTAAAAGGAGAGGCGTGGTTGCGGGATAGTCAAAACCCATTTTCTTGCCAATATCCAGACTAACCCAACTGGTGGGGGTGTCTCCTCCCATTGCTTGCTCAATTTCATCTACGAAAACATGCTTAGGAACTTCAGGTCGTTTAACAGTAAAAATATTAGCTGGACTGTCGTATCGCGCACGGCTTTCAAAAACCGATTTAACGTCTTTTGATGTCATGTTTTCTTTTGAACCGTCCATAACTTTTCTATCCTATCATCTGGATCTTTTAATTTGTCATCTTTGAAACATACTATTTCGATATTGAAGATCATACAATTCTTTAACGTTGAATGAGTTAAGGCTTTAGAACTAATTTTCCCATCACCTCCCTGGAGTCGATTATTTCGTGCGCTAGCCGTGCTTCAGAAAGAGGCAAACGCTTGAATATAGGAGGCTTTAAATTCCGGACTGAAAATTGATCAACTACGTTTTGAACAATCTTTCGCCTTTTTTCTATATCGTTATCATAACAATGCCACGAAAAACAACGAACAGCTAGGCTTTTTCCAGCCCTGGCTCGTAATTCAGAAAATAATTCTTTTTCAGGTAACCCTGCCAAAGCATTATAAGAAATAATCATTCCCAAAGGTGCAAGCATATCCAGAGTATTTACAAAGTTCGGCCCCACAAGCTGATCAAAAACAACGTCAACTCCCCTTCCCTCTGTGAGCTCAATAACCCGAGAAATTACCTCGTCTTTTGAATAATTTATTGCTGAAGAAGCGCCATATTCTGTTACAAACTTACATTTCTTTTCAGAGCTAACACCCGCAAAAATAGAAATATCTTCTGATCTGCATAAATCAATAATAGCTGTACCAAGCCCTCCAGCGGCGCCATTAACGTAAGCATACTCTGGCTTCTTTCCTCCAAACGCCTCAAATAATAATGACCACGCAATTACGTAATTGGGAATACTAACTGCATCTTCTAGATCAATATTATTTGGCAAAGGAGTGACTAGTGATGTCGAAACCGAATTAAATTCAGCATAGCGTCCTCCACCTGTGCCAAAAACTAATACAGGCTGGCCTACTTCTAGGTTTTTGATCCCTCGACCAATTTTTTCTATGTGGCCACTCATCTCGTTACCTAATATAGCTGGCAAAGGCGGAGACCATCTATAAACACCCTTACGCATAAGTACATCAGGTTTACCCACGCCAATTGAGTGAGCACGAACCAGCACCTCCCCAAAACCAGGCTCTGGAATTGGTAATTCTATCACTTCAAGAACTTCAGGCCCTCCAGGAGCAGAAAACTGTATAGCTCTCATCCAATAAACTCCCTAAATAACAAACATAGACCTTGGCATTACTCCGCTGCCATGGACTGCAATGATAAAGGTGCTGCCCCATAAAGTCGTTCTGATTCTTCCTGACCAACCAAACGACCATCTGGCGAATACATAGGGTAGAACTTTAATGTTCCAAAGAATGTGTGATACCCCGCATTAAAACATAAAAAGATACCTATCTGAGTAATTTCATCTTCACTGAGATGTTTGCGTAAATTCTCATAATATTCGGCATCTAAAGAATCAGGATCCTTCATTACCAAATCTACATGATTCAGTATTGCTTTCTCCTTATCATCAAGATGTTCACTATCTGCATAATTATTTATGCCATCGTCAATAAGTTCTTCTGTAAGTCCGTCCCGCTTCGCCGAAGCAGATCGTACATTACCTCAATAGCTACAGTGCGCCCGACGGGACAGAGAAACACGCATAATTTCCTTAATTTTATGACTAAGATTTCCTGAGTTAAATGATACTGCCCAAGCTTCATAGTTAGCTATAGCAAGATCAATGTTATGCCCTAACATCGCCAAAGCACCCGGATCAGGCGCTTTGTGTTCTAGGCTTCGTTCGATATAGGGCTTAAGTTTAGTCTTTTTAAGCTCTTCTATATCAAGCATAGTAATATTTGGTGCCATCATTTCCTCCTTCGATCCGTTTAAATAGTACTTCAGGGATCCATCTTATCATACTAGCATGATGTACAACTCAAAAAGCCGGCGGGAACAGCCGACGGCTTTTGCAGAGAGTTTAACAATATTTTTGAACTTGAAAGACTTATTGAGAACTGCCAAACGACCTCATGGCCATATGTGCCCCATGGTAAAGAGCAATGAATGCTCCAAGTTCCATAACCTGAGCCTCGGTATAATGCTTCTTCAACTCGTCATAGAGTTCCTTGTCTACTTTGCTCGAGTCTAGGAACATTTGATCAGCGTAACGAAGAGCTACTTTCTCTGCTTCGGTAAAAAAATCTGAATCCTCATAATCTCCTGAGCCAGCGTCAATTACCTCTTCAGTAAGCCCCATGTCCCTTGCCTTGGTTGAACGTAAACCAGAAGAATATGAGTCTTCCGAAAAACGGGCTAACTGAATACGAATAATCTCTTTCAATCTGTGGTCAACATTACCTTCAGTAAAGTTCAAAAGCATTACTTTCAATAAAGCTTTAGCCTGTTCAGGCATCCTTGCTACTATACGAGGAAATTCACCACCCGGAACTCCAAGTTCTTCACACTTTTCAACGAGTTCCCTTAGTTCTGGATCAGTGATCTCATTTATGTCTAAAGGCTTTATTACTGTCATTACTCAGCTGCCATGGACTGCAGTGATGAAGGTGCTGCACCATAAAGTCGTTCTGATTCTTCCTGACCAACCAAACGACCATCTGGCGAATACATAGGGTAGAACTTTAATGTTCCAAAGAATGTGTGATACCCCGCATTAAAACATAAAAAGATACCTATCTGAGTAATTTCATCTTCACTGAGATGTTTGCGTAAATTCTCATAATATTCGGCATCTAAAGAATCAGGATCCTTCATTACCAAATCTACATGATTCAGTATTGCTTTCTCCTTATCATCAAGATGTTCACTATCTGCATAATTATTTATGCCATCGTCAATAAGTTCTTCTGTGAGTCCGTCCCGCTTCGCCGAAGCAGATCGTACATTGCCTCAATAACTGCAGTGTGCCTGTCGGGACATAGAAACTCGAATAATTTCCTTTAATTTATGATCTAAACTTCCGGTTCCGAAGGCCGTTGTCCAGGCTATATACATCGACTCGGCCAGGTCAATATTGTGGCCCATCATAGCATGAAAACCCGGATCCGGTGCTTTGTGCTCTAGGCTTTGTTCTATATAGGGCTTAAGTTTTGTCTTTTTAAGCTCTTCTATATCTAGCATAGTAATATTTGGTGCCATATTGCTTCTCCTATTTTTATCTGCAGATAATTCTTCCACTATGCGTAAGATTCAACTAGTTTTTTTAATACCTGCCTTCTATCTACCCCTGTCCTTGTTTCAATAACTTCCCCGTTTTTAACAAATAACAAGGTTGGAGTAGAACGAATACCAAAACGATCTAAAAGACTAGTATTTTCTTCTGCCTTAACAGTGCCTATCCTAACCCCTTCAGGCAAATCGGGAGCCAGTTGCTTAAGGACCTTTGTCAACTGTATGCACGGTACGCAAGAATCAGACCAAAAATCAATCACCGTCAGTCCTCTGTGACTCATAACCCTACTATCAAAATTTTGCTCACTAAACTCTGCAAAATTATGGCGATTCATTATTTTCCCCAAGCTAGAAAAGTATTTGCTAGTATTCTAAACATCAAAGTTTAAATTAACCTAAGCTGAGCGCATTGTGCAATCCCTAATCACTTAATAACAGTCAAGTAGGATGCGAGGAATCTAATCATGTCTAATAAGGATAAACCTAAACTTCGATCACAAATTTGGTTTGACAACCCTAACAACAGAAAAATGACGGCATCTTACATAGAGCGTTACCTTAATTTTGGAATTACTCGAAAAGAATTGCAGTCGGGTAAACCGATAATTGGAATTGCTCAAACCGGGTCAGATCTTTCTCCATGTAACCGTCATCACATAGAATTAGCTAAAAGAGTTCGGGATGGAATTGTTTCAAATGGGGGGATATGTTTTGAATTTCCAGTTCATCCTATTCAGGAAACTGGAAGGCGCCCAACACCAGCCCTAGATAGAAACTTGGCCTACCTCGGACTTGTTGAGATTTTGCACGGATACCCAATAGATGGCGTAGTTTTAACTATCGGCTGTGATAAGACTACTCCCGCCTGTCTGATGGCTGCCGCTACGCTTGATATTCCTGCGATAGCGTTGTCAGTTGGCCCAATGCTTAATGGATGGTTTCGGGGTGAAAGAACTGGATCTGGAACAATTCAATGGAAAGCAAGAGAACTTTGGGCCACTGGAGAAATCAATGACGAAGAATTTACAGATTTAATAGCCTCGGCTGCACCATCAGTGGGTTATTGTAATGTCATGGGTACAGCTACAACCATGAACTCCCTGGCTGAAGCTCTGGGAATGCAACTCCCAGGTTCAGCATCTATTCCAGCCCCTTACAGAGAAAGGGGACAAATTGCATATGAAACCGGTCAGAGAGCGGTTGAGATTGTGAATAAAGACCTTAAACCATCAGATATTATGACCCGTAAAGCATTTGAAAATGCCGTAGTTGTTAATACCGCAATTGGAGGATCAACAAACGCACCAATTCATCTAAACGCAATAGCTCGACACATAGGGGTAAACTTAAACAATGATGATTGGCAAAAAATCGGTTTTGACACCCCCCTACTAGTGAATCTGCAGCCCGCTGGGCAATACTTAGGCGAAGATTACCATCGGGCAGGAGGTGTTCCCGCAGTAATTGGCGAACTTATCAATGCCAAAAAATTGCCACACCCCGACGCCATGACTGTAAATGGATGCACTATAGGAGAAAATTGTTCCAACTCACGTATAAATGATCACCTTGTAATAAAGTCAGTTTCAGATCCTCTATCTAAAGATGCTGGGTTTATAAACCTAAAGGGAAATTTATTTGATTCAGCCATTATGAAAACAAGTGTAATTTCTGATGAGTTTCGTTCTCGTTACTTGTCTAACCCAGACGACCCAAATGCATTTGAAGGACGGGCGATTGTATTTGATGGACCCGAGGATTATCATGATCGTATCGAGGACCCTTCACTAAATATTGACGAGAATTGTCTGTTGTTTATGCGTGGAACTGGCCCAATCGGTTATCCTGGTGGAGCTGAAGTCGTAAACATGCAACCCCCTGCAGAACTGCTAAAAAAGGGAGTTCATTCTCTTCCATGTATAGGTGATGGACGTCAATCTGGAACGTCAGGATCACCTTCCATTTTAAACGCTTCGCCTGAAGCAGCCGCTGGAGGAGGATTAGCCCTGATAAAAACTGGAGACCGTGTTAGAATAGATCTCAACAAAGCTGAGGCTAACGTACTGATTTCTGAAGAAGAAATTGAAACTAGACGTAAAAAGCTTTTTGACAAAAAAGGTTATAACTATCCAGACGATCAAACCCCTTGGCAATCTATTCAACGGTCCATAGTAGACCAATTTGATCAGGGCATGGTTCTGAAGCCGGCAATAAAGTTTCAAAAAGTAGCTAGGGGAGGAGATCCTGACTCTCCAGTAACCAAAAATGTTCCAAGGGACAACCACTAATGTAAGTATAATTAAAGCAGGTAGTAGACCGATCTAACTTTCAACTGGGACAGGAATATTAGCCACGCTGAACCAAATCTTGCCCTTCGACCCGGATATAATCTTCCTCAAACCCGAATGTTTCTCCGGGTTTTAGAAGGCCAATTCCAGGAATGTGGTTCACTTCAATTCTGATGCCATCAGGGTCTTCAAAAAGCACGTAATAGTAACCTGGCGCCCATTCTCTTTGTTCAGGGCCTCTCACGATTGGTGCCCCTAGATCGATTACAAGTTTCGCTGTCTTCTCAACATCTTCTCGATTTCTTGCTCTTAAGCAAAGATGGTGCAAACCAACACGGTATTGTTGAAATCTTTCATTATCAAACTCTGGATCACATTTTCTAATCCCAATAGCGGTTCTTGCACCCACATGATAAAATAGATCCGGGCCATCATGCACCAGTTTCATGCCAAATTCAGGCAAAAGTCTAGAGTAAAATTCTCGAGCTAGACTAAATTGACTTACTGTCAAAATCACATGTGCCATTCCATTAATGGCAATTGTAGACTCTTTTCCACTCATTTTGTTGTCATCGCACTTCCTAGTGACTTCACAGCACTGGCACGTCCTGGTGAAGGGGGAATATTTAGCCCGCGTTCACAGGCCGGACGATCACGCATTTGTTCCATCCACCTCTCCAAGTGAAATAATCCCTGCGTGGGAACCCTAGCCCATCTATGGCTCCGTATCCAAGACCAATTTGATATGTCGGCAATAGAAAAGTTGCCTGCCAACCACTCATTATTTGAAAGCCTACTATCTAAAACAGTATATAGTCTTCTGGTTTCATTATGGTAACGTGCTCTAGCCGCAGGCTCATCTGAGTCAAAATAGCGCTCGAAAACTACTGCCTGTCCCTGCATAGGTCCAATACCACTCGCCTGAAACATTAACCATTGTATAACTTCATGTCGAACTGGTCCATCGGCAGGCAAAAGTTTCCCTGTCTTCTCAGCTAAGTAAAATAAAATTGCATTCGAATCAAAAACTGTTAGGCGGTTTTCATTATGATCAACAATTACAGGAATACGACCGTTAGGATTCATAGCTAGAAAATCAGCTGAGCTTTGCTCACCGGCAGCAAGATTTATAAGGTTAACAGTATACTCCAACCCTAATTCTTCAAGCATCATTGCTACCTTCCAGCCATTAGGTGTTGGAGAAGTGTATAGATCAATCATGGTTGACTCCAATTTCTTACTAAATATAAAGTTCACCCAGGTGATTGATTTGTCAACTCGCGTACCAACGAAGGAAAAGATGAGCTCAATAATCACATCTAAATGGTATTTTGACTTTATTTCTCCATTTGCCTACCTTCAGCTAGCTCAATTTTCAAAATTACCCAATAATCTAAAAATCACACCCGTTCCTGTTGTCTTTGCGGGGTTACTTAAACATTGGGGACAGCTTGGGCCGGCGGAAATTCCTTCAAAACGCCGCTTCGTTTATAGGTTCTTTAAATGGCAAGCAGCCCAAAATGGTTTACCTTTTACAATGCCACCTAAACATCCCTACAATCCACTACCTTCTCTTAGGCTTTGTGTTGCGGCAGGAGCAGGAATTGATCAGGTTACTGCCATTTTTAACCTTATTTACGGAGAAGGTCTGCAACCTGACTCTGCTGAAGGCATTGAAGCTATGGCTAGGGCTGTCTCAATAAATGACCATGCATCAATTCTATCAAATGAAAAGGTCAAGCAATCACTTCATGCCAATACCGAAATGGCCATAGCCGAGGGGGTTTTTGGTGTTCCTACCTTCACTGTAAGAAGTGAACTTTTTTGGGGTAGTGATGCGACAGAGATGATGCAGGATTATATTAAAGATTCTGAGTTGTTCGAAACAACAGAAATGAAACGCATATCAAACATGCCTATGGGTTTGATCCGGCCTTGACCTGTTATGTGCACGTTTAAGTAAGAAACGGACGTATTCCTTATTATGATGCCTACTTGTGCTATAAATTACCCAGTGAGAGAACCGTCTAAATATGCCCTCAAATGCTTACTTAGAAAGCGAGCATCGTCACCAGCACCGTCAATTAGAGACGATTTACGCTTACGTAAAAACTGCATCCCTAAAAGATACATACCAGGATGTTCCACTATGCCACCGTTATGTCTTATTTCACCTTTGTGGTTTAGAACCGGAACGTCTAACCAAGACAGATCTGGACGAAAGCCTGTTGCCCAAATTATACTCTTAACTTCTCCGCTTCTTATATCTATAGCCAAAGGTGGTGACTCATCCACCTGGGTGGGTTTAAATCGCTCAGGATTATCAATTTCCCCGTTAAGGCAGTTTTTTTCCGTCCACTCATCAATGCTGTCTAAAAGACGATCCATTTTTAGATCAGCAAGTTTTGTAACATTTTTCAGGGAGCCAGAGATCTGAAGTGAACTCTCGTTAATGCCTGCAACTCTACCTACTAATTTAATCCCAATAGAAGACAAATGATTTAAGTCCAGAATAATAGGGTTCTTGCATCCTGTAAGTTGCAGAGATGGAACGCGACGAGCCCGGCGCAAGTCATCAATTTCATCATAACTTTCATCAAGAAGTCCCGAAGCATCCATCCACCATTTTATATCTCTACCACGATAAAAGCGCGGCACACGCACATGTTCTCCTACCGACAAGGTAACAGGCCTCCCTGAAAGATGAATTTCATTTGCAAGCTGAACCCCTGTCGCTGAAGCCCCCACGACCACTACCCCGCCCTGAGGTAATTGATCAGGATTTCGATATTGAAACGGAGTAAAGGTCTCCAGTTTAGGTTCTAAATTCTCTGCTATTTTTGGAACATTAGGAATATTACAGGCACCACTCGCGATTACTAAAGTTTTGCATTCCCATTCTCCTTGAGACGTCAGTAATTGGAAACCATACTCAGTTGGCCTTACTTTGAGCACATTCGTATTAGACTGCACAGGAGCAGAGATAAAACTCGCATAGTCGTTAATAAACTGGATAACTTCAGACATACTTCGATATCCATTAGGGTCACCCCCTTTATAAGAATAGCCGGGTAAACGACTCTGCCAATTAGGTGTTAGAAGACGCAGCGAATCCCAGCGTTCTGTGCACCAGGAATTCGCTACTTGACCTCGTTCAAGCACAATATGATCAACGCCTAAATCACTTAGGCATTTACTCATAGCTAGACCAGCGTGACCCGCCCCAATTATGACCGTGGTCGTTTTACGCAAAGAGCCCATGATGAAATAACTAAACTAATTTCTGAACTCTTTAGTTAACATCCACGGTAACATTTGTAGGGTTAGTTACTATATCGTATACAGCTGATCTCTTTTGCGATTGAGCAACTAACGCGCTAATTTCATCTGCTGTTGCGTCGGCATCAATATCATAATGTACCCTAATGCCATTGAAACCATTCCGAACTTCAGCATCTATACCTAATATTCCCTGAATATCCATGCCCCCCTCAATCGTCGCCGTACAAGAATGAAGTTGGATGTCTCGATGCTGGGCAACAGCAGCAATGCCGGCGGTCAAACAACTTGCCAGGCTAACAAGAACAATCTCCACTGGTGTAGCCCCATTGTCTTCAGCTGCAAAAGTTTCTGGGTGATCAGCATCAAAACTAAATGATGTTTTATGTGAGTGTTCTTCCCCAAGACCATAATACCCTTCAACAACTGTTTTACTATGTGTCCCTTTTTTCCACTCACAGCTTGCCCTCCATGAAAACTGGGCAGCTTCCGGCGCATCACTAAGCACTTCTCTGGCTCCCAACAAAGCCTCAACATTCACTCCATTATTTACGGTTGATTCAGAATTTGTCATAACTTTTCTCCGTTATATTAATAAGACTAAAATTTCCTATTCGTTGATCGAATCAATTTTCTCTTGGGTCCGGAAATCAATAGAAATGACAGCTTTAAACTAATACACGAATAAAGCGCTTCGTGTCAGACATTATAAAAAAAGCCATATTTAGCCTTAAATGTCATTCCTATATTTATTTTTTCATGAGAGTTCGATTCCCAAGCCTAGTTTTGGGCCCGTAGAATCTATTTCCTACGGCGCTTTAGCAATTGGTAACGCGGTTGCAAGCTGCCCCATCAAATTTCCGCGTATTTCTATGCAATTTTATCGCTAGATATATATACAATTACATAAGTAAAAAAATGACCTACTTATAAATACTACACTAATAAAAATGTAGATATATATTATTTACATTTTATTGTTCTGTCAATCTATGAAAGCCCAATAAATACTGTACTTGATAATTAAATAGCAACTAATTTATGGATCAATACCTTAAGAAAGATCAAACCCACGAGAACTTAAAAAACTCCTAAGGTGATCCAGTTCGCTAGGCTCAGCTAAACGACGAGAGGTATTGTCTGACCAGCCGTAAAAAGACTTTGTGCCATATTTTTCAGTCTTTATTTGTCTTGCTATTGGACGATCCTCATGCCGACGCCGATCGTACTCATTAATTTCAGCCACTAAATTTTTGTCGCAGTACTCATTTTTATGAACAACCACTGCGGGTGGTAGCCTTTGCGAAACATCGCGCTTTTCGTCTGGCCAACCAATGGCCAAGCCAACCAAAGGAAAAACACCTTGGGGTAAATTAAATAGATCCGCTGTTTCAGAAAGTCTTTTACGCACCTGACTTATACAGCAACAACCAAGCCCTACTGCCTCGGCAGCCATAATTATTGATTGCATAGCCAAAGAAGAGTCAGTTATTGAATTTGCTAAGCTATCTAAGGTGTTTTGTGAATACTTATATCCTTTCATTTCGCATAGGCGAGCTGCTCTCCTCAAATCACCACAAAAAACCAACAACATTGGAGCAGAAGCCATCCATGGAGTATCACATAGCTTAGCAAGAGACTCTTTCTTAGCTTTTTCAGACAAATCAATTATCGAATATTGCTGTAAATCCGATTTGGCAGAAGCCGATTGTGCACACGCGAGTAAAAGCGTACGAATTTCTTCATTAATTTTCCGCTTGGAATACTTCCTAATGCTTTTCCGAGATAGAATACGATCCAGTCTAATCAAGTTTTCTACTGAGACTCCATGACTTTTTTGTAGATTATCGATTTCTAAATCAGTCTTTAAACCAAATCTACGAGTAAGACTTAAACGGACCTGTTCTTTGATTTCTGACAAAGTTATTCCCTCTTAGGTAAAAATTGTATTTAAACTTCTTTGACGTTTCCATTTTCATCAAGTTTAAAGCCAGCATTCTTTGCTTTTTCTATTACTTTTTCATGCCATTCAACGCGACTAGGTTCAGTGCCCCCCAAAATAGTCAAGTGCCAAGCTTCTTTATCACTTATATTCCTAATCGCCCTCATTTCTCCTATAGGGACCGAAATTACATCGAATGGCTCAAGAATGACCTCATGTTCCCCGTTATCCCCCCAGGTGACAGACCATTTGCCCGTCATAGGGATAAAGACCTCAACATGATCATGGGAATGTAAAGAGGGACCTTTCCCCGGAGCGGCTTTCATATAAGTGAGATTGAAATCAATAGCATAATCTATTGCCGGTTTAGCATCAGGGTTTTCCGAGACACCTGTCCCTATAACGTTGAAATTTAATCTTTCATGACCTGGTAACATTGAATCCAAAAAAAAGCGTGGATCAGTTTTTAGCTTGCTAAATCTAGCAATGCGTTCACGCTCCATTTTTTCTTTTCCCCATACATCTGACATGCTTTACCTCCCTGAAATAAAATTGCCTATCAAATAAATTCACCCATTAAGAAAATTGGTTTTACGCATCTTCAACAATTAAATTCCCATCAACATCCAACCTCAAGCCCGTCTCGCCCGCTCGTTCAAGAACTGACTGCGCCCATTCAACTTTGCCATTATCATCTCCTCCAACAATGGCCACCATGTGTGCGTAATTTTCACTATTATTTCTAAATCCTCTCATGACCCCTGGAGGCACAGAAATACAATCTAATGGACCAATAGAGATTTCATTTTCTCCATCATCACCCCAGTATATTGTCCAGTTTCCTGAAAAAGGAATGAAGACTTCAACAGTCACATGATTATGTAGGGCAGCTCCACAACCTGATTCGGCGCCAACATATGCAACATTAAATCCGTGACTGCCAGTTATGGAAGGTCTAGTTTTAGGATCTTCTGATACCCCTGGTCCAATTATGCTGAAAAGCTCTCTGGCATGTTCGGGTAATCTTGTGTCAACAAACATCATCGGATTTGGTTCTGTATCAGAAAACCTCGCAACTCTTTCTGACTCCATTAAATCAGTAGATATTTCAATATTGGGCATAATCTTCTCCTAGTTAAGCACCTTATTAAAGTTTAAGAGCAATTAAGGTATTCTCATTAGTGGTCTTTTCTGGTTGACTAAAGCGTTACTTTCAAAAAGTAATCTAATAAATCTTAAACTGAAAATATAGTATGCTTTAGTTACGAACCACGTTCTAGTTTACCAGCTCTTATTATAATTTTATATTATTAGTACGTTCCCTCAATAAAATAAGCTTGAGAGAAAGAATGAGTTTAAAAACTGAAACCACCCCAGCACCATATACGCCTGTAAAACCTCAATCTTCTTGTACAGAAATACCCATTCTTGACCTGGAACCATATTTTTCTCGCAAAAAAGGCGCGGAACAAAAATTATCGAATGATTTGAGACACGCTCAAGAAAATATAGGTTTCTATTACATAATTAATCATGGCATTTCCAAAAGTCTTATTAAGCGCTGTTTCAGTGAACTTAAAACTTTCTTTGCGCTCCCTTTCGAAGAAAAAATAAAACTTAAATTTGATCATAATATGATAGGGTATGTCCCGCCAAAATCCACAATTTACGAAACTTCAACAATCAATAAAAACACTAAAAAAGACCAAAATGAAACCTTACTCGTGGGAGTGGAAAGAGATCTCAATGATCCGCTAATATTACAAAATAAACGTTTTACAATTCCAAACAGATGGCCGGAGGGTCTTCCAGTATTTCGTCAAACTATGATTGAATATCAAAAGGTAATGATGGACCTAGGATGGAATTTATTACCATTATATGCCTTAGCACTTGATAAGCCTGCCGATTACTTTAATAAATATTTTAATCTAAACCCTAACTGCCGAGGCCGTTATTCACACTATCCGGTCGTGGACGTAGAAGATAATCAATTTGGTCATGCCCCCCATAGTGATCACGGGTTTTTAACTTTCTTACCTCTTTCAAAAGTTCCGGGTCTAGAGATTCTTACTCAGTCAGGAAAATGGATACCTGCTCCATATATAGATGGTGCAATATTAGTAAATACTGGCGAGTTTTTGAACCGTTGGACCAACGGAAAGTTTATTGCAACACCACATAGAGTCTTATCTCCAAAAGCCGACAGATATTCATTAACATATTTCTATAACCCCTCTGACGAAACAGTCGCAGAACCATTAGACACTTGCATTACCACAAAAAAACCTGCTCAATACCAACCTATAACTTTCTTCGATTATTTAGCTTACTATTCAGATGGTAATTTTCACCATTCTAAATACGTAAAAAGTGTTACAGGTTAGAACTATTATTTTTTAATTGTATAAGAGGTTTTTGTTGTTTGAATAAATAGAAAAAAACAGGAGAGGTAACAATAAATGTTGTTTAAAAAAACAATCATTAGTTCGATAATTGCCGCTGCTTTGGCAATTGTTGCTTTCACAGGAACATCCGGAGTTGCACAGGCAGATAGTTTTAATGTCAAACTAGCTACTGGACACCCTCCCGGGTTCCACTATGTTAAGTTCTTTAAGGAATATTTTGCTCCAGAGCTTAAGCGAAGAGTTGCTGCAAGAACAAATCACACAATGTCAGTAACGGAGCTCTATAGTGCCTCAGCCGTCAAAGTTACCGAAACATTAGAAGGTGTTCAAAGAGGTGTCGTTGACATTGGGGGAGGATGTTATTGTTTTGAGGCAGCTAAGCTTCCTCTTCACGCCTTCCAAGTATGGACTCCTTTCGGACCTTTTAGCCCCATAAAAAGCCTTTCGGTAGCTAGAGATGTGTACAGCACAACTCCTGAACTTATTGATATTTTTGAAAAAAAGTTCAATCAAAAACTTATTGGTCTAATCGTACTAGATCCATATGAAATTATATCTCGTAAGCCTCTACTTAAACTTACCGACCTAAAGGGCTACAAGATCGGGGCCGCTGGCGCCAACCTTGCTTGGCTTGAAGGCACTGGTGCGGTTCCAGTACAAACAAATGGTGCAATTGCTTATACCTCACTGCAAACAGGAGTGTTTGACGCAGTTATTGGTTTCGCCAGTTTTTTTGAAGCAGCAAAGTTTTATGAGTTAGCTCCTCATTATATGAAAATTGGAGTTGGATCTGTGACTTGGTTGTTCGTTCACATTAACTTAGACACCTATAACAAGTTTCCTCCCGAAATCCGAAAAATCATTGATGAGCTCGGACGAGACTATGAGCAAGTCATAGCAATGGACAAAGAAGAAGCGTATCTCCCAACCCTACAGAGAATTGCAGATAAAGGGGGCACCATTCACGATTTGTCTGATGAAACGAAAGCTAAGTGGGCCGAATCCTTAAAGGGCCTCCCAGCTAAAAAGGCCAAAGAGTTTAACGCAAAAGGTTATCCTGCAAGTGCTGTTTTAAAACGCTCGATTGCCTCTGCAGAAAAACATGGTCATGTATGGCCTATAAAATATAAAGTTGATTAATTAATTTGTGAAAAGGCGGGGTTACCAAAACCCGCCTTTTCATTTTTTTATTGTAATAAGTTTTTTTAAAATAAGAACTGCCGGACGGAGCTGTTTATGATCTGGATAGAAAGAGCAAACTTGGCTGTAGCAAAGTGGTTAATGGTTTTTTCAGCTTTTTTAGCTTTTGGGCTTAGCTTCTATATTACTGTTTCTGTGATAGGTCGAAATATTAACCAGCCGATCCAAGGCACCTCTGAAGTATGTACAGAGTTAATTGTATCAATTGTATTTCTTCAGATTTCGTACTGTGTTGCTACCGGTGGAATGCTGCGCGCAGATTTTTTAATCAAATATTTTAGTACGATTGCACAAAATGTACTTAATATAGTCGGCTATTCTCTAGGTATTTTGCTGTTCATAACAATTTTTATTGGGAATATTGAACCCGCCTATCAATCTTGGATTACTGGGGAATTTGAAGGTGAAGGCGCACTTCGCATGCCAACCTGGCCAGCACGCTTCAGTCTAGTAATAGGATGTTCGTTGACGGGTCTCAGCTACACGCTTTTACTAATAAGAGAGTTGATGAAAATAAGTGGTCATGACAAGTCTTCAGCCTTCGAGCTTGAGACATAGATAAATCAGGGTCTAGATAAATGTTTGATGCCAACATTACGATTGTAGTTATAGGCCTGCTTTTAGTCATGGTTTTTGCGGGCATACATGTTGCTGTTGCTTTAGGGGTTACGGCAATGGCCGGATTGTTTTTAGTATTTAAGGGAGACATACCACTCCTAACTTTTATGGTCGGAAGCACAGGGTATGAGGCTATTAGGGCGTATGTCTTCGCTGTAGTGCCCTTATTTATGCTTATGGGCGAATTCATCTCACGTTCAGGCGCCGCCGCAGATCTTTACAACGCCATAAACAAAAACTTGTCTCGAATTCCTGGCCGCCTAGCGCATGCTACTGTTCTAGGAAATGCACTTTTTGCTTTTGTTACTGGAACAAGTTTAGCCTCGGCAACGGCTTTCACCTCAATTGCTTTCCCAGAAATGAAGAAACACGGTTACCATCCGGGTTTTGCTCTAGGCTCTATTGCTGGCTCAGCTTGTCTGGGAATGCTGATACCTCCCAGTCTTTTTATGGTTGTTTGGGGCATACTGACGGAACAATCTATTGGAATACTCTTCATTGCAGGTGTTATTCCTGGCTTTTTACTAACCGGATTAATGATTATATATATTTTTGGTGTTTCTGTTTTTTCTCCATCACTAGTTGGTGGAGGATCAGACCGAGCTCCAATTACTGACGAAATAGAGAGTGAAGACCAAGACCAAAAAAGCGGTTCCAATTTTATCAGTTTTATAGGTCTTTTTGGTGTAATATTTGGAGTCCTAGGTGGTATCTGGGTGGGTTGGTTTACACCCACTGAAGGGGCGGCAATCGGAGCAATTCTGGGCCTAATATTAGGAATTGTTAAAGGAATGCGTTGGCCAGAAATTATTGACGCCGTTCTTGCAGTGGCTAAAACCTCAGTGCCAATTATGGTCCTCCTTTTTGCGGCACAACTTTATGCCAGGGTTCTTGCTCTGGCTGGAGTTGGTACTGCAGTTCAAAACTTTTTTATAGGAACCGGTCTCGACCCATGGCAAATACTTGCCGTTATGGTGATTATCTGGTTTGTTATGGGCATGTTGATTGATTCTGTTTCAATCATGCTACTTACAGTTCCGATTTTTGCACCCTTGGCGGTAACCCTAGGTTACGATCAGGTGGCTTTTGCCCTCATAGGAATACTGGCCATAGAGGCAGGTATTCTTACTCCTCCTTTTGGCCTTTTGGTTTATGCAGTCAAAGCGGTATCACCAGACAAGAACGTCACACTTATGCAAATATTTATTGGTTCTACGCCATACTGGATTATGTTGATGATAGTAATGATAGCAATAGCAAACGTGCCCGAGATCGCAACATGGCTGCCAAAAATAGTTATGTAGTTAGAAGGGTATTTCCATAATGAGCTATGAATTTATAAATTTTGAGATAACAAACCGGGTGGCGCTAATAACTTTAAACCGACCGGATGAAGCGAATTCAATTCACGAACCATTGGTTAGAGAGTTAGATGATATTTCCCTGAGATGCTATAGAGATTCTGCAGTACGTGCTGCTATTTTGACAGGCGCAGGTAAAATGTTTTGTGGTGGAGGGGATTTGAAGGCTTTCATAGATCAAGGCGATGAAGTCTCTGACTACGTAGATCAGACAGCAACAATCTTGCATCATGCCATATCGCGTTTTTCAAAAATGAGTGCGCCCTTAATTATGGCTATTAATGGAGTTGCAGCAGGCGGAGGATTTAGTCTAGCCCTGGCTGGGGATTACGTCATTTCTTCAGATACAGCTAAATTCATAGCCGCATACACTGCGTCAGGATTGTCACCGGATGGAAGCTCAACATACCATTTGGCCAAACATATAGGACTTCTGAGGGCTAAAGAGTTACTTCTAACAAACCGCCTACTAAATGCAGAAGAGGCCTGCCAGTGGGGCTTAGTGAACAAGGTAGTTCCTGCTAGTCAGTTAATGAAGGAGGCTATGACATTAGCAGAAAGGTTTGCTGATGGGCCAACAAAAGCATTTGGCGTTACCAAGAATCTGCTTAATACTGCTTTCTCTGAAAGCCTCGAGACTCAATTGGATTCTGAAAGTTTGGGTATTGCAGAAACGATGGGAAGTCGAGACGGCCGTCATGGTATTGTTAGCTTTTCAAAGAAAAAAACACCCAAGTTTCAAGGAGAATGACCGAGAGTCGTAATCCAACACAGTTAATATTATTAACTTTTAAACTGAGTTTTCAACTATAACATCGAGCAAAATGGGATCACTGCTTTCAACGGCAGAGACCAATGATTCGTGCATTTGTTCTGGATTAATGATACGTTCAGATTTAATACCAAGTGAGGTTGCTAGACTAACAAAGTCAATCTCTGGCTCATCAAAATCCATGCCTATAAAATTATTGTTTCCATGAAATGAAAGAAGCCGCTGTTTTATAATTCTGTAGCCACGATTATTAGCTATTACAAAGGTAATAGGTAATTTCATCTTTGCAGCCGTCCAAAGTGCCTGAATTGAGTACATGGCACTTCCATCACCAATCAACGCAACAACAGGACGCTCTGGCTGAGCGAGTTGAACCCCAACGGCTGCCGGTAGACCCCAACCAATACCGCCACTTGCAAAAGAGTGAAAATTATACCGGTCGCGAAACGGTAAGAAGTTAAGGAGGTTCCATGTCGTTGTTAGTCCTTCATTAACGACAATTGCTTCATCGGGAATCGTATTACTAATTTCTAACATTAACCAGTCACAATCGATGGGAACATTGTTTTTATTTCTTAAAGCTGCTTGAGTTCTTTGATGACGTTTCGAACTCCAATTTTTTTTACTTATTGCTTCAAGTCTTAATTGAGCTACCGAAGATGCATCGGCCCCCCCCTTCATTTCTACGATAGGAATTAGAGCGTTAAGTGTTTCTTTTACGTCCGCTCTAATTGCAGCCTCCGCCGGATAATTCTTTCCAATTTCCCAATCATCCAAACCTATCTGAACTATGGGCATACTAACAGGCAAAGGATCAATCTCACTAAAAACAGACATTCGTAAAACGTCAGCTCCAATGACAATTAATAAATCGTAATCACTGAGTATTGACCGAACCTCTTTTTGATTCCGGGATAAAGCCCCCATAAAGCAGACGTGCTCGGAAGGATAATGAGAACCATAAGCCGTTGTTTGCTGAAATACTGCGGCGCCAAGAACCTCGGCTAATTTACTGATTTCTGTAAATGCGTCAGAAGTCACTACTTCATTTCCAACAAGCATACATGGTGATTTTGAGTTAATAACTCGAGAGGCAAGGTTATCAAGTCGTTCATCTGAGGGTCTTACCTTAGAGTCGACTCTAGTGCTTAGACCTAGTTCAATACCTTTTTGATCATTTAATACATCTCCAGGCAAAGATAAAAACACTGGCCCAGTTGGTGGTGTTGTAGCAATCTTAGCTGCGCGACGAACTATACGAGGCATGTCTTCAAGCCTATTAATCTCAGTTGCCCATTTTACTAAAGGGGTAGCAATCGGCACTAAAGGATCATAAAGAAGAGGCTCCATCAAACCATGACCTTGTTCTTGTTGCCCAGCTGTGATGATCATGGGCGTTCCAGTGAATTTAGCATTATATATTGCCCCCATCGCGTTCCCTAGACCTGGAGCTACGTGAACATTACACGCTGTTAGTCTTCCTGAGGCTCGAGAAAAACCGTCAGCCATGGCAACGACAAGCGATTCCTGCATTCCCAAAACATATGTTAACTCTGTATGACTAGTGATAGCATCCATTACTGGTAACTCAGTGGTCCCAGGATTACCGAACAAATGAGTTACTCCCTCGCTTTCAAGTAAAGTTAAAAACGCGGAACTTCCTTTAACTAAATTCATATTTTAAGATCCTCAAATAAAATCGTAAAAAATATTAATTAATTTATATTGGATTAATCAATTTTTCTGGAGTCAAATAAATATTATTTATCTGAAATATTTACCGAACTAAGTGGAAAGTATATTTCAAAACATCAAAACTTATTAAAAAAAGATTTTTCTAGTTATTAGCATTTTTGACTTTAAAATAAGGAATGTAAAACAACAATGAAACACTCCACCCTTTTGAGTCAAATGTTTGATGCGGTAGTTGACAGAGCCCATCCTAATGTCTGCTTACCAAATCATCTTCCCCTACCTCCAACGGGACGCACTCTTGTGGTTGGAGCGGGTAAAGCTTCCGCCGCTATGGCCAAAGCCTTCGAGCAAAGCTGGAATGGCTGTATAGAAGGACTTGTTATCACCCGTTATGGTCATAGTGTAAAAACCAACCAAATAGAGATTGTAGAAGCTTCACACCCAATCCCTGATTCTAGAGGTTTTATGGCAACTAAGCGCATTCTTGAAATGGTCTCCAGCCTAAACAGTGATGATCTAGTCATAGCACTTATATCAGGAGGTGGTTCCTCTCTGCTCACCTTGCCTGCCGAAGGTTTATCATTAAAAGATAAACAAGAAATTAATGTAGAATTATTAAAATCCGGGGCGCCGATAAAAGCAATCAACTGTATCCGTTCCCATATCTCTTTGATTAAAGGAGGACGTCTCGCACAAGCTGCATACCCTGCCAGGGTAGTATCATTAATCATATCAGATGTTCCAGGTGACGATCCCACAATTATCGCCTCTGGTCCAACAGTTCCCGACCCCACAACATTCAGTAATGCTTTGGAGCTTTTGAACAGATATAGAATTCCGGTTTCTGAAAAAATCATGGACCACCTTAAGGCAGGACTTAATGAGAGCCCAAAACCTGGCGACCCCTATCTCTTAAAAAGCCAAATAAACGTCCTAGCCTCACCAGGATTAGCCCTGAAAGAAGCCGCAAAAATAGCACATGAATCTGGATACAAAACCATCCTCTTAGGAGACGCTATAGAAGGAGAAGCACGCATTATAGCTGATGAGCATGCCCAGATAGCATTAAACTCTGAACCAGGAACAGTAATATTGTCAGGAGGAGAACTCACAGTGGCCTTAAAAGGAGATGGCAAGGGAGGACCAAATACTGAGTATGCTCTCGCGCTGGCTTTATCTCTGAATGGTGCTAGAAATATTTATGCACTAGCCTGTGACACCGATGGAATAGACGGTAGCGAGAATAATGCTGGAGCATTTATCGGGCCCGACACCATTGAAAGAGCTAAAACCGCAGGTAAGGATCCGATTTTCGCTTTAAAAAATAACGATTCGTATACTTTTTTTTCTGGTATAGGAGATTTGATGGTTACCGGGCCAACACATACAAATGTTAATGATTTCCGGGCAATTCTGGTCGAACATTAGTATTAACTATTGAGTAATGTTTTATAACGCTATTATTAAAGAAACAAATCTTCAAAAACCGTAATAATAGCTCCAAAAGGTACTTCACTGTTTCTTCAGATTAGGATAAATCAATGGATAATAGTTTTCCTAAAAATAACTTAACTAATGAGGTTTTCGCTTACTGGATTCCAAGGTTAGTCGCTGATGGAGTAGATATTAACGATATTTTATCAGTGCACAGCGTAGCAACTAATTGGCCTGAATGGTCAAAGGCTTGGTCTGAGATTGGTAATAGATACTATTTACTAGCAAAAGAGATGCAGAGTGAAGGACACGATATCAGTGCAGGGGAAACATTAATACGTGCAAGCCTAGCCTATCACTGTTCCCAAATTGTTGCATTTCACTCCCAAGAAGATAAAAAAGCAATGCAAGCCCTGAAAGCAAAGACTTATCAGAAAGCTGCACCTTTGTTGGCTCCCCCATTAGAGAGAATAGAAGTGTCTTTTAAGAATCATAAAATTCCTGGATATCTTAGGCTACCAAGATCACTTGAAAATCTTGCTGCCTGTGTACTACTAGTCCCTGGGTTAGATTCCACAAAAGAAGATTTTCATACTATTGGTGACATTTGTGTTAAACGCGGTTTAGCATGTTTTTCCTTTGATGGGCCGGGTCAAGGCGAGTTTCGTCAGCACCTGCCATTAGCCGAAGGGTACGAAGAGTGCATCCAAGCAATTTTTGATGCCATTTCTTCTCACCCAAAAATTGACCCTCTAAGAATTGGAACTCTTGGTAGAAGTCTTGGTGGCTACTTCGTTATGCGTGCTGCGGCCAAAAACCCACAGATTGCAGCAACTGTGGTGTTTGGAGGAGCCTTTGATTTAGAGGATTTTTCGACCATGCCAAAAATGATACGCGATGGATTCTGTTATGCCACAGGAGGAAAAACTGACAGTGAAGCACGAACCCTGATGGGAGCTAGTAGTTTAATCGACTGCATCGATAAAGTTAAAAAACCCGTTCTAATAGTACACGGAAAACTTGATGCTATTTTCAACTGGAAACAAGCGATTAAGCTATCTAACTCTTTACCTGGTGTTTCTACTTTAGTCATGGATGATAATGGAGTTCATTGCTGTCACAACAACGCATTTCAATACAGAACTAAAATGATCGATTGGCTAGCAAATGTTTTAAAGAAAGATCAAGGTCTTTAAACTAATGTAACTAAGCCATTGCCTACACATAAGTCCAGCAATAATATGTAAAGTGGCTTTTTTGTGTAAACATATATCATCAATTATGGGGTAGGGTTTATGGATAAAGTAGCTAAAACAAGTAGTCTGGATGTTTTTCGCCATATAGATAGGCGTCAATTGCCGGTTCTGGATGTTGGGCCTGCTTTATCAGGAAACAAACAGGCAATCCATAAACTTGCGGACAAATGGCGAGAGGTCTGGGAATCGATAGGTTTCATGTGCATCGTGAATCACGGCATATCTAAGCGACTTATAAAAGGAATGGAGAAAGAGGCTAAACGCTTTCATGATTTGTCCACAGATGAAAAAATGAGTGTCTACATTACAACAGACCAAAAAGGCTATTCTCCAGGTTATTCATCTCTTACCACGCATTCTGAATTTCATGAACGTAAAAAGCTAGACAACGTAGAGGCCTACGTTATTGCGACTGATTACTCCGATGATAATCCCAATGTAATAGCAGGTGAACCATTTTACGGCAAAATGCCTTGGTTGCCAGAGGAGGTGCTCCCAGGATTCCGTAGCGCTTCCGAAAAATATATGAAAACAGTCACAACTTTAGGTAAAAAGCTGTTGCCCGTTTGGGCCCTTTCTCTTGATTTAGAAGAAGACTACTTTAAGCCGATGTTTGAGGATAATTACACATATTTTCGCCTGGCTAAGTATCCTCAGCAAACAGACAAAAACATGGATGATATGGGTGTTAGCGCCCACGCAGATACCGGATTCATGACATTTCTTCCACCCGCCAATGAAGAAGGTCTGCAAGTTCTAGATACTGATAACAATTGGTTCTGGCCTGAATTACCCGAAGATGCCTTAATCGTAAACGCTGGACAGTTTCTAGGCCGCTGGACCAATGATAGATTTCGAGCAACCCCACACCGTGTAGTCCCCCCTCTAAAAGCTGATAGATACTCACTTGCCTGCTTCGTAAACCCGAACTTTGAAGCTGTCGGAGAATGCCTTCCAACGTGCACCAGCAAAGTAAATCCTCCTAAGTATCCAACACAGACATATAGGGAGTTTTTCAATTGGTATATGACTAATACCTTCACTCACTACGGCGCACTTAAGAAAGTGGAAGGTAAGGCTGTCGAAGTCTAACCAAGCTTTAATAGCTTAGTGGCATTACCGCTAAGTATTTTTATTTTATCATCATTGCTAAGTTGAAGAGACTCCATCCAATCAACTCCTGGATTATTTGGAACGAATGGCCAATCGACCGAGAATAAAATACGGTCGGCTCCTATCTCTTGTAAGCAACATAATAAAGCTGGATCAGAAAAATTGCCGCTAGTAGTAACGAAAAAGTGTTCACTAAACATATCACGAAACGATAATGATTTATTGCCTGGCCTAGACAAGGCTTGATCAATCCTCCATAGCAAAAATGGAAGACCTTCTCCTAGATGTCCCAAAATAATTTTAAGTCCGGGATACTTCTCCAATACCCCACTAAGAATCAGTCTGATTCCTGCAGTCGCCGTTTCTACGGTATACCCCCAGGCAGCTGTTAAGAGCCCTGGATAATCATCTAAATAATCCTGATAATACGCCTTGACAACTTCAGGATGTGGAGGGCCAGGGTGTAAATATATTGGTACATCTAGCGATGCCGCACGTTCAAAAATCGGCCAGAATCTCTTGTCATCAAGAAAGACATTGTTCGTTAAACCATGTATCATCGCTCCCTTGAAACCAAGATCATTAACCGTGCGCTCAAGTTCTTGAGCTGCCGCTGTAGGGTCGGCTGTAGGCAGAGCAGCAAAGCCCGCAAAACGATCAGGGTGAGTCTGAACAATTTCTGCTAGTCGATCGTTTGTGTGCTTTGCAATCGTCGCTGCAGAATCAGCTCCCAAACACTGGGTGGCAGGCGGTGCATGAGACAACACTTGAACATCAACCCCAGCATCATCCATTTCCTTTAATCGCAATTCATCTACATCTTCTAACTGTTTCTGCAACTCGATTGGAAGGGCATCTTCTTTTGAAAAATGCTTTGTCAAATCAGGGTCAAAATAATGCTCTTCTATGGCAATTATCTTATTTTTTTTGTTCATGGTTATAAGTTTCTCCTTCTTTAGGAACTACGCTAAAGATTAAAGTTAAAAAACAAGATTTTTGTAAACAAACTGATCACTTAACTTTAGCCTACATAAACTGGTTCCGGTTGAGTAAAAAAATCATACAATATTCTATATACCATCAAATAATTTTTTTGCTGAAAACTTCCATGCGAGATTCCTGGCATAGATTTAAACTGTTTGTCAGGATTAGGAAGTAGTCGGAAAAAATTCAATAAATCATCAATGGACGCTATGCCATCCCATTGGCCACGCATAACTAGGACAGGCATAGTTAAATTCAGAGGGTTAACTATTGGGAGGTTTTCACACATATCAACATAAGTGCCATTAGGAATTGAATCATCTAATGAACAAACATAAGTTGAAAAAGCCTCTATTACTTTCTCCTCGGTAGTACCTGGGTGATCCCTTGTAAAAATAGAACGAACAAATTCATAATTAATGGGTCTCCGATTACTTGATTTAAACTCATCTATTTTTTTTCTTCGTTCGATAAGAGTAGGACTCCCTTGACCCGTCCATACCATTGCATCCAAAGCGAGTCTCGAAACCCTCTCCGGTTGACGTTCAGCGAAAAGACCAGCTCTCAATGCTCCGGAAGAAATTCCATAAACATGAACTTTTTCAATTTTTTTTAAATCACAAATATAGTTAGTAGCGGCTGCCAAATCATCGGCGCCTGAAGAAATATCAAAATTCGAGTCTTTAGTCTTATCAGATCGGCCGTATCCTTCAACATCCAAACACCAAGTATCAAATCCATTCAACGCAAACCAATTCATCGCCGAAGAATAGGGACGCCCTTGAACATCTAAATCAAAGGTTGGTTGAGAAGCCATTGAAGAACCATGAACAAATAAGATCGATCCGAAATCTTTTTCTCCAAGATCTAGTGTTTTTTCCCATAAAAATAGACGAGAACCCTCATTCATCACATAATGCTCTTTTCCGATAACTTCTTCTTCTCTTATCTCAGTATGTTGAAACATAAAGCACTCTCCTGATTAAGGTTTTATAGAGACTTGCCAGAATAGATCTCATATAAAACTAAAAACATAATAGCTATTGCAAAAATGACTCTAAATCACGAAGCTATAATTATTAGGTATAGATCTTTCTGGATTTTTGAAATACCGTAAAAGTAGCTTAGAGATTGATTTAACAAATACTAACTTATTTTTAAAACTTAACAGTTATCAAAGTATAGCTCCAGGAGCATTAATTTGGGGAGGAAGTAATGCCAACTAAGACCTTAGTCGACAACATAATTATTGAACGTGATTTACCTGTTAGAATGGATGATGGTGAAGTTTTACGCGTAGATGTATACAGACCCAATACAACAAAGAAAGTGCCCATTGTTATGGCAGGCGGCCCCTATGGCAAGGGTGTCAAATACCAAGAACATTATAAGCCTTTATGGGATTCATTATTAAAAATGCACCCTAATGTTTTACCGGGATCTAAGCATCGATGGCTTACCTGGGAAACAGTTGATCCTGAAATATGGGTGCCTTGGGGATATGCGTGTGTAAGATTGGACTCCCGTGGGGCAGGTCGTTCACCAGGTTACCTGGATATATTCTCACCAAGAGAAACTAAAGATTTTGCCGAAGCTATAGAATGGGCAGGAAAACAAAAATGGTCAAATGGCAAAGTCGGACTTAATGGCGTGTCTTATTACGCTATCAACCAATGGCATGTTGCAGCACTACAGCCCAAAGCATTAAAAGCTATGATTCCATGGGAAGGAGCCGCTGACCAGTATCGTGACTGGGCTCGACATGGAGGAATACTATCGAATAAGTTCATGGAAATTTGGTATCCTCGGCAGGTAGAGAATGTTCAACACGGTTATACTAAAGGTCCCCGGGATCATTGGATGAAGTCACGTGCTACTGGACCAGCCAGTCTTAGTTCAGATGAACTAGCTGAGAATCGTAGTGATTCTCTAGAAAATTTTCGTGTACGGGAAATGGATGATGATTGGTACCAATCTCGTTCTCCAGACTGGTCACGCGTAAAGGTCCCATTCCTCAGTGCAGCTTCCTGGGCCGGGTTCGGTCTACACCCCAGAGGAAACTTCGAAGCCTATACACAAGCAGCTTCAAAAGAAAAATGGCTGGAAGCCCACCCAGGTCGTCATGAGGAGTGGTTTTACCTGGCTTATGGTATGGAGCTACAAAAACGATTTTTTGACTATTACTTGAAAGGTGAAAAAAATGGATGGAATCGTGAGCCCAGAGTTTGGGTAAATTTACGACGTCCATTCACTAAAGAATTTGAGCTTCGTAAGGAAAATTCTTGGCCATTACGAAGCACTAAGTGGACAAAGCTTTACTTTAATACTGGTGGTAAAGGAAAACTCGAGTGGAAGCCTACTAAACGCAAATCAAAAAAGAACTTCCGAGCGTTAACTCGGGGTGTAACTTGGATGTCCCCTCCATTAAAAGAGGAAACCGAGATTACAGGCCCCATGGCGGCCAAGATTTTTGTGTCTTCATCCACCACAGACTGTGATTTGTTTGTAACGATGCAAGCTTTCGCGCCCAATGGACGTGAGGTACATTTCCAAGGCACTGTTGATCCTAAAACTCCTTTAGCTCAAGGATGGTTAAGAGCCTCACATCGTAAGCTAGACACAAAAATGTCTAAACCGTGGAGGCCATACCATACGCATGATGACAAACAAATGCTCACCCCAGGAAAAGTCTATGAGCTAGATATAGAAATTTGGCCTCAATGCATCGTATTACCGAAAGGATATCGAATAGCACTAAATATTTCAGGCCAAGACTTCGATAGACCTGGGCCCGCAGTTGATGCATATGTCCCATCTAGAGGGTCAGGACCATTTCTTCATGACGACCCAACTGATAGACCTAAAGAGATCTTTGGTGGAACAACCAGCATACATAGTGGGGCAGGCCAAGAGTCATACCTGCTGTTGCCCGTAATACCTTCCCGTAAAAGTAAAACTGTTTTACACGATGGGAATGATGCTAGCGTTGCTGACTAAAATTTTATAGATATTCATCGGGTCTGGGTTTTTATAACTCAGATCCGATAGGATATTTTATAAAACGATCAACCCTGATTACGCAATCAGACACAATCAATAATTTAGACTTGATTGAAAGTATAAACATCTTGGGAGAAACTAATGAGTCTCGAGGGTAAAACAGTAATTGTTACTGGAGCTGGTCGTGGTCTAGGCAAAGCTTACAGTGAAGCTTTAGCAGCAAAGGGAGCTAATATTGTTGCCGCCGATATCCGTGATACTTCTAGTACGGTAACAAACATAAATGACAAAGGCGGAAAGGCAATTGGTCTCTCATTAGACGTTGCAAATATGAATAGCTGTCAAAACATGGCTGATAAAGCGATTTCCGAATTTGGCAACATTAACGTGCTTATTAATAACGCTGCCCTGTATGGTGATATTTCTGGTGGACGTTTTGATGAATTATCAGAAGAACAATGGGATAATGTTATGACCGTAAATATTAAGGGGATATGGCAATGCTGCAAGGCCTGTGTCCCATCATTGAGAGAGGCAGGCGGCGGCTCCATAATAAATATATCATCCTTAGCAGCTAAGTATGGGATGGCTTATGGAGTCGATTATGCCACTTCAAAAGCAGCCGTTATTGGTCTGACACGCAGTTTAGCGCGGGAATTAGGACGCGATCTTATACGGGTAAATGCTGTCGCCCCTAGCGCAGTTCTAACTGAAGGCACTGATGAGTTTTTTAGTGAAAAACGTGATAAAGCTCTACAAATGATTGCAGCAGGGCAAAGTATTAACCGAAATCTTGAAACCGATGACTTAACTGGTACAATTATTTATTTAGCGTCCGATTCTAGTAAATTCGTAACAGGTCAAACTATTATGGTCGATGGTGGAACAGTGATGCTGTAAGAGAATAAGCTTTAGAATAAGGCCTCAATCTTGGAGAGTTTATGTCAGAGTTAGTTATTGGGGCAGTGCTTATAGGAGCTCTTTTGCACGCATCTTGGAACGCTTTAGTTAAAGTTGGTGGAGACAGATGGTTGAGCCCCGCATTAATTGCTGGGTTCTCAGCAGTTTTTGGTATGACCCTAATTGCTCTTATGCCGATGCCACATCCCGAACATTGGCCATGGCTAATAGTTTCAGGGTCACTTCATCTGACCTATTTTACTCTATTGGTCATCTCATATGGCATTGGAGACTTTGGAAGAGTTTACCCTATAGCAAGAGGCACGGCTCCTTTATTTGTCTGTATAGCCGCCGGACCCTTTCTAGATGAGTCTTTATCAACTATGGAGGTAATATCAGTGAGTATAATTGCTATTGGTGTCATGAGCCTATCGTTGGAACAAGACCTAATTAAAAAGCAACATAGAAAGGTTGTTATTTATGCTCTCCTAACGGGAATCTCACTAGCAGCTGTAACATTAGTCGACGCGTCGGGTATCAGGATCATGTCATCCTCTATAAAAGAGGCCCCTCTAGTCTACCTAGCATGGATTATGACTATCTCTTGCGTTCCGTTTGTCTCTGTTGTGACTTATTTTCGACGTAAACAAATTCTTCGTTACTTGCGATCATATGGAGGAAGAGGAGCTATAGGCGCAACTTTTGCTCTAGCAAGTTACGCTCTTATACTTTGGGCCTTTTCTGAAGCGCCAGCATCAAGTGTGGCTGCTATTAGAGAAACTGGTGTTATTTTCGCAGCAATAATATCCGCTTTTTTTTTAGGCGAAAGTTATTGGAGACGGCGGATTCCTGCTGCAATATTAGTGGCAATTGGGGCCGCGGGCCTTCATCTCGCGAATTAAACCTTTATCTTTAAAAAAATAAAGATCGCAATAGATAAACTGAAACTATAGATTCTAATAATCAAATGCCTTATAAAAACTCAAATTTTTGACCTTATAATAAAATAAAGTATATGCTTTTTAAGTATGAACTTAAAACTAGGATGATGCAGTGGGTGCTTGAATGCCTATAAAAATATTCGATTATAAAAAAGTAAATAAATCTGATGAATTTGATGATATTCCCATTTTAGATATAGGACCTTATCTATCCGGTGTACCGGGCGCCGGAGAATCTTTAGCAGAGAATATTAGATTTATACAAGAAACTATTGGCTTCTACGTCGTTATTAATCATGGGATTCCCCGTGAAGTAATGGATAATGCTTATTCAGCTCTAAAACGTTTTTTTGCTCGTCCCAAAGAGGAAAAACTAAAGCTAAAATTTGGTGAAAAATCAGTTGGCTATATTGCACCCAAATCGACCGTATATGTTACCTCTAAGGTTAATAAAAACACAAAACAGGACTTAAACGAAACGCTGGCCCTAGCCTTAGATAGGGAACCAAACCATCCTTACATTGAAAGGGGCTTGCGCTTTGTAGGCCCCAATCCCTGGCCAGAGAACTTACCAGGTTTTCGTGATGCAATTGTTGGTTTTCAAAAATCCATAGTTGATCTCGGACAAAAAATAGTTCCCTTGTATGCATTAGCTCTCGAAAAACCAGCCCATTACTTTGATCAACACTTTGAGGAACCTATAGTTTGGGTCCGTAATGCTCATTATCCAGCGGTTGAGCCCGAAAAAAATCAATTTGGAATTTCACCCCATAGTGATCATAGCTTCATTACTTTACTGCCCCTATCCTCTGTACCAGGACTCCAAGTTCTTACTCAGAGTGGAAAATGGTTGCCAGCAAATCCTGTAGCTGACGGAATTATAATAAACACTGGTGAATTTCTGAATCGCTGGACAAATGGTCGTTTTATTGCCTCACCGCACCGGGTAGTACCTCCTGACCACGATCGTTACTCTATGGCGGTATTTTTCAACCCGGCACCTGACACAATAGCAGAACCATTGGATACGTGTTGTAGCAAAGAAAACCCGCCTAAGTACGATCCCGTAAGTATGATTGATTACGTTTGCTGGTATATTGACAAAAACTACTCTACCGATTTTGGCGGGCAACAAGAAGGAATAAACAGTTAGTATTCTACAAATCCTAGTTTATCATGAATAATTCGTGATATAGAAATTAAGACTGTGCATCCCTAGCTTGTCTAAAAACAATCAGCCAGTGTCAGCTATCAGACCTACGGCCTCAATTCCAGCAACAGCACATGCCTCATCACGATCAGAAACATCCCCAGTAACTCCTACCGCACCAAGTATTTTGCCCTCTTGATCGCGTATTATAACTCCCCCTGGGGCATTCAATGTTTTACCCCCAGATACTGAATTTAAAGTCATCATAAAGCGATCTGGTCTATTTTCTAGGGCACGTGACCCCATGCCCATACCCAAGGCTCCCCAAGCTTTAGCTTGGGCAATAGCCGGCCTTAAAAAACTAGTCCCATCTTCACGAGCAAATGAAATCAAGTGACCTCCTGGATCTAAGACTGCGATACCCAAAGGAAGACAATTAGTTTTCCTACCATGAGAGAAGCCAACCTCCACAATTTTCATAGCTTGATCAAGCGTGAGTTCAGACATGTTAAATTTCTCTTACTGTTAATAGTTTTTAGTTTGAACCTAATAAAGGTCGTTTTTTATAGAATTCGAATAATTTTTATCTATCTGCTTTCCGTCTACACCATACCAATCCTGATTAAGCTGACCCATAGTCGGAAAATCTTTTCGGTCGATCTGTTTATCAGGATTCCAAAGGTCAGCTCTGATTATTGCCTTTCCACAGTGCATATAAACATCTTTAATTTGAACGATTAAAGCAGCTTTAGGAAGTTTTCCCTTAACTTGCATGCTAGCTAGAATTTCTGTATCTGTAGTCAGTTTAGCACGTCCGTTTATACGGAGAATTTCATTCATTCCTGGAACCATAAATAGTAATCCCACCTCTGGGTTTTCTATAATATTGTGAAATGAATCGGCTCGCCTATTACCAGGACGATCTGGTATAGCAATAGTTTTATCATCTAAAATCTGTACAAATCCTGGTGCGTCACCCCTTGGACTAGCATCCGCCGGGCCATCATTAGCTGCTGATGTGGAAAGGACAAGAAATGGCGAAATGGTAATAAAATGCTTACTATGTTTATTCAGTTTTGGTAGCTCTTTTTCGTTTAAATGGCCTTTAGGTTGGCCATAATGAACTTCAAGATGCTCGCGAGTAGTGATTTCATGAACCTTAGTAGACATATTTACCAACTTCCTAAATGACATGATTAAACTTTGTAGACTTGTATGTGCTCTACAAAAGCAGCATACCAAAAAATACTAACGAAAATATTTTTATAAACTTAAAACTGGAAAATCAAGTTATGAAAAATACTCTTAAAATAGGTATAGAAGCTAATCAGCGTATTATCATTGATACAAACCGCACCATTTCATTTATGGGCGAAGAACTCCGCGTTTACTCTACTCCTTCTATGGTACTAGACATAGAGCGTGTTTGCAAAAACATACTAGATAAACATCTGAGCAAGGATCAAAGCTCAGTAGGGGCAAGGGTTGAAATTGACCATTTGGGAGCAACGCTGATCGACATGTGGGTTGATATAAACGCGAAGATTTCTGAGATTGATCGTCGCCGAGTTTTGTTTACCGTTGAAATACATGACCAAACTGGAGATAAAGTGGGCGATTGCAAACATACACGGTTTGTGGTGGATCTGGACAAACAGAAACAACGTCTAGACGAAAAAAGATCTCGAGTTAATTGAATCGAGCAATAAAAAATATTGTTTCCCAGGCCAATATTTATTCTGCAGCTTCAACGTTTATTCTTTTATCAGAAATAACACCCTCACTAACTAGGCTATCAATTTCATCAGAAGTAAAATTAAATCGAGTCAAAATTTCTCTAGAATCTTGTCCTATTAAGGGTGCACTTTGCGTAATAGCTGTTGAGGCAGATGAGTACTTAACTGGATGACCCATAACCGAAAAGTTCTTTCCAGTGGCTGAAGATATATTAGTTACCATATTCCGAGCTTTGGTATGAGGATCATTAACCATTTCCTCAATATCATATACAGGTCCCGCCGGAACACCGTGACTATCTAAGAGCTCCATCCACTCGCTAGTGGTCCTTTTTGAAAGCAAAGTATTCAGTATTTCTACCAAAGTATCTAAGTTCTCCATTCGGCTAGCTGGCTCACTAAATCGGTCATCATTTGCTAGTTCATTGGAGCCAATTGCCTCTACAAACTTTAGCCAAGTACTTTGGTTTGCAGCCCCGACAACTAACCAACTATCACTTGTCTTAAATGCCTGATATGGAGCTGCCAGAGGGTGAGCAGAACCCATAGCCTGGGAGACTTCACCTGTATCCCCAAAAATAGCTGTCTGCCAGAAGGTGTGAAATATACCTGCTTCATAAAGAGACGTATCAACGTATTGACCTTTACCGGTTCGATGTCTTTGAATTATGGCTCCACAAATTCCCAAGGCTGCCAAAATACCTGCTGTAATATCCGTTATTGGCGCCCCCACTTTTACAGGGGGACGCCCTGGACCCTCACCAGTTATACTCATAATACCGGACATAGCCTGAGTAATAAGATCAAAACCTCCTCGATCCGAATAAGGCCCTGTCCGTCCAAATCCAGAAATTGAGCAATAGATTAATCTAGGATTTGATTCTCTTACATTTTCCCATCCAACTCCATAATGCTCCATAGCACCCATACGGTAGTTTTCGATAAACACGTCAGACTTATCTATCAAAGTACGCAAAGTGGATTTGCCTTTTTCTGTCTTAAGGTTAAGGCCTAAACCACTTTTATTTCTATTCATCATGGCAAAAGCGGCAGAATCACCATCTTCAGATCTGCCAAAACGACGAGTATCATCTCCTTTTGGGAGTCGTTCAACTTTCACCACTTCTGCGCCCATGTCAGCGAGGAGCTGACCACATGTAGGTGCAGCCATAATATGGCTAAGTTCAATTATTTTAATCCCATCAAGAAGCTTTTGATTTTCGGTCATGGCTAGCGGCCTTCAAATTTCGGTTTTTGTTTGTTTAAAAAAGCTTGATAACCCATCTTAAAATCATGAGTATCAAAGCAAGCAAAACCCTCAGATAGTTCACTTTGGTTTAAAGGCTTTGCTACTTTAACACCGTCAATTATACGGTCTACAAACTTTTTATGCCATCGATTAACTAACGGCGCACCCTCAGAAATTCTTAGGGCCGTTTCATAAACCTCTAACTCAACCTCGTTATCCGGGACAACTTTATTTACTAATCCTTTTATTTTTGCTTCTTCTGAATCAAATATTCTCGCTTCAAATAAAATTTCAAGCGCAACCGATCTACCCACTAACCCCACTAAAGCCTCTATTTCAGGGTGTGACATGACAAGTCCAAGACGGTTTATCGGGATCCCAAATTTGGAGCTCTTTCCACATATACGCAAATCACACATAAGTGCCAGTTCAAGCGCTCCTCCAACACACAATCCTTTTATAAGCGCAACGACTGGATGTTGGCACTCACGAATACTCGCCATAGATCGATGCATAAAGGCTCCATATTCAGCCGCCTTGGTAGAGTCACACCTTTCCGACTCAAACTCAGATATATCAGCTCCTGGTCCCATCGCCTTATCACCTGCCCCTCTTAATATGACGCATCGTATAGAATGATCGTCATTAAGCTCGTTCATGACAACCGCAAGCCGTTGCCACATAGCTTTATTTAGGGCATTTAACTTATTTGGCCTATTTAAGATGACAGTGACTATATCGCCAGTCCGCTCAACCAAGATTATATTTTCGCTAGATAACACCGACATTAGAATCTCCATGTTATGTTGTAGCTTTTAAGCACATGTGCAAATGATTTAGTATAATAGAAATAAAAGAACAAACACACAGTCAGAATATAAGATTAATTATCTAGCAGAAAACATATGAAAAAACATACAAAAGATCATAAAAACAAGATCGCTATACCCCTTGATGATGTCGGTTGTTTAGTCCCACATAATATTGCGGAGCCAATCTTGGGTTCAGAGAATGGGCCTCTAGTTGGAAAAACAATAATAATTAAAGACCTATATGACATTTCAGGACGTAAAACTGGAAACGGTAGCCCTGATTTCTTTGCCAAAGCTAAACCTGCCAAAAAAACGGCTAACGCTGTAAAAAGACTTTTAGAAGCTGGTGCGGATATAGTAGGAATTTCGATTTGCGATGAGTTTTTCTATAGTCTAACTGGTGCTAACGCACATTATGGGACCCCAAAAAACTTACGTGCCAAAGGACGACTACCAGGAGGGTCCTCTTCTGGATCTGCCGCGGCCTTAGCAGCAGAATTATGCGATATATCTCTTGGAAGCGACACAGGCGGATCAGTGAGAATACCTGCTTCTTTTTGTGGGCTTTATGGAATTCGACCAACTCACGGCAGGGTTGATTTAGCTGGTGGACGCCCGATGGCCCCTAGCCTCGACACAGCAGGATGGTTTGCTAACGATGCACATTTATTTCAGACAGTAGGCTCTGTTCTCCTGGATAAAAGAATATCTAATGGAGATGTTATGAAAGTTTTAGTTGCGGAAGATTGCTTTAATACGGCGGACCCTGAAGTCTCTAAAACTTTAAAGAGTTTTTTAAGCAACGCCGCAGATTTTTTACCTAATAGATTAGAAATAAACATTGCATCAGGAGAACTTGATAAGTGGTCGGATGCTTTCAAGATAATACAAGCGTATGAAGTGAAAAGCACCAACTTACCATGGGTAGAAAAAAATAAACCTAATTTAGGACCTGGTATTAAAGAACGATTTAAAATGGCTGCAAGTATTAGCACAGAAGAGTTCTCTACAGCCATAAAGGTTCGGGAACAAGTTCAAAAAAATCTGAGAGAGCTGATCTCTCCTGGAACAATAGTATGCCTGCCAACAGCACCCGTAATAGCTCCGAAAGTGAACAGCACATTAGATCAGTTAGAATTCTTTCGTGCCAACACTCTTTTACTAACATGCATTTCAGGGCTAAGTGGTCTTCCTCAAATTACCGTGCCTGCAGAAAAACTGAAAAATTGTCCTATCGGTTTATCGTTTATTGGTTGGGAAGGGGGAGACGAAGCCCTACTTGATCTCTCTATCGTACTCTCTTCTTTATGTCAGAGGTAAAGTGACAAAAAAAAGTTATATTTTAGCGCTGGACCAGGGCACTACTAGCACTAGAGCCATAGTATTTGATGACACCGGTTCACAAATAATCACTTATCAAAAAGAACTTAAGCAAATATTTCCTCAGTCAGATTGGGTGGAGCACGATCCTGAAGAAATATGGGAGGCAACAGTAGAGGTGTTAAGAAGAACACTTTCAGATTGTGTAGATTTAGGAAAAAAGGTTGACACGATTGGGATTACCAATCAGCGCGAAACAACCGTTTTATGGGACAAAAAAACAGGGGACCCAGTATATAATGCAATAGTTTGGCAAGATCAGAGAACCTCAATAGCATGCGAGAACCTCTCAAATTCGGATAATGAGAAATTTATCTCTAAAAAAACAGGATTAACTATCAGCCCTTATTTCTCTGCGAGTAAAATATCATGGATATTAGATAATGTTGATGGGGTCAGAAAAAATGCTGAAGATGGTCGACTCGCATTCGGTACAATTGATAGCTTTCTTCTGTGGCGCCTTACGGGCGGTAAAGCCCATTTAACCGATGCCACTAACGCTAGCCGCACCCTTTTATTCAATATACATAATCAAAAATGGGATGAAGATTTATTATCTTTCTGGCGTATTCCAAAAGTGATATTACCGGAAGTACGCGATAGCTCGAGTTTTTTTGGTATTACTAAATCTGGTTTATTTGATAGCCAGATAAAAATAAATTCTATGGTCGGTGACCAACAGGCTGCAGCGATCGGACAAGCTTGTGTTAGAAATGGCACAATAAAAGCAACATATGGAACAGGTTGCTTTTTATTAATGAATACCGGTGATAAACCCATAATTTCTAATAAGGGCCTTTTAACCACGCTAGCTTATAGAATTAATGGAAAACCAACTTACTCAGTTGAAGGTAGTATTTTTAGTGCCGGATCAACCATTCAGTGGCTTAGAGACGGATTAAAATTAATTAGTTCGGCTAGTGAGACTGAAGAGCTTGCAAAAAGCCTTTCATCAAATAAAGGAATATATTTAGTGCCCGCATTTACTGGGTTAGGGGCTCCTTATTGGAACTCTACGGTCCGTGGGACCATTTTCGGACTTACCCTAGAAACAGGCCCCGCTGAAATTGCTAGAGCTTCGCTTGAGGCAGTTACTTATCAGAGTTACGATATCATAAAAGCAATGGAAAGTGATCTCGGACAACCTATACAATCACTGCAGATAGATGGAGGCATGACAGATAATGATTGGTTTGTTCAATATTTATCTAATATTCTTAACATTAAAGTTGCAAGACCTCGAGTGTTAGAAACCACCGCCTTAGGAGCTGCTTTTCTTGCTGGCCTAGGCTCAGGCCTCTATTCAAAATTAGAGGATATAGAAAATTTGTGGAAAATAGATCGTCCTTTTTGTCCAAATATTGATCACACAAAAAGGCTAAAATATTTGGCTGGCTGGAAACAAGCAGTCCAGAAACTAACCATGTACAAACCAGATAATATGTAAACCCTTGCAAAACCAGAATTCAAATAAGGAGTAAAAGATGACCCCAAAAAAAGAATATGTTGAAGTGCAAGGAAAATGTCACCCCGACTTTAATGCGGTCAGGGTAGAGCTAGAAAATAACTTTTCTTCTCACAACGAGATAGGCAGTGCAGTTTGTATATACCATAAAGGAGAGAAAGTTGTTGACCTATGGGGCGGACATCAAGACGCTAAAAGACTTACTCCTTGGAAGGAAGACACCTTGTGTGCCGTCTACTCAATAACAAAAAGTATATCTATATTATCTGTACATATATTGGCAGATAGAGGATTAGTTGATTTAGAAGCTCCTGTAGCAAAATATTGGCCTGGTTTTGCACAAAATGGTAAGGAGTCAATCAAGGTTCGTCACGTCCTTTCTCACTTTTGTGGGATCTGCTTCAACGACACAGCGGAAGCCGGCGATATCTTCGATTATGACCAAATGATAAAAGTGATTGAATCTCAAGAACCAGCGTGGCCTCCAGAAACAAAAGGAGCCTACAATACTGTTAACATTGGCTATATGGCTGGTGAAATAGTACGCCGCGTTTCTGGGCTCTCAATTCGGGACTTCGTGCAAAAGAATATCTGTACTCCACTTAATGCCGAGTTCAAAATAGGTGTTGATAAAGAGGATCTAGACCGCGTAGCAGATATTTGTCCAAACTCAGCAGGCTTTTCTATGAAAAGCGCTGCTACCCCAGGGACCCCATTAGCTCGCGCCTGGAAAGCAATGCCCAGCACTATGAATGCTGCTACTCACAATACAACTGATTTTCGTTTAGGAGCTTTACCTTCCTTCGGAGGATTTGGAACAGCTAGAGGAATAGCACGTATTTATGCTGCTCTGGCGAATGGTGGTGAAATTGATGGAGTTCAATTAGCCACTAGCAAAACTATTAAAAAAGCCACCGAAGACCAATGGCACGACGAATCTGATGGCACAACGGGTCAAGAAATAAGAATGGGTATTGGGTTTTTTAAGAACACAAATCACCTATTTGGCCCCAATGCCGACTCATTTGGTCATCATGGATCTGGAGGCACTCGTGCTCTCGCTGATCCTAGCGAGAATCTTTCTCTGGGTTTTGTATCAAACCTAATGAGCGAAAAGTTAGGCACCGGCATCCGTACTGAGGCAATTGTTAAAGCAGCATACAGTAATTTATAGAGTATTATATCGGCTCAAAATCAAGACCAACGTCCCAGTTGTCAACACTATGGGTTAACCAACCAAGTGAAATAAGATCTACTCCAGATGCCGCAACATCAGTTATGTTAGTTGGTGTAATTCCGCCAGATGCCTCAGTTATTATTCGACCATCCACCATAGCGACAGCTTCATTTAATAACTCAATACTCATGTTGTCTAACAAGACAGCATCTACACCGAGCGTTAACGCTTCTTCTAATTCAGATAAAGTATCAACCTCTAACTCGACCTTAACCATATGACCGAGATTTTGCCTGACTAATTCAATTGCTGGCAAAACTCCTCCTGCCATTATACGGTGATTATCCTTGATTAAAACACCATCATTCAGTCCAAAGCGATGGTTAACCCCCCCTCCCACTTTTACTGAGTATTTATCAAGAACGCGCAACCCTGGGGCAGTTTTACGGGTACAAATTATTCGTGCAGAATAATCACGAATGGCAGCCACAAGATCCCTTGTCGCAGTTGCAATGCCAGACATCCTTCCCAAAACATTCAAAGCAGTTCTTTCTGCTGTCAATATTGACCTAGCTGATCCAGATATAACTGCTAAAGCACTACCTGGAGAAACATCATCGCCATCACTATATCTAGCCTGCACAGAAATACTTTCATCTATCATTGAAAATACATTGATTGCTACTTCTAGCCCAGAAACTTTACCCTCGTTACGGGCTACAATACTAGCAGTAGCAAGTGATTTTGGATTAACTATAGCATCGGTAGTAATGTCTCCTGCCACTCCTAGGTCTTCTTCCAGAGCTCGTTCAATAATTGTTTTATAAATAACTGGATATAGCATTTTTCGACTCTCTTTTTGTCCCATCAAAGCTAGTTCCCTCAGAATCTGAATTTGTGTTTATGTCTTCATATGTAAAGTACTTTCGGGTCGCAAGCCTGGGTTCAAGATTAGGAAAATCAGTTCGATAATGTGCACCACGACTCTCACATCTTTTCAAAGAAGCAATTGTGACTAAGTGACCGACAAGGGCCAGATTACGGAGCTCACCCCATTTGCGAACTTGAACAAAAGTTGGAGATTTTTGTGATTTTCTAGCCTCAAGGTCATCAATCTCATTTGCCAACTTCTCGTGTGATGCAATAGCTAACTCTAAACCCGAAGCGCTACGTCTTAATCCTACTTTTTCATACATCAATTTTCTTAACCCCTGAGTGAGCTTTTCTAAGGCTATTTTCTTACTAAGTTCTGGAATTATAGGAACATAAACTTCTGCATTATTTATTGAATAAGTTTGTTTTTGTGGGATATCCTCTGCCACCCGATGTCCAAAAACTACTCCTTCTAATAATGAGTTGCTAGCCAGGCGGTTGGCACCATGAGCTCCTGTGGAGGCCACCTCACCGCAGACCCAAAGGCCCTGAAGCGAGGTTCTGCCAGACTCATCTGCCGCTATACCTCCCATATGGTAGTGCGCAGCAGGCGCGACAGGAATCATTTCAGTTTTTGGATCAATTCCAGCTTCAACGCAGATAGACTGGACCGTTGGAAACCTGTTATTCAAGTTTTGTGACAACACCTCTCTAACATCCAAATAAACTTTTTCTCCTTCGATGAGACGCTCCCAGATAGATCTGGCAACTATATCACGTGGTGCCAACTCCGCTTCTGGATGAACATCTTTCATAAATCTTTGACCTTTGCTGTTATGTAAAGTAGCTCCTTCCCCACGAAGAGC
This sequence comes from Alphaproteobacteria bacterium MarineAlpha12_Bin1, assembly GCA_002937505.1. Lineage (GTDB taxonomy): Bacteria > Pseudomonadota > Alphaproteobacteria > UBA6615 > UBA6615 > UBA6615. The sequence continues at coordinate 126,726 of PTJY01000002.1, forward strand.
TTCTGTAATAAGCGGCATTGGCAAACCTTTTGACGTTCTCGACGATGAAAGAGCTGTTGGATGAAATTGTACAAACTCGAGATCAGCAACCTTAAGTCCTGCCCTTATAGCCATAGCCAAACCATCTGCTGTTGCTTCACTGGGATTAGTGGTAGCTGAAAAAAGTTGCCCCGATCCGCCGGTGGCTAGCACAACAAATGGTGCCTTGTGAAAAACCCAACCTTCTTTGTATTGATATACAAGCACACCACAAATATGGTTATTGCTGACAACCAGCTCCCAAGCAAATGCGGATTCTTTAACCTCAATTGAGGGGGTTTTACTGACTATATTTGATAACCACTTATGAATGTGATGGCCTGTCGAATCACCCCCAGCATGAACGATCCTTCTCTGTCCATGAGCTGCCTCGCGTCCAAGAATAATTTGACCTTTTTCATCTCGATCAAATGGAGCACCCATTGAGATAAGCTCATTCAGTCTATCAGCACCTTCAGTAGTTAGCACTTCAACTGCTGAAGATACATTCAACCCTGCTCCTGCTAGTATCGTGTCAGAAGCGTGTTCTTGGGGTGAGTCAGTCAGACCAACTGCCCCAGCAATCCCTCCCTGAGCCCAGGCCGTAGAGCCTCCAGTCAAACTTGGAGTCTTTGTTAATAAAGTGACTTTTCGAGGCGCTAGGCGAAGGGCTGCAAACATGCCCGCTATACCGGAACCAATTACAATGATTTCAGAATATTTTATAACCCCTACTTTGGGCCGATTAGACCGTACAACATTCATTATAAATTATTTAGGTAGTCACTTAATAGCCAACATTTTTTCTACGGTAATGGCTGCCCTCTCCGCAACACTTGGACTTACCTCAACAGTCGGTGACATATCTACCAAAGCCTCATAAATTTTGGGAAGGGTAATAAGTTTCATATGAGGACATAGGTTACAGGGCCTAATAAAGTTAACATTCGGGTGTTCCACTGCTACGTTATCACTCATTGAGCACTCGGTAACCAATAAAACCCTTTCAGGCTGGGCATCATCTACATAGTTTATCATATTTGCCGTTGAGCCAACGAAATCTGCCTCTTCTAAAACGTCCTGAGGACATTCCGGATGCGCTACAATAACTATATTTTCAAACTGCTGACGATATTCTCTTAATTCCTCTCCTGTGAAACGTTCGTGAACTTCACAACTCCCTTCCCAGTAAATAACTTCCACATCAGTTTGCCCTGCAATATATCTGGCAAGGTACTGGTCAGGTAAACAAATAACGCGATCCACGCCCAATGATTCGACTATTTTGACAGCATTACCAGACGTACAACAAATATCAGATTCAGCCTTAACCTCTGCAGAGGTATTTACATATGTGACCACAGGTACACCAGGGTATTTTTCACGCAAAAGACGAACATCCTTCCCAGTTATTGATGAGGCTAATGAACACCCAGCTTTCATGTCAGGCATTATTACAGTTTTTTCAGGGCTTAATAATTTAGCTGTCTCGGCCATAAAATGAACACCAGCTAAAACTATTACCTCTGCATCTGTTTCCGATGCTTTCCGGGCTAATGCTAAAGAGTCACCAACAATGTCAGCTACTCCATGAAATATCTCCGGCGTCATATAGTTATGCGCCAGAATAACTGCATTCCTCTCTTTCTTAAGACGGTTAATTCCCTCCACATAAGGCGCATGCGCTGGCCACTCAAAATCAGGAATAACGTCTCTAACGCGTTCATAAATATGTTTGGTCGCTAAAGCGACTTCTGGGGTGTATTCTAGTCCCGTAATATGGCTCATAGTTAGGCTCTCAAGTACTTCATTTTTAAATAAATATACTCATAATGAGCATATATATATAATGCTCTCATAGTGACCTTAAAGGTGTCAAGGTAAATAGACGCTAGTAATAGCTAGTAATCAAATTAATTTTCTAAATTCTGGCTGCCGGTAATCCTACCCCAGAAGCGGTACGTTCACTTATAGCCTCTCTTCGAAACCTGAATAGCTCAGCTGGCCTTCCTCGGCTTAGACTGTCTCTCTGTCCCGTGGCTTCAACCAAACCTCCTGTAACAACTAAGCGTCGGAAATTTTGTTTGTGTAATCTAACGCCACCTAAGGCTTCAACTACGAGCTGTAACTGTAGAAGAGTGAATGTTGCAGGCAAGAGATCAAAAACTACAGGACGGTATTTCAGTTTGCCCCGAATACGGCCTAATGCTGTTGCCAAAATTCGACGATTATCTAGAGCCATAACTGTACCTAGGCTCTGAGCTATCTCAATACTCTTATCTTCAACAAATGGATTTGACCGCCCAGAAATAAAAGCTCTTATTTGTGAATCGCGAAGCGCTTCTCCGATCATTCCAGCTTCGTATAAAAGTTCATACCTTTCTAGCACTCTCTCAAAGTCCCATCCAGCTGACTCTATACCAAAGGCAATTGAATACCTTTCTCGATTGATTTCGCGTTCCTGACTATCGACTATCTGTTCAACCCAGCGCTTCAAATGAGGCTTGATAGTGCTATCTATTATAAGTGGACGACCCTCTCTCCAATCTTCCCAAGGAAAAAAGTCATACCAGTTCTGCCACTCAGCTTCCCCAGCACCAGACAAGGGAACCTGACGAACCAGAGCAATGTAACCAACGGAGACTAATCGAGGTCCTCCCGCTCTTTCAAACGGATCCCGATGTCGGTCGCCAAAAGTATAGAGTTGTTCAACATAATCAAGGTCTAAACCAGTTTGTTTTTCAACCCAGTTGTGTAAACCAAGTTCCAATGTACGGTGATTTTTTGGATCAAATGGACCAAAGGGAAGCGCAACTGTATCATCGATAATTGGTTTCATTTGATCTGAGGATAGAGGGCTCACGGGCAATTGACCCGTGTCGTAGACGGTAAGAATGCGGGGGACCTCATCGGTCACAGCTATGATTATCGCGTTCAACCCAATGACTGAAGATGTTTCTAACTCTCTGATGTTATCACTCATAAATTGACTAAATAAAATGAATCAAAAAATCTATTTCGTAAGTATCTATATAGAAGCCCATTAAACTTTCTTCTTTCATTGCGGTGAGTAGCAATCCGCAAGTCGAGCTTTTAGTTTGATCAGTGATAAAACACTATCTATCGTAGGGGTGGAAACTCCCACCAAGCGGGCTAACTCCTGTACAGATACTATCAAAGCATCAATCTCCATTTGTCTACCAAGCTCCAAATCTTGTAGCATTGAAGTTTTGTGATCTCCAACTTCACGTGCCCCATCTATTCGTTTGTCTACGTCTACAGCAAACTTTACCCCGAGAGACTCGCCAACCAATTGCGCTTCTGTCATAACTTTTCTGATTAATTCTCTCACTTCTTTATCATCTATCATTTGAGCCAACGTACCACCAGTTAGAACACTTATGGGGTTTAGGCTGACATTACCCCATAACTTTATCCACATCTCGTCACGTATTTTAGAGCGAATAGGTGCCCGCAATTCTGCTCCAGTTAACATCGATGATAGACTATTTATTCTTTCTGTTTTTTCTCCACTGGGCTCCCCCAAACTAAATCGATTTCCATACTCATGCACGATAACGCCCGGCTTGGCTATATAAGAGGCTGGGTAAACGACACACCCTATAACACGTTCAGGACCAATATAGTCCCACTGCTTATTTCCAGGATCTACGGAAGTTAGTCTTTGGCCTTCGTGAGGACCTTCCAGCTTGTAAAAGTACCACCAGGGCACACCATTTTGGGCTGTAACAACAGAGGTATTAGGCCCTAATAAAGGAGTAATTTGCTCAGCCATCAAGGCTGTAGAATGGGCCTTCAATGTTATAACCACATAATCCTGTTTACCAATTTCAGCAGGATTATCGGTACAATTGACCTTAGCTGTCAGCTCTTTATCACCAATCTGAAGCTTTAATCCCTGAGAACGCATTGCTTCAAGATGTGGCCCCCTTGCAATACAAGTAACTTCTGCACACTTATTTAATTCTAATTGGGCGGCCATATAGCCGCCTATGGCTCCTGCACCGTATATGCAAACTTTCACGTCATCACCTCAGTAACCTCATAAACCAAGCTTCTTGTGAAGGCCAATTCTCTGCATTTTACCAGTCGCTCCTTTTGGAATTTCATCTATAAAAACAACCTTTCGCGGAACCTTAAAATCCGACAGGCGCTCAGATACAAAATTCCTTATTTCATTTTCATTTATTTCGGCACCCTCATCAAGAACAATTGCAACACCAACTTCTTCTCCTAATTTTTTATGAGGAAACCCGAAAGTTACCACTTGATCGACTAGAGGGTGATCAAGAAGGACCTCATCAACTTCTCGTGGAGAGATTTTTTCTCCTCCTCGATTTATAATCTCCTTGAGTCTGCCAGTAATGCTTAAATAACCGTCCCCATCAAGAACTCCCTGATCTCCAGTCCTAAACCAACCGTTAACGAATGCCTCACTATTTGCAGTAGGGTTGTTTTCATACCCGCTTGTAACGTTAGAGCCCCGAATGACAATTTCTCCTTCCGTTCCAAACGTCAAGAAGTCACCCTTATGATCCATTATTCTAATTTCAGGTCCCGCTGCGAGCCCAACTGAACCTGGTTTTCTTATAGATGGTGGTAAGGGATTCGAAGCCATCTGATGGGCCGCCTCTGTCATACCATATGCCTCTATTACCGGGCAATGAAATGTCTCCTCAAGCTGAGCCATAACTTGTGGGGCCAAAGAAGAGGATGATGATCTGATTAGACGCAATTTCATCTTTTCGAGAATATCCAAATTTCGATTAGCTCGTGATAAAATTGCCTGATGCATAGTAGGCACAGCGGTAAACCATGTGGGTTCTACGCTGGAAAACCACTTAAAAATCTGAAGAGCATTAAATCCTGAAGAACAATATATGCTGGCACCCGCAGCTACAGTAGATAATATTGCAGCAATCAAGCCATGGATATGAAATAACGGCATTATATTTAGACACCTATCCTCAACTGAAAGGTCTAAGGAACTACTGATATTTTGTGCAGAGTTGCAAATATTCTGTTGCGTTAAAGGAACTATTTTGGGCCTAGAAGTAGTGCCTGAAGTATGTAAAACCAAAGCAACATCTGACGACGCCGCATAATCTTTACCCTTTAGAAGTTGATTCTCAGTTTCGTCTTCAAACCCACTGATACTAAACATACCAGCAGGTGCTTCTTCATCAACCCAAATTTCATGAACCGGAACATCAAGGCTCTTAGCAACGTGTATAGCTTCGCTATCACTACCTTTCTCAACCAGAAGGACTCTTGCATTAAGGTCTTGCAGATAAAAGCTAAATTCTTCACTACGGTAATTAGGGTTTAAAGGGGCGGCCGTGGCACCTGCTGCCACAGATATAAAGGTGGTGGCCATTTCAGGTCCATTGGGTAATACTATGGCTACACGATCATTTCTGTTTATACCCATTTTCCGGAGAGAAGATACAGTTCTATGAACTAGCCTTCTCAGGTCTCCATAGTTTAATGGCGTTTGTCCAGACCCGGTTATCGCTGTATCGTCATCTCTTCCCTTTTTTATAAGGTCATCTATTGTCTGAGCATTCATTACTCGAACTCCCACTTGTAACTTTAATTGTGGCATCACGCGATTGGATATAGCCGAAAAGCATAAAATTCAACAGGTTTTTTTCTAAAGCTTTGCCACAAAAAAACAAAGTAAACCCAGAAGAGTTAGTAAATATAATTTTAGTGGTAATTTACTCTAGTTTTTATGTTAAACTGATTAATCTTGCGTTTGCATTAAGAAATGGTTATCGATCAATTTAATTGCCGATATAGTATATTAATCTGAGGACTAGATAACACAAGTCTGTTGACAGCCAGAACCACATAGTAATCATTATATACGGTGGAAAATAAAATTGATGCAGGTCGATAGACTTATTATTCCATAAAAAACTTTAACAATTATTTAAGGAGAGAGTCATGAGTGAAGTAGTTATTGCAGGAGCAGCCCGAACACCCGTCGGCTCTTTCAACGGAAGCTTAGCTAGTGTAAGTGCGGCTGAACTAGGAACTGCAGCAATTACAGAATCTCTACGCCGGGCAAATACTTCCCCTGAGGAGGTAGACGAAGTTATCATGGGACAAGTTCTTACCGCTGCAACTGGGATGAATCCTGCCCGTCAAGCCTTATTAGCATCAGGCATACCACATGATCGTACAGCTTATTTAGTCAACCAAGTATGTGGTTCGGGCTTACGCTCAATTGCTCAGGGCTATCAAGCAATTAAAGTGGGAGAGGCAAATATACTAGTTACTGGCGGTCAAGAGAGCATGAGTCAAGCTCCACACTCTGCTCACATGCGAAACGGCACAAAAATGGGTGATACCAAACTAGTGGATACCATGATAAAAGACGGACTGTGGTGCTCTTTAATGGGATACCATATGGGTAATACGGCTGAAAATGTTGCTGAAAAATGGCAAATAACTAGAGAAGAGCAAGACGCATTTGCAGCAAATTCGCAAAACAAAGCCGAAGAAGCCCAGAAAAATGGAAAATTTGTTGATGAAATTGTATCAGTTCCTGTCATAAACCGAAAAGGTGAGACAGTTGTAGATATAGATGAATACCCGAGATCAGGTACAACCGTTGAAAGCCTCTCTAAGTTAAGACCTGCTTTCGATAAAAACGGCACAGTGACAGCGGGCAATGCCTCAGGAATTAATGATGGAGCAGCTGCTGTCGTACTAATGAACTCCGACAAAGCAAAGAAAAAAAACATAGATCCTCTGGCTCGTATTGTTTCATGGGCGACAGCTGGAGTAGAGCCAGCCGTGATGGGCAGTGGCCCCATACCCGCTTGTCGTAAAGCCTTAGAAAAAGCCGGTTGGGGTATTGAAGAAGTTGAACTCGTTGAAGCCAATGAAGCGTTCGCGGCACAAGCCATAGCAGTTAACCGTGATCTCGGATGGAACCCCGAAATTGTTAACGTGAATGGGGGAGCGATAGCTATCGGGCACCCAATCGGTGCATCCGGAACTCGAGTGCTGGTAACCCTACTTCATGAAATGCAACGCCGTAATATAAAAAAGGGAATGGCAACACTCTGTATTGGTGGAGGTATGGGTATAGCAATGTGTGTAGAAAGAGACTAAGGCTGATGGGAGCTGGCTCACATCGAAAGGTACTGAAGGAGTATAAATTGGTTCTAAAGATGGACTAATAACTAGCAGTTTCTTCAATATTACTAGCTCTCTAATTAGCTAAGTTTATTAATAATCAACAACATATGTGAGGAAAAAGGATTTTTAGCCCATATGTTTGAATTGCTAACGGATCCATCAGTTTGGGCAAGTTTTTTAACACTTTCCCTTCTAGAGATAGTGCTCGGAGTGGATAACGTTATATTTTTGTCAATCATTACGTCACGATTACCTGCTCATCAACAGCCAAAGGCTCGCCGGATTGGTTTAATTCTGGCCCTAATAGGGAGAGTTGTTCTTTTGTTCGCGTTGAGCTGGATTATTAGCCTAAATGAACCATTATTTGAAATTATAGAAATAAAAATTTCGTGCCGTGATCTAATTCTAGCTTCAGGCGGGTTGTTTCTAATTTATAAATCAATATCTGAAATCCATAAAATGATAGATGGAAACAAAGACGATCATGGAAAACCAGGTGCTGCTATTTTTTTATCTGTTTTACTTCAAATATTTGTACTAGATTTTGTGTTTTCCCTGGATTCTGTTCTAACCGCTATTGGCATGGCAGAGCACCTGTTAGTTATGATTGCTGCCATCATGGTGGCTGTATGTGTGATGTTAATAGCTGCTGAAACAATTAGTTCATTTGTTCTTAAGAGGCCTACAATAAAAATGCTAGCTCTATCTTTTTTACTTCTAATAGGAATAACATTGATAGCGGATTCTGTAGATCTACATATACCCAGGGGGCTTATTTACTTTGGTATTGCTTTCGCCACATTTGTAGAATTATTAAATTTACTTGCTCGCAATAAAAAAACCAAGAAATATTTGGACTTATAATAGTGACTAAATACCCAGAACAACCAGTGCCAGGAGTAGGAGTAGTAGTCTTTAAAGAAAATAACGTGCTGGTAATAAAGCGCAGAAACCCCCCAAGAAAGGGCCAATGGAGTATACCTGGAGGCAAACAAAAACTTGGAGAAACTTGGCAAGATACAGCTAAAAGGGAAGTACGAGAAGAAACGGGAATTGAAATAAGGCTTATAGGACTAGTGGACGTGGTAGACGCAATTATAGAGGATGACAAGAAAAATAAGAATGGAAAGATAAATAGAGGCCCCCTTAGAAAAAAAACAAACGTCGCTTATCACTACACTTTAATAGACTGTGCAGCATACTGGGAAAGTGGCTCGCTTATGGCTGGCAGCGATGCCACTGAAGCGGAATGGTGGCCTATAGATCGTTTGAAAGAACTACAACTCTGGTCAGAAACGGAAAGGATTATTCAAAAGGCGAAAAGTTTGAGGAACAAAGAAATGAATGTAGAACGCTAAATTAAAATTAACATAATAAGTAAATCAGGCCTGGAATAACCCATCAATCAAAGTTACTAATTAGCACACAGATTATTAAGGTGTTTACGATCCAACAGCTCAGCAATTTGCACTGTGTTTAAAGCTGCCCCCTTACGTAAATTATCGGACACCACCCATAAATTAAGTCCATTAGCTATTGTGGAATCATCTCTTACTCGACTTACAAAAACTAGGTCGTCTCCGGCGGCTTCAACAGGAGTAACATAACCTTCGTCCGCACGATGATCTATAAGAGACACTCCCTCTGATTCCCTTAACAACTTGCGCGCAGAATCAGTAGTAATTTCTTTTTTGCATTCAATATTTATTGATTCGGCATGACCGATAAACACTGGCACACGAACGCATGTGGCTGTTATATCTATCTTTGCGTCAAGAATTTTTTTGGTTTCAACAACCATTTTCCATTCTTCTTTTGTAGAGCCATCTTCCATAAAGATATCTATCTGGGGGATAACATTAAATGCGATCTGCTTTGTAAACTCTTTTTTATCAAGTCGATCATTTACAAAGATTGCCCGCGTTTGATTAAACAATTCATCCATAGCCTCTTTTCCAGCTCCAGAAGTTGACTGGTAGGTAGAAACAACAACACGCTTTATGTCAAAAGCATCATGCAAAGGCTTTAAAGCAACAACCATTTGGATTGTAGAACAATTTGGATTTGAAATAATATTCCTATTAGAATAACCGCTAATAGCTTCCGGGTTAACCTCTGGGACAACAAGAGGAACATCTGATTCCATCCGAAATTGAGATGTATTGTCAATAACAACACACCCCTTGGACGCTGCTCGAGTGGCATGAATAGCAGAAACCTTAGCGCCTGGCGAAAACAATGCTATATCTGTGCCTTCAAAATCAAAATCTGATAGAGATCGGACCTCAATAGGCTCATTCTCTCCAAAGGATACCTTACGACCGATTGATCGTTCACTAGCTAAAGCCACCACCTCATCAGCAGGGAATTTTCTCTCATACAAGGTTTGTAAAATTTCACGGCCTACATTTCCTGTAGCCCCGACTACGGCAACTTTATAACCCATAATATTTCAATCCGATCTAGCTAGCTTAACGTTACTATAATCTATCTATTGTTTAGGTTTAGACATCTTTAACTGTGATTTTTATTAATTTTAGTCCTTATCGCAAGCTAGACCCATCAATAAAAGAGTTATTAATCTAAGAAGTGATTAATCATAGTACGCCAAATTACTCAAAAGTAATTTTGTACGCATGTCGATTTTAGGCTCTGATAGAGGTGATTTTAGAGCTTCCTCAATTATGATTAATAATGCTGGTTTTACACTATCTATGTTTCTAACTCCCGTTAATTGAGCTGCCTTCGATAGAGGCTCATGTTTTGTACATTCAATATAAACGTTTTTTGAGATAGGCTTTTGAGCAAAGCCCCAAGCAAATGAAGGCAAGCTGACTTCTAAAACTATAACTACAGAGACGAAAACCGCGATTAACCTTATCAATTTCTGCCTTTATTATTTTATCTAAACTGTGGCCTTATCTATATATAAAATAAGTTGATACAATTCATTGAATAGACCGATCTAACTCTAGTAAAAGCTTTGATCCCATTTCTTCTGTGGATACTAGATGACAACCATCTTGCATTATATCACCTGTTCGAAACCCCTCATTGAGCACTTTTTGTACGACAGTCTCCACACGATCAGCTTCTTCCGGCAAATCAAAAGAGTAACGGAGCATCATCGAAAAGCTTAAAAGCATGGCGAGAGGGTTTGCTTTTCCTTCCCCAGCGATATCTGGGGCAGACCCATGCACGGGCTCATACATGGCGTATCGTTTTCCCGTTATTGGATCAGGGTTACCTAAACTGGCTGATGGAAGCATTCCAAGAGAGCCGGTCATCATTGCAGCTTCATCAGATAGTATATCACCGAATAAATTATCTGTTACAATCACATCAAATTGATGCGGGTCTCGTAGTAATTGCATAGCACAATTGTCAGCTAGAATATGATGAAACTCAACATCAGGATATTCCTCCTCTGCGACCCTAGCAGAAATTTTCCGCCAGAAAACTCCCGTCTCCATTACATTAGATTTCTCCGCGCAATGAACTCTATTCTTTCGTTTTCGTGCTAGTTCAAAAGCAACACGGAGTATGCGAACTATTTCATCCTCAGTATATGCTTGGGTATCTACCACCCTCTTTGTACCATCCTCCATTATCTGCTCGCCACGGGGTTCACCAAAATAGACACCAGAGGTAAGCTCCCGGAGAATAATTATATCTAATCCCTTAACAACTTCAGATTTAAGGGTAGAAGCCTCAACCATAGCATCCAGTACTATTGCTGGTCTTAAATTTGCAAATAGATCAAGATCCTTCCTTAGTCGGAGCAAGCCCGCTTCGGGACGGTGCTCTCTGGGCACATCGTCCCATCTGGGGCCCCCAACAGCTCCAAAAAGCACTGCATCAGTTGAAACAGCTACTTCCATTGTTTCTTCGCGAATAGATACACCATGGCTATCGTAACACGCCCCACCTACTAGATCTTCAGTAACTTCAAATCTAACACTGCCCTTGTTGTCAAACCAATCAATTACTCGCTGGACCTGCGCCATAACTTCAGGTCCGATACCATCTCCCGGTAGAACTAATATCTTTCTATTCGCAGCCATCTCCACCCCTCATCCTAAATACTGTCTAAATCTAACTCATAACTCTTAGAAGAACTGCTATACTATTTATAATTCCAGGGTTGTCCAATACGCTGTTTGTCTTCAAAACTGGATATTTTCTCATCTTTTTGTAACGTTAACCCTATATCATCTAGGCCTTCTAACAGACACTGCTTCAAAAAGGGCTCTAAATCGAAACTATAGGACACACCGTTTGGAGCAAGTATTTCTTGTTTTTCCAAATCAATCGATAATTCAGGGTTCTCGGAATCATTTGCAACTGCCATAAGCTCATCAACCTGTTCCGGTGATAGCTGAATTAATAACATTCCATTTTTAAAACTATTGTTATAAAAAATATCAGCATAAGAAGAAGAAATTACTACCTTGACACCAAAGTCTTGAAGAGCCCATGGAGCGTGCTCCCTTGATGAACCGCATCCAAAGTTAGGTCCGGCAATGATTATTTTAGCATTGTTATAAGGAGGTCGATCTAAAACAAACTCACCCGTATTCTTTCCCGAGGAATCAGTACGCAATTCATGAAACAAACCTTTCCCAAGGCCAGTTCGTTCTATCGTTTTTAAAAATTGTTTGGGAATAATTTTATCTGTATCAATATTAACCATAGGTAAGGGCGCAGCAACACCGGTAACTTTGGTAAATTTTTCCATTTTCTTATGTCCTATCTTTTAAGCACTAAAGTACGTACTAGCTTGTCATGCAATGCCTGTTTTTGTTTGCTAAATGCCGAAGTAATAAAACCAATAAATAAAGTAAATATAGATAAATATTTCATCCAATAACGAAAACTAGCACGTCCAAAAGTCATTCGATCCCCATCAAGATCAGTAACATAAATACTCATTAATATTTTACCTAAGCTGGCCTGAGGTCTAGAACACTCCATAACCGAAAAATATACCCATGCTGCTAATATTGCACTAAGCTCAAACAAGCGAAAATTAACAAAGTCTGCACCCGTGTGACTCGGCGCAGCAATGTTTACGTTAAAAGCCAAGCTTAGTAACCAAATAATGATTAGTAATATCGCCCCATCAATTACAGCCGCACATAGTCGAAGCCAAAACCCTGCATATCGTAAACCGGCCCCGGTATAGCTATCCATAATTCGATTACCCTTCAAAAAAGTCACGAACGTCGGCAAGGTGCCCAGTTATAGCCGCAGCGGCTGCCATTGCTGGACTAACAAGATGTGTTCTCCCTTCTCTGCCCTGTCTTCCTTCGAAATTTCTATTTGAGGTAGAAGCACATCTCTCACCAGGATCAAGCCGGTCAGAATTCATAGCCAAACACATTGAGCACCCTGGTTCGCGCCATTCAAATCCAGCCTCAATAAATATCTTATCTAAACCTTCTTCCTCAGCTTGTATCTTAACCAAACCTGAGCCAGGCACTATCATGGCGTTCACTGCTGAAGAAACTTTACGTCCTTCGGCAACTTGAGCAACCTCTCTTAGATCTTCTATGCGACCATTAGTACAGGAGCCTATAAAGACTTTGTCGATTTTGATGTCAGTCATTGAAGTGCCCGGAGTAAGGTCCATATACTCTAACGATCTTTCCCATGCCAAGCGCTGATTATCGTCACGTGCGTCATTTTCAGGGCTGGGAATAGAGCCAGTAATTGGAACTACGTTCTCTGGACTTGTCCCCCACGTCACTTGTGGTGAAATATCAACAGCAGAGAGATTTACTTCCTTTTCATAAAAGGCCCCATGATCTGATGGCAAAGATTTCCAGTAAGATAAAGCCTGTTGCCATGCGCCTGCCTTTGGCGACATTGGCCTACCCTCTAAATAAGCGTAAGTAACATCATCTGGGGCTATAAGTCCTGCGCGGGCCCCACCCTCAATCGACATGTTGCAGACGGTCATACGTCCTTCCATTGAGAGATTTTTAACAGCCTCCCCAGCATATTCTATTACGTGACCGGTTCCACCTGCTGTGCCTATTTTACCGATCATTGCAAGTATCATATCTTTAGCCGTTACGCCGGGAAGTAGTGAGCCATCAACTGTAATTCGAAGATTTTTTGCTGGCCTTTGTAGCAAAGTCTGCGTTGCTAAAACGTGCTCAACTTCTGAAGTCCCTATGCCGAATGCAAGAGCACCAAAGGCTCCATGAGTTGCAGTATGGCTATCGCCGCAGACAATTGTTGCCCCTGGTTGTGTAAAGCCCTGCTCCGGACCTATTATATGAACTATTCCTTGTCGAACGTCGTTCATTTCAAACAGTTGAATATCAAAATCCAAGCAATTTTGTGTTAGGGTGTCAACTTGTAGTAGGGATTCAGGATCTTTTATACCAGATGACCGATCAGACGTCGGCACATTATGATCAGCCACGGCAAGAGTTGCATCGGGTCGACGAACTGCTCTGTTCGCCAGCCTCAAACCCTCGAAAGCTTGCGGGCTTGTAACCTCATGTACCAAATGACGATCAATATAAATTAGGCAAGTGCCATCATCTTGCTGATCAACAACATGAGATTCCCAGATTTTATCAAATAAGGTAAGCGGTTTAGCCATGATGAAAATTCTCTATGTATAGCTAGTCTATATTACGGCCAAGTGAGGAATGTCTCGAATATAAGGGTTGTAGATTAAACAATTTCAAAAATTATGATCAGACTAACTTTCATCAGTCTTGCTTGTAGTTTCAACCTCTTCGGATTCACTCTCTAATTTGTCCAATTCTACTTCTGGAGATGCATTTTTATTTTTGTCTTTTCCTGTAACCTGCAATCCATGGCCCGTCGTACGCTCAAATATTCGAGCTGCCTTGCCAGTTCTACCTCGCAAATAATAGAGTTTTGCACGGCGAACCTTTCCTCGACGGATAACCTCAATAGAGTCAACTCGAGGACCGTACAATGGAAACACTCTTTCAACTCCCTCTCCGAAACTAAGCTTACGTACTGTAAAGGAAGAATTAATGCCAGCGCTCTTTCGGGCAATGCAAACACCCTCATAGGCCTGTATTCGCTCGCGCTCTCCCTCTACAACCTTAACGTTAACGCGTATGGTGTCACCAGAATCAAAGTCAGGAATGTCTTTAGATTCAGATAATTTCGCAAGTTCTGCGGCCTCAAATTTTTGCAACGTGTTCATGATATAATTCCTATTTTGGCCTTTATATATTTATTTTGTTAAACGTTTTGCCCATAAATCAGGCCGACGATCTCGTGTTATCTCTTCAGATTTCTTTCTACGCCAATTTTTAATCTTACCATGATCTCCCGATGAAAGAATATCAGGTATACAATTTTTTTTACCCCTTAAATCGTACCATATTGCTGGCCGGGTGTAATGAGGGTATTCGAGCAAATTTTGTTCAAAGCTTTCTTCACTTAGCGATTCATTGTTTCCTACAACTCCAGGTAGTAGCCTTATTACCGAATCTAGAAGTGCTAAACTTGCTATTTCTCCTCCTGATAAAACAAAATCTCCCAAACTAACTTCTTCTATTTCTCTAGCTTCTATTACGCGTTGATCTATTCCCTCATAACGACCACATATCAAGACAGCCCCAGGACCATCCGCTAGCTTTTTAATACGCGTTTGATCCAAAGGACGCCCGCGCGGGGTGAGATAAATGATTGGAGCTGTGTCGTCAACTAATTTAGAGGCTGTTTCTAACGCCATATCAACTATATCAGGTCGCATTACCATGCCTGCACCGCCACCAAATGGCTCATCATCAACTTTTCCAGCAGAATCTAGCGCAAAATCTCTATAATTCAGAACATCTAATCTCCAAATATCATCTTTTAAAGCCTTTCCAGCCAAACTAGAGTTTAAGGGGCCCGGAAAAATTTCTGGAAATAATGTCAATATGACAGCATGCCAATAAGCCTCAGAATTGTAATGCTTATTCATAACTCCATTCCAGTTCTTACTTAGGTTAAATTTCAAAAGCCTCAAAAAACTTTTCTTCTACCAGGATAAATTTGTTATTTAAATCAATCTTGGGTACTGCTTCCTTTGTAAAAGGGACCATTAAAGGTACACCCTTTTTATCTAAACATTCTAGAACAGCGCCAGCGCCATAATCATGAACTGCTAAAACTTCACCCAAAGAATCGCCATTATTATTAACTACTGATAATCCAATTATGTCCGCAAAATAAAACTCGTCTAAATCAGTGGACGGTAATTGACCCCTCTTAATGTATAAGTGCTGTCCCTTCAGGGTTTCTGCTTCATTACGATCGTTAACACCTAATACACGTGCAGCAATCTGACCTTTTCCGGTTCTATTAGCAACTTCAATCTCTAGCGTTCGACTACCATCTTCAATTTCTACAGGCCCATAAGCTGATACAGATTCGGGTATATCAGTAAAAGGCTTAATTCGAACTAGCCCTTTAAGCCCATGAACGCCTGTTATAACACCGACACATATGCGTTCCCTATCAATAAACTTCATGTTTTTTTCGTTCATGGATAAATTGTTACAACGCCTAAGATCTTATATTTACTTATGTTCAGCCTTTATCGCCTTCAGTATCTTCAGATGATGTGACCTTTGGGTTTTTCCCATCTTCATTAGGCCCCTCTTCAGTAGATTCATCAGCAGATTCTGCTACCTCTTCTGCTGTGTCGACTTCAGTCACTTCCTCAGCTGCGGGTGTCTCATCTGCAGGAGCTTCTGCCGCTTCTGTTGCCGTGTCAGCTTCAGTCACTTCCTCAGCTGCGGGTGTCTCATCTGCAGGAGCTTCTGCCGCTTCTGTTGCCGTGTCTTGCTCTGAAGCAGGGGTTTGTTCTTTTTCCTGTTGAGCCTCTTTCTCAGCGTCAAGACGTTCTTGAGCTTTTTTCTTACGTTTATCTTTTTTGGTTTGGTTTTCCTCTTTATATTTTATTGTTTTAGTTTTAGGTAACTCATACAAATCCATATCGGCTAAAAACCTACCCACACGATCGCTGGGTTTAGCGCCAACCCCAATCCAATGTTTGACACGGTCAGAATCAATAGTTATTCGCGAAGCGTCATGCTTTTCTAACATCGGATTGAAAGTGCCTATTTTTTCAATAAATCGCCCGTCTCTTGGACTACGCGAGTCTGCAACAACAATTCTATAGAAAGGACGTTTTTTTGAGCCCCCGCGTGAAAGTCTAATTCTTAGTGACATTGTTTTCCTTTATTTTTTTAATTCGTGATGTGGACAGCTTCAAGTTTGTGACCGTCTAGGTCACATATGAAAGCTGCATAATAAGTATCTTTGTATTCAGGACGAAAACCGGGAGAGCCATCATCTGATGCTCCCGCTTTAATTGCCCTTGAGTGAAAATCATCTACCTCCAAACAACTATTAGCTTGAAAGGCTATGTGGTTTCCACTGTCCTCGACTACAGATAAATTAGCTCTCTGGTTAATCCAAAAAGCTATTCCGTTTTCACTTTTTTTCCAAGATTCAGTTCCAGGCTTTGACATATATCGCCTATAGCCAAGCACAGAGAGAACAGAATCGTAGAACTTAGTGCTTTGAGATAAATCTCTAACTCCTATTGAAATATGATGCAACATGACAAACCTGATTAATGCCCGAAACCGGGGGGAAGCATTCCCCCTGGTCCGCCTCCTAATGAAGGCATACGACCGCCAGTTTTTTTCATCTTTTTCATCATCGACTGCATTTGCTGAAACTGTTTAAGAAGTTTATTAATTTCTTGCACACTTGTTCCGGATCCCGCCGCTATTCTTCTTTTTCTTGATGCCTTTATCATCGCAGGCTTGTGTCGTTCATTTGGGGTCATGGACAGAATAATTGCCTCCTGACGCCCTATTAAGCCCTCATCAATGTTGTGCTGAGACATTTGTTTTTGAATTTTCCCTACTCCTGGAAGCATTGACATAATGCCTCCCATTCCCCCCATTTTTTTAACCTGTCGGAGTTGATCGACCATATCTTCTAGATCAAACTCACCTTTTTGTAGTTTAGCCGCTGCTTTTTTTGCTTGGTCTTCATCCACCAACTCTTGAGCCTTTTCGACCAAACCAACGACGTCACCCATTCCCAACATTCGGTTTACAATTCTATCAGGGTGAAACAGTTCTAAAGCGTCTAGTTGCTCACCAGTTCCCAGCAATTTAATTGGACATCCAGTGATGGCTCGCATTGAGAGAGCTGCTCCACCTCGAGCATCCCCATCAATTCGAGTTAAAATAATACCCGTAAGGCCTAATACCTCGTTAAATGCTTTCCCAGTATTGACTGCGTCTTGTCCAGTCATTGAATCCGCTACCAATAAAACCTCAAGTGGGTTAGTTCTTTCTTTTATTAACCTCACTTCTTCCATCATCTCTTCATCAACTGACAAGCGACCTGCTGTATCTAATAAAACTGCTTCATAGCCCTCCAAGCGACCTTTCTCTAGGGCTCTTTCTGCAATGGCTAGAGGTGTTTCGCCAAACTTTATATCCAACGTAGGGATTAAAACTTGATCACCTAATACTCTGAGTTGTTCCTGAGCAGCAGGGCGTCTGACGTCTAGAGAGGCCATCATTATCTTTTTATTTTTCTTTTCGTATAAATGACGGGCTAGTTTTGCCGTTGTGGTAGTTTTTCCCGTTCCTTGCAAACCAACTAACATTATAACTATTGGAGCGGGAGCATTAAGATTTATATCGACTGTTTCTGAACCTAAAAGGTCAATTAAATGATCATGAACTATTTTAATTACCATCTGTCCAGGAGTTATACTTTTAAGAACATCCTGCCCAACGGCTTTTTCTGATATAGTTGAAATCAAGTCTCTCACAACTGGCAAGGCAACATCAGCTTCAAGGAGTGCGATGCGTACTTCACGTAAGGCAGCAGATACATCCTCTTCCCGAAGCGTACCTCGCCGCGTTAGTCCCTCTAAGGTCTCACCCAAACGTTCTGTTAGTGTTTCAAACAAACTTTTCCTCTTTTATAACGAACAACCAATAGTTTCTATTTCACAAATGAGTGCTATACCAGCGCGCGAAACTCGCGGACTGGCAGAGCCCGCGCAAGTCTTAGCTTCGGGCACACCACGGAAGTAATTATGGATCAAGTGAAAACTATGCAAAGCTTGAGTTGCCGTCAAGTCGTAAAATTTTTAGAACACGCCTTGTATAACCAAAAATAATACTTTCGGTAGAAAGCTCTGATTTTAACAGATTTCACAACCAAATTGCTCTGCTAATATGAAATAGATTTATAAAGTTAGTGTCTTTTGGCTGGACGTGGGCACCATCTGGTCTTATATCGCCTTTATGGCAAATAGAAAATTCATAAAGATGCACGGACTGGGTAACGATTTCGTTATTATAGACGCCCGCTCTGAACCTTTTAGTGTAGACGCGGTTAAAGCTCGCGCCCTAGCTAATCGTAATACAGGGATCGGATGTGACCAGCTAATAATTATGGAGCCATCCGATTGCGAAAATGCAATAATTTTCATGAAAATAATTAACTCAGATGGAACTGAAGTTTCGGCCTGTGGTAATGCAACAAGGTGCGTTGCTAGACTTGTTGTAGAAGAAACTGGTTTAAGAGAAGTTTTTTTACAGACCAAAGCAGGGCTAATTAAAGCACACCCAACTGATGCCAATTCTAGTAATTATACAGTAGATATGGGGCCAGTAAATTATGGCTGGCAGAATGTACCCCTTGCTTATGAGTGTGACACAAATCACCTGCCGTTAAGTTTTGGTGAACTGCAGGATCCTTCTGCAGTTAATGTTGGAAATCCTCACATTGTTTTTTTTGTAGAAGATTTAGATGCAGTTAAGATTAGTCATGTTGGTCCAATTCTTGAACATAATTCACTATTCCCTGAACGCACAAATGTAGGTTTTGCAAAAGTAATAGATAAAAATAATTTGATTCTTCGAGTTTGGGAACGAGGGGCAGGGCTAACTCAGGCATGTGGGTCTGGGGCCTGTGCTGCTGTGGTCAATGCCCACAGACGAAATCTAACTGACAGAAAGGCAACTGTTAAATTAGATGGGGGCACCCTAGATATAGAGTGGCTTACTAACGATCATGTAACAATGACAGGACCAACAGAAATATCTTACAAAGGAAGCTTTGAAGAGACACAATTTGAGTTTGACCAAAACAATGAATAAAGAACTAGCCGATCCTCACATTATAACTTTTGGTTGTCGTCTAAATGCGTATGAATCAGAAATCATTCGTAAATTGGCAAAAGAATCAAACCTGTCGAATACTATTATTATTAACACCTGCGCCGTAACATCAGAAGCAGAGCGCCAAGCTAGGCAGGCCATAAGGAAAGCACGCCGTAAAGAACCCAACGCCAATATTATTGTTACTGGATGCGCAGCACAGATCTCTCCAGAAACATTTTCATCTATGCCTGAGGTGGATAAAGTTTTAGGAAATGAAGAAAAGCTAATTGATAGTTATTACAGATTGGATGACAAAGCTAGAATAAATGTCGGCGACATTATGTCTGCTCAAAAAGCCGAAACACATATTATAGATTGCTTTGAAGAGCGAACTAGAGCCTTTATTCAAGTCCAAACAGGCTGTGACCATAGATGCACTTTTTGTATTATACCATACGGGCGAGGAAAATCACGAAGTGTTCCCCTAGGGAAAATCTTTGAACAAGTTAGAACGCTTGTCTCCAATGGTGTTAAGGAAATAGTTCTTAGCGGCGTTGACATAACTTCATATGGACCAGACCTACCCGGCAAACCATCTCTAGGACAAATGGTTCGGCGCCTGCTCGCAGCAAGCCCTAGTTTACCCCGCCTTCGATTAAGCTCACTGGATCCAGCAGAAATAGACGATGACCTGATGCTTCTAATTGAAAATGAGCCAAGATTGATGCCCCATCTTCACCTTAGCCTGCAGGCCGGAGACGATCTGGTCTTAAAAAGAATGAAACGTCGACACGATAGCGAACAAGCTATAAATCTAATTTCAAAACTACGCCATTTGCGTTCTGACCTCGTACTCGGGGCAGACTTTATAGCAGGTTTTCCCACCGAATCTGAGGAAATGTTTAAAAACACACTAAACTTCATTGATGAATGTGATCTAACATATTTGCATGTTTTTCCCTTCAGTGCTCGCCCCGAAACGCCAGCAGCACACATGCCTCAAGTCCCCCACAAAGTGATTAAGGATCGCGCAGAACAACTACGAGAACGCGCTAGCAAAGCATTAGATAAACACCTTAACAAAGAGATTGGTAAAAACCGATCTGTATTAATAGAAAAAAACGACTTTGGCCGAACAGAGTATTTTACCCCCATAAAGGTACCTGGTGCAAAAGCCGGGCAACTTTTAGATGTCAGCATTACTGGACGAGATAGGAACTCCCACTTAGGCGTTCCATTAGGCGGCATATAAATGACAGGTAAATCTACTGGGTGGTTAGTTCGTTTACGCGATGGTTTGAGCAAATCTTCAAGCCCATTGGTTGATGGAATTAGAGGCATCCTGTCAAATAAAAAGCTCGATTCATCAACTCTGCAGGAACTTGAAGACCTACTAATTTCTTCAGATTTAGGAATAAAGACCGCCGAACAATTAACTCAAAGTATTTCAAATAAAAAATTTGAATCAAACATTTCTTCGAAAGACGTTCAAGAAAGTCTAGCCAACGATATCACGAATATCCTAGAACCTGTTGCCCAGAAACTAGAAACGATGAACCAGCCAGAAAATGGCCCACAAGTAATACTAGTTGTTGGAACAAACGGTTCGGGAAAAACTACTACCATCGGAAAACTTGCTCACAAACTTAATGCCGAAGGAAAATCAATTGTATTGGCCGCGGGTGACACTTTTCGTGCAGCAGCTATTGATCAATTAACAATGTGGGGTACTCGCACGGGGTCTAAAGTTATCTCTCAAGGTACAGGCGCAGACCCTGCTTCAGTAGCTTTTGAAGCATTTGAATTTGCGAAGAATTGTAATGCAGATACATTATTAATTGATACCGCGGGACGACTTCACAATAAATCCGATTTAATGGCAGAGCTGGAAAAAATTAATAGAGTAATAAGAAAAAGCAACCCCTCAGCCCCTCATGAAGTTTTATTAGTTATCGATGCAACTACGGGCCAAAACGCGATTATGCAGGTCAAAAAATTCAAAGAGATAATAAACATAACAGGACTAATTATCACTAAGCTTGACGGATCTGCAAAGGGAGGAATCATAGTATCCTTGGCCGATCTTTATGGCTTGCCCATCTTTGCTATAGGGGTAGGAGAGGGTCCAGATGACCTAAACCCTTTCACAGCCCGAACTTTTGCTAATAGTTTACTTAACCTACCTTCCGAATAAATCACATAAACTTTGTTAAATTTCTAGATCAGGTAAAAAGCGATGAAAAATTGGTTAAAGTTATTTATTGAAGCTGGCCCTTTGATTGTATTTTTTGTAATTAACGGCCGCGGCGGTTTGCCAGAATTAAGGAACACTTGGTCCACAACTGAGCTCTCCGCAGTGGCCCAACAGCCTTTGTTCGAAGCCACTGGCGCCTTCATGTTAGCCACCATTATTGCTCTTATCGCTGGCTGGGTACTTGAACGTAGACTGCCAATGATGCCGTTAGTCAGCGGGGTTTTTGTAATTGTATTTGGGGGTCTAACGTTAATTCTAGCGGACGAAACTTTTATTAAAATTAAGCCCACTTTAGTAAATTGCCTTTTTGCTGTTGTACTAATAGGAGGCCTGGCTTTTAAAAAGTCGCTTTTAAAACCTCTCTTTGGATCAGCATTTCAACTTAGTGAAAAAGGTTGGAGATTGCTTACTTTAAGATGGGGAGGGTTTTTTATATTGCTTGCATTTCTTAATGAAGTTATTTGGAGAAACTTTTCAACTGATTTTTGGATTTCATTTAAGCTTTTTGGAATATTACCCCTTACGTTGATCTTCGCTGTTCTACAAACACCTCTAGTCATACGAGAACAAGATAAGGGTGAGGATGATTCCTAATTTCTAAATTAATAATCAGATTTTATCTGCACTTTCGTTTTCAGGGTTTCCAAATAGTTTAAATGATTCTTGTCCCAGTACAGATCGATTTTGATGCAAGGCCCAATGCACTGTAGGAAAAGCTATTTCATCCCATGGAATTTCTTTCCAAGAAAATAGTCCCACCTCCAATGACTCTTCTCCAGCAGTGATATTAGGTGACAAAAGAGTAGCTTGATAAATTAATTGAACTTGAGACAATCTGGATATGTTATAAACAGCCATCAAGCGGTCGATAGAAACTTTTGCTCTGGCCTCTTCCCAAGTCTCTCTTATAGCCCCTTCTTCAGTGGTTTCCTCTAGTTCTAAATATCCGGCTGGCAATGTCCAAAAACCCTTTCGTGGTTCTATTGCCCTTTTGCACAAAAGGATTTGTTCTCCATCTTCTTCTTTTTTTTCAGACCAACGTGTCACTGTACCAACAACAATAATAGGATTTTGGTAATTTATAAAACCACAATCTTTACAAACCAAACGTTCACGGTTGTCACCTTCCGGAACAATTATGTGAGTCGGGCCCGTAGCTTTATAATCCGTTGGCATTTTGCTCATGAAACCTCTTTTTTCTATTTGTTTAGCCGTTCAGTTTACAGCTAGCCAAACTAGAAATCGATTCTTATCGAGTTAACACCTCAACACCTGGTAATGTTTTTCCTTCGAGCCACTCGAGAAACGCACCGCCTGCGAACGAGACATAACTAAAGAGGTCGGTGACACCAGATTGATTCAATGCTGCCACCGTATCGCCCCCACCAGCGATAGAACAAATATTTCCCTTTATAGAAAGGTCTCCTGTTAACTTTGAGAGTACACCTGTTCCGTGATCAAACGGTTTTATTTCAAAAGCACCAATAGGGCCGTTCCAAATTACTGTCTTCCCCCCCCGAATGATTTTACTCATGACCATTAGGCTTTTAGGCCCCACATCTAAAACCATTTTATCTTGGGGTATTTCGTTTATATCTACAGTTTGGGCCAAACTTCCCGTTTCAAGCTTTTTAGAAACAACAGCATCTATAGGTAAAACTATATTACACTCATTATCTCTGGCTGCTTCCATTATCTTTCTCGCAGTTGCAGCCATATCAGACTCACATAGAGATTTACCTACGCTCACCCCTGTGGCATTAAGAAATGTGTTGGCCATACCTCCACCAATTATCAATGAATCAACTTTTTGCGATAAACTCACAAGCAGATCAATTTTAGTGGATATTTTTGAGCCGCCTATTATTGCTATTAAAGGTCTCTTGGGATCCATAAAAGCATTAGTCAATGAATCAAGTTCCAACTCCATAAGTCTACCTGCCGCTGAAGGTAAAAGATTGGCTATAGCTGCGGTAGATGCATGTGCTCGGTGAGAAACAGAAAAAGCGTCATTAACATAAAGGTCGCCATGCTTAGCCAGCGAACGAGCAAAATTGATATCATTATCTTCTTCCTCAGGGTAAAACCTTAAATTCTCTAGAACAACTATTTCGCCCTCATCAAGTTCAGAAACGATAGACTTTGCTTCACTTCCTATACAGTCCGATGCAAATGATACTGGTTGACCTAAACATTCACTAAGAGCTAGTGACACAGGCTTTAGAGAGAGATCCCGCACCACTTTACCTCCCGGACGCCCCAAGTGAGATAAAACACAAATTTTCGCTCTTCTATCTACTAGTTCTTTCAAAGTGGGGACTAAACTGGATAAACGAGAATTATCAGTAACTTGACCATCACTCATTGGAACATTTAAGTCAGCCCTAACCAAAACTCGTCGTTCTGTCACATCAATATCATTAAGTGTTTTAAAATTAGGCATATTACTTCTTTTAATAAATTATTATTTTGTCCAACTTCATTAATTAATAGTCTCATATTTAAAGGTTATGAACCTTTAGGGTTCAATATTATTAAGCTCATTTGCGATTTCCAGAAGCAGTTCATCGCTTCCGTACCGTCCTATAACACCTAATCCTATAGGCAACCCTTTAACATTTCCCATCGGCAGACTGATCTGTGGCAGCTGACCCAAAGGAGCTATACAATTATATAGCTCATTTTTGTTTCGTAGATTATCATAAACCTTTTCCTGACTAGAAACAGGAGGTGCTGGAGTCGGCGCAGCTGGTACTACCATTATAATATTATCCGAAAGCAATTTATCCAAATAAGTTTTAATTATTTCTCTTTTATTCACGGCTTCGGTAATTTCATCCTGTGAATATAGCCCTCCGGATTCAAACCTTTCACGAAACCCCGGGCCCATATCCGGGTTAAATTCCTTAATCCAATCTAGCCGTGAAGCTGCTGCTTCGGAGCCACGCACAACCTGCATAACTTTTGCCCAATCACCGAGTTCTTGCATACCAGGTATAACACCAACATCTATTTCTTCTGGAGGCCCAACTAACTTAGCCAAAGAATCTATAGCAGCTGCAAGCGCTGATTTCGATTCCTCATCGAGAACAGAAAATGTGTCTCTGGCTAGGTAAAGGCCCGTTCCAACTCCAGGCTGTTTCCAATCAAGCGCAACCTCGCCCACTAGTTTCATTAACTCTGGGGTCCGAGCAAACCAACCACACGTATCCAAGCTAGGTGCTAAAGGCATGACCCCATTTATAGGAACCCTTCCATGACTGGGTCGTAATCCATATATCCCACAGAATGATGCAGGTACTCGAACAGATCCCCCTGTGTCCGTGCCTAGAGCAAAATCTACTTGTCCATTAGACACGACTGATGCTGAGCCGGAGGATGAGCCTCCTGGTATTCTCTCCGGCGCAGCTCCGTTCCTAGGTGTTCCATAATGAAAATTTTCACCTATCAGTCCATAAGCAAACTCTTCTGTTATAGTTTTACCCTCAAGATCTGCGCCCGCGTCCAATAACATTTGAACAATTTCCGCATTCTTTAAGGCCGGACTTCCTTCTTCAAAAAATTTAATATTCCCAGCACCCGTTACCGAGCCAGCCACATCAATTATATCCTTTACTGCAAAGGTCAATTTTTTTAACGGCCCATTATTAGCGCCTTTAATTTTTATATTTTCATGGCTACAAAAACCCGACACTATTTTTCTAAATAAGTCACCCATAAATGTTTTGCCTTTTATTATTTTATAGGGGGCGTGATGTTATTTTCTGCCATTGAAACGGCTAAATCTAGCAAAAGTTCATCGTTGCCAGGAGCAGCAGCGAGACCCAAACCAAGAGGAACCCCTTCAAAACTTGTCAACGGCAAGCTGATTTGTGGTAAACCGGCTAAACCCGAGCTACAGCCAATAGGCTCATTGGCCTCTCTAAAAGGATCAATTTCTAGGTCACTTCCTCCAACTAATGGAGCAATACCAGGTGCAGCCGGCAAAGCAAGTATGTTCCCACCTGATAAAAGCTCCACAAGATGTTTAGAAATAACATCCCTTTGTAAACGAGCAATCTCAATTTCACTTGCCGTAACTTTGGAGCGAGCGGTAAACCTAGCTGCAACGCCTGAGCCGAATCTAGGTTTCACCGAGCTAATCCATTCTTTGTGAACATCCCAAGCCTCACCACCCCATATAGCTCGAGTTACATTCACCCATTTATCTAGCCCAGGAATTCCTTCGAGGTCGGAAACACGAACTAACGTTGAGGGCCCGAGAAGCTTAGATGCAATATCAATGGCTTTCATCAATTCATCACGTACATTATTATCCAGTAATTCCATCACGTCCTCTGCTACCAAGAACTTCCCATGTGAAGGAGCAGGATTGAGTTGATCAAAAAGCACGGTTCCTATCTCCCTTAAAAGAATTGGATCACGAGAAAACCAGCCAATAACATCAAAACTAGGGGCAAGCTTCATGACGCCTTGCATTGAAACACGACCATGAGTGGGACGTACTCCATAAATTCCACAAAAACTGGCAGGAGCACGGACCGAACCTCCTGTGTCAGAACCAAGAG
The DNA here is from genome assembly GCA_002937505.1 of Alphaproteobacteria bacterium MarineAlpha12_Bin1. Lineage (GTDB taxonomy): Bacteria > Pseudomonadota > Alphaproteobacteria > UBA6615 > UBA6615 > UBA6615. The sequence goes on from PTJY01000002.1 coordinate 152,930, forward strand.
AGAAGTCGACTAGACCCGCTGCCACTGCAGCAGCAGAGCCAGAAGATGACCCACCCGAAACCCGACCAGGAGCGTTGACATTAATTGGTGCACCATAATGAATATTTTCCCCTGTTAAACCAGTTGCAAGTTCTTCCGTTACTGTTTTACCAACTAGAGTAGCGCCAGCCTCTATAAGGCGCCTTATACAAGGTGCTGTTCGTAGGGCTTTTTCGTGAGTCCGCAACCAATCGGGATTTCCACATCCAGTGATATGACCCTCTACATCAATTATATCTTTCGCAGCAAACGTCAGTCCTGAAAGAGCACCACTTTTTTTTCTGTTTTTATCTTCAATTATAAATTTTCCGTGGGGAACGAAAGCGCCAATAGGATCATCCATCTAAAAATCTTTCTCTTGAGAGTTTTTGTCTATATGTGAAAGAGGTAGGGCTGTTCGATAGCTCACCTGCTTTAGGGCAAAACTTGATTTTATACTCGCCACACCAGGCACACGTGTTAAATGTTCAAGTAAAAAACGCTGAAAAGATTCTATGTCCGGGGCAACAACCCTAAGCAAGTAATCAGAGTCACCAGTCATAAGATAACATTCCATAACTTCTGTGTACTCAGAAATTTGTCTTTCAAATACATCTAAAGCTCCGTCAACTTGTTTTTCCAAGCTTACCTGAACGAACACACTTACGGGCAACCCAATTGAGGCAGAATCGAGCAGAGACACATATCCCCTAACGTAACCTAATTCCTCTAAACGACGCACCCTACGGAGGCATGGAGAAGGTGATAGATTAACTTTTTGTGCCAAGTCAACATTTGCTATGCGGGCGTCACTCTGTAGCACCTCGAGAATTCGTTGATCAGTCTTATCAAGACCATATATCGAAATAATATGCCTCATTAATGATTAATATTGATATAATATTGTTTTATATTGTTATATTAAGACCTAATTAGCAACACCGAAATTTAAAATAAATGATAGTATTAGAGCTCTATATCTGAAAATAAGGCTCTAAAATGAGCTCAAAACAAAACAAGTCTAACAAACAATCTGAATCTTATGACGTCGATTTAATCGAAGCGATTGAGCGTAAAGTGCTATGGCTATCAAGTTGGCTAATACATAACGCAAACCACATAAGACCTAATAGAGACGGGCTTAAGGTTGGAGGACACCAAGCGTCTTGTGCCTCTGCAGTAACTCTATTGACGGTGCTATACATGAGTGTACTCCGACCAGAAGACAGAATTGCTATAAAGCCACATGCCTCTCCAGTATTTCATGCGATCCAGTACATGTTCGGCCGACAATCGCTTGATCAATTAGAGAGATTTCGCGCACTTGGAGGAGCTCAATCCTATCCTTCAAGAACAAAAGATTCGGATGATGTAGACTTCTCCACCGGATCTGTGGGCTTGGGTGTCGGCGCTACACTGTTTGGAGCCATGATTCGAGATTATGTTAAATTGCATCATCAAAAACAAAATAAGGATACGGAAGGCCTTATAGTTGCCCTTTTAGGCGATGCAGAGCTAGATGAAGGTAATGTATTTGAAGCACTACTCGAAGGGTGGAAGCATGATGTAAGAAACCTTTGGTGGATCATAGATTATAATCGTCAGAGTCTCGATGGCATGGTCCAAGACAACCTATTTCAGATTATTAAAGATTTTTTTGGAACCATGGGATGGAATGTTACCGAAATAAAGTACGGGAAGAGACTAGAAGAAGTCTTTAAAAAACCCTCCGGTGATATTCTCATGGATTGGATAGACAATTGCCCTAACCAACTTTATTCGGCCTTAACGTTCCAAGGTGGCTCAGCATGGAGATCTCGCCTAAAAACAGACATAGGACAGGTAAAAGGAATTAGAGCAATTCTAGATGATCATGATGACGCAGGCCTTCATCAGTTAATGACAAACTTAGGAGGCCACGACATCAGATCCACTTTGGAAGCATTTAACAGTGTCAAAGACGACACACCACAGTGCTTTGTCGCGTACACAATAAAGGGCTATAATACGCCCCTAGCAGGACACAAAGATAATCATTCAGGCTTGATGAACCTGGAACAAATGGAAGACTTTAAATCTGAGCATATGATTCGAGATGGACATGAGTGGGATATCACAGAAGGCCTACATATGGACAATAGCATTCTCGAAAACTTTTTAAATAATGTCCCATTTAATCAACGCACTAGCAGCGTACAGGTAAAAAATATTCCAGTGCCATCTTTTAAAGTCCCTAGTGGAAAAGATCTTTCAACTCAGGAGGCCTTTGGCCGAATCCTCAATGACCTCGGTAGGGAAAAATCCGAATTTTCTGATCGCATTGTCACAACAACCCCGGACGTTACTGTAACAACAAACATGGCCGGATGGGTGAATCAAAGGGGCTTATTTCATCGCGAAGAAATGATGGACCTATTTCGTGAAGAAAAAGTTCCATCGGCCTTTAAATGGACCATGAATCCCTCTGGACAACACATTGAGTTAGGAATTGCAGAAAACAACTTGTTTCTTCTACTTTCAGTTTTAGGGCTCTCAGATAGATTATTCGGCACTCGTCTTTTTCCTGTAAGCGCCCTCTACGACCCTTTCATATCCAGAGGTCTAGATTCCCTAAATTACGCTTGTTATCAAGATGCTCGGTTTCTTTTAGTGGCCACACCATCCGGTATATCATTAGCCCCGGAAGGAGGGGCGCACCAGTCGGTGTTCACTCCCTTGATAGGTATTGGACAGCCTGGACTAACCAGTTTTGAGCCAGCGTTTGCCGATGAACTAACAACAATTATGCAATGGTCATTTGAGCATATGCAAAAAATTGATGGAGGAGCAGTATATCTGCGTTTATCTACTCGAAATATTGACCAGTCTAATAGGTCTAATCTTGGCTTAAAGAAAGAAGAAATAGTTTCTGGTGCCTACTGGCTGAAAGAGCCCGACCCAGGATCAGAGCTAGCTATAATCTACTCTGGTGCAATAGCCCCAGAAGCTATTTTAGCGCATGATCAAATTTTAGAAGACATTCCTGGGGCAGGACTTCTTGCAATAACTTCACCAGATCTACTTTATAGAGATTGGAATTCTGGGGGCAGTCGGGCGGAAAGCTTACTATCTTTATTAGCGCCAGACGCAGCTCTAGTGACTGTTCTCGACGGGCACCCTGCTACTCTCTCTTGGTTGGGTGCAGTATTAAATCACACCACAACATCACTCGGTGTTGATCAGTTTGGACAGTCTGGAAACCTACCCGATTTATACAGAGAGTATAAAATTGATGCTGATGCAATAATTGAAGGAGCAGCAGAGTCTCTCACAAAAAAAATAAAGAGAAGCTTAAGCTAAAATAAAAAGTCACTAGCCAATATAGAATATCACTTTACGCTAATTCTCTTCTATTATCTCTGCCATCCACCCTGGCTATATAAGCAACAGCCCCAACAATTATTGCTCCTCCAACCCAGGTCCAAATTGAGGGCTCTTCACCGAAGGCAAAAAAAGCAATGGTCGCTGTGAATATAAGCCTTGCATAATCAAAGGGAAGAACAGCAGATGCTTCTGCAGCCGCTAATGATCTGGTCAGACTCATATGGGCGCCAACACCAAATAAACCAAGAAGAAATATCCAAAAAAATCCCTCATAACTGGGAATAGACCAGACAAACAATGCAGGAACTAGTGTTAAGGGCATAGAGAAAATTGAGAGCCAAGCAACTATCGAATTAGACGATTCTGTTGATGATAATGATTTAATCATTAAGTTTGATGCTGCAATGAATGCTGCGGCACCTACAGGTAGAATGAATAGTGGATCAACAACTTCTACTCCTGGCCTTAAAACAATCCAGACACCTGCGAGCCCCACAAACGTCGCCGCCCATCGTTGAAATTTAACTACCTCCTTTAAAAAAAGAACAGCCCCAATTATTGCAAAAAGAGGTGCCGCAAAGGTTAGCGCTGACACCTCTGCGAGAGTTAGTTTTGCCTGAGCTAAAACCAGAAGAATGAAGCCGGACATTGAAAAAACGGCCCTTATAGCGTGCTTAGAAAGAAAATTTGTCCTCATCGCTGTTTCACGATTCTTAACAATCCAGGGCAACATAATTAGGAAAACAAAAACAGACCTTATAAATGAAACCATAAGTGGGTCCGAATCCTGAGTTGCCATTCTAACAATAGGACCATGGAACGCAAAAAATAGTGCAGCCAAAAGCATCCACAGAGCCCCACGAATTTGAAATGGTAATCCATCAAAAATCTCTTTAATTTTTTTCATCTATTTACCAGCTATATATAAGACACGGTAAGAAGCATGAAATAGGACTGAGCTTAGCCCCCCAATACTCGTCAGAAATATTTAACAAACTCAAATAGCTCGATTAGGCACTTCTCGGCCAGATCTATACGCCTCAAATCCATCGAGTAACATCATGCCCATATTTTTTCTCGCACCAACGGCAGCACTGCCTATATGGGGCATCATAAATACGTTCTTAAGATTAAAATAACGAGGATCTATATTTGTGGGCTCACCATTAAAAACATCTAGTCCGGCTGCAGCTATCTCACCTGATTCCAAAGCATTAATAAGCGCATTATCATCTACTAAGTCGCCACGACCAATATTCACAATGATAGCCCCAGGAGGTAGTTTTTTGATACTATCCTCGTTAATAAATTTTTGCGTCTGATGCGTTGAAGGTGCACTTAACAATAAAAATTTGCTCATCGACAGAAATTCTTCAACACTTTTAATATACAAAGATTTTTCCTCCAACTCTGGCGTGAGACGTTTTCGGTTGTGATAGTGAATGCTCATTTCAAACCCTCTTGCCCTTCGAGCTACTGTTTGGCCAATTCTTCCCATACCATAAATTCCCAAACGATTTTTAGTGATTTCAACTCCAATAAACTGTCTGGGTGACCAAAGCTTCCAATTGCCCTCCCTCATATACTGGCTGGATGCGTGAGCAAGACGAGCTGCACCAAGAAGGAGCATCATCCCAATCTCTGCCGTAGCATCTGTAACAGCCCCGGGGGTAGTTAACACTGCTAAACCGCGTTCTTTAGCAGCATCTAAGTCAATGTGATCTGTTCCGACCGATAAAGTGAGAATGCAACTCACGCTTTCTGGTAAGAGTTCGATTGTTTCTTTTGTTAATGGCTCAGTAACACAAATAAATAACGCTTCCATTCCTTCCGATAGATCAATTATCTCATCGGCTGACATTATATGATCATCCTCATTCAAAATAATTTCATAGTCATTTTTTAACCGGGACTCAATTTCAACTAAATGACGTCGAGTAATAAGAATGCGGGCTTTATTGCTCATAGACTATTCCCTTTAATTGAAACCATTTACAATTCAACTAAATGATCAAAAAGTTTTTATATTGAGACTCAGAATTATCATTTCGGATAGACCAATTCCGCTAGTTCTTGATGAGTAGTCATCCAAATCCAGTCAATATTTTTCACTATATCAATAGCCGCTTTGATTTCAATTGCGCCAAAAGGACGACCAAAAACGTGAGCATGAGCCGTTATATCAAGCACCGCTGGCGGACTTCCTATTTCTGAGTAGTTCTCAACAATACGCCTGAGAGTTTTTGAAAACACCTCAGGAGGGTTTCCAAATCTCATATATAATGGAAGATCGTTTACTTCCATTGTGAATGGGACAATAGCCAGCGGCCCTTTTGAAGTTTCCATTAAATATGGAAGGTCACTATTAAAGTGATCTATATGCCATTTAAAACCGTTTTCAACTAACAACTCACATGTATGAGCACTTGGAGTGCCTCTGGGACTGGCAAAGCCTTCTGGTTTCTTTCCTATAACATCCGCAAACATTTCGACACCACGCTTCAATTGCTCAGCTTCATCTTCTGGCTCCAGATACACCGGAAGAGTATTTTGCATCCATGAGTGAGCCCCTATAAAGTGCCCCTCTCTATCAATACGTTTAAGTAACTCTGGCCATTTCTCAGCAATAATGCTACTCGCATATGTTCCACAAGGTACGCCGGCTTCACCAATTATGTCTAATAGTCTATAGGCACCTAGATTCATGCCGTATTCGGCCCAAGATCGAGCCTGTGTGTCAAGGAATCCAGGTTTTAATGGATTTCCCATCGGCCCTATTCCTGGAGCAGCGTCGTCAGTCCATGCCTCACACATAATATTTACAGATACAGCAAGCTTTTTTCCTTTTGGCCAACCCACGGGTAATTCTTTTGCAAACATAGTTCCTCTTTATGAAATTATTACATTATGTAAATCTATTAATGAAAATAACATTCAAAGCAACTAATGTAATAGGGCAAGAGGAGAAAATAATGTTAAAAACCACCATTAGCGGTAGCTTGCCAAAGCCTTTTTGGTTGGCTGAACCTGAGGTGCTTTGGGCCAAGTGGTCCATTGAAGACGCCGCCCGACTAGAGGAAGCTAAAAGAGACGCAGTAAGACTTGCTATTCGTGATCAAGAACAAGCTGGTATAGACATTGTTTCGGATGGTGAACAATCTCGTCAACATTTTGTTCACGGTATGCTAGAAAAAATTGAAGGGATTGATTTTCTAAATAAGCAGAGGATAGGAATTAGAAACGATAGGTATAAAGCAGATTGTCCTACAGTTACGTCGAAAATACAACGAACCGGCCCCATTCATCAGAGTGAGGTAGCTTTTGCCAGAAGACAAACAAAAAGAGATCTAAAATTCACTATGCCGGGCCCTATGACCATAGTAGACACATTAGCCGACAATCATTATGGAGACCGTGCTCAACTGGCTATGGCTTTTGCAGGTATTTTGAATTTAGAAGCTAAAGAGCTCGCTAAGGCAGGCGTAAACGTTATCCAGTTCGATGAACCTGCCTTCAATGTTTATTTAGATGAAGTTCCCACCTGGGGGGTTGAGGCACTAAATCTTGCAGTAGAAGGAGTTACATGCAAAACAGCAGTTCACATCTGCTATGGATACGGAATAAAGGCAAATCTTGAATGGAAGGCTGGCTTAGGAGAGATATGGGATCAATATAGCAAAATTCTTCCAGCACTAGCCTCAAGTAACATAGACCAGATTTCACTGGAATTTGCTGGCTCCCGTGTCCCCTTCGAGGTCATCGAACTTCTTGAGGATAAAAAAGATTTGCTAGTAGGTGCCATTGACGTGACCACTCTGGAAGCCGAAACACCTGATCAAGTTGCTGACGTAATTCGTAAATCAATGAAATATATATCTCCAGAGAAAATTTATCCATGTACTAATTGCGGAATGGTACCTCTACCCAGAGAGGTATCCATGGGTAAGCTAACCTCTCTCGTAGAAGGTGCTAAGAAAGTTCGCTCAGAAATATAAATCAAACTAATGGATTTAAGAAGATGTTAGTGGCTCAATCATATAGCCTCGCATTCCAGAAACCTTTTTTTTGCAAAATATCGTTTAGGAGGACGTAGATGAGCGAAGGCATTAGAATAGTTAGCGACAATGCTCTTGTAGATTTTGCAACTAAAGTTTTTACCTCTTGCAATGTTACATCAGAAAATTCTGAGTTATGGGCTAAAATTTTAGTTTGGGCCAATTTACGTGGTGTGGACTCTCACGGAGTTTTGAGAATACCGAGATACGTTGAATCCTTAGAAAATGGAAATATTAACCCTAGGCCAAATATTACATTAGAAAAGTCATCGGGGGCTATAGCTGTTATCGATTGTGATGCATCGCCTGGCCCAATAGGGATGGAACGCGCCATGAGAGAAGCTATTACGCGAGCTAAGAAAGTCAATATCGGTTGGTGTATCGCCAAAAACATAACACATACTGGAGCAATAGGTTATTACGCTCAAATCGCCGCCAAGTCTAATATGGCTGGCATAGTAATGATAGCCTCAAGACCTATGATGGCCTATCACGGAGCTCGAGTTGCCGGGCTATCAACGAACCCTCTGGCTATCGCAGTACCCGGAAATAATCACTCCCCACTCGTGGTGGACATGTCAACATCAACTGTTTCTATGGGAAAAATTTTGGAAGCTCGTGATGCCGGTGAAACAATTCCTAACAACTGGGCGATGGATCAAAATGGCGACATTACAACTGACCCTAACTCTGCTTCGATCCTCATGCCCCTTGGTGGAGCAAAGGGATCTAGTCTTTCTCTGTTATTTGAATGTCTTGTCAGTCTTATGGGAGACAACCCTCTTATAGCAAGATTGATCCAACCCGGTGGCGACCCTTCTGGTTTTCGACAAAATGGACTGGCAGCCGCAATCAACATTTCAGCCTTCGTCGAAGTTGAAGAGTTTACTAACGAGGTTGACCTACTAGCTACCTCTATAAAAGCCCTACCAGTCGCAGAAGGTGTTAAGGAAATATACGCCCCCGGTGAGCGCGGGGACACTGTCCTTTCCGAAAGAAAGAAAAGTGGAATTCCTATACCTAAAGGAACCTGGGACCGCCTTTCTGAGGTAGCAAAGTCACTTGGGATTGATATGCCGGAAACTTCTTAAACGAAGCATTCAAAAACTTACTTAAAAGTACAATCCTAATTTAACTTTTCAATCCCTGCTCCGCTTACTACAAAAATTAGCCGTTAGGCGGATTAATTTTTAATAGCCTAGCGGCGTTAGCTCCCATGACTGTTGATTTTTCTTTATCACTGAGGCCTGAAGTACCATCAACAAATCCTACAGGATCAGTTTCGGCCATATCATAGGGATAATCAGTTCCCATCACTATATGATCAGCTCCCCAGGTGTCCACCAAGTACCTTAACTGGTGATCAGTGAAAACAACTGTATCAAAATATAGTTTCTTAACATAATAACTTGGTGGTTTTGAAATCACTTGGCGACAATCATCACGAAGATTATAAGGGTGGTCAAATCTGCCAGAGTAAGTTGGCACATATCCCCCGCCATGAGCAATGCAGATTTTGATTCCCGGAAACTTTTCTAGATAACCATCAAAAACTAGATGCCCAACTGCCAATGCTGATTCTAATGGATGTCCAATAGTGTTGCGAAAATAATGATCTGTCATTCGCTCTTTATAGCTTGTTCCAATAGGATGCATAAAAATCATTACGTCCAACTCTTCCACTTTTGAAAAAAACTTTTCCAGACCTGCACGCGTTAGATCCTGCCCTCGTACATTAGTAGATATCTCAACCCCTCTCATGCCATGCTGTTTAACGCACCTTTCTAACTCAGCTACCGCCATATCTGCATCCTGCAGTGGAACTGTGCAAAGACCCACAAAACGGTCAGGGTTTCCTGAAACAATTCCCGCCATGTGATCATTCACAACTATTGAGGTCTCACGAGCAAATTCTGCTGGATAGGCATAATTGTAATGGAACGGTGATGGAGATAATGCTTGAACATCAATTCCACACCTATCCATATCGGCTATACGCACTTTTGGATCAGTTAACTTAGGTAAAATATCTTTATGTTGTTGACGGTTTATCTCGCCCGTTAATTCATTCGCTTCTTTATAAAGTTTTGCCTGATCTGCTACAGCAGGATCAGCTAGCATGGCATCAGCTTCAAGAACATGGACGTGACAATGCACATCTACAGTGAAGTGTTTGCTCCCATTATTTATGACCTCTGTATGACCATGATCGGTCGTGGGCGCTTTAGTTGCACATCTAAATAACATCTCATCTCCTAACAATTATGATTTAAACTAAAAGGTTGAATTAAAGTTAGTCTAGGGACAGAAGTTTAGCAGCGTTACCACCTATGATTGCGGCTTTTTCGCCATCAGATAAATCAGCACTATTTACATGCCCCACGGGATCAACTTCAGCCATATCATAGGGATAGTCTGTTCCCATCAATATATGATCAGATCCAAAAACTTTTACCAAGTACTCTAATTGATGGTCGGTAAAAACGACTGTATCAAAATAAAATCTCTTGAGATAATCTGTAGGAATTTTTCCTTTTGGAAGATGCCGCTGCATATCTGGTCTAAGCGGATGGGCATGGTCAATCCGCCCGGAATAGGAGGCCATGAAACCTCCTCCATGGGCAACACAGACTTTCAATCCTGGATGACGATCCATTACACCGTCAAAAATTAAATAATGCACAGCAACCGTTGATGCCAAAGGATTGGCAATAATATTACTAAAATAGTGATCCGCAAAACGAGCGCTCTCTGTAAAGCCACCTGGATGCATAAAGATTATAACTCCCAGCTCTTCAACTCTGGCAAAGAATCTATCTAGGCCAGCCCTAGATAACTCTGTGCCACAAACGTCTGTTGAAATCTCAACTCCTCGCATGCCCAACTCATCTACGCAACGATTTAGCTCTGTAACCGCCATTTCTGGATCTTGCAGAGGAACTGTTCCAAGAGCAACGAATCTGTCTGGATTTCCACTAACCAGTTCAGCAAGAGAGTTATTAACGGTCTGTGCCACTTCACGCCCAAGATCTGGCTCTGCCCAATAACAGTAATGTCCCGGAGCCGTCGATACCGCCTGAACATCAACACCAGCTGCATCCATGTTGGCTATTCGTATTTCCACATCTGTCGCCATTGGCATAATATCTTGCACATGCTTTTGCTGATAGGATCGTGTCTCATCACTAGCATAGTTAATGAGAGGCTCAAACTTGACATCAAATACGTCCTTAACTATAGCGTCCACCTTTGGTACATGTAGGTGGCAATGTATATCCACAGACCTAACTTTTGTGTCATTCAACTGTATGCGCTGACCTGAAGAACCAGTCTCCGGTGCATTATGGGTGCACTTAAAAAGCATAATTTCTCCTCAATTACAGAATCTAAAATAATTTAATCTTATCTAATTCATTAAAGCCCAATTATAAATCCCTTTTTTCATAACACTATATTCAAATACACGCGATTTGAATGTGATATAATATCCCCCCTCGACTTGTAGACATAGCGTGTTAGATTAAATATCTGTTTAAGCATTATCTAATTTTAGGAGATTAGCAATTATGTCAGCCGGAACTTTTGGTATTTCACAACACGTTCTACGTCGAGAAGATGAAAACTTGATTACTGGCGCTGGAAAATATACCGACGATAAATCTTTTAATAATCAAGCTTATGTCGCTTTCCTAAGAGCACCATTCGCTCATGCGCTACTTAAATCAATAGATACTAGTACAGCAAAGAACGCCCCTGGAGTTATTGCGGTATTTACTGGAGAAGATCTTCAAAATTCAAATATTGGGGATATCCCCAATATGACACCGTTCCCAAACTATGATGGCTCTCCAATGGCTTTATCAATGAGACCAGCTTTGGCCCACGCAAAAGTGCGCCACGTTGGGGAAATCGTTGCAATGGTGATAGCTGAAAACATTTCATTAGCCACGGACGCTGTTGAGCTGATTGATATAGACTATGAACCCCTAGAGACTGTGGTAGACCTAGAACAAGCTGTAGCAGATGGCGCGCCTCAACTTTGGGAGAATATGCCCAATAATATTTGCCTGGATTTCCGAATTGGTAAAAAAGAAGATACTGACATCGCTTTTTCTAACGCGGATCACATAACTAAATTAACTCTCAAAACGAATCGGATTGTGGCAGCCTCGATGGAGCCTCGTAGTGCAAACGCTACCTGGGATAAAGAAAAAGAAAGATATCAACTCTTCTCTGGGTCGCAAGGAGTAAACGCCATGCGCCGAATGCTAGCAGACGACATCTTTAAAATACCTCCTGAAAAAATTAATGTTGTCACCCAAGACGTGGGAGGTGGATTTGGGATGAAAACTCAGGCTTATCCTGAGTATGTGGCCTGCCTTTTCGCGGCGAAAGAAGTTGGTAGACCAGTAAAATGGCAAGGAAGTAGATCAGAAGCATTTTTAAGCGACAACCAAGCTAGGGATGGGGTAATCACAGGTGAATTAGCTTTGGACAAAAATGGAAAAATACTTGGTTTACGAGTGGATATGTTAGCGTCCATGGGCGGCTACTTGTCCTCTCATGGACCAGCTGCAGCTACTAGAAATGTCTGCAATTGTCTAACAGGTTGTTATGATAATCCATCGGTTCACTTTCGTGTGCGTTGTGTTTTAACAAATAATCTTCCAATAGGGCCCTACAGGGGGGCCGGGCGGCCCGAGGCGGCTTATATACTTGAAAGACTTATGGACCAAGCAGCAAGGGAAACTGGGCTGGACCGAGTTGAGATTAGACGCCGAAACTTTATTCACCCCACGAGTATGCCGTATACAACATCTTTGGAACAAGAATATGATAGTGGAGAATTCGAGGCAGCGATGGATAAAGCATTGAAGCTATCAAACTGGGAAAGCTTTGAAGAACGCCGAAGTGAGGCCCAATCAAGGGGAAAATTAAGAGGGATCGGGATGGCTTGTTTTGTAGAAACCGCAGGAGGTTACCTTGAAGAAGGGGCTAAGATTGAGTTTTCAGATGACGGGTTTGTCAATGCCTTTCTAGCCGTACAATCTAATGGCCAAGGCCATCAAACCTCTTTCGCTCAAGTCGTGTCAGAGTTGTTAGATGTGCCATTCGAAAAAGTGCGCATTATAGAAGGAAATAGTGATAACACACCAGCCACTGGGTTTGCCTCAGTGGCGTCCCGTTCTGCGGCTTTAGCGAGCGGAGCGTTGTCTGTGACAATAGACTCGGTCATTGAAAAAGGGCGTAAGCTTGCAGGACACATTTTTGAAACTTCTGCTGCAGATATTGAATACTCCGGCGGTAATTTCCGGATTACCGGGACCGACAGGGCGATTAATATTTTTGAGTTAGCCACTAAGATCAAATTACTAAATAATCTTCCTAGTGATATACCTAAAAGTCTTGACTCAGAAGAGGACTTTACCTCTCCAGAACAAACCTATCCAAATGGTTGTCATATATGTGAAGTAGAAATCGACTCAGAGACTGGGGAAATAGAAGTTGTCGACTATACTGCCGTAGATGATTGTGGAACCGTGATAAATCCAATGATAGTTCACGGACAAGTTCATGGGGGGGTCGCACAAGGATTGGGTCAAGTGCTTGGAGAACACGCGGTTTATGATAAAGATGGGCAGCTTCTGTCAGGTTCTTTTATGGACTATACGCTGCCTAGAGCAGATGACCTTCCTATGATGAAGTTAGGGTTTCACAGTGTGACTTGTACCACAAACCCAATTGGGGCAAAAGGAGCAGGTGAAGCAGGAACAACTGGAGCCTTGCCGGCTGGTATGAATGCGATCATTGATGCACTCTCCATACATAATATAACCGAAATGGACATGCCAGCTACCTCTGAAAAATTATGGGCAGCTCTGAACAAAAATTCACAAAATTATGATTGAGGGGACCATTATAAATGCTTGCTACTTGGTATGAAAAACAGGGCCCTGCAAAAAGGGTTCTCAAAGTTGGTGAAATGGAAACACCAACAGCAGGGCCTGGCGAAGTCAGAGTCAGAGTCGCTTACTCTGGAATAAACCCTTCGGACACAAAACGAAGACAGGGTTTTCGTGGGCAAAAAATTAATTTTGAGCGAATAATACCTCATAGTGACGGAGCAGGAATTATTGATCAGGTTGGTCGGGGAGTTTCTAAGTCACGCGTAGGTGAAAAAGTTTGGATATGGAACGGTCAGTGGAAAAGACCATTTGGAACTTGTGCAGAGTATATTAGCCTGCCTTCACGACAAGCGGTCAAAATGCCACATAAAACAGATCTATTACATGGGGCCTGTATTGCGATTCCTGTAATAACTGCTCATAGAGCATTATTTTCTGATGGCCCAATAAAAGATAAGACTATATTGGTCACAGGAGGGGCCGGAGCCGTTGGAAATTATGCAATACAGTTAGCAAAATGGGGAGGGGCTAGGCAAGTTTTTGCGACCGTAAGCTCTCCATCTAAGGCACGTAAGGCAAAATTGGCAGGTGCAGACATAGTGATTAATTACAAAAAAAACGATGTTGCTCAACGTATAAATAAGGCTACGAAAGGTAACGGCGTAGATCATATTGTGGAGGTAGCCTTTGGTTCAAACCAGCCAACTATATCAAAAATAATTAAGGACCATGCTACTATCGCCTGTTATGCCTCAGACAAAAAACCTGAGCCAGTATTAGACTTTTATGGGTTTATGATGAAAAATGCTATTTTGCGGTGGGTATTTATGTATGAAATCCCAGATAAAGCATTCCGGCACGCAATAAGGGACATCGAAAATTGGCTTGATTCAGATTTTGTTTATCACTCAGTTGATAAGATCTTTCCTCTATCTGAAATAGCAAACGCACATCTTTACCTACAATCGGGAAAGGCTAGTGGAAATGTAATTATTTCCGTTAATGACTAGATTTTAAAAAAGGATAGCAGGAATGAAGACTGTTGAAATTGGTCCTAATGGAATGGAAAAACATATTGTTCGTTTTAAGGATTTGAAACCAAAACAAGGTAATTATGAAAGTTTAGGCATTCCCAACGAGGCATATGAAATGCTGACCGCAAAAACCCTATATTCACTTCTAGCTCCTAGTAATGCGGCAGGGTCTCATCAGTTTGCTAGTGCTATTGGGCCTGATAACCTATCACTTACAATTGCTGAGTGTCCTCCTGGTAATGGTCCCATGCTACATGCACATATGAAAACACACGAAATATTCTTCTGCTTAACAGGCGAATTTGAAATAAGTTGGGATAGTGAAGGTCAGCATAAATCAATATTAAAACCGTATGATTTGATTGATGTGCCTCTCGGCGTGACCAGGGCCTTCAAAAATGTGAGCAATCAAATAGGGCTTCTTTTTGTGATAATTCTGGGCAATGATCAGGCCGATGTTTCATATACTAAATCCATAGGAGAAAAGGTATCGTCGCTTTATGGTGAAAAGGTCAAAAACGCACTCGAGCAACATACAAGCATGAAGTTTACTGCATGAAAGACTTACCAAGCACTTAGAGGTTTTATCAAGCAGCATCTTTTTGGCTTTTAAGCCCAAATGCCTCTGCCAACAGTTGGTATGACCTTATCCGAGCCTCAAAATCATAGGTGATAGTTAAAATTACCAATTCTTCTGCTCCATGTGCTCTGGCCAGAGCTTTTAATTGATTTTTAATAAACTCAGGATCACCAACAAAACGATTCATCTTATTTTGTTCTATTATTGCTTTTTCATGATCTGTATACGCGTAATCCAAGGCCTCTTGAGGAGAGGGGTATGGAAGATGTTGGCCCTGTCCTAACTTAAGGCGCCAAAAATCTCTACTCGACGCTAAATACTCAGCTTCCTCCATTGTGTCAGCACATATTACAAACACCCCAAGGTTTACCTTTGGTTTACTGTTTGCGGGAGACTTTCGAAAGTTTTCTTTATAATGTTCAACGATAGCTTCACTGGAATACGGAGTTATAAAGTGAGCAAACGAGTAGGCAAGTCCAAAATGGGCCGCATAAGAAGCACTCTGATCGCTGGACCCCAACAACCATAATTCTGGAAGTGAAGGAGACACTGGTGTAGCTCTCACGTTCTTGAAAGGCTCCGATAGGGGCGCCTTACCCGATAAAAATGCGGTCATATCCGCAATTTTAGTTGGAAAATATTCAATGCCTAACTGATTTCCATAAGCTAACGCTGCGGCAGTTAAACCATCACTACCAGGCGCTCTTCCAATTCCAAGATCTATTCTGTCGGGGAACATATTTTCAAGAAGAGAAAAGTTTTCTGCTACTTTCAAAGGACTGTAGTGACTTAACATAACACCGCCAGACCCTACCCTTATTTGCTTAGTTGCAGCCGCAACTCGAGTCACCATAATTTCAGGTGAAGATCCTGCAAAACCATCAGTTCCATGATGTTCAGCCAACCAATACCTGTGATAACCTAAAGATTCGGCCTTTTGAGCTAATCTAATAGTTTCATCGATGGCCTGAGCAGCAGTTCCCCCTGAACGAACAGGCGATTGATCAAGTACGCTTAATTTAATCATAGCAGTCTCATAGCGTAGAGCCTTTTTCAGCTATTAGGTATATTAATATTAGATCTTCTAATATAAGCAGATCTTAACAGTTCACATTAGTACCAGTTAATAATAAATTTACGTAAATATAAAAAGAAAATTCATAACAACTACAGAGTCTATGAAAAATAATATGCCAGATCTTTATAAACTACCCTCAGTAGATCGTTTACTTCGCTCGGAACCATTCATAGCACTCATTGAAGCATTCGGAAGAAAGGCAACTGTTGATGCGATCAGGTCAGTACTCAAGCACATACGCAAAGAGCTAAGCCTATCCAAAACCACAACTTTAGATTTTGAAGAAAACAAAATTTTATCTCTGGTTTCTGATTATCTCATTAGCGCTGACAAACCGACATTAAAGCCAGTGTTAAACTTAACCGGTACAGTTTTACATACAAACCTGGGACGATCACCAATTGCCTTTGAAGCTATTGAAGCTATGAAAGTGGTTGCTTCTGGAACAACTAATTTAGAGTTCAATTTAGAAAGAGGTGAGAGAAGCGATCGAGATGTCCATATAGAAGATTTAATTTGTTCTCTTACCGGAGCTGAGGCTGCGACAGTAGTAAATAACAACGCTGCCGCAGTAATGTTAGTCCTTAATACTTTATCTAGAAGAAAGGAAGTACCCGTTTCGAGGGGCGAATTGGTTGAGATAGGGGGCTCATTCCGTATTCCAGATATCATGTCTAGATCGGATTGTCGCCTTGTCGAAGTAGGAACTACAAACAGAACTCATCTTTCTGATTTCGAAAAGGCTATTGGCCCAAAAACAGGTCTAATAATGGCTGTCCACACATCAAATTATGTTATTGAAGGTTTCACTAGTAACGCATCGGAATTTGAACTTGCAGATCTTGCTCACAAACATGAACTACCCTTTGTTGTTGACCTAGGAAGTGGAACTTTGGTGGATCTTGAAGATTATGGTCTACCGCATGAAAGGACTCCGCAGGAATCGATAAAAGATGGGGCTGATCTAGTGACCTTCTCAGGCGACAAGCTTTTGGGAGGGCCGCAAGCAGGGTTAATAGTTGG
Source organism: Alphaproteobacteria bacterium MarineAlpha12_Bin1 (assembly GCA_002937505.1). Lineage (GTDB taxonomy): Bacteria > Pseudomonadota > Alphaproteobacteria > UBA6615 > UBA6615 > UBA6615. Next base: position 169,987 of record PTJY01000002.1, read on the forward strand.
AAGATCTGACCTTATCAAAAAACTAAAGAAAAATCCCCTTAAGCGCGCTCTTCGTTGTGACAAAATGACCATCGCCTGTTTGGCGGCAACACTGCGTCTTTACGACAATCCCGATCGACTGATAAGACGTTTACCTGCTTTACGCATGTTAACTAGATCACCCGACGAAATAAAAGAAACAGCAGACAGAATAGCGACTGAACTCAGAAACAGTCTTGAAAATAGCTTTAATATCAACGTCTCCCCAACTCAAAGTCAGATTGGTAGTGGAGCTCTTCCTATAGAGAACCTTGATAGTTATGCTCTGGTAATTTCGCCAATAGTAGAAAGAGGACGTGGAGCGGCTCTTAAAGATTTATCAAAACGTTTAAGATCATTACCTGTTCCAATTATAGGTCGAATATTGAATGATTCTTATTGGTTAGATTTGAGGTGTCTTGAAGACGAAGAAGAACTAGTTTCTCAAATGTCTTTATTAAATTTGAAATGATAATAGCCACTGCTGGACATATTGATCATGGAAAAACACTCCTAGTTAAAGCAATAACCGGAGAAGATGCCGACCGCCTGCCCGAAGAAAAAAAACGTGGCATGACTATTGATCTAGGATTCGCGTATCAACAATATCAAGAGCAAAAAGTGATTGGCTTTGTCGACGTTCCGGGCCATGAAAGATTCATAGGAAACATGCTCGCTGGAGTAACTGGCATAGATTACGCATTACTTGTAATCGCAAGCGACGATGGACCGATGCCACAAACTAAAGAGCATTTGGCAATATTGGATATACTGGGAATCAGTGAAGGAGCCGTAGCTCTTACAAAAATCGACAGGGTTGAATCAAGTAGAATAGAAGAAGTGACTAAGTCAACGACTAGTTTGTTGAGTTCCACTAACTTAAATAAATTCCCCATCTTTCCTGTTTCTTCTGTTACTGGACAAGGAATAAAAACTCTCACAGATCACCTTTTACAAGTTACAGAAAACACAAAAGATAGAATGAAAAAAGGTGGGTTCAGATTAGCGATTGATAGAGCATTCATAAAACCTGGAGTGGGTCTAGTTGTTACCGGAACTATTTTCTCTGGTCAAATAAAAGTTGGAGATCAGGTGTATTTAACAAATACAATGAGGTCAGCTCGTGTAAGAGACATCCGGGCCAATAATCAAAGTTCAGAAGACGGTTCTACTGGTCAACGTTGCGCCATAAACTTAACTGGGATTGATAAGGAACTGGTACGGCGAGGAGATTGGGTGGTTTCTAATCCTTTAATGAAAACGATAAAAAAAATAGATGTTAGCTTAAGAATCCTAGAAAACGAAAAACGACCTTTTAAACACTGGACATCCGTACATATACACCTTGGAGCTGCTGACGTAACAGGACGTGTAGCCCTTTTAAATAATGAAAAAATTCCCCCTGGAGAAGCTTCCCTTGCACAATTAGTTCTTGATACCCCCATAGGAGCCGTAGCAGGAGACCGCTTTATTATTAGAGATCAATCCGCCCAGCGTACAGTCGGTGGAGGGCATGTAATTGACATTTTTTCTCCAAATCGCGGGCGTGCCCGCAAAGAAAGAGTCAAAATGCTGGAGGCCCTTAATAATAAAGATGATTCTATCGCACTAGAAAAGGCTCTAAATTTATCGCCTTCAGGTTTAGATTTAGAGCTTTTTTCAATTACAAGAAATTTGCCTGTTCATCAGGCAACCAAATTAGCAATCGCCCTTGAAGCAATCATTATTAGCCCCAACCAACGAACAATTGCCCTGTCTAAGCCTATATGGGAAATTTTACGAGACGAAACACTATCAGCACTTGATAAATATCATTTAAATCATAGTAACAAAATCGGACCTAGCTTATTGCAGCTAAGCCAGAACCTAAAAAGAAAACTAATGGATGGTGTTTTTTCTGAAATAGTAAACTCTTTAGTAGATCAAAACATAATTTTATCTGATGGTATGTTCTTATACAGACCGAATCGTAAACCAGTTCTGGATCAGAAAGATTTAAATTTGTGGAAAGAGATCCAGCCCATCATAACAAAAACACCGTTTCAGCCACCTGTTATTCACGACTTAGCGAATGAAATAGGAAAATCACCTGAAATGGTAATGACTACTTTGCGTCAGGCAGCTAAAACTGGCTTTGTTATTCAAGTCGGAAAAAACCGTTTTTTTGAAACAAGCGCAATAAAGAGTTTAGCAAATATTTTCTCTGATTTATCCCAAAGTGAAACACAAGGCGTAAGCCCCAGAGTGTTTAAAGATCAAACCAAAATTGGGCGTAACCTAACCATTGAAATATTGGAGTTTTTTGATCGCTCAGGACTTTCAAAACGCGAGGGCAACACCAGAAAACAGATACGCCCCGTTAATGAGGTTTTCCCTGGGCCTGAAAAATAATGACACTAAATAAGGAGCCATCATCAAAAAGTAAAATAAACAAAATATATTTATTTTATATATGAGATTATAGATTCATTAGAATTTGGTTCAAAATTTCTTTGGTTCCGTCATTTCCCCCAACCTCATAAGGAACAAGTTTCTTTTCCTGATATGCTTTACAGACAGCGTTATCTACTAATTTAGCCCCCTCATTAAAAGCTTCCCCAAACCCCTGATTAGACAACCACTCTAGTAATAAAACTAGAGATAAAATCATGGCAGTGGGGTTAGCTTTACCTCTTCCCGCAATGTCCGGTGCAGTCCCATGACTGGGCTGAAATACGGCGATTTTATCCCCAATATCTCCAGATGGAGCCATTCCCATGCCACCTATTAATCCTGCGCCAAGATCAGAAAGAATATCTCCGAACATATTTTCTGTAACTATAACATCGTAATCCCAAGGCCTTAGCACTAGATTCAGAGCAGCAGCATCAACGTATTGCACTTCAGTTGTAATATTTGGAAAGAAAACAGATCTTTCCTCAAAAATTTTTCTGAAAAACGCCATTGACCTAAAGACATTTGCTTTGTCTATACAGGTTACTTTTCCTGGATATCCTAACTTTTTTCTATCTTCCGCAAGACTAAATGCAAAGTCAAAAACTCGTTCTGATGCTTCTCTGGTGATTTCCAATTTATCCTCAGCAAGCTGGTTGTTTTTAACTTTTCCTTCATTCATATGTGCGAATAGGCCTTCTGTAGATTCTCGAATAATTGTAAAATCAAGGTTTTTGGCGCGAACATCTGATAGAGGAGTAAGAGCTCCAGGCAGTAACCTAATTGGTCTAACACCGGCATAAAGAGAAAAAATTTTTCTCAATTCTATTTGAGGTATTATCTCTGTGCCACCTGGATACCGAACGTTGGGCAAACCCATGGCACCGAGTAATACTCCGTCTGAATTACTTATACACTTAATCACTTCCTCAGAAAGAGCGGTTCCAGTTTGAAGATAAGAAGTCGCACCCGCATCCATTTGTAATATATCTATTTTTATATTTGATATTCTAGAGATCACCTTCTTCAACACAGACATGGCACAACGCATGACCTCAGGCCCAATGCCATCCCCAGCTAAAACAACGATACGAGGTTTTCTTTGTGCCATACTTTACTCTTTCCACATTTTTATCATATAGCTTGCCTAATTGAGTTTAATATAGGTGCCTCATCTAATTACACCTAAAATGCAAAGAAAAACCATTATATTATTTAGAGAAGGCCCCTGTAAAAGGAGAAAGTTTTAAAAGAGTTTATTTATGATTGGAATATTGAATGACAGATAGAATAACTGTTACCCATATTAAAGATGTCAGTATTGAAAGAATGGAAAAAAAAGATGGTTGGGCAATTTCCGAGTTCCGTTTACCGATTACGGGTGCACAAGGAAGCTCCACAGCTGTTTTTCATTCCATTTTTAGATCTGGTTCAACCCATTCTAAACACTTACATAGTGAATGTGACGAAATAGCTATTTATCTCAAAGGTAACGGTGTAGTAGGTCAGGGCAACAGTCGTGCAAATGTTACCTCTGGCCATTGTAGGTTAATGCCTCGTGGATCAGAACATTTCTTCTACAATGAAACAAAAGATGAGGCCGAAGTAATAGGATTTTACATTGGCGCTTCTTCTGTTCCTAACACAGGTTATAAATTTTGTGGCGATGCTTCTGCTGAAGATTTAAACTCCCCTCGTGATGGATTAAAAGAAGGTATCCTTATACGAATTGAGCAATCTCTAGTGATAGTTGAACCCAATAACCCATGGAGATCAGAGCAGATAAGAGTACCAATAGGAAGCCATAACGGAAGCAAAAACGCATTAATTAATGTTTGTATTTCTGCAGGAATAAAGGGAGATAGCTATTATAGTAATAAATGTGAGCAAGTTTATTATGTTTCTAATGGAAATGGATTAATTGGATCCAGGGACTTTCAAAAAGAAGTGAGTAAAGGGACTTTTGTTTATGTTCCTCGAAGAACTCCACATTGGATAGAAAACCTAGATGAAGAAAACGAACTAGAAATCTATAATGTTCTCACTGGGGCAGGTAGTCTAGAAGAGGCGAATTTCTTAATATCCAATGAACATTAAGTTCTTTTACCTAATTTCTGAGTTTATGCCAAAATCCGAAAACAACAAGAGCAGCGCCAAATCCTATAGGCAGAGTAATAACCGTTGTTATAAGTGGTCGCCAATATAATACGAAGAGTTCTGGGCCTCCTATGATCAATGTCACAGCCACCGTCACTATGGCACCAATGACTAAGGATATATAGGCTTCACGCTGAGTATCAACCCAAGGAATATCACCCCTAAAGTCTTTATATCTATTTATCAATAGCACTAGAGTACAAATAAATATTACCGCTAAAGGCAGTGCAAAGAATTGTAATAAAACGCCGCCAATATCATCACTAGTCATTTTTACCCCCAGATCAGGTAACTTTATCGCAAAAATTACTCTACTCAATTAAATTCATTTTACCAAAAAAATATTGTATTCAACAAGCAACTTACTACTCTAAATCAAAAAAGCCAAATTGAACTATAAAAAATTCTTTCTTGTTAGAGGGCTTGTTTCACAAAGAAAAGAGAAGGAAAATGACCACGGAAGAGAATCGCACCCCGGTGGGGCGCTCGGACTTCAAATCCGGTGAGGGGCGTCAGACGTGCCTGGTGGGTTCGACTCCCACTCTCTTCCGCCAAAATTAATTTCTATAATAATAAAGCTATTCATGCATACTAATTCTGAACCGTTTCAAAAAGATATCGTTCTGGTCGGTGGCGGCCACAGTCATCTGTACGTATTAAAAAAGTTTGGCATGAAACCACAACCTGGAATGAGAATTACTTTAATTTCACGTGACCTAGTAACTCCATATTCAGGAATGGTCCCAGGACTAATAGCGCAAAACTATAAAAAAGATGAAAGCCTCATAGATTTGCGGAAACTTAGCAATTTCGCAGGCTCAAGGTTTATTCACGCTTCAGCTACGAATCTAGACTTATCAAAAGGATTAATATCTCTCGATGGAAGGCCAGACGTTAGGTTCGACATACTGTCACTTGACACTGGCAGTGTCCCTAAATCTTCCGACATAAGCGGAGCTGAAAACGCTTTACCCGTAAAGCCAATCAATCTTTTTTTAAAAGAACAGGCTAAAATTAATAAAGAAATCACGGATAAACCAGGTGATTATAATATTGTTATCATTGGGGGAGGAGCCGGTGGAGTGGAGTTAGGCTTATCACTAGATCAACAATTACGAAGAAGCAATCATTCGTTAATTGAGCGACCAGAAAAATTATCAATCTTTATAATTGAGGGTTTTGGTACATTACTTCCAAACTTCAATAAAGCTGCTCGAAAAAAAATAATCAATATAATAAACAAACGACGAATTACGGCTATAACAAATTCAAAAATAGATCAAATTAACACTGATACTGTAACTCTTTCTGATGGAAAAATATTACCTGCTGACAGAACAATTTTGGTTACAAATGCCGAGGCTCCTTCCTGGCTTTCAAATACAGGATTAGCTCTAGATCGAAACGGCTTTATTAGAATAGATCAAAATCTACGTTCAGTTTCGCATCCTATGGTTTATGCAACTGGTGATATAGCATCCCTAGAAAACTATGACTTGCCAAAGTCAGGGGTCTATGCAGTTCGTCAAGGGCCATACTTAGCAGAGAATTTAAGACGAGCAGCTATCGAACGCCCCTTAAAAAAATATAAACCTCAAAAACAAACACTGGCATTAATTACAACCGGGGATGGCGGAGCGATAGCAGCTCGTGGCTCTGTAATGCTGTCAGGAAAATGGGTTTGGCACTGGAAAGACTGGATAGATCGTCGGTGGATAGAACAATACCGAGATTTGCCTCAGATGTCGGCCACAAACAAATCAGACAATGAAGATAATATTCTTGAGGAAATGCGCTGTGGCGGTTGTGGCGCTAAAGTTGCCTCACCAATTCTACATCAAGCATTGGATAGACTACCTGCGCAAACTAAACAGGGGTTGGAACAGGGTCTTGAATCACCGGATGACGCTGCTGTAATAATACCACCGTCAGGAAAAGCATTGATTCAAAGCGTTGACCAATTTCGTAGTTTTATTGATGACCCCTATATATTTGCACAAATAGCTTCTAATCATTGTTTAGGAGACATTTTCGCTATGGGAGCTAAACCACACTCAGCGCTTGCTGCTATATTATTGCCCCATAATAATGAAAATATTATTTCAGATGATCTTTATCAGTTATTGTTGGGAGCTACAAAAACCCTTAATGAAGCAGATGCAGTCCTAGCTGGAGGACATACCGGAGAAGGGGCTGAAATGGCATTTGGGCTAACTGTCAACGGTTACGTCGATCCAGAGAAAATAATGCGCAAAGGGGCTTTAAAGCCTCGAGACTTACTAATTTTAACCAAACCCTTAGGCACCGGAATACTATTTGCTGGCGACATGCTAGGTAAGTCTCGTGGAGAATGGATAGAACAAGCTATATCATCAATGCAGCGTTCATTAGGACCGCTTGTTCCTATATTGCAAAAGTATAGAGTTGAAGCGTGTACTGATGTCACCGGCTTCGGTTTATTAGGGCATTTAGTAGAAATGCTGAATGCCTCCAAAGTAAGTGCCTCTCTAAATCTTAACTCGCTTCCGCTACTAGAAGGAGTTACAGAACTATCTAGGCAAGGAATTGAGAGTTCACTGAAAGAAGACAACCAAAATGCCATGGCTGATTACCACAAACCTGCAGTCCACCCCACCTATCCAATATTGTTTGACCCTCAAACCGCTGGAGGACTTTTATTCTCTGTTTCGGAGGACTTCGCTCAGGAATGTGTTGTTGAGTTGAATAAAACGTCTGCACCTGGTGCAACTATTATTGGTTCTGTCAACGAAATCAGAGGAACCATGCCATCGCTAGTATTTGAGTAATCAGTGGCGTAAAAAAAGTATCCTTATCATTAACCATGCTTAGTTCGATGACGCTGATGACTCGGCACCATGGCTGTTACTGACAAGACTTTTAGTGACGGTTCGTCGCATTCCATAGCATAATCACGTATAGCCAACAGCACCTTACCCAAGGTCGTTTCACCCCAAAGCCAGTTAGCTACATCAATATCGGTCGATTTTCTATCGGGACGAGCTATAGCTGCTTCTGTGTAAAAATAGCGCAAGTCATCTGCCATTCTTTTAAATCCGGTGCCTAGACTCTCGCCAACAATAGGTGGCTGCTGGTTTTCAGGCTCAACCAAAAGATCGGCAATAAATCTAACAATTTCATCTGTTGTCTTTCCCGAAATACCAAACGCTGACCGTTTATAGTTTTTTACCGCTTCTTCATACCAAGGCCGCAAAAGGTTAGTCTCTTGTAATAAAGACTGATAGACTAAATCTGCATCATTCAGATCATCCATTGGCGGTGCAAAATTAACTGGGCACGCCCAACCCTCTGAGCCTTCATTTTCATTAACGGAGAGCAATTCTGTAAAATCCTCGAGGACAGGGCCTGAATCTCTTTCAAGTAATTCGAGACAGTGATAAAGAACTTTCCTTTGTAGCTCGGCCTCATTAGGAGCCCCGAACGGTCTACCTAGTTCAAATGGAACTGCTAAAGCCCTTGGTGGTTTCATCTTTTCAGTATGAAGTCGAACTAGGCTAATATGTGTGGTTGCTATTCCTTCGTTTTCTAAAATATGTGAGAGCCCGCCAACGGCACGCGTGCATTGAGGTCAGACTGGCACTAAAAGTACAGCATTTACTCTGTCTTCTTTAAGAAGTCCAGCAAGATCACGCGCAACAGTTTCCATTAAGTGAGGTGGCGTAGCCCCCATAAATGAATAATGGCGAGAGGCTACGGATCCTATAGCCCCTTCTTCGGCCAACTCATGTAGTCGATCAATGGGAAAAACAGTGTTGAGGTCTTGAAAAAATCCAGTTCGATCGAAATTGGTGGACAAATGGCTCATTACCAGATCATCCATATCCCATTCATCAGGAATAATTCTATAATCGCCAGCACCCGCAACAAAGGGAGAATCCTCACTGCGATGCAGACCTGCAGTACTAATTAAAGCAACCCTGCTTTCTTTAAGTGATTTTAAATCAGTCCACGGGGTGGATTCATAAACAGGCAATTCTTGATTTATCAAAGCATTTGCCAAATGTTCGGGCATTTCACTTATGTGTACCATTTTTTCTCCATCACCAATTTAGGGTTTTCTAGCAGGTGCGCTAATTGCCAACAACAACAAAACTAAAATTATTTCGGCCAGATAGTTTTATTTTTAGTAAATTATATTTTAGTAATCACGCATATCATCAGCGGTAGTGCCAGTACTTGTGTTAAAGGCATATTTAGACCAATTTTTAATTAGCTCACTTTTTTCTGATGATACCGCATTAACGGACGGTCGTAAGGACATTAACTGAAGCCAAGCATTTAGCAGTACGCATTCTTCAGGCATATAAAAATCCCTGTAATGTTCTAGAACACAAATGCGCTGCAGATGAGGCAAAAAGCTTAAATCAACAAGTCCCATCTCTTCTCCAAGCCAATATGGCCCTGAAGAAGTTAAGCCCAAGCCATCATGCTCCATCATTAACAAAGCTTGGGTTAGTTTTTTAGCATTAAAATTTTGCGCCTCAATATTCTGTGCCAACATTAATTTATATATATATGGAATAAGTCTTACATTAGAAAAATCAATCCATCTACGGGCTAAAGCCCTCTTGGCTGGCTCGAGCGGCAACAACGGTTTTTTGGGAAAAACTTCCTCTAAGTACTCGTTAATAATACTTGATTCAATAATGATATTGCTGTCGTGCTTTAATACTGGAACCTTACCGTATGGAGAAATTTTCTTAAACCAATCTGGCTTCTCTTCAAGATCAATCTCTATAAGCGCAAAGTCGATGTTTTTTTCCAAAAGCACCATCCTTGTCCTTTGCGCAAAAGGACATGTTGCAGAGCTAATGATCTCAATATCAGACACTAAGCCTTCACCAAATTTATTATCTTTCAATTATTAAATCTAAAATTTTCCCAAAGCAGATAAAATCTTCTGAGGTGTAATTGGTTGATGAGAAACACGTGTGTTAAAAGGCCTAATAGCATCATTGATCGCATTCATAACTGCCGCTGGAGCTCCTGCAGTTCCTGCTTCTCCAGCCCCTTTAGCACCAAGTTCAGAATCAATTGTCGGTGTTTCTACATGCCCAACTTCAATATCAGGCATCTCCATTGCCATAGGAACCAGGTAATCGGCCATATTTGCATTAACCATATTACCACCTTCGTCATAAACACATTCTTCAAGTAAAGCCCCCCCGAGGCCACAGATAACACCCCCCCGCACTTGCTCATCGACCAGGAGAGGGTTAATAACCGTGCCACAGTCTTCTACAACCCAATGTTTTAAAACTTTTACAAAACCTGTTTCAGGGTCTACCTCTACATGGCAAGCTTGAATTCCATTTGTAAAAGCAATGTTATATTCGCGAGGCACGAAATGACGGGTTGCCATTAACTCAGCTTGAAAATCTTTCGGGATTAAATCAGAACGAAAATAACCTATTCTTGCAACTTCAGTTAAAGGCATGCGCTCCGCGCCGTCCGACTTATTGACGATAACACCCCCAACAATATCTATTGCTTCAGGTTCAGACTGCAATAACTGGCCAGCTAAATCGAGAACATTATTGCGCAAAGCTTTAGATGCGATTAGTACAGCCTCACCTCCTATACCAGCACCTCGAGAACCCCACGTTCCGCCGCCAGTGGGCACATTATCCGTATCTCCGCTAACCACTCGAACTTTGTCAATTTCAATACCAAAGGCTGTTGCAGCTATTTGAGCCATTATAGCATCTGTCCCCTGACCCTGCTCTGTAACACTGTGATGGACAATAATTGAACCGCCAGAATCAAGTCGCACCTGTGCACCGTCTTGCGATGAAATACGTGCCCCCCCAACTCCATACATCAAAGCGCCTGGATTAGTCAGCTCTATCATTGCTGCAAATCCGATGCCTCGATAAACCCCTAATTCACGAAGCTTATCTCGGTCATTTTTTATTGCCTCATAATCCATCATTTCCATTAATGTCTCGAGGCTTTTCTGGTGAGACAATGCCTCTAGAATTATCCCACTAGCTCCCTTAGTGGGATATGCATCATCGGGAATTAAATTTCGCCGTCGAATCTCAACTGGATCAATCTCCAACTGATGAGCACCCTTTTCTAGCAGACCCTCGGTGACAGCAAATGCGATTGGATGGCCGACAGCTCTATATTGGCACATAACATTTTTGTTTTGAAAAACAACTTTAGATTTAGCCCTGTAGTTTTCATGCTTATATGGACCACCAGTAAAGTTTAAGACCTGATTCGCTTCCATTGCGCTAGTGCGTGGATACATGGAGTAGGGACCTATGCCAGTTAAAGCATCTATCTCAATGCCCAAAATCTCTCCCTCGGAAGAAAAAGCCATACGTCCATTAACCCTGTGGTGACGCGCATGAATATCAGTTACGAATGATTCGAGCCTGTCTGCCGTAAACTTAACAGGCCTGCCTAACAATTTAGAGATAGCTGCAGTAGCCATCTCATCAGCGTATATGTGTACTTTGATACCAAACGACCCTCCCACATCCTGGCAGATAACTCGAACGTTGCCCTCAGGCACACTGATATGTTTAGCAAAAATATGTTGCATCATGTGAGGAGCCTGGAAAGACATATAAACAGTTAACTTGTCCTCAGTCTGATTGTAGTCGGATAGCATAACCCTAGGCTCAAGTGTGACGCCTGTGTGGCGTTCAAAAAGAAAGTTTTCCTCTACTATCAATGCGGCGTTACTAAATGCTGACTCAACATCACCAGCCTCGACAGAGTTTTCGAAAGCAATATTATCTCCCAGTTCGGGATGAATAACATGAGTAGAAGGATCTGCTGCAGTTTCAGGCTCACAAACCACAGGTAGTTCGTCATATGTAACCTCAACCAAAGCGACTGCATCTTCTGCTTCTGCGCGACTATTGGCAACGACCGCAGCAACCGCTTCTCCTTGCCAACAAACATGATCAACCGCTAGCGGATACTGAGGAGCTGATTTCAATCCTTTGAAGTGGGTTAAAACTCCCACCCAAGGAGAACAATAAGATTCTAGATCTTTTGCAGTTATTACTTTGATAACCCCCGCACTATGTGAAGCCTCTTTCGTATCAATTCCTGTTATACGGGCATGTGCGTAAGGAGATCGAACAAATGCTACATGAACCATACGCTGAAGTTTTATATCATCAACAAACTGCCCCTGCCCCGCCATAAGTCTTTTTGCATTCGGGCGTGGTACACTTCGACCGATATACGAATTTGGTCGACCAAGAACACTTGCGTCTGGAGCTGTTATCGTTTCATTAACCATTGATTTCTCCTAATTGACCCGTAACCGATTTCTAACCGGGTGTCTGTTTGCATCCTTAATACCTAACTCATCTTCTGCTATCAAAATACGCTGCACGTTCGCTGTGCCCTCACCCACCGCTAGCATATTAACATATGAGGTTAATTTTTTAATTGGATATTCATCTGCAAGCGCATATCCAGCAAATATTTCTGCTGCGCAAGAAGCAGCATGTTTAGCTGCATTCACTGCTACGTATTTAGCCCGAGATGTAGCCCGAGTCGAAGGTTTTCCCTCGTCCATTAGCCAAGCAGTGCGATGCACTAATAGCCTTGCAGCGTCGATATTTACAACCATATCAGCTATCAATTGTTGTACCATTTGATACTGCCCAATAGCATGACCACGAATGACCCTCTCATTAGCGTAGCGAACCGACTCATCCAAACAGGCTTGAGCTAATCCAACCGATCGCGAAGAAACTGTTAAACGTCCATATTCTAGCGCGTTCATCGCTATTTTAAACCCCTCGCCCTCGTCTCCCAATCGATTTTCTACAGGAACAGTAAAATTATCCAGATATACTGCATTTGAACACAGAGCTTTCGATAATCCAGTCATGGGAATCGGAGAGGCCGAAAAGCCGTCATAACGTTTGGGTTCGACTATAAATGCCGTAATTCCCCTATGTCCTGCGTCTAGGTCTGTTTTGGCAAACAAAATGCCTGTATCACACGAATTAGCAAATGTTATCCATTGCTTTGAACCATTGATCTTATAAACGTCATCCCTTTTTGTTGCCTTAGTCTTCATAGAACCAGAGGCATCTGATCCTCCACCTGATTCTGTTAAAGCAAACATCCCTATTTTCTTACCTTTAATCAAATCTGGAACAAACCTATTAATCTGATCTTCATTCCCCCAGTTAAAAATTGTAAAGGGACAAGTCATAGCTTGCATATTCATTGCATAACCGAATTCAGGAGCCAGACGCGATATTTCTTCAGATATTACTGCTACCGCCAGAAATCCTGCAGCTGTTCCACCTAAGCTTTCCGGAAATGATGCACCAAATAAACCAATTTCTCCCATTTTTTGTATTATCTTATGTGGAAACTGGCCGGAAGCTTCCATTGAGTCAATATTTGGAAGGATTTCTGACTCAGTAAAACGTCTAGCAGATTGAGAAATTGCTTCAATTTCACTTGGGATATAAAAATTCATTTTTACTCCTGCACCTTTAAATTCCCCGTAGATCTATTTAACATCAGAAAGTACATATTTCACCAGGGTATAATTACAGAAAGATTCTCAAAAGTGACAAAACATTTTGAAAAAGTAGAAACCCTAGTTTCAAATATTCCAGACAGTTCTAAAATTGCTTTAGCGCCTGACTACAGCGGCTGTCCAATGGAAGCGATTAGAGCACTTATCAAGCGAGGTGCAACTGGCCTGCACATAATAGGCGTGCCATCTGTAGGATTCCAAGGCGATATGTTAATAGGTGCTGGTTGCGTTGAAACCATTGAAACTGCTGCAGTGACGATAGGAGAACACGGCCTAGCCCCGAGGTTTACTTCAGCTATTAAAAACGGAACCATAAACATAATTGATGGAACATGCCCAGCTATTCATGCAGGATTACAGGCTGCGCAGAAAGGAATACCGTTTATGCCTGTACGCGGCATACTAGGTTCTGATCTCTCAAAACACCGCCATGACTGGATTGAAGCAAGCAACCCATTTAGTGAAAATGAGGAACCACTAATTTTTGTAAAGGCAATTACACCGGACATAACCTTAATTCACGTACCGTTAGCTGACAGTGATGGGAATGTCTGGGTGGGCGTGAGGCGAGAAATGATGGTCATGGCACACGCCTCTAAAAAAACGTTGGTGACATATGATAAATTGTTTGATGGAAACCTTCTATCAGAAGAGAGCATGGCTCCAGGAACAATCCCTTCCCTTTACGTAGATGGCCTAGCACTAGCAGAAAACGGGGCCTGGCCAGTAGGGTTATTCGGTAACTATCCCCCAGATGAAAATCATTTAAAGATTTATCTGGATATGGCAAAAACTGAAGAAGGATTTAAAGAGTATATAAATGAGTATGTTTTTGAACCGAAAGCTGCAGAATGAGTGAAGTTATAAAAAAGGAAGAAATGTTAATTTTTGTGATATCCGAAATGCTAAAAGGCATGAGGCACGTGGCTGTTGGAGCATCATCCCCAATACCAGGAGGCGCAGCATTACTGGCTAGAGCCAATAGTTCCACTGACTTTCGCGTGTCTATGCTGGGCAGTGAAGAACATAATACTTTTACTAATGGTGGAACAGAACTGTTCGACTGCGCGGCCCAAGGCAGAATAGACGCTTTTTTTCTTGGTGGAGGCCAAATTGATGGAAGCGCAAATATAAATTTAGTTGGGATCGGCGATTATCCAGATACAAAAGTTCGTTTTCCAGGGTCTTTTGGTTCCGCATATCTTTATTATCTCGTCCCTAGAGTGATTTTATTTAGGGAAGAGCATACTCCTCGGGCGTTGGTTCCCAAGGTAGACTTTATTAGTGCTCCTGGCACCAGCCCTGACAATGTTAATAGACCTGGGGGGCCTTACGCCTTAGTAACAGAAAGGTGTGTTTTTAGGTTTGATAAGAAGAAAGCACGTTTTCGTTTGGAATCAATTCATCCTGGACATTCTCTTGAAGAAATCATTGAGATGACAGGGTTTGAATTCGACGAACCAAGCACTATTCGCGAAACTAAACCTCCAAGTTCTGATACGCTTAAACTAATCCGTGGTAAAATAGCTGATGAGATTTCAGAAACCTATCCTGCTTTTTCCTCAAAAATTTTCGGATCTTGAGGACGTTAATTTTTTTTAATTATGTTAACTACTCATAGAATATCAACTAATTTTTTTAAACTAACTCAGAAAACAATCTAATCTAAATGGAGCCTAACATGCCGTTCTTTAATATAAATGAGATGAAAACGAAAAGAGATAAAACAGCCCCAGGAATGGCTGCTTCAATAGCTGGTGAGTTTATGAAGGTGGGAGTCATGACTTACGAAGACGAAATAGGACCCCCTCCTCATTTTCATCCTAATGAAGAACAATTTATTCTTGTTTTAGAAGGAAAACTCAGAATGGTTTTAGATGATGAAGTAAAAAACATCGGTCCAGGAGATTTAGTCCATGTCCCGAGAAATGTAGCGCACACCGTTCGTGCTGTTAATGGACCTGCAAGGTTTTTTACTGCCAAACACCCAGTTGGAAATGGAGAGCTAAGTCAAGATTATAACCTAGCCCCTAACGCTGATGAATTGAAAGCTAAACTTGCTGGTTGAAACGACATATTTATATGCAGGAAAAAGTTATCCCCATCATCATGAATTAGTAATAAAACTGGGATAACAGGCTAGGCTAATTTCAACATTAATTAAGACATATCAATTATAAAAAGAGATTTCCGAGTAATGCACAACACAGAAGAAAATTGGCCAAATGGCGCGATGGACGGTCTCAAAGTTGTAGATTTGAGTCGTGTTCTCGGCGGACCATATTGCACCCAGATTCTTGCAGACCATGGAGCAGAAGTTATTAAAGTTGAACCTCCGCAAGGAGACGAAACAAGAGACATGGGGCCTCCCTTCCACGAAGGAGATTCTTCATATTTTATAGGAATCAACAGGAATAAAAGATCCATTGGTCTCGACTTAAGTAATATAGAGGGGCGGTCAACTTTATTACGTCTCCTTGAAGATGCTGATGTGTTGTTGGAAAATTTTAAGACCGGGACCATGGAAAAATGGGGGATTGGATATGAGGATACTATTTCAAAACTTTTTCCTAACCTCATTTACTGTCGTATATCGGGCTTTGGAAGTGATGGTCCATTGGGTGGCTTACCCGGTTATGACGGAGTAATACAAGCGATGGCCGGATGGATGTCAGTAAATGGAGGCAGTGATAAGGATCCAACTAGACTAGGTCTCGCAGCAGTTGATATGGGCACCGGGCTCTACACCTGCGTCGCTATATTAATGGCCCTGTTCGAGCGACAAGGCTCCAGAAAAGGACAATTTATTGACATGACATTATTTGATTGTGCTGTAGCGTTAATGCACCCTCACATACCAAATTTTTATTATTCAGAAGGCAAAATACCTGATATCTATGGAAATCAGCACGCAAATGTTGCTCCGTATGATAAATTCACCACAAAGACGGTAGAGGTATTCATTGCCGCTCTAAACAATCCTGCATTTAGAAGACTATGTACAGAGCTGGGACAGCCAGATCTTGCTAACGACCCACGTTTTAAAACTAACCCTGATAGAGTCGCTAATATTAGTGAATTAAGTGATAAGCTTTCATCTTTGATGGTAGACATAGATGGAGAAGATTTGTGCCAGCGGCTTATGTTAAATGGAATTGCGGCAGGACCGGTATATAACACTGCGCAAGTAGTCGAACACCCTCACACCTCACATAGGGATATGTCCGTCAAATTAGACTGGTATCAGGGTTCCGGAATTCCAATAAAATTTTCCAGAACACCCGGATCAATTCGTTCCACCCCTCCAAGGTTTAGTGAGCATGGAAGAGAAATATTAGCTCAACACGGCTTTAATGAGGATGAAATTGATTCCCTGGCTAAAAATCATGTGTTAGTTGAAGAACGTAAAAAACTCTGATGGTTAAGGCTACACTGTTTGAAGAGGTCTACTCATTATTCTTCAATAGACAATGCTCACGGGAAATAATCCGAAATAAGGCTGCTTTTCATGTTTAAAAACACCATTAAGATTCCAGTAGAATGGGGACACTGCGATCCCGCGCGTATTGTTTTTTATCCCAATTACTTCAGTTGGTTTGACCAAGCAACAAGGCATTTATTTGATAAGGCCGGCCTAAGTTATGACATTATGCATAACGAATATAAGACTCTGGGATTTCCACTTGTGGACGCACAAGCTGAATTCATTTCTCCTACTTTATTTGGAGATGAAATTGAGGTCACCAGTCATATAAGCAAGTGGTGGAGAAAAACAATAGAAGTTAGCCATGAAATCACCAATGACGGCAAAACGGCGGTTAAAGGCAAGGAAATTAGAGTTTGGGCAGTAACAGATCCAGATAATCCTCGTAAGTTAAAGACCAAATTAATTCCCGAAGAGTTTAAATTGAAATTTGAAAAGATAAACACCACCGTTTAGGAACACTTACTCTTTTCTCAAAATTAAATGTTATTCTAAAATTATTTCGTAAAGAACAGTACGCCTTTTCAATAAAAAAAAGAGGATTTAATTATTTAAGGATCATAAACAAGCCAAAATCTACTATTAAGAGATAGCGTTTTATAGGAAGAGAGTTTTAATGAGTTTCTCTGTTAATATCAGGCAATTTAAGACCTCAATCGACGTTGAAATGGGGGAAACCATCTTAAGCGCAGCCTTAAAATCGGGAGTTCAGTTCCCTCATGGCTGCCAGTCGGGAAATTGCGGTGCCTGCAAGTCCCGCCTTTTTTCGGGAGACATTCAAATGTCGCCATACTCAGATTTTGCGCTCACAAAAGAAGAAAAAGAGTCTGGTTTAATACTTGCTTGTCGTTCGGTCCCCTGGAGTGATTGTGATCTAGCATATCTGGAACAAGATGATCTAGTTACTTTTCCGATCCGTAAACTAAATTGCACAGTCAAAGAAATACAACAATTCACCCATGATATAGTTCGGATCTTTCTTGGTATAGATAGTGGTGGTCCATTTAACTTCGCTGCTGGTCAATATGCTAAAGTTTCTTTTGATAAATTTCCTCCACGGGATTATTCTATGGCTAGTTTACCAGCAGATGATTTTCTTGAATTTCATATCCGTCAGATTTCAGGGGGATTAACGAGTACACATGCTAATAAAAAATTAATCGTAGGTGAAACGGTTAGTTTGGAAGGCCCATTCGGGGTTTCCTACTTTAGGGAAAACCATACTGGTCCGTTAATAGCAATAGGTGGTGGCTCAGGCCTGGCACCAATAAAGTCGATCGTGGAAACAGCTCTTGAAAAAAATCGGAAACAACCAATACATCTTTATTTTGGAGCAAGAGACACCAGAGATGTTTACCTTGAAAGTCACTTCTTAAATCTAGAAAACAAACATGAAAACTTTACTTATACTTGTGTTTTATCAGAACCAAAAGAACTCACGAAATACCGCACAGGTCACCTTTTCGAAGCAGTTAGTGATGATTTTAATAGCTTAGACGGGGCTAAGGCCTATTTAGCAGGTCCTCCTATAATGGTAGAAACATGCATAAAAAAATTATGTGAGCTTGGCATTAGACAAGATGATTGTCATGCTGACGCGTTTTATACTGAAGCTGAAAAAGCAAAATTGGAGGTGCTTACGTGAATAACTTTAATCAACTCCAAGGACGCGTGGCCATAGTATCTGGTGGAGCACGTGGAATTGGGCTAGCAATAGTTAAAACACTTGCTTCTCAAGGAGTAAAAGTTGTAATTGCCGATAATGGAAGCAACATAAATGGTACAAATTTCGAAATTGATTTCGTCAAAAAAATTGCGGATGAACTAGGCCCTAATGTAATTGCAATTCCCCGATCAGTCTCTAAGTCTGCAGACGCAAAGTACATTGTAGACTTCACCAATAATGAATTGGGTGGAGTTGATATATTAGTTAATAATGCTGCTATAATAAGAGACAGTTTTATTTTTAAGGGTGAACCAGATGATTTCGATTCAGTTTTAAGAACTAATTTATCTGGAGCCTGGTATTTGACCAACTCAGTAGCACCGATTATGCGGCAGCAAACAAAGGAAGGTCGAGGCGGTGAACCATACAATTGGGGGCGTATAATCAACATAACATCGACAGCGGGATTTTATGGAAATTTTGGGCAATCACCATATGCTAGTTCTAAGTCTGGTATGCTAGGCTTAATGCGCACAACAGCGATGGACCTAAACCGTGCAGGCATCACTTGTAATTCAATTGCGCCGTTTGCTGCTACTCGAGTAACCGAGACAATTAAGCCTGCTAATGATGAACAGTCGAGTTATAAGGAACGAGCTTTGAAAATCTCTCCTAAGCATGTAGCAATCGTAGTGGCATGGCTTTGTTCAGAAAAGAGTCAACAAATCACCGGACAGCTTTTCGGCGTTCGAGGTAGAGAGGTTTTTTTATTTTCTCAACCTAGACCAGTGGCTAAAATTACCTCAGATGCAGACTGGGAAATAGATTCACTTGATGAGTCAGCTAGCAGATCATTCTCTGCGTTATATACAGATTTAAAAACCGATTTAGAAGAGTTCAGTTCTGAGCCAAAAGTTTAGTCATCAAAAGAGTAATAAAAATGATTATGACACCAGGAGATAAAGTCGAAACAGTAAGCGAATTTTCAATAGCACCAGAAGAATATCGTCAGGCTGTTGAGAAGATAGTAATTAGTCATGCAATAAATGAACTATACGGTGCTCAGGTTTTTGATGAACCAGCAATAGCGCTCGCGCCAACTCCTTACTCAAAATGGCTAACATGTAGAGTAGCTATGGAAGAATATGGCCACCATGTAAGATTTAGAGACTTAGGTAATGAAATTGGAATTTCTCCAGAGAGAATGGTCCCTAGTAATACAAAAAAACCACTTTCAATATTTGAATTTCCCCTCAAAACCTGGGAAGAGTTTTGTGTTATCAAGTTATTGGCTGATCTTGCAGAAATTATACAAGTAGAAGATTTAGCACTTTGCAGCTTCCTACCCCTTCGGAATCTTTCTAGAATGACAATGCCAGAAGAACGCTTTCACGCCCAATTCGGAAAAGATTTTTGTACTGAAATATGTCAATCAGAAGAAGGAAAAAAGAAAGTACAGGATGCAATTAATAGATATTTTCCGATGCTGCCATCTTTCTTTGGTCGCCCAAATTCTAAAAATAATGAAATTTACCGAAAATGGTCTATCAAACAAAGGAAAAACGAAGAAATGCTAGAAGATTACATGAAACGGACGAAAGAGTTGGTTGAAGAACTTGGTCTAACCTTGCCAACCGTAACCGGAGCCAAGCTCTAAGCCCTATTACTCTATGGTTAATGGGAGAAAAAAATGATCAGTGCAGATATAAGACCCGATCTAGAACCATATTATACTCAAGAGCTTGACCCTAAAAACCTTGCGCCTTTGTGGGAGGTCCTTCCCGGGATAGCAAAAAAATCGCCCGAAAGCTCTTGTAAGCCGTTTATTTGGCATTATGAAAGTTTACGTGAAACACTGCTTAAATCGGCAGAATTGATAACTGCTGAAGAAGCTGAAAGGAGAGTTCTTATCTTAGAGAATCCTGGAATGCGTGGGCGTTTTCGAATTACAACGGCTCTTTTTGCAGGATTACAGTTAATTATGCCAGGCGAAGTTGCACCAGCCCACCGACATACCCAAGCAGCCTTGCGCTTTATAGTTGAAGGTAGCGGTGCTTATACGGCAGTAAATGGAGAACGAACCAATATGGAAGAGGGTGACTTTGTTATAACCCCAGCTTGGACCTGGCACGATCACGGCAATGAAAGCAAGGAACCAATGGTTTGGATGGATGGTCTAGATATTCCGATTATAGAAACACTAGATGCAACCTTTGCAGAAAAATACAACGATAAATATCAAGTGCCCAGTAGGCCAGAGGGTGATTCATTGGCGCGTTTTGGCTCGGGCATGCTGCCAGTGGATTATTATGAAAAAGGCACAGTTTCAAAGGTTTTTAACTACCCTTATGCCAGAACTAGAGAGGCGCTAGAAACGATGCGTAAATCTGAAGAATGGGATCCGTGCCACGGTCTAAAGCTCAGATTTGTTAATCCTGAAACTGGTGATTCCGCCATGCCAACCATTGGCACCAATATGCAGCTTTTACCCAAAGGGTTCGAAACATCATCTTATCGATCAAGTGATGCTTGTGTATTTAGCATTGTTGAAGGATCAGGTGAGACCCATTTAGGGAATCAGGTTTATAAGTGGTCGAAACGTGACACCTTTGTTGTTCCTAGCTGGCTTCCAGTAAAACATGTAGCTAATGAGGATGCAGTACTATTCAGTTTTTCTGATAAGCCTGTACAACTAATGGTAGGCGTCTGGCGTGAGGATCGTGGTAATTTATAAATGGCTATCGAATCACTGGCCCTAAGTCGATTTACTAATCAAATAGAATCTGCACCATGGTTTTCTTCTTTGGGAAAGGACCTGACGCTCGAAGAAACTGATTATGCCAGTAGGTATATTAAATCGATAGGACTTGAGGTGGTAAAAGTAGGAAAAATAGCCTCATGGGTAAAAGCAGAAAATTTGATTAAAGCGCCTGACTGGAGTGAGAGTTGGTGGGTCGCCGAAGAGCAAGAAAGGAAAAGCCTAACTTCTTTTGCAGAAAAGAAATATGGTAGAGAAAACTTATTTGAGTCTCTAAGTTACATTAGTAATTTCGTGTCAAATATTGTGCATGGTGCTGCAGCCATTTCAGCAGCGCAAGAGGGAGTGGCTAATTCGGGACTGATACGAGCCGCAGCTGGATCAGCAACTTTAGCCTCCCATCAGGCGGCTTTGGAAATTTTAGTCAACAAACGTGCTACTGGACCATTTATATCAAAATATCGACTATTCGAGTCAGGTCATTGGCCATTATGCCTGAACAGTAAAGTGTTTTATATTTTTTGAAACATTCAAGGAAGAGAAATGAAATATGGTTCAAAAGAGAGATTGCAGACCCTTTTTGCAACCTAAAAGCGTAGCTGTTGTAGGGGCTAGTGAGCGCTTATCCAGTTCTGGTGGAGCGGTCTTGCGAAACATAATTTCATCAAAATTTCCAGGAGATGTGATCCCTGTAACTCCCAAGAACGAGAAAGTTTTAGGAATCACTAGTGTCAAATCCTTGTTAGAACTCAGTACCCCTGCTGAACTAGTTGTTATTGTCGTAAGACCCGATCTTATACTTGATATAGTTGATGAAGCCGCAATCTCCGGCCACAAAAACCTTATGATACTACCAGGTGGATTTAGTGAGGCAGGCCCAGTAGGGCAAGTTCGGGAGTCAGAACTTCTTAGAAAAACAGATGCTGCTGGTATTACTGTTTTTGGCCCGAATTCAGCAGGTTGTATTCATCTAAATAAACATTCACCATTTGCTGCAACTTTCCTTCGTGATTTACCACTAGGAGGAGGAATAGCATTAATTTCACAGTCAGGAGCTATATCTGAAGAAATAATAGCGACCGGTAATAAAAACAGCTTACCAATAAGTACCGTCATATCCGTTGGTAATGCTGTTCATCTTGAGGTTATAGATTATTTAGAATTCCTCGGAGAACAAGACACATGTAGTTGTATTTTGCTTTATATGGAATCTGTAAACAATATTAAGAATTTTGAACGAGTAGCTCGTAAAATTACGAAAAAAAAACCAGTGGTCGCTCTTATCGGGGGTCGAACAATGGAAGGGGGTCATGCGGTTCGCAACCACACCGGAGGGTTGGCTATGACAGATTCTGAGGCAGTATCTTTCATGCAAAAATGCGGTATAATACGCGTGAAAAGTCTTCGTCAATTAATGTTAGCGGCTAAAGGTTTTGGTTTCTTTCCACAAGGTATAGGGAATAGGATACTTCTTTTCTCTAACTCGGGAGGACCCGGCGTAATAACAACGGACCATTTAATTGATAATAATCTAAAAATGCCTCCTTTACCCAAAGAATACTCTCGTGACTTAAAAAATCTTTTACCTCCCGAAGCAGCTGTTTCAAATCCGATTGATATGCTTGCTGACGCCAGAGAAGACCGTTTCGAAGCTGCATTTCTCTCTGCTCTAAAACATTGCAAAAATGAATATGATGCTATTTTAATGATACATGTTGTTCCGTTTATGGTAGACGCCAATCCTGTAATCAATGTAATGTCTTCATTAGCTAAAAAAGCCTCTTTTCCTGTATTTCATAGCATGATGGGAACGTTAGAAAATAAAATTGAATGGTTTACAAAAATGGAAAATTCAGGAGTTGCTATGTTCGAGAATTCCGAAGATATGGCAGAATCAGCAAGTATTCTTGCCCAATATCCCCTTCTGAAAAGCAGTAAAGAAAAAACCTTCTAATTTTCTCCAAAAACTATCTCTATAAAACCATAGAAAAGAAACGAGTCTAAGTTGGTAGCTATCACAAAGAGCCCTAAAGTTAATTGGTTGCAGCCAGGAAAATGGAAAAAAGCATCATATAATACTTTGTGGTGTCTTTTAGGTTGTTCAATTGGTGATTTGGGCACCATCGCTTATTTTCAATTTACTGGAACTCATTGGCCAACACTGATAATTATGTGTCTAGCAATAGTAATGGGCCTTCTAACTTCTATTCTATTAGAAACAATTGTTCTCAGCAAACAAATGACCATTAGCACGGCGTTAAGAACAGCTTTAGGCATGTCTATGATATCCATGGTTTCTATGGAGGTTGCTATGAATCTCATGGATGTACTGCTAATGGGAGGAGCAGTATTAACCTGGTGGGTCATTCCCATAATGCTCGCCGCAGGTTTCATAACCCCACTCCCGTACAACTACTGGCGCTTGGAAGTTCTTGGAAAAGCCTGCCATTAGAATGATTTAATTAATTTACAACATAGTCTTCTGTAGCCCTACTTAAAATTTAGAAATCACTTCTTCAGAAAAAAGAGTAATAGATTTTCTAGCTAAATGTAGTGGCATATCAAAAAAATTTACTTGTAAGGAAGCAATGTCAAAATCACCTACTTGGTCCTTATAGCTTTTAATCTGATCACATATCTGACTTGGTGTACCCACCCAGGCCGCGCCCTTTTCTAATTGGCTTTCAAATGATTCTTTAGCTAAATCCTTAATGAGTTGCCTGTAACCAGGATAATCAGAAGAAGCCTGATTGAGCCAATCTGAACCAGCATTAACAAGAGTCTTAAGATAATTATTAATTCTTGATTGGGAGAGATCAATTGCCTCTCTCTCATCAGGCCAACAGAACATATGAAAAGCCAGCATAACAGTTCCATTACCCTTGTGGCCGGCCGACTTCCAAGCTTCTCTATACAGGCCTATTAGCTCCGACATTTTTCCTCCGGACAAAGGAATTGCCATTATGGCATAGCCTGATTTCCCGGCTTCCTGAAACGATTGGGGGGTGGCAAATGCCGCTATATAAAATGGAGGATGAGGCCTCTGAGTAGGCCTAGGGTAGGAGGTGGTCGGAGGAAATTTATGAAATTCACCATTTGAAGAAAAATCTTCTGTTTTCAGTAAGCCCTTTATTTGTTCAATACCTTCAGAAAAACGGCCCTTACTTTCGTCCAAAGAAACCCCAAATCGAGCAAACTCGTGGGGCATAAAAGCACGAGCAAATCCCACATCTAACCTACCTGAAGATATTGCGTCTAGCATACCAATTTCACCCGCCAGCTTTAGAGGGTTATTAAAAACCGGAAGGATAGCTCCTGTTACCAAACGAGCTTTTTTCGTCTTCTGTGATGCAGCGGCCAAAAATAACATTGGGTTGGGACTGTAACCACCATATGCATGAAAATAATGTTCTACAATACGGACATGCGAATAACCCAATTCATCAGCACAGCCAACCAGTGACAAGCATTCTTCAAAATATTTATCAGCGGGTTTTATTTCAGGACCAACACATGGAAAGAACTGCATTCCAAATTTCATAATAACCTCATTAATCTACAATAGAAGTAATGGGTTTTAACATTAGCATTTAAAACTTTTAGGAAGAGCATGAATCAAAACCCAGGTGACTGTATACTAATTGACAATCTTCGAAAAACTACTATCAGCTGTTGACCAATCTTAACGTCTTAACACAAGCTATAGAAAAATATTAATGGGAAAAACATATGTCTGATATTACTACTATAAAAATTATTGAATTTCCTAGTACTGGGCTACTTCCACATCATATAGCTGATGAAAAAGGATTTTTTTATGAAGAAGGTCTAGATATTGAAATTACCGCAACACCTAACTCCGTTTTTCAAATAACAAATTTAATTGATGGTAATTTTCATATTGCCGGTACAGCATTAGATAACATTATAGCCTATCAGGAAGGACAGGGCGTAACAGAGCTATCACGTGATCCAGACTTGTTCGCTTTTATGGGCGCTTCTCAGGTGAACTTAAGCCTGGTAGTTCAAAAAGAATTTATTAACTACCAAGACCTTAAGGGGCAGAGCCTCGCTGTAGATGCATTATCCACAGGTTTCGCCTTTATGCTGCGCGAAATGCTCGAAATAAATGGATTAAATCCTAATGAATATGAGTTAGTTCCCGTAGGGGCCACTAAGGCCCGTCTTGAATCTTTGGTCGAAGGAAAACATGCAGGAGCCTTATTGAACCCTCCGTTTACAGAGGCGGGTGAATCTGCCGGGCTTAGAGTTATTGACAACAGCCAGAAATGTCTTCCCCCATGCCAAATTGGGGTGATGGCAGCATGTAAAAGCTGGGCTGAAAATAATACAGAGACACTGAGAGCTTTTATTAGGGCTGAGCTAAAAGCGATCAAATGGGCGACTGAGCCAGCCAACATAGACGAAACAGTAAATATATTAGAGAGAAACATACCCGGCATGAGCAACAGTGATGCGAAAAGCGCAATGAAAATAATGCTTGACCCTAATCTCGGGCTAGCAAATAGTTATAGGATTAACGAGGAAGGCGTGGCTTTTATCCTCGCTTTGAGAAGTAAATATGGAGAACCTAAAAAGAAGTTGGTAGACCCGACACGCTATATCGATTTGTCTTATGGTAATCTCCTTTGAACTTCTCTGATTCAGTTTTTCGAATGATATATATTTTTACATATAGTTTTTATTGGACCAAGAAATCAGATTGCTAGGAAGGATGATATGATAAAAATTAGTGGGTTCCGCTATTGCAGATTGGGCACCGCAAATCTTAGTGAAACGATCAAGTTTGCTACTGAAATCATTGGACTTGAACTAGTTGATCAAAAAGACGGTTTCGCGTACTTAAGGTGTGATGATAGTGACCATAACGTCGTTTACTTTCAGGGCGATCCCGAGGATCACACGATAGGCCTTTCCCTGGATACATTTGAAGAACTTGATGCAGCTGAAAGTAGATTGGAAGCCATCGGCCGTCCTGTATATAGAGGCACTGATTCAGAGGCAGAGGCCAGACGGTGCATGGGATATATAAACTTTAAAGATACAAGTGGTAATTCTATAGACCTTAGTGTTAGGCCCTTTGCATCAGGAACAAGGTATTTTCCTTCAAGGGATGCGGGAATAACTGAATTCAGCCACATAGGACTAAGAGTAACTGACCCGAGGGAAGCTGAGAAATTTTGGTCGCAGGAGTTTAATTTTAGGACTAGTGATTGGATTGGTTGGTCAGCACTTATGACATTCGATGAAGTGCACCACCGCTACGCCCTATTTCCTTCTAATAAACCCGGGATACAACATGTTAATTTTCAGGTGGCTGAAACGGATGATATAATGAAATCAAACTACTTCCTCCGTGATCGCCAGGTGCGTATCCAAGCAGGGCCCGGCAGGCATTCTTTATCAGGAGCTAGATTTGTTTACTATTATGGCCCAGATAACATGATATATGAATATTCTTGTGGGGTTCGGATGGTCGACGAAAACTGGGAGCCACGCCAATTTCCTATTAATGAAGCCTCTTTCTGCGCTTGGGGCTCCAAACCAGATCTAGACATTCTAGAATCAGAAAGTTAATTGATGGTCTTTGTCTTTTCTCTCTAACTAATCTGTATTTCGGATTTTGTTACATTTTCTGACGACCATCCACATATTGTCGCTTAAATAGAAATGATCGGTTAAACTAAATTTCTCTACTTGAAATCCAACACTCTCAACCATTGCTCGCAAACTCTCTGGTGTAAAGTAGTTTACATGGCCAGGAAACCGAAACCCACACCAACGGTTACCCATCAATTTTCGATTAAAGCTAGCATAATTAGGAACTTTTATGATTGCTGCCCCACCCGGACTAAGTGCAGACCACGCGCTACCTAATAAAACTAGCGGCTCCCTTTCATGCTCTAAAAACGACCTCATTATTATCCCACTCATGGATTCTTTTTTTATCTCAGATAACCCTTCAATCGCAGAAGCAGCAAAAATTTTACCCCCTCGAGAAGAAAGTCTCTCAGAGGCCTGACGTGCAAGATCTTCAGATATTTCAATTCCAAACGGTTGATATATTTCAGGTAAACCTGCCAGATAATCGCCAACACCGCATCCAATATCTACAACAGGTCCAGGAGGAAAATAAACTTTAATACGTTTTGCTAATTTATTCGGTTTTCGTATTAACCATCGCCTAAATTTCTTCCAAACTCTAGAAAAATGATACGTGAAAGGAAATTCTTGTTTCATCCTTATACTACGGTCACCATGGTTTCGTTCCCAAGCGAACTCACTTACTAAAGCTTCATATCCTGGAGGATTTTCAAGGTATACAAACTCACAGATAGAACAACTTTTCAATTTCCATTGCTTCCAAGAATAAGTGAGAGCTGGTGAGTTAGAATTAACTGTGCCACACTTAGGGCAATCTCTGGTTGCATAAGAATAACCATCGTCTTTTTTCTCGTTTATCATATCTGCTTCTAATGAGTTTATTTGATATCAATCATCTATCACCGCTTAAAGGAAAAGGCTAGATGGCATTTTATAGTAGAGAAATCTAACTTTGATTGAAAAAGAAAACACAAAATACTTAATTGGTCGCCTATGGCGTGATTGGCTTCGATCTCAAATAATTCGTATTTCTGGGGCAGTTTTTTTTATGGTGGTTGTCGCCGCCACCTCAGCACTATATCCAAAAGTCATCGAATTAGCTGTTGATATGTTAGCTGACTCTGACAAAAGAGTATTAACGTTATTACCGGCTGCAATAATTATTATAACATTCATCCGTGGAATAGCATCATATAGCCAAAGTGTGCTCAATCAATCAATGTCGTTGCGTGTTATAGCCGAACTACAAAAATCGATGTTTTCTAAGCTTATGTATGCAGACATGGAAATGATGCAAGATACAAAAACTGGAAATCTGATATCCCGTTTTACGAATGACGTAAATTTGATGAGGGATGCTCTCTCTCGCACACTTACTGTATTAGGACGCGAGTCTCTGACCGCGATTGCATTAATTGGAATGATGTTCCATCTTGATTGGATTTTAGCGCTTATTGTGGTTATCACGTTTCCATTGGCCGGTCGACCCATCCTCCGATTAGGTCGAAGATTACGGCGAGCCTCAACCAACGTTCAAACCAGTCTCGGATCTCTTACCGCTACCTTGGCTCAATCATTTAATGGCATAAGGTTAATTAAAGCCTATGGAATGGAGAAACAACAGAACCAACAGTCAGAATGGCTTTTTGATGAAGTGTATAGACTGATTATGAAGACAGTAAAGGGTCGTGCCCGTGCACAACCAATATTGGAAACTTTAGGAGGATTTTGTGTGGCGCTGGTTCTAGCTTATGGCGGCTTAAGAGTAATTTCAGGATCCGGTACTTTAGGGGAATTTGTAGGATTCCTCTCAGCAGCAATAATGTTATTACAGCCTATCCGAAGCATCGGAAATTTTAACGCAAACCTACAAGAAGGTCTCGCAGCTGTAAAACGAACATTTGATCTTCTAGACACTGAACCAAAAATAACAGACAATCACAAGGCCATAATTCTTAACAAAGCAAAAGGCAACATAGAACTTATCGATGTTTCTTTTTCATATGAAAATAGCAGACCAGTACTTGACGGGATTTCCATAAATATTAATGAGGGGCAAACGATTGCTCTCGTAGGCCCCAGTGGAGCAGGTAAATCCACAATATTAAATTTGATTCCGCGTTTTTACGACACCGACTCGGGATCTGTTAAAATCGATGGGCACGACGTTAAAAATGTAACTACAGCTAGTTTAAGAGATCAAATCTCACTTGTAAGCCAAGACATTACTTTATTTAATTTATCAATAGAAGATAACATACGTTTCGGAGATTCCTCAGCGGATTTAGAAAAAATACAAAATGTAGCAAAAAATGCCGCTGCTCATGATTTTATAATTAACCTCCCTAATGGATACGATACAATTGTCGGAGAACAAGGAACCAATTTGTCAGGTGGTGAAAGACAGCGTATAGCCATAGCACGTGCAATGCTAAAAAACGCCCCTATATTACTATTTGATGAGGCCACAAGCTCTCTGGATGCAGAATCAGAATTTCTTGTGCATAACGCTATAAAACGGTTATCCGAAGGACGAACTACTATAGTTATTGCGCATCGCCTTTCAACAGTGATGGCAGCCGACAAAATTTACGTTATGAACGAAGGTAAGATTGTTGAACATGGTAAGCACAATGAACTTATTACAAAAGATGGTCTGTATTCTCGTTTCGCCCAAATTCAATTTCAATACATAAAAAAAATCTGATTTCTTTTAATTATTCGAAAACTTAAATCTTTTTAACTAATTAATCACTATAGGTATAAGGAAAAAAATTAATATTTTAAAAGAGCTGGATTGAAGCTTAAGGTGATATAAGGTCCTTTACTAACCGCAAATAAAAAGGTTGAATTGGGCATCTCGCTGAGTAGCCATAAAGACCAATAGCAGACTGGTATTAAAATAAAGCAAGGAAATTAAGTATGACAAAAGAAAACCCCCAGACGGTTTATAACAACTCTAGATTCCGAGTAGTTGACTATAATTTCGATATGTTCATTGGCCCAGCAGCAGGTGAACAGTTCAAAGATTTTACATTGACCGACCTTGAAAGTAGAGAAGAAGTTAAGCTATCTGATTTTTCTGGAAAATGGTTGGTTATTGAAACCGCTTCATCAACTTGTTCTATGTACACAAAAAACATTGTAACAATGAAAGACGTCGTAAAAAAATATCCTGACGTTGAGTTTATTACTGTATACGTTCGCGAAGCTCACCCAGGAGAAAGATTAGGTCCACACAAATCTATGGATGATAAATTTGGAGCTGCCAAAAGAATCGGACCTCGTTACGGTGAGTTTCGAAAAGTTTTAGTAGATAATTTAGATGGGGATTTTCACCGAGCCTATGGAGCCATGCCCAACGTTGTGTATATTATAAGGCCCGATGGCAAAATTCATTATCGCTGTAATTGGGCAGCTCCGCATCTGATAGAAAAGGCTCTTGATGATCGTGAAAGCTTTCACACTATAGAAAACGCTCCTACGGCTGAATTACGTGCCTCCAGGGCAATGCCTCACATGATAAGAACTATGTGGACAGGCGGATTTGTTGCTTTATACGATTTTTTCAAAGGTGCTCCTCTTACAGTAGCAAAACACGTGAAAGTCGATGCCTACTACGCAAAACATGGTCGATTTAAAAATCAACCAGTTTCCGACTCAGAGATGCAGGCAAGAATTAACGAATCAGATGGAACTAAGCCCAACAATCAAGCAGCAGAATAATAAATTTTAATATAACAAATTTTTAAACATTCTAGCGACTGGCTTCTTTAATTGGCCAGTCGTTTTTCTTTACAAGAATTACATGAAAAAAGAAAACTGAGCTAAAGAAATTTATAAATAGCGGTTTCTGAATAAATCCTTATTTTCGTTTTTTTGTTTTGCTCAAAGAATCAATAATGAATTGGTACATTTCTGTTTTTGATTGTTCAATAAAACTACCGCCACCAGTATTTATTGAGAAATCGCTTTTTTTAGGAACCTCATAAGGATTTGAATCTGAGTATCCGACTAAATCAGTTATTAGACCATTATCGGCCGAAGAATAGAGTCCTTTAGGATCTCTCTCTTTTAAACTTTCAAGATCTGTTTTTATGTATATTAATCGAAAGTTTGCACCTAATTTAGTTCTTACAGCTACTCTCGCTTCCTCATAGGGGCTAATTACAGAAACAATAACAACGTCAAATAAATTTTTGTACTCTACGCATATGTTGGCAATACCCAAATTATTTTTCATCACATCATCACGACTAAAACCTAATTTTTTTTTATATTTTTTTCTAACGTCATCACCGTCAATAACCAAAACTTTTAAATCAATATCTGTGAGCATTTGTTCAACTGCTCTTGAAAGAGTCGTTTTTCCCGACCCCGACATGCCAGTAAGCCAAATAAATAGTGCGTCACATGTTTTCATTGAGCTAAGATCCCTCGATTATTTTTTTTAACGAGAGTTTAGGGCTCCATGCAGAGTATTCTCTGATAATTGCATTAATAATATCGACAGATTCAGTTGGATACTTGCCTATAGCAGTCTCTGCTGCCAAGACTAACCCTCTAGCGCCCATCAACAGCGTGCTAGCCACATCATTAGCCTCTGCCCTGGTTGGTCCCTTATTTACGGTCATAGATTCGAGTAAATTAGTAGCCACATAAACTGGAACTTCAAATTTGTTCGCGAAAGAGATAATCCTTCTCTGCAAAAAAGGAATCTTTTCTATTGAAACTTCTCTAGATAAGTCGCCTCGGTCTATTAAAATCTGCTGAACTAAAGGAAGAATTTCTTTAAGATTTAAAACACCTTCAATACTTTCTATTTTGGCTATTAAATTTTTCTCTCCGATAATTTTTCTAACAGCTCTTACGTCATCAGCTCTATTGGTGAATGAGAGAGCAAAGTTTTCTATACCTTTATCGATACCAATTCTAAATGCAGCTTCATCTTTGGGTGTAATAGCAGGCAAATGGATTGTCTTGTTAATGGTTACGGCTTTATTGCTACCGACATGTCCTTCATGAATAACTTTACAAGTAACTATATCCTTTTCCAACTTTATTACTTTTAAACAAACAGAATTAAAATCTATCCTTATTTCGTCACCCATTGATAATTGATCAAACACAGATGCTGGAGTTAATGAAATAATTTTTTCATTTCCCACCTTTTTATCTCTACTGATGGAGACTAAATTATTTAAACCGTATTTAACAGATTCACTCACCATCGAACCATTTCTTACCTGAGCTCCCTCACTATCAATGCAAATAGGAACTCCTGACCAAGAACGGATTTTATCAATTAAAGCGTCAACTTCTTCTATATTTGTGTGTGATAAGTTTATTCTAAATAGACTCACACCTCTTTGTTCTAGGCCCTCAACAGTTTTTTTATTCAGGGAAGTGGGGCCTAAAGTTGTTAGTACTTTTATCATCGTTTAATATTTTTTTGTTATCTAATTTAGTGTTTTTACAAGTAGTGGTTTCGAGACATAAAAACAATTCCGAATCTTAAAAAAAATGGTGTCCCCGGCAGGACTCGAACCTGCTACCTTCAGATTAGAAATAAGTGTATCCATCCTATTACACCTTGATGTTTTTAAAGGTATATCTGAATTGTTTAGATAAAAACATATATGTGGTAGATACTGATATTTAATATTAATATAAATTTTTTGAATAAAAATGGGCTGTCCTTAGGACAGCCCATTTAAACTTATAATGCTATAAAACTGCTATTTCCATTTGGACTTATCAGTATATTTAGCATTCTTTGGATCAGCCATCCATGCACGTGCTTCTGCCATTACTTCAGCTTTATCGAAATCATTAGCACAACCAATGAAATCATTACTAATGAATGAATTGACATCATATTTCTTATCAATTGCTCCGATCATGAGCATGTCTTTCATTACGCCTTTCCAAGCAGCTTCATCAACATGACCAATTTTGCCAGACTTTCCTGTGTCAGCGTTAATCTGGAGATCGTCAACTGCATCTAGATACTTGTAACCGAAGGCAGCATCTTCCCACTCATGTGGTACGCCATCTGGATGACGAGACATAGAAGCAACTATCTCTATGTCTTGTGTACCAACGTAAACAGCCTTTGAGTAAGCGCGGAAGAACCCACAAAGTGGTTTTTTTAGTTCATCCATTCTCTTCTCTAACATAGCATAAGTGTTTGCTGGCGCATTTTTAGCCGATTTAGGAGTGATATCCCGTATAGGAATTCCACGTGCCTCTAAAGCTGCTAAATCATTAATAGAGCCTGCGAATGCAGCTGCAGTACCCTTCAAAAATACGTTAGCTAGTGTAGGACCGGCGTCGCCAACGATTACAGTTTTAATACCCTTGGCATCAGAACCAGCATGAGCCATAGCAACAGCTAGAGATGCTGCATCACGATCACTCGCTAGTCCTACAGTCTTACCTTTTAATTCGGTAACTGACTGAATTGGGCTATCCTTAGCAACAAATACTCCTTCTGGAGCTCCAAGCATAACCGTATAAACAGTTTTTGTTCCTACACCTTCATTTTTTGCTTGAAAGGTCTGAGGGCCATCCAACATAGCTAGGTCAGCATTACCATTCGTCAAGAATGCAACGTATGGAACAGAAGTATCACCATTAAGTAATTTAAGCTCAACTCCTTCTTCCTCATAATAGCCAAGAACACGAGCAACATGCAGACCATAGAAGCCCATAGTTCCATTATTTGGCTGAATTAGCGTCAGTTTGGTACCAGCATTCGCAACACCCGAAGCTACCAGCATACCTACTAGAGACGCGGTTAAAAGTGCTTTTCGTAACATACTTTCTTCTCCCTCTTGGTTAACGGACGCAACAATCGTCCAACGATACGGCACAGACATTTATATGCCGCTTACTAAAACAAACTACATAGGAATATTCCCATGATCTCGGCGCCACTTAGCGGCGCGTTTTCTTGAAACAGAGTTTAATCTTGAATCTCTTTTCCAAAATACAACTCTGTAGTCAAGTATCTCCATAATTGTAAATAGCATCAAACCCATTGCTGCCATGGTTAATAAAGTTGCAAAGGAACCATCAATCTGAAGTTTGAACGCAAACCTCTGCATTAGAATACCCACACCAGCAGTAGCAGAGACGAACTCCGCAACAATTGTGCCTAATAAGGCCCCAGTTAGTGCAAGCTTCAAACCAGCAACAATCATGGGAATAGCATTTGGGAATTGTAACTTCCAAAAATAATCTCTTTTGGATGCCCCCATAGACCGGAATAAATCACTTCCATCCTCATCAGTTCTTGTTAGCGCCGTTAATGTATTAACGAACGGAGGAAAGAAACATACAAGAGCCGCCAGGGCAATTTTTGAGCTCCAACCGAAGCCAAACCAGGCAATAATCATAGGTGTCACAGCAATTCCAGGTGTTACACTAAAAATTACTGCGTATGGGGCTATATAACGCCTAAAAACTGGGCTAAAAGCCGCAGAAACGGCAAGGCTAATACCTATTGTAATTCCAATAAAAAAGCCAATCGTAGCTTCAGCTAGAGTGGTGTAAAAATGATAGTAAATTTTGCCGCTGATAAAAAACAAATCAACTAATTGCGCCCATATCAAACTAGGCCATGGCAATATATATTTATTCAGTTGGCCATTCTGTCCAAGTATTTCCCAAAGGCCAATTATTAACGCAAAGGTGACAATATGCTTCACAGAGGATCTTAAAGCTTTTACATACCTTTTATTGACATTATTTTCTGGTTCCAGAGAAGTGGTAGTCATTATTGCCCCCCCGTCCCAGATACCTGTTTATTAATTATACCAGCAAATTCAGAAGCTCTGCGTTTACTTTTCCTTTGCATTAAATCCTCACTATGCCAGTAGATAATGCGATAATTCATTATTTCAATTGATCGAAAAAGAACAAAGGCAAATACGGTAATAGATAATAAGGTGGAGAAAGCATAGTCCATATTAAGAGTAATTACATATCGCCGCATCATGACACCGAGGCCAACATCAGCTTGTATAAACTCAGCAACTAAAGCACCAGCAAATGCCCCAGCGGCAGCGAGTTTTAATCCCGCCGATATGAGCGGCATAGCGTTAGGAACCATTAGTTTAAAAAATATCTGTTTTTTTGAAGCTCGGCAGGAACGGAATAACTCTTCCGATTCTTCATCTATCTGCATGAGGCCGGTCATCGTATTAACAAATGGCCCGAAGAAACATACCAATGCCGCAAGTGCAATAGCAGAGCCATACCCAAAGCCTAACCAACCCACAAATATAGGTCCGACAGCAATACGAGGCATTGCCTCAACTAAAATAATGTAGGGCTTTAAATAATCACGAAAACCTGTATGTAATGCAGCTCCAATAGCCAAACCCATACCAATTGCTGTACCAATTAAAAAGCCACCCATCGCTTTTGCAAATGTAGCAGCCAAATGTTCCCAAACGGTGGCCTTAAGAAAGAAAATTTGTAACATTCCTTCGGCTATTCTAGTAGGGCGAGGGAACATCAAAGGATCAGCAAGACCCATGCGATTAGCTAACTCCCATACGCTCATTAAAACAAGAAAAATAGCAAAATGCTTGGGAACAAAGCGCCAAGTATTTTCCCTATCTGGTACGTAGGTAACTTCTGAAGTCTCTGCAGTCATACATAACTTCCTAGAATATTCCGAACTTCAGATTCTATTTTATTAAATTCTGGTGTTAGCTGTAGTTCTAATGATCGTGGTCTTTCAAAGGGGACTTCTACTATTCTCGCTAGCTTACCAGGTCTTGGTGTCATTACCATGACCTCATCTGCAAGAAATATTGCTTCAGCTATATTATGGGTGACAAATAAACTTGTTGTAGCGGTCCCATCTACGATATTCATTAATTCTATGTTAAGGCGTTCGCGGGTGAATTCATCAAGAGCGCCAAATGGCTCATCTAATAGAAGAATATCAGCTCCAGTTTGCAATAAACGAGCTAATGCAACACGCTGTTGCATGCCACCTGATAATTGGCGAGGAAAATGAAACTCAAAGTCTTTTAGGCCAACGAGATGCAGCGCCTGAATTGCCCTACTACGATCCTCATCAGTAATTTTACCTGCAAGCTCAGATGGGAGTAGGACATTTTCTATCGCCGTACGCCATTCCAAAAGAACTGGCTTCTGGAACATCATACCAATATCAGTCCGTGGATCAGTAACTTCATTTTCTCTTACTTTGACTGAACCTGATGTTTTCTCAATTAGTCCCGCTACTAGTCTCAATAGCGTGGACTTTCCGCAACCACTAGGTCCAACCAAAGATATGAAGTCACCCTCATTAATTTTAAATGATGCCCCCTGAAGAGCAATCACCTCCTCACTAAAAGCTTTAGTTAGTGCGTTTGCTTCTATTACAACATCACTATTTGTGGCACTCTGTTTAGAGACCGCTTCACTGACTACAGATTCAGTTTGCGTCTTATCAATCCCTGCACCTTCTGCTCTGTGCCCCTTCAAACTTTCAACCATAAATCGATATCCTTGATCCTCTTAGGTGGAACCTTCCTCAGGAATTCGTCGTAATTTTCTCATCAGCAAACCAGAAACCGTGTGGGTCTTAGCCGCCAGTGATGCCAAACCATGCGCCATCCAATGATGGCCTTCTTCGGTAGCAGGAAATACCTGCTCCGTCAAGATTCAGTTTGCGTCTTATCAATCCTTACACGTTCTGCTCTGCGCCCCTTCAAACTTTCAACTATAAATCGATATCCTTGATCCTCTACGATGTCACCTTCCTCAGGAATTCGTCGTAATATTCTCATCAGGAAACCAGAAACCGTGTGGGCCTTATACGAATCAGGAATGGAATAATCAGTTAAGCGTTCTACATCCGCCAGTGATGCCAAACCATGCGCCATCCAATGATCGCCTTCTTCGGTAACGGGAAACACCTGCTCCGTCACATCAGTTTCATCAGCGATCTCACCCACAATTTCTTCTAATAAATCCTCTAGAGTTACGATACCAACGAATGAACCATATTCATCAATAATACAGGCCATATGCGCTCTCTCCTGACGCATTTGATCGAATAATCTTGATACCTTTTGAGTTTCAGGAACAATCAAAGGTTCACGTAAATAGCTACTTAGGTCCTTCCATGGCTCTTGTTCTCCCTCAAGTAAAGCCCTCGTCAAATCTACCATCAAAACAACACCCAGTAGATCTTCGTTTTGTCCTTCAACCAGAGGATAACGAGAATGACCTTTTTCTCGCATGACTTGCAGATTAGTCTTAACAGGAGCATCCGCTCGCAAGACATCCGATTCGATCCTAGGAATCATAACGCTGGCAACTGACCGCTCATCAAACTCAAATACATTTTGAATCATCTCTGCTGTATCACTTTGCAATTTTCCATGTTCGGTTGACACATCTACCAGTGTCCGGATTTCATCATCAGATAGAATCTCCATATGTCCTTCCTCGGATATACCCATAAGGACTAAAATTGCCCTAGAGGCCTTATTCAGGACCCAGGTAAGTGGAAAAAACAGCCAATAAGAAAACTGTAATGGATAAGCAATTAATAA
The DNA here is from genome assembly GCA_002937505.1 of Alphaproteobacteria bacterium MarineAlpha12_Bin1. GTDB lineage: Bacteria > Pseudomonadota > Alphaproteobacteria > UBA6615 > UBA6615 > UBA6615. Next base: position 207,280 of record PTJY01000002.1, read on the forward strand.
TGATACTGGTTCGGCTTTGCGAATTGCCCAAGTCTTAGGAACCTGTTCACCTATAACAATATGAAACGAGGAAAATGTCAAAAAACCTATAAGAAAAGAAATCGAATGAAGTGTTTCATCACTTAAACCCATTGGGGCTAATAAGGGTTCAAGTAATGCAGCTACTGTTGGTTCACCAACCCAACCCAAACCCAGAGAAGCCATCGTTATTCCTAACTGACAGTTAGCTAGATAGCCGTCTATATGTTTTATCATGTGAAGACTAAGCTTAGCTGCACCACCTCTAGTTTCCGCTAAATTTTCAATACGAAAACCTTTGGCTTTTACAAGCGCAAACTCAGCTGCAACATAAAATCCGTTAGCTACAAGCAGCAAAAAAGCTACAAATAAATTAGCTCCCGCACTTTCCATAATTTTTTATAATCCTCATATAATGAATATTCATAAGCATACAAATGCTTAGCCCATGTAGTAAGCTTTACGTAAAATAAAATATTGAACTAAATAGAAATTAAACCTTACCTTATAACTACATTATTAAATTTTAATGGCTATTTCAACAAGAGGTTATGAGCTCTACCTTTCTCACACTTAATCCTGACTTTACCACTAGATATATCTACTTTCATCGCAATCTATTCCCTATTCTCTATATGGGAGATCGACATGATATGAGAGATTTAACTCTCATGAAAGTGGTCTCCTCGGCAGGACTCGAACCTGCTACCTTTGTATTAGGAATAAGTGTGTCCATCCTATGACATATTAGATTTCCCTTTGTTTTCTACAACTTATGATGCCTCTTATTATAGATTGACTGTATTTTGGTATTCACATAATAGTTATTTTGTGAATGGAGATTGTGATGTAAACTCGTTGTGCACGATCATCTCCGAACATATCGGAATAGACCGTCAGTCCGTCGTCCCTTCTCGTGCGCGTGCAATGCACGTCGCTACTTCCGCATCGCACAGGTCGAGCAGGTCATCCAGGGTGTGCAATGGCCCGAAGTCGGCACACAGGCGCGTCACGTTTACGAAGTCATTCTGTTCGTGGTGCTGGGCAACAACGACGGCTTCACCGCCGGCCAGAGCGGATCCTAATTTGAGCATTTGTCGAAAACCTCGTTGTAGTTGCAGTCGGCGTCGACATGGCGTCGGGGCGAACCTGCGGGGTGCTCGTCGAGGTAGTCGTAGACAACCCCGAGACTTTCGACCTGGATCGCCGGCGCGATAAGTCCCAGCCCCGGGGGTTTGTCCGGGTCACCGCGATAGGGCGAACGGAGCGAGCGGTCGAAGCAGTCGCCCTCGGCCATGACGCGCTCACGTGACCACCCCTGACGTTTCCAGTCGCGCACGGAATCGACGAGTGTGTGCAATCCGTCTCTGGCCGATTGCAACGTGTCCCGCTGGAACGGATCGCCGTGGCCCGGTACATACCAATCGACGTCGAGCGCCTCCAGCAGGCCAAGCGTCTGGAACCAGGCCCAGGGGTCGCAAGATTGTGCGGCCGGTGCGCAGGTGCCCGGGAACACGGCGTCCGCGACGAAGGCCACGCGATCGTCCACGGCATGCACGATCGACGAACCGCGCGTATGTCCCGGGGCCTCAATCACGACGAACCGTTTTCCCCCAAGCGTAAATGACAACCGCTTGGTGTAGGTCATGTCCGGATGGCGGACCTCGAAACTGTCGACCAGCGCATCGGAGAAGAATTGGTTGCGTCCCCAGCCGCGCAATGTTTTGCGCATTTCTACAGTCGACCCGCTCGCGCCGACCGCGAGTTCCTCTGCCGTGATCTCGGACGAGATCAGGACGCTCGCACCCAGCATCGAACAACATGCGCAATGGTCCTCATGGTGTTCGCACAGAATGTGGAATTTGACGGGGACGCGCGTTTCGATGAATTCGCGCCACTGGAGCGCGGAGGCCGGCGCCATCGGTCCGTCGATCGCCACCGCGCCTTCGTCGGTGATGACTACACCGCTGACGGGGTAAGTGACGAACGCATATGCGTCTCCCATCTTAAAAAGACGCGGATCATTCTCTTCGAGAGGTGGCAGGGGATCTGGCATAATTCTACCTGAGTCGTTGATTAATTGAGTCTATACTCAATATCAGAGTGCCCAGATAGATTCAACATCTCGGCTGGACGCTGGGCCTCGTGTAGCTCACGAAATGCCACATGTTCGCGGCGCGTCACATCGCCGGGCGTTCGCTTGCCAAACTTCGGCAGATAAAATCCTTATTAATGTTAGTGAAGGTAAATACCCATAGGTGTTTAAAATTATTCCCACTGGGAATAATAGTTCTGATTATCTGATTTTTAGATTAATCAAATAATCAATTAATCAATCATTAGTTATTCTTACTATCACCCAAAAACCACTCTCTGGACACATACTACCCAATAATTTTGGAATAGAGTTTAGTATATCTTAGATAAGAAAATAGGGTGGAATAAATGGCCTCCTCGGTAGGATTCGAACCTACGACATCTTCATTAGGAATGAAGCACTCTATCCAACTGAGCTACGAGGAGACTCTATGATTTCATACTCTCTTTTAGTAATATTGTTCAAGTTTTAAGATATTATAATATTCACAAATCGTTCACATAAAGTATTTTAACAAAAGTGTAGGTTGTAAGCACTTGATTTTATTGAATGATTTCAACACCAAGGATGGATTAATTTATTAGGTATCTGATACTCTATCCTGATAGCTACGGAGACGCAAAACCAACTGAACTATAACGAAAGAATACAAAAAATAATAATGAATTTAAAAGTAAGTGTGAAATCTTCAACTCTAGGTTTTATTGCTGGAATATTCGCATTGATAACAACAGTAGCAATGCTACTTGCGGGACGTATCGGAGCTACCGGTGACGTCCTGACAATTTGGGATTTAGCAGGAATAAGACATGGAATAGCAGCAATACTTGCAATCCCATTAATAATTTACAGCAAGCCATGGCATATGAAGCTAAGCCAATATTTAGTTTCTTCCATTTTTGGCGGAGCGCCTTTTGTTTTACTTTTGTTTGGTGGCATGGTTTATGCTCCAGTTTCACACGCTGGCATTTTTATGAATGGTACTCTTCCTTTAGCAGCTACAGTTATTGCCTGGTTTTGGCTAAAAGAAAAACCTAATTCCTGGCAAGCTTTGGGAATAATAATAATTCTTGTAGGAATGAGTTTAGTTATATGGCAGGCAGTACCAGAAATAAGGTCAGATTATTGGATAGGGCATCTTTTGTTTGTAGCATCCGGAATCTGGTTTTCTGTCTGGTATGTTTCTATTCGTGCTTGGAAACTAACTGTAATACAAACCCTTTGTTCCTTGCTCGTTTTTAACGCAGTTTTTTATACTCCAATTTGGCTAATTTTTCTTCCTAGCGGACTATCCACAGCTCCAATTAAGGATATTACTTTACAAGTAATTGTGCATGGTGTGTTCGGTGCTTTTTTAGCAGTTTTTGGTCATGCCTATGCTGCACGCACTATAGGACCGATGAAACAGTCAGCAATAATGGCTGGAGCGCCAATTCTAGCTCTAATAATTTCTGTTCCACTACTTGGAGAAGTAGCAACATCTTTAGATGTTACTGGGGCTATAATAGTAACTTTTGGTATTCTACTCGTAGTTGGCATACGCTTAAACTACCCCAACTTTTGCACCAAAAACAAATAAGTTTGTATGTCTGTTGTCTTATGATTGGCCTAAACAGTGATGTCTTTTAACTTTCTAACTTAAGGTTATTTTCACTAAAACGAACTACTTCACACCCTACTCCTTCACAATCTTCGTAAACATCAGTTTTTTCACTAGAAACTCTAACGGCCGCGATTTCATTAAATTCAAGACATAAATCTGCTATTTCTTCTACAAGAGTCTCTTGTAAATTTATATGACGACCCCTAATGAGATAATGAATTGAGTCTCTCACAAGATCATAGTCAAACACTTCAGCTATACTGTCTCTAGATGGTGCCTCTTCTGTTGCCATATAAATTGTTATGTTGATAAGGACTTTCTGTGATTGCCCAATTTCATCATCATTAATCCCAATGTTAACCTGAACTTCTAAATTACGAAAAAAAAGTTTGCGTACAAAAGAACGTGCCTCTAGTAATTTTTGTTCAACAATATCGGTAATAAGGGCATAATTATTCATTCTCTATTTTTCTTCTTTTTTTATGGAAAATTCATAACCTTCTTCTAAATACATTACATCACGCTCACTGCCAATGAGATGCTGACCGCCATCCACTAACAACACTTCTCCAGTAATACTTTTAGCGGAAATTAAATATTTTATAGCGCTGGTTACATCCTCCTTAGTAGCACCTCGCCTCAATGGAGTTCTGCCATGAACTGAGGAAAATTGCTCAAAGGTCTGATCCCCACTTGGCAGAATTAGGCCGGGTGCAACTGCACATACCCTTATTTTTGGCCCTAAGGCCATAGCTAACATCGTTGTCAGGCCACTAAGCGCGTATTTAGATAAGCTATAACTAAGAAAGTCCGGGTTTGGATTGACCAGTTTCTGATCTAATAAATTAATTATTATGCCTTCTGTTCCTTCTACAAGAGATTTAGCAAACGCTTGAGAGATTAAAACTGGCGCTCTAATGTTTACTGCCATAATTGAATCAAAAGTATCAGCAGTAATTGTCAATATGTCATCAGGTGCAAACAATGACGCGTTGTTGATGAGACAGCCTAATCCACCAGAAACCTGCGCTGATTCATCGATTAGATTACTAATTGCCTCAGGCTTTTTTAAATCCCCATAAATAGCAGAAGCTTTACCTCCCCTTTCTTGAATTTCGGCTACCGTTTGTAACGCTTCCTTTTCTGATCTCTGGTAGTGCACTATTACATGCCAACCCTGTTCTGCTAGACCAAGAGAAATAGAACGACCTATTCTTTTTGCCGCACCTGTCACAAGAGCTCCATTGTTTTCCTTCGATTTAGTCATCTAATCTGTTTCATCGTTTCAGTTGCCGCGATGAGCGCATCACGCGTTCCTGGCTCAAAAGCCGAATGACCGGCGTCGTTGATAATTTTATATTCCGCTTCTGGCCATAAAGAAGCAAGATTGTCTGCCGTTATCGGCGGACAAACCATATCATAACGACCTTGTATGATTATGCCAGGCAAGTGCTTAATAATATCCATGTTTTTAATTAGAGCGCCGTGTTCAAGAAAAGCGTTATTAGCTAAGTAATGCGCCTCCAGTCTTGCCAAGGCCAATATAACATCGTTCTTTGACAGAAACGAGAAACTTTGTTCATTACCTCGCAGAGAGGAGCATGACGCTTCATATTCGGCCCACGCTTTGGCTGCAGGTAAGTTAATTTCGGGGTTGGAGCTATCTAGTCTCCGTTTATAAGCAGACAACAAATCACATCGTTCACTCTCAGATACCTCATTGACAAATTTTTTCCATTCCTTAGGGAAGAAATGAGACATTCCGGTTAGAAACCACTCCACTTCTTCAGGGCTACAGAGAAAAATACCACGTAAAATCAACCCTTTGCATCTCTCAACATGCGATTGAGCATAAGCTAAAGCCAGAGTACTCCCCCATGAACCTCCAAAAAGAAACCATTTTTCAATAAAAAAATACTCTCGCAGGCGCTCCATATCCGCAACCAAATGCTGAGTAGTGTTAGATAATATTGAGCCAATAGGCGTAGACTTTCCGGCGCCTCTCTGATCAAACAATATAATTCTATAATGCGTTGGATCAAAAAACCTCCGATGTATAGACGACGTTCCTGCACCTGGGCCACCATGTAAAAAAACTATTGGTTCCCCGTTAGGATTTCCTGACTGCTCCCAATACATCACATGCCCATCACTGAGTTTAAGCTCACCTATTTCATAAGGACTAATTTCTGGAAACAAATCTCTATGAGCCAAGGCTTCCTCTTAATTAATTAATAAATGTGAAATGCTCAATCACTAGGTAAGTTAAAAAATGATAAGACCATAATTAACAAACGTAGCATAAAGATATCATGCTAATCTAATCAGTTTTTTCTGCTTTGGTAGGCAAATATGTTAGAGTTTGTTATGTAAGCATCGCAGAAGACAAATATAATTTAGAGCTTTATTTATGCAGCAGTTCTCATCAGAGTTTCTAGCTTATCTACAGCAATCTCATGTTCAATTTCTTCAACTGCGGCAAACTCTCTAGCTAGTCTATCCAATGCCACTTGGTACATTTGCCGCTCTGAATATGATTGCTCTGGTTGATCTTCATTACGATGCAACTCTCGTACAACTTCGGCGATAGCGATTGGGTCACCCGAATTTATCTTCGCTTCGTACTCTTGTGCACGCCTACTCCACATTGTGCGCTTGACCCGCACTCTTCCTTTAAGGGTTTTAAGAGCAGAATCTATAACTTTACTATCAGAAAGCTTTCTAAGACCTGATTCTTTAACCTTTGCTATCGGCACCCTGAGTATCATTCTCTCTTTTTCAAAGTTAACGACAAACAATTTCAGCTTCTGTCCAGAAATTTCGCGATTTTCGACCCCAGTTACCATGCCTACTCCATGGGTTGGATATACTACATAATCCCCTTCTTTAAATTCTAACTTTTGAATTACTTTTTTTTTCTTTGCTACCACGTACTTTACCTATCCTAAAAGATATTTTCGTCATCAATATTAACCACAGCGGTAACGCCTGCTGAGTTTAAATTAAATTTTCAGATTAAATTCACCTAACAATGCTAAGCGTGTAATAAAAAAAAGCTAATAAAAACCCAAATTAGCTCACCTTATGACCTTGATTACGCTAACACAAAATTACATTAATTAATAGACAGAGCGGATCTTATGATTCATGACCGATATGAATGGTAGAAACGATTAGATATTTCTTATTTCACGCTTCCTGACCAGGATTAGCACTAAAGTGATTTTTAAATTTGTCTGTTTCGTCCTTATAAGCGTCAGCATCAGGTAAGGGATCAGACTTAACTGTCAAATTAGGCCATAACTCTGAATATTCTCGGTTAAGCTCCAACCATTTATCAGCTTCAGGCTCAACATCAGGTATAATTGCCTCAGCGGGGCACTCCGGTTCACATACCCCACAGTCTATACACTCATCTGGGTGAATCACTAACATATTTTCACCTTCGTAAAAACAGTCTACTGGACAAACTTCAACGCAGTCAGTGTACTTGCATTTTATACAAGCCTCGGTCACCACGTATGGCATTTTTAATTCCTTCCTTAAAATACATCTTGACGTTTTATTAAAATCTTAACGTCCTAAAAATGTTCTACTAAAAAATACAAGTAATTCAACTAATAAAAGCTAAAAAATTCTTTACTACATACTGGGCTGTGAATTGCTAACTACCCGCTTGCGTGCTTCACCACTTTCCCTATCACTAACGTAGAGCAGGCCAGAAACGCGTCGCAAGAGGTTTGATTCATGATCGTGAACTTTCCCATCTGCATAGACCACATGCCACAGCATCTCAATCATTTCAATTCTTTCTTCATGATCAAACTGATCACGAATTAAGCTTGTAAATTTAGATATCTCTACTGCATTCTCCGCCACTTGTTCTGCTAGCTCAACAACGGAAATTACTTCCTCCTCAGATAAATCAAACCTAGAACGTATCAAATCAATAATAGAAGCGTATTCATGATTATCAATATTATCATCCATACGTGCCGCTTCAATCAAAATAACAGAAGAGGCTAAGTGCAGCTCATTAACTGAGTGCTTTTTATTAGCCTCGTGATTAGTTGATTTAGGCCCAAATAATTTTTTTAAACTATCTAACATCTTTTCTGGTTTACACAGGATTCGCCTCTACAACAAGGCTACAATATCATTTAAACGGATCATTTAATTGATCAATGGCCCGCCGTTCCCTTTTAGTGGGACGCCCGGAACCAGCTGCACGAATACCTGTGCTATTGCTTGTCTTATTTCTTAATGTTTTATCAGAGCCAGATAGATCTTGATAGAGGTTTTTAGCCTCACTAAATGGCCCCCTTCTCGTTCCCACTGAAATAACCCTAATTATCAAAATTCTTTTCCTTAAAATAAATGATAAAACATCCTCTGGTTTCAACAGGTGATTGGGCTTGGCAACCAGTTCTCGGTTAACACGGATATTTCCTTCACGACAAAACTTATTTGCTTGAGTTCGGGTTTTACAAAACCGTGCAAACCATAACCACTTGTCTAGCCTGACTGTATCAACTGAGTTCTTCATTTTTTCATTGTCACTCTGATCGAGAATAAGATCCAAAGCCTTTTAATATTGCAAAAGGTGAATCTGAGCCTTTGGTTTGAAGCTTTCTTATTTTAGTTTTGTGTCGTAAACCCCTCTTCTTAGATTTATTTCTACTAACAATTAGCTTTTCCTCCGATTTATTAACCGAATAACCAAAACCTCTTAATAAATTAGCGAAATCATTAGGACTAGCTCCTATTGAATTCAACATTTTCGAAGGCACAGAAAAGGGACCGTTTCGACTTAATCCTCTTACATCTGCTAGCAGTCTCTCTAATAGATCTACGCGTACAGCTAGTGGTAAAGACGGATAGAACCCTAAAACCCTATACCAATCTGACGATACTCCTGTTTGATACGTCAATGAAGTGGCGCCCCCATCCGGTATTTCAGTGGGTAGTTCTGCACTGCTAAAAACAGAATAAAGTAAACCCTTTAAGGACATTAATTTGCCTTTGAGTAGTTTTGGCATATAGATTGTTACAACTCCAATCCTAACTCCCGAATTAGCTAGTATTTTTCTCTCTTCAACACTTAACTTTGATTTTTGAACAGAGATTTCTGACTGATTACAACAACCCAGCCCTTCGGTTAGTCTATATACAACCCCCCTTATTTCGCCCATGAATTTAAGCTCATTTAACCTTACTAATGGCAACATTTGCTCACTTAAATAGTTTCTTAACCATGCTGTCAAACGCAGTCGCAATTGTTCACGTTCGGGATTCTCAATAAGATCACTGGGAAGTATCTCTAAGTTCGGGCGCAGAATACTAGCGCCTTTTGTCAGTCTAGCTATAGGATGATTATTCCAGTTAATCTCACCTGTTTTGATATTAAGTGAAAAATTATTGTCTTTTGAGGATTCTATTTTAGATACTCTTTCAGCAATTGCTTCTCGAATCACCCTATTTACAGCACCTAATAGGTGAGGATTCGTTAATATAGATTTATCGTTTGGAACAAAATTAAATCCTTCCAACCACCCGACCTCATTACCTTCAACTGTTATTTTTCCGTCTGCGGACAGCCCTGCCAATAAAGGTTCACGGTCCCTAAGTCTTCGTACTAATACGGCAGTCTCCCTATCAACAAAACGTTGAGTTAAGCAACCATGGAGTGCGTCAGAGAGTTTATTTTCAAGTTCATTTGTCTTTTGCTGCCATCCAGCAGAATCTTCTAACCACTCACTTCGATGCGAAACATATGTCCAAGTTCTAACTGCCGCAATTCTGGAAGTGAGAGTATCGATATCTCCATCAATTCTATTGAGACGATTAAATGCTCGATTTATATATTCGGGTGGTATTCGGCATTTAGCAGTCATTAAAAATTTATATATTCTTCTAACAAGCCTTAGGTGAGATCCACTAAGATCCCCTGCAAAATCAGGGATCCGACAAACTTCCCATAACAGTCTGACAGCTTCTGGACTTGTCGCCATATCCATAATATCGGGAGCTGAAATACAGGCCATTAGGGCGCCATAATCATCCGAAACCCTCACTCGCCTGAGCTCGTTAGTTGGTGGTGAAGTCTCTAGACTTCGTTTTAACGAAATCGGAGAACTAAAATCTAACTTATTGGACCTCCAAAAAAGGGAATACAAGGAATCAAATGAATGATTTTCCAAAGACTCTATAAGCTCATCATCAAATGGTCCTAGATCTGCTGTAGGACCAAAGGTGCCATCAGACATAAAGCGACCTGCTCGCCCTGCTATTTGAGCAATTTCACTGGGCAGCAAATAGCGAAAATTATTTCCGTCAAACTTTCTAACTGATGAGAAAGCGACGTGATCTATGCCCATATTTAGACCCATTCCAATAGCATCTGAAGCTACCAAATAGTCAACTTCACCTGCTTCATATAAAGCGACCTGGGCATTTCTAGTTCTAGGGCTTAAAGCTCCGAGAACAACCGCAGCCCCACCCCTTTGACGACGTAATAATTCGGCGATTCCATAGACGTTTGCCGCCGAAAAAGCGACTACCGCTGTCCGCGGCGGTAACCTGGTAATTTTTTTATGACCACTATATTGCAATCTTGAAAACCTTTCCCGATGTAAAAAAGTAATTTCGGGTACTAATTTTCGTAAAATCGAGGCCATTGTATGCGCCCCTAAAAAAAGAGTTTCTTCTATACCTCGTGCCCCAAGCAAACGTTCAGTGAATATGTGACCTCTCTCAGGATCAGAACAAAGCTGTATCTCATCTATAGCCAGAAAAGAGACCTTCTTATCCATAGGCATAGATTCTACGGTGCAAAGATAAAATCGTGGATTATCGGGTATAATTCGTTCCTCACCTGTGATTAATGCGACCGAACCTTTTCCTTTCAAGCCAACGACCCTGTCATAGTTTTCTCTAGCCAGTAGTCGTAAAGGAAAGCCGATCATGCCTGTTGCATGACCTAACATGCGATCAATAGCATAATGCGTCTTTCCTGTATTTGTTGGGCCTAGAACAGCTTTTACTGACCCTGGTTTAGAATATATCATGACTACCCAATCAATTGTCTGGCAGTATAATGCAATAAGTATATATGCAGACCTTGCAGGATTGTATTTGTATACTCATATGTGAGCACAAAGATAATATAAATCAATATAATAGAGATAATAATGAGCACTTCTGCAAAAGATAAAACTGAAAATTTAGACGGAAAACATAATTTTCAAGCTGAAGTCACACGACTTTTAGATATCGTTGCTCGTTCACTTTATAGTGAAAAGGAAATCTTCCTGCGAGAACTAGTATCAAATGCTTCTGATGCCTGTGATAAGCTAAGATATGAGACATTGACTAATCCTTCATTGGTTGAAGGAGATTCAGAGCTTAGAATAATCATTTCATATGACAGCAAGAAAAGGATCCTATCTATCACCGATAACGGTATTGGTATGAGTAATCAGGAACTTATTGATAATCTAGGAACTATAGCTAGGTCTGGTACTGCAGCTTTCGTTGAAAATATTGAGCAGTCAGATGATGTAAGTAGTAATTTAATTGGTCAATTTGGTGTAGGTTTTTATTCTGCCTTTATGGTTGCAGATAATGTGCTAGTTACTAGCCGTCGAGCAGGATCAGAAGCGGGAGGGATATGGGAAAGTGACGGCAAAGGTAGCTTCACAATAACAGAAACTGAAAAGGCTGATAAACGAGGCACTACGGTAGAACTTCATCTATCAAAAAATGAAAAAGAATTTTTGGATGATTCTCGCATAATTAATATTATTAAAACTTATTCAGATCACATTTCCATCCCTATTATTTTGCGTAAAGAAGATAACACCGAGGAACAGATAAATTCCGCTTCTGCGCTTTGGACGCGACCAAGCAACGAAATCTCAGAAGACAATTATAAAGAGTTTTATAATCATATTGGGCGGATGTACGATCAACCTTGGATGACCATACACAATCGAGTAGAAGGAAAAATTGAGTACACTAACTTATTATTTATACCTTCAAGCCAACCCTTTGATCTATTCCAACCAGACCGCAAAACCAACATTAAACTATACGTTCGGAGGGTTTTCATAACTGATGATTGTGAAGAGTTGATTCCAGCCTGGCTTAGATTCGTTAGAGGCCTTGTTGACTCAGAGGACTTACCACTAAACATTAGTCGTGAAATGCTCCAGCATAATCCTGTTTTAACAAAGATCAAAGCTGGGTTGGTTAAAAGGATAATTAGAGAACTCAAGAAAAAGATTAAAAAAGATCCAGAAGGTTATCTTTCATTTTGGGGTAACTTCGGAGCTGTTTTAAAAGAAGGTCTGTATGAGTCAGAGGAATACAGAAAGGACCTTCTGGAAATTTCTAAATTTCCTTCAACTGATAAAGAAAACCTGATTACCTTAGCCGAATACGTTTCTGACATGGCAGAAGGGCAAGAAGACATATTTTATTTTTCGGGGTCAAATTTAGAGGCAGTCTCCTCTTCACCTCAACTAGAGGCTTTCAGAAAAAAGAAAATAAATGTTTTGCTAATGGTAGATCCAGTAGACGAATTCTGGCTTCCCACAATAAATGAATATGATGGTAAAAAATTCCGTTCCGTTAGTCGTGGCGATATAGAGATTGACAAAATTGGAAGTTACCAAGAAACCAAAAAAGATAATACGGCCAAAGATAATGAAAACTTATCTAGTTTAACCGCTTTACTTAAAATAACCCTAGTTGATGCAGTTAAAGATGTTAGAGAAAGTAATCGACTAACCGACAGCGCTGTTTGCCTAGTAGCCGATGAGGATGATATGGACATGCATTTAGAGCGCCTACTTCGCCAACACAAACAAGTCGAAACTGCCTCTAAGAGGATTCTTGAAATAAACCCTACGCATCCGATGATACTAGATTTAGCAAAAACAGTGAGCAAAAAAGGTACCGCTGCCACAGCAGAGCTAGAAGACGTAGCCTGGCTATTACTAGATCAAGCACTAATTATTGAAGGGGAATCTCCTCCTGACCCTGGCGCTTTTGCTCAACGCATGTCGAGCATTATAGGCAAGGGATTAAATGAATAAAAAGTCTATAAAAGCAGAAGGTGCATCTTCTGTTAAAAACACTAAGCAACCTCTTTAATCATGTTACGGAGCACATATTGGAGGATTCCTCCATGGAGATAATAGTCAACCTCATCTTGGGTGTCGATGCGGCATAACAAAGGAATTTCTCGAGTGGAATTGTCCAAATAGGTAATTTTACACATTAAGTCCATTCTCGGCAAAATACCTTTTTCAAGCCCCGTTAGATCAATTATTTCTGTCCCATCTAAACCAAGATTTTCACGCCCAAGCCCATCTTTAAACTGTAAAGGTAAAACGCCCATGCCCACAAGATTTGATCGGTGTATTCTTTCAAAGCTCTCTACTATTACTGCTTTGACGCCCAGTAATCGAGTACCTTTTGCCGCCCAATCTCTGCTGGACCCAGTACCATACTCTTTTCCTCCTATAACAACGAGCGGTACCTGTTCTTTTTGATAACGTATAGCAGCATCATATACTGATAAAATATCTCCAGAGGGATAGTGTTTTGTAATTCCACCTTCTGTACCTGATGCCATTTCATTACGAATCCGGATATTTGCAAAAGTACCCCGCATCATGACTTCGTGATTGCCTCTTCTAGAGCCAAAAGAATTAAAATCAATTGGCCTAACTTGATGCATTTTTAGATAATCTCCTGCAGGACCGTCTTCTTTTATAGAGCCTGCAGGAGAAATGTGATCAGTAGTGACGCTATCTGAAAGAATCATAAGTGGTCTCGCGCCATAAATGTCAGATGCTTGATCAGGTTCGGAAGACATGTTTTCAAAAAAACTTGGATGTCTTACATAAGTCGATCCGTCATTCCATTCATAGGTCAATCCACTAGCAACTTTAATACCCTTCCACATCTCATCACCTGAAAAAACATTTCCATATCTGTTACGAAACATCTCAGGACTTAGAACAGACTCTAAAACATTAGAAATCTCTTCATTCGTAGGCCAAATATCTTTCAGAAATACTGGCTCACCCGCCTCATCTTTTCCTAAAGCGTCTGTAACCAAATCTATATTAAAAGAGCCTGCCAAAGCGTAAGCTACAACTAGTGGTGGCGAGGCAAGATAGTTTAACTTAGTAAGAGGGTGAACTCTCCCCTCAAAGTTCCTGTTTCCAGACAAAATGGCACCAACACCAATATCCCCCTTGATGACTGCATCATGTATCTCAGGAGCTAATGGCCCTGAATTACCAATACATGAAGTGCATCCATAACCAACTAAATTAAAACCTAACTCATCAAGAGGCTGTTGTAGATCCGCTGCCAAAAGGTAGTCTGTTACAACCTGGCTTCCAGGCGCTAAAGATGTTTTTACCCAGGGTTTAGTTTTAAGACCCTTTTCTCGTGCTTTCTTTGCCAAAAGACCTGCCGCAACCAGCACAGATGGATTAGAAGTATTAGTACAACTCGTAATTGCAGCAATAACTATAGCTCCAGGCTCTATTGAAAAGTCTTTTTCTGATACTTTGATCCCAGTGCCAGCTCCCATTTCGTTAAGCGCTTTTTCTGCGCTATCAACCATTGCAGATAAGGAGACACGGTCTTGAGGACGCTTGGGCCCAGCTAATGATGGTTCAACTCTAGAGATATCTAGCTCTAGGGTGTCAGAGTAAACAGGATCAAGGGTGCTTTCATCCCGCCACATACCTTGCACTTTTGAGTAAGCCTCAACTAAATCAACTTGTTCATCTGACCTGCCAGTAAATCTGAGGTATCGCAGTGTTTCTGAATCAACAGGAAAAATTCCACATGTAGCACCATACTCAGGTGCCATATTGGAAACAGTAGCCCGATCTGCCAAAGATAAGTGGTTTAACCCTTCACCATAAAACTCAACAAATTTTCCTACCACTCCCTTTTTCCTCAGCATCTCCGTTACTGTCAACACTAGATCTGTTGCAGTCATGCCCTCCTTTAAAGAGCCTGTTAGTTTAAATCCTACAACCTCTGGAATCAGCATTGATATTGGTTGTCCGAGCATAGCTGCTTCCGCTTCTATACCTCCCACTCCCCAACCAAGTACTCCCATGCCATTAACCATGGTTGTATGGCTATCTGTACCAATCACGGTATCAGGATAAACAAGGTTCATACCTTCATAATTCTCTAACCAAACTGTCTTTGCTAAGTATTCTAAGTTGACCTGATGACAAATACCGGTACCCGGAGGTACAACCCTAAAATTATCAAACGCAGCCTGACCCCATCTGAGAAACTCATATCTTTCTTTGTTTCTTTCGAATTCAATATCTACATTTTCTTTAAAGGAGTTATCTGTGCCAAAGCTATCTACCATTACGGAGTGATCTATTACCAAGTCTACTGGCGACAAAGGGTTAATTAATTGAGGATCTCCGTTAAGGTTTTGCACCGCTTCACGCATTGCAGCCAAATCAACAACGGCAGGCACCCCTGTAAAGTCCTGTAATAGTACACGGGCTGGCCGATAAGAGATTTCTCGATCCGATTTACGAAACTGCTGCCATTTAACAACTGACTCTATATCCTCTACTGACACAGATTTTCCATCCTCAAAACGAAGAAGGTTCTCCATGAGAACCTTTAATGAGTAAGGAAGTTGAGATATGTCTCCATACCTAGTACTAACTGCATCTAAACTAAAATATTTATAATGCACTCCTTTCACCTCTAGGCTACGCAGCGCTTTTAAGGAGTCTTGACCCATTGAAGGCATAAACGGTTTCCCTCTACTGTGCCTAATTAAAGGCGTTTAGATAAATTAACCAACTAGAATATTAATGACGTTATATGGCAAAGAGAGGCAATCGCCAAGCGCGGCAAAGCATCACTATTAATAAATTATTCGATAGAATATTTTTTTAAAAAAAGTTTTTCAATTACTGTTTTATCTAATATCAATAACATTAAACAATTAAGCTTAAACAAATGCTACAATTAGTGTATTGCAAGAAATCTAAGAACAATTGGTAGGCGGCAATGCAGTCCCTTAAAATAAAAAACCTAGAATGTAATAGGAACGGTCGCACCATATTCACTGGAGTATCCTTTGATGTTACTCCAGGCCGTATACTGCTATTATCTGGTAAAAACGGTAGCGGCAAAACTAGTCTTTTAAGAATATTAGCAGGTTTTATGCCCCCTACAACAGGCAGCGTAGTCTGGGAAGATAAAAAATTCACTGATAAAAGGCAAAGAGAGCTCCCCTCTGTTCTATATATTGGTCATTCAAACCCGGTTAAGCTTGGATTAACTGTAAAAGAAAATCTAATCTTCTGGGCTAAAATTTTTGGGCATGGAACAGGCGTTGATGCGGCACTTGATCAATTCGGCATAAGTAATCATTCTGAAGTACCAGCTAGTTATCTATCGGAAGGACAAAGACGCCGACTTACCCTAGCCCGGCTTGCATTGGATCAGCCTATCTCGGCCCTTCCAAGCCTATGGTTATTGGATGAACCTACATGGGGGCTTGATCCAGAAGCAGTAAAAACTCTTTCTAACCTTACCATTGATCATGTTAAAAATCAGGGAATGGCAATCATTTCAACACACGGAAGTATTCTTGATAAATATTTAGCCTCAAGTTCTGATCGTTACAGTCTCACGGAGAACATTTTTTGAACTATCTGGGTCTGGTCATAATTAAGGATGTAAAACTTGCTCTGCAAGGAGTAAGTGATACAGGAATGACTTTCGTGTTTTTATTGCTTGCCTGTACTTTGTTTCAATTCAGTATAGGACCAGACCAAGCTTTACTAATGAAAGTAGGAGGTGGTGTGATATGGGTTGTCGCATTGTTAGCTACAATACTTAGTCTTGAAAGGTTATTTATCACTGACTTTGAAGATGGCACTCTAGAACAATATTTTTTATCCCCCGTATCACTAGTTTTTTTTGCTATAGCTAAAGCTATTAGTCACTGGCTAACAACTGGATTACTTGTGATAATCTCTGCACCATTAATTGCTGTACTTTACAACCTACCAAGTGAAATTTTTCTTCCGTTAGTCCTTTCTATGTTCATTGGAACACCTATTCTTAGCCTTATAGGGACTTTGGGAGCAGCATTAACTTTAGGAGCCAGCCGCAGCGGGGTCTTGATGCCACTAATAATATTGCCCCTTTATGTTCCAGTTTTAATTTTTGGATCATTAGTTATTTACAACGCCATGTATGGACATAGCTATAACAGTCTTTTGATGGTCCTTATCGGCCTACTTTTGATTACTTCAGCGCTTGCTCCATGGGCTACTGCTTATGCACTTAGACAGGCTATTGAATAATATTCAATCAAGACAAAAAAGAGACAACTTGTGATCAATTACTTTGCAAACCCCAGTCGATTTTTAAAAATGACAGAGAAACTGCTACCATGGCTAGTTCGATTGACCATATTATTTTTTATTGTCGGAATTTATTTTGGCCTTTTCTATTCTCCTGCTGATTATCAACAGGGAGATACGGTTAGGATTATGTATGTCCATGTGCCAGCGGCTTGGATGGCCCTTGCATGCTACGTCTTTATTGCAACTATGGGTGCCTTATCACTGGTATACAAGCATCCATTAGCAGGGTTAGCAGCCAAATCGGCAGCTCCAATTGGAGCAAGCTTTACTATTATAGTTATTATCACCGGTAGTTTGTGGGGTAAACCAATATGGGGAGCTTGGTGGGTATGGGATGCTCGTCTCTCATCGGTTCTGGTTTTGTTTTTTTTGTATTTAGGCCATATCGCCCTAAGCTATTCATTTGAAAACCCTTCACGGGGAAATAAAGCTTCTGCAATTTTAGCTTTGGTAGGCTTGGTCAATATCCCAATAATAAAATTCTCAGTAGATTGGTGGAATACGCTTCACCAACCAGCAAGCATAACCCGCTTTGACGCTCCAGCGATTGATCCCTCTATGCTCATTCCTTTAATTATTATGGCATTAGCTTTTTTTCTGTATTTTATTACAGTTTTGCTGGTTAGAATAAAATCAGAACTAACCTCCCAGAAAATAAAATCTCTAAATATTAAAATGATAAAATGACTTTTTTTTCGATCAAAAAAAACAAATTATTTTATAAAATATTACGTTTAAAAATAGTAATTATACTGTCTCTAATTGTCACTTTAAATCAAAGCGACTCAGAAGGGTTCAAAAAAGACGGAGAAAAGCTTTTTAAATTACATTGCTCTGCCTGTCATTCTGTTAAAAGGGGAGATAAAGATAAGGTTGGCCCGAATCTCTATGGAATATATGGTTCCACGGCTGGTACACAGTCATACAGTTTTCAAGACCGATACTCATCTTCCATTAAACAGTCAAAGGTTGTTTGGGATAGCAAGTCTCTTGATTTATTCTTGAAGAACCCTAGAGACTTTATACCGAAAACAAAAATGACATTTGTTGGTCTTAGAAAAACATCAGATCGAAACAGTTTGATTGAATATTTAAGGAGTCTGGATCAATAAGTTCGCCCTATTATTTCGTTATAATTATCAACAAAATTTAAAATTGGTGCGACAAAATCTCTATTTGAAAATTTTGTCTTTTCCCAAAAAAATTATAAAAATTAGTGTATATATCTTTTGTAAACATTATAGATGCGTTTTAATACTCAACTTACCCCAAAAGAGCCAAGACAATGGATGAATTTAATAGCTTTCTAAACATGGGTGGCTACGCAAGCTTTGTCTGGTCATCAATCGGATTTACAGCATTTGTATTAATTTTATTCGCAATTATAAGCACTCGCCAGCTAAGAAAGAGAGAAGAAAAACTACAAACTCTTATTAATAAAATAAAAGATTCAAATAAGGGCTCAAAAAATTGAAACGCAAGAATCAGCGTTTGATTTTATTATTTTTAGCGCTAGTTCTTACATCATCCGGCGCAACGCTTATATTAATAGCATTAGAAGATAATCTAGTTTATTTCTATACACCAACTGATGTTAAAACTAAAAATTCTGCCATCAGCGGTAATTTCAGGCTAGGAGGAATAGTTTTAAAAGGAAGCATACGCGAATTTGGTACTGTAACCAAATTTGGCGTAACGGACTTAAAAAGCACATTGTTTGTAAGATATGAAGGGGTTTTACCCGATCTTTTTAGAGAAGAACAGGGCATAGTTGCTGAGGGTTCTTTGAGTCCGAATGGTGTTTTTATAGCAACAAATATTCTCGCCAAACATGACGAGAATTACATGCCAAAAGAGGTGTCAGAAGCTCTAAAAAAATCTGGCCGTTGGAAAGATACAAAACCAAAAAAGTAACAGAAGGATGAAAATTAGCCAGTGATACCCGAAATAGGCCAATTCGTTCTTCTTTTAGCTTTATTGGTTGCAGGAGTGCAGTCATTTATACCATTAATCGGCGCCTCGAAAAAGAACACTGCTTTAATGAAGACAGGGTCTAGTATGGCGCTCACGCAATTTTTTTTGATATTAATTGCGTTTTTTACACTTACTTACGCCTTCGTAGCATCCGATTTCTCAGTCTACTTGGTATTTAAAAATAGTCATTCATTAAAACCAATGATCTACAAAATCAGTGGAGTGTGGGGCAATCACGAAGGATCAATGCTTTTGTGGGTACTGATTCTTGCTCTTTTCGGAGCTGCGGTAGCAGTTTTTGCAAATAATTTGCCGTCGACCTTAAAGGCGAGAGTACTAAGTATTCAGGCAATGATAGGCTGTTGTTTCATGTCCTTTATTGTCTTTACCTCAAATCCCTTTGACCGTCTCGACCCTCCCCCCTTAAATGGGTTGGGTTTAAACCCAATCCTCCAGGACCCTGGTTTAGCCTTTCATCCCCCATTACTTTATCTGGGCTATGTCGGTTTTTCAGTTACATTTTCTTTTGCCATCGCAGGTCTTTTGGAAGAGGAAGTCGACGGATCATGGGGAAAATGGGTCAGACCCTGGGTAATAGCCGCTTGGACATCTCTCACTGCTGGGATAATTTTGGGAAGTTGGTGGGCTTACTACGAGTTAGGTTGGGGCGGTTGGTGGTTTTGGGATCCAGTCGAAAACGCTAGTTTTATGCCCTGGCTGTTCGGAACTGCTTTATTGCATTCAGTTATAGTGATAGAAAAACGCAATACACTCAAAATTTGGGCGTTATTATTAGCTATTTTAACATTCTTTTTATGCCTACTCGGCACTTTTCTTGTTCGATCAGGAGTTTTAACTTCAGTACACGCTTTCGCTTCAGATCCAGAGCGAGGCATTTTTATACTTACGATACTCTTATTCGCCGTGGGAGGGGCTCTCTTATTGTTTGCCCTAAAGGCCCCGAGAATAACTAGCCATGTTTCATTCTCATTTTTCAGCCGCGAGAGTGCAATTATACTTAATAACTTAATCCTAACTTTCGCAAGCGTCACAATTCTTTTGGGCACCCTTTACCCCCTTATTTTGGAAGCTATTACAGGTGGCACCAACCGTGTATCAGTTGGACCCCCATATTTTAACCTAACTTTCGTTCCAATAATGATACCTTTATTAATTGCAATTTCGTTTGGACCCCTACTAGCATGGAAGAATGATCGTTTGGCTGTTATAGCTAATAAGCTTAAGTTTGCCTTCATTAGCGCATTAGTAGCAGCAATTATTACTTATATAAAAGTTCCTGATGGTCCAATCCTAGCCCCTATTGCCATAGGTCTGGCCATCTGGGTTGCTGCAGGTTCTCTAACTGAATGGGCAATGAGAGCTAAATTATTTGATAAACCGTTTGATATCACTAATCTAAAGTTTAGTTATTTTGTAAGAGCCTTAAGTGGCATGACCTTGGCACATCTGGGTCTTTCAGTACTTATTATCGGCATCACAGGATCTTCTGCATGGCAAAACGAGCTTATAACGTCCCTTTCTGTAGGTGAATCAAAACAGTTCAAAGAGTACACAATAACTTTAGAGAAAATAGAATATCTTAGCGGCCCTAACTATAAAGTTGAAAGAGGTCACTTATTAATAACAAAGCCAAATGGAGGGACATTAAACTTTAAACCTGAAAAAAGGTTTTTTCCTCTTTCGGGACAAACTACCACCGAGGCATCTATAAAAACTACTCTATTAACCGACTTATATGCTGTTCTGGGAGAATCAAAAAATCATCGAAAGTCAGGAAAGAAATGGACATTACGGTTTTTTATTAACCCTCTAGTTCCATGGATTTGGATTGGTGCAGTTTTGATGGTTTTTGGCGGACTTGTTTCTCTAATGAACCCAAGACATTGGATAGCTGGTAACAATTCAAGCAAATAGCACATCATCGATTATAATATCTGAGCCTACTAAAATGGACATACACAATCAGAAAATAAAACGCATTTTATTAACGCTTCCCATTCTCTTTTTTGTCGTATTAATAGGTATTCTAGCGCTTTTAACTTTAGAAACCAGAGAAGGGCGTGATCCTTCTATAGTGCCTTCAGCACTTATCGGGAAGAAAGCGCCAACAATTAATTTACCGGCCATATCTGATGATATTCCAGGTGGCTTTACCAGGGATGATCTCCTTGGACGAGTTACTATATTAAATGTCTTTGCATCTTGGTGCGCCCCCTGCCTTATTGAGCATAAACAAATAGAAAAACTCTCAGAAATTGGCATACCTGTCTTCGCAATCAACCACCATGACAAAGTGACTGATGTAACTTTATGGCTTAAAAAACACGGAAATCCATACGAAGCAATTGGTTTTGACCCAGATGGTAGAGCAAGTATTGAATGGGGTGTTTCAGGAGTTCCTGAGACATATATAATCAACGCGAATGGATTCATTACCTATAAACACAGTGGCCCGATAACAAAAAGCGTTCTAAAGAAAAAAATTCTTCCAGAACTGGAAAAGGCGAAGAAGTAATGAATGCATTAACTATGATAAAAATCATAACTTTGTTTATTTTATTGTCATCCGGAACAAACTTAAAGGCATTCGCTGTTGAGCCAGGAGAGATATTAAGCAATCCAAAGCTAGAAGCAAGGGCAAGATCAATAACAAAAGGCCTCCGCTGCATCGTATGCCAGAACCAGTCAATAGACGACTCAAATGCTAGTGTTGCTCGAGATATGAGACTCCTAGTAAGAGAGAGGTTGATTGCCGGAGATAACAATAAACAAGTAGTTGACTACATCGTTGAACGTTACGGAGACTATGTTTTGCTTCGTCCTCCATTTCAAACAAATACTCTAGCGCTATGGATCGGCCCACCATTCTTAGCTTTGATAATACTCTTTATCATAATTAGGTTTCTAATAACCCAACGCAATCAATCGAAATCAAGCTCTGATCATTTAACCTTTTCTGATAGCGAGTGAGAAAAAATGAAGCATTTGAAAGCAAGCATGACGCTGAGAGTAGAAATTATATTAGTGTTAAAATAGATTTTTAATTTGTACCTTAATACTTTTACGAATGAAATAAACAGATGATTTTTTGGTTTATAATAACAAGTGTTACACTAATTACACTCATAGTTTCCTTGTGGCCAATTTGGGCAAAAGGTCTTGATTTCACAAATAAAAGAAATGACAAAACCAAATTATATATTAATCGACTTAATGAATTAGAAAATGAGTTAGAGGATGGATTAATTGTAGAGGGGAAAAACGAATTTACTAGTGCAGAAATAATGATGAGTTTGTCTGATAACTTATTGGTTAATAATCAGGGGAAACAAAAAACCTCTAATATTAGGTATATCGCATTAGCGTTAATTATTGTTTTTGTTATTGCCTGCACGACTTGGTCACTCTATTTCAATTACGGGTCTCCAGAACTTTCCAGAAAATCCAGGACTCACCATACTAATGAGATAATTCACCCACAAAAAATTTTAATGGCTGCTTTAAGGGCACAAAAGAAAGGGGATCTGGAACTAGCACTGGTTTATTTTCAACAATTAAAAAACGTATCCCCAAAAAACAGCAAGGCTTACGAACTTATAAATAAAGCAATAGATAAAACTTTGCTGAAAAATGATTGAAAATACAGCCTACCCTAATCCAATTAGGATAGGACTAATAAATATAATGCGGGGAAAAATGATAAAAAAGTTAAGTAATACGGAGCAATCTAAAGCTCTGAAGAAATTAAATGGTTGGAGCAAGACCGAAGATAGAGAAGCTATTTTTAAAACTTTTTCTTTTAAAGACTTCAATGAGGCTTTTGGTTTTATGAGTCGAGCGGCACTGAAAGCAGAACAAATCAATCATCATCCAGAATGGTTCAACGTATGGAACAGAGTCGAAGTAACACTCTCTACTCATGACGCAAATGGTTTAACAGTTCTAGATATAGAACTTGCAGAGTTTATGGATGATTTAGTCTAACCAGTTTCTAAGTCCATCCAAGAAGGTATCCCCTAGTGAACTAGGTTATTTTAAAATATCATCCTTTTTCTATCGGGCCGCCATCCGGAGAGCGCCGTCTAAGCGAATTACTTCACCGTTAATCAAAACATTTTCGCATAAATGCAAAACTAACTTTGCATAATCCTCAGGGGTCCCAAGTCGCTTAGGAAACTCGGGTTGTTTGGAAAGACTTTCATGAGCTTCCGGTGGTAGACCGGCCATCATGGGAGTGTCAATTAGTCCCGGCGAAATTGTATTTACACGAATTCCACTACGTGCAAGCTCTCTTGCTGCTACAATATTAAGTGCAACTATTCCTCCCTTGGATGATGAATAAGCCGCTTGTCCTATTTGACCTTCGTAAGCCGCTACTGATGCTGTATTAATAATTAAACCGCGTTCATTGTCTTCCATTGGATCAGCATCCTGCATATCTGCAGCGATTAATCTAATCATATTAAAAGTACCTATCAAATTTACTTTAATTACAGCTTCATAATCCTCCAGCGGTAATGGTCCATTTCGGTTAACTATTCTACCCGGTGTAGCAATACCTGCACAATTAATCAGCAACTGTGCTATACCATTAGCCTCTTTAGCTTCACCAACTGCCTTTACTGCACTCTCCGAGCTGGTAACATCACATTCTATAGCTACACCTCCACACTCGGCCGCAACCTCCCTGGCACCTTCAAGATTCAAATCCAAAACAGCTATTTTTGCTCCTTCTTTGGCAAGCACCCTAGCACACTCAGCTCCTATGCCTGATCCACCACCTGTGATGACTGCAGCCAAACCATCCACATTCATAATAATCTCCCTAAGTACAATTTATAGTATACGTTCTATGATAACGGCTTAAAGAATAAATAATAATATAAAAACTACTCCGCAGCCTGCATAGGCTTAGGAACATTAACACCAGCTAACGGACCAACTTCTTTTTCGATAAGAGGAACAACTTCATCTCCAAATCTACGAATTGACCTCATAGCAACCTCATGATCAGTATTACCCATTGTCATATAAAGAGCTATATGACACGAGCCCACTCTCTTGATCTCATCAGACAAGCACTCTGCTACGGCAGCAGGATCCCCGATCGGGTTCCAGGAAATTATTTCTTCAGGAGTCATTTCCCCAGAGAATGACTCTTCCGGTAACCAAGCCTCTGGAATATCTTTCTGCCCTCGGCGTAAATATCTCGACAGTCTAATCTGGTACAGAGCATTTTCAGCAAAGCCTTTCGCTTCGTCCTTATCATCAGTAACCATACAATAACGAAGAGTGCAAAATTTTAAGTCAGATGCCCTTAACCCTTCACTAAGCCAAGTTTCCTCTGCCTCTTCTCTTATGCGTAACAACGTTTCATTACTTTCTCCAAAGCCAGAAACAAATATAGGGAAGTCCCCCCGTGCAGCACGTCGCTGTGAATTTTGACTATTACCAGCAATCCAAATCGGTGGTCTCGGTTGCTGTATTGGACGAGCCGCAAAAGGAGTCTTGGGCATATCTAAATATTTTCCGTGAAATTCAAAACTCTCTTGACCGAGTCCTTCACTGATAAATTTAACCCACTCATCAGTTGCTTCTCGAGACTCCTCTAAACTAGTGCCGAATCTTAACAACTCATGAGCTTGATAGCCACTTCCAAGACCGATAATGAGACGACCTTCGGAGAGATTATCCGCAAACGCCAATTCCCCGAGGAGGCGGGGAGGCTGGTACAGTGCAGGTAATATGACAGAAGTGCCAAGTTTTATCCTTAAAGTTTGAGGAGCCACATGGCCAATCATTAGCAAAGGTGAAGGCGGCAATGAGTAATTTGAAAAATGATGTTCAGTAAACCATGCAATATTAAAGCCCGCTGTTTCGGCTGCTTGAACTTGTTCAACTGTGTTTGTAATCAAAGATTCTACCGTCTGGGATCGATCCCTTCTGTTCATTAGATTAAAAATTCCAAAGTCCATGTAGCGTCTCCTAAAAGAATTTATTAACCTCTAACCGACAACCTTCTGTCAACCTGAACGGGCAAGGTTCATAAGACTATTTTGAAATTAGTCATCTAAAGCTGCCTTTCGTACAATGTAAATTGCGCTCATAGTAATTATTAAAGCACCAACAATAGAAATACCATCTGGTATTTCTCCGAAAGTAAAAAAAGCAATTAGTGCTATAAAAGGTAGCCTCAAATAGTCCAGAGGTGCAACAAGGGAAGCTTCAGCTAAAGCGAATGCTTTACTGGTAAAGACAATACCCAAAGTGCCTAGACAACCCATTGCAGCAGAATAGATAAGAATACCCCAACTAGGTACAGTCCATACAGGAATAGCGGCTATGGCAAGCACAAAGGCAGCCCATATCGTTTGATAAATTGTAATTGTCGTTGTTGTTTCAGTCGAGCTAAGTCTCTTGACACAAATAAACCAGAAAGCCAGCAAGAAAGCTCCAATAATAGGGAAAATGCTTACCAATTTAATATCTAAAAACCCTGGCCGTAAAATAACCAAAACTCCAATGAATCCTATGCCTGTAGCAGTCCAACGAGAAAATTTAACCTTTTCCCTAAGAAAAAATGCCGCGATTATGGTAGTAAATAAGGGGGCGGTAAAGTTAAGTGCAGTGGCTTCCGCCATAGGCATATTAGATAAGGCAATAAAGAAAAAGACTGTCATAATAACTGTTAAAAGAGCAGTAACAAAATGCAAGCCATGTCGTTTAGTGCGAAGAGCGGAACCGCGTTTTGAAACTATAAAAGGTAACATTAGTGGCAGAGCCCAAAGAAACCTGAGCGCAGATGTTTCTAGAGGATGTAGTTCCTGTGCAACTATCCGCACAAGGCTATGATTAAAAGCCAAAGATGCCGCTCCACAGACCATATATGACGCCGCCCAAATTGCATTATTCAGATCATTAGAAGCGTTTTTATTATCTATCACATCTTTCTCAACTTTTTTTACTCTCGGCTTTTGCTTCGTGACGAGCTATGTAAACAGCTGAGCCTGCTATAATTACTGCTCCCAGGGCGGACCAGAAGTCAGGCACTTCAGAAAACCAAATAAAACCAATCCCTGCCGCAAATAATAACCTTACAAAATCCAGAGGGGCTATAGCTGTCATTTCAGCTATAGCCATTGCACGTGTAAGCAGTAAGTGAGCAAGGGTAGCTAGAAGACCACATAATACTAAAGCCCCGAGAATAGTCCATGACGGAGTTTGCCAGACAAAAACTGCAGGAACAAAACTAACCAAAGAAGTAAAAAAACTGAATGTTAAGACCACTATACGAGCATTATCTTGTTGTGAAATTATTCTAATTATAATCATATTACAGGCTATAGCCGCAGCGCTCCCTATTGACAGTAGAGCGCCCAAAGACACTACCTCCAATCCAGGTCGTAACATTATTATTACCCCTAAAAAACCCAACCCGCATGCCAACCAACGGCGGAAACGAACAATTTCATGTAAAATAAATGGAGCCATCATGGTAGCAAATAGTGGAGCAGTAAAATTTAGAGCAACTGCTTCGCCTACAGGCAAAAGGGCTAACGCACTAGACCATAAAAGCGTTCCAAACCCAGATATTATTCCTCGAAGAATGTGTAGCTTAGGCCGCTTAATTCGAAAACTTCCCAATCCGGTTCCCACAACCAATGGCAACATAAACAAAAAACCGCTAAAGGATCTTAAAAATGCCGCCTCAAAAGGATGGACCTCACGAGTAGCAAACCGAATAAGACCCGCAGTTATGGCAAAAAAGCAAGCAGATAGCACCATATAGCTTGCTCCACGCAAGGAATTTGGAAGTTTAGCTTGGTGTCTGGAAAGAGATAATTTCATACATAATAACATAAAAAATTGCAGGCATTTAGAAAATGCCTGCCAGGCTTAGATAAATAAGTTAAATG
Organism: Alphaproteobacteria bacterium MarineAlpha12_Bin1; assembly: GCA_002937505.1. GTDB lineage: Bacteria > Pseudomonadota > Alphaproteobacteria > UBA6615 > UBA6615 > UBA6615. Next base: position 234,361 of record PTJY01000002.1, read on the forward strand.
GATGATACTAATAACACGGTTTATTTACGCCAACTAAACAAAATAGACTTTCATACTTTACTCAATAAGTTGACATAGAGACTTGCAAGTTGTTTATCAGATAAATATTCTTGGCTCAGTCATAATAGAATAATTTTTAGACCCAAGAAAGTATTGCCGGGGTAATAATATGAGTGAATCTAAAAAAGTTTTTTCAGACGCTAAATCAGCATTAGATGGACTGCTGTCTGATGGCATGACTATTCTTGCAGGGGGCTTCGGTTTATGTGGTATCCCTGAACATATGATAGTCGCCATAAGAGAATCAGGTGTTCAAAATCTCACAGTCGCATCCAATAACTGTGGTATAGACGACTTTGGTCTCGGGCTATTGCTACAAACCAAACAAATAAAAAAAATGATTTCATCCTATGTTGGTGAAAATAAGCTTTTTGAAGAACAATTTCTAAACGGAGACTTAGAACTAGAGTTTAATCCGCAAGGCACATTAGCCGAAAGATGCAGGGCAGGGGGTGCGGGTATCCCTGCATTCTATACCAAGACAGGTGTGGGAACTGTAATCTCTGATGGAAAAGAAACCAGAGACTTTGATGGAGAAACTTATCTAATGGAGCGCGCCTTGACTGGTGATTTAGCGATAGTAACCGCCTGGAAGGGGGATAAAGCAGGAAATCTGGTTTTTAGAAAAACGGCTCGTAACTTCAATGCGCCTATGGCAACAGCTGGCAAAGTTTGTGTGGTAGAAGTAGAACAACTAGTGGAAGTGGGAGAAATTGAGCCCGATCAAATACACTTGCCCGGAATTTACGTTGATCGGGTTTTCGAGGGTCAAAGTTTTGAAAAAAGAATAGAACGGCGTACAATTAGAGAAACTTAATTAATATTGAGACGAAAATTAAGGAGATATTTGATGGCGTGGACTAGGGATCAAATGTGCGAACGAGCAGCACTAGAACTTGAGGATGGGTTTTACGTTAATTTAGGGATAGGTATGCCAACCCTTGTTGCTAACTACATCCCCGAGAGTATGACCGTAACTTTTCAATCGGAAAACGGAATGCTTGGCATGGGTCCCTTTCCCTTAGACAACGAAGTTGATGCTGACCTGATAAACGCAGGAAAACAAACTATAACTGAGTTACCTGAATCAGTTTATTTCGATAGTGCTACCTCTTTTGCTATGATACGCGGAGGGCATATAGACCTATCAATACTTGGTGCACTTCAGGTAGCACAGAACGGCGATTTAGCTAACTGGATGATACCTGGAAAAATGGTTAAAGGTATGGGCGGGGCTATGGATTTAGTAGCAGGCGTTCGACGGGTCATAGTTTTAATGGACCATAATGCCAAAGATGGTTCGCCAAAGCTTCTAAAAGAATGCGATTTACCTCTCACAGGGGCTGGAGTTGTCAATACGGTAATAACCGATCTAGGTCTGTTCGAAGTTAAAGGTGGACAATTATATCTTTCAGAATTGGCTCCAAATACTTCACTTGATGAGATTCGTGATCGTACTGAGGCCGAATTCATTCAATGACATTTATTTATTCGATATGACCTAAGCTAAAAGGTCTGTGTAAAGATGACGACAGTGCGGTATTAAAGAATGACTGCGTCGATACGTAATGAGTCGTTGTTTGGATTAGTAGCTGGACTATTAGTGCTTTTCATATTTTCTGGTACTTTAGTTGTATCCAGAATTGGAGCAATTAGTTCACTAACTATATATGACGTGGCAGCTTTAAGGTTTGGCGTAGCCGCGTTATGTGTTCTTCCATTTATATACAAGGTCTCTTGGATAAACCTTACCTGGTATCGGGCATTTGTTTTAGCAGTTATCGGTGGTGCAATTTTCGCTCTATTTCTACTGGGTGGATTTATCTACGCACCAGTAGCCGATGGTGGAATAATCGTTAATGGCACGATGCCAATTTTTGCTGCTATTTTCACTTGGTTTATATTTGGAGAAGGTATTGGACGCTGGCGTATTGCAGGGATATCTTTAATTGTTATTGGTGTCGCAGCAACTGGGTGGGATGCATTAGAGTTTGGCGTCCCAGGTCAATGGAAAGGACATCTTCTATTTCTTGGAGCTGCTGCCTTTAATTCTGCTTTTCTAACCGCCGTTAGAGGCTGGAAAATTGGTGCGCTTGAGTCACTTGTTGCAGTGATGGGTCTAAATTCGTTAATTTACTTACCTATCTGGTGGCTTTTCTTGCCTTCAAATATAACAGGGGCTCCGCTTCAAGAAATCCTGTTACAAGGAATCTATCAGGGGATAGTAGCCGCCTTTGTCGCGGGTTTTATGATAGCCTATGCCGCTCGAACCATCGGATCGACACACCAAGCAGCAATTATGTCAGGCGCTCCCTCCTTAGCACTTCTTTTAGCAATTCCCTTACTAGGCGAGATACCTACTTTGCTCAGTATATTAGGGGTTATAATTGTAACTCTTGGTATTCTAGTAACTTTGGGACCCAATCTATTAAAAAGCTCTATCTCGAATATTTCAAAATCTAATAAAAATATTAAATCATAATAGCAGTGAATAATACTCAATCAGAATATCTAGTTGGATTAATCTTCGGATTATCCGTTCCATTTATATGGGGCGCATGGATAGTAATTTCCCGTTTTGGCGTCATCACTTCTCTTAACGCTTATGACATAACTGCACTAAGAGTGGGAGTTGCTAGCCTAATAGTACTTCCTATCGTATTAACTCGCGGATTAAGCGGATTAAGTGTAAAGCGTTCTATAATTTTTTCTATAGGAGTTGGAGCGCCTTTTGCCCTTACGTCGTTTTTAGGGATGAGTTTAGCCCCTGTTGCTCATGCTGGAGTGCTAACTAACGGCAGTATTCCAATATTCACTGCTATACTCGCTCTGATCTTTTTGAAACAGAGATTCAGTAAGAAACGTTTTTTTGCAGTACTGATAATCATTTTTGGAGGACTCTGTATAGGTGGTGATAGTATGCTATCTAGCGCCTCATACACTCTATTTTTAGGTGATCTTTTACTAATTTCCTCTGGAGCACTATTTGCACTTTATTTGACGGCATTAGACAAATGGAAGCCAGAGGTTATTCAGACGATAGTAGCGGTTCCTGTGATAAGCGCTGTTGTTTATTTACCAATCTGGATATTATTTTTACCCTCAAAACTTATGGATTTTAGTGATTTTCCTCCCTGGTCTGATATTGCTTTGCAGGCAGGGTTTCAAGGCGTTATCGCTAGCTTTATTGTTGTAATGCTTCTAACTCGAGCTACGCGGTCTATTGGTGCAACAACCGTTGCAATCTTACTATCAGGAGCTCCAGCTCTAGCTGTTTTACTTGGCGTCTTAATGCTTGATGAAAACCCTTCAACACTTTCCTGGGCAGGTGTGTCAATTGCCACTGTGGGTATGATATTGGCAGTAAAGAATGAGCCCAAGAAAATATTATAGGGAAATCAAGTTTTTATATTTCTCAATACCATCCGATTTATACTGTTCATCACACGATAAAGACGCTCAAACTGATTTTTGAAATCTTGCCACTCAAGATCTGATCTTCTTTTACAAATAACTGAATAAATCTTATCCAAATCTCTATTACCATCGCAAAGTTCAATCATGGCCCTTGCCAATGGAGGGACAGACATATCTATTTTGTGACCCTCATTAATAACATTGATAACCCCCCCCCCAGGCGTCTGTTTTGCTGCCTCGGTAGTATCGACGCCAACAAGCACCGGAACTGTGCTAGCATCATCAAGCGTAGGCTCACTCACTGGATTAGTTTTCTTTACCAGATAGAAAATGTGTTTTTTGAAGTTACCAAGTAGCTGTTCAGCAAAAGAAGCTCGTTCCATGTAGTTAAGTTTATTTATTATTTTCTTGAGCTGGGGATCTTTAATTAAAATTAGGGGATCATATCTATAGGGCTCTATAAAAGTGACTAACCTTAATTTAGCCTCTAGTATTAAACTTTCGATTTGTTTAACAGTATAGGCTCTATCACGTGCGTGGAGAAATAAATCATATATACCGGGATCGCCACCCTCCAGATGATCTTGAATCTGACCATTACGATTTAACCAAGAAGTTTCTGGTAAACTCTTAATTAGTTTTTTTGTGAGCAATACTCGTAACGCCTCTTCCTCTCCAAAAGGCGCTATAACTCTCATCATTTCTTGAACATGATAAACTCCAAAGCGGCCCAACTCCCCGTAAACCATTGCGCCTATACCTCCACTTGGGGCGAGAACCTCGACTAACGTATTGAGGCCAAGTTGCGGATCATCTAAATGGTGTAAAACACCACAACAATCAATATAGTCCCAAGGTCCCGGCAGTATTTTTTTTACGTCAAGAAGAGAGCCCCTCTCAAAGTAAATGTTTTTTAGGCCCCTAACGCTTGCTCTCTTGCGCGCAATTTTTTGACTACTCTCACTTAAATCCAAATGCATAACTTGACCAGGAACTGATAAATCTTTCATTTGTTGGGCTATTTGAATTGCCCCGTCTCCTGTGCCTCCACCTGCAACCAGAACCGATAACGGCTTAGACAAGTCCATTTTACCACCAAATATATAATGGTTAACTTCTGCTAAACTACTGGGCGATCCAGTTACCAAACGTCTTTTTTCGTCTTCAGGATCTCTCTCAGGATAAGGATAGCTTTCATATTGAAGCTCTACTAATTTATCAATCTTGGTTCTGTTATTCATAATTTGTATTAACCATCAATATCTATAACTAAACGACCCATTGCTTTTCGGGTCTCAAGAACTGATAAAGCCTCTGGCGCTTCAGATAAGGAGAATTTTTGCGAAACGTGAGGAGAAACCAAGCCTTCACTATACCACTTAGATAGCTCAGAAAATGATTTTCGAAAGATTTCTGTTTGGTTTGTCCTGTACCATCCCCAGTAAATACCTATTACACTAATATTCTTTATAAGAAGATAATTTGCTGGAAAGCTTGGAATATCACCAGCTGCAAACCCAATCACCAAATATCTACCCTGTTGGGCCAATGACCTCATAGCTTTAAGTGAAAACTCTCCTCCAACTGGGTCATATACCATATCAACCCCTTTGCCATCTGTAACTTCACGCACAACCGACCGCAAATCCTCAGTGAGATAATTTATTGTATGATCCGCGCCGTAAGACTTAGTTAAATTAAGTTTTTCATCGCTAGAGGCAGCCGCGATTACCTTAGCACCTATGGCTTTTCCGCATTCAATGGCTGTTAGGCCAACTCCTCCAGCTGCACCTAAAACTAAAAGTGTTTCCCCGGGCTTAAGGTTCCCTCGCTCTTTGAGAGCTAAATGCGAAGTCCCATATGCAACAGGAAAGACAGCTGCATCAAAATAATCCATACCATCAGGTATGGAAAATATACCGTTTGATGGCACAATAGCCTCCTCAGCAAAAGCTCCTTTACTTGTTACAGCCATTACCCTTTGACCTACTGATAAATTAGTAACCTCTTCGCCAATTTCTAGAACTTCTCCGGCCCCCTCAAGACCTGGCGAAAAGGGAAAATCTGGTTTTTCTTGATATTGGCCCCGTATAAGGACTAAATCAGCGTAATTAACACCGGCTGCACGGACTCTTATCTTTACTTCACCTGCTCCAGGTTCTGGCGAATCACTTTCTCCTAAAATAAGAGAGTCAGGGTTCCCCCACTCTTTACATAAAATAGCTCGCATTTTATGACCTTTCTTAACTAATCAATACTCTGCTCAGCTTGCCTTTTGTGTGCTCTCTGTGCAAGTTTCTTGAATATTATGATCAATAATCGCGGATATTTTGGTATAGGCGTTGAAGGCATTTCTAAAGCGATGAATGTGGGAGCAATAATGCGCACCGCTCACGCATTTGGAGCAAGCTTTGCCTTTACAGTGGATGCTATATATCCCAAGTCAGATATTTGGAAATCCGACACTTCTAAATCTCAAGAAAACGTACCTTTGTACGAGTTTGATAACGTAAGCAGTTTACGTTTACCAAAAAACTGTAAGTTGGTTGGAGTTGAGTTCATCGATGATGCGGTTTCTCTACCTAGCTTTCGGCACCCTTCTCAGTGTGCCTACGTTTTTGGGCCAGAACGTGGCAACCTGTCCGTCGAGTTACTATCTATTTGCGATCATAAAATTAAGATTCCGACCCAATTCTGTCTAAACGTTTCAATAGCCGCAGCAATTATCATGTATGATAGAACTATAACTTTAGGCCGTCACGCACCTCGGCCAGTCAGGCCTGGAAGTCCAACAGAGGTACTACCAATTCACGAATTTGGTGATCCTGTTATAAGACGTAAAAAATAGTTTTTCCAATTCTAGATAATAACGTCGTTCTCAACAAATGATTCACACTTCGTCTTTACACGTATCGGTCTCTTTTGATAGGACAATGATATGCAAAAACATAACTCAATAATAAATGCTCATTTAGTAATACTCATTGCGGTAATTTCACTATTCATTACCTCCTCACCAACCTTATCAAAGGAACCCAAGGTTATTGGTAAATTCGGCGACTGGCAAACTTATGTTCGGGGCGAAAAAAAAGATCGCTTTTGTTACATTGTTTCTAAACCAAAAAAAGCAAGCCTTCGTTCCAGAAGAGGGGATATTTTCCTTATGGTATGGCATCGCCCAGCCACAAAGGAATTTAATGTAGTTCAAGTCGACGCCGGCTATACCTACAAAAAAAAGTCTGAGGTTAAACTGAAAGTGGGCTCATCTGAATGGACTCTTTTTACTCGAGGCGGTAACGCCTGGGCCTTAGGAAAAGATGATGCGGCTATAGTAAAAGCCATGCGCAAAGGAATGCGCTTAACAATAAGAGGCACGTCAAGTCGAAATAATCCGACAACCGACACCTATTCTCTTAAAGGCGTCACAGCAGCCCATCGCGCGATGAATAAGGCTTGCGGAAGAAGATAAATAATTTAGAAATTTAGTTAAGTGCCCACACAAGAACCAATATTTTGAGTGCTATGACTTTGGCAAACCCAACAAATAAAAATACATCTGTCGATTTTCTCGGTGAGAAGTCCATAAACCTTATTGGGATGAGTTTACAACAGATGGAAGCCGAAATGACCGAAATTGGAGAACCATCATTTCGGGCAAGCCAACTGTATAAGTGGGTTTATAATCGAGGAGTTACCAATTTTGAAAGCATGACAAATATAGCCAAAACCCTCCGCTCAGAACTGGCTAAACGCTACTTTATTTCAAGGCCGGCCATTTCTAAAAGCTTAGATTCAATAGACGGAACTCATAAATGGCTAATCAAATTAGCTGATGGAAATGAAATTGAAACTGTTCATATCCCAGAGAGTGATAGAGGTACTCTGTGTATTTCCAGTCAAATTGGATGTACCTTAAATTGTAAGTTTTGTTATACAGGAACCCAGCGATTAGTCAGGAATCTCTATCCAGGAGAAATTCTGGAACAGATTATGGTTGCCCGAGACTTTCTCGATGAGTGGCCTTCTGAAGAACGAAAAAGTATTTATGATCGTCAGCTTTCTAATATTGTAATGATGGGAATGGGTGAACCATTGTACAATTTTGATAATGTCTCAGCAGCTCTAAAAATTGTTATGGATGGGCAAGGTATTTCTATATCTCGTAGAAGAATCACTCTGTCCACTGCTGGAGTGGTACCATTTATTCGCCGGTGTGGAGAAGAGCTTGGGGTTGGTCTTGCTGTATCTTTACACGCTGTTCGAGATGACCTCAGAAATGAAATAGTGCCTATAAATAAAAAATATCCGCTATCAGAACTTATCTCGGCTTGTCGAGACTATCCAGGTTCAAGAAACTCAAGGAGAATTACTTTTGAGTACGTTATGCTTAAAGGGGTTAATGATAGTCCTGGAGATGCACATGAATTGGTCCGCTTAATATCTGGGATACCCGCAAAGGTTAATTTGATTCCCTTTAATCCTTGGCCTAATTCACCATATGAAAGGTCAAGTGAAGAATCGATAGAAAAATTTGCTGCTATAATACGCAATGCTGGCTATCCCTCTCCTGTTCGCACGCCCCGTGGGGAGGATATAATGGCAGCCTGTGGTCAACTAAAATCAGAAAGTAAACGAGTTTCTAAAAAATAGAAAAGTGGATAAACACATAAATTAGTATTCAGTGCGCTTGCCTAGTACGAAAGCAAAGTTATACTCATTCAATAAATTGTTATTTGTTAGATAGTCATGGAAAACAAAATAAAAAAAATTGTTCTTGCATATTCTGGAGGTTTAGACACCTCTGTCATCTTGAAATGGCTGCAAGAAACCTATGCTTGCGAAGTGGTTACTTTTACTGCTGATATAGGCCAGGGTGAGGAGATTGAACCTGCTCGAGAAAAAGCCCGAGCTCTTGGAGTAAAAGAAATTTATATAGAAGACTTACGAGAAGAGTTCGTGAGTGATTATGTGTTTCCAATGATGAGGGCTAATGCTCTATACGAGGGTCTTTACCTTTTAGGAACTTCTATAGCCCGTCCTTTAATAGCAAAAAGGCAGATTGAGATAGCTGCATTAACGGGAGCCGACGCAGTGTCCCATGGAGCTACTGGAAAAGGAAACGACCAGGTTCGTTTTGAAATGGGTTACTACGGACTTAACCCAGATATTAAAATAATCGCACCCTGGCGTGAGTGGGACCTAAAATCGAGGTCAAAGCTGATAGAGTTTGCTCAAAATCACCAAATTCCCATTCCCAAGGATAAAAAAGGAGAGGCTCCATTTTCAGTAGACGCCAACCTTTTGCATATTTCAGCTGAAGGAAAAGCGCTCGAAGATCCATGGTTAGAAGCCGAAGAACACGTGTTTTCACGAACTGTTTCTCCTGAAGATGCTCCAGACAAACCTCAGTATATAGAAATCGACTTTGAACAGGGAGACCCTGTTAGAATTAATAGTAAGGCCTTCTCGCCTGCTCAACTTCTTACTGAGCTAAACGAAGTTGGGGGCGCTAATGGAATAGGGAGAGTTGACCTCGTTGAAAATCGATTCGTAGGGATGAAATCTAGAGGAATATATGAAACTCCTGGAGGAACTATATTACATACAGCTCATCGAGGAATTGAATCTATTACTTTAGACCGTGAAGCCATGCACCTTAAAGACGAGCTAATGCCTAAATATGCTAAGCTAATCTATAATGGGTTTTGGTTTTCTCCTGAACGAGAAATGCTTCAAGCACTTATTGATAATAGCCAACAATCTGTTTCCGGTACGGTAAGACTTAAATTATACAAAGGAAACGTCCAGGTCGTTGGTCGAAAATCTCCAAATAGCCTATACTCGATTGATCACGTAACCTTTGAGGATGACCAGGTCTATGATCAGCGCGATGCGGAAGGCTTTATTAAGCTACAAGCCTTACGCTTAAGGCTTGGAAACGCACTAAAAAATAAAGAATAGTTTTTTTCTAATTCCAAATTGGAACTTCAAAACCATTTTGAGAGCATGCTGCACTAACTGTATTGGCTAACAAACAAGCTATAGTGATCGGTCCAACTCCTCCAGGTACAGGAGTGATACCGCCTACAACATCGATCACTGAATCAAAATCAACATCTCCCACAAGTACAGTATTGTCAGGGTTTTCATTTGTTGGGGCTGGGATGCGGTTTATGCCTACATCAATAACTGTAGCTCCTGGTTTAACCCAATCGTATTGGACCATGTTTGGGCGCCCTACCGCAGCCACTAAAATATCCGCACGACGACAAATCTTTTTTAGGTCTTTCGTCTTTGAATGAGCCACCGTCACAGTGCAGCTTGCATTAATAAGTAGCTGTGCCATGGGTTTACCGACAATGTTCGACCGCCCCAAAATAACTGCCTCTAGGCCAGACAAGTCACCTAATCTTGATTCCAACAACATCCGACACCCCAACGGGGTACAGGGTATCATTGCGTGATTAGATCCAGTAATTTGCCCGATAGATAAACGTCCAGTATTTATTTCATGAAAACCATCTACATCTTTAGCAGGGTCTATAGCCCTAATTATTATGGATGAATCTATTTGTCTAGGCAGGGGGAGTTGAACAAGAATTCCATGAGTGAGCGGATCAGCATTCAATTCAGAAACTAAAGATAATAGTTCTTCTTCCGAACATAGTTTCGAAAGCCTGTAGTCTTTTGCTCTTATACCTGCCTTTTCAGCTGCCTGCCCTTTATTACGCACATATATTTGGCTTGCCGGATCATCACCAACCAAAACAACAGCTAGTCCAGGAATTAAGCCATGATCTGCTTTGATTATTTTGGTCCTAATTGTAACCTGTTCCCTTAATGACTCAGCAAAAGCTTTACCATCAATCACCTTACTGTCAGGTCCTATATTCAAATTACTCATCCCTTAATTCCTTTTATCATCAATCTTTTTAAAGTTTGAATCACAGTACGCTTATAGAGGCCCAAAGATTGAAATGGGATCTTTAATACATAAAATTATTTTGAATCAGAGAGCGGACAAAAAAGAGAGCCAATAGCAAAATAAATGGGGATAAATCTATTCCCCCTATTGTTGGAACAACCGACCTGACACGCTTCAATGGAGGTTCGGTAATACGAAAAAGAAAATTTCCAAGCATATAAATAAATTGATTAGAAGTGTTTACAACCTTGAGCTGTACTAGCCAAGTTAATGCTACTGAGAGAACCACCGCAAAAGAATAATATGCAATTATTGTATCGATAAGTTGCCAAACTGCCAGCATTTCAGCACCATTCACATTATTATTGTTAGAAAAAACTCGAAATATTATCTATGACATTAGACATTTGTTGCTATGACTGTCCAGTAACCTATTCCTTTTATAATAATATTCTTTTAGCTTTTTTCACTATACAAGGAAAACTCTGAATTGCTTGACAGTAGTGATATCGAACAACATATTCATAAATCATAGATTGATGAAATGGAATCACTCATCACTAGCACTGGGGATGTAGCTCAGTTGGGAGAGCGTCTGGTTCGCAATCAGAAGGTCGGCGGTTCGATCCCGCTCATCTCCACCACCTGCTTACTAAAAAGTGCGTACTCAATGAATATATTATCTTTAGTTCTGATTTTAGAGATGGAGGCCTGAAATTCGCAACTAGTAATTATCAAAACTTATAATGGAAGTAACATAATGAAGATCGGACAGGGTAATAAGTCATTCTCCCTCTCATTGGCCTACTTACCTATTTGTATTTTTGCGACAATAGTAATTGCTAGCTTATTCTCTAGTGCCTTTCATCTTGGTTTCAGACTCCCGGTGATAAGTTTGGGTCTCTTATTCTTTCTGATTTTAGGCGCTTCTTTAATTACTAAACAACTCAATTTGGCAACACCACTGGGCACTAGATTAACTATCGTTCACCTTAGTCTTGTTTGTTTACTCGGCGGACTTGCGTATGAAAAATTGATTCCTGAATCAGACCTAATGTTGTGGAGTATCACTTTAATTGGCACGACTGCTATAGGCACGCTATTGTTTGATTCCTGGATAACAAAAAAAATCGGCGCTTCGGGACCATTTAGCAAATGGCTAAACTATTTAAGTGAAACAACAATATTTGTATCCACTTTCTCATTACTGTCTATATTAGAAAAACTCTATTTTTTTGTGTCAGCAACTAGCATTACAGTTTATATTTTTATGTTTTTTTTATCAGTTTATTGTAATTCCCGAACTTTTTCTTCCTCAAACCATTATTTATATCTTCGTGGCATTATAGTTATTAGCCTGGTGTTTTCACTTGCACCCAAGCTTTCATCTGCACATTCAGCACTTTTAATAATATTTATTAGTTGTATTTCTCTATTTTTAGGAATTTACTTTATTTTCAAAGGTAAAATCTAAAATCTTATTAATTTTACTAAGATATGTGGCAAAGAGATACCTTTAGGAATTCTTGACTGTTGATTTTGTAATAAAAAATCACCATATTCGAGTTATAAAAACCATTATTAAAGACTAAAACTTTGTTAAAGAGGTAAATATGTCAGACCAATTTAATCACGGCGTTGTATCAGGAAAAGCGGGAACCGATCAACTAATAGATGAGGGTCTACGCTCACATATGCTGAGGGTTTATAACTATATGGTAACCGGCTTGGCGCTTACGGGCGTAATCGCCTATTTTGTTGCTTTCACACCGGCTCTTCTTAGCCTCTTCTACGTTCAAACTCCTCAGGGATATCTATCTACAACTCCATTAGGTTGGATAGCTATATTATCCCCTTTGGCTTTTGTTTTGGCTTTGTCCTTTGGCATCAGTCGTATGAAAGCATCGACTGGACAGATTCTTTTTTGGCTATTTGCTGGGGTAATGGGACTTTCTCTTAGCAACATATTCATAATTTATACAGGAGAAAGTATTGCGCGTGTTTTCTTTATAACAGCCGCAACATTCGCAGCCATGAGCCTATACGGCTATACGACAAAACGAGACCTAACTGGAATGGGTTCATTCTTAATGATGGGTCTTTTTGGCATTATTATAGCTAGTGTAGTCAACATGTTCATAGGGTCGACAATGGTACAATTTGTCGTTTCTGTGCTTGGCGTTCTTATTTTTGTAGGGCTTACCGCACACGATACGCAGAAAATTAAACAAATGTATAACTCCTTAGATGATTCTGAGATTGCTGGTAAAAAAGCCATTATGGGAGCCCTTTCCCTATATCTAGACTTTATTAACCTTTTCCTTTTACTATTGCGTTTGTTTGGAAACCGAAATTAATTTATCGTTTAGTATTATTCAAAAACGCCCGAATGTTTCGGGCGTTTTTTTTGTTATAATATAAAAAATCAATCAACTAGAAATGAGGGCCTGAATGACAAATTTAAAAGATAAAGTTGTTGTTCTAACGGGTGCTAGTCGTGGCATAGGAGCAGCAACAGCGCGGTCACTAGCAAAAGATGAACCTATATTAATATTATGCGCACGAACAAAAGCAGCAAATAAAAAAACCATTACTGATGTCGAAAAAATCGGTGCTAAATCAGAAAACCACGGATTCGATGTATCAGATCCTTCACAGGTAAATAAATTTGTTGATGATATTATTGAGAGATACGGACGCATAGATGTTCTTATAAACAATGCTGGGACCGGAAAAATGGGAAGTGTTAAGGATATTACTCCCGAGGAATTTCTGAAAGTACAGAAAACTAATGTCATGGGTCCCTATAATATGATCTACGCGTCACTACCGTCTATGCTCACTAATGATTCTGGTATAATTATAAATCTGACTAGTGCCCGAGCTTTTATCCCTGATAAGTTTTATGCTGCTTACTGCTCGTCAAAGGCAGCCCTTTTATCAATGACACAGTGCCTACATTTTGATTTAAAGAAAACTAATGTAAAAATATTTGCGTTTTCTCCTGGGTTTACCGACACAGATATGGTGCGCGAAATTTATTCGAATGACGAATTTCGACAAGCAGCACTAACTGATAGTAATGGTCAATCTCCTGAAAGACCCGCAAAGGTGATTTCTTGGTTGGCTCGAGAGGCGCCAGAGAATCTAAGAGGACAGCACGTGCAGATTCAATTTAACGATATAAGCCTTAGGTCGGGCCTAGAAAACTAATTGTTAAATATCTATGTCTTTTGATGGAGGAATATCTTCTGTCCTTCGATAAATTAATACAGCGATAAATAAACTAATTGCAAGCACGGAAAACATTGTTTGATAAGCGATCTCAGGACTTCTACCTAATTCATCAGTGGGAAAAAAGCTAACGATTTCTCCTGTAATTACCTGCACGATAAAAACACCAGTCCAAATAAATAAGTTAATAGCGGTAACAGCCCTGCCTGTATGGGTATCAGGGAATAAAGACCGAGCATGAGCAAAAATTAAACCTGAGAATGATGCAGATAGGCCCAGCAATACAAAAAACCCAGTAACCACAATAATCGACTCACTTCTATTAACTGACAATAGGACGAATGATAATGCCATTATTATAGCACCAACTGTTACTACTCCTCGTCTTGTGTCAAAAAGTCGATCCAGCGGGCCATAAATTAGAGCTGAAAACAACCAAGCAATCGATAAAACAAAAATAACATTACCCCTATCAATGATATCTAGACCAAAGACGTCGTTGAGGTAGGGGCCGGTCCAGAGAGCACGAGTAGACAAGAAAGACCCTACCGATACAGATGCAACAGCAGCAAGACCATAAAGCCTGGTATCTGATAAAACTTTAATAAGCCCACGGGCTGTTTCTCCCAAAGAAGTAGGTTTTTTATTAGAGTGGGTTGACCCAGGGGGGCGGTCACGAACTACTAACCAGATCACAAAAGATAAAATAGCAACACCAAAACCAATAAGCTTAAGAGTTTCTCTCCAACCGATTAGAGAACTAGCCCAGGCAAACGGAGTTGCTGATAATAGTAACCCCACACCACTAATTGCCACAGCAATTGAGCTCGCAGCTGCTAACCTGTCTCTTGGTACCCAACGCGATAATATAACAATTAGCCCCATATAGACTGGAGCTATTCCGCATCCGGTAATAAATAATGTCACGATTAATCCTATAGCGCTATAAGAATAGGAAACGCCTAAGATTCCAATAGACGTAATCAATAAAAAACCAGAAATAGTCTGACGAGGGCCAAAACGGTCAAGAAGAACACCAACTGGAAGCTGCATTAAGGCTGAACCCAAGAATAGAGCTGCGGGCATGCCGCTTAGCTCGGTTACGGATAACCCTAGCTCACTTCGTAAATTTGGAGCTATAACCGCAGGAGATGAACGCAGAAACTGGCTTAGCATAAATGCCAAACTTAAAAATGGCGTCATAATTGATATAAAAACCAAACGAGTGCGCCAACTCCCATTAATAAACCTACTAGTCATATCACCCGTCAGCTTTCAGTAAAGTCACCACAATAATACTAGATCTATTATTGTTTCCTTAAGTTATAGGGAACTTTAAAAATAGCTGAACAGCGGGCAACAGGGGTTCCATCTGCGCTCACCACACCTTCGACAAAATTCATAGATGTAGTTCGATTAACGAGATTAGCCTGACACTCAACCCACTGGCTCGCTTTTATTGGGCCTATAAAATCAGTTTCTAGGTGAATCGTTGGTGCCACCCCATCACTGCCAATCTGAAACATGGCAGTCTTTGCCATCGCCACGTCAACAAAACTAGTAAGCCACCCTCCATGGACTACTTCTCGAGGATTTAAGTGACGCGCATCAGCCCTGAAACCAAAAGTAATTACTTCATTTCTTACTCGATGAAATAGAGGACCGTTTCTTTCTGTAAAATTACTTAACAGAGGAAAAGGTTTATAACCCTTTGGTACTTTTATTTTTCTTTTTAAGTCGTATTCAAGGTGATCTAATCGATCTGCCCCCCAATATGTGTGGCCATCACAAACCACGAACGGGGCACCAAACATACCATCATCAATAGCCTGACTAAAGTTTCTTTTAAGCGCCTTATGGGCTAGTTTATCATTTTCTGCAGCCTTAATTTCATCAATACTAATATCTAAGTCAAAATGTTTACAGGCGGAGCGTAACTGTCTTGCTGTTCGCACCTCTTTGCCAAGACCAAAATAATGATGATCTACAGCCAGCGCAAAGCGTTTGGCTAGCGCCGTATTTTTTTTCTTTAATCTTAAGAATGCAAGGCGATGTAGGGTCGCCCCATAGGGAGGCACTTCGGGGGGGAAGCTAACAGGCAGTCCATTTATTTTACATAATCTTGGAAAGTCTTTCTGATTATGAGCAAATTTGGCTGGTTGATCTCTAGGAGAAGTAGCTTTGTGATAACCTAATATTTCTGGCAATTCCACAACATTCCAGTCAACTACTCTTCCGTAGCGAGCAGCCACCTTATCTATTCTATTCATTGCAACGTAGGAATAAGCAGATACAAAATCAAAGTAAAAACGTATTGGAGAAGGCATTTGGTATCCCTATTTAAGTTATATTTTTTTTACTAATAAAAGCTAGCGTTGGCCAATTTTCTTCAAGTGACTTTCACGGCGTGTTAACCACCAACCATATTGTTCCGGCCAATCATTAAATTCAAGGTCAACTCCTAGTTCATAGGCTGCATGTCTTGGCCAATAAGGGTTAAACAGAACTTCCCGAGCTATTCCAATCAAGTCTGCTTGATTTGATTGCAAAATTTCTTCCGCTTGCTTGGCCTTTAAAATTAGGCCATGTGTCATTGTAGTAATATCAACTTCTTCCCTTATGCGCTCAGAAAATGGGAGACGAAAACCAAGCCCGATGGGATCCCTGGAAGCAGTTACAACGCCAGCTATGCCCCCAGAAGAACAATCAACAACGTCAACACCCCTGGCCTTCATCTCTTTTGAAAGAACAATGGAATCATCTAGATCCCAGCCATTCTCTATTCCATCAACAGCCGATATTCGAACAAAGAAAGGCTTATGTGAAGGCCATATCGCACGTATCTTTTCCACTGTTTCCAGAGTAAATCTCATTCTGCCATTTAAATCCCCTCCATATGTGTCATTTCGCTGATTTGAAATCGGAGAAAGAAAAGTATGTGAAAGATAGCCATGCGCTGAGTGTAATTCTAAAACTTCAAATCCTGCTTCATCACTGTAACCAGCGGCGGCCGCAAAAGCGTCTTGAACTGAAGCAATTTCACTAATAGTTAATTCATGAGGCATGAGAGAATCTGAATTTACTGGTTCAGCAGTTGGAGCAACAATATCCCACGGAATCTCTCCTCTCGCTTTATCAACTTCATTTAAAGGGCCGTTTCCAAACCATGGTCGTTGCATACTTGCTTTACGTCCTGCGTGTGCAATTTGTATCCCCGGAAGGGCCCCATTTGAAGAGATAAATGAGACTATTGGTTTAAGGGCTTCAGCATGCTCAGAAGACCAGATACCCAAATCACCGTGCGTGATTCTTCCACGTTCCTCGACAGCTGCAGCCTCACAAAACACTAGGCTAGCGCCGCCAATAGCATATTGACCAAGGTGAACAGTATGCCAGTTATTAGGTAACCCTCCATCTGCTGAATATTGACACATAGGAGATATAATAACCCTATTTTTCAGAGTTACTTTACCCACTTTTAACGGTGAAAATAATAGAGTTTTTTTAGTGTTCTCACTGCTCACTTTCATCTCCTGTTTTCTATATTTTGTCGATAAGCCCAAGTGAAAGAATTCAGATTGAACCTTTATTTATCGCTTTTAAGATATTCACCAGTACTTCATCTCGAGTTTTTGAGAGCTCTTCAATTGTTCTCCCCGCGGCTTCTGACCTAACACCCTTAATTATCTTTTCTTTAACCTCATCGGTCAGCTTTGGTTCCCCCAAGGACGACCAGCGGCTTTCCTGACTAGCGCCCAAGCTATCAAAATATTGAGCAATACCTCCCGCCCCTCCTCCTAAGTGGTAAGTCATATGGGGGCCCATAAAAGACCAACGCAAACCAGGTCCATTTGACATCGCTTTGTCTATATCAGAAACAGTCGCATAACCCTCAGCAACCAAATGAACGGCTTCTCGGTAAACAGCAGCTTGAAGTCGATTGGCTAAGTGGCCCGGTATTTCAGCCTTTAGCCTTATAGGGGTTTTGCCCACTGATTCATAGAATTCCATAGCTCTATCTACTGCCCAATTAGCAGTCCTTTTACCTCCTCCAACTTCAACTAGAGGCATTAAGTGAGGTGGATTAAACGGATGCCCTAGGACCACTCTTTCAGGAAACTGCGTTTTTCCTTGAAATTCTGTGACCGTTAGAGCTGTTGAACTTGAGGAAATCACAACTTCTCTAGGCAAGAGACAGTCCATATCAGCTATCAAAGAGCTTTTTATCTTTGCATCTTCAGGAGCATTTTCTTGAACAAATGACGCCCCACAAAGTGCATCTTCTATAGAACTACAGAATAACACCTGATTAATATCAGCGTTTTTGGGTAAACCTATAACCTCAAGAATAGGCCAAACACTATCTATAAAACTCTTTGTTTTCTTTTCAAAAGCATCTGCAGGATCCCAAACCTGTACTTTACAACCTCGTGATAGAAAATAACTCGCCCAAGAAGAGCCTATTGTCCCAGCGCCAATAACAGCAACAGTTTCTATCATTTAACAATCACTTTCTGGAACTCTTCTTTCTGCCCCAACAGGGGTTCCAGCTATGCCATGTCTCATGTCCTTACAGGTAAAAAAATGAGCATCTGCCTCAGGCAAGACATCCACGTTGTGGACTACATTAGCAGGTATAAAAAGGAGCTCTCCCGGCTTGACCTCTCGTTTTTGACCATCAATAACAGCAAGAATTCGACCCTTAAGTAAATAAATCCATTGTTCATTTGGATGTGTATGGGGATCCGAAGACATTCCTGCTGGTATGGTCATAATTCCGACCTGAGTAAGTTCTCCTTCAACAACAGACCCGTATGTATCAGCATAATTTTTACCCGCATTAACATATGATAATTTAGCTACATCAAAAAAATAGCTGCCATTTCCAGCTTTATAAGCACCTTCAGTTTTTGTTGCCTTTTTTTCGTTTGACATCAATGCCCCTCATAACTTAATCAGTCTACTTTCTAGCCTCTCCCACAGGGGTTCCCGCAATTCCGTGGCGTAGATCTTTACATGTAAAAAAATGAGAGTCTTCACCAGGTAAAATTTGCGCTGTATGAACAGTATTCGCCGGAATATACACTAAATCTCCAGGAACAACTTCGCGCTCTTGCCCATCTATGACCATCTTTGCACGCCCCTTCAGTTGGTAAATCCACTGTTCGTTGGGATGCGTATGAGGATCAGATGACTCGCCAGCAGGAATTGTCATTATGCCTACCTGAGTTAACTCGCCTTCTACAACTGGACCAAAAGTATCAGCATAATCTGGCCCAGCTTTTAAACCCGTTAAACTCTCAACATCAAAAAAATATGAACCATCTCCCGCCTTATAAGCCCCTTTAGTTTTAGTCTCTTTCGCTCCGTCATTCGTCATTTTTTTTGTTCCTTTTCCCAAAAACCAAAAATATCCCATTATTGGTAAATCACATTTATAAAAATTTTAACAGTGTAGAACTATTATCCCAATAGTACCTTAGACTTTAGATAAAATTATTCTAATATGATAAACATCAATGCCAGATAGTTTTAAAGTTATATAATTAAATTTCTGAATCAATTTATATTTTTAGTTTAGGGAGTGCCACCATTATGAAATTCTTCGATTGCTCAACAGCTCCGAGCCCAAGACAAGTAAGAATATTTATTGCCGAAAAAGGTATTAAAGACATTATTGAAACCATTGAAGTAAATTTGCGTGATGGCGAACAACTTACGGATGAGTTTCGTAAGGTCAATCCCTATTGCACGGTACCCGTTCTAGAAACTGATGACGGAACCAGAGTGTATAGCACAGCAGGATGTTGCCGTTACCTTGAAGAAGCTTACCCTGAACCTTGTTTGATGGGAAATACGAATGAAGAAAAAGCTATTATAGCAGATATGCAGTGGCGAGTTGAAATTGATGGGCTACTTGCAGTTGGGGAAGCTCTAAGAAACTCAGCTCCCGGACTTAAAGATCGAGCTTTAACCGGACCGGATAATTATGCTCAAATACCCGATTTGGCAGAAAGAGGTAGAAAAAGAGTAGAACGCTTTTTTATCATGATGGACCAAATATTAGAAAACAAAAATTATATAGCTGGTTCTGATTTTACATACGCTGATATTACAGCATATTGTGCAATTAGTTTTGCCACTCGTTTAAAATTTGATCTCCCTGACAATGCAATAAATCTCCACCAGTGGTTTGAATCAATAAACGAACGTGCAAGCTCCAAAATGTAGTTGTCATATTTCAAGCTAGTTCTATTGGGTTGGTATTTTTACGTCATTTCTAGGAGGCAATGGAGGGCTATACACAACCAATAATTTAAGTAATTTATCACCTGAATTTATAATTAAGTGCTCTACTTTTGGGGGAATTTCAACAATAGTTCCAGGACCGCAGGTCATAGGTGTCTCATTATTGATCGTTACTTCCATAAGCCCTTCCAGAACATAACAGATTTGATTTTCAATTTCATGGCTATGGCATTCGGCACCACATCCTGGTTCAATGGTTCCATGCACCATCTCAAAAGCTCCACAAAAACTTTTTTCCACCATGCGAACATTCACCGTTCCCGTATGCCCAGGAGGACTATAACGTTCCAAATCAAGTAAATTTTTTATTTTCGCTTCTGTCATTTTTTAGCCAATCCTTTTAAAACTTGTTTCTGTCGAGAGATAGTATCAGGGTCGGTCATATTTAATAGAACTTGGTCTTGCTCCATTTTACCCGTATTCGGCGCTGAGGTTATTCTGTTAATAGATTCCTTTATCATCTGTTGAGCTACCCTTGGTTTACTAATAATTTCTTCTGCTAATTCAATTGCTGAGTTTAAAGGGTTCTCAACAACATCCTCACACAGCCCCCAGGATAAAGCGGTTTTAGAGTCTACTTTTCGGGCAACAGCAGAAATCATTTTAGCTCTTTGAGGTCCTACCAATCGGACTAAACGAGGTAGAGTTCCCCAAGAAAATGTAATTCCAAGCTCCACCTCAGGAGCCCGCATCCAAGCTTTATGTTGTAAAATCCGAAAATCACAGGCAACAGCCAGAGATATTCCGCCTCCTATACAAAAACCCTCGATAGCTGCTATTGATAGCTGAGGTAATTGTTCCCATGCTTCGCACATATTAAGTCCTAGCCTAATATGACGGCGAGCTTCAGTAAGAGACAGCCCTTTAGCAAAAGAATCACTTTCCGATATGTCGTTACCAGCGGTAAAACACCCACCCGAACCAGTTAAAATAACCGCTCCAATATCTGTTCTCTCAGCAAAGTTTAGGGCTGTCTGGGTTAGCTCATCTTTTAATCTAGCAGAAAGAGCATTTCTTTTCTCAGGGCGATTAAGAGTTATAACTGCAATACCTTTTGAAGGCTCCTGTATAGTTAGAACGTCTGTATCCATTATCTATTCCCTAAAAACTATTTTCTTTATTTGTCGCCAATCACATAAATTATATTTTTGGGTCCATCTCAATCCAGCCAGTCAATGACTCACATCGTGATAACCATGCCTCTACTTCGGGGTAATTTGTGGTTGGTAAATTACCTTCCCCAGATCGTTTTACGTATGGGTAACAAGCTATATCGGCCAGAGTAGCACGCCCTAATGCTAGCCAGTCCCCACTCTTAGTAAGTTGTTCTTCTAAAATATTCAGCGCCAATTTTCCATCAGTTAGGTAGCCTTCAAAACTCTCTGGTCTTCGACCATAAACAGTAACCCCTCTGGCCCATTGAAGTCCAAATTGCACCTCATTTTGGGCAAAAGCCATCCATTGCATTATTTCTGCCATTTGGAGGGGATCAGAAGGCAACCATGTTTCTCCGCCGTATTTACGTGCAATATATACTAGGTGTGCTGTTGAATCCCATAGAACTCTGTCTTCAATTTCCATAACTGGGACCTGACCTCTTGGGTTCAATTTAAGGAAAGGATCAGACTTATGTTCATTATTTTCCCAATCAATACGGATGCTTTGATAATCTAGTTCAAGGATCGAGGCGAGAACGCGTACCTTGAAAGAGTTACCAGACATTTCAGTCATATACAGCTTCACTAAATTCTCCAAAATAATTTGGTAATATTTCCTACGAACCGATCTAATTTTAAAAGAAAACTTCGCAGTTTAAACCCATGCTTAACCAATCTGCTAACGTTCCTGAGAAAAACGCACTAAAGCTAAAAACCTGTAGATCCCATGTATAAACTTTCCGTACGGCATAGTGATAAATAAGCTGAATACTATTCCTAGATGAATAAACAATAATATTCCCATCGCAGGCGAAGAACGAAAAATGAGTAACATTATACCAGTTAAGCTAGTTAAAAACAGCATAACTAAGAATGCTACATCCATTCCTAGTGCCTTTTTAATTTTTCTATTATTGTACTTTTCCCACAATAGCCCTAAAGGTCCCACAATGAGACCAATTCCACCTGCAATGCCCAATATAACTGGAAAATCATACCATGGGTAAGGAGCTTCTCTACCTAATAAATAGTGATAAAACGTTGCAGTTATTGTCGACAAGAAACACAGAAAAAACCCGTAAAAGGTAAAATGGTGATAAAGTCTGCGCCTATCATTAAAAACATTTTCGCTAACACTACAAATCAACCCTTCACCACCCAAGTATCTAAGGGAGGTTGCGTCTTTTGTTGCGCTCCAAAAATTTCGAACGTGAGTTCGATTATCAAAATTATCCTTAGAATCTCTCCAAAATTTTCTAGCACTAAATAATCCAGCAATAATCGCATAAGAAAAAGCAGTGCCAAATATAAAAACCATCATATGATGAGGCATTAAACGATAAAATGCACCTGGACCAATATTATAACTCCAGAGATCAGAAGAATCATTCCACCCAACAAATCCGACTAAAAAAAACACTAAACATATTGCCGCAACAAAACTAATTTTCACTCCATTGCGTAGAAACATTGGAGCTAAAAAAGCTGGCCAAACATAAGTTTCGTATGATTCTGATCGAACCTTTGCAAAATTTGTTGGCACATCCACTGAAAACTCATGAGGAGGAGCAAACTGACAGGCAGAATAGCAAGCGCCGCAGTCATGGCATAAATTTGCAAGATAATTAAGGTCTCCTTCAAAAAAAGAGCTGCGTTTTTCCATCGCAGGAAAAACAGCACAAAGCCCTTCACAATATCTACACGAATTACATATAGTCATTAGCCTGTTGGCTTCTTTTAACGCCGTACTTTGAACATTTATTTCTGATTGATTCATTAATACTTTTTTACCCCAAATTAAGTTCTAAAATCCCCTGATTCACAACCAGTGGGTATGTGCTTTGAAGCTCGGCTATATTGCAAGGCTAACCACGGTAAGTGCTTTTCAGTTTTGATTGCTAATGATTTAAGCCATCCTGGAAAAAATATGGTTTTTCCGTAAATGCTTGTCCAAAATTGGGTGTGTTCGGTGAGAGGTCTCTCACGACCTTCCCAATTATCTAATGCAGCAAAAATATTAGAATACTCATTAACAGACACTGCTAAGCCTAATCCATTCATCATTGCGTGACCTGCCCCTTGCCCCAAATAAGGAGGCATAGCGTGAGCTGCATCTCCTAAGAGAGCAATGCGACCAGTAGACCAGCTTTTCAGACGAATAGTTTGAAAGCGAGCCCATTTAGATTCATTCCAATCAGCACATTCTGAGACACGATTAATTAAGGGTGTCATTCCTGGAAAGGCCTTCCCCCAACTTTCCGCATCTAAGGGTGTAACACGCCCAGATAAATCCTTGTTCATACAAGTGAGAATTACATAAAGCTCTGTCTGAGAGTTCGGGCAATATAAAATTCGGCGATCCCCTGACCACGCTTCAACCATAGTTGTTCCGTGCTTTCGATCGTTTTCAATTTCTTCAGGAAGACGAGGAATTATTACTCTTACACCGCCCTCCTTTCGAAGTATGTGATTTTTTGTCAGGTCTAAAGATTCCCGAATCTTTGAATTAATACCATCAGCCGCGACTATCAAATCAGCACTCCAGCTTTTTCCATCACTTCTATATATTTTACCTTCTTCTGAGGCACCAGAAATATTTGAGCCTGTAAGAATATCAACACCAGCTGCAAGAGCCCTTTTAGAAAGCAAAGAAATGATGTGATGACGACTTATGCGATACCGTCCAAGTCCAGTATTTAATCTCAGTAAGAGGTTTCCATTTCCGTCTAAGGAATCTCTTCGATCTATTTCAATCCCTCCTGCCAAAATATCATCAAGTATACCTAAAGTAGAAAATACACGGGCCATGTTATCTTGAATGGCTATTCCATAACCTTCAGCACCTAACGAAGATCTTCGTTCGTGGACCCTTACACTCCAGCCCCTATCTGCTAAACCAATCGCGGTGACAAGACCGCCAAAGCCTGCTCCAATAATCTCAACATGGCCTTTCTTCGCCACATCAATCTCCAATTTGATTATTTAAATAAATACTCTCTTTTTCTAAAGAGAAACACTACCATTCAAGCTAACTTTGTTTAAACTTAATAGTATAAAAAAAATAAGTTTACAGGACTAATAATGATTAATTTCTAGCCAATTGTGCTGAAATGTAAGATTAGTGAATAATTAAGAGGTAAAAAATTCTAAACCAACAGTATGATGTCGTAGTCATTGGCGGCGGTAACGCAGGTTTATGTTCTGCAATAAGTAGCCGACAAGAAGGGGCTAGGGTGCTTATTTTAGAAAGTGCCCCAAAATTTTATCGTGGGGGAAACACAAGGCATACTCGTAACACGCGCTGTGCTCATGATACCGCTTCAGAAACTTTGACCGGCCCATACACAGAAGAAGAGTATTTGGATGATCTTATCAGGATTACTGCGGGCAATACCAATATAGAGCTAGCTACAAAAATGATATCAGAATCAAAATCCTTTTTGCCCTGGCTCTCTTCACAAGGAGTCCGCTTTCAGTCTGCTCTCGAAGGAACACTGGATCTAAGTAGAACTAATTCTTTCTTCCTTGGTGGCGGCAGGGCAATGTTAAACACTCTTTATCTAACAGCAGAAAAAATGGGAATAGATATTTTTTATGACGCCGAAGTTACAAAGTTGGTGATCCGAGACGGTTTCTTTGAATCTTTGGAAGTAAATTATTTAGGAAAAACACACAAAGTTATAGCAAAGGCCATGATCGCTGCCTCGGGTGGTTTTGAGTCCAACATTGAGTGGCTAAGAGAATCCTGGGGGAAAGCAGCAGATAATTTTCTAATACGGGGTACGCCTTATAATAAGGGAACGATTCTCAAAATGCTGATCCATAATGGCGCTAATGTTATTGGAGATCCAACTCAATGTCATGCAGTCGCTATTGACGGTCGTGCCCCAAGATTTGATGGCGGAATAATAACTAGACTAGACTGTATAATTTTCGGAATTGTTCTAAACAGAAACGCCGAAAGGTTTTACGATGAAGGGGAAGACACATGGCCTAAAAGATATGCAATTTGGGGCCGATTAGTCGCACAACAACCAGATCAAATTGCCTACGTTGTTTTTGATAGTCCATGTCTAAATAAATTTATGCCATCACTTTATCCCCCTCTTTCGGCAAACACGCTTGAAGGACTGGCCAAAATATTAGAGTTAGATTATGAAAAATTTATATCAACAATCACTTGCTTTAATAAATCTGTCCAGGAAGGTGATTATAACCCACGAATTTTAGACAATTGTCATACAAAAGGGATAGATCCTCCAAAATCAAACTGGGCCAAAAAAATTGAAACCCCTCCCTATTATGCCTATCCTCTTCGCCCTGGAATTACGTTCACCTATCTGTCCGTAGAAGTTAATCAAAACGCAAAAATAGTTATGACTAATGGGCAACCATCTGAAAATATGTATGCAGCTGGAGAGATCATGGCAGGAAATATTCTAGGCAGCGGGTATGCGGCTGGCATTGGTATGGCAATAGGAGGAACGTTTGGAAGAATAGCGGGTCAACAAGCTGCCATTATGCTGAACAAAACATGAAAGCGTAAAAATTTTACGAGGCCTTTATTTATTCTAGTTTGGTCGATTAAAGCACAAATAAAGCCAAACCCCACAACATCCAAAAGAAAAAATAAGCTACTTTTTGACCTCACCCAGAGGTCCGGCCCCCATCAACTTTAAGCTCTGTCCCAGTAAGGTGTGGGGCTTCATCACTCAGGGCAAAGGCCACTATCTCAGCTATTTCTTCAGGCATAACTATCTCACCCATTGGAATATGTTTCAGACCTCTTTCGATATGACCAGGTCGATTTTGCGTTCCGGGTGTCAACGTAAGTCCTGGAACAATTGCATTGACTTTTATTTTTTCGGGCGCCAGTTCTACAGCTAAAGATCTTACCATGTGATGTATGGCTCCTTTAGAGGCCACATAAGATGAGGCCTGAGGGCCAGGTCTAACAGCATTGGAAGAAGTGGTAACCAGCAAACATCCTCCTTCACCTTGTTTACGAAGAACTCGGGTTGCTGCTTGCAAAGTATGGAAAGTCCCGAGGAGATTAACCGACAAAACTGAATGCCACTCCTGATGAGTTGATTCTATAAATGGTCTGCGTTCAATCATTACTCCTGCGTTGGCAACTAGAGCGTCTAACCGGCCAAATTTTCCTGTTGTTTTATCCACCATGTCTTGAACCTGCACAACATCTCTAATATCGACCTTCATGATAGAAAAATTGTTTTGAAAACCATTTTTTTCAGCAGTGTTCCAAACCTCATTTAGTCCATCTTCATTAATACCAGCTGCGGTAACACACGCTCCATCCCTTGCAGCTCTGAAGGCAATCGCCCTACCTATCCCTGTCTCGGCACCAGTTACAATAACTGTTTTTCCAGAAAGATTATATTTGTACATTTTCATCTCCCTATGCTGAGGTACGGCCAGCATCTACCTTAAGTAACGTTCCAGTTATATGGGGGATCTCATCACTCAGAGACAAGGCTACAAAGGCTGCAAGTTCATCTGGTTGTACTATTTCGTTCATCGGAACCATTTTAAGCCCTGCCTCTACATATCCTTGCTGACTTACAACTGGCCTTGTTTCCGCCATTCCGGGAACAATTGTGTTCACTTTAATTTTATATGGAGCCAGCTCTACAGCTAATCCTCTCATCATTTGATGGACCCCACCCTTAGTGGAAGTGTAGGGGATTAAATTCGGGATAGGTCGAATGCCCGTTGATGAACCAGTGGCAAGCAAACTTCCGCCCTCCCCTTGAGACACCAAAACTTTTGCAGCCGAGTGAAGCAAATAAAAAACTCCTGTTAAGTTTACAGACACTAAACGTTCCATTTCATCGACACTCCACTCACCGAATGGTGTACTCGAGCAAAAGGCCCCTGCATTGGCAATTGCAGCGTCTAATCTTCCAAATTTCTTTAAAGTAAAATCTATTGCTTTTTGCACTTGATCAGGCTCTGTGACATCTGTAATCAAGTTTTGTACTCGCTCGTCCATGCCTTTTTTAATTGCTTCAGAATATGTGCTCTCCATATCTTCTTCACTTATTCCTGAAATAACTACTGATGCACCTTCATCCAGACACCGCAAAGCAATAGCGCGACCTATACCGCTTTCTCCTCCAGTTATAATTATTGATTTTCCCTTTAATCGATCACTCATCGTGCCACCTTTTGTTCATTTTTTAAGAACCAGATTCCTTATACAAAAATTTTTACCCTCAAATTCAAAATAAGTTCAACTTTTTTAAAAGTTACGCAGACGGTATTGTGATAGATTTTAGTCTTGGCAGTAGGATAACTGAAAGCAGTATCAGAGTTGCCCCTCCTGCTAGGAAGTAGAATAGGGCATCAAATCCCATATTACCATGTACCCAGGAAATAGCAGGTATTGCTAATCCAGTTAATGAGAATGTCAGAACATAACGAACAGAAAGCACCCGGCTCCGCCATTCATTTTTTGTTACCCGACCAACTAGAACATCGTTTATAGGAACCTGACCAAAAACAGCAAGCATGAATAAAAAAGATAGTATAAGGGCATTTGGGCCACTTTGACCTGGCATAATAGTAAAAATAACCGCTTGTATGACTGCAACCAACACAAATACGTTCCTCACCGAGTAACGATCGATTAACCATCCCACAATAACCTGACCGAATGCAGCTACCCCAAAAACCAGAAAAGCATACCACCCAATTGCCGTTGCTGAATCAGCTAGATCGGTAAGTCTTTCATCAAAAACTTTTGGGAGGGTAAAAGTTGTAGCCTGAAATATTAAGCCACCAATGGCTGTTGAAATAAAAACGATTACTAATACTCTCACCATTATTGATCGGCTATATTCTTCATGCGAAAAACCAGCTGGTAAAATATCTTTTGTTCTTTCTTCTCGGCGGATCTTTTTTGATACAAAATGATGCAAAACACCTGCTGCAACAGAAATAAGACCGGGTAAGATAAAAGCAGCTCTCCAACTCATATTATCTATTAAAAAACCTGTTATTAGCGCTGCCGAGCCAACTCCAATGTTTCCAAATATGCCATTTATAGCTAGAGGAACACCCGTGCGAGAGTGGCCTTCTATAACAAGAGCAATACCAACTGGATGATAAATCGCAGCAAACACACCTATAAATGTAAGTCCAACCCCTATCTGAATGGGGGAATCAGCAAAGGATGTGGCTATGGCAGCCAAGCCAATACCAATAAAAAAGATGGACATCATCGCATCCCGGTTCCACCTATCCGCCAGCCAACCCGATGGCAAGGAAAATATGGCATAGGCAACAAATCCTGGTGTAGCGTACGGAATGAGTTCAGCGTAGCTCATGTCCCATTTTTTGATCAGCGTTAAGGCTGCTGCACTGGCAAAAACAAGCATAAAAAAATGATCAAGAAAGTGCCCCAGATTCAGAAGTAAAAAACGTGCTCTTTCAGAATTCACAAAAAAATCCTTTTACAGTTGTGTTTGTTTCACATAAGGAACAAAGAATTAATATATCCGATAGATATGTCTTTAGTAAGTCAGGTAACAATCAGACAGTAACGATTTTAATCGAAAGTGTGACTTTAGAATATTTGTGACCATCTTATGAGCCAAAGCAACAAAAAAAACCTAAATTCAGAAGATGTCAATCTGCCTGGGTTGTTATCGATTGCAACAGTGGCAGCATTAACAACCGTATTGCTGTGGGGAGGTTCCTCAATGGTTACCAAGCTAGGCACTCAATCTATGGATGGTTTTAGTCTTGGAATACTTAGGGTTATAGCTGCTGGCCCCTGCGCACTAATCATTATAGGTATACTGGGGTTGCGAATCCCCTGGCATAATGGAAGTAGAGTTCACTTTTGCCTGATCTCTATAATGGCTATGCTTGGAACCATTATATTCACCTTAGGCGTTCAGTATACGACAGCGGGCCATGCGGTTGTTGCCAGTTCAGCAACCGCAATTTTTACGGGTCTTATTGAGGCTGGATTTAGACGTCAATGGCCTAGTTCTAGATGGTGGACGGGTATAACTGTTGGTTTTTTTGGAGCAATTATATTAATTGCTGAGTCACTGGGATTAGGAATAAGTCAAGCCACTTGGTATGGCGATTTACTCTGCATGCTTGGCGCCTTTTGTGGATCATTTGGCTTTTATCTGGGTGGCCGTATGTCAATAATTTATGGGGCTAAAACAGTAAGCTTATGGAGTGTCGTTTTTGCTTGTATACTTTTAATTCCCGCTTTGATTGTTTCTGTTTCATATGAAGAAATATCAAAAATATCATTACTTAGCTGGGGAGTTATATTTTATCTTGCTGCTGGCGCTTCCGTTATAGCGAGCATGACTTGGCTGTATGCTTTGTCGCGTGGTGGTATCGGACGCATGGCTGTTTGGCAATTTGCTTTACCAATAGTCGGCGTTTCACTCGCGTGGGCAGTCCTTAAAGAACCTATAACCATGCCGCTTTTAGCCTCAATCGCAGTTATTTTAATAGGAATAGCCCTAGTTCAGGCAGAAAAACCAGATCTTAATGTTTTAGATAGAACAAAGAAAGGGTAGGACTTTCTCTAGCGTGCCCTGAGGGTTCTCTTCAACGTAGAAATGCCCTCCATCGACAAACTCTACTTGTGCGCCTGGCAAATACTCTTCCAAATTCGTGTAGTTTTCAACTGGCATAGGAGGTTCCTCTAACCCTTGTAAAATAAGTATTGGCATTTTCCATTCTGGGATCAATCTCGTTCTGCGATCGATCCAATCCTTGCGGAATGTTGAAGACTGAAAATAGCGTTCAACAGCCAAACCCACTCCTTTTCTTGAAAACTCTTGCACTGCTAGCTCTATATTCGGTCGAGGAATTGGATATTTACAGGTCCACCGATAGATATAGCTAATCATTCTAAGAGGGTCTTGTAATATTTCACGGGTTTCTATTTTTGATAAGATGTGTTCCTGAGGTGACAAATCAGGATGGTAATGCACTAGATGTTGTGAACCTCTTATCCATCGATTTACCCTTTTAGTGTGCTTGGCTGCAATAAAATCAGCCTGCACGGTGCCTCTATCATGGCTAAACATAGAAAAACGGTCTATTCCAATTGTGTCAAGAAGGGACACCACTTGTTCGGCAACACCTTCATGACGGTAGTCACCTCTTTCTTTGTGTGATTGACCATAACCTTTTAAATCCAGCGCAACACATCGGAACCTTTTAGCAAGCTCAGGCAGTATAGGCATAAACATCCGCCAAGATTGGGGAATACCGTGCAGTAATAATAAGGGCTCTCCTGCGCCTGCCTCAACATAATGCCAGCGAATCATTTCACTTTCCCCAGGGGCATCTACAAATCTATGTTTTACAGCTATCCCATTAACATCCTCAAGATCCCCGTCAGAATTGTCCGGTAAGGGAGCGACTCCGTCACTAGCGATTGATTCAAGGGTAGCTATCAATTCAGGATTTTGATGCCCCTCTAGAAGGAGTTTTCTTGCTTCTTTACTTATGGGTCTATAATCATGCCTCAATTTTATCTCCTGAATAACTTGTACTTTTACAATAAAAATATTGTACACAAATTAATAAAAATGGGTCTAGAATGCTTAGAAAAAATATAAAAAAAGAGGAAATAAGATATGACAATAACGGTAACCGTAATGTACCCAAACACCCCCGGCTCTAATTTTGATCTGGACTACTATCTAACCACCCATAAAGAGTTAGTAGGGAAAACGATGGGCTCCAGCATTATAAACATGAAAGTAATAAAGGGGTTGGGAACACCAGATCCAGATGCTGCTGCGCCTTTCCAAATAATGGCAATTTTAGAATTTGAAAGCATAGAAACATTACACAAAGCCATGTCTGAACACTCAGAGGAAGTACTAGGGGACATTCCTAACTTCACTGATATAAAACCTATTGTTCAATTCAGCGAAAATTTAAACTAAACATCAAAAAGATAATCTTTCCCTATGGAATTTTTTTCCTCTAGTAAAAGACCCTACATAGAGTTATCTAATGATATTAGAGAACTTTAAAAGAACCATTCATATCATTTGGAGAATAGATATGAGGCTGTTTCTAAAATCAAAAATAAAAAACATTCTATTAATAAACTTTTTTTTCATGCTGTGTGTAGAAGTTTGTTTAGCTTCTGATTCATTAAATGGAAAAGCCCTCTTATGCAGTTCTCCTTCTTATTTTGGCGTTATATTCAAAAATGGAAAAACAATAAATTACCAAATAATTGGATACGAGATTAAAATTTCTCGTCCCTATTTTTATCATTTAAAAGGAGCGTCTAAAATAGAAATGAGACATGCCACGGGGAGATACAAATTGTTAAATAGAGAAACATTAGAATGGGGAGAAAGTCGTTGTTCTCTCTCTTCGCGAGAAGAAATTGAAACAACACTTGGGGAAATTATAAAGAGAGCAAAATCAAAGAATAAGTTTTAAAATAAGCCATACTGGAGGAGCTATTATATGCCGTTTTACGTTGTCAAAGAAATGTCAAAAAGAAACCCAGATGAGAACCCTAACATGATTCTTCAGGAAGCAACCGGTGAATTCATGAAGGCGGGTATAGTCACCAAACCTGAAGGGGAAGGATCAGGCCTACACATGCATCCCAACGAGGAGCAGTGGACTCTAATAATAGAGGGGAAACTGCACTACATATTAGGTGACGAAGAAAAAATCGTAGAGCGGGGCGATATCATTCATATTCCTCGTAATGTAAATCACAGAAGTCGAGCCATTGGCGGACCTGGAGTATTTTTTACTGTCAAAAGCCCAGCGGGAAGTGGGGACTTACAACAAGACTATCATGCTGTCGCCGGCAAAGAAGCAAAAGACGCTGAAGACAACTATGATAAAGCAGTAAAAGATTTGACCGGTGAAGCCTAGCTTTGTTAGGAAGCGATAACCTTCATAGAATCGAGTGGCGCGTTTTTCAGAACAACTTGAACGTCAATTAGTGTCGCACATTCTCGACAACATATTTGACGCAAATGAAAACGCCCATGATCGTAATCTTCTCCTCTGACTGGACCAGCAGCGCTTAAAGGAGATCGTATCTCGACTAAACAATTGAGTAAATTATTCTCTTTTCTGCACAATTCATGATGGCAGTTCGAACAATAAACACTTTTCCCTTGGTCATCTATGTGGAGAACATCTCCATATTTCATTCTTGCGGGTCCATTCAGTATCATCATCGAATCATCTGAGTTAATAGAAGTCGCTGAGTTAAGGCGATCCTCTCGAATTTTCTGACGACATTCCTTTGTTGCCAAAGAATCAGCTGTTCCGTCATCCTTTATAACTACACCATAGATTCTACGAGCACTGTCTCTTGAAACTGCACCTCTTAAAACATCAGTGGCACAAGAGGCTTCGTCCCTCAGAAGAGGGTCCCCATAACCCCCACCAGCCTGCCAACAATGATGCCAAACATCACCAGTGTTTATGGAAACTCGCTCATGCTTGCTACTCATTATTTCTCTGGTGCCGTCAATTTCATCCAAATATGTAGGTAGGCCTTCCCCTTTTTTTAGTCTATGAAATATATTAGAATTTAAGCAACGACCGATAAGAATTGCACTGCCCGGCATGCCACCAGCTAAACCTATAGCATTGGGCATTTCTGCTCCGGTGCCAGCAAAAAGGCCAACTAAATCATTTTCGGGGGAGTCATAAACCGTGTAGGCCAGCTCGCCCGAACGACCCCCTCTAAACTTTCCGGCACCTCCAGAATCACATAAATGCCGGCGGTATAAATATAATACAGGGTATTCACTTTCCTGATCTTCAACATTCGGCATGTTTGGTGTTGTGTTAAACACAATCCCAGAGGTGTCAACTCCATCAGCGTAGGTTCGAGCTCCACCGCCACCTCCAAAATGACTCATCTCAGTTGCAGCAAAAGCAAAGCCATGCTGACTAGTTCCTGCAAATATAGGCGCCATAGAAGTACCTGACCAAACTGCCATAGCTTCTTCCTGGTATTCTTCACTTGCTAAAAGCATTTGCGATAAACAGCGCCAAGTCGCATCTATAGTTACAATCACACCTGATATGGTTGCCATTGCACATGGAGCCGGATATTCACAATTATTTACAGTACCGATCTCAGAAATTATATCAATACAATCTCGAATTCCTTGATTCCATGGTATGTCCCAACAAAGGTTTATGTAAACAGCGGAAAGAACTGCCGCTTGTAAACCTGAATAAGTACAGTTGATTAGCCCTTTCGCGTTGGGACTAGTCCCCGAAAAATCAAAAGATAATTTTCTACCGGTTTTAGTTAAAGTACAAACTATCTGATAAATTCTGTCTTCATGTCCATCATGATCTATATATTGCACTTCTCGCCATTCACCATCAGGTAATTGTCCAAGACGATCCCGCAGTTTTTCAGCAGAAAATTCTATTGAGTGCTCCATGGTCATTTTTAGCGCTTCAATCCCCCACTCATCGATCAAAGCTAGTATTCTTTGGCGTCCAGAAATTAGGCAAGCAATCTGCCCTTTAACATCCAAGCCTACCAAAGGGTCTCTTACCTGATTAATTATCCAATTAAGCACATCTTCCCTGACTTGTCCTTGATCAACAAGTTTGACTGGAGGCATCCTTAAACCTTCCTGATGAATATCAACTGCTTTAACAGAAAAACCCCCAGGATCCATTCCACCAGTATCAAGTTGATGACCCGAAGCACCCACCCAAGCGACCAGTTCTTCTTTGTAAAATATTGGAGACACCGTAGCAAAATCAGGTGCATGGATTGCACCCATATAAGGATCATTACATATAAAGATGTCACCATCTTTTATCTCTTCGCATTGGGGACTGCTGAGCGTTGACCTAACGATTAATGGCAATACATTGCCCTGCGTAACAATATAGGGGCCAACTGAAACAAGCGCCCCCTCCTTATCCATGATGGCTGAAGCAGCATCATTACCGGTAATCAGAACATTCGAACCAGAACAACGCATATAATTTATACCCATTTCCTCAGAAATAGTAAGCAAGCGATGGTTTAAAACCTCAAATGTAACAGGATCGAAGTCAGGAGAAGTGGAAGAGCCCATAGTGAAACCTATGATTTTATTTTCGTTAAGTGAAGATTGCCAAACTTATCAACCCTACCCAGGTCACCAGTGAGAATGACAACTGTGGTTCCCGGTTGCTCAATAATTGCTGGCCCTTTAATAATTGATCCCTCCCCAAGCTTAGCACCCTCAAATACCGGAGTATTAACTAACTTTTTTTGGACATTACAATAAGCCGGTCTTTCTAATCGTGGAACAGGTCTTTCCTCTAAAGCCACTATTTCTTTTGGGCTAGTTTTTTTAGTATGCCCTATAACCTCAACTCCATAGTTAATTAGTTCAATTCCTGCATCTTTCAGACCAGTACCAATACCATAAAGTCTTTCATACTCTTTATGAAAGTTTTCAGCTATGGCTTCAATGGACGACTGTTCCAATTTATCCATTACAGAGACCCGAATTGTGTGAACTTGCCGACGATATCTAGCTTCCACCCACCTATGAAACGCAGAGTCGTGTATCTCTACTTTGGCTTCCCTTAACAACTCACGACCCTGATGTTCAAGGTCTTTATAAATGTTTTCAAAAGTCTCTACTGGCTTAGGCAAAACCACAGGGTCAGAATAACTAAGACTGAATCGAATGTCAGTTATAGCAGCGCCAAAAGCCGAATGAACGGTTGCCTCAGTAGGTATAATGATTTCTTTACATCCGGCTTCTGGCCCATAAGAACAAACATGAGTCGGACCAGCCCCACCATAAGCCATCATAACAAAATCACGAGTATCATAACCTCTTTCCAAAGTCGTCTTTCTTATCAAGTCAGCCATTTGACTGTCGACCACTCGTCTGATACCCGCCGCTGCAGCCATAACGTCTCCATTAAAAATTGGCTCAGCAATGTTTTTATTAATTGCATTATAGGCTAGCTCGTAATCCAAGTTCATATTTCCATACAAAAACCGATCTGGTGAAATATAACCAAGTACAACATCAGCGTCTGTTACCGTCGGCTCGATCCCCCCGTTGGCGTAGCATGCGGGACCAGGATCAGCAGCGGCGCTGCGAGGGCCAATTCGTAAACGACCACTATCAATCCAAGCAATTGATCCCCCTCCTGCACCTATAGAGGCCACATCAATCATTGGAAGACGCAGTTGATACTGATCAATTACTGTTTCCTTTGTGTAAGACCAATCACCATTAGAAATTACGCCTACTTTAAATGTCGTTCCTCCAACATCTGTTGCTATTACATTAGTTAACCCTAACTGATTTGCCACTCTAGCGGCTCCTACTATTCCGGCTGCTGGGCCAGACTCAATAGTCAAAACAGGAATAGTTTGAGCTGCAGTTGCCACGCCACCATTGGACTGAACCACCAGAAGTCTCTCATTAAATCCTGATTTCCTCAACTTCTTATCTAAACGAAACAAATAACTTTTGATTAGTTCACCCACATAAGCGTTAAAAAGCGTTGTTGTTGAGCGCTCGTACTCACCCATCACAGGAGCAACCTCATAAGATAAAGAGATAAAGCAGTCTGGTAACTCTTTTCGAAGAATTTTTTTTACAAAATCTTCATGATCATGATTTTTGTGTGAAAACAACAGGCATACGGCAACCGCCTGATAGCCTGCGGCCTTAATCATCTTGGCGATTTCTTTTACTTCAGATTCTTTTGGAGAGACAAGTGCTAACCCTTTATAATCAATGCGCTCACTGAGTTCAAATATATCTCTTTCATCTACTATGGGAACTGGCTTATCTGTATTTCTATAATGATGTCGTTCAAAAACACTTAAACCCGCTACACGCCCAGTGGCTCTCATAATCATTAGAGTATCTGCAAAACCTCTTGTGGTAATTACAGCAGTTTTAGCGCCTGTTCGAGAGAAAATAGCGTTACTGGATTGAGTAGTAGCGTGCACAAACCTTCCCACCGACCCTAAAAAGTCAGATGTTGTAATGTTTAAAGCATCTGCAATCTGATCGAGACCTTCAAAAACACCCACTAAGAGATCATGAGGTGAGGTCAGCGTCTTTCGAGTAATTACACTGCCATCGGCCTCATTAATGGCCACACAATCGGTGAATGTTCCACCAATATCAACTGAAAGGGTGTACACCACGTTTTCTCGCTATTATGAACTTATTTTAAATTCCTTATCGAACTCTTACCTAAAAACTAGTCAAGCACAAGATTACTTTTATCTCTTTCTCCCTTATAAAAGCCTTAAAACTATTTCTGAGATTGACCTGTGATAAAAACATTTAACTAAACATAAAGAAATCTAATAATTTTTTTTGGAAGATGGACTCTTTAGTGTAACATAATATTTAGTAAATTATTCTAAACAATAGCGCTTACTAAACAAACTCAAAAATCTAGGGACGAATTAATAATAGGGAGTAAATATGTCAGACATTCAATATCTTGCACCAACAACGCTAGATGAAGCTGTAAGCGCCTATAGTGGAGCCAAAGGCTCAGCCCGTATTTTAGCCGGTGGAACAGATCTTCTTGTACAAATGCGAGCAGGTATGATTAACCCGAGCTTAATTGTTGATATTAAAAAAATCGAAGAGATCAATACTGTTAGAGAAACAGAAAAGGGTGTATTTGTCGTAGGCGCTTCAGTTTCTGGAATGGAACTAGCTAAGAACCCCAATTTTGGAAAAACTTGGCCTGGAGTTTTAGAGGCTCTAAATCTTATAGGCTCGACTCAAATACAAGGGAGAGCTTCTTTGGGGGGTAATCTTTGTAATGGATCGCCCGCTGGAGATAGTGTTCCTGCTTTGGTCGCCGCTAAAGCAACGCTTACTGTACAGGGCCCCAATGGAAGACGAGAAATACCAGTTAAGGAAGTACCTGTAGGCCCAGGAAAAACCTCCCTCGCGGATAATGAAATTGCTGTTAGCTTCTCATTTCCATCAAGACCACCAGGTTCGGGAGACGCTTACCTCAGAATGATCCCACGAACAGAAATGGACATTGCTGTTGTTGGTTGCGGAGTAAACTTAACCCTGGAGGGGGACATCTGTACTAGCGCCTGCGTCGGTTTGGGCGCAGTGGCCCCTATAGTATTAGAGGTCGAAGGAGCTGCTGAATTATTAATTGGTAGTCAGTTAGATGAAGACACAATAGAGAAAACTGCCGAAGCGTGCCGCGCATGCTGCGATCCGATAGACGACAAACGTGGAACAATTTCCTATCGAACAAAAGTTTCTGGTGTCTTATTAAAACGTGCGGTTGCAATAGCAGCCAAACGCGCTAAGGGAGTTTAAGATCATGGTCAAACTGCATATTTCAACAATAATAAATGGGGAACCAGAAGAATTTCTATGTGAACCAGAGGAAACAATGTTGGACGTTCTGCGCGACCGTCTCAGTTTAACCGGCTCTAAAGAAGGCTGTGGCTCGGGGGACTGTGGAGCCTGCAGCATTACAGTAGATGGAAGTTTAATCTGTTCTTGCCTAATGTTAGCCGCTGAATCTGAAGGAAAAAAGATTGAGACAATTGAGGGTATGTCTGACGGGGAGACACTTCATCCATTACAACAGAAATTTCTTGAAGAAGCCGCTCTCCAATGCGGTATTTGCACCCCAGGGATGCTAGTTGCGGCTAAGGCTCTATTAGATGAGAACCCCGACCCAACAGAGACTGAGGTAAGATTCTGGTTGGCAGGTAATCTTTGCAGATGTACTGGCTATGATAAAATCGTTCGAGCAGTTTTGGATACTGCACAAGAAATTCGGGAGACAAAGTAATGAATGACGCAAATAATAAGTGGATAGGAAAAAGAACTATACGTCCTGATGGAGCAGACAAAGTAACAGGACAAGCGACATTCGGTGCTGACACAACAATGCCGGGCATGATTTGGGGTAAAGTATTGAGAAGCCCTCACGCACACGCAAATATCCGCAGCATAGATACTTCAAAAGCAGAATCCCTTCCTGGGGTAAAGGCTGTTATCACTTCA
Source organism: Alphaproteobacteria bacterium MarineAlpha12_Bin1 (assembly GCA_002937505.1). Classification (GTDB taxonomy): domain Bacteria; phylum Pseudomonadota; class Alphaproteobacteria; order UBA6615; family UBA6615; genus UBA6615. The sequence continues at coordinate 272,520 of PTJY01000002.1, forward strand.
GCCGATGTAACGAATTATTCCCCTGAAAAGTCAGTTATTCTGGGCATTCAAGACATGCGATGGATGACGAGAAATGTAATGGCTCGAGAAAAAGCTTTGTTTCACGGACACCCGGTAGCTGCAGTAGCAGCGACTAGTCAAAAAATAGCCGACCAAGCATGTAAACTTATTGAGGTAGACTATGAGGTTCTACCTTGGGTCGTAGAAATTGATGATGCAATAAAAAGCGACGCTCCTATCTTGCATGAATTTATAGAGTTTGAAGGGAAACCGTCAAATATTGCAGGTACATTAGAGCATAAAAAGGGAGATGTGCAGACAGGTTTTGAAGAAGCCGATGTCATAGTGGAAAGAAGTTTTACAACCCGCCCAGTTCACCAAGGCTATATAGAACCACACGCTTGTCTTGTAAGCGTAAGTGCCGACGGTAGGGCAACAATTTGGAGCTCCAGCCAGGGCCAGTTCATGGTTCGCGCAATGACCTCAATGCTAACCGATATACCCCAGAGTAGCATCAGAGCTATTCCAGCAGAAATCGGAGGGGGATTTGGTGGTAAGACTATTGTCTATCTAGAACCTTTAGCAACAATACTCTCGAAAAAGTCTGGACGGCCTGTGAAAATGGTGATGAGCCGTGAAGAAGTAATGCGCGCTAGTGGCCCGACATCTGGTTCAAAAAGTACTGTCAAAATGGGAATTAAAAAAGACGGAAGTATTGTCGCAGCTCAAGGAACTTATTACCTACAAGCAGGAGCACTACCCGGATCACCAATTAGGGGAGCTGTAGGTTGTGCCTTTGCGCCTTATGACATTCCCAATGTTCATGCTCTTGGTTATGACGTGGTTTCCAACCGGTCAAAGGTCGCTGCGTACAGAGCGCCTGGGGCGCCAATTGGAGCATTTGCAGTGGAATGCGTAATAGATGAAATTTCTGAAGCAATTGGAATGGATCCACTGGAAGTGCGTTTAAAAAATGCAGCAAAAGAAGGTACTCAAGCTGCGCATGGGCCAGTTTACCCACGTATTGGCTATTACGAAACCGTAGAAGCAGCCCTTTCTCATCCGCATAGAGAAATACCTCTCGGCAAATTTCAGGGACGTGGTGTAGCCTCTGGTTTTTGGTTCAATGCTGGAGGAGAATCTAGTTCCCAGGTTAATATTACAGAGGATGGCAATGTTGTTGTTACTACTGGGCATCCAGACATAGGTGGCTCGCGTGCGTCCATAGCTAACATTACTGCAGAGTTACTTGGTATTGATTATAAAAGAGTGTCTGTTTTAATCGGAGATACAGCAACCATTGGTTATAGTAACCTTACGGGTGGTAGTCGTGTGTTGTTCGCTTCAGGCATGGCGGTCACTGACTCAACAGAAAAAGTTATTGTTAGCCTTAAGGAACGCGCAGCAAAAATATGGGATATAGATCCCGAGGCTGTAGACTGGGAAGATGGCTACGCTCGGCCAGCGGGGGCAAATGCAGGAATGTTTGATCCTCTATCTCTAGAGGAATTGGCTGAAAGAGCTACAGAGACAGGCGGTCCTATTGGAGCCGGCTCTCAACTTAACACTGCAGGGGCAGAGGGAGGATTTGCCACCCATATGTGCGACGTTGAGGTAGATATTGACCTCGGTATTGTACGAATCATCCGCTACACTTCATTTCAAGATGTTGGCCGGGCAGTTCACCCTAGCTACGTTGAAGGACAATTGCAGGGCGGCGCAGCACAAGGCATTGGCTGGGCGTTAAACGAAGAATATATTTATGACAGTGAAGGAAGAGTCGACAATCCAGGCTTTCTCGACTACAGGATGCCGGTCTGCTCTGATCTCCCCATGCTTGATACCGTTATGATTGAAGTGCCAAACCCAAAGCATCCTCAGGGGGTCCGAGGCGTAGGTGAAGTTCCGCTAGTCCCTCCACTCGCCGCTATTCGTAACGCTATCTATGACGCTCTAGGAATTCGTTTTTACGGATTACCAATGTCTCCTCCTGTTGTATTAGAAGCGTTGGAACAAGGAGAAGCCGCTGAATAAACGATAGATTAGAAAGAGCTCAATCCTAATTGCGATAAACAAGTTTAAACTAATTTCTAAGAATGAGGCATGAATGCTTTACGAACTAAGAGTCTATGATTGTGTGCCTGGCCGTTTACCAGACCTGTTAAATCGATTTGAAAACATAACCCTTGATCTATGGCAAAAACATGGGATCAAACAAGCAGGCTTTTGGACTACAGCCATAGGAGAAAGTAATCAAACACTTTATTATATGCTTGAATGGGAATCGTTGGCCGATCGAGAGAAAAAGTGGGACGCCTTTCAAAATGATGAAGAATGGCTTCGCAAGAGAGCTGAAACAGAAAAAAATGGAACGCTAGTGGCTTCAGTATCAAACAGTATACTCCAGCCTACATCGTTTTCCTCGGTTAAATAAATTAATCTACGCTAATCAAGTAGTGTTAATAATGATTCATCCAGACGATCCCTAACCTCTTTGTAAATTGGGGCTAATACTCGCCTAAATGCCTTGTTGTCCTCGACAGTTAATTCGTGAACTATACCGCCGATATTCTCTATTTCCTGGCGAGCGATTTTTTCTTCTTTTACAGCTAAGTTCCTCTGAAAGGGAACAGCTTCTTTAATAATGTACGGAATTGCCTTTTGGATGTCATCTGGCCATGCATTATAATTTTGTGGGTTCGCATAAATACCTCTAGACAGATAGAAATGGTTTGAGAGTGTATGGAATTTGTGAACCCGATGAATTCCATAGGTCATCGTATTTGCGAATGGGTTCTCCTGAGCATCAACTTCATGTTTTTCTATTGCTAATTTTGCCTCGTCAAGCCGCATGGACTTGGGGTGCATCCCTAAAATTTCGAAAGTCCGGTTGTGGGTAGTACTGCCTAAAGTACGAATACTCATACCTAAGAGATCCTCAGGTTTAGTTATTTGCTTTTTCCAGTTTGACAGATGCCGAAATCCATTTTCAAAATAACCTAATACTAAAAAATTACATTTTTCTTCAATAGCATCTCTCATATGCTTACCGAGATCACCATCATATGCATCCCGGGCTGCATCATTATCAGAGAATAAGAAAGGTAAATCCAAGACTTCTAAATCTTGAACTCTTGATGTTAGAGCTGTTGTCGACATATATGCTATATCAATCAAACCGCATTCTGTAAGCCAAAGAACAGCATCCGGGCCATAACCTAAGTCCATTACATTCCAGATGTATTTTATATCAACCCTGTCTCCAAAGAGATTTTGAAGACTATCACCAATGTATTTGAGACCACGACTATGTGTCGTAGTTGATGGCCCATAACCCCCAAATCGTATAATAGTTTTAGATTTCATCCCACATGTTCGTAAATTACTTCCCAGGGGTTGAAATAATTGCAGTGGTCATTGAACGTGGGTCGCGCAACTCCCATCGACCCGCTTCAACCCTATGCATAAAATCGCCACAGATTTGATTATACAAATCAGGCTCTTCAAGATTACACAGATGTCCGGTGCGAGGAAGTAGCACTAGGGCGGAAGAAATAATAGTCCTCTTCATAAACAAGCCGGCATCAAGACAAGGATCATCTTCATCTCCATTAATCACTAATGTTGGAACTCTTAAAGAGCGCATTTTATCTTCTAGGTCATATAATGACGGACGCCTTCTTTGTACTCCGCGCATTGTATTTGCAGAGCCAACACTAGAATGCTCACAGATCTGTTCTTCGAATTCTTTCCAGCCTCTAGGGTCTTTGTTCTGGTACTGAACGCGTGTAGGACCTAACGCATAGACCTTTCCAAATACAGCCATAGTCTCACTTTCCATACGATCAGCAACCTCGGTTGTCTCACGAACGAACTGTTCTCTAACGTCTGACTTAGCCCCATAGCCACAACCTGCAACTACTAATGAAAGCGCACGCTCAGGGTATTCGAACCCAAAGTGTAAACTTGCAAAACCTCCCATTGAAAGGCCATTAATATGTGCTTTTTCTATCCCGAGCCCATCAAGTAAGGCAAGCACATCATCTCGTGCATTTGCCTGACTATACATTTCGGGATCCTCTGGTACAGATGATGGTGGATATCCACGAGCGTTAAATGCTATGCAGCGATGTGAGCGTGAAAAAAAACGCATTTGCGGTTCCCAGTGTCTATAATCGCCACCAAACTCATGCACAAATATAATAGGTGTGCCTGAACCCGTTTCTTCGTAATATAATTCAACGCCGTCTGTTGTAGTCACATGAGGCACTGTATTTCTCCCTAAGTTTTGACTATTTTATCTATGTCCTTAAAAGACTAAGTGGCTTATTTATTTTATTCTCAAAGCTTAACTTATTAAATGAAAAACGAACTAATATTTAAATTTAGTTTATTCAGGAATGAAAACTTGTTCAAGGTTTCTTGGGGATAGTGGGTCATGGCCTAGGTTTAGTTGTTGAGAGCATACCAAGAGGTAGTTTTAGAAATGCCATTAACGCGGGCCTTCCTTTTCTGACCGGTTGCCTAGGCGTAGGGGAAGATGTATCAACTGGAGATGATCTTGGCTCGATGATGTGTAACCACATCAGCCGACTGTTCTACAAACCAGTAAAAATTCTTGGTTATCAGCGACAAAGAATTAATGGAAATTGGAAGTTTTATCTGGAAAACTTGAGAGACACTTATCACGCGAGTCTTTTACATGAGTTCCTAGTTACCTTTGGACTAGACAGAGCAACACAAAAAGGCGGAGTGGAAATGGATGAACGGCATAGACACAATCTTACCTATGCCCATGCGGGGTCTGATAGTGATTCAGACGCTAAAGAAGCCTATGGGGGTCATGAAATAAATAATGATAAATTGAAACTTCTTGACTCTAGACTACTTGAGTTCCGCCAAGAATATGCGGATGACCGTAATTTAGCTATTTCTACAATGTTCCCTAATGCTTCCTTTCAACAATTAAATAACTCTCTAGCAACAAGACAAATTCAACCTAAAGGTATTGATGCTTTTGACTTGATATGGACTTACTTTGGATACACAGATGATGATGTTGATATGACAAATCATAGATTACGACAATTAAATTTATTTGGACCAGGCGGACTAGTTTCAATGGAAGACGCCGAAGCAATTGAAATAGCCCATAAGGCGACATACGCAGAGGAGCGCAATACTACAACAGTTATAGAAGTAGGGGGAAAAGGTGAGATTTCTGACAGAGCTTATAGGGTCAATGACGTACCAATAAGAGGCTTCTGGTCATATTATGCTGAGCTAATGGACATTGAACCTGCAGGAGCCTTTCGTTGATTGAAATAGAAAAACGTTTAGCAATTCAGGACCTACTCTTTGAATATGCTTCTTGTCTCGATGGTGACCGACTTGAGGAGTGGTTAGACCTTTTCGTTGAAGAGTGTGTATACAAAATTATTCCAAAACAAAATGTGACCCTAGGACTGCCAGTAACGCTGATGCTATGTGAAAACAAAAATATGCTTCGTGACAGAATAGTTTCTCTACGCCAAGCAAATGAATATAGCATTCACACCGATAAGCACATAATTGGTCAGTTCAACATCAAGAAAGAACCGGAAAAAAAATCCTTTATGGTTGAAGCAAATTACGCTTTATTTCAAACAGATAATGAAGGTAATGGCAGCTTATACAGTTTTGGATCCTACTTCGACGAAGTTGCATTTGATAACAATGTTCCTAAATTTTTGTGCAAAACAGTGATCGTCGACAATTGGTCTATCCCTCATATGTTGTCCACTCCAATATAAATGACTACAACTTAGATTAACCATCAATTTTTAATTAATTAATCGATCCCTCAAAAAAGGAATGATTACCTCCCTTAATATGCGTTCATCAGGCCAATCTTTAGACCTACCAAGATGTCCTCCAGATGGGTTAACCCAAGAGTATTTTGGTTGTCCGCTACGCTGTAAGAGATAAAGGTCTTCTATTGAGGTCTGGGTATCTTTTTCCCCACTGACTAATAACATTTCGGGTGTTGGAGCCTCAAGTAGCCCCAATTTCTCGATCGACATATTCGGAACAACTTCCAAATACTCTTCCCAAGTTGTGACGCCATAAATTGATAAACGAGCTGGTAGATAATCAAATAAGTATTCATTTGTGCTTGTGCTTTTCTCGAGCCACTGACGTTGAAAAGTCGTATGTGTTGGCCCGGCCCAGAATACTGCTGCTGCCAGACGATCTACTTCCTCAATTGCTAAACGTGCTGACCAATAACCCCCCTGGCTAACGCCCATCACAGCTAATCTAGAAGAGTCAATATCATCACGACCCTCAAGATAATCAATAATAACCGAGTACATGCTAACCGCATCTGCTGAGGCTTTTATAGGGGTCTCACCTGTCCCAGGAATATCAAGCGCTGCATAACCAAAACCATTTTTTAAATAATCCGGACCATATCTCTCAACAACATACTCCTTATAGCTATCTAAGCCACCAAAAGACAAAAGTAATGGAACTGGCTCTTTCGTGTTTTCAGGAATCTGAAGATAAAATGTTACTTTTTGTTTTTGAAATGGTATTTGCAGCCTTTCAATAGAAGGAGAAACTAAACCAGCATAAGAACGAAAACTTTCCAAAGATGTTTTAAATGCCTGTTTTTTTAATGATGTGTTTTGCGTAGGCCAGGCAGCAAATCCAAAAAACCTCCACGCGTTTAGATAGTTTTCTGAGGCCTGTTTCACGTCATGTTCTAACTGCTTTTCAGCTAATGTTCGATACCTGTCACCAATTCTTGACCAAGACTTGGACCAAGAGTCTCTATTAAGAGAGCCCGTGTTTTTAAGAGCTTCTCGTACATCCTCAGGCTGCATTCCCGTCAAAGGGTAGCGTTGTAAATCAGCTCGATTTTGAACTTCATTGCTCAGCTCTTCCCAGGTTCTAAGGGTGACCATCTCATTATTAGATTTCTCTTCATCCACCATAAATTCTCACCTTTTGGGTAATAAACCAGAGTCTCAAAAATTACTTCATTAATCATAAATTATCCGGTGTTAAACTCTGCTGCAAACAAAAGCAGGGGATTTGTTTGAACTATCCTGTCCAGCTCCCGCCATTTACGTCAAGAATAGCTCCTGTAGTAAAAGACGCACCTGGTGTACACAAATACCAAATGGCATGAGCCTGTTCTTCAATAGTCGCAAGTCTTTGAACAGGAATAGAACGTGCGGTTGATGCAAGGCGTTCTTCACTATGCCTTTCAGCTCGTGGTGTTCGTGTCGTTCCAGGTGCAATTGCATTAACTGTTATGCCGTGAGGCGCTAGTTGCAATGCTAAGGCACGAGTAAACCCAAGAAGACCTGCCTCCATTGTTGAGTATTGTAAGGCAGCATCAACTCGCCCTCTCCTTCCAGTTGTAGAAGACATATTAACAATACGGCCATAGCCTCTGGTCTTCATAGATGAAATAAGAGCCTTGGTAATCAAGAATTTAGAAGTTACATTCCAATCGAAACTATGCTGAAGAGCCTCAATAGTTATCTTTTCAATTGGAGGTGCTTCTATCCAACCACCTGCAATATTACATATTATATCAACGTAACCCCATTGCTCGAGAATCTGAGAACTAGTGTTTTGAACTTGCTTTTCTTGTGTACAGTCACAAGAAAAAAAGTAAGCTTCATGGCCCTCTCTTTCTAATCTGTTAATTAATCGAGTTCCCTTTGCCGTATCCCGGCCGATAGCAATAGCTATTGCCCCCTCACGCGCAAACCTTTCTGTACAAGCCCCTCCAATGCCAGCAGTTCCGCCAGTTACAAGGGCAACCTGTCCTTTAATAGAAGTTAAATGATGAAAAGGTCCATTCATTACCCCGTCCAATTGCCCCCATTAACATCAAGTACAGCTCCAGTTGTGAAAGCGGCACCAGGCGTACAAAAATACCAAATTGCATGTGCCAATTCTTCAGGTTGCCCCATACGACCAACAGGTATTAATTTTTCTCTTTCTGCCAGAACTTCTGGCGGGTGCCGTCTAACACGAGGCGTTAAAACCAAACCGGGTGCAATAGCATTAACTGTAATGCCAAAAGGAGCTAGCTCAATAGCAAGTCGTCTTGTCATTCCTAATATCGCTGCCTCATTAGTAGAATATTCAATAGAAGAGCCATCTCGAGCGGTACGACCAGCAACAGAAGAAATGTTAACAATTCGGCCATAGTTATTCGATTTCATAATTGGCACCAACTCACGTGTAATAAGGAACTTGGCCATCACGTTCCAAGAAAAGTTATGATGAAAATCATCATTTGTGACCTCTTCTATAGGCGGCGAGTTTATGAAACCGCCGGCCGTGTTTACTAAAATATCAACTCTTTTCCATTTTTTTAGTATGATATTAGTTGCAGCTTTGACTTCGGATTCATCAGCACATTCCGCTTTCACAAACATCGCCTCACCACCGGATTCTACGATTTCTCTAACAACGGAATCGCCTTTCTCCTTAGTTCTACCAACAACAGCAACCTTCGCACCTTCAAGCCCTAAACGTATGCAAGTTGATTCGCCCATTCCCGCTGTTCCACCTGTTACAACAGCCACTTGGCCTTTAATAGATGTTAGCTCTTCCATAAAAATTTTCCTCGACTATATATTCAGCAAGACGTATGAGCCTTTACTATTTATGAATAATTTTACAAATAGATAAAATGTTGTTTTTGTTTCGTTTAATTTAAGATACTTTTACGACAATTGGTTTATTTCATCCACATTATTTTAGTGAATGAGACATACTCTGATAGTTAAGCATAAAATTAACTTAGGATTTTAGCATGTTTAAATTTTCAGAATTAAAAATACCGATAATTCAAGCCCCAATGGCTGGGGGGCCTAATACCCCGAAATTAGCTAGTGCCGTAGCTAACGCGGGCGGCGTGGGAAGTTTTGGATTCACGTATGATAAACCACAAAAGATTGATGAAGACTTACGGGACACAAAAGCACTGACCGATGGACACATTAATGCAAATTTCTTCGTGTTTAAGCCAGAAAGTTTACCAGATAAAGAAGTCCAACTTGCAGCTATCGAAGCAATAAGAAGTCTACCAATAAAGGGAGAGTTTTCCGTTAAAATACCTTCGGAACCCTATTACCCTGATATCGAAGAACTGTTAATCCCTGTTTGGGATCACCGCCCCGCTATTCTTACTTTCCACTTTGGCATCCCTTCAGAAAATATTATTCAAAAGGCTCGTTCGCTGGGTATCTCGATCGGTATTACGGCAACAAATATAAATGAGGCATTAGCAATTGAAAAAGCCGGCGCAAACTTCATTATTGCTCAGGGTATTGAAGCCGGTGGGCATAGAGGAGTGTTTGAGCCCGAAGAGATGGACGAAGAAACATCATTAGATAACTTGATTATTCAACTTACTAGAGAGATTGGTCTACCAATTATAGCTGCAGGCGGGATTATGAGTGGCATAGATATTAATAGAGTACTTAAGATTGGAGCCACAGCAGCACAAATGGGAACTGCATTTCTTTGCTGTGAAGAAGCAGGAACCTCAAATGCTCATAAAGAGTTTCTATTAAACAAAAAAAACAGAAAAACATCATACACTAAAGCTTTTTCTGGTCGCCGTGCTCAAGGCATAAATAACCAATTTATAAGGCTAATGGAGAACAAAACAGTTCTTCCTTTCCCATTACAAAATACGATGACTGGTACTTTACGAAAGCTAGCTGTTATTAATAATGACGGCGAATATCAGAGTTTATGGGCAGGAAAATCCTTTGACAAAATACGAGCCATGCCTGCAGAAGAACTTATGCTTTCACTATATAAAGAAATGAAACTGGCCAATTCATAAACTACTCTAGTTTTTTAATTCTATCGATCGAAGAAGTTCAGTTTCCTCAAAGTTTATTTCCATGTCTTCATTAATAACCACACCATATGAGTGTTTTGCTGCTTCTTTGGACACATAACCGTCAATAACATCATCTTTAACTTTCATAACATCACGTTCTAACGGAGAACCATAGCCGCCACCACCATCAGCAAGATATAATATTTCATCTCCAGGCCCAAACTCCCCCCTATACATCCCTACGTATTTTTTGGATGGATCTTTATTTTGCCAAACATCATCATTATCAGAATAAATAACTACATCTTTTGCCCATCTATCTTTCCAATTACTATCACTAGATGCTGGTTTCAAAATACCTACATTCATAGGTCCAGCCTCACCACCCTGAAGGCCCCAACCAGGGGTCTTTGATTTTTTAACAATAGTTAATGCCCCAAAATTATCTAGGAAATGGAAATTCCTTACAGTACCGAGCCCGCCCCTATTACGACCTGGGCCTCCTGAATCTTGGCGTAAACCAGATTCAGTCACCATGACCGGTAGGCGAGTTTCAAGAACCTCAACTGGAACATTTTTCAGGGTGCACATCGAGATGTGATGTACAGCATTCATACCATCCATATCGGCTCGAGCGCCCCAACCTACACCAGAGTTTGTTTGATGCCATATCTGACGACCAGTATATGGTTCAATACCATAAAACCCAGGGTCACCAAGATCTCCTCCTGAGCCAGCTGGAATGGCTTCCGGCATGGCTTCTGCCAATGCCTTATAAATGGTCTCAATCGCTATAACACTCGCCCAAATTGTAAAAACCGGAGCTGGGTAGACGGCATGAAACAAGTTCCCTTCCGGCGCGATGACTTCAATTGGTCGAAACTGACCACCATTTGAGGGCTCGTCAGGCGTTGTTAATGACTTAAATACTATCCTACAAACCGAGTGGGTCATGCCCAAAGCTAGATTTATTGGTCCACTTACTCGATCGCTAGAACTACTAAAATCAAACTTCATACCCTTATCATCTATTGTGACTTTAACATGAACCCTGACAAGCTTATCTAGTTCTACCCCATCATTATCCATCCAATTTTCAGCTTCCCAGGTTCCACGTGGAAGATCACTTAGGGCTCTACGCGCCTGCTCTTCGCCTACGTCAAGAAATCGATCTATTGCTGCTTCAACAATTTTTTCTCCATATTTTTCATATAACTCTTCTATTCTTTCGCAGCCTACCTTGAGACAGGCAATCTCTGCATTCATATCGCCCATGATTGTAACCGGGGCTCGCGAGTTAGCTCTCATTATTTTTAAAACTGACTCATTAAGCGTTCCTGCTTCAACAATCTTGATCCCTGGGATTAATAATCCTTCTTGATGTATAGTTGTTGAGTCTAATATATAGCCCGGGTCCTTCCCCCCTATATCGGTCCAGTGAGCGCGAACACAGGTATAAGCTATAAGCTTGCTACCTAAGAATGCTCCTCGAACAAGAATTGCATCATTTGTGTGCGCCCCGGTCACATAAGGCACATTCATCATAATCACATCACCCGGACCAATTCCGTCAAATAATCCTAGATCCTGACACTTCGCTACAGCGTACTCATTTGCACCGAGGAATGTTGAGAGGCCCGTTGAATCACCCAACAAGCGTAATTTTCTGTCAAAAATAGATAGCCCATAGTCATTGATTTCGTAAATGATTGTAGAGTAAGCAGTTCGAACAAGTGTCCGTTCCATCTCACGGGCTGCCGAAGAGATGTAATGACGAATTACCTCAGTGGTAGCGGCATCCACCGAAACTTTATCCATGTTAATATCGTTCATCATCTCATCTCCTGTGCGATGATTATTTGCCCATATTCATCTACCTCTGCCTTCTGATCACTATAAAACACAGTAGTTGCCGTCATTTCTTCTATTATTGCTGGACCAGGAAGGTTATCGCCAGCCATTAGGGCTTCCCGGTCATATATGGCAAATTCAACTAATCGACCAGAGGCAAAACAATAAGCAGTACGAGTGCCCAGTTGAGCTATAGGTTTTACAGAAGGTCTACTGGGAATCTTATTAAGGTTTGGTTTTGATTCTACGCCTGTCCCACGAACCCTTATATTAACAAGTTGCACTGGGTCATTCATTGAGTGTCCATATCGATGAAAGTGGACTTCATTAAAGCGTTTCCTGAGTTCATCTAAACTAGATATACCATCGACCGATACTTCAAGGGTATGTTCTTGTCCAAAGTACCTAAGCTCCGCAAAATGCTCAATAAGTTGAGAGTTTTGCGAAAAACCTCCTTTAGAGAGATCACTCGTAGCACTGATAGCTAATTCGTTAATTGCTGATGTTAAATCAACCATTTCTATATCATCGAGTAAAAGTAATACGGTTTGCGCATATTCTTGAACGATATCGGTCATCAGCATACCCCATGCAGAAAACACAGATGATGCTTGGGGAATTATAATTTCTTTTGTTCCCATCTCGCGCCCCACTAAAGGAACAAACATGCCTCCGCCGCCCCCGAATCCGAGCATAGAGAATTCACGCGGATCGAGGCCTGCTTCAACCGTTATCTCCCTAATAGCACTTACCGTCTTAGCCAAGAGAACATCATAAATGCCTCTACAGGCCGATATTATATCGAGACTAAGAGGTTCACTAACATACTTACGAAGCGCCTCCTCAGCTTTCGATACTTCAAGTCGCATCTCTCCTCCTAAAAAATTATCTGGATTAAGATGCCCCATGGCGAGAGCTGCATCCGTGAGAGACGGCTGTGTCCCGCCTTTCTCATAACAGACCGGCCCTGGTATAGCGCCTGCAGACTGTGGTCCCACACGTAAAAGTCCATCTTCTGCTCTTGCTAAAGATCCCCCCCCCGCACCAATTGTAGAAATATCATAGGTCGGGATCATTAACGGCAAACTTTCAAGAGAAGATTCGTATTTAAGCGCAGGCTGTCCGTTGTGGACAACACACGCATCTGTTGAAGTCCCCCCCATATCAACAGCTATAATGTTCGGTCGATCCGTAAGTTTTGATAAGGCTACAGTACCTATCAACCCACCCGCAGGCCCTGAAAATATTGTATTTACAGGAGCATCAACCGAGTTTATAGCCTTCAGGGCGCCACCACCTGAACGAGTTATATAGAATTCACCAATAAACCCAGATTTTTCGATGTTTCGTTCTAAACCGGAAATATATTCTTGGAAGATTGGTTTAACATAGGCATTAACTACTGTAGTGCTGGTGCGTTCATATTCGCGGTATTCACGAACTATATCTGAGGATATCGACACTGAGACATCAGGGTATGTCTCCTCAATAATCTTTTTTGCTAAGACTTCGTGAGCCGGATTTCTATACGAATGCAGGAAGCATATCGCTAATGATTCACGGTCCATGTCTTCAACTAGTTTCTTTGCGGCTTTTCTAAGGGCAACTTCGTCTAGTGGTGTTATTTCTTCCCCACTCGCATTCAGTCGTCCAGGAACACCTAGCCGATAGCGCTTTGCAATTAAAACGGGTGGATCATCATAGACCAACTTATACATCTTTTCTCTTGGACGATGGTAGCGGCCGGTCTCAAATACGTCTTCGAAACCTAGGTTAGTAATAATTCCAGTCGAAACACCTTTGCGTTCTAATACTGTATTAAGGCCGAGTGTAGTTCCATGAACGAAGGTCTCTACATCTGATAGTTCTATACTAAGACGTCCAATCGTAGAAAGAACCCCTTCCGATGCATTTTCGGGAGTAGTAAAGTCTTTCTCAAGTCTTAAGTCGCCACTCAATGTATCGTATACTATTGCATCTACGAAAGTTCCTCCAATGTCTACAGCTAGTCGCTTTGCCATATCTTTTACCTTAAGTTTTCAGTCATAAAGCAACCAATCGCGTAGTAAAGCTGTGGTTGCTTGAGGTGTTTCAAAAGGTGGCATATGAGCACAATCCTCTATTAAAGACAGACGACCACGTGGAGCCAAGCCTGCTATTTCTTCATGCTCTTCAACAGAAGACAGCGCATCATTTCTACCAACAATAGCCCTAACAGGGATATCAGTGTTTTGGAGAATCTTTCTTGAATCGACTCTAGTTAACATTGCTCGATGCCTATCAGCAAAGAGCTTAGGGCCCACTCTTTCACCCATATTTCTGACCCTGGCCCCCAAAGAACCTTTAAAGTTTTCGGGAGTTAATAATTGAGGAACAAAACGATCAAGAAGATATCCAAACCGACCTTCTTCACAGTCAGAGATAGCGATATTTCTGCTTTCTATTTTTTCTTGTGAGTCAACTCTAGAAGACGTATCCAAAAGTGCAATTCGCGTTACTCGTTCGGGAGCTTGGCGTAAAACTTCTAATGCAACATAGCCTCCCATTGAAAATCCGGCAATTGCAAACTCTTTAGGTCCACTTTTTAAGACAGCGGCAGCTAAGCTTTGCATAGTAACTGCCTCATTCATCGGCAAAATAGATATTTTAGCTATGTCAGCCAAATGTTTCCGTGAGTAAGCCCAAATTTCATCATCACAGATAAGACCAGGAACTAATAAAAGATGTTGATTAAAATAGTTCATCAATTACACATTTTATAATACTTTTAACTACTTTAATTTTTAATTAAGCTTGTGGCTATATAGCATTAAGTAATTTTTTTTAAGTTAAATTAAGCGAGCAGTTTTAAAAGGGTGTATTTTATGAAACCAACTCGTGGCTTCTTAAAGAACTGGCTAATCCTAAGTATAATCTGTGCTATTAGCGCAGCTTGGATCGGCTTTGTTCTATCTATTTGGGTATCAACAATTGCCATACTAATTTTTCCGCACTAATAAGCCTATATTATAAACGTCATATATGTTTAAACAATAAGGTCTTGTATGTTTAAAAAATAATTAAGTCAGCTCACAGAAAATTTATATAAAAGATCGTCTAGCAGGAGAAAAATTTATGTCAGAAAAAATGAAGGCTGTCGTTGTCCGTGAGACCGGCGTTCAAATAGCAAGTGTAGATCAGCCTCAACCTAAACCTTCTCAGCTGATGATAAAAGTGAGAACTTGTAGTGTAAACAGATCTGACCTACTTACTGTTCAAGGGCAAAATTTTGGCCATGTGGGTGGAGGCTCAGAAAAGGTAATGGGCGCTTCATTTTGTGGGGACGTTGTAGAGGCCGGTGCCGAATGCAAAGGGTTTTCCCCAGGAGATAGGGTAATGGGTGTTGGAGCCGCCGGGTGGGCTGAGTATGCTCTTAGTGATTGGCAAACAACATTACCATTCCCATCAGACGAAATGGACTACATACAAGCTGGCAGTCTACTGTCTGCAGTCGCAACTATGCATGATGCCATTGTAACGAATGGAGAGTTCAAAGCAGGGCAGTCAATCCTAATTCAGGGTGCTAGCAGCGGTGTTGGTATCATGGGCCTACAAATTGGAAAATTTTTGGGTGCAAAGCTAGTATTTGGCACTTCCACTAACCCTGAAAGACGAGATAAACTTAAAGATTTTGGTGCAGACATTTCGTTAGATTCAAATGATGAAACTTGGGTTGATCAAGTACTGGAGGCCACTGACGGAGAAGGAGTTAATCTAATTATAGATAACGTATCAGGATCAACCACTAATCAAAATCTTAGAGCTACTGCGCTTAATGGCCGAATTATAAACGTTGGACGCCTTGGTGGCCTTAATGCTGACTTTAACAGTGACCTTCATGCTGAACGGAGAATCATTTACATTGGAACCACAGGTCGAACTCGATCCCCAGCAGAAAAAATAGAAGTAATCCGTTTAGCCAAGAATGATCTGTGGGAAGCCGTTGGGCAAGGAAAGCTTACCATGCCTATAGATTCTACATTTCATTTTTCAGATGCCGCTTCTGCTCTTGAACGAATGGCGAAAAATAAACACTTTGGAAGAATCATGCTAGAGGTAAGCTAATAGTAATTTTTAAATGCAATTAACGTTATATAGTTTTATATAGATAAAACACCTGTGGAGGTTATCTATCTATGCCGCATTAGCTCAGTTGGTAGAGCACAGCATTCGTAATGCTGGGGTCGGGTGTTCAAATCACCCATGCGGCACCACCCTTTTACCACAAATAATCTCCTTTGAGGTTATCTCAGACAAACATAATCCTGAAGGAACCAAATTACGTAATTTGTATAATTGAAGATTTGAAAAAACTTTTCATGAAAAAAGCTATCATACTATTTAGCATCCTGACCTGTTTGATTTCTTCTGTAACGTTGAGTGAGACTGTCTCTCCAATTGAATTAGAAAATCGGGAAGGTGTAATTTACAAAAAGTACTCGAAGATTCCTTTCACAGGCTCTGTTAAGGGCAAAAGCTCTGAGGGATATATTTTTAAAAAAACATATCAGAACGGCAAGATTAGCGGTCCATACGAATCCTATCATAAAAATGGACAACTCTGGTTTAAAGGATCATTTAGAAACGGTAAGTACGAAGGGCCTTGGGTTTCATACTATTCAGACGGCCAGCTAAATTTAAAATATAGTGGAAACTATCGAGACGGAGTAAAAATATTAGAGTGAATACGACAACCTCTAGTCCCTATCCCAACCCCACCAAGAGCAGACAGCATCACCCATAACCAAACGCTTATCTTCTTGGCTCAACCAGGATAACTCTTCGGTGAACATATCAATACAATCTTTCCACGAGCACTTCATTTTTGTTATATCAGTTCCCCAAAACATTCTATCGGGCCCATAAACATCAAATATTTGGCGTATGTATGATTGCATAATTGTGAAGGGATACGGTTCATCCGAATAGGCAGGAGCACCAGTTGCCTTAACGGCTATATTTGAGTGTTTTGCTAATGCCAAAAGGTCAGACATGTGAACCATGGCTTCGTGATCCTTCAGTGTTGTCAATCCACCTCTACCCCCAAGATGATCTATTGTGATTTTCAGCCCTGGATGCCTTTCTGCAATGTCTCCAATCAGTGATAATGAATCCGTAGCCATCAGTGTAATCGGCACTCTGAATTCTTCTGCAGCCGACCAAAGCCAGTCTATGTCTCCATTATGTAGTAGTTGTTTTTCGGGATTATTAATAAAAATATAACGTAAACCCAGTACACCAGGTTCAGCTAAAACATGGGCGATTTGGCCTTTCGCTTTAGGGTCCGTTAATGGAAGTTCTCCTAGCATCGCAAAACGTTTAGGGTGTTTTTTAACCGCGTCGAGGGCAACTTGATGACAATTCGGATCCCAAGGGGCTAAATGAATAACAGCCGCACTGACACCAGCTTCATCCATAAGTTTTATTGCTCGTTCTGAAACGAATGAGGATTCCTGAAGATGGGCTCTGCTAGGGTTTCCACTTTCCCATAAATGTATTTGTGCATCAACAATTCGCATTTTAACTCTCAAGCAATAAAACGACCAAGTAACCTGGTTAAATAACGAAGATAAAAATTAAAATCTTTTTACTTCCTTTTAACTGATAATTATTCAATCATTACACTGCTTGTTTGTAAATCGAACGTTAACAAAGAGAATACTCTTTACAAAAACGGTATAAGTATATGCCTAGAACTCCTCTAGATAACAAAGATAAAAGATTCGAAAATCATCTGCGGAATGCGGAAAAGTACCCCTTACCGATCCTTGATCTAGGTCCCTATCTATCAGGCGACTTATCACTAATTGATAAAACATGCCGAGACCTAAAAGATATTGCCGAGGGCATTGGTTTCATGTGCATAATAAACCATGGAATACCTGGTAGCGTTATTAAAGAGATGCAAAATAAAGCTACTGATTTTTTTGCACTTCCTATAGAGGAAAAGTTGGCACTACAAGTTGATCAACATGAGCGTGGCTATCTACCCTTTCGGTCAACTTCATTGAGAGAATCGCGTTATTCAGAAAGAGTGCAAATAGATAACTATGAAGCATTTAATTTTGGCACAGACTATGACGAAAACAATCCCCATGTTAAAGCTGGGAAAAGGTTGTTTGGACGCAACCGTTGGCCAGATGATTCGTCTGAATTCGAGAAGGCCTCTTTAAACTACTCCGAAAAAATGACAAACCTTGCGCTCAAAACACTTCCCTTGTGGGCAAAGGTTTTTGATTTAGAAACAGAATATTTTACCCCCTTTTTTAGTAAACCTCATTGTTATGTCAGGCTAATCCATTATCCCCCAAAGACAGATCTTTTGCAGAATGAATATGGACTTGGTGCTCATTCAGACACCTGTGTCATGACATTTTTACCCAAAGAAAATGAACCTGGTATTCAGGTTTTAGATACCAATGGTAATTGGTTCTGGCCAGACATACCTGATGGCGCGATCATAGTTAATTTTGGTCAATTACTGGAACGTTGGACAAATGACTTTGTGAGGGCAACTCCACACAGAGTCGTTCCCTCAATTAAAAAACATAGATATTCATTGCCATTCTTTTTTAGTCCTAACTTAGAACAGCGGGTCACCTGTTTACCTACATGTACCCACATTGATAATAAACCTAAATACGAGCCAGTTTCTTTTCAGGAGTTTCACTCAGAGTATATGACCAAAGTTTATAAACATTTCGAGAATTTCGAAACTACTGAATAGGGAATAATAGATCAGAACTAAACTATTTGTTTAGTCTCACGAAAAAACTATGTCTTTTTTGTTGGAAGCCTTTATAAGACTACGATAAGCCCTGGGCGGTTGTTTCCAAGAAAGCGTTGCGAAAGAATTACAGTTGGCGCACACAGCCGACCATTCATCAGCAACCGTTCCACAATGGGAACAAACCCAAGACTTATCTTCTTCTGCTTCAGTTGCCCTATCAATCCATCTTCTTACAGCTGTGTCATCTTCAGTTTCTGCCTCTTCCAATCTAGCCTTTAACCTAAACACTCGAACAGTTGGCGATAAAGTTTCTAATTCTTTTAACTGTTGCTTTGCTTCTCCCCACAAATGTGCTTCTACAGCCTGCTCTGCTATCACGTAACGACTTTCAGGATGATCTCTGTTTTCTTTAGTGAGTTTTGAAATTGCAGAATAACGATCTAAGGCTGAATTAGGGCCTAGTAGTTCCAAATACGTGGATGCAATATCTGGATGAGGTGATTTGTGCCAAACACGCTCTAATACCCTAATTGCATTACGTTCACGTCCTTCTTGAGAAAGAAGCCTTGCAAACAGTATCCCAGCAGCACTATTTGATAGGTCAAGCTCGTGGGCCCTTTTAGCCTGTTGCACTGCATCTACATTGTTTCCCAACTCAATAGAATTTTTAGCTCTTTCAGTTAGGAGTGCCGCTTGTTGTCTACGACTGGACCCAGCAGGAAACCTCTTATTTGTCTGCGCTTCCTCCACAAGTCTTTGTGCCTCTAACCACCTATGAGACTTTGTGTGAAGGCTTAGTAGTGTATCAATAATCCATGCAGAAGAAGGTTGAATTAAATATGCTCTTTTCGATAAATTTAAAGCTCTCTCATCTTCACCATCTCTGAGGGCCTGAAGTATAAGCCCCCTAAGACCCAAAAATTCAGTTTCTGAACGGTCCAACATTTGTTCAAAACAATTTTTTGCAGCAACCTCATCTCCATCCAACTGAGCTGCTTGGGCTGAGAGTAATAAAGTTAGCGAAGGAGTATTCAGCAGAGAATTCGCCCTACGAGCAAGTTTTCTCGCTGCCCTAGTATCTCCTGCAGCTACTGCCGCCAATCCATCCGTTAATGCGCGATATCCCTTAGCTTCATTCCTGTATCGACGTGATTTAATTAGGTCATTTGGTTGACGCCTAATCCACCTCCAAAATGAATATAAAAGAGCAAAAGCTACAACAAGTAAAAATATCGCTAGTGCTAAAACACCTACGGATGTTTCTAGGCGCCATCCTTGCCAGTCTATTTCAACAAGACCTGGTCTGTTAGCAAACCAAACAGAAACTGTAACTAAAACAGCTATTTGCAAAAAAAACAGCAGTGCCCTAAACATTAAGTTCCACCAGTGTTTGGTTTAAGTTTATTGATTATATGCTTCTCAAGTTTTCTAAGGGTAGAATCAACTGATATACGATAATTTACAGCAGCTATCCAAGACTTAGATATTGTTGCGGCGGCTCCTTTTAAACTCATTAGTTCTTGGGCTGCTGCCTCCAAGTTTCCTTTTGCAACATAGGCTTCAGATCGGGCTATTACAGCCTCCAAGGACTGCCCTGGCACCTCGGAGCCAATTTTTCTAATTGTTACGATGCCCCTTACCTTCCTAAGACCGCGCTCAACCCAATCTTTAGCAGGCCCATTTACATTAGAGTTAAGTAACAACTTAATCAGATCCGGATATTCTTGAATCAAACTTTTCTTCGTTTGAACCCCGACCCTTGATTTAGCTGCCATCTCATCCAAATATGACCTTATATCGCTATCTAGTGCATCTACCTCTTGTATTTGGGAAAGTATCATTTGATAAGGGTAGCCTTGTTCTACCTCTCTTTTTAAGATTCCGATCAATAATGCTAGAAGTGCATATTTATCTCGTGCTTTTTTAGCTTCATAACCGGAGCTTTCTAAATTAGCCAGCTTATCTTGTATCGAGGCAATTTCATCTTTGGCTTCTCGTAGGTCGTTAACAGATACTCCAGATAGTGTTACAGAGCTTGTTTTTAAATCTTCTATACTTATTTCTATATTTTCTAACCTAGTCATAAGATTACGAAAATTATTACTTAATATTTCACTTTGAGCTATTTTCAGAGCATTCTTGTCTAGCTGGTCACGTATATTCTTAATGTCTCCGAGAATCTTCTGCTGTCTCTTATTATTGCCATTTTGGTTTACAACAGCTTCCAATTCGACAATGCGTTTGGTCAAAGTTTCATTAGCAATAGAAGATAAGCCCCCCGGACTAAGACTTCTTTCACCCAATACTAACCAAGCGACACAAACTAAAGAGATGATCAATAAAACGGTTAAGAGAAGATTAGATACGCTTAATTTTCTCTGTTTTTTGGGGTTTTCACGAATATAAGAAGTTTTTTCTCTCCCAACCTCATTAGACCGACCTTCAATTAACTCATCAGTCTTTTCTGGAGATTTTTTGATGTTTTCTATATCAATCCCGAGTTTTTTTGAGGCATTTATAATATCACCTTCTCGCGATTTAGGAAAAACGCCTCTCTGCTTCCAGCCTTGAACCGTACTCACTGGAACATCAAGCTTACTGGCCATAGGCCGAATGCCACCAAATGCCTTAATTATAGTTTCAGTGTCACTCAGGTCGATATTTATGGAATCATTCATCTTTATGAGATGTACTATATATTATACATACGTACGTGTACATACTTTTTTTATAAAAAATACATTATCAGCAAAGGGTTAAAGAACGTACAGGGTCTATATTTCTAGCAATGAAAGTAGAGATTCCTGGTTAGGCTTCTCAGCCGTACGGATCTGAGAAAATGGTAAATGCAGGGCATTACTAACATTTTGGCTCAAACAGCAGGCAATTATATTGTTACAATAAGTTCCCAATCCTGAAGAAATAACTAATTCTGAAAAAAGCAATGCCGTTCTGGGAGAATAGAATAATGCAAAATCTAACAGTTTCCCTCTTAAATTATACTCAACGAGTTCAGGCATCTTATCTACTGCGTCCGATTTATAGAGCTGTTCTGATTTAATCGTATAACCCGACTTTTTAAGGTCCCCAACTAGATCTCCAGCAACTACACTACCAGTGACATGTACTATAGTTCCTTTTTTAGGATCAAATTTTTCTTTAACCAGAGCCACAAGATCGGCTGCATCACCCTCAGCACTGTCGATGTTCATAAAGCCAGACTGTGCAGCAGTATCCGCCGTCGCAGCTCCAACAGATACTATAGGAATACTCCTGTTTCTACTTGTCTTACTTAGCGCTCGTACCCCATTTGAGCTGGTGACAAGACAAGCCTGATAACTATCTAATTCTAGCCTAATATTCTCTATAAAGCTTATTTCTATCAATGGGGCTATAACAGCTTCTATATTTAATTTATCTAATCTCGCTTTGGTATCTAAACTATCACTTAATGGGCGGGTTAGTAGTGCCGTTTTGCAATATACAGAGCTCACAACAAACTCTCGAAGAAGTCTGGCCCTGCAAGATTTCTTAACTCAATGCCAACTGAATGACCTAAAGCGTGCGCTTCTTTCTTATTTCCAACCCGAGTTAAACGTTCTATGCCGGTCCCATCGGGCCAAACTAACATTCCTTCTAGACTGATTTTATCACCTTTTAAAGTTGCTAATCCCCCAACAGGGGTTCTACATGTTCCATCCAAAGCAGCCAACATAGAACGCTCGCAGACTACACACTTTTCTGTTTTATCGTGGTTTATTGAGTTAAGTAATTTTCCTATGTTTAAATCAGATGTGCGTCTCTCTACACCAATAGCTCCCTGGCCAACAGACGGCAAAAACAGATCTGGCTCCAACACAGTCCCAACTACATCTGTCCTTTTCAGTCTCTTTAAGCCCGCTAGAGCAAGTATAGTAGCGTCTACTTCTCCACTTGCGAGTTTATCCAATCGAGTTTCCACATTCCCGCGCAATAATAAAATTTTAAGATCAGGCCTAATGGCCAAGAGCTGGGCCCTTCTTCGTAATGATGCAGTCCCCACACGAGCCCCTTCCAGCAACGCATCTATAGACGGGGCACCAATCAATACGTCACGAGGGTCCTCGCGAGGTAAATAACAGTCTATGATTAACTCTTTAGGCAAAATAGATTCAACATCCTTCATAGAGTGAACTGCAACATCAATTTTACCCTCAATTAATGCTATCTGTATCTCTTTAGTAAAAAGCCCTTTTCCACCTAAGTCTGCTAAATGTCTATCAGTAATCTTATCTCCGGTTGTTTTAATAGCCTTAATTACTGGCTCAGGTATCTGAGGGTTATTTTTAATGAGTAAATTACGCACCTGATTTGCCTGAGCTAGAGCAAGTGGACTTCCTCGAGTTCCAATTTTTATTTGTGTTAGCGTCATTATTTCGTCATAAGCTCTTAAAATTAATATATAAAGCATACCAGTATAGAGATATTCTATCGCCACTTTGGCTAACTAAAAACTGCAAATAATAATACATGATCAAATATGATTGTTCTCGGTATCGAAACTAGCTGTGATGAAACTGCTGCTGCTGTAGTTGCTGTGGATCGCACAATCTTGTCAAACGAAATACTAAGTCAGTTTGAAGAACATAGACCTTATGGAGGCGTCGTACCAGAGATAGCGGCTCGAGCACACCTCGAATATTTAAACACTGTTATTATCAAGGCTCTAAAAACAGCAAATGTTAGTTTCCAAGATTTAAGCGCGATAGGGGCAACTGGTGGTCCAGGATTAATAGGGGGTGTAACAGTAGGAGTAATGACTGCCAAAGCAATTGCGGACGTTCATAAACTTCCTTTTTTAGCCATCAACCATCTGGAGGGACATGCTCTTAGTGCACGATTATCTGATGATGTAACATTCCCATACCTTTTACTACTGGTGTCAGGAGGACACTGCCAGTTATTAATTGCTAGAGCGCTTGGTCAATACGAAAAGCTGGGAGGAACCATAGATGATGCGATTGGTGAGTCATTTGATAAAACAGCTAAATTACTCGGGCTCGGCTATCCGGGAGGACCAGCGATAGAAAATGCAGCTAAAAGTGGAAATCCACAAAGCTTCAAATTACCAAGACCTCTCTCCGGTCGTCCTGGTTGTGATTTTTCTTTCTCCGGCCTTAAAACAGCTGTCCGCAACTCAGTTTTAAAACTAGATACAAACAAGCTATCTGATGATGATATAGCCGACATCGCCGCCTCATTCCAATGTGCAGTGGGAGATGTTTTAAAAGACCGGTGTAATAATGCTCTAAAAGAATTTACAAAGACTTTCCCTGACATCAAACCAGTCTTAGTTGCTGCTGGAGGGGTTGCCTCAAATTTATATTTACGAGATAGCTTACGTGAGGTTTGTAAAATACATAAGGCAGATTTGATTGCCCCTCCACCAATTCTATGCACTGACAACGCAGCAATGATAGCTTGGGCAGCGTTAGAACATCTTCAAAAGGGAGAAAAAACCAACCTTAACTTTTCTCCAAGACCTCGCTGGCCCCTGGAAGAGGATAAATCTTCTAGCAAAAACTTATAATTTTTGGCTTATGCAATTAAAGTATGTAGCATCTAATAAATTTTAAAATATAGATTTTACCACATTAATTTGAGCTAATAGTGAAATGAAAAAAATCGGAATTATTGGAGCTGGAGCTTGGGGGTCTGCTTTAGCTATAGCAGTAGCACAGGCAAGACACGAGGTTTTATTGAGAGCACATGAAAGTGATGTTGTCGACTTTATAAACACTAATCATGTGAACCCTGAATACTTGCCGGGTGTTACTTTTCCTGATTCAGTCCGCTCCACAAGTTCTCTATCTGAAACAGTTAATCGGGATATAGTTCTACTTGTCACCCCAGCACAATATGTTCGCGAAATTATTATGGCAACAAAATCCCAGTTCGGAAGAAAAACCGAATTAATCATATGTTCCAAAGGAATAGAGCAAAAAAGCGGTCAATTACTTAGCGAGATAATAGAAGATATTATTCCTGAGATTCCTTTAGCAATACTTTCTGGACCAACTTTTGCGCATGAGGTTGCAAAGGGCTTACCCGCAGCTGTGACCATTGCCTCTAAAAACCTTAACAGCGCCAAGAAGCTAGTTAATGAATTCGGCACGCCTACTTTTCGCCCTTACGCATCAAATGATATAATCGGAGCCCAAATTGGTGGAGCTGTTAAAAATGTTATAGCAATAGCATGTGGAATAGTTAATGGTAAAAACTTTGGAGAAAATGCCAGGGCTGCAATAATTTCAAGGGGCTTATCTGAAATGGTAAGATTTGGCATAGCTCTAAAAGCGGACCCATCTACATTAATGGGGCTTTCTGGACTTGGAGACCTCACATTAACGTGTACTTCAGAATCATCGCGTAATTATAGTGTAGGGTTAAGATTGGGAAGTGGCACTACAGTATCTGAAATTTTGGCGAACCGAAAGTCAGTCGCAGAAGGAATATATACCGCAAAAGCTATTTGTATTAGAGGGAAAGAGCTTGGTGTTGAATTACCAATATGCTCAGGAGTAAATGAAATTTTACACAATAACGCTAATATTGATAAAACTGTCTCTCAGATTCTATCCCGTCCACTTCGATCTGAAATATAAATGTTGGGAGCAAACCGATCAAACTAGATAGAATATAAGCATTGAGAAGGAATAATAAAATGTCTTACTGGCTTTTTAAATCTGAGCCTAGCACCTGGTCATGGGAAGACCATGAAAAAAAGGGTACTGAACACTGGGATGGAGTACGTAATTATCAAGCAAATAATAATATGAAAAAAATGAAAGTCGGTGATCTTGGATTCTTTTATCACTCGGTTAAAGAAAAAAAAATAATTGGAATTGTTGAGGTAGTAAAAGAACACTACCCAGACCACACCGACAAAAGTGGTCGTTTTGGAATGGTTGACCTTAAAGCAGTAAACCGAGTCAAAAAACCTGTGACTTTGTCTGAAATTAAAGATAATCCTAGATTATCAGATATGGTTCTTGTAAATAATTCTCGTCTTTCAGTTCAGCCTGTCTCTGATTCAGAGTGGTCTGAAATCTGTCGAATGGCTGAAGAAATTTCAGTTAAGGCTTAAGCTTTCAAGATAAAAAATTCAGGGTCGTGATCTAGCTGGGAAAAAAATGACTGAAAACAGATATGAGCCACCTGAAATGAGAGGGAAAAGAAGAGTAATATGTCATATTAGTGAAATCCCTGAAACAGGGAAGGGGTTATCAATTAAAAAAATAATTAAAGGTGACCCTGACAGGTCTCTAGATCTTTTTTTAGTGACCGATGGCGATGAGGTACAAGGTTATTTCAATATCTGCCCTCACCAAGGGACACCACTCGATTTAAAGCCCGACGTATTTTTAGATGTTGAGAAAAAATATATTCAATGCTCAACTCACGGTGCAAAATTTCAAAAAGATGATGGCCTATGTATTAGCGGACCTTGCGTAGGCTCTAAACTAATGAAAATACCCATTCACCTTGATAGTGATGGAAGTATACTACTGGGAGAGTAAAAAACTAAATAGCTTTAAAAACTCTATATTTTCTAATCAACATGTTTCGTAATATAGTTAAACTATTATTTACCTCCGGGTATATTTAAGGCCATGATGCTAATTGAAAGAAGTCAAAAAAAAGAGGAGAGCAGGCCCGATGTCACGTGATAAGTTTCCAGTAACAGAGTTTTGGGCAGAACGAGCTTGGGTTGACGATGAAGAGTATACAAAAATGTATAATCATTCTATCGAGGACCCAGTAAACTTTTGGAATGAACAAGGTAAAAGAATTGATTGGATTAAACCTTATACTCAAGTAAAAAACGTCTCTTTTAAAGCTTCGGATCTAAAAATTACCTGGTATGAAGACGGAATACTGAATGCTTCAGCCAACTGCATAGACAGACATTTGGAAAAACGAGGAGATCAGGTCGCAATAATTTGGGAAGGTGACGACCCTAGCCAAGATACAAAAATCACATATCTCGAGCTTCACGATAGGGTTTGTAGATTTGCTAACGGACTAAAAGAGCTGGGTGTAAAAAAAGGAGATAGGGTAACAATTTACCTTCCTATGATCCCAGAAATAGCAATATCAATGTTGGCTTGTGCCAGGATTGGAGCCATACATTCAGTTGTATTTGGAGGGTTTTCACCCGAATCTATTGCTGGACGTATTGAGGACTGTAAATCTACTTTTATTATCACTTCTGATGAAGGGCTTCGTGGAGGACGAAAAATACCTTTGAAATATAATGTCGACCAAGCAATTGAAAAATTAGACCCAAAAACAATAAATAAGGTAATAGTCGTTAATCGCTCTGGAGCAGATATTAACTGGATAGATGGCCGAGACGTTTGGTACCACGACCTGGTGGCTGATCAATCAACCGAATGCTTGCCTGAGCCCATGAATGCTGAAGATCCATTATTCATTCTATATACTTCTGGCTCGACTGGAAAACCTAAGGGAGTTCTTCATACAACAGGTGGCTACATGGTCTACGCCTCCATGACTCATCAATACGTTTTTGACTATCACGATAAGGATATTTATTGGTGTACTGCTGACTGCGGATGGATTACAGGCCACAGCTATATTGTTTATGGACCACTCGCTAATGGTGCAACAACATTAATTTTTGAAGGACTGCCAAATTACCCAGATGCATCACGTCATTGGCAGGTATGTGATAAGCATCAAGTAAATATTTATTATACAGCCCCAACTGCGATTAGGGCTCTTATGCGTGAAGGCAACCAACCAGTAGAAAAAACTTCTCGTAAGTCTATTAGGCTACTAGGGACTGTCGGCGAGCCAATAAACCCTGAAGCATGGCACTGGTACCATGAAATTGTTGGAGAAAGTCGCTGCCCTATAGTTGACACCTGGTGGCAAACTGAAACGGGCGGTATTCTGCTCACGCCGTTACCAGGGGCCACAATGTTAAAACCAGGTAGCGCCACCCGCCCCTTCTTCGGCGTGAACCCAGTTATAGTTGACAATGACGGTAATATTCTTGAAGGCGCCTGTGAAGGTACCCTGTGTATCGACGGAGGCTGGCCAGGACAAATGAGAACTGTCTACGGAGACCATCAACGTTTTATAGATACATATTTTAAAACCTTTGATGGTCTTTTCTTTACTGGTGACGGCTGTCGGCGTGATGAAGATGGTTACTATTGGATCACCGGTCGTGTAGATGATGTTATTAACGTATCTGGCCATAGATTAGGAACAGCGGAGGTTGAAAGCGCTTTGGTCGAACATGATGCCGTTGCAGAATCAGCAGTTGTTGGTTTCCCACATGACATTAAGGGGCAGGGTATTTATGCCTATGTAACTTTAAAGTTAGAAAGCCAACCCTCTGATGAACTACGTACCGAACTCATTCAATTTGTCAGAAAAGAAATAGGCCCTATAGCTACACCAGACCTACTTCAGTGGGCACCCAGTCTACCTAAGACTCGTTCAGGAAAAATTATGAGGAGAATCTTACGAAAAATTGCTGCTAATGAGCATGATCAACTAGGCGACACCTCAACTCTTGCAGATCCGAGCGTGGTTAATGACCTAGTGGATAATCGACAAAACCGCTAAAATTTAATTTTAGTTCTAAATTTTTAAAAATCGATGCAACGTCCATTTCTTTCCCAATCCCCATACCGTGTAGGTTCTGGCCCCTTCGGGCCTCCTAGCTCTTTTTTACTAACAGATTGATTGGACTTTTGGGGTTTATGGCCAACTGATACATAGTGTAATTTCTCACTTGCTTTTTTTTTGGTGAGAGGTTTTAGCCCAATCTTTTCGTCATACTGACTATTTTTAGTTTTTTCTTTCATGTCTCTCTATATATATGATCTAAAAACTCAAAAAAAGATCTATAAAAAAAATCTCCTAGCTCAGCGTAAGACCAAAAAGTATTTTAAACATAGAAAGAGCTACAAAGACAGAAATCATTTCTTAAACATACAATATGTTATGATACTGTAGAAAAATATCCCCACATTTTGTTATATTTACCTTATATTGTAGTATTGCTCAAATCTGGCACATGATCTAGTATAAGAAAGCTTTTATATGCTTTGGGTTTAGCCTAGTTTTAATAATAAGGTGAACAATATGGCTTGGACAGACGATCGTGTGGCAGTACTACGTGAGCTTTGGACAAAAGGGCTTAGTGCAAGCCAAATTGCAGTCCAGCTCGGAGGAGTTAGTCGTAATGCGGTTATTGGTAAAGCTCACAGGTTAGGGCTTGAAAGCAGACCATCACCAATCCGAGGTGGAGGAAATTCTCGTAGTCGCCGTAATAGAGCAATAAGCCGGGCTCTTGAGGCACGTGCACTTAGAGGAACTATGGCTGATGAAGTAATTGATGGGGAGCCGTTGGTGCCTGATAACGGCCGGGACGGCAAAGCCAGTGCCCTGGAACCACCGTCACGCCCTATAAGCGATGTAAAAGAATGCTTGTGGCCCATAGGCGATCCAAGTGACTCTGATTTTAGCTTCTGCGGAGACGATACCGCACCAGGAAGACCATATTGCCCTAATCATTGTACAATCGCCTATATA
The DNA here is from genome assembly GCA_002937505.1 of Alphaproteobacteria bacterium MarineAlpha12_Bin1. GTDB lineage: Bacteria > Pseudomonadota > Alphaproteobacteria > UBA6615 > UBA6615 > UBA6615. The sequence continues at coordinate 301,616 of PTJY01000002.1, forward strand.
CGAAAAGATAAAACAGCAGCCTAAAATAGTAATTATCTTAATAATATATCATTAGCGATAAAATCAGGCACTCCATGAAGCCAAACAGTTTTAAAAACAACTCTGGACTAATGTCCCGAGAAGTTTCGCTTGAGATATTAACCTCTGTTCTCGAAAAAGAAATTCCATTAGATTCAGCGATCACAAACTCAAAAACAATTACAAAGTTATCTACAAGGGATCGTTCCTTTTCGCGTCTTTTGGTAACAACAGTTTTGAGGCGCCTTGGTCAAATAGATGCAGCAATTGATGAAAGTCTTAGAAGAAAATTAACAAAGAATCAGAGTGTTGTTAGAAATTCTATGCGTCTAGGGATAGCGCAGTTAGTTTTCCTAAGAACTGCTCCGCACGCTGCTATAAATAGCAGTGTTCAATTGGTTAAGAATAATCGGCGAAGCGGAATGGCCGGACTTGTTAATGCTGTTTTGCATAAAATTAATATTGATGGTTCCTTAGCTTTACAGAAGAGCTCTGAGGCCGAACAACTTAATACGCCTTGTTGGTTGCAAAAAAGCTGGGAAAAAGCTTATGGCACTATTATTACTAAAGCAATTATGTCCTCACACCTTGATGAACCGCCCCTGGACTTTACCATAGCACAACACAAAACAGCCAAAGAATGGGCAAAACGCCTAAATGGAATATTATTGGACACCGGCTCGGTTAGAAGATACTCGGGAGGCTTAGTCAAAGAACTAGATGGTTATGATGAAGGCGCTTGGTGGGTTCAGGATACTGCAGCTTCAATACCAGCCAAACTTTTCGGTAACCTTAAAGGTCAAACAGCTATCGATTTATGCGCCGCACCTGGAGGCAAAACTGCGCAGCTTGCTGCAGCTGGGGCAAAAGTGGTCGCTGTTGACATATCTGAAGATAGATTAGAGCTTCTGAAAGATAACTTAGATAGACTCAACCTTAATGCAACAATAATTAATTCAGATGTTTTAGATTTGGGCTCTAATCGATTGTATGATTGTATATTGCTAGATGCACCCTGCACGGCAACAGGAACAATTCGCAGACATCCAGATATTAACTGGTTAAAAAAAAGGAATGATCTGAAGTCTGCGATGAATACTCAATCAGATTTGATCAGAGCAGCAATTTCCATGCTGGCCCCGGGAGGGAGGCTAATTTACTCAGTATGTTCTCTACAGCCAGAAGAAGGGCCAGCTCAGATTGAAAAAATAATTAATGATTTTAAGGGGATTATGCGCTTGCCTGTAACTAAAGACGAAATAGCTGGTATAAAAAATCAAGATCCTAGTATTCTAAATACAAAAGGAGATATCCAAACTCTTCCCTGTCATTTTAATGAAATTGGAGGTGTAGATGGCTTTTTTATTTCAAGACTCGTAAAGCTTTAATCATCAAACTTTTTAAATACTGCCTTAATGCTCTTGCGACGCAGAGCCTAAATCGGGTACCAAAGATTTATGGCCAACTTGCCGAAAATTAATATCGCACCCTCTATTCTTTCTGCTGACTTTGCTAAGCTCGGTCAAGAGATCCATGACATTGAGTTAGCAGGAGCAGATTGGATACACATTGATGTAATGGATGGACATTTTGTGCCAAACCTTACAATTGGCCCTGCCATAGTAAAGGCAATAAGGCCGCATACAAAATTACCTTTCGATGTGCACTTGATGATTTCCCCCGCTGACCCTTACCTTGAAGCGTTCGCAAACGCAGGAGCTGATATAATCTCAATTCATCCCGAAGCAGTCAGTAATGTAAGTAATAGCCTTATTAAACTTAGAAGTTTAGGTAAAAAAGCTGGTGTTGTGTTAAACCCAGAAACACCAATTTCATCATTAGAGAATATTATGGATTCTGTTGACTTGATTCTGGTCATGACCGTTAACCCTGGCTTTGGAGGACAAAAATTTATAGACAGCCAAATCAAAAAAATACAAATAATTCGCCAAAAAATTGATCAGCACATTGATAGAGGTGGGACCAAAATAGATCTTTCAGTCGATGGTGGAATAAACGTTAACACCGCAAAACTCGCTGTTAGTGCTGGAGCTAATATTCTAGTAGCCGGTACAGCAGCATTCATTGACGGCCCTAGTAAGTACGCTAGAAATATAGCTGACTTACGTAATTCAACGATGTCTGAAACATGAGCTTAAATCAGTTATATGACTGGCATTATAACGCTAGTAAACTAATTTATGCCCTCCCCGGATATAGATATAGCCTAATAACTCGTTCGCCTCGAGATCTCGTTTTGGTGCCCCCAGATTCTTGGCCAGGAAATGCCGAAAGAGGGCTAAGTATTTTAAATAAAGAGTTTAGTTTTTTTGGTGAAACGGTTAGAGGTGATTTGCGCACATGGCGTCCTGGAAACATGAGTGAAAAATGGCTAGCTGAACTTCATGGCTTTGATTGGCTCAGAGATTTACGAGCGCTAGGAGGTGATAATGCCAGACGGCAAGCAAGAGACTTAGTCAATGACTGGCTTACAAGACAATCAAATTGGCATGAGGTCGCCTGGAGACCAGACGTGATAGGAAACAGAATTTTCTGTTGGTTGGGGCAACATGATTTTTTTTGTGCTTCAGCAGATGATGAATACAGACGAAAATATTTTTCAAGCTTAGTTCGCCAATCAAAACATCTGAGGCGAACTTTACATAGGGGAACCAGCGGTTGTGGCCTAATCCTCGCCGCAAAGGGACTAATAACCGCAGGACTATCACTACCAGGACATAGCTCATGGGTCTCACAGGGATTGAGAGCCTTAGACCGAGCCTGTTCTCAACAAATATTAGCTGATGGTGGCCATATATCGAGGAACCCATTAGTGCAAACTCAAGTTCTGAGGCATCTTGTTGACGTAAGAACAGCATTGCTAGCAGCTCAAAATGAGATCCCTACATTTTTGATAGCATCGATAGACAGAGCTGCACCTTTTCTTAGAATGCTCCGTCATAACGACGGGCGTTTAGCTCTATTCAATGGGGGCTCAGAAAGTCCTGGATGGTTAATTGATCATTTGCTAGCCCAAGCCAATTCCAAAGGACGCGCCCTGAACTCGGCTCCTCACTCTGGTTATGAACGTTTCATCGCTAATCGCGCAGTTTTAATCATGGATACTTCATCTCCGCAAAGAGGAAAAAACAATATAAATCCACATGCTAGTACGCTGGCTATAGAGTTCTCTGTTGGAAAAGAAAGAATAATAGTTAACTGTGGAGCCCGCCCTGGAGCTAGTAATTCTTGGTCTCAAGTCGAGAGATCAACGGCAGCACACTCGACAATGGTTGTGGATGACACGAACTCTTCAGAAATTTTTCCCAACAGAAGAGTTGGTCGCAGGCCAGACAACATCAATGTTGATCGTAACGAGGATAATGGAAGTCTATGGATTAATGCCAGTCATGACGGATATAGACCGATATACGGTCTAATACATCAGAGACGAATATATATAAACTCCGCCGGAGATGACATTCGTGGAGAAGACCTAATTTTAAAGGAATCGATTGGTAAAAAAACACCCCGCGGATTTTCTTTGCGATTTCATCTACATCCCAGCGTCCAAGTTTCATTAGTACAAAATGGGAACGCTGCATTACTAAGGCTCCCCAGTGGAATTGGATGGCGTTTTGTTGCAGAAGGCGGCACTATGTCGCTTGCAGAAAGTATTTATATGGGTGGTCAAGAAGAAGTTCGTAGAAGCGAACAAATAGTTTTATCTGGTCTCTTCGAACCCATCGACCCTGAAGGAATAACTGCTAAAGTTAAGTGGGCTCTAAAAAAAGTACCAAAAAGATCGTAGGAAGAATAATTGATAAGTAATGCTATGGTTATTCGGTAGGATAAAAACAATTATAGCTTGAACAACTAAATGACAGTTTCATACATCATAATAACTGCTTTCTTTGTGGCCGGGATCACCTGGTGTCTAGTAGGCTATAGTTTTAAACTATCATTACGCTATAAATTTTTTGACCACCCAAATTGGCGTAGTTCACACACACAAACAACCTCTTTAGGTGCAGGTATAGGCGTTGTAGCAACTGTTCTCCCAGCCTGGCTTTTCCTATCTTTCTTATTGCCTCCACAAAATGAGTCCCTTGAAGTTTTCCGTTGGCTAATAGTCATTTGCACAATTGTATTAACAGTAGTTTCGTTTTTGGATGATTTACGTGACCTTTCTCCAATTAGTCGACTTTTACTGCAGTCTGGGGCAGTCATTGCTTGCATTGAGTTCCTACCAGGTCCCGTCTTCCAAGGGTTAATAGGCTCTATACCAGATACAATTTTAAGCGTAGTTATCTGGCTTTGGTTTATAAATCTCTTTAATTTTATGGATGGAATAGACGGTATCGCGGGTGTTCAAACTTTATCTATTGGCCTTGGTATATATTTAATTGGCGCCATCAATATGCCTTTCGATGCCAGCCATGGACAGGCACTAGTACTGGCAGCAGCTGCGATAGGGTTCTTGCTGTGGAACTGGCATCCAGCTCGAATATTCTTGGGCGATGTTGGCAGTATTCCATTGGGTTTTCTATTAGGATGGCTTCTGCTTAATTTAGCTTCAAACGGGTTTTGGCAGGCAGCGCTAATATTACCCTTATACTATTTAGTCGATTCCACTTGGACCTTGATACAACGCATTCTGAGGGGAATGATAGTCTGGAAACCTCATAAAGAACACTTCTATCAGCTAGCTGTCAGTCGTGGTCGCTCACACTCACAAGTCTCTAGCGCTATAGGTGTTGCAAACATTGCTTTAGTTTGTCTTGCTATCTTTTCCACAATGCCTTTCGCTTCATTCCTTTTGAAGTGGATTCTAATTGGAATTGCTGCCATTGTCGTAGGAGTTTTGTTAGCTTGGATGGTATTTGGCGGTCAGAAAAAAACTACATAGGTCGTTTAAGAGAATTACGAATGATGAAATTTATTTCAAAGCTACTGTTAAATAGACGACAAACAGTGTTTGCACACGACATTTTTATGGCTGCTATATCTTTCGTCCTTACATTATTATTAAGAATGGGCGATACGATTTATACGCTTCCTTTAAACTTTTTTGTTCAAGGAACCATAGCCTTTACTATAATTGCAGCTTCAGCATTTTGGTATATGGGCTTATATCGTGGTATTTGGCGTTATGCATCTACAAATGATGCAATACAAATCACTAAGGCTGTAACTGTTACAATATTAGTTTTTCTTCCAGTTATGTTTCTTTGGAGCAGAGCCGAATTTCTTCCGAGATCATTTCCTGTCATTAATTGGTTCGTCCTTATAGCTTTATTAGGAGGACCAAGGTTCATTTTTCGCTTACTGAAAGATCGCCATTTTGAGTTTGCTACCCTTCCAAGCGTAACAACCGGCATACCAGTCCTTTTAGTCGGAGCCGGAGACGCAGCAGAAACCTTTATCCGAGAAATGGCTAGAGAAAGAAGCAGTATCTACCGAATTGAGGGTGTTTTAGACGAAAAAGGAAGAAGAATAGGTAGTCATATAAGGAGTGTACCGGTTTTGGGTGCCCCAGAAAACCTCCCTATTATTCTTAAACAATTAGCTTTATCCGATATATACCCTCAACGGTTAATCGTAACGAAACATGAGCTGGAGCCCACACTGCTTCATGATCTCTTGGATATTGCCCAAGCAAACGGCATGACACTATCTCGTTTGCCCAGATTAACTGAATTTCAAACAGGTTCAGCAAACCCCTTTGATGTGAGGCCAGTTGATGTAGAAGATCTCCTGGGGCGACCGCAGGCTATCCTCGACAGACCAGCCATGGAACAATTAATTTCCGGTAAACGAGTTTTAATCACAGGAGCAGGGGGGACAATAGGAGCCGAATTATCACGACAAGTAACAGACCTAGGCCCCTCTCAAATAATAATGGTCGATAACAGTGAGTATAATTTATATTCTATTGACCTAGAAATCAGCCAAAGAAACTCTCAACAGCCTAGAGCCATGCGCCTAGCTAATGTGAGAAATAAAGCACAAATGACGGCGATTTTTGATGAATTTCATCCTGAGTTAGTCTTCCATACAGCTGCTCTCAAACATGTTCCTATAGTTGAACTGCACCCCTGTGAAGGGGTTTTAACTAATGTCAGTGGTTCCAAAATTGTTGCTGATTTGTGTGCCTCAAACAATGTTGACGCAATGGTGTTTATCTCTACTGACAAAGCGGTAAATCCCACTAGTGTTATGGGAGCCACTAAAAGAATAGCTGAAAGTTACTGCCAGGCCCTCGATCGACAAAACTTTGAAAATAGCTCTAATCATCGCTGTCGTTTTGTGACAGTTCGTTTTGGAAATGTTTTAGGCTCCACAGGATCCGTAGTGCCTCTGTTTGAAAAACAACTTGCTTTAGGAGGGCCTCTTACAGTTACCGACCCAAATATGGCTCGCTATTTCATGACGACAAGAGAAGCAGTTGAATTAGTACTTCAGGCATCAGCTTTAGGAGTAGAAGATGGCAAAGCCTTAGGAGAGATTTTTGTATTGGATATGGGCAAGCCTGTGCGCATTTTAGCCCTTGCCGAACAAATGATTAGATTATCTGGTAAAAAACCCTACGAAGACGTGGAAATAGTTTTTACAGGTTTAAGGCCAGGAGAAAAACTTTATGAGGAACTGTTCTATGACACTGAGGAAACTCAGCCAACTTCAAACTCAGCAATACTTTTGGCACCACCTAAAAGAGTTGATCATCATTTGTTAGATCATAAAATTGATAAACTTACCGCTATAGCCAAAACAGACAATGATGAAGTTTGTCGAGTTCTATTACAAGAACTTGTGCCAGAGTATGTTGCTGATGTCCCAACTCCATTAATCGCTGCAAAATAAGTCTTACATCCTTTTCATAATTAATAACCCCCCAAAAAAAGGTCCATCATAAGTTGCCAAAAGATTCTGAAATATTAATAAAACGTGCGCTAATTTCCGTATCAGATAAATCGGGCATAGTAGAGTTTGGTAAAGCCCTTGTAGAATTTGGAGTAGAGATCTTGTCCACAGGGGGCACAGCTCAAATACTCCGAGAAAATGGAGTGTCAGTAAAAGATGTTGCAAACCATACTGGCTTCCCAGAAATTATGGGGGGAAGAGTTAAAACCTTGCACCCGAAAATACATGGAGGAATATTGGCCAGGCGAACAAACCAAGATGATAAAGAGGCCATGAAAAAACATGGAATAGATTCTATAGATTTAGTGGTCATCAACCTCTACCCCTTTGCGGAAGTTGTTTCCAAGGGTATGGAGTTTTCGGTTTGCGTCGAAAATATTGATATAGGTGGACCAGCAATGATAAGGGCTGCTGCCAAAAATCACACATCAGTAGCAATAGCAACAGATCCCGACGATTATCCTCAAATTATTGAATCTTTGAAATCAAAAAACGGCTGTACAGACGAAAGCTTAAGGTCCAGATTGGCTGCCAAAGCATTCTCCCTCACTACGTCATACGATGGTTCAGTAGCCACTTACTTATCCCAAAAACACAAAGACGAGCTACCTCAAGAAATTATCTTTAGCGGCAAAAGAAAATCGCTGCTTAGATACGGTGAAAACCCGCATCAAAGAGCAGCATTGTATATAGAAGAACCAAATGTACCGTGCGTGGCAAATGCTGAACTTATTCAGGGTAAAGAATTAAGTTATAACAATATAGCTGATGCGGACGCCGCACTTGAAATAGTTTCTGATTTTTCACAAGCTTCAATTGCTATAATTAAACATGCTAACCCATGCGGCGTAGCGATTAATGATGATATAATTCAAGCTTATCGGGCCGCGCTTGCATGCGATCCAACCAGTGCTTTTGGTGGAATTGTTGCTTCTAATCGACCTTTGAACCGAGAAATTGCAGAAGCAATTACAGAAGTTTTTACAGAAGTTGTTATTGCCCCAGATGCAGACGAAGAAGCTCGGAATATTTTTTCTGAGAAAGAAAATTTACGCTTGCTGCTTACGGGAGGCCCCCTTGACATTAAAACCTCTAGACTAATAACAAAACCCGTATTCGGCGGCCTTCTTGTACAGGATAGAGACAACCGCAAATTAAAAAAAGAAGACTTAAAGTTTGTTACAAAAAGAAAACCCTCAGAAGAGGAGTTATCTGATTTGTTATTCGCATTTACAATCTGTAAGTACGTTAAATCAAACGCCATTATTTATGCACAAAATGGTGCTACAGTTGGAATCGGGGCAGGTCAAATGAGCCGCATCGACTCAGCAAGGATTGCTGCCTGGAAAGCTACCGAGGCAGCTGAAGCAAGCAACGAAACAAAACCAAAAACTGTTGGATCAGTAGTTGCGTCAGATGCTTTTTTCCCATTTCCAGATGGGCTTCTTGCTACCGTAGAGGCAGGTGCAACCTCAGTAATCCAGCCAGGTGGTTCTGTGAGAGATGAAGAGGTTATAAACGCCGCTAATGAAGCGGGTATCGCGATGGTTTTCACCGGCATAAGACACTTCAAACATTAATTTCATTTATTAAAAATAGTCTAACTTCCAAGAATGCTAGTCATTTGATGGGACTTTAATGGTTAGCAGGATAAGACCGCCAATTATTAGGAAAGGTATGACTATGGAAAGTGCAATTCTTTGACTATCGTAAGTTAAGACCAAAAGACCAACCAACCACGGGCCCACAAAAGAAGTAATTTTCCCCGAAAGTGCATATAAACCAAACATCCCTGCTTCTTCACCTGTTGGGACAAGCCTTACCATCAATGAACGGCTGGCGGATTGCACCGGACCAAAAAATATCCCTAGTATAGCGCCTAAAATCCAAAACCAGACGACACTCTCTATTAGCAATATTGGCAATCCAACTAAGGTTATGGAAGATAGACCTACTAAAATAATAGCTTTGGGTCCAATCCTGTCGTCCAACCAACCAAAAAGGAAAGCACCAAACCCAGCAGTGGCATTCAAAAGTAATCCAAATAAGAGCACATCCTTCATGCCCATCCCAAAAGTTCCAGCTGCATAAATACCCCCAAATGCAAATAGGGTATTGATGCCATCTGTGAAAATCATACGGGCTAAAAGAAAACGTGAAAGCGTCTTATTTTCTAACAAAACCCGAAAAGAAGAAAAAAGTCGTGAAAAACCAAACTCACCTGCAGATCGAACGGGGCTAGTGTTTCTCGATTTTTCCTGGGTCCAAAAAAACATGGGCAGGCTAAAAAATATTAACCACAATGCTACAAGAGGACCAGAAGCACGTACGTGTTCTAATGCCCATTTGTTTAAACCAAATGGCGGGGTTTCAGCCTGGATAAATCCAACTAAAAAAATTAAAAGACAAATTAGGCCCCCAATATAGCCAAGTCCCCAGCCCAAACCAGAAACCCTCCCCACATAGTTTGAAGAAACTAAGTTTGGCAGAAGGGCATTATAAAAAACCATGCTAATCTCAAAAGCGATTAAGGCTACTCCGGTTAACAACAGTAATAATATCCCGTCACTTTGAAGCGGCTGGACAAACCACAACATTGCCGTCATGAGCGCCAAAATAATAGTCGGGAGAACCAACCAACTTTTAAGACGGTGGCCATTATCTGCTATAGACCCGATAACAGGGCTAACAAAAGCAATTATCAGTGAGGAGGTCCCTATCATAAAGGCCCACTGAGATGTAGCTGTTTCAGCATTTACAGCAACGACATTAGTAAAATAAGCGGGGATAACAAATGTTAAAACTATTGCTGGAAATGGTGAGTTAGCCCAATCATAAACACACCAAGAAAAAACAGATCGATTAATCGGGGTTTTAAAAATCATACCTCTACTTCCATAATAAATAGAACTATTCCAAGCGCCAGTTGCTAATTGCTATACCCAATAAAACCAACACAAACCCAACTACCATAGAGACAGTAACCAACTCTCCAAGTAGTAAGGCCCCCCACGTTAGAGCCATCATGGGGTTTAAGGCCAGAGCAACGGCCACAAGAGTTGGCGTTGTATGACGAAGGGCCCAAAGCCAGAGCATATAAGATAAAGCAGCCCCAAACAAACCAAGAAAACTTGCTGCGAGCCAACCAATCGTAGACAATTGAGGTGTGAAGGTAGGAGCCCCCATCGCCTGAGCTAGAAAGAATAACAAAAGGGTTCCTGGTAGAAGCCCTATTACTGCAACTGCTAGAGGATCATGCAACCTTAACCATCGACTTGACCAAACATTAAAACTGGCTGAAATCAGAGCCCCCAACAAAACTAATAGGTCCCCGATCCAAGCCCTAGGCGGAGCTATAGAAGATGATTGCCATAGAGCTACAAAAACACCTAAGGTCGCAATAGCTACACCAACTATTTTAAGCGTAGTTGCCCTCTCTGCATGAAAAATTGACGCTAATACTAAAGTCATAAATGGCGCAGTCATATAAGTTAGGGCTGCTCTGCCCGACGTAGTAAAAGACAAAGCATTAGCAAACACAAATTGTAACCCACAGAAAAAGAGTGACCCCATTACAGCAATTGCTAACAATTCACGGGGACTTGGCCACCTTCGAATAAAGATAAAGGCGAGAGGGGCCAGAACAATAGCTCCACCAAAATTACGTAAAAAAGCAATTGTTACTGGATCTGTTTCAGTTACGAGAAACCTCATAGCAACAAATGAGGAGCCCCCAATTGAAGTTGATAGACATGCAGCTAGAGCGGCCAATATTGCAAGGCGGTTTGTCTTAGATGTAGATATATTAAAATTTATTGGCATTTATTTTTATGAAACCCTATTTTTTAAGAAAATGCATAAATTTTTTATCTCAGCCATGACACTAATTGAAAAGGGGGGTGACTAATAAAGTCACCCCCCTTTAATTCGCTAATATTAATTAGCAGAAAACTATTCCATCAGGCGCTATCAACCGTTGGGAAAAGTGATTTATAAGTTTTCAGCTCTTCTTTTAGTTTTCTCTTTCCTATTCTTCGTACTGTACGTTTCCAAGCAGCCTCGGTATCTTTAACCACCGCGCTAGCTTTTTTGTCACCGGTATAAGCTTCGGAAATATTTCTCTTCAGCTCAGTTTCAAACTCGAGAAGACCAGTTAGATAAATTGGCGGCGTTGTTACTTTTAAGTTCCGCTCAATCGCATTCATTCCCGCTGCCGTATAAGTATTAAAAGGCTTGGATCCTGGCTTGAAGTGATCTACGTGCCACGGATCATGGAACGTGTTTACTGGATCACCTACGATCTCTGCGCTGTTCTTCGCTGTTGCAAGATACATTGCCAAGTGAGCCATTTGAGCCTTACGTGGACTATGTCTGTTAACAACTATTGATACGACCGGCATAGAAATAGATCGATGAACCAATTTACCGCTGAACTTAGACCCAGGTACCAAACCATAGTTCCATTGACCAGCGGTCTTAGACTTCTTAGGATTCTCTGCCAAAGCAATGATTCCATCCCAATACTGGCAAGAAAAGGCGTTACCATTAATGATCCTTGGAATCATTTGAGGTGTACCCCAACCTGCAGCTTCTGGATGAGAGGCTGACTTCTGATTTAGGTAAGTCTGTATAGCGTACTCACCTGCATCATTATCAAGCGTTGGATTCATATCATCGTCAAATGGGAAGCCTCCAGCACTGTAAAAATACATATAGAACCATGCAATACTAGAACCACGATCGCGTAAGTTGGCAGAACCCCAGAGATTATCATCTGGTCGTGTGAAGAAGTTCATAAGCTCTAATTCTTCTTCCCAGGTCTTTGGCCATGTCATTGGGCGACCATGTTTGTCAGCAAACTTCTTGCGCTCATCAGCATCTTCGAAAAGATCCTTACGAACAAACTGAACGTGCACGTTACCGTCAGTTGGTATACCGTAAGTCTTGCCCTTGTAGGTCATAAACTTACCAAAATCACCAACTGCGTTAATCTTGAAACCAGCAGCTTCCATATATGGATCTAGAGGCTCTAAAAGACCCGCTGACGCCAACGATGGAATCATATTTGAGTCTAGATGAAAGAAGTCAAACTCAGGTGACTTGGAAAGTGCTTCAGCCATTGCGCGCTGTGGTATATCAAATGTGCTTATATCCTGGATCTTAGGTAAACTAATCCCTGTTGCTTCTTTAAACGCTCCTACAGATGAGGCTATAGCTACCTGATAGTTTGACCACAAGATACCAGTTACCTCAGCGGCTCCTAGTTTCTTCGCTTGCTTAATTATACGATCTTCCTCAGCACCACCATAAGCAAGAGACGGCATAACGCCGGTTGCTGCTGCTACAGCGCCTGCTTTCATGATCTGTCTACGAGAAAAATCCGACCATTTAATGGTTTTCATTCTTGTTCCTCCCTTAAAAAAAACCAACTATTCTATAATACAATTCTTAAATTAGGATAAATTACTTCCGGAGTATAGTGCACTTTATGAATTATTTACATAAAGCTCAATGCCTTAACAAAAAAACTTATCATTTGTAAGGCGGAATAGCTTTTTTTTGTTTCACTTTCATGGGCTCTTGCTCTTGACTGTTATACCCACGTAGAGTTTAAAGAGAATATCAAATAGATTTCATTTAATTTTAATTAGGTAATAGAAATCAAAATTTAGGGAGGTTAAAATTTATGTTTAAGATAAAAAACGTCATTATCAATGCAGTTTCAGTGATGGCTTTAGTCGGGATAAGCCTTATAGGAGCAACTGGAGCCCAAGCAAAGTTTCCAGCTGGGCCAGTAAGTATACAAGTACCTTTTGCCCCTGGTGGAGGTGCAGACCGAACTTTTCGCCTATTTGCTCCGTATCTTAGCAAAGAGCTAGGGGTGCCAGTTAAGGTAACCAACGTTGCAGGCGGGGGGGGCTGGGTTTCATGGAGCCAAGTTGCTAATGAATGGAACCCTAAAAAAGATGATCATAAACTAGCTGTTGTGAATATTCCTCACGTGTTTTCTTTTCTCAATCCAGCTATGAAACGAAAAGAAACATTAAAATCGTTCAACTTTCTTGCATGGCACTCTTATGATCCTGGTCTCTGGCTTGTCCGATGGGACGACGAACGCTTCAAAGAGCTTAATGACGTATTAGAGTATGCGGTCAAGCAACCAATTGTTGTGGCGCCTGGCAGCTATGGTAGTGACGATCACATTGGTGTGGCTTTTGCTCAGCAGGCCGTTCCTGGTTTTAAAGCAAAGTTTATAACCAGCAAAGGTGACAATTCGAAAATTCAGTTACTACTCGGAAAACATGTCGATATGGTGGCTGCGAACGTTGGCTATTTCATAAATAGCATTTTAGAGCGAAAGCTAAGACCGATCGCTGTTTTACACCCCGAGCCATGGGGTCCACTTCCAAGTGTGCCTACTTTCCAAGAAGTAACCGGAAAAGTTAACATAACTTATGCTGGACGCACGCTAGCAACAGCTAATGGTTTATCTGAAGAAAAAAGAGGAGTTTATCTTGCTGCTATAAAGCGGGCAATGAATAATCCTGAATACATTCAGAAAGAAGTTGCAAATCGAAATCACCTAATGTTTGCTGAGGGTGAAGGCATGTGGAAACTTCTCAACGGTGGCCAAAAAGTTGCTGAACAGGCTGCTTATTGGAAACAAAAAGGTGTTCAATAAAATATAGAGAATATGAGGACATTTTAATCCACGCCCTACCTTAACTAGGTGGGGCGTGGAATTTCTTAGGCCATTAGTTTTAAATTTGCGAAGTAGCGAGTTTCTAAAAAGGTCATTTATAACTGGATTTATGATATGTCAAAGCTAGCAGCTGAACGCCTTGTAGCTGTGTGTTTAATCATCGTTGCAGCTATACTTTATACGCAATCAACAGGATTGCCTCAGAGGGCGGGATCCTTCCCGCAATTTGCCGAAATTTCTGTCGCGCTTTTAGCTGCGTTAATTTTTGCTAGAACATTTCTTGAGAGCAACAAAAAAAACCTAGAGGGAAATGTTTACTTTGAATTTACATATAAAGCTTGGAAGCCTGCTGCAGTTATGGTGACAAGTATTGTGTATTGTTTTGCTATCTTCAAATTCGGCTTTTATGTTTCATCAGTAATTTTCTTTTTTCTTGCTGCCTACATGACAGGATTACGTAATCACAAGTATATTTTACTAACTGCTATTATTCTTTTTCCACTAGTATATCTGTTTTTTTCGATCGCGTTAGACGCATATCTTCCTGAAGGAATACTTTTCTAAAATATGGCTCTATGACAATCACACATAAACAAATAAGAGAATCATCCGATGGAAAGTCTTGATTTCCTTGTCAACGTAGTATCATTAGCTAACTTAGGCGCTATGTTTTTAGGAATTATAGTTGGCCTTATTGTAGGAGCTATCCCTGGACTGGGACCGCCTATGGCGATTGCCCTAATGATACCAATTTCCTTTGAATGGCCTCCGGAGACAGCTTTAATATTAATGGTTGCTACTTACGCAGCAGGAATATATGGCGGCTCTTTCACCGCAATATTGCTTCGCGCTCCTGGCACTTCAGCTTCAGCCGCATCGTCTATTGAAGGCTATGAAATGACTAAAAGAGGGAGAGCTATAGAAGCAATTCGTATGTCCACTTTTGCTTCTGTAATGGGGGGAATAATAAGTGGTTTTGTGCTTTTGTGGCTCGCCCCACCACTCGCCACAGTTTCGCTTCTTTTTGGGCCCTCTGAATATTTCGTTGTAGCCCTTTTGGGACTTACAGCGATCGCCGCAGTTTCATTTGGAGCAGTATTAAGAGGGCTTATAGCTGGACTTTTTGGTTTATTCGTAAGCACAATTGGGATTGATGCTGCTACTGCATTTCCTCGTTTTACCTATGGCATGACAGGGCTAATGTCTGGAGTAGGCATTCTTCCAGCAGTAATAGGCCTCTTTGCATTTGCACAGGCCCTAACCTTATGTGAAGGAAGCCCAAAATCAAATATTTCAGGAGTATCTAAACTAAGCTGGAATATATGGCCTCGTATTAGTGAAATCGTTCACTGCAGATGGTCACTGTTCCGGGGATGGATAACAGGATTAATTATGGGCATCGTTCCTGCAGCTGGAGGTAGCGTAGCACAATGGATTGCTTACTCTTGGGAAATTCAAAGAGGCAAGCCTGGAGACAAGTTTGGAGAAGGGGAGGTGAAGGGACTTGCCGCGACTGAAGGATCAAATAACGGCGTAACAGGGACATCTCTCATACCCATGTTTGTTCTCGGCATCCCAGGGGGCATTTCAGCGGCCGTCATTCTCGGCGCCCTAATGATACACGGACTACAACCGGGCGATAGACTGTTCAGAGATTCTCCGGAGGTTATTTATACAGTTATTTGGGGCTTTATTCTCGCCAATTTTATGATGGGCGGTATCGCTGCTGCTCTGGCAAGAACAATGGCTTATGTAACCCTTTTTCCCAGAGGCCTTCTTGCTCCAATAATTATGATATTCTGTGTGGTAGGTACATTTACAGCTAGCGGAAACCCCTGGGATGTATGGATTATGGTTACATTTGGAGTGATTGGATACCTTGCTCAAAAATATAACTTTTCGCCTGCAGGTATTTTGCTCGGTATAATTCTGGGCCCAATAGCTGAAGGAGGACTACGAAACGTTTTAATCTTATCCGATGATAATCCCCTTTCTTTCATTTTTGCACGTTGGATTTCTGTGGCAATCATCATAATGATTGCTATTGCCATCTATTATTCTCTTAAACCAAAAAAATGGGAAACGAAAACTGAGACTAAGACTTTGGAAGAATAAAAAGTTCCTATCTGATAGACCAAATGATTTCATTGAACTAACTGTCGATCAGAATCCCAAACGCTAAATTAACAATATTAAATTTTTGAGAGAGGTTAATGTGTCCCAAGCAGAAACAAAAAATATGAAACTCCTGGCTCAAGATACGCTCGTCGGTTTTGGAGGCATGGGAGAAGGAATGAGCATGCAGGTGACTGGAGACGGAAGACGGATCCTTTGGTTAGCACACGAGTCAGCCCCTAAGAATTTCACTGGGGTAAACGTTACTGACCCTACCAAACCTGAGGTCATAATCCAGACCGAATTGCCTCATATGGATATGAGATCTAATTCTTTAGAAGTGACGGGGGACATTTTAGCCGTTGCATATCAAACTAAAGGAAAAAACATGAAACCGGCTGGCGTTGAGCTCTTCGATTTATCATCACCAGAAAATCCTAAATCTATATCCTTTTTCGATTGTTCAGGGCCCCATTCTCGAGGCGTTCATCAGCTTTGGTTTGCAGATGGTGAGTTCGTCCATTTTGCTGGCGGTTCAGAAGACTTCGTGCCCTCCAATCCACTTGATGATCAATTTTATAGATGCATCGACGTACGTAATCCAACAAATCCACAAGAGGTGGGTCGTTGGTGGTATCCAGGAACACGAGAAGGGGATGAAACCCCACCTCCACCTCGTCATCCAGATATAGATTCTGGTTTCAGGGCGCATAACACAAATGTTTATCCGCAAAAACCAGATCGCCTGTACATGGGGTATTTAGACGGGGGAACTTTCATAATGGATATTGCCGACAAGTCTGAGCCGAAAGTAATCGGCTCCTGGAATCCACATCCTCCATACCCTGGCTTTGCCCACACCGCTCTTCCACTATTCGGAAGAGACCTTATGATCGTGACCGATGAGAGCATAATGGATAATGCGGGGGATTGGCCAAAGCTAGCTTGGGTTTTAGATATACGTAAAGAAGACAATATTGTTCCCATAGGAACACTTCCTATGCCTGCCCCAGAAGAGTTCCGTGATCGAGGAGGAAGATTTGGCGCCCACAATCTCCACGAAAACAGACCAGGCCCCTCTTTTTATTCTGAATCATTGGTGTTTGGTTCTTTTTTTAATGCAGGTGTAAGGGCATTTGATCTATCAAATCCTCTAGAGCCTAGCGAGGTAGCTTATTTTATTCCACCAAAACCAGAAAACTCTATCGTTAACTCCGTGCAAATCAATGATGTTTATGTAGATGAAAACCGCATAGTTTACGCCGTAGACAGACATGCTGGAGGACTATACATTCTTGAAATTGAAGTCTGAGTGTAAGTTTATTATTAAATCATTAATTATTTTAAACGACCTAAAAGAAAGGGGTTCTGCTGGCGCTATGCCTGAATGGAGAAGTGAAAAAGGGATCAGGAGGAGCTAATAACCCTCGCCAAAAGCATGAAACAAACTCTCCCAACTGACTGTATATTAAATGCGGATCGTTATCATCTAGTGGTGGTTTCGTAATAACTAATTCTGTGTCATTCAAATACTCAAGTTCTTTTTGATCTCTTTTCCTAGGGTCAAAAATAAGGGCGAGCACCTTTTTACCATTCCAAAACGCCACATCTACACTGACAAACCTCTCATTAGAATTAAGTAAATGCGCCCTTATCAAAGGCCTGGGAGCAGCCATAGCCCAGAATAGTGGATCAACCCCTTCTCTATCGAGAGGAAAAACCTTCTCTAATTGTTCAGCATTGGACAACGCCTGAGCTCGTATGTGTTTGAAATAAAGATCTACCCAAAAACGCAAATTCTTATCAAAAACATCACAGTCTCGAAGTAGCACTTGATGTAAAATTCTTACCCGGCTCTCACCTGGACTTTCATCACCAGCTCCCTCAGGACCAGAAATGTTAATCAATAATTCGTTTATGAATTCTCGCCGACCGTATTGACCATCACCGAGCCTGAACGGTCTCTCATCTGACAAATCGATGTAAACAGTTGGAACCCTAGCAAGGTTACCTATATTAACTCGAAGAACACCATAGGGAATTTTTAACATGTTATATTATATAGAAACCTTTGAGCATAAAGTTTGTCATTGATCATGTTTTATTGTTGTCATTTGTGAACTAGATTAATGGTTTGATGCGGTTACAGTAATAATATTAACCCGCCCAAAATCCCAATATTGCCAAATATGTTAGACATATGGATATGTCTCATCAATGGCTCTTCAACTAACCAAAACCGATGAAATATAAGTGTCGCTGTTATAGTAAAAACAATTAATAAGGTTACCCCTAACTCAGTCCAAAAATCTATCAGTATTAAAACACTGCCAATATATTGGATTATAAAACCAATCCAGAGAATTAAGTAAGGGGCGGGGACCTTTAAAGCCGCCATTCTCTCAGCGTGCTGTTTTACTTTAGTTGTCGAATTAACAATAGCAGTGCCTAAGAAGAGAATTGCTATCATTACTTGGCCAATAATTTCGAAGGTAAGATGGTCGCTATACATAAACCTAACTCCATACGAGATCTAATAATTACATTCTCATTATAAAAGGTTTTAATAATGGGGCAGTGTAGATAATTAGAAGCCCTGTCACTTTTTAATCACTGATAATGAAAAAGCCCAGCCTATAATGATAGCTGAGCTTTATAATATGGAGCGGGAAACGAGATTCGAACTCGCGACCCTCACGTTGGCAACGTGATGCTCTACCACTGAGCTATTCCCGCACACTAAAATAAATAAGCGAATCACTGTAACGATTGCAAGTGCTTCAATCATCATTATCATATGAAACAAAATAAAAAAACATAGAAGAAAAAAATAATGAGAAATATAGAACAAATAGAAGCGCCCCTGTTCCAACTGCTGTCTGAATTATCGATATCGACAAAAGTTTATCGTCATCCCCCACTTAGTACGGTGAAAGAATCAAAAGATTTAAGAGGAACTATACCTGGCACACACATTAAAAATCTTTTTTTACGGGATAAAAGAAAAAATAAATTCCTTTTTATATTGTCCGAAGATGAAACAGTTGAGCTAAAGGTTCTCAAAAAAATCATTGGCTGCAGCGGAAACCTATCATTTGGCAACAAAGACTTATTATTAGATTGCCTGGGCGTAGAACCTGGATCGGTAACACCTTTTGCTGCTATCAATGACATAAACTTAAGCACAAAAATTGTAATAGATCGTAAAATCCTGGACGGGGAAATTGTGAATGCTCATCCACTTCATAATCAAGCAACTATTTCCATAAGTGGGAACGATTTACGCAGATTTTTAGAAGCATGCAACCATTCTCCGTTAATTATCGATCTGATTTAAATAAATTTTATTATTTAAACCTAAAAAATCTTATGACTGTAGACAATAAATTTTGTAAAGGTACTTGATGAAGAAGCATAGAGCAGCCATTTTCTCTATTTAATACGAAAAATAACTTCTTGGACACAGAATCCTATGGAACCTAATAGCCCAGAAAATAATAATCTGACAAACGTTAGCGGAAGCGGTAATAATGATTTGATAAAAGAGTCAAGCACTGCACAATTCGGAGCAGATGTAATAGAGGCATCTGCAAATACCATAGTCATAGTGGACTTTTGGGCATCTTGGTGTGGCCCATGCAAGACTCTTACCCCCATACTAGAAACTGTAGTCAATAAAGCTGGCGGAGCAGTTCGATTAGTAAAGATAGACGTCGACAAGAACCCAGATTTATCAGCGCAATTACGCATACAGTCGATTCCTACAGTATTTGCATTCAGCAATGGTCAACCTGTAGATGCTTTTCAAGGCGCCCTCCCCGAAAGCGAAGTACAAAACTGGATAGATAAACTACTAAAGCAACATGGAGGAGAGCAAGAACCATCCCCTCTTGAAGAAGCACTTATGGCAGCGGAAGAAGCAATGAATAACGGGGATATAGGCGGTGCTGGTGCCCTATTTGCGCAAGTCTTAAATCAGGATGCTGAAAACACAAATGCTTTATCAGGTATGGCAAAATGTTATTTAAAGGCAAACAAGGCAGAAAAAGCCCGTGAATTAATTGATCAACTAACTGACGAAGTAAAGTCTAGTGATGAAATGCGTGCTGTTATTTCTGCCATTGAACTAGCTGAAGTTGGTTCAGCCTCGGCTAACGAATTAGACTCACTTATGAAGAAAGTTAGTGAAAACCCCTCAGATCTTCAATTGAAGTACAACCTAGCTATTTCTTTATATGGAAGCGGTGATACCGAAGCGGCTATCGATCAGCTCGTTGATATAGTGAAAAGTAGCCGCGACTGGAATGATGGCGGTGCACGTGAACAACTTCTGAAAATATTTGAAGCCCTCGGTCCTACTGATCCAATTGCAATCACAGGGCGCCGAAAACTATCTTCCGTACTTTTTTCATGACTAGTAAAAAGTTTGAGATAGATTTCCATCACCTCCCGCAAGAATTGCCTTTATTCCCACTTGTAGGAGTTTTACTACTTCCCAGAGGGTTACTTCCACTTAATATTTTCGAACCTCGATATCTACATATGTTTGAATATGCTTTATCAAATCAAAGACTAATAGGTATTTCTCAACCAACCATTGATGGAGTGTCAGGGCTTAGCGCTCCTGACAATTCAGAGCTTTACAAAATTGGCTGTGCCGGAAGAATTACCTCTTTTCAAGAAACTAGGGAAGGTCAGATTCAAATTACCCTAAGGGGAGTTTGTCGGTTTGTTATTAACAGTGAATTGCCTTTAATGAATGGGTTTCGTCGAGCTAATACCGACTTCAAACAATTTGAGGATGACTATTCTGAAGAAACAATGTTAACAAGTGAACGAGACCGATTGTTATCAGGCCTGCAAGCCTACTTTAAGATGGAAAACATGGAAGCTGATTGGGAAACCATTAAAAAAACTCCGGACGATAGACTGGTAACATCAATAGCTATGGTGTGCCCGTTTGAGCCACACGAAAAACAAGCTATTTTGGAATCAAAAGATCTCACTCACAGATGCAAACTTGTCATAGGCTTGATAGAATCGGCACTTAGAATAGGCGACGACAGCGCACCGACAACAATAAACTAGTCTGTTGAGAATGAATATTTGAAATAGGATAAATAATGGTTAAAGACAGTCAATCTATTTTAGATCCCAAGTTGCTAGAAATACTTGTTTGTCCTGTTACAAAGGCACCCTTACAGTATGACCCTCATAAACAGGAGCTTATAAGTAAAAAAGCCTGTTTAGCATATCCAATTAGAGACGGTATTCCAATTATGCTTCCCGAAGAAGCGCGTGAAATAACTTTGGAAGAGAATACATCTGGAAATGATTAAGTCAAAAAAATTGATTTCTGATCGAGGTATTACCCCAGACGAAATTCGTTATTCTAAATCGAATAAATGCCTCACCGTAACATTCGATAACGGTCGCACATTCTCCTATTCAGCCGAATTACTTAGAGTAGAAAGTCCTTCTGCCGAGGTTAAGGGTCATAATACGAGTGAAAAACGTATAGTTCCAGGCTGCCAGGATGTTGGTATCACAAAAATTGACTATGTCGGGAATTATGCGGTTAGAATACATTTTGATGATATGCACAACACAGGAATATATAGTTGGCTCTATCTTTATGAATTGGGGGAAACAAAAGATAAAGTTTGGAATTGTTACTTAAAGAGGCTTGAGGGACTAGGACTTAAAAGAAAATCGACTGGAGCCTCTTAGACTTTAGAGACTCTCGCCCCTTATCAGACGTGGCAATTCACCCATAGTGCCCATAGCATGCCGCATAAGGGCACGTCTTAGTGGAGCAACTTCGTTAATTGTCCCAAGACCAAACCTCCGAGCTGTGCGAACTGGCGGGATATCATTTGAGAATAACTTGTTTATTGTATCTGTGACCACAGCTAGAACCAAATTATCAAATCTCCTCCATCTTTCATAAGCGGATAAAGTCTCTGACAACCCTATATCTGCCCCAAGACGACGGGCATCGACAATAACCTCTGAAAGAGCAGCTATATCTCGTATTCCCATATTAAGCCCTTGACCAGCAATAGGATGAATAGAGTGGGCTGCATCTCCAACTAATGCAAAGCGGTGATCAATATAACGCTGAGCATGCAACAAGCTGAGCGGATAAGTCCATTTAGAGCCCACTATTTCAAGCTTTCCAAGAAAATCGCCAAAACGTTTATATAGCTCGCTGATAAACTCTTCTTCTTTCAAAGCTAACAGTGAGGGAATTAAACTTTTTGAGTCCGTCCACACTACAGCTGATCTATGGCGTCCATTCAGATCGACCATTGGTAATATAGCAAAAGGTCCTCCAGGAAGAAAAAGTTCGTGAGCAAGATTGTCATGAGAGATTTCATGAAATACTGAAAAAACAATACTACTTTGATTATAGTTCCAGCTCGTAACAGGAATACCTGTAGATTCACGTAATGAAGAGTTTTTCCCGTCACATGCGAGCAAAAGTTGGGATTTTATCTTGCGACCATCGGCTAGCTTTAACTGCACTTTATTAGGCGATTTATTAATCTCTGTTATTTTTGCTGGAGCGAGTAAGCTAATACGATTCTGTTCCTTTATTTTTTTTAGTAATGAAAGTCGTAAAAGCCTGTTTTCAATAATATAGCCAAGGGGCTCATTACCAACTTCCGTATGATCATAATGAAGGAAAAACAAAGAATTCTTATCACTCACTCGAATATCATTTATGGGGCTAAGTTGATCAGATACGAGGTTCCAGAGCCCAATCCCCTTTATTACCTGCGCACTTCCATTAGAAATAGCTGTAGCACGTCCATCGAACTCAGATGAAATAGTGTCTTGTAAGTCGACTCGTTCAACTATAGCTACTTCCAAGCCCGTGCTAGACAAAGCCAATGCAAGTGTTAAGCCAATTAAACCCCCGCCGACGATACAGACTTCAGCACTTTCCATATTTTTATCTAATGAATTATTTAGCATTTATCAAACATTGCAACTTAAACCCTAGCTGTCCACGTATTTAATTGTCGCAATCATTTGGATTTTTTTCGATTAAAAATTAGGCAGCCCAGAAAGAATGCTTAATTATTAGACAGAATAACATATTATAAGTTCATTCAATAATTTCTATCATTTGAAATCTTCTAGGATGTTGGGCTGTATAACCAAATTCTATTCAATTCTAATTAAAAAAAGGTTTAAAACACCAATTTTAAGCTACTTTAGGGTTATTTTAGAGATTATTACTGATTAGAAAAATACTATCATTTAAAACAAATCTCTTGAGTCAAATCTTAACTTGTGTCTACAAACGTATGACTCAACTGTGAATTTATTTAACGGTTTTAAATACTCTGGCAAAACTGGCTGTGATCAGCTGATGAATAATAATATTTTATACCAACTAAAAGATTATCCCTTTGACCGTTTAAGAACGCTATTGGATAAAATAGAACCTCCAGAGCGAATGACACCAATTCATATGCAAATTGGCGAGCCCAAACACGAGCCTCCAACTTTTATCACAACTATTCTTAAAGAAAATGAAAAAGGATGGGGTCGTTACCCACCTCCCAATGGCACCCTCTCTATGCGTGAATCAATAGCTGACTGGTTGACTCAGAGATACAACTTGCCAGCTGAAATGATAAACCCATCAAGCAATATAGCTGTCGTCGCTGGCACCAGAGAAGCTTTATTTATGGCCGCTCTATTATCTGTGCCTGAAAAGGTTAATGGGAAAAAACCAATTGTGTTGATGCCAAATCCCTTTTACCAAGTTTATCAAGGAGCTGCCGCTATATCTAGAGCCGAAATCGTTCTAGTCCCAGCTGGTCCCGAAACTGGCTTCCAGCCTGACCTTTCAACTCTAGATGATTCAGTTCTTGATAGAACGGCTTTTGCATATATTAACACACCGGCCAACCCGCAGGGTTCAGTCGCGAGTCTTTCTTCTCTGGAGTCGGCTGTTTCCTTAGCAAAAGCACATGATTTTGTTCTGGCCATAGACGAATGTTATTCTGAGATTTATACGCACGAAGCCCCCCCTGGAGGGCTTTCTGCCGCTGCTAACGTTTCACAGAATTGTAAAAACTTATTGGTTTTCCACAGTTTAAGCAAGCGTTCCAATGTTCCAGGAATAAGGTCTGGATTTGTTGCTGGGGACCCATCACTCATTAGTCTTTTTTTGCGGTTAAGACAATATGGTGGCGCACAAATCCCTTTACCAATTATGGAGGTCTCCGAGGCCCTATGGCGCGATGAAAAACACGTTGAACAGAGCAGAATATTATATAAAGAAAAATTTGACTTATCTCTAAAAGTTTTAGGAAACAAATTTGATGCGAAACAGCCTGGCGGAGCTTTTTATCTTTGGTTGAATGTGGGCAACGGAGAAATGGCTGCTAAAAAACTCTGGCAGCAAGCGGGAGTTCGCGTTTTGCCCGGAAAATATTTAGCGCAAGCTGATAGCTCTGGTTTAAACCCAGGAGATCCTTATATACGAATCGCTTTGGTACATGATTTAGATACCACTCGTGAGGCCGTAACCCGAATTAGAGATACCCTGACAGAGTAGGGATAAGACGAAAGGAACTATTTAATAATGGTTGCCAGAACACAAAATGAACCTAAACGTTTGGGTATTATTCGTGGGGTATCGGAAAGAATCGCATTCCTCCCTGAACCTCTGAGAAACTTTATTAAACATCGATTATTGGAAATAACAGGATTAATAATCATTATATTTGATATTGCATTTGCAATTTCGATTATAGATTACAATAGCCTCGATGCATCGATCAACAACTCTACCAGTTTACCCGTCTCAAACATAATGGGCCTCTATGGAGCAATAATTTCAGACTTATCATTACAATTTTTTGGTGTTTCTATTTTTCTGCCGTTTTTGATACTTCTGATTTGGGGCTTTCTTCTTATTAGACACATCACTATAAGCCACATCGGTTACAGAATATTGGCTGCCTTGATATCAGTTTTTACCGGTGCTTTTGTCCTTTCTTCTTTTTCATCTCCTGTTGATTGGCCCATTTTATCAGGGCTAGGGGGCATGTTTGGCTATCTTACATTCAAGCCAGTCATTAGTTTTTTTTCCGCTCATGAAGTAAACCAGGTTTTCCCCATTTTGGCAGCTGTGGCGATTTCATTTATAAGCTTTTTCTTAGCACTTTCACTAAAGTTGAAAAAAATTTTCAGGGCTACACATGCTTTGATTTGGGCAACATTGAAATCATCATTAATAGCCATTTGGGCAATAAAAAGAAGTACCAGCACAAGCCATAAGTTAACAGGAGGGTTGGAATCAAAACTAATTCGCCGAAAGTCTATGCGCCAAGAGCCAAAACCATTGATAACAAATCCATCTTCTGAAAAATCAGAGAAAATTGAACCAATAGCACCAGCAACTAATGCTAGAAGACGGATCGCTCCTCATACAAAAGCTCTCAAACCTACCAGGCAAGCTCAATCAAATCGCCAGGCAACGCTTAAATTTTCAGCCCCAGGAGATATTTATGAATTGCCCCCGTTAGATCTTCTGGCAGATATAGATGATGGCAAGGCTGAGGACAGCCATATATCAGAAGAGGCCCTGGAGCAAAACGCACGAATATTAGAATCTGTTCTGGAAGATTTTGGGGTACATGGGGAAATAGTCCAAGTAAGACCAGGACCAGTAGTAACATTATATGAGCTAGAGCCAGCACCAGGCACTAAGACCAGTCGTGTTATCGGTCTAGCTGATGATATCGCCAGATCTATGAGCGCCATATCTGTGAGAATTGCTGTAGTGCCAGGAAGAAATGTAATAGGAATTGAGTTGCCCAATTCCGTCAAAGAACTGGTGGGTCTACGCGAGCTTTTAGCTTCATCTTCGTTCGAAAAAAAATCAAATAACCTAACGATCGCTCTAGGAAAACATATTGGTGGGGAGCCAATGGTGGTTGATCTGGCCAGTATGCCTCACCTTCTTATTGCGGGGACTACGGGATCAGGAAAGTCGGTCGGCATCAATGCTATGATTGCTTCATTGCTTTACAGATTAGAGCCTGAAGAATGCAGGTTTATTATGATAGACCCAAAAATGTTAGAGCTTTCTGTGTATGATGGAATTCCTCATTTATTAACACCGGTCGTTACTGACCCAAAAAAATCAGTGGTAGCACTTAAGTGGATTACAAGGGAGATGGAAAATAGATACAGATCAATGTCAAAACTTGGAGTTCGTAATATAGCAGGATATAATAAGCGAATTGAACAAGCCAGAAAAAGAGGAGAAATACTTTCGAGAAAAGTGCAAACTGGCTTCGATCCCGAAACCGGTATACCAGTCTTCGAAGAGCAACCATTCGATATGACACCACTGCCATTTATAGTTGTTATAGTGGATGAAATGGCAGACCTGATGTTAGTCGCTGGTAAAGAAGTCGAGGCTGCGGTTCAAAGGCTCGCGCAAATGGCCAGAGCAGCTGGCATCCATTTGATTCTGGCAACCCAGCGTCCCTCAGTTGATGTAATTACGGGAACGATAAAGGCTAACCTACCGACAAGAATTAGTTTTCAAGTGACCACTAAGATTGACAGTCGAACAATACTAGGCGAGCAAGGAGCAGAACAATTGCTGGGTAATGGTGATATGCTTTATATGGCCGGCGGAGGAAGAATTACTCGGGTTCACGGCCCCTTCGTTTCCGACTCAGAAGTAGAGTCTCTAGTAGCATTTCTGAAATCACAGGGTGAACCAGAATATATAGATGACATCACAGAAGACGAGGGTGCAGCAAATGGAATTCCAGGGTTTGAAGGCAAAACAGAAAGTAGTAATGAAGACGAATTGTATGATCAAGCAGTTGCCCTGGTAGCCCGTGAGGGCAAAGCCTCAACTAGTTTTGTACAAAGGCACCTTCAGATTGGCTACAATAGAGCGGCCCGTATAATTGAGCAGATGGAAAATGAGGGCGTTATAAGCTCAGCCAATCGTGTAGGAAAAAGGGAAGTGCTTGTAAGCAATCACGGAGATATAAACTAAAATCCTTCAAGACACAGAGAACAGTTGTAAATGGATGAGAACACTCTGATTTTAAAAAACGCTAGACACTCATTTTGTTTTAACATCTTTATACATCGAATTATTTTATTTGTGTGTGTCTTTGTATTAATCTTTTATTTTCAGCACAACAAAATAGCTTTTTCTCAGATCACAGGGTTTAGTCCTAATCAAATCAAAGATCTTGAACGGGTCGAAAAATATTTGAACTCTATCAAATCTCTCGAAAGTCGTTTCATCCAATCCTCTAAACAGGGTATAGCTCATGGAAGAGTTCTTATTCTGCGCCCTAGTTCCCTGCGAATTGAGTATGATCTTCCAGTTCCTGTACTCATGATAGCTAAAGGTGGAACTCTAATTTACTATGACAAATCACTACAAGAGACCAGCTATCTACCGGTAAACCAGACGCCTGCATCTTTTTTTTTAAAGGATAAGATTGATATTTTTACCGATTTTAATATTACTAATATTGAAAGAGGACCAAAATCGATCCGAATAACATTTGTTCAAAAAGATAATAGTTTAGGTGGAAGAGTAACGCTTGCTTTTGAAGATGCCCCTATGCGTTTGGTAAAATGGCAAATAATAGACCCACAAGGAAATGTTGTGGACGTTATGTTACAACAGCCCAGATTTAATATAAAGTTGGACAAAGGGCTGTTTATTTTTTCAGACCCCACCTCCGATACGCCCGAGTTTATGTCCAGATAGGTTAAAAGGAATAAAAAATGAGCAGCTTAAAGAGCATCGATAGTCCATGTCCCTTAATTGGGGTTTCGGGTGAATTAAAAGACTTCAACGGATTTGACGTTCAAGCTGCTGGCCATAAGTATGTTTACAGTGTGGTAGAAGCATTCAACGGCATACCAATTATTTTACCAGCCCTTGGTATACCAGAACCAAAAAACACCAGTAACCTTATTGAACTTCTTGATCGTGTAGATGGAATAATTTTGACTGGAGGGCGAGCAAACGTAGAGCCACATCATTACGGAGGTGAGCCCTTTCGTCCAGAAACACACCGCGATCCAGTAAGGGATGCAATGACACTACCACTAGTAAGGAGCGCCGTAGAATTATCTGTTCCAATTTTAGGAATTTGCAGGGGCATTCAAGAAATCAATGTGGCACTGGGTGGTACCCTGCATCCTTATTTATGGGAAGTTGAAGGAAAAAACGATCACCGCATGCCCAAAACCGACATAATGGAAAACAGGTTCGCCCCTCGTCATAAAATTTCTCTTACTGAAAAAGGGTATTTTTCGCATATAGCCGACAAAGCAAAGATTGATAAAGATCAGATAATTGTTAACTCACTCCACAGCCAGGCTATTAATAAATTAGCGGATGGCCTTGAGATCGAGGCCCTCAGTGAGGATGGCGTTATTGAAGGGGTTTCTATGCCAAAGGCAAAAAGCTTTGTTGTTGGAGTGCAATGGCATGCCGAGTTTAGAGTGACTGAACACCCATTCAATATGGCACTTTATTCAGAATTTGGGGAAGCTACTAAAAGAAGAGCAATTGATAGATTTAAACAACCTAACGCTGCATAAACATAATATTTTTAACTTAGGTGTAGCCGAAATCCTGTTTAATTGGTTAAACAGCTACTATAATAATCGTTTCTAGAACCTTAAGTATTTCTTTATAGGTTAAGGGTAACATTTAACAATAATTAGGGTAATTTTATGAGAGTTGCCACCTGGAATATAAACTCGGTAAGGCTTCGTATTCAGCTTGTGAAAAATCTATTATTAGAAAATAAGATAGATGTTTTATGCCTGCAGGAAACAAAAGTAATGGATCACCTTTTCCCTCATGATGAATTAAGTGACATTTTTTCTTACAGGCACGTAATGGGGATGAAATCTTATAATGGGGTAGCTATCTTATCTAAAATCCCCTTTATCTCAACAGGAAGTATGGATTGGTGCAACCGTTCTGATGCCAGACATGCCAGTGCACTCTTAAAAAATGGTGTCGAGCTTCACAATTTTTATGTGCCTGCTGGAGGAGACGAACCAGACCCATCAATAAATAATAAGTTTGCCCATAAGCTACAATTCCTTAAAGAAATGACTTCATGGGGAAAACAAACTGGTAATAGCGAATCAAAAAAAATTTTAGTGGGAGACCTTAACATAGCCCCGTTAGAGAATGATGTCTGGTCTCATAAACAACTTTTAAAAGTAGTGAGTCATACACCAATCGAGATAGAGTATCTGGAGAAACTAAGACTGAGCCAAAACTGGGTAGATGCCGTACGACACTTTATTCCTCATACAGAGAAGCTCTATAGTTGGTGGAGCTATAGGGCGCAAGACTGGAGCAAATCAAATCGAGGAAGGCGACTCGATCATATATGGGTCACACCGGCATTAACTAAACATCTTAGTTCTGCTACCGTGCTATCTGAAGCTAGGGGATGGAACAAACCATCAGATCACGTCCCAGTAATCGTAAACATCAAAATCTAGAGTAGCCAAATAATACCTCCATTAGCTTGAGAGCTAAGTTAGAACGTAATTTTGGATGTAAAAACATTAGAGAAAACCTTGCAGAATAAAAAATATATTTTTAGAGAGGCTTTGTAGTAAAAAATGTTGAATGAGCTACACTACTCTCCTTCATCTCTTAATAGTGATATGTTTAAAGGCCTAATAGGGTTTTTAATATGTGTAGTACCTATCCTATTAGTTAATATGATGCCTTGGATAATGATAATTCTCTTTTGCTCCGCAGTCCTTTTTGTTGTTTTTGGTGGCAGGGCTTGGGCTAGAAGATATACAAGAATAATTATCGATGATAGGGGCGTTACAATGCAAGGATTTATGAGCGCTTACATTACGTGGCAGGACCTTAATCATTTAAAGCTTAGTTATTATTCTACAAGAAGAAACCGGAAGAATGGATGGATGCAGCTCCAACTAAAAAGCATAAGTCAAGGATTCACGGTTGATTCAAATTTATATGGCTTCGAAGAATTGTGCAAAAAGGCCTACATTGCTGCCACTAATAATGATCTGGAACTAACTATTAACACTCGCAGAAATCTAGCAGAATTAGGGATTTTAAGAATTAACAATCCTACCCTGAAGTAAACAATGGCACGACCTAGCACCCAAAGAGTTTCGACTAATTGGCCAGGAGTTAGCTACGGAATTGTCCTCGGTTTCGTTGCAGCTTATTTTCAATTTAAGATTCCTCCTGTGCTGCCCATACTTCTTAACGACCATAACTACGATAAATTTATTGCCGGTGGTTTCATGTCTACTTTTGCAGTAGCAGGAATGATTATAAGTATAAGCATTGGTAAACAGATAACGAAACATGGAGCTATTAAATATTTAGGTGGAGCTTTCATTTTATTGATTATGGGTAGCTTTCTTGGTCTTGTGGCCCCGGAAAGCGGCACAATAATGCTTTTATCTCGAACCGTAGAAGGATTCGGGGCTGCTGTATTGGCAGTATGTATGCCAGCATTTGCTAACATGAACGCAGGCCCACGTCATTTACCAATAGTAATTGCTTTACAAGCAACGTGGATCCCCGTCGGTCAATTAATAGCAAATTTAATCGCCCAGCCAGCCGTTGCAACGGGAGAATGGCAACCAGTATGGTGGGCTGGTATTTTTGCCACAATGGCGATTGGTTTATGGACGGTATTTTTAATTCGATCAAACAGAGTGAATTTCGGGTCACAAATTGAAGAATCTAAAAACTCTGAAAATATTAAAATCCAGCCAATTAAAAAAGAAGAGAAGCAAAAATTATACCTAGCAAGCGTTTTATTTTTTCTATGGCAAGCCCAGTTTATGGCTTACTTCACTTGGCTTCCAGTTTACTTAGTTGACGTTCGTAACTTTACTGCAGATAACGCAGTTATGATCAATCAGATCCCAGTTATAATCTTATTACTATTTGCTTTAATCACAGGATTGATTCTTAAATCTGGAGTAGGTGTTTTCCCTCTGCTTGTCTCTTCACTAGCTTTACAAGCCGCTTCATGGCTTCTTATCCCCATATCCGATAATTTGCTTATAGGAACTCTGAGTTTAGTTGCCTGGGGAATAGCTGCGGGAATAACTCCTACTTGCTTGTGGTCTCTACCCTCTGTTTTGCTTGGAGGCCACCGAGCAGACACACAGGCATTTGCTCTAGTACTAACTGGCCGTTATCTGGGTATTTTAGCTGGTCCATTGATCGCAGTCGCAGTCTACAAGGTCACTGATAACTGGGTATCAGCTGCATTTACGTTTGGAGGAATAACTATTATTTGCTCCTTGGTTACCCTTTATCTTGGAAAATTAGTGAAAAGCACTCTCTAGCTTCATGCCCTTCTAGCAAATAAGTCTATAACCTCCTGGTTCAGTAACAAGTAAAGTGGCAGCAGAGGGAGTGTTTTCAATTTTTTGTCTCAATCTATAAACATGAGTTTCAAGAGTGTGCGTCGTAACCTCTGTATTGTACCCCCAAACTTCAACAAGCAGCTGTTCTCTACTTACAACTTTATTTCCTGCCTGGTAGAGATATTTTAGTATAGCTATTTCTTTTTCGGTAAGATGGACTTTTCTTTGTTCCTCATTTACCAGTATTTTTTGAATAGGCTTAAATTTAAACTGACCTATGCTAAATACAGCGTCTTCGCTTTGCTCAAATTCTCGAAGTTGCGTCCTCAAAGAAGTTAAAAGATCTCGCAAACGGAATGGTTTAACTATGCAATCATTAACTAATGATTTGTGGCTTAAGACCTTACCATCATTATCGATTTCATTAGATATAATAATTATCGGGGCCTTAATGCCTTGATCTCGCATCGTTCGACAAAACACAAAACCATCGCAATGAGATGGGTCTAATATGATAGCATCAAAGTATTCTGTTTTATTGGCTTGAAAAGCTTCCTCAACATTATTAGCCTCACAAGGAAAAAACTCATCATTTACTATAAGTTGTTCAGAAAGACAGCTTTTGAATATTTCATCTTTTATCACTAGTAGGATTTTTTTTCCTTTATTCATTAATCCTTGTCCATAAATTTTAATAACAACAAATGACGAATTATCTGGTTCCAAGTTACCCTAGTACTTTATAGTCCTTTTCAATCTAACTTACATTTCTATGTTAAAAGTCTGAGTATTTCCGAAAAGGATTTTTTTAAACCCCTTATGTGTTTTTATAGTAATAAACACTTAACATCCGTTTTTTTAAAAACTTATAGCTTTTATATTAATAAATAACTTAATAGCACTTTACTTTATGGTAGTCTTAATGAGTAACAAGAAATTAGATTATAAGATAAAAAAGAACATTACGCTTCTCCCATCTATGCTACAATCTGTGGAGCGGGCAATTGCTGATCTAAGAAGAGGATCAATAGTAATCGTTGCCGGTAATGAGCATGCTCTTCTGGTTCAAGCAGCTGAAGGGCTAACTAGAGAAGCTCTTGCCAGAATTTCTGCTCTATCTAAAGAAAATCCGTCGTTACTAATTACGGCGAGGAGAGCGTCTATCTTGGGTCTGATAAACGACCCAAGAGGGGCTGTTAGAATAAGCCTGGCGGACGAAATTACAGCTGAAGTAGTAAGAATGATGGCAGACCCTACTGGTCCACAGCCCCAAAAAGGACTTACAGCTTTATCCATAGCAAGAATCGACCAAGACACCGCTCCTGGTGCGGCAGAGCTAGGTGCAATTGAAATTGCTAAACTATCTAGATTGTTACCTGCTACAGTAGTTGCAACAATCCCAAAAGAAAAGCTCAGTTATTTATCATCCTGGGCCGAGAGTGAATCTCTTTTGGCCGTTGAATTAGAAGACATAAGATTGTACAGGTCCTCAGAGGCCCGCACTCTAAAAAACGTTTCCGAAGCAGAAGTTCCTCTCTCAGAATCAGAAACCACAAAGATTATGGCTTTTCGCCCACCCGATGGGAGCAGAGAACATTTGGCAATAGTAATTGGAGAACTTAATACTGAACAGGCTGTTTTAGTAAGGATACACTCCGAATGTTTCACTGGTGATCTTCTCGCCAGTCTAAGATGCGACTGTGGAGACCAGCTTCGCGGTGCAATAGCTGAAATCAACAAGGCCGGAGGTGGAGTTCTCTTATATATGGCTCAGGAAGGTCGGGGTATTGGACTAGTTAATAAACTTAGGGCATATCAACTACAAGACAAAGGATACGACACTCTTGATGCGAATGAACAACTCGGTTTTGATTATGACGAAAGGATTTACCAGCCTGCAGTTGAAATTCTTAATCAGTTAGATATTTCTAAGATAAGGCTATTAACAAATAATCCACAAAAAGTCCGTGCCCTAGAAGACGAAGGAATTGAGGTGTTTGAAAGAGTAGCACATTCTTTTCCTTCGAACCGGCATAACGAAAGATACATGGCAACCAAACAGGGACGAGGGGGTCATTTATTATAATTTCTCTTGGTATTGTCCCGGTAGAACCTAACTTATTGAAATTACTAATATAAATTAGCCAGTGTTATATATTCATTCAGTCGAACACAGCCAAGGTCTCTTAAATTTTATGGGTAATAATTATAAGTGTGCGTTGGGAGAAAGTGGTGTAAGAACTATAAAGGAAGAGGGTGACGGAGCAACACCAAGTGGCAAATTTTTATTAAGACAGGTCTTCTATCGACCAGATCGACTAATTGCACCCAAAAGTGAACTACCGATAAATCGTATAATCCCAACAGATGCATGGTGCGATGACCCAAACCATCATCAATATAATAGATTGGTGAAGAAGCCCTTTAAAGGATCACATGAAAATTTATGGAGAATGGATAATCTTTACGACCTACTAATTGTCGTTGGATATAATGATAACCCTCCTCAACCCCACAAAGGAAGTGCAATATTTATTCACTGCAGCACTAAAGACTATAAGCCTACTAAGGGTTGTATAGCGCTTAATCTTTCAGACCTTTTAATTATTTTACCTAAAATTTCTAAAAATTTTTCCCTAGAAATATGCTCATCAAAAAACCTTACTAATTAATGGTTCTCTCTTCTACCGAAAACACCTGTGCCAACTCTAACATGAGTGGCCCCAAGTGAAACTGCAGTTTCAAAATCTGAACTCATTCCCATGCTTAGTGAACTAATATTGTTTCTCTCACCTATTTTTTTTAAAAGTGCGAAATGTGGCGCAACCGGCTCACTAACTGGAGGAATACACATTAAACCAATCAACGGTAAACCTTCAGACCGACAAAAACTGATAAAATTATCTGCGTCCTCAGGCCATATACCTGATTTCTGGTCCTCTTCTCCAGTATTTATTTGTACAAAACATTTCCTGGTAACACCTTTTTTCTGAAAAGTTTTAATAAGGCTATGAACGAGTTTGGGCCTATCAACCGTCTGTATGGTATCGAACAGTTCAACTGCCAAATCTACTTTATTAGTCTGCAGAGGCCCTATTAAATGAAGTTCCAGATTATTATGCAATTTCCGTCTATGGGCCCAATGCTTTTGAGCTTCTTGTACTCTATTTTCTCCATACACCCTTTGTCCTAACTTAATCGCCGAATCAATCCGAGCATCAGATTGCCCCTTACTAACCGCTATAAGAGTTATATCGCTATTATTTCTTCCAACATTTTGGGCTACAATATCAATGCGATGTCTTGTCTCATTTAATCTTTTAGCAATTTTCTCACACATATTTATTCCATAAAGTCGAACTCAGAATTTTATTATTTCAAATAAAGTATTATATTAAGAACTATGACAAACAAAAACTTAACATTTGCAAATCTTATAGCACCAATATCAGAAGATGAGTTTTTTAAAAATTTTCATGATATTAAGTTTTTGCATATCAGGTCAGATAATGAAGAAAAGTTTTCTAACATTATGTCCTGGGAAATTCTAACAAATATACTCAATATGACCTCGATCTGGAGTCCTACTTCACTGGGGTTATACTTGGACACCAAGCCCATTCCTTCAGATCAATATTGTCGTCCTGCAGTTGACAGAAATAATAATCCTGGTCTTCAGCCAGACGCAGAAAAAGTCAAAAGCCTACTAAGGAAAGGGGCATCTTTAGTGGCAAATGACGTCGACGCTCTAAATCCTGGCACTGCAGAAGCATCGAACGCGCTGGAAAGTCGTCTGGGAGGAAGAGTTCAAGCAAATCTTTATTGCTCATGGAACCAGCGTCAAGCCTTTGATACTCATTTCGACAGCCACGAAGTTTTCGCTATGCATATTGCTGGTGAGAAAGTTTGGCGCATATATGAAGGCAGACTTGAAAACCCAATCGCAGATGAGACAACTAAAACATTGGGGGCAGAGTTTCATAATAAACACCGAGGCAAAGTTGCAGCCGAAATTACCCTTAAACCAGGCGATCTTCTTTACATACCCCGGGGCCAATACCACGACGCATTAGCATCTAGTGAAGCGGCCCTACATTTAACATTCGGCTTGACCCATATTATAGGTTATGACGTTTTACAATTGCTATTTGAGAGCGCCATGAAAGACCCCCTATTCCGCAGCAACATTCCTCTGCCAGAAACGGGACTTGTTGATCAAAGAAAATGGCTTAAAAACCTTGCCGATTGTCTTCATTCTTTGGCAACTAGTGATGAAATATTTGATAAACTAATGGCCTATAAGGATAACTTTCATTATTTTAGAGGAGGATTTAACCTTCCGAATGATGTTTTAGATCATAAGTCTGAAGAGCGTTTTAAAGTAATAGTCCGCAGCTTAAAAATTAAAAAAAATAAAGAAAAACAACTACTTAGCAGTGAAAAAGGTGAAGTAATAATACCCGACGAGTTAGTCACACCCCTTGAGTGGATTATAAATCAAGGTAATTTTTCCCTATCAGAGCTAATTAAAGAAAACCCATCACTGAATAACGAGTCATGCAGAAAATTAATTGAGAATTTATTAAAAATGAACGCCATCACATCTGTTTGAGTATCTCAGTGTTAAAACGAAGTTATTTTTAAACTTATTTCTGCAAACTAATTAAAATTCTAACGTTACCTTCTGTTGCTTTTATGCCACAGTGCAATGATTTCGTCACACAATAGACATGAAAACGTTGCATTTACCATGGATTCCGAGCTTTTATTGGCTCAAGGCTTCAATGCGGAGTCAGTCGATATGTATTTCGTCAGCACACGCAGAAGTTGAAGAGTCCCTTATTGGGATGAAATGGATGAAAGTCCAAGATTTATGGAGGTTGGATTAAAATGAATAAAGCACTATTGGCAAGCACAGCACTTGTAGGCGCTGCCTTGCTTAGCGCGCCGGCTTACGCCGGAACAGTGGGGACGGGTAATAACATGTCCGTCAACATGAATGGTATGATTTGGTTCCAAGGCCACGTCTTAGATGGTGGTGGAGCTGGTCACAAGCGTGGTTATGACTTCGATATTCCTGAGGCCGAAGTTTGGATCAAAGCGTCTAACAAAGCTAACAATGGCATCACCTATGGTGTTAGAGTTGAGCTAGAAGTTAACACTGATTCAAGCAGTAACGCTGATGAGGTATACGCATTCCTTAAAGGCGACTTTGGTACAATCGAAATGGGCGATAATGATGGTGTCTCTAACCAGTGGTTAGAAGGTGCTTACAAAACCCATGCTGGAATGTCAGGACCATTTGGTGGTCTAGGCGGTATCGCTCCTGTATTCTTGAGCGCTGGAATGCCTAACTCATTGTCACGTACTGACTGGCAACCATGGACTTCAAGTGATCGTACCAAGATTACTTACATAACACCTAAATTCTCAGGTCTCCAAGCTGGTATGTCTTACACTCCTGACGGCGGCGCAAACGGCGCGAGCTTCGGTGAGAAAGATAATAACGGTTCTTGGGAAGACATGATGGAGTTTGGCCTAAGATACAGCAATAAGTTTAACAATGTAGGAGTTAACGCTTCTGTAGTTTACGAATCAGCATCAAGAGAAGCTGGTTCCTCTAGCGAAGACATTGATATTCTTGCTGCTGGCGCAAGATTCAGCTTTGGTGCTGTAAGTATTGGCGCTAACTTCAGAGATAATGGAAACAAAGACTTTACTGCCGCTCAAGTAGCAGCAGGCGCTGATGGCGGTAGCTATTATGCTGTTGGTCTTGGTTACAAAATGGGTGGCCTCAAAACCAGTATCTGGTACTCAGCCGGTTCGGATGAGACCTCATCTACGGTTAGCCGTGATGTAACTCGTTGGGGTATTGGTGCTCAGAAAGTTATGGCTAAAGGTTGGTTGCTAAGAGCTGATTATAACAGCCTAGAGTATACTAAAACCGGTGCCACTGACGTAGAGCAGTCAGCAGTCATCCTTACAAACATGTTCTTGTTCTAAAAAAACAACAATAGAACAAAAAGATGGGGCGGCGATTTTATCGCCGCCCTATTTTTTTGCTCGCAATGATCTGCTATTAATGTGTATATAGATATATCTGTTTCAAGAGAAAATTAATTCTGGTTTTTAGAAACATGCATATTCAATTGTTGAGAACGATTATTTTTCTTTCCTTGCTGTTGCTTACAGCGTGCGGAGGCTTGTCTGTCACGCCAGGGGATCTAGACGAACCGAATGACAGACCTAGTAAAAAATATGGTAAAATTTTTGGTGATATAAATCTTGTTGGCCCTAGTAGCGAAAGAAGCCAGGCAGGCCCTGTTGGTTTAGGGGTTAATGGTTTTCTGTGGCGTGCTTCACTTGATACTCTATCATTTATGCCATTGTTATCGGCTGATCCATTTGGCGGTGTAATTATAACCGACTGGTATTCTCCGTCAGACAATCCAAACGAACGATTCAAAGTAACAACGTATTTGCTTGGACGAGAACTGAGATCGGACGGTATTCGTGTGTCGGTATTTAGTCAAAATAGATTTAAAGGGCAGGATTGGGTTAACAGTCCTTCTAAAAAAGACACCGAAACTAAGTTGGAAGATGCGATACTTAACAAAGCCCGTGAGCTTCGCGTTGCATATATAAATCAATAAAATATAATAATTCTACTCATTGCTATGAATGATTTCAAAAACCCCATAGTTACAAGAAGGGCTTTTTTACATGTCTCGTTATAACTTTCGAGAAATTGAATCTGAATGGCAAGGTATATGGAACGATCGAGGTTCTTTTGCTGCTAGTGAAGACTTAAAGCAGTCAAAGTACTACGTTTTGGAAATGTTTCCTTATCCATCTGGGCGCATCCATATGGGACATTTACGGTGCTACACTCTTGGGGATGTAGTTGCTAGATATAAACGAGCTCAAGGATATAACGTTTTACATCCAATGGGATGGGACGCCTTCGGTTTACCAGCTGAAAATGCTGCAATGGAAAAAAAAGTACATCCAGCAGAATGGACATATGACAATATTTCTACAATGAGAGCCCAACTGCAAGCAATGGGTCTTTCAATTGACTGGAAAAGAGAAATAGCTACATGTGACCCCGAATACTATCAACACGAACAAGCGATGTTCCTAGATTTTATGGACCGGGATCTAGTTTATCGCAAAAAAGGTTGGGTAAATTGGGACCCTGTAGATCAAACAGTACTTGCCAATGAACAAGTAATAGACGGCAAAGGATGGCGGTCTGGTGCAGTCATCGAACGCCGTCAACTTTCGCAATGGTTCTGCAAAATTACGAACTTTAGTCACGAGCTTCTATCGAGCCTAGAAGACCTTAATCGTTGGCCAAACAAAGTAAGAGTTATGCAAGAAAATTGGATCGGTCTATCTGAGGGAGCTTACATAGATTTCAAGTTTTCAACTGACAAAAAAAGAAACCCTTTGCGAGTATTTACTACCAGACCAGATACAATTTTTGGGGCTAGTTTTTGTGCTTTAGCTGCCGACCATCCTATATCTGAGGAATTTGCAAAAACTAATACGGATCTAAAGGAATTTATTGAAGAGTGCCGCAAATTAGGGACTAGCGAAGAGGCAATACAAACGGCAGAAAAGAGGGGAATTGATACTGGCTTAAAGGTCTATCATCCCTTTGCAGATGAAGAGCTGCCCGTTTATATAGCCAACTTTGTTCTTATGGGATATGGAACCGGAGCAATTTTTGGCTGTCCAGCTCATGATCAGCGCGATCTAGAATTTGCTAGAACCTACGGATTACCAGTAAGACCTGTTGTAGTGCCCAAAAACATGAACCCTAAAGAGTTTAGCATAAAAGAAGAAGCATTTGTTGAAGATGGCATATTAGCTAACTCACAGTTTCTTAATGGATTAAATGTTTCAGAAGCCAAAAAAACTATAATTCAAAAGTTGGTTGATAATGGTAAAGGAGAAAGCACTATCAACTTTAGGTTACGTGACTGGTTGATTTCCCGTCAAAGATATTGGGGCTGCCCAATCCCTGTTATTCATTGTAATAATTGCGGCATAGTTCAAGTCCCTCGTGATGATCTACCTGTCACCTTACCTACAGATATTGACTTCACCGCCCCGGGAAATCCCCTTGAGAGACATTTAGAATGGAAGAGTGTAACCTGCCCATCCTGCGAACAACCAGCTGAGCGAGACACAGATACATTCGATACTTTTATGGACTCATCATGGTATTTTGCTAGATTTTGCTCTCCAAGTGCTAACAACCCTGTCGATGCAAAACAGGCTGAGTATTGGCTACCCGTAGATCAATATATAGGGGGTATCGAACATGCAATACTGCATCTTCTTTACTCAAGGTTTTTTATGAGAGCCATGTTGGAAAGCGGACATATAAATATTAAAGAACCCTTCGAAGGATTGTTTACCCAAGGAATGGTTAATCACGCCACTTATAAGGATATAAATGGAGATTGGGTTGAGCCGCAAAATCTATTGGTCGAGGAAGGAGGAAAAGTAGTAAGAGCAGACACAGGTTCTTCTGTAGAGGTTGGACGAGTAGAAAAAATGTCTAAATCTAAAAAGAATACTGTTGATCCAACGGATGTAATTGAGAGTTATGGAGCTGACACAGCC
Source organism: Alphaproteobacteria bacterium MarineAlpha12_Bin1 (assembly GCA_002937505.1). GTDB lineage: Bacteria > Pseudomonadota > Alphaproteobacteria > UBA6615 > UBA6615 > UBA6615. The sequence goes on from PTJY01000002.1 coordinate 341,430, forward strand.
CGTTGGTTTATCCTGTCAGATAGCCCTCCAGACCGAGATATGGAATGGACAAATTCGGGCGTGCAAGGAGCTTTTCGATTTATTAATCGAGTAGCCAGACTGGTAACTGATTGTCAGAGTTCGTTGCCAGAGCCAAATTTACCCCCAACTGAAAAGTTTTCTAAAGAAGCGATTAAGCTACGCCAAATTACTCACAAAACAATAGCCGGAGTAACCGAAGACTATGAACGTTTTCATTTTAATAGATCCGTAGCAAGATTATATGAACTCACTAATGCCATATCAGCTTACGAAATAGAAGAAGTCGTTGCGGGAAACTCTTGGGCTAAACGTGAAGCAATAGAAACTCTAATTCTACTCCTAAATCCGATGACCCCGCATCTTGCCGAAGAGATGTGGAAAAAACTTGGTCATAAAGTGTTATTAGTTGATACCAGATGGCCAACAGCTAATAGCTTATTGGCCTCAGACGATATCGTTACAATAGCAATCCAAGTTAATGGCAAATTACGAGGCAAATTAGATATAAAGGCCGGTTCAAAAGAAATGAAAGTCCAGGAAGCCGCTAGAAATGTTACAAATGTTAGTTCTACAATAAGTAATCGACCCATAAAAAAGGTTATTTTTGTAAAAGATAAGTTGGTTAATTTCGTTGTTTAAACTAGCTCCCATATTCTTCGGTTTATTCTCCCTCATAGCCTGCGGTTTCGAACCTCTACACCTACATAAGCAAAATACAGTTAAAGTTTCAGAGGTTTTAAATAGAATACATGTTCTTCCCATTCCTGAAAGAACTGGGCAACTCTTACGTATTAACTTAACAAACCAGTTGAATCCAAAAGGCCCCTCAAAAGAGACTGATTATATCTTAAGTGCTACTTTATCAGAAAAAAAACGCGATTTAGGGGTTAGAAAAGATGCAACTGCAACGAGAACTGACCTTATAATTACTGCATCTTATGTACTTCAAGACATTAAGAAAAATACTACTTTAATATCAGGTACTGTTAAATCTGTTACCAGTTATAATATATTAGATGCAGATTTCGCTAATAGAAGCGCAGAAGAAGACGCCCGGAGAAGAGCCTCTCTGGATCTATCAACTCAAATAAGTACAAGATTAAGCATTTTTTTCCATGAGAGTTCTCCATAAATTGTCTTTAATGATCCACTACTCATTGATTGAAGATGATTGATTATCATAGAATTATTTCAGACACTGACCAAAACTAGATGAAAATATTAGCAACAAAAGTAGAGCAATTTATTAAGTCCATCGATACAGATATACGAGCTGTACTTGTTTATGGTACAGATTATGGGCTTGTACGCGAACGCACTAATCGTTTAATTTCATTGTTTTCCTCTGATCCTCTTGATCCCTTTAATATTGTTGAAATAACAAGAGAAAAGCTATCGAAAGACGAACTTTTTCTCCTAGATGAAGTACTTGCAATTTCTTTTAATGGTGAGCGTAGAATTATACATGTACGTGAAGCAAATGATGATATAACAAAAAGTGTATCTGCGGTTTTAGAAGATAATAGCGCTAACGACCCAATGGCAGGTTTCTTATTAGTTGAAGCGGGTAATCTTGGCCCACGATCATCACTTCGTTCTTTATTTGAAAAAAGTGAACAATTTGCAGCGCTACCTTGCTATCCGGATAATGAAAAGAACCTGGAATCATTAGTATTAGATATGGTTAAGGCTGATGAGAAATCTATTGAAAGTACTGCCCTAAAACTTGCTATTTCCTTATTGGGCACCGATAGACAAATCAATCGAACAGAAATTGGAAAACTAGTTCTATTTGCAGGATCATCAACATTAATCACGGAAGAAATGGTTTTACAATGTCTTGGTGATAACTCCGAAAGCTCGAGTGAGGCAGCCGTATTTGCTGCAGCGAATGGAGATTATAAAAACCTTAGCTTACATTTACAAAAGGTTTGGGCTGATGGGATAGAACCAATTTCAGTTATTAGACACGCACAACGTCATTTCCAAAGATTACATTTTGTGCTTGTGCAATTGAAAAATGGTGTTGAAATAGACAGCGCTCTTAAGCAATTAAAACCTCCTATTTTTTGGCGTGTTTCCAGGTCATTTAGATCTCAGCTGGAATTTTTTTCACTCAGCGCTATTCAAAGTTGTCTTATAAAGTTAACTGATGCAGAGCTTGCTGCAAAGTCTACTGCAATGCCGGCAATACTAGCCTGTGATAGAGCACTAATATCTGTAGCACAGATTTCAAGAAATGAAAAAGTTCATAGATATCAATAGCTTATGAATTATACTCGATTTATTCTAGTATATAATTATGAGTTTAGTTAATCCACTGAATTGAGTTTTTTCAAGATTACATCTAACTGATCAAGTGATTTATATTTAATTGAAATAGTACCGGACTCACCACTCATATTAGAACTATTAATTGTTACATTTAAACCTAAGGCTTGAGATATCTCTTTTTCTAACGCTATTGTGTCTTGGGTTTTACTTTTTGTTTTTCTACTTTTTGTGAACCCACTATTTTTAGCTGATTGGACTAACTCTTCAGCTTGTCTCACAGAAAGCTGTTTTAAAACAATCTCTTTAGCAAGTGCTTCAGCGTTAGTTATGCCAACCAATGTTCTTGCGTGACCTGATGAAAGCTCACCAGTATCAATATATTTTTGAACCGTATCGGGCAATGTAAGTAAACGAAGAGTGTTTGCTATACTACTTCTACTTTTCCCAACTGATTTTGCTAGATCTTCCTGTGTTTGGTAAAACTCATTCATTAATCGTTCATAAGCTCTAGCCTCTTCAAGGGGCGATAAGTCCTCACGCTGTAAGTTTTCTATTAAGGCAACTTCTAGAGCCTTTTCATCAGATAGCTCTTTGACTAATACCGGTACTTCGTGCAACTGGGCCTTTTGTGCAGCGCGCCACCTACGTTCACCAGCTATTATCTCGAAGTTCCCTTCAATGTATGGGTCACGTCTTACAAGAATAGGCTGTAAAATGCCGTTTTCTCTTATTGATTCTTCTAAAGAGAACATTTCACTGTCTGAAAAGCTTTTGCGTGGTTGGTATTTTCCTGGAGTTAAAAACTCGATCGGAACCAACTGATTGACACCAAGCTCTTTTGAGCCAGAATCATCTCCTAAAAGCGCTGACAAACCTCTGCCTAGACCCTTCCTTTGCTCTGCGCTCATGCAGCCTCTCCTTCAGATAAACGCCCATCACCGCGCAATATTTCAGCCGCTAAGCGCATATAGGCTCGAGCTCCTGTACAATTCATATCATAAACAATCGCCGGAAGCCCAAAAGATGGCGCTTCTGAAACTCTAACGTTGCGTGGAATTACAGTTTTATACACTAATGAACCAAAATATTCACGTACATCAGCTTCCACGGACTTACATAAATTATTTCTTCCATCATGCATTGTTAAAACTACCCCTTGAATAAATAATTTTGAGTTAAAAGCATTCCTAATTCTATCAATTGAACGTGATAGCTGGCCTAAACCATCCAGTGCAAAAAACTCACACTGCAGGGGCACTAGCACAGAATCAGCCGCTACCAAAGCATTTAGCGTTAAGAGCCCTAATGCAGGGGGACAATCAATTAAAATATAATCATAAAGATCAGGTATTTCTTTTAAGGCAGCTTTAAGTCGTGCCTCACGCTGATTAAGCTCAATCAGTTCGATCTCAGCGCCTGCTAAATCAGCGCTCGAGGGAATAATCTCCAATCCGGTAATGGCTGTTGACGAAATTGTATCAGACAATGTGCAATCGCCAATTATTGCAGAATATATTTCCTTTTCTGTGCGCGGTCTCTTAACGCCCAATCCAGTTGTAGCATTACCTTGAGGGTCTAAATCCACCAAAAGAACCCTTAAACCGCTTGCAGCAAGCGCTGTAGCTACATTAATTGCAGTTGTCGTTTTGCCAACACCGCCCTTTTGATTGGCGACAGCTATAGTCTTCGTTCGAATAGGCTCTTTTTCCTGACTTAGCTCGCTTTTGGATGTTTCAGCAGACACGATTGAACTCCTTTACACACACTATAGTGCCCTCAGGGCTCGAAAGACTAGGGAACAATTCATATTTAATATCCCAAAAGTGTTTCGCGTCGGTCAATTCATCTTCTACAGAAGCTCCTTTTAAAAAATAACACTCCCCCCCGGGTAAAACCCAGGGTTCAGAAAGCTCAAGTAAGCGCGCTATAGGCGCTAAAGCTCTAATTGTCACTACGTCTGCTGGTGAAGCCTTTATGTTTTCCGCTCTCTCAGCCAGAACGGAGGCATTAGAGAAAGTGGCTCGGGACGCTTCGCGCAGAAACGCCGCTTTCCTTTTATCTGCCTCAATCAGAGTGGTCGAACAACCAGAAATAATAGAGACAACCAGACCAGGAAACCCTGCACCACTGCCAATATCAACAACATTTTTCATATGTAGGGGGGTTAAATTACAGATCTGACCGCAATCAAGAAAGTGTCGTCTCCATATATCGTTTAATGTGCTTGTACCAACAAGATTTATAGTTTTTTGCCATCTACGAAGTAGTTTTTCAAAAATCTCCAAACGGTCCAGTGTTTCACGTGAAACATTTAACAATTCAGCCATTTGCAAGCTAGACAGCGGAAAATTATCTTGCATCGGATGTCTCGATATTTACAGTGTTATTGATAGTTCTTGTGTCTTGCCATTTAATATGGATATAGAAATTATGCAGAACGAACATCTCTCTCAAAACTATTCTCTGCCCTCCTCACAAATCTTAGCAAAGTAACCAGGGCTGCAGGGGTCACGCCAGGTATTCTACCTGCCTGACCTAAGGTATTGGGGCGAGAGGCTTGTAACTTATCTTGTACTTCTCTAGAAAGCCCAGCAATTTCTGAATAGTTTAAATGTTCAGGCAAAGATAGATGTTCATCTCTACGAAACGCCTCAACATCAGCCTTTTGGCGCCTAACATAGCCACTATATAATGATTCAATTTCAAGTCTTTCCGCCAAAGAAGGCGATAACTTATCAAGTTGCGGCCAGATAGTTATAAGGTCTTTTATAAAAATATTTGGATATGATAATAATTCAAAAGCAGATCTTCGAACGCCATCTTGATTGATACGCAGGCCGTTTTTTTTCAAAATACTCGGCGTTGTAATTAGCGTGCACAGTACTGATCTTGCTTTAGCTAACTCAGCTGCCTTTGTGTTAAAAACTGTTTCTCTCTCTTGCCCCACACAACCGTATAATAAACCACGAGGAGTTAAGCGTTCATCTGCGTTATCTGCCCTCAATAATAGCCTATATTCTGCGCGTGACGTAAACATTCTATAGGGTTCATCAACCCCTCTGGTGATCAGATCATCAATCATAACGCCTATGTACGCTTCCGCTCTATCGAGAATAAAATCATTTGAATTTTTTGATGCAGCATTCAAACCCGCTATTAACCCTTGTGCTGCAGCCTCTTCATATCCAGTCGTGCCATTAATCTGACCTGCTAGGAATAAGCCCGGAATCTTTCTCGTTTCAAGTGTTGCTCGCAGTTCTCTTGGATCTATAAAATCATATTCTATGGCATAACCGGGCCTTATAATTTCAGCCTTTTCGAGTCCTTTAATGGTTTTAAGTAGCCCTAATTGAATGTCTAACGGTAACGAAGTTGATATGCCATTCGGATAGATCGTTCTGTCATTTAACCCCTCTGGTTCTAAAAAAATTTGATGGCTGTTTTTTTCAGAAAATCTGACAACTTTATCTTCAATAGACGGGCAATACCGAGGACCTGTACCTTCGATTTGTCCTGAATAAATAGGCGCTTTATGTAAATTTGCACGTATCAAGTCGTGGCCTTGTTCATTTGTATGAGTAATATGACAATCTATCTGGGGAATTTCGATTTTGTGAGTTAGATAGGAAAACGGCTTAGGCTCTGCGTCACCCGTCTGGACCTCAAGGCCATCCCAATTAATTGTGTCGCGATCTAGTCGAGGAGGTGTTCCTGTTTTAAGTCTCCCTAAAGAAAATCCCATTAGATTCAATTTATTAGCCAATCCTATCGATGGTTTTTCCCCAACTCTACCAGCCGGCGTCTGCTGCTCCCCTATGTGAATTACACCTCGTAAAAAAGTTCCTGTTGTCAAAATAACTTTCGAGGACAAAAACACGTTTCCATTACTTAGCACAACGCCTTCCAGGTGCCCTGCGTTGTCAAATTTAAGGTCATCTACAGTACCAGCAACTATTTCAAGGTTGTCTTGATCAAAGAGTAATTTCTGGATAGCGAAACGATAGAGTGCTCTATCAGCCTGCGCTCGAGGGCCCCAAACAGCAGGACCTTTGCTTCGATTGAGTATACGGTATTGTATGCCAGCTTTATCGATTGCCTGCCCCATAACGCCATCCAAAGCATCAATTTCACGAACCAGGTGCCCTTTACCCAATCCACCTATTGCAGGATTACAGGACATTTCTCCAATAGTTTCTATTTTCTGAGTAATTAATAAGGTCCTAGCCCCCATACGCGCTGATGCAGCCGCAGCTTCACAACCAGCGTGTCCTCCTCCAATCGTTATGACATCATAATTCTTCATTAGGGCTATTTATTAAAGCTAAGGCCTGATGTCAAAGGGAATAAACAAGAAAAATCTAAAAATTGATTTATGTGTATAATTTTATAAATAACATCAAATCAAAGATTTATCATTTACCAATGCAAAACTCGCCAAAAATTATATCTAATACGTCTTCTACATCCACTCTTCCAGTTATTTTACCAATAGAACGAACAGCCAGCCTAATGTCCTCAGCAACTAATTCAGGTAAAACGGCCTGGGTTGACCTATTAAGGGACGCTAGAGTGTCTTCCAAGGCCTTGCGATGTCGTTCTCTGGTCAATACTGGTTGCTCATTATTTCCAAAATAATTTTTAACCTCCCGGTTCAATCTTAATTGAAACTCTTCAAACCCTTCGCCAGTTTTTGCCGAAATCCCCAACGTTTCTTTACCATTAATTTCACCTGGTAAAGAATGATCAAGTAAATCAACTTTATTCACAAGAACCAACGATTTATCAGATATATAGTTTTTTGTAATTTCGCTGATATCGGGTAAATCAAGGGCATCAAATACGACTACAACCAGATCTGCCTCATCGGCAGCTTTTCTCGCACGCCTAACACCTTCAAACTCTATCTCATTCTGAGTATCTCTTATACCTGCGGTGTCGGAAACTATAACTGCAAAACCTTCCAAATTCATTTGAACTTCAATAACATCCCGGGTTGTGCCCGCAGTATCAGAAACAATAGCCACATCTCTCGTGGCTAATCGATTTAATAGGCTACTTTTCCCTGAATTAGGCGCCCCTAAAATTGCAATGTTAAATCCAGACCGAATACGTTCTCCAATTTTTTTATCATCAATATGTTGTGCTATATTATTAATTAGGTACAATATGTTGTTAGTTATAGTGTTATTTATGCCCTCTGGAAGCTCCTCATCTGAAAAATCTATAGCTGATTCAGCGTAAGCCAATATATCTATAAGTTGTTTTCTCCATTCGTCATATAGCCCTGCTAATTGTCCATCAAATTGCTTGAGAGCCTGTCTTCGTTGTTCAATTGTTTTTGCATCAATCAAATCAGCGACTGCCTCCGCAGACGTGAGATCCATTTTACCTAATTGAAAAGCTCGGCGGGTAAACTCACCCGGCTCAGCTATCCGACAGGAAGCCACCGTTGAAATAGATTTAAGAACCTCTTCCGTTATTGAGGGCCCGCCGTGCACATGAAATTCTACAACATCCTCACCAGTATAGCTATTAGGCCCTGGAAACCAAATAACTATTCCCTCATCAATTGCATTCTGATCTATAGGGTTATGAATTCTCCGAAGAGACGCTAATCTCGGTTCAGGAGCTCTCTTTCTTGTCAATTTTTTCAAAACCTCTTCAGAGGCCGGCCCAGACAAACGAATTATTGCAACTCCCGAAGAGCCCGCACCTGTAGAAAGAGAATAAATGGTGTCTATCATCAAAAACTGTCCTCAAAGAATTTAATTCTTTGTTGCAAAACTCTCTGCTAAATTAAATATTTTTCTCTATTTTTTTTATACAGCCATTTTATCATTGAAAAAGCCGTATTATACAATAATCTTAAAAAGTCGCATAAGTATCATTTTTAGATGGAATTCAACAACTTGGTTAACTCTCTAGCTAAAGAAATAAGTCCGTATCTACTACAACATTCAGAAAACCCTGTTGAGTGGTATCCTTGGGGTAAGGAAGCTATGAAATTAGCTCAAGCTGAAGATAAACCGATTCTTCTCTCTATAGGGTATGCTGCTTGTCATTGGTGCCACGTTATGGCCCACGAAAGTTTCGAAGATCATCAAACAGCGGAAATAATGAACAAGTATTTTATAAACATTAAAGTGGACAGAGAAGAAAGACCCGACATTGATAGCATATATATGACTTCATTAGCACTTTTCGGAGAACAAGGTGGGTGGCCATTAACTATGTTTTGCACTCCAGAAGGCAAGCCATTTTGGGGAGGAACATATTTCCCTCCTAAATCAAAATTTGGACGACCGGGATTTCCTGAATTACTTGAGCATATTTCAAAGATATACAGAATTGAACGCGAAAAGGTGGAAACAAACAGTGTTGCAATAGTTTCTGCTCTTGATGAAATGTCTAAGCCGAAAGCAGCAAAATTTATTATGCCCGATGCGCTGATTTCATCAGCAGAGTTAATTCTAAAAGAATTCGACTCACAAAATGGAGGCTTTGGAACGGCTCCCAAATTTCCTCAAGCGCCTGTATTATCATTGATTTGGAGAGCTTATAAAAAATCCAATTCTACAGCACTTTTAAAGGCCGTAGTTATTACACTTGATAAAATTGCTCAAGGAGGAATATACGACCATTTAGGAGGGGGGTTTGCTCGTTACTCAACGGATCCTATCTGGCTAGTTCCTCATTTTGAAAAAATGCTTTACGACAATGCACAGTTGATAGAGCTTTATACAGATGCATTACAGGAAAAACAAAACCCTTTATACAGCCAAATAATTAACGAAACAGTTAATTGGGTTTTAAGAGAGATGTTAGTCAAACACGGCTCTTATACGGGGTTTTGCTCGACCATCGATGCAGACTCAGAAGGAACGGAAGGCAAGTATTATATTTGGTCTATTGAAGAAATTAGGAAACTTCTTGGTGAAGATGCCAATTTATTTATCGAGAACTACGATGTTCAAGAAGATGGTAATTGGGAAGGTGCTAACATTCTAAATCGAACTCGTCATCCTCGTTTGAAAGACGCTGAAACGGAAAGTAAATTAAAAGAAAACAGAGAACATCTTTTTGTAGAACGACAAAAGCGGATCCCTCCAGGTCTTGATGATAAAGTATTAGCGGACTGGAACGGCTTGATGATCAGTGCGTTAACGAAAGCCGCTATAGCATTAGATAGGCCTGATTGGCTCAATGTATCAAAGAGTGCTTTCAATTTTATAACTCATAACATGTCAGAAAATGTTGAAGGCTTTAATCGGCTTCAACATTCTTGGAGAGCTGGTCAAGCAAGACATTTATCAACACTTGATGACTATGCAAATATGTGCAGAGCTGGTCTCCTACTTTTGGAGGCTACTCAATCTCAAAAGTTTCTCGATATAGTCGAGTCATGGATTAGGACATTAAATTATTATTATTGGGATAAAGAAGGAGGTGGCTATTATTATACAGCAAGTGATGCTTCAGATATAATTTCTCGCACAAAAAACTCTTTGGATAACGCAACTCCATCTGGCAATGGCATTATGGTAGAAGTTCTTGCTAGGCTTTATTTTCATACGGGAAAAGAGGATTATAGGTCGTTATCTGAAAACATTATTTCAATATTCTCTGGAGATATAAGCAATAATCCATTTAGCTATGTTACATTAATAAATGGAGCCCAGTTTCTCAGTGAAGCCATTCAAATTGTTATCATTCGAGGGAAAGAAAAACACGACGAAATAAAGTTTTTAGAATGTATAAATAATTTAAATATACCCACCAAGATTTTATCAATGATTGATTCCATAGAGCAAATAAATTCAAGCCACCCAGCCAGTGGCAAAAAACCGATAGATGGAAAAACAACTGTTTATGTATGTTTTGGCCGGACCTGCTCAGCTCCAATTACTGATCCAAACGACCTTAGAAGTCTTTTGTTAAACTCTCGTTTTAATGCTTCCAATCATGAGAAACTCATAAAATAATTAATTTATCACTTTCGGGCAGATCTGACCCCTAAGAAAAGGAGTAAAAAATGGTACACGCTATACGTATTCACGAAAACGGGGGCCCAGATGTTTTAAAATGGGAGGAAGTGGAAGTTAACAATCCCGGCCCTGAGGAAATTCGTATTCGGCATACAGCTATAGGACTGAATTATATTGATACGTACCTCCGAACTGGAGCAAGGCCACTACCAATGCCTTCTATTCTTGGATTAGAAGCAGCTGGTGTAGTAGAAGAAATAGGATCAAATGTAACTCATTTGGGTGTTGGTGATAGAGTTAGTTATGCGGATATGCCTGTGGGCGCTTATTCAGAAGAAAGAGTAATGCCAGCACATATAGCAGTAAAAATCCCAGAGGGTATAGACGACGCTGTTGCGGCAGCAGCTATGTTAAAGGGAATGACAACACAATTTCTCATTCGCCAACTTTTCCGTGTTGAGCCAGGAATGAATGTTCTTTTGCACGCAGCTGCAGGTGGGGTTGGATTAATAACAAGTCAATGGTTAAATCATCTCGGCGCAACAGTTATAGGAACTGTTGGTAGCAAAGAAAAGGCCAAACTAGCCTCAGAAAACGGCGTTCATCATGTAATAAATTATAATGAAGAAAACTTCGTGGAACGTGTCAAGGACATAACAGATGGAAAAGGGGTTCCAGTAGTTTACGATGGAGTGGGAAAAGACACCCTAACTGATTCAATGAAGTGTTTGTCTCCACTTGGTATGCTTGCTTGCTTTGGAAACGCGTCTGGAGCACCAGACCCAGTAAACATTATGGATCTTTCATCTTACGGTTCAATTTTTATTACCCGTCCAATGTTGTTCCATTATACGGCCACCAGACAGGCATTAGAAGAATGCGCAAACGACTTGTTTGAAGTGATTAACAGTGGTGCTGTAAAAATTGGTATCAACCAAACTTACCCGCTAAAAGACACAGCACAAGCACATAAAGATCTAGAAGGAAGAAAAACAACTGGTTCTACAGTACTAATTCCCTAGACAAGAAAATAGAAGTAAGACAAACGTGAACAAAAAAAGTTTAATAAAAACATTAGAAAACTTGAGAGAAGAGATAATTCTGGCACAAGAGAACAACCAATTATCTACCCAGCCCGTAGAATTAGATCAACAGCGAATAGGTCGCTTATCTAGAATAGATGCTTTGCAGGTCCAAGAAGTAGCAAAAAACGCTGAACGTCGTCGAGATGCTGAACTACGAAAAGTAGAAGCAGCAATTAAACGACTACAAACAGGAGAGTATGGATCGTGTTTAATGTGTGGTGATCAGATCGAAAAGCGTAGATTGATACTAGACCCTGCTATACCAACCTGCCTAATTTGTGCAAAAAATCTTAGCACCTAGAATTATTGATTCATTGAATCGAAAAAATCGTTATTAGTTTTGGATTGTTTCATCTTATCAAGAAGGAACTCCATTCCGTCAACGACCCCCATAGGCATTAAAATTCGTCTCAGCATCCACATTTTAGAAAGTGTATCACGTTCTACAAGGAGCTCTTCTTTTCTGGTGCCCGATTTAGTTATATCGATTGACGGCCACGTTCGTTTATCAGCAAGCTTTCGATCAAGTATTATTTCCGAATTACCAGTTCCCTTGAATTCTTCAAATATTACCTCATCCATTCGTGAACCAGTTTCAATTAGCGCAGTGGATATAATAGTCAAAGATCCTCCTTCTTCAATGTTTCTTGCCGCACCAAAGAATCGTTTGGGTCTCTGGAGCGCGTTCGCATCAACACCACCTGTGAGCACCTTTCCAGAAGAGGGCACGACAGTATTATAGGCTCTGGCTAATCTTGTTATTGAATCTAACAAAATAACTACATCTCTTTTGTGTTCAACCAGTCTTTTAGCTTTCGCTATTACCATCTCTGCTACTTGAACGTGTCTCGACGCTGGCTCGTCAAATGTGGATGCTATTACCTCTCCACGTACCGTTCTCTGCATATCCGTTACCTCTTCCGGACGTTCGTCAATTAATAAAACCAACAAGTAAACATCTGGGTGATTTGCCATTATGGCTTTAGCAACATTTTGCATCATCACAGTTTTGCCTGTACGTGGTGGGGCCACAAGTAACGCTCTCTGACCTTTCCCAAGTGGTGCAACTATATCAATTACGCGAAGGGTAGGATCTTTATTTTCGCTTAATTCTAACTCTAGTGATATTTTTTCTTCTGGGTAAAGTGGAGTTAAATTGTCAAAATTTATGCGGGTTCTTGTTTGTTCTGCGTTATCGAAATTCACCTTGTTTGTTTTAAGCAGTGCAAAATATCGTTCTCCCTCTTTTGGTGCCCGTATTTCACCCTCAACTGTATCGCCAGTTCTCAACGCAAACCTGCGCACCTGGCTGGGTGATACATATATGTCATCAGGTCCAGGCAGATAGTTTGCTTCCGGTGATCTGAGAAAGCCAAACCCATCCTGTAAAACTTCCAAAACCCCACCACCGTGAATAGGAACACCACTTTCAGCGAGCGCTTTGAGAATGCCGAACATCATGTCCTGTGTCCGAAGATTGCTTGCCCCTTCAACTTCTAATTCTTCAGCAAATGCTAGAAGATCACTTGGGGTCTTTTGCTTAAGTTCTTGTAAGTCCATTAACCTTTACCGAAATGTGAGAATACCATCAGAAAAAAATTAGTTGAAATAATTAGAGAGTTTTATAAACATGCCTAGGAGTACTTTGCACTAAACGCTCTTGAGGTATTTTGCCAACAGCTATAATTAGCCTTAGTCGACAAGTATGGAAGGATTAAACGCCACAGACTCCACATCCAAACGTCTAATAAAGAGCCAATTAGTAGCATCAAGCCCAGATGTCAAGCTCTGTGTTAACCATAACACAGATTATAAAAACTCAAAAAGGCTTAATAATAACCATTAAGACAATTATTATCATTAACATTGTTGGGATTTCATTTGCTATGCGATAAGTTCTGGCACTGTGAACATTAGAATCAATCTCAAATGCCTTCTGCCAAATACCAAACTGCACATGAACCATAATCAAAATCCCCACACAAAAAACCTTTATCCATATCCACGAACTATACCAGTCCAACGATTCAGACCAAATAATCAGAGCTAATCCGAATAAAATTGAAAAAAACATGGCCGGGTTCATAATTCTCAAAAATAGCCTTCGTTCCATAACTTTAAACGTTTCACTTTGTAATGACCCAGGTTCCACATCACTATGATAAACAAATAACCTTGGCAGATAGAGCAACCCCGCCATCCACGCTATAATACTAATTATATGTAAAGCCTTCAAAATCGACAGAAAAAGATCCATTATTTACTATCTTTCTCTTTACAGGGGCACTGATCCCAGCCGTTTGGACAAATACGTTTTACATCTCCACTTAAAATAAAGTTTGATTCAGAATGAGCAACATCAACTAGGCGGGCTAGTCCATTAATAAATTCATTAGATATACTGACCGTAGGAACTCGAAAGAAGCTTTTCACTCCTGCCATCTCACTATATTTTTTATATTCGATATCTAGCTCCACAAGGGTTTCTGAGTGTTCTGAAACAAAAGCTATTGGGACTATAACTATACTTTTTCCATCGTCACCCGCCCGGGTTATTTCTTCCTCTGTTGAAGGACCAATCCACTCAAGGGGTCCAACACGGCTTTGATAACAAATAACCCAATCCAAATCTTTTACAGCAATTTCTTTTACAATTGCCTTAGCGGTTTGCTCTATTTGCCACTGATATGGATCACCCTTATTAATTATCTTTTGAGGCAAGCCATGCGCTGAAAATAGAATCCGTTTTTCTATAATATCGTCTAAATAATTAGTTTTTCTTATTAAAGAAACAATCGACTCTATAAATCCTTTTTCATAAGGATAGCAACAAATCGTTTTAGTGGGACAATTTAAATCTATTTTATCAACCGCTTTTTTCCAAACCTTAATAAATGAACCAACTGTTGTTGTTGAAAACTGCGGATAAAGGGGTAGTAAAATAATTTCATCGGGCTGAAAAGATTTAACTTGTTCAGCAACCTGATTTGTCATTGGATGCCAATATCTCATGGCCACAAAAGTTTTATAAACATGGTCTTTATCTTGCGATAAAGTGGTATTTAAAGCCTCTGCTTGTGCAATTGTGTTTTGGAGAAGGGGTGATCCGCCTCCTAAATGTTCATAAATTTCTTGTGCCAACTTAGCTCTACGACTTGATATTAGTTTTGCCAAAAACCATCTCAGGGGTGTTGGCAGATTAATAATCATGGGATCACTAAAAAGATTAAAAAGGAAACTTTTTATATCTTCTTTTTTTTCAGGACCTCCTAAATTATAAACAACAACCGCAATTTTCATCCTTTCCCTCCAGAGCGGATAAAATTTGCAAGAATTTCAACATTTTCTGGCGGAGTTTCAGGGATAATTCCATGACCTAAATTAAAAATAAAAGGTCCTTTATTTAAGGTGTTTATAATATTACTTGTACTATTTAGCATTGAATTACCGCCCACCAATAACGCTATTGGGTCTAGATTTCCCTGAATTGCAAATTTAGGTTGTAGGCAGTTTGCTGCAAATTTAGGGGATACAGAACTATCAATACTTAAACAGTTAACACCTGTTTCCTCAGCATAATGTGATATAGCTGTTCCTATGCCTTTTGGAAATCCAATAAATTTAGTTTTCGGTTTTATCTGTCTAACACGGTTTATTATCCTCTGTGTTGGTTCAATAATTAATTTTTGAAACTGATCCGCTGGTACTACACTTGCCCAAGTGTCGAATAATTGTATTACGTCAGCCCCTGATTCTACTTGCCCAACTATATAATCACATGTGCTATCTACTATTAAATTAATAAGTTTACTAAAGCTATTAGGATCATTTCGAGCCCATTTCTTAATAGAAACAAAATTTCTACTAGTGCCTCCCTCTACCATGTAAGTTGCCACAGTCCAGGGAGAACCAGCAAACCCTATCAATGCAACATCCTCAGGAATTTTTTCCTTAACTAACTTTACGGTTTCAAATATTGGACTAAGTTTTTTATCACAATTTATGAGTGATAAACCTTTTAAATCTTTGGTTGTCCTAACAGGATTTAAACAAGGACCAATACTTTCTTTAAATTCTACCATTTGACCTAATGCGTGCGGAATAACAAGAATATCAGAAAACAAGATAGCTGCATCCGGATGAAACCGATGAACTGGTTGAAGTGTTATCTCGGCAGCAATTTCGGGTTGATAACAGAGATCGAGAAATGAAGTAGTACGTTTTCGAATATCTCTATATTCTGGTAGATAACGTCCTGCTTGACGCATAAACCAAAATGGTGGTCTGGGTAAGATTTTTCCTTCAAGAGATAATAAAATGAGTTTAGACAATTTCTATATTTCTTTTTTTTAATCAAAGTTAGTAAATTTATTTAACTATGTATTATGCGTTTGAAAATTCTTTTTTCTAGGTTTAAATCATTAATATAAAATTAATTAGTTATGTTTGCTGTTGTAGTAATGCTTTGAAAAATGGGATTTAAATTTTATCCTCATACATGATTTATATATGAATAGGTTTTCATTAGATCTTACTTTTTGTGGACAATTTATCTAAGCCTAAGAATTGTATGATATTATTATGATTATATTTGATGGGTGACATGAGGATATTCGTGTGGATAAGATAATAAATAAATTTGATCCACACATGGTTAAAGGTTTTGTTCTCCTGAGTATGAAACTGTTAATTATAAAGTTCTATTACTGAATAATATTTTTGAAACTCAACATTTATTGAGTTATCTACATTATCTAAAAATTTTCAACAGGGAATAAATCGATGGCGAAACAATTTTCGACATCTGACTATAATCAAAATCAGTCTTTTGACTTTCATCTGGTTTCGGATTCCACAGGAGAAACTATTCATTCTGTTGCTCGTGCATGTTTAGTTCAATTTGAAGATGTTGAGCCCGTAGAACATGTTTGGCCAATGGCAAGGACGAAGCATGCTATGAAAGTTGTCTTGGAAGCAATCGAAGCGAAGCCAGGTCCAGTTATGTTTACTTTAGTTGATGAAACACTACGGGAACAACTAAGAGATGGATGCAGGCGTCTCAAATTACCATGCATATCTGTTCTTGATCCAGTAATTGCGGCTTTGGGACAATTCTTGGGCGCACAACCTATTCACAGAATTGGTGGCCAACATGAAATGGATGCCGAGTATTTTCACAGGATAGAGGCAATGGATTGGGCTTTAGCTCATGATGATGGCCAAAGGGCCGAAGAATATGATGATTCTGACGTCATATTGGTGGGTGTGTCGAGAACTTCCAAAACTCCTACTTGTCTGTACTTAGCTAATCGTGGAGTAAGAGCAGTAAATGTTCCTTTTGTACCAGGAATTCCGTTACCAAAAATTCTTGATCAAGTAAAAAACGCAATTGTAATTGGGCTTACGAATGATCCTAAAAGACTTGTGGAACTGAGGCGTGCAAGATTGGCTATTCTCAAACAGGAAGGAGAAAACCCATATATAGACTTGGAACAAGTTAAGGCCGAA
Source organism: Alphaproteobacteria bacterium MarineAlpha12_Bin1 (assembly GCA_002937505.1). Taxonomy (GTDB): domain Bacteria; phylum Pseudomonadota; class Alphaproteobacteria; order UBA6615; family UBA6615; genus UBA6615. The sequence continues at coordinate 358,303 of PTJY01000002.1, forward strand.
ATAACTCAGGCGCGGCGATATTTTAACGAAAAAAACTGGCCTGTTATTGATGTAACGAGACGGTCTATAGAGGAAACAGCGGCAGCCGTAATGGCTCAATTGTCAAGGCATGAAGAAAATAGAGTTAAATAACTTTTTTAAATATGACTTCTGAACAAATACAATCACATTCCTCCGTAATACTTGCTTCTAAAAGCAAAATTAGAACGAGACTGTTAAATTCAGCTGGAGTAAAGCATACAGTGTTTTCCAGCGAAATAGATGAAAGTGAAATTAAATTTAGGTTAAAAAAAGAAAAGGTGGTTCCTGGTAGAATTGCTAGCATTTTAGCAGAGAAGAAAGCTGAAAAAATATCTTTATTACATCCAAATTCTCTAGTTGTAGGGGTTGACCAGATTCTTGATTGTGAGGGTGTTATATTTGATAAACCCAAAAATCTTGATGAAGCACGAAATCACTTAATGGTTTTACGGGGTCGCAATCATAAATTGCTGGTTAGTGTCTGTTTAGCTCAATATGGGATAAAAATTTGGAGTTACGAAAGTGAAGCTACTTTAGAAATGCGACATTTGAGTGATGATTACATTGATTGGTATATACGTAATATGGGCGAAGAGGCCTGTCAGACTGTTGGGGCCTATAAGATAGAGGGGCTAGGTGCTCAACTATTTTCAAAAATTGAGGGTGACTATTTTTCTATTCTTGGTATTCCTTTACTCTCTTTGCTCACTGAGTTACGGCAACACGGTGTAATATTAAAATGAATAATGAAGAAAACATTTTTTTAAAAGCTGGAGTTATGGGTTTTCCCATTTCTCATTCTTTATCTCCTCGTTTACACAATTACTGGATTTCTAAATATAAAATTAATGGATTTTATGAAGCATTAGAAGTAAAAGCAGAATGCTTGTCTGAGGCTCTTTCCAGTCTCCGAGAATTAAATTTTATTGGTGTGAATTTAACACTTCCTTTAAAAGAAGAAGCATTGGCACTAGTTGATAGTGTTGATTCTGTTGCTCAACGGATAGGGGCGATTAATACCATAAAAATTCAGGCTGATGGTAGTTTGTATGGTATGAATTCTGATGCATTCGGATTTATTGAAAACCTAAAAGAGAGTCTCCCTGAAACATTGAGATCAGTATACCAAACACGTCCCGCAGTCCTTTTGGGTGCAGGGGGCGCTGCAAGGGCAATATGTGTGGCTTTATTGGATCTAGGGGTGCCAGAAATAAGAATTTTAAACCGTTCGCCTGAAAAAGCACATAAATTAGTTGATAACGTGCCAGGTCTTTCAAAAAAGTCCTCTGTTTATAGTTGGGATGATCGTTCAAATATTTTATCTGAATCAGGGCTTTTAATTAATTCTACAGTATTAGGAATGGTGGGGCAAAAAATACTAGATCTTGATCTAGAGAAGTTACCAGTGGACGCAGTAGTGAATGATATAGTTTATGCTCCATTAGAAACTGATCTTTTACGAAGGGCGCGCAAAAGGGGCAACAATGTTGTTGACGGTCTAGGCATGCTTTTGCACCAAGGAAGATTAGGTTTTCAAGAATGGTTTGGCGTAGATCCAACTGTCGACGATAATCTACGACAGGAAGTTTTATCATCGTTATGAAAATATGGAGGCCAGATTGTTAATTCTTGGGCTAACTGGATCTATAGGAATGGGCAAGTCAACTGCCGCTGATATGCTCCGAATACTCAATGTTCCTGTTCATGATTCTGATGCTATTGTTAGCAAACTTCTGGAAAGTGACAAAAAAGTCTACGAAAAAATTAGAAGACGATTTCCTAGCGTAATTGAACAAGGGGTTATTAAGAGGAAAAAACTGGGAGATATAGTTTTTTCAGACAATCAGTCGCGTGTAGACCTAGAAAATATTATTCATCCGTTTGTACGAATGTCAGCAAGGCGTTTCTTAAGATTTCACTCACTAAGGTCTGAAGCACTTGTTGTGCTTGACATACCCCTACTTTATGAGACGAAAGGCGAATTAAATGTTGACGCCGTTCTCGTGATGACAGCGCCTGAATTTATTAGAACACGAAGAGTGTTATCAAGAAGTGGAATGAGCATCAAAAAGTTTAAAGGCATTGTTGATAGTCAAATATCGGATAAAGAAAAATGTCGAAGAGCGGATTTTATTGTAGAGACGGGATTGGGGAAAGCACATACTTTTAGAAGTCTTAAAAGACTGGTAAAATATTTACGACTTGTTTCAAGCCGGACTTGACGTGGGAAATGAGAGATTTATATGAGAGAAATAGTACTTGATACAGAAACTACAGGCCTAGATCCTCAATCTGGCGATAGAGTTGTCGAAATTGGCTGTGTCGAGATCAACAATCATATGCCCACGGGGAAGTTTTTCCATGAATACATAAATCCAGAACGAGAAATGCCTGCATCCGCATTCGCTATTCATGGTTTGAGCACAGAATTTCTTGCCAATAAACCTAAATTTTCAGATATTTATGGATCTTTTGTAGAATTTATCAGCGATTCACCCCTGATAATTCATAATGCTGATTTTGATCTAAGATTCCTTGATGCAGAAATGATGATAATTGGAGCTCAACTAATCGATCGATCGCGTGCTCTGGACACAGTTTCCTTAGCACGTCGTAGATTTCCTGGTGCACAAGTAAGTCTGGATGCTCTTTGTCGTAGATTTCAGATAGATCTTTCCTCGAGAGAAAAGCATGGAGCTTTATTAGATGCTGAACTGTTAGCAGAAGTTTATCTATATCTTATGGGGGGAAGGCAACCAGGGTTAAATTTAAACGAAGATGGGAAAGAAAAGAAAAGCCAGACGTCACAAAGCTCTGAAATTATGGAAAGAAAGTCAAGATTACACGCACCGACATCTGAGGAAATAGAGGCACACGAAGAATTGGTAAATAGTATTAAGAATCCCATCTGGCGATTACGCCAATAATGATCATTTAGAGCTCGAATTCAAACTTTTGGTCTCCTTTACCATTTTTACTAGGCTCATTATTTGATTCAGGAGTCTCTTGGGCTTGTTGAGCTCGTTGTTGGAATAGAGACATAAAATCAACTGGATGTATCAAAAGCGGAGGATAGCCGCCCTCGCGAACGCACTCTGCAATGATAGCTCTTGCAAAGGGGAATAATAGTCTTGGGGCTTCAACATATAATAGGGGGGCTATATATTCTTCTGGTGTTTCGCCGATTGAAAACACTCCAGAATAGGATACTTCTGCCATAAAAAGATTAGTATCTTTAACCGTGCCCTCTGCACGTATGGTAAGCGTTACTTCGAATACCGAATCTTCCAGTTTATTTGCAGCAGTGTCTATTCCCACTTGTACATTTGGTTCGGCCTCTTGCTGCAGCAAGCTTTTAGGGGCATTAGGATTTTCAAAAGAGAGATCTTTAACGTATTGAGCGTTAACAACGAGCGTGGGTTGTGCGCTTTCGTTTGTCTGGGTTTCTTTTTCTTGCATTTTATTGTCTTCCTTTGACATAAATATATTTTTGTCAATTTATAAAATATAGTTATTTAAAACTCCATGTATCTGTAGATGATATTTATTTTTTATCATTATTTTTGTTTTCTTCGTCTATTATTTCGAACGCTTCTCCCTCAACAATAGGACCTGCTCCTTCTTTTACTTCGTGAGATTTATAATCAGCCATCTGTATTTTTATGCCCTTTGTATTTTGCAAGGTTTTCCATAAAAATCCTCCTAAAATTCCTCTTAAAGAAGGCACTAGTAAAACGAAGCCTATTGTGTCGGTTAGAAAACCAGGGGTAAGGAGTAAAGCTCCAGAAAAAATAAGACATATACCCTCAAACAATTCTCTTATTGGTATTTGTTTTTTCTCAAGCTCAATTTGGGCTCTCTGAAGAGTGGATAAGCCCTGTTTTCGTATCAATAAGGTTCCAAGAATAGCAGTTATTATCACTATAACTATAGTAGGCCATAAACCTATTAGCCCGCCAACCTGTATAAATAGAGCTATTTCAACTAGTGGTATACCAATAAAAATAATAAGAATCCAGAAGCCCATTCTTGTTCTCTCGTGCTGTTATACTTATTTAGAGTAATAGATAGTAATTAATTTTCCAGTAATTCTTTTAATAGAAAAAACTTTCAAAATTGGCATATGATCATGTTTTAGTGTAAATGTTATATTTATTGTTTGAAGACTAATGTAAGAGAAGTATAAAACAGATTAAAGATTGTTACCAAAACTGATTTTTTGTTTTAAAAACACCCAATGATGGGAATTTAAAAAAGTATAGGAAATAGCGTGTCTCTCGATTTATTATTATTTGCAGCAGTTGCAGCTTTCTTGGTCTTTCGACTGCGTAGTGTACTGGGTAGAAGAATGGGCAATGAGCGTCCTCCTATGGGAACTGGTGAATCGCCAAACAATGCCAAATCTCAAACGGCTACAGATAATGCTAACGAAAAAAATGTAGTGGCTCTTCCTGATAGGAAGCCTGATGATCCTTTTATAGAACAAGCTGTCGGGGCTTTAGGAGAAAATCTGAGGGAAATTAGAAAATCCGATTCGCACTTTAATACTGTAAAGTTTATAGAGGGGGCTAGGGGTGCATTTGAGATGATTGTTACATCATTCGCCACTGGTGACACAGATACTTTAAAGCCCTTATTAAGTGATGAAGTGTATGATAATTTTTCTAAAGCCATAAAAGAAAGAAGCGATATAGGAGCTTCTATGGAAATGACACTAGTTGGCATTCAAGAAAGCGATATAATAGAGGCATCAATGGATGGTGCGGTTGCTTTTGTAACTACTAAATTTGTTTCGGAACAAATAGAAGTGACATATAATGCTTCAGGAGAAATCAGTGAAGGTGATCCCACTCAGGTAACTACTGTAACTGACATTTGGACGTTTGCGAGAAACACCAGATCCAGAAACCCAAATTGGACCTTGGTTGCGACAGAGGCACCTAATTAATAAAATAAAAGTTTTTTCTAATGATTGGGTCTCTCGAAGGTTTTTTTAACTTGTGGCTATGCAGATGGGAAAGAAAACCCTTTATATCCGCGACTTCTTGAGGAAATGTAGGTAAACGCATTAATAGTATATTTATAACTTTTGTTACTTGGCCTTCTGCCATAAAAAAAGCTGTGTTTTTGTTTTGCGGGTACTATAATTTGGTTATTTAACGGCGAGTTGTTCATATGGAAAAGCCCCAAGTTGCATTATTTGTTACCTGTTTGGTCGATTTGTTTCGACCCTCTGTAGGCTTTGCTTCCATTAAGCTTTTGGAAGATTCCGGTTGTTTTGTGGAGGTGCCTCAGCTGCAATCATGTTGCGGTCAACCTGCTTACAATACTGGTGATTTAGATGAGACAAAAAAAATTGCTAAACAAGTAATAGAAACATTTGAAAGTTATGATTACGTTATTGTTCCATCAGGCTCATGTGCTGGAATGCTACGTCATCACTATCCTATGATATTCACTAACGATAATGAATGGCTCGAGAGAGCTAACAAATTAGCAGAACGTTCTTATGAACTGTTGTCATTTTTAACGGATGTTTTAAAAGTTGATGCTATTGAAAGCGATTTTAAAGGCATTGTTACTTATCATGATAGTTGTTCTGGCTTGCGCGAATTATCGATTTATGAGCAACCCAGGAAACTAATGGGTAAACTAGAAGACTTACATCTAAGGGAATTGCCAGATTCTAATGTATGCTGTGGATTTGGAGGAACCTTCTGCGTCAAATATGCAGATATATCTGACCGAATGGTTGAGAATAAAGTAAATCAAATTATCGATACAGGAGCTCAAACACTTCTCTCAGGAGACCTGGGATGTTTGATGAATATAGCAGGTAAACTTCAAAGGATGGGGTCTAGATTGGAGGTGCGTCATGTAGCAGAGGTTTTAGCTGGGATGACACAAGGACCAGCTATAGGCGAGCCCAATAGGGACTAGATTTTACTAATGGTTGAAACTTTACCTAAACAGTTCAAGAAAAATGCTTCTCGTCAATTAGCTGATGAGGATTTAAGAAAAGCCCTAACTAAAAGTAAGGGTCATTTTACTGGCGGACGCCAGAAAGCTATGGACAACCTTCCGGAGTTTGATTCATTAAGAGATCAAGCTAGAGAGATTAAAGACCACGTTCTTGAGAATCTTGACTTTTATCTTGAGGAATATGAACGCAAGGTAATCTCAACTGGTGGCAAGGTTCATTGGGCATCAACAAAAGAAGATGTACAAAAAACAGTACTAGAAATATGTCGTTCAGTTAACGCTACTTCCGTTAATAAAGGGAAATCAATGATTGGGGAGGAGTGCGATATCAACGAGGCTCTTGAGAGTTCAGGAATTAGAGCTGTAGAGACTGATTTGGGAGAGTACATCATTCAAATACGGGATGAACGTCCTTCTCATATTATAGCACCTGCGGTGCATCTTACTAAATCTCAAGTCGAAAAAAGCTTTAGGGAGACTCATACTCATCTAGATCCCCAAAGAATTTTGGAAGAACCCCCTACTTTACTTGAAGAAGCAAGAACAGTTTTAAGAGAAAAATACTTTGAAGCACAAGTTGGCATAACAGGCGCTAACTTTTTGGTGGCTGAAACAGGATCTTCTATAATTGTTACTAATGAGGGAAATGGAGACTTATCACAATTACTACCAAAGGTTCACATAGTTTTAGCTAGCATAGAGAAAATAGTTCCATCTTTGGAGGATGCATCGACATTACTCAGAGTCTTGGCTCGATCTGCGACGGGACAAGAATTTAGCGTTTATACGACAGTCTCGACTGGCCCGAGACGAAAAGCTGACCCGGATGGCCCTGAAGAATATCATGTGATATTGCTAGATAACGGACGCACAAATATGCTTGGTACTGAGTTTCAGGATATGTTGCGGTGCATTAGATGTGGGGCTTGTATGAATCACTGTCCGGTCTATCAATCCGTTGGGGGGCATGCATATGGTTGGGTTTATCCCGGACCGATGGGGGCAGTACTTACGCCGAGCCTGTTAGGCGTTGATGAGGCTGGCCATCTTCCCAACGCTTCGACCTTCTGTGGGCGCTGTGAAGAAGTTTGTCCTGTTAGGATACCACTGCCCAAATTAATGAGACATTGGAGACAACGCGAGTTTGAGAGTCATTTAACACCAAAGTTTGCCCGTTATGGCATAAAGCTCTGGGCTTACTTGGTGAAGAGGCCCAGTATCTATAGAAGGGTTATGGGCTTTCAAGTGAATTTATTGTTTCGACTGGGAAAACGTAAGGGGAGATTCTCCAGCCTGCCATTTGCAGGTGGTTGGACAAAATACAGAGAGTTTCCTGCCCCTGAGGGCAAAACATTTCAGCAGCTTTGGTCGGAATCTTCCAATGAGTGAGCAGCGCCAAACTATTTTAAATAATGTTAGAAGGTCCCTGGGACGTTCAGGGCCTCTGGATAAAGAAAAGATTGCAGCTTTGAAAGATCGTATAAGTACTCCAAAGCGAAATCTCATACCCCAAAGGACATCTCTAACTTCTTCAGATTTAATTACTTTATTTAAGGATATGGCCGAAGGTGTTTTTGCTTCAGTTGAAGAAGTGGAAAGTTTAAATGATATACCGAGTGCAATAACAAATTATCTTAAAAAAGAAAATTTACCCTCTCAGGTGGTAATGTCTTCTGATCAAGTGCTGGACTCAATTCCTTGGGGAGAACAGCCATTATTAGGGATTAGCAATAGAACGCCCGAAAGAGATGATATGGTTAGTGTTACCTCCGCAGCAGCAGGTGTGGCTGAAACGGGTACACTTGCGATGTTTTCAGGTCCCGATCATCCTTCAACTTTAAATTTTCTTCCGGAAACCCATGTTGTGGTTTTACCAAAAGATCGTATTACTAAAAATTATGAAGATGTTTGGGATATGATTCGTAATAACAATGCGATGGGAGATCCCAGCCAAAAAAAGGATATGCCCCGCACCGTAAATTTTATTACCGGACCTTCCCGTTCTGGTGATATAGAACAGACCCTATTATTAGGCGCCCATGGCCCTAGGCGATTACATATCATTTTGGTTGAGTCAGATTGACGATCATAATCGAAAGTTATCAGGTGAATAAGCGATTAAAAGTAGGAAAAATGGACAGCAGTGAGCAGGATTTATTTGAACGCACAATGGTTGGAGTGAGGCCGCTAAAAAAAAAGACGACCCATAAAAAGGCTAATCCTATTAAGAATGCTTCAAATAATTCAAAGACTAAGTTTATTAAAAAAACTGACTTTAGTGTTCATGAAAAGCCAATATCACACAGAAAAGGCTTAATAAATTTAGATCCGTTGAGCGCTGAAAAAGTGTCAGGGGTAGATAAGCGAACTGTCGAGAGAATGAGGAGAGGTAAGCTTCCAATTGACGCTCGCCTTGACCTACATGGCGAGTACCAAGCGACAGCTGAAGCTAGATTAGAGTCATTTATCATAGATTGTTTTGAGGCTGGCTGTCGTTTAGTTTTGGTGATTACTGGAAAGGGGCTTACCAGCAATAGTACAGGTGTACTACGCAAACGATTGCCGGACTGGCTTAATAAACCAAAGTGTCGTGAAGTTACTTTATCGTTTTGCGCCGCTAGGCCTGAACATGGCGGCGAAGGAGCATTTTATATATTATTAAGAAGAAAAAGGCACAGACGGAAGTGACTCCATTTGGTAAGAAGATGAGAATCTTGCGTTTGTCTACAGGAGTTAGTTTGAAGCAACTGGCTCAAGATTTACAACTATCAGCGTCGTATCTTTCTTCATTAGAGCGAGGTCACAGAGGAAGACCATCGGAAGCATTGGTTGTTCAAATATGTGAGTATTTTAATTTAATTTGGGATGATTTTGAAGAGATGAAACGCCTAGCTTCATTATCCCATCCTAGGGCCGTTGTGGACACAAGAGGTATGGGCCATAAACACACAGAACTGGCCAATCAACTGGCACTAAGTATTGGAACACTCAGTGAATCAGAGGTCGAGGAAGTTTTGCGCTACTTACGTAGATTTCAGTTAAAAAATCAATAGCCTAGTCTGGTTTTATATTTTCCACAGAGTTTGTCCTTAGTCAAACATTGCGACGGCTCGAATAAAGCCTGCTGAAGCGGATTTTATTTTCCAAGGAAAGCAGCTTACCGTAAATCCTTTATCAGGAAGCGTCTCTAAGTTTAATAATTTTTCCATGTGGCAATATGGTTGTTCAATACCCGCCCAGTGTCCCTGCCAAATTTTGCTCGCATCTTTGTTCTTCTTCCATTCTTCTTTGGCGAATTTAAAAGGCGCGTCCCAACCCCATGCGTCTATTCCTGTAACGCGAACTCCATGTTCTTGTGTTAGGTATAAAGTGGCTTCCTTTCCCATGCCAATACCATGATCCAAATATTCATTGGTTCCATAATATTCGCTAGCTTTTGTATTAACTAGAACAATGTCTAAAGGTTGCAACTCGTAATCTATTCGCTTCAGTTCCGCGTCTATGTCTTCAGGTTGCACGATATAACCGTCTGGCATTTCTCTAAAATCAAACTTTATCCCTGGACGAAAAAACCAATCCAAGGGGAGTTCGTCTATTGTTTGCATAGGATTGCCGTCTTTATCATGAGAATGATAGTGCCAAGGTGCATCAATATGCGTGCCATTATGGGTTGTTAATTTTATAACTTCCCACGCCCAGCCTTCAGCGCTGGGAAGATCTGAAGCGCTCATACCCTCAAAAAAATTTGCCATGGATTCAGCATTTTCTTTTTGACTTACATACTCTATCTGAGGACGCATGATGTCTGGATCGACAATGTTATCGTTATCTAAGGGCATAGATATATCAACAATTTTTGATGGCATTTTCATTTTATTCTCCCAAAATCGAACACAGTTTTTAAATTAGATGTTTTATAATATAAACTTGGAAAGGTCCGCATTTTTGGCTAAATCTTCAACCCGTGTGCGTACCATCTCTTCGTTTATATCAATGGTCTCACCTTCTCTATCGGTGGCTGTGAAACTGATATCTTCTAAAAGACGCTCTATTACTGTATGGAGGCGACGAGCTCCAATATTCTCTATACTCTGGTTAATCTCAGCACTTAAATCTGCAATAGCGTCTATTGAATCTTCTGAGAAGTTCAGTGTTACCCCTTCAGTATTTAGAAGAGCAATAGATTGACGAATAAGACTATTCTCAGGTTCCCTTAATATGCGCCCAAAATCATCTCGAGTAAGAGCTTTTAAGGTCACACGAATAGGTAAACGACCTTGAAGTTCAGGTAGTAGATCAGACGGCTTTGCCAAATGAAATGCTCCTGAGGCGATAAACAAGATATGATCAGTTTTAACTGCGCCATGCTTTGTTGCCACAGTAGTGCCTTCGATTAGAGGTAAAAGATCTCTTTGTACACCCTCACGACTGACGTCTCCGCCGCCTGCTCTTTCATTGCGAACGCTTATTTTGTCAATTTCATCGAGGAAAACAATGCCGTTGTTTTCTACTGAATTAAGGGCCTCTTTGATAATTTTGTCGTCATCTAAAAGTTTGTCCGATTCATCGGCCATTAAAACTTCATAGCTTTCTGATACAGTCATTTTTCTCGATGAAGATTTTTGTCCGAAGGCCTTACCTAGCATATCATTAAAATTAATCATTCCCATTTGCGAACCAGGCATGCCAGGTATATCAATCGTTGGCATTTGCAAACCTCCACTATCTGCAACCTCTATCTCTATTTCCCTGTCGTCTAGTTCACCTCGCCTAAGTTTTTCACGAAATGATTGGCGTGTTGATTCGCTAGCACTGTCCCCGACTAAAGCATCCAGCACTCTTTGTTCAGCATTAACTTCTGCTTGGGCCTGCACTTCTTTTCTTCGTTGTTCCCGAGTCATCATTATTGACTGCTCAACTAGATCCCGGACTATCGACTCAACATCTCGCCCGACATATCCAACTTCTGTAAATTTTGTTGCTTCAACCTTGATAAATGGAGCATCTGCTAATTTAGCAAGCCGTCGAGAAATTTCCGTTTTACCAACACCGGTGGGCCCTATCATCAGAATGTTCTTAGGTAAAACTTCCTCTTTAAGGTCATCTGTTAGCTGTTGTCGTCGCCATCTATTTCTTAAGGCAACAGCTACGGCTCGTTTAGCTTCATTTTGGCCGACGATAAAACGATCAAGCTCAGAAACGATTTCGCGTGGAGAAAAATTAGTCATAGGCCCTCAATCGTAATATTAGTATTTGTATAGACACATATATCGGAGGCAATAGACATAGCTCTTTTTGCGATGTCTCTGGCACTAAGATCTTTTTGATCTATTAAAGAACGGGCAGCTGCTAATGCATAATTTCCGCCTGAACCAATGGCGATTATGCCATCATCTGGCTCTAGTACGTCACCTGTCCCGGTAAGCACCAGCGACGTTTCTTTATCTACAACAGCCATCATTGCCTCTAGTCTGCGAAGATACCGGTCCGTTCTCCAGTCTTTTGCCATTTCTACGCAAGCGCGTGTTAATTGTCCTGGATGTTGTTCTAGCTTAGCTTCAAGTCGCTCAAACAATGCGAATGCATCTGCTGTGGCCCCAGCGAAACCTGCTATAACGCTGCCGTCACTTAGTAAACGAACTTTTCGCGCTTTAGATTTAATTACCGTTGATCCTAGTGTAACTTGGCCATCACCGGCAACTACCACTTCATTATCCTTTCGAACTGATAATATAGTTGTTCCGTGCCATTGTTCTTCGTTATAAATCTTATTAGGCGTATACATTAATCAAATCATCCGTTATTTGATGTAAATTATTAGTTAATTCTATTTATAATTTTATGTTTGTTAAAAAGTATACCAAAGTGTTCCTATAATTTGGGTCTTTGCACCCAGTCTTCAAGACCATTACTTTAATCTAGTAATAGTGGTATTGAAAAACAGTCCCTGTTATTTAGTCATTTGACCATTGTCCGCTATGATCCTGCAGGAGTTTTTAATGAGTACCGAAAAAAAGTCTAAAAACATTAACAAACTAGAACGTGAGGCTAGTATAACTAGGCAAACTAGAGAAACGGAAATATCAGTTTCGTTAAATTTGGACGGTATTGGCGAATACGATATTGATACTGGTATTGGTTTTTTAGATCATATGTTGGAACAACTGTCTCGCCACAGTTTAATAGATCTTCGTGTTCGCGCAACAGGAGACATACATATAGATTTTCATCACACTACTGAAGATAGTGGTTATGCAGTTGGAGAGGCAATAAGTAAAGCTCTTGGTGATCGAAGAGGTATTCGTCGATATGGCGACGCGTTAGTGCCTATGGACGAGACATTGACAAGGGTCGCTCTAGATGCGTCAAACCGGCCTTATCTAGTTTATCGAGTTCCGTTTTCCCGACCAAAACTTGGAAATATGGACACAGAATTATTTCAGGAATGGTTCCGTGCTTTTGCTCAAAGTGCTGGTCTAAATTTGCACGTAGAAGTTTTATATGGTGAAAACAATCACCATATGATCGAATCTTGTTATAAAGGATTAGCGAGATGTCTGCGGCAGGCTATTGAAATTGATAGTCGCCGATCTGGAGATGTCCCATCTACAAAGGGCGTTTTGGGAAATTCTACGTAGGTCATTACAAAAAACGAAATCCCATAAGGCTCTATAGTTCACCTATTGGCCCATCATAATAAACCTGAATGTATTAAAGTGAAAAAATATTTTAAACATATCCAATTCTTTAGAGAGAATAGTCGGCGGTCTTAGTATGAAAGTTTACACGGCTCATACCGCACCTTGGTCAACGGAAAACGATGAAGGTCTTGTTTTGATTAAGGAGGGCTTTAATTGGGCTGCTTTTTTCTTCGGCCCAATTTGGGCTTTATCGCACAGATTATGGATTATGGCATTAATAATTCTTTCAGGATATTTTTTGATCAATCTAGGTGGTAGTTTTGTAGACTTAGGATCTAAGACTACCGTGATAGTACAATTCACTTTTTCTTTTTGTTTGGGTTTGTGGGGAAATGATTGCCACCGATGGGTTCTCATGCGTCAGGGCTACATTTTAAAGGCCGTTGCCACTGGAGCTAAAATTGAAGATGTTGAAAGGGCATATTTCAACAAATTACAACAGAATATGTTGTAGGATGAAGATATGCAAAAAGTTGTAATTATTGATTATGGTTCAGGCAACCTTCGCTCTGCGGCAAAAGCCTTTGAAAGAATGAACTCGGAGTTAGGACTCAAATATACAATTGAAGTCTCTTCGCAGACCGAGACTGTAATGAGTGCTGATAGAGTGGTTCTGCCTGGAGTGGGGTCCTTCCCTGACTGTTATGTGGGAGTAAATAAACAAGAGGGTTTACTGGAAGCTTTAAACGAAATTGTAATTGAAAAAGCCCGCCCTTTTTTAGGTATTTGTGTAGGGATGCAACTCATGGCCTCAAAAGGCTACGAGAATGGAGAAACTAGCGGATTTGATTGGATAGAAGGGGATGTAATTGCTATTAAGAGATCAGATGACCAAGTTAAAATTCCTCACATGGGCTGGAATGAGCTGGATATAACGGAGACGAACCATTTAGTTCTTGAAAATTTGTGTAACATAGGACAGAAACCTCATGTATATTTTGTGCATAGTTTTCATATGGTTCCAAAAAAATCAGATCATATTTTAGCTGTTACAGAATATGGTCAGAGAGTGACTGCTATTGTTGGCAAAGATAATATGATCGGCACACAGTTTCATCCCGAAAAGAGTCAAAAGACTGGTCTACAATTAATTGCTAATTTTTTACAGTGGTCGCCATAATATAGGAATAATTTGGTTCTATAACTATGGTTGAAATTCGCGTTGATAGATTGTCAGAGTTTCGTGGTAATGACCTTGCCGATTTGTGTGATGCGGCGGAAGCAGCCATTACAGCGGGTGGTGGTTTTGGCTGGTTAAAACCGCCACGTCGAGAAATCATGGAGTCCTATTGGCGTGGCACGTTGCTAGTTCCTGGCAGGACTGTTTTTGCTGGCAGATTGGACGGCGTTATTGCGGGTTCTGCGCAGCTAAATAGACCACGTTCGAATGCAGAGGCACAATCATTTACTGTAACAGTAAGCACTTTTTTTCTGGCTCCTTGGGCAAGGGGTCACAGTTTAGCTCCCGCAATTCTTGAGTCCTGTGAAGATTTGGCTCGACGTGAGGCGTATACGGTTCTTAATCTGGATGTTCGCGAGACGCAAGAGAGAGCTATTCAAATATTTGAAGAAAGTGGATATACCAGGTGGGGCGTTCATCCAAAATATGCTCGACTGTCTGGAGAATATATTCGAGGTTTGTATTACACGAAGGACTTATAGAAAAAATGATTTTTTTTCCAGCGATTGACTTAAAAGATGGCAAGTGTGTTCGTTTGTTGCGAGGCGATATGCAGAAAGCGACCGTATTTAATACTGACCCTGCCAACCAGGCACGATCATTTTTTAAGGCTGGAGCAGAATGGATACATGTGGTTGATTTGAACGGGGCATTTTCGGGTAAACCTATCAATGGATCAGCGGTAAATGATATTTTAACGGTGGCAAAAGAAAATAAGGCTTTTATTCAGTTAGGGGGGGGCATAAGAAATTTATCTGTTATAGAAAACTGGCTTTCATCAGGGGTTAGTAGAGTTGTGTTAGGTACAGCGGCCGTTAAGAATCCCGAATTGGTTAAAAACGCTTGCCGTCATTTTCCAGGCCATATCGCGGTAGGAATTGACGCACGTAATGGTAAAGTAGCAGTTGAGGGATGGTCGGAAGCGGCTGAGCTGAATGCTTCAGAATTAGGAATAAGATTTGAAAACGAGGGCGTTGAAGCCATAATATACACGGATATAGAGCGCGATGGCGCCTTAGGCGGAGTAAATGTTTCCTCCACGGTCGACCTTGCAAAGGTCCTGACGACGCCAATAATTGCATCTGGTGGTATTTCGTCGCTCAGAGATTTACAAAAGTTATTGCCATATGAATCAGCAGGGATAGCAGGAGTTATTTCAGGTATGGCTATATATGATGGAAGGTTAAATCTTAAAGAAGCTTTAGACCTTTTGAGAGATAACGTGAATGCTTAAAATAAGAATTATACCATGTCTTGATGTTAAAGAAGGGCGTGTGGTTAAGGGCGTTAACTTTATAGGTCTACGAGACGCTGGGGATCCGGTCGAGCAAGCTAAGATTTATGATTTAGCGGGGGCAGATGAACTATGCTTCTTGGATATCACAGCATCTAGCGATAATAGGGAAATTATATATGATGTGGTAAGGCGCACTGCCGAGGCTTGTTTCATGCCGTTGACTGTTGGAGGGGGAGTTCGAAACATTAATAACATTAGGAGCTTGTTACTCGCTGGGGCGGACAAAGTTTCTATTAACACGGCTGCAGTGAAGGAACCTAATTTTGTTAAAGTGGCTTCCCAGAAATTTGGAAGCCAGTGCATAGTTGTTGCAATTGACGCTAAATCGGTTTTAGAAGGAAAGTGGGAGGTTTTTACTCACGGGGGAAGAAAAAAAACTGGAATAGATGCGATAAAGTGGGCGCAGAGAATGGAAGAATATGGAGCTGGAGAAATTCTTTTAACGTCTATGGATCGAGATGGTACACGAGCGGGTTTTGACGTAAACTTGACGAGAGCTATATCTGACAATGTATCGATACCAATTATTGCCTCAGGTGGAGTAGGAAATTTAGATCATTTAGTTGAGGGCGTTTCAAAAGGGCATGCTTCCGCAGTCCTGGCAGCTTCTATATTCCATTTCGGGGAATATTCAATATCAGAAGCTAAAGCGCATATGCATCATGCAGGAATACCGGTTAGACTGGAGAATTAAATTAGGGGATAAGGCTTATGAATAAAATAAACTCTGCTTTTTCTATTGATAGGCTTTTTAAAATAATTGAATCACGAAAAAATGCTGAACCAACAGAATCATACACTGCCAAACTTTTAGCTGGTGGGACAAAACTTATAACGAAAAAGGTAAATGAAGAGGCTGTTGAAACAGTGGAAGCAGCTCTGAAAGAAGGACCTATAGCTGTAACTCGTGAAAGTGCAGATTTAATCTATCATTTATGTGTTTTATGGCTCGATCAGGGAATAAGTCCATCTGATGTTTTGGATGAATTGGAGCGTCGTGAAGGGACCTCTGGTTTGGTTGAGAAAGAATCACGAAAAAAAACAACTAATAAATGAGGGCGTGAATGGTATATGACGAGCAGAATGTTTTTTCAAAAATATTAAGAGGTGAGATTCCTGTTAATTCTGTTTACGAAGACGAATACGCTTTAGCGTTTGAAGATATAAATCCTCAGGCACCGGTTCATCTTTTAGTTATACCAAAAGGATCTTATGTTTCTTTAGATGACTTTACGATGAAGGCAAGTGAAAAAGAAGTCGCGGGTTTTTTTATGGCCGTAGGCCAAGTGGCGCGGGAGGCGGGCCTCAGTGAATCGGGCTATCGTATTTTAGCTAATCATGGGAATGATGCTAATCAAGAAGTTCCGCACTTCCATGTACATATTGTAGGTGGTAGAAATGTAGGAAAGATGATCAGTCTTAAAGATAATTAGTTGTGTTTTGTTCTTTAATATTGCCAAATGAACTAAATATTATTCTATATTAATAGGTGAAAAACAATGAATTACGAAAGCTTCTCTCTATCAGAGATGACACCGGCATGCGGAGGCATCATAGAAGGAATAGATCTCTCAAAGGAGTTAAGTAATTTTCAATTCGACGAAATTCATGAAGCATTACTTGATCGAACAGTAATTATATTTCGCAACCAAAAAATAAGTGCTGAGCAACAGGTTTCCTTTTCGAGACGTTTTGGGGAACCACAACCCGCGGCCGTGTCGGGGTTTGAAAAGAGTCCAGATTATCCCGAGATTGATATTCTAGAATATGATGTAGAGAATCCACCTCACGTGACACGCGATCTCTGGCACACAGATTTTGTGGGTCGTAAAAGACCTACACTCGGAACTGTTCTTTATGCAAAAGATATACCACCGGAAGGTGGGGACACCATATGGGTGAGCACAGTGGCTGCGTATGAGGCGCTATCTGAACGTATGAAAGTGCACTTAGATGGCTTATGGGCTTACCATGATTCTTATCAACCGTATGATGAGCATGTACGACCAGAAATGTGGGATGGAAAAGGCACTGATACTATTAAAGATGAAAGATCGAGTTATCGTCCGGCGCTGCATCCTATGGTTCGCACTCATCCAGTCACAGGGAAAAAAGGTTTATTTGTAAATGAATCTATGACTTCACTTATTAAGGATTTAGATAAACGTGAAAGTGATTTTTTGCTGCGATATCTTTTTGATTATCTAAAAACCCCAGAGTTCAGTTATCGCCATAAATGGCAAACCAATGATTTAGCAGTTTGGGATAATAGGTTGTCCCTTCATTATGCTCTATTTGACTATACAAAACATCGATTAATGCACCGTATAGTGATCCAGGGAGATATCCCCTTTTAAGAAACAATTTTATTGAAAAGTTTTAGGAGACGTTTATGAAGCTTGGTAGCAAGGATCTGATAGTAATTCATCCTGAGGATCTTGAATGGGAAGATGACACAGATCTGTTCACTTTGCCTGAAGGTGTCCAGATTAAGATGTTTTCTCATGATCCAGAAACCGGCAGACGTGATTTTTATGTCAGATTTCCTGCGGGTTATGTAGAACCCAGGCATACTCATAGAGGTTGGCACAGCAACCTGATAGTTGAGGGTGAGATGCACGTTGATGGTCAAGTCCTCAAAGCAGGGGACTATCTTTTTGGTCCTGGAGATGAGATTGCCCATGGGCCATTAAGTTATCCAATAGGATGTACCATTTTTACTTGTTTTTATGGACCTACGGAACACTCTCATTAGGCTAGATCTATTTAAGAGAATCCGAATAATTTTTTGGGGTTATCCGATAGTATCATTTTCCGGATGACGGGATCAGGTGTCCAATCAAGCATTAGATCTAAGAGCTCGCCATCATTAGGCATTGTTTCAAAATGATCAGGATGAGGCCAATCTGAGCCCCAAATCAATCTTTCTGGAGCACATTTAATTAAGGTTTGTGCAAAAGGAAGTGTGTCAGAGTATGGGAGTTGTTTTTCTGAAGTGAATCTGTTGGGGCCGGACAACTTGACCCAACAGCGACCAGTTTCGAGACATTCTAAAACTACCCTAAACCCGGGGGAATCTATGCCATTAATCGCAGGCTGCCACCCCATGTGGTCGATTACAAAGTTGCCAGGCGAGGCCAGCATAATATCTCGCCAAGCTAGAGCTTCTTCTTCACCACGAAACCAAAATTGGGGATGCCAGCCTAGCTCACCTATCCTGCTTATCATGTTTTTATTAATATCGGCTGACCATCTGAAGGCAAATCTGGCTCCAACCACTCCGGCTTTATCGAGAATTTCTAATTCTCCATCTGTTATATCCGGAGCAGGCATTGCGATACCACGAAATCTTTCGGGATCACGGCATAAGGCGTTAAGCATATACTCATAGCAATGCCCATGCATAAGGGATTGTACAATTACACCACGAGATATGCCTAATGTATCGTGTAATTTTATTAAGTCTTCGTAAGTGCTATCTTCCGCATCCATAGGTCGGTTTGGGTTAAACGGGAATCTTTCCTGAGGTCCATATATATGAAAATGTGTGTCACAAGCACCTGGGGGAGTTTTAAGCAATGGTTCTTTTGTGTTGCGAACGGGCGGTGGAGATAATTTTCGATCCATAATTCAGTTCCCTAGTAAGGAGTTAACAATAGAAAATATCTTATTTGATAAGCTTTTGATCTAAATACTATCTGATGAGGGCTTTATTTTTCAAAAAATTAATTTTAATATTAATTTTGTTAAAACTTTTCAAGTCTTCATAACAATTTGCATGTTCGCCTAATATGCACTCTAGTAGATGACTATGAGGCTTTACAAAAGGGAGAAATGATAATGGATGGAAGCGCACCAGTTGCAAAAATGCCTAAAACCGCAAAGGAGAGAGGAAAGATTGCTCCAGCGAAATTAGCCCATGTTGTTTTAAGAACGCCGCCAGAAAGAGCACATATGGTTTTAGACTGGTATAAGGTAGTCCTTGAGGGGGAAGCCATGTATGAAGCTGATTTCGGCGGATTCGTAACTTACGATGATGAGCATCATAGAATTGCTGTCTTGGGGTTTCCCGGTATAAAAGAACATATTGATGGTTATGCAGGCATGCACCACGTAGCATTCACATATGAAAGCCTAGCTGATCTGAGTCATACCTATTTCCGCCTAAAAGAAGAAAATATTCTGCCAGAGTTTTGTATTAATCATGGACCTACTACTTCAATGTATTATTTTGATCCAGATAAAAATCAGGTTGAGCTGCAGGTTGATAACGTACCGGAAGAAAAATTTGCTGAGTATTTTGACAATGGAGAGTTTTCAGCAAATCCCATTGGTATAAAGTTTGATCCAGAGGATTTATTTGGAAGACTTGAAGCTGGCGAAGCAGAAGAAGATTTATTGAAAAGACCAGAAGGCACCCCTCCTGATCTTAGCGAGTTTCCTGCCAACTAGAGCTATTTTAAAGAAAAAAAGGCGGGATTATTCCCGCCTTTTTTATTAGGTTTAACTAAGCCGATGATTTCACTCTAGTTTCTATAGCATCCCAGATGAGACCCGAAATATTGATATTATCGAATCTATCTATTTCTTGGATACCGGTAGGTGACGTTACATTTATTTCGGTCAGATAGTCACCTATAACGTCTATCCCAACAAAGATTAGTCCTTGGTTTTTTAAATTGGGGCCTATTTGTTTACATATATGTTTTTCTCTATCGGTTAAATTAGTTTTTTCAGCCCTACCTCCGACGTGCATATTTGATCTTGCCTCTCCCAAGGCAGGCACCCGATTAATAGCGCCAACTGGTTCTCCTTCGACTAAGATAATTCTTTTGTCACCATTACGAACTTCAGGCAGGTAACGTTGGGCAATAATTGGCTCTTTACTGATGTCTGAAAACATTTCAAGTAATGCATTCAAGTTTTCGTCTTTTGGAGAAATATGAAATACCCCAGCTCCGCCGTTTCCATAAAGTGGTTTAATAATTATATCTTTTTGTTCAGTTCTAAATGATTTCACTTCGTCATGGTCAGATGTTATTAGGGTCGGGGGCATTAATCCTTTGTAATGTGTGGCGTAAAGCTTTTCTGGGGCATTACGAACAGAAATAGGATTATTAACCACCAATGTTTTGGGATGTATGTGCTCCAAAAGGTGGGTTGTTGTTATATAGGTCATATCAAAGGGAGGGTCTTGACGCATCAAGATGACGTCTGCTTTTGATAATTCAAGAACTTGTTCATCGTCTAATGTAAAATAATTCTTTTTATCTCTCCGAACAATTAAGGGGCGCACTTTTGCAATAAGGCTTCCGTTACGAAGACTCAGGCTTTTAGGGAGGTAATGATAAAGAATATGACCCCTTTCTAGGGCTTCTAAAGCTAGTGCAAAAGTTGAATCGCCATCAACATCAATTGATTCTATGGGGTCCATTTGAATAGCAACGGCCAAACTCATTAATGATCTCCCTAACAATGTTTCAATTCTTATAGCTGAACTGATTTAAACTAGAAAACCTGACACTATGGATAAGCTTTTTCCCAGTTTATCTTATTTTTGTGTAATCGGATAATAATTAGTTAAGGCGGTTGTGTAGTCCGCTTATCAATTCCTCTAAACGGGCTTTTTCCTGAGGCAAACAGCATAATTCATAACATTGTTCGAGCGACAAGATGGCTTCGCTTATTTTTCCAAGGTGATTATTCAAAACCCCTGCTTCATGCCAAAGGCCTGATAGGTTAGGGGCAAAACTAATCATGCTTTCAACTACAGATAGTGCTTCGCTTACTTGTTGAGTTTTTAGAAGTCTTATCTTTTTGTTGTTTTGTAATCTAATAAGAATTTCTCTGTTGCTAGCAATCTCATAATTATCAGTGGATAGTTCTGCATTTGAGCCAAGTGTCTTTTTTAAGAGTGCTCGCATTTCGAAAACTTCAATTCGTCTAGCGCTATCAAATGGATCAAATATAACCCTCTCACTTTCGTCTTCTATCCTCAGTAAAAAATGTCCTGGAAATTTTAGACCTTCGATGCTCCAGCCTAGCATTCTAGCTGAGTGCATATATAAAATTCCTAAAGCAATTGGTAGGCCTTTACGCCGGTCTATGACTCTTATCAGATTAGCATTCTGCAAAGAGTCATATGTATCTGTATCTCCTACGTAGCCATATTCGTTTGCAATTACTTCTCTGAGGGCTTCAAGTTTTGTGTTTGTATTATTACTTGTATAAGCTTTTTCTACGTCTACTGATAATTTACTCATGTGCGTCTTATAACGCTGAATAGAAATTAATGGCTCGTCTAAAACAGCTAGTAGTAGCGCAGTGTCACCAAGAGAAATCTCATTATCCTTTAGGCTGGCAATTTTTTCTAATTCTAGTGTAGGGTCCGCAGGAGATACGAGTGAACAGTGTTCCACTACTTTTTCCTTGTTTTCACAGAAGGCTGCTGAAGTCGCCTTGGGTCGTCAATTAAGAGAACATGACTGATGACACCTTTCACATCCGGAATATTTCGGGCGACCTGTTGTACTTTGTCTAGCTCCTCTTGGTTTTTGGCCACTCCAAGTAAGTAAATAATTCCTCCAACGGCGCGTGTTGAATAGTTAATTGAGTTTATTCCTTTGGCAAATAATAGAGCTGAGTCTAAGCGGGCGTTAATTAGTGCGTCTCTCGCAAACGTTTCAATGCCTGTTATTTTTTTTACTTGGATTTCATTAATTACTTCTCGAACCCCGTCAGGTTGCCAGGCCAAGAGCATTGCCTCGTCTGACATTTTGTCGTTAGGAACGTGTCCGGCAAGAAGCACGCGCCCTTCGTATATCTGCAGGCTGACTAAATTATATAGCTCTAATCCGGCTTTAAGCCATAAGTCATTAATTTGTATTCGTATTCCTGCGTCTTTAATTGTTCCTTTAACGCCTCGTTCTTCGGATGCTGCAACTCCAACCGTTGCGCCGGTACTCATTACCACACCAGTTGCTGTGCAAGCAGTCATGAGGGTGAAAGATATCAATAAGATTGTATAGAAAGATATATTTTGTCTGTTCCGTTTCATAAGGTCTGTTTTCGATGCTGTTAGAATTTGCGATATGGCAAACCTCTGTAAGCGGTTATTACTATCTGGTAAGTATACATGTTTTTTGGCCTGGCTAAAAGTTAAACATTTTGTTTGATCGCTTAAAACGCTAATATTTGATTAAAGTTCATAATTTAATATTAGATCTTGTTTAACGATACATTTTTTTTTGTTGATTCAGCAATTCGTATTATTTTTTAGATATTATTAGAGCCCTCTTATAGACTTCTCTTCTTGCCCTTCCAGACGTTTGAGCAACTACACTAACAGAATCTCTCAGTGTATTATTGACAAGCTCTTTTGTTATTAACCTATCAATTTCCTGGTCACTCATTTTTGTTGTTTTAAGAGAAGAGACAATTATTACTATCTCGCCTCTTGGTGCACCCTCAACGGTGAAATGGTCAGTTAGTTCGTTCAGTGGTCCTCTTTTTGTCTCTTCGAATTTTTTAGTTATTTCCCTCATTACTGCAGCGGGTCTATTACCAAGATATTCAGTCATATCATGAAGTGTTTCTATTAATCGTTGTGATGATTCATAGAACACTAATGTTGCTTGAATATTCTTTAACTCGTTTAAATATTTTTTTTTCGCTCCCTTTTTTGTTGGTAGAAAGCCGATAAACAGAAATTTATCAGTAGGCAGACCTGCTATTGTGAGGGCAGCAACCGCTGCCACAGGGCCTGGGGCTGTAGTAATAGGAAGCTTATTTGATATTGCTTCTTGAACTAGTCTATAGCCAGGATCGGAAATTAATGGGGTGCCTGCATCACTAACTAATGCCACTATCTTGCCACTTTGTAGAAGTTTAATAAGTCGCGGTATTACTTTTTTAGCGTTATGGTCATTATACGAGGTGGTTGGCACCTTTATATTGTAGTGTGACAAAAGGCGACGAGTAACCCGGGTGTCTTCACAGGCCACGAGATCTGAATTACTAAGTACTTGTAGGGCTCGCAGTGTTATGTCTCCAAGGTTGCCTATAGGAGTAGCAACTATATGTAGACCTGGTTCCGTATCACCGTGCTCTAACAATTCATGTTTTTTAATTGATACGGTCATTATGATGCTCATGTTTTTTGTGTGACAAAAAAATAAATTATTTTTAAGGCGAATTAACTTGGTACCACGAATTTTAGAGTTTTATATAGATTTCATGAAAATAAATTTATTCTGGGCAATTTTGTTGCCCATTTGTCTCCTTTTTTCTGCATGTGAGCAGGAGAACCAATATAAGACCACACCCCCATCAAAACAAAAGGTGTCTGCTTCAATACAGGAGAAACAGAAAATAGAGATTACTAAACGACCAAAGATTAAAA
The DNA here is from genome assembly GCA_002937505.1 of Alphaproteobacteria bacterium MarineAlpha12_Bin1. GTDB lineage: Bacteria > Pseudomonadota > Alphaproteobacteria > UBA6615 > UBA6615 > UBA6615. Next base: position 381,885 of record PTJY01000002.1, read on the forward strand.
AAGTCGTTAAGAATAACATAAAAATCGTAACTTCCCCAAAAGAGAAGACTAAAAGTCACAGAAGTAAACCAGCTATAGTTTTACGGGCCACAAAAGATAATTTTAATAAATCAGGTAAAGTTACACTGGGAGTTCTTTTACCTCTGTCCGGTAAGGCGGCTCCATTAGGAAATGACTTACTTTTGGCAGCCCAGATGGCCCTGTTTGATTTGGCTGATCCTAATATTAGGCTAGTTGTCCGTGATACAAAAGGAGAGCCAGAAGCATCTAAATTAGCTGCAGGTGAAGTGATTAACGAAGGAGCACAAATTATACTAGGTCCTTTGTATACTAGTTCAGTTCTAGCTGTAGCTGGGGTTGCTAGGCCCCGTGAGGTGCCCGTTGTAGCATTTTCTAATAATAATGAAGTCGCTGGAAACGGTATTTATGTTATGGGGCTATCACCCGAGGATCAAATTCGAAGGGTTATCGACTACTCTGTTAAAAATAATATAAAACGATTTTCAGCATTAGCTCCTAATGATCTTTATGGTCGCAGAATGGTTAAGGCGCTTTACGAGGGCACACTGCCCGGTAATTATAATGTTGTATCTGTCGATTATTACGAAGATGAAATAGACAAGATTGTAGGTATAATTAAGAAATTAAGCCTTAATAGGCTCTATATAAATTCTAAGTTCCAAAAACATTCTTCAAGAAGTGGTAATAAAATAAAGTTATCGTCTCCACTGAACTTTCAAGCGCTAATATTACCAATGGATGCTAAAGAAGCACTTAGGATTGCTCCACTTTTAGCGTTTTATGATGTAGATACCTCCAAAGTAAAGCTGTTAGGCACCTCTTTATGGGCTGATCCCGTTTTACGCACGGAACCCAGCTTAAATCATGCTTGGTATGCAGCTCCTGCAAATGAAGCCAGAAAATTCTTTAGAAGAAAATTTAATAAATTGTTTGGCCGTAATCCTGCACGGCAAGCAACGTTAGGTTATGACGCAACTGCGATGTCTATAGCTATTGCCCGTCTTACTACAAAAAATTCAATACCGCCAACAAGAATTTATTCGACTACTGCATTAACTTCTGAAAGAGGTTTTAGTGGAGTTGACGGGATTTTTCGTTTGCGTAATTCTGGTTTAGTTGAAAGGGGATTATCAGTCTTTGAAGTTCGTGAAGAAGAATTATATGAAATTGATCCAGCTCCAATGACATTTAATTCTTTTGGTAACTAAAAAGGGGCAAGCTCTTTTATTATAGAATCCAATCTTAGTAAACCTGTCATAGTTGTTCTTATGCCTTTTTGATCACTTGTTATAAAATTACCTTGTTTTAATCTATTTATGGCTTGGTCATTGATAGCTTCATTAAGGTCTTTTCCTGTGCGAAGGTAAAAATTAGACGCATCTATCCCGGTTTTTGTTCTAAGGCCCATTAAAATAATTTCATTTATAATCTCCTCTTCGTCCAAGGGCACAAAAGTTTGTGTTGCATGGCCAGCCATCCTGGTTCTTTTCAACCACATTTCGGGCGCTCGATGTTGTCGTGTTGCATAGATATTTCCATCCAAAGTAATACGTCCATGCGCCCCAGGCCCTATCCCTAAGTAATCTCCATAATGCCAGTAGGTCATATTTTGTTTACAGTGTTCCCCGTCCGCTGCGTGGTTGGACACTTCGTAAGCGGGTAGGTTGGCTGAATCAAGAATTTCTTGGGTCATCTGAAATAAGGCCACTGCTAAACTTTCGTTTGGTAAAGTAATGAGGCCTCGGGCCTGAGAGAGATAAAATGGTGTTCCTGGTTCTATGATTAATTGGTAAACTGAGAGGTGGCCCCTAGCTAGCTTTGTTGCTTCCGTAAGTTCTTTTTCCCACATAATCTTTGTTTGTTTGGGACGGGCATAAATTAAGTCGAATGAAAAACGTTCAAAATTGTCCGAAGCAATCTTGATTACCTTTTTTGCCTCTTCAGTATTATGCTTTCTTCCTAATAATATTAAAGATTCGTCGTTTAAAGCTTGTACACCGAGGCTGACACGGTTAATACCCGCCTTGGAGAACGCGGAAAGATTTTTAGATTCTGAAGAAGTAGGGTTTGCTTCAAGGGTTATTTCCACGTTTTTTGCTAAGGAAAAATGTTTTTCAATAGCTTCAATAATTTTTGCTACAGTATCTGCTTCCATCAATGAGGGTGTCCCACCCCCAAAAAAAATACTGGTTACTTTTCTTGTTCCAATTATTTTCGAGTAGTGTTCAAGTTCTGAAAGGAGTGCTTTTTCCCAATCACGGTGATTTATATTTTGTTTTACATGACTATTAAAATCACAGTAAGGACATAAAGAAAGACAGAAAGGCCAATGAATGTAGACGGCAATTGTCTTTGGTGGTGTTAATTTATTTTTAGCCATCATATAAATTAAAACAAGAATTGACCATTTCATTGAAGGCGATGGCGCGGTGTGATTTTTTTTGTTTTTCTATTGGGTCTATTTCAGCAAAAGTTAAGTTATCCCCCACCGCTTGAAAAATTGGGTCGTATCCAAAGCCGGTTGTGCCTCTTGGTGGCCATACAATATTACCACAAATTTTACCCTGAAAGCATTCAATATGACCGTCTGGCCAACAAAGGGCGAGAGCGCAAACAAATTCAGCTGAACGGTCCTCGCTTTTTCCTAGTTCTCTATGAACTTTAGAAATAGCTTTTTGAAAGTCTCTGCCAGTGTGGGTCTCGGCCCACCGGGCAGAATAAATGCCTGGTCTGCCAGCTAAAGCTGAAACAACTAAACCGCTATCATCAGCTAAAGAAGGAAACTTACTGATCTCACAAGCTGAACGAGCCTTTAAAACAGCATTATCTATGAATGTTTCTCCATCTTCGATTGGTTCGGGTAGGCCTAGTTGTTTGGAACTCATAACAATTATTTTTAAAGGTTTCAAAAGTTCAGCTATTTCTTTGACTTTACCGTCGTTATGGCTAGCGACTAACAGGCAATCTTCTGTAAATTGGCGGTATCTATTTGACATTATACTTTTTCTTAGAATGACTTAATATGTGTTTTCATACGTCCATGTGTTTTATTTTATTTTCAGCGCAGCTCGTTGTTTTTGAAAAATATCCTTTGTTCCTATACGCGCTAAATCTAAAAGCTTAATGAATTGGGTGCGTGAAAACGCCATACCCTCTGCTGTTGCTTGCACCTCAATGATCCGACCACTTTCTGTTAAGACGAAATTTGCGTCAGCTTGAGCGTTTGAGTCCTCTTCATAATCTAAATCTAATATAGCCTCACCGTTGTATAGACCACATGAAACAGCAGCTACAGTTTCATGGATCGGTAATTTTTCTAAGGCATCGTTTTTTAAAAGACTTTGACAAGATGAATAAAGGGCTACATATGCACCTGTAATTGCGGCTGTTCTGGTTCCACCATCAGCCTGTAAAACATCACAGTCTATGCGAATTTGTCTTTCTCCTAAGCTTTTTAAGTCAGTTGATGCTCTTAAGCTCCTCCCAATCAAACGCTGAATTTCTTGCGTTCTGCCTGATTGCTTCCCTCGAGAAGCCTCTCGGGCAGTACGAGTGTGAGTTGAACGGGGAAGCATGCCGTATTCAGCTGTAATCCAGCCACTTCCTGTTCCTTTTAACCATGGAGGCAATCTGTCTTCTATTGTAGCAGTACATAAAACTTCTGTATTTCCAAATTTTGCAAGGCAAGAACCTTCAGCGTATTTTGCTACACCACTTTTCAAACTTATCTTACGCATTTCATTTGATTTGCGATTGGAGGGTCGCCAGGATGTCGTTTTCATTATATAAGCCTGCTTTCAGAAAATATCATTGAATTTAAATGTTCAGAATTTACATGTTGATATCACCAACGTCTAGAAGAGTGGTTAATTTATAAGGAGAATTATATATAGCTCTTGATTAGAGAAGTCTGTATCCCTAAATCTCTATTGAGAAACGACAGACTAGGTTATTAAATGAGCCTTATGGTTCCAAAACTAAATCAAAGAAGTCGTGAAATACTGCGACAAATTATAGACGCCTACCTTCAAACAGGGGAAGCGGTTGGCTCGCGAACTTTATCACAGCGTTTGGGGGTGGAGCTATCTCCGGCTACAGTACGCAATGTTATGTCTGATTTACAGGATGCGGGCCTACTTTACTCCCCTCATGTTTCGGCAGGGAGATTGCCAACAGAAGCAGGCCTACGTTTTTTTGTTGATGGGCTTCTAGAAGTAGGAAGATTGACGGAAGATGAGCAGGCGTCGATTGAATCACAATGTGCGGCACAGGGCCGTAATCCTCAAAAGACACTGGAGGAAGCTAGTCGTGTTCTTTCAGGGTTAAGTAACCACACAAGCTTAGTTGTAGTTCCTAAGACGGATGTACGCTTAAAACACATAGAGTTTGTTGCTTTAGGGCCAGAGCGTGCAATAGTTGTGTTAGTAACAGACGATGGCGCCGTAGAAAATCGAGTGATTGACATACCAGTAGGTTTGCCATCATCCGTAATTGTTGAAGCTACAAACTTTCTGTCAGCACGAATGGTGGGGAAAACTCTAGAAGAAGGACAAGCTCAAATTGCGGCTGAGCTTCATGCCCACCGTCAAGAGCTCGATTTTCTCACCCAGAGGCTCGTTGAGGCAGGAATGGCTACAAGTGCTAGTGATGGTGAATCCTCTGTCTTAATTGTTAGTGGGACAGAGCGGCTTTTAGACGATGTGCAGGCAGTAGAAGATTTGGAAAGAGTTAAAGCTCTTTATGGAGCTTTGGAAACAAAAGAATCCTGGTCCTGGCTATTAGATGCTACAAAAAGTGGAGAAGGTGTGCAGATATTTATAGGAGCGGAGGATGAATTATTTAATCTAACAGGTTGCTCCGTTGTTGTGGCTCCTTATACAAATAGTAAACAACAAATTGTTGGAGCAATAGGCGTAATAGGGCCCGCTAGACTCAATTACGCCAGGGTTATTCCTGTTGTAGACTATACGGCGAAAGTTATTGGGCGGCTGGTAGGATAAACCATATGAGCTTCAAGCGGCTAATAAAATGTTTAAAGGAAATAATTTTATATGAGCAATCAAAAAGGTAAAGACCCAAACAAAGGACCCGACTCTAATCTTCAAACTGAAGAGCTAGGGGAAATAATTGATAATACAAATTCATCAGGAAATATTGATGAGAATGTAAAAGAAGATCTGAGTTCTGAGGAAGATAGCTCTGGACAGGAAGATAAGTTAGAGAAAGATGCTGATCAGATTTTAAGACTTGAAAAAGAGATCACGAGTTTAAAGGATCAATATCTCCGCTTTATGGCTGAAGCTGAAAACAATCGTAAACGGAACGAACGACATCTCGCTGAAGCACACAAATATGGCATAGCTAATTTTGCTCGCGCTATATTAACGGTAGCTGATGATCTGTCTCGTGCTTTACAGGCAATCCCTGAGGAGCAAAAGGAGGGAGAGGGCCTTTTACAGACATTACTTGGGGGGGTTGAAGCGGTTGAAAGACAGTTACAAAAAATTATGGAAGATTACAATATAAAGAAAATAAATCCGGTTGGTGAGCAGTTCGACCCAAACTTCCATGAAGCTATGTATGAAGTCCCTAACAGTGAGTTTTCAGATGGTGTGGTCGCGCAGGTTATACAACCTGGTTATAATTTGCATGACCGCTTGATTAGGCCGGCACGTGTTGGTGTCGCGAAAGGGGCATTAGAGGATCCGGACGTCCAAGAAAAATAAAGAATTTTGACTGAAGTTCTTTGGTTTATACGACTGCTACCCCAAATTTGATTGGTTAAGCTTGTTTGTTAAAGTAATTCTTGAGTTATGAAACTCGATTTTCAAAATTTGAAAGAACAAATACGGTTTCAAAACTACTTTACTTTTGTCTGAAGGTTGAACAGAGCGCGATGCTTACCTATATGTCCGAAAGTTGTATACGATGTTTTTTTTCTGTAATTTAATTGGTTTGTGGCGGGGGCTGTGGTGACTGCCAAATAGTGAGGGAAATATGGCAAAAGTTATAGGTATTGACCTAGGAACAACAAATTCTTGTGTAGCTGTGATGGATGGTGGGCAAGAAAAAGTTATTGAAAATACCGAAGGAGCACGAACGACTCCTTCTATGGTCGCTTTTTCTGATGATGGCGAGCGCCTGGTTGGTCAGCCGGCTAAAAGACAGGCAGTTACTAATCCGGAAAACACATTGTTTGCCATTAAGCGCCTTATTGGGCGTAGAGCTGATGATCCAGTAACAGAAAAAGATAGGGATTTGGTTCCTTATGAAATTGTCAAAGGTGACAATGGTGACGCTTGGGTAAAAGCACATGATAAAACCTACAGTCCTTCCGAAGTGAGCGCCTTTATTTTACAAAAAATGCGCGAGACGGCAGAAACATTTTTGGGGGAAGAAGCCCCTCAAGCAGTGGTTACAGTGCCCGCATATTTTAACGACTCACAGCGTCAGGCTACTAAGGACGCGGGCAAAATAGCTGGAATAGATGTTTTACGGATAATTAATGAACCAACAGCAGCAGCGTTGGCTTATGGTCTTGACAAGAAAGAGGGAGGCACTATTGCCGTATATGACCTTGGGGGCGGTACTTTTGATGTGTCTGTACTTGAAATAGGCGATGGTGTTTTTGAGGTTAAGTCAACAAATGGGGATACGTTTCTGGGGGGAGAAGACTTTGATGCCCGGATTATTGAATACCTTGCAGATGAGTTTAAAAAAGAACAGGCCATAGATTTAAGAGAAGATAAATTAGCGTTACAAAGATTAAAAGAGGCAGCCGAGAAAGCTAAAATTGAGCTTAGTTCTGCAACTCAGACAGAGGTCAATTTACCATTTATTACTGCTGATCAATCAGGACCTAAACACTTAAATATAAAGTTAACTAGAGCAAAATTAGAAGCATTAGTTGATGATTTGGTGCAGAGGACTATTGACCCGTGTAAAGCAGCTTTGAAAGACGCTGGCTTATCAGCGGGAGAAGTTGATGAGGTTATACTAGTTGGTGGCATGACCCGCATGCCAAAGATACAAGAAACAGTAAAAAATCATTTCGGACGTGAACCCCACAGAGGTGTTAATCCGGATGAAGTCGTAGCTATAGGAGCGGCGATACAGGGTGGAGTTCTAGCAGGCGATGTTAAGGATGTTTTGCTGTTAGATGTAACCCCGTTATCATTAGGCATCGAGACATTGGGAGGAGTATTCACCCGGTTAATTGATAGAAATACTACAATCCCAACAAAAAAGAGCCAGGTATTTTCTACTGCTGAAGATAATCAATCGGCTGTAACGATACGGGTGTTTCAAGGTGAGCGTGAAATGGCTTCAGACAATAAGCTGCTTGGACAGTTTGATTTAGTGGGAATACCCTCTGCGCCCCGTGGCGTTCCTCAGGTGGAAGTTGCATTTGATATAGACGCAAATGGAATTGTCAATGTCTCTGCTACTGATAAGGGAACGGGTAAAGAACAACAAATTAGAATTCAGGCCTCAGGGGGTCTGTCAGACGATGACATTGATCGAATGATCAAAGAGGCAGAAGAGCACGCTGAAGATGATAAAGTAAGGCGTGAAGGAGTCGAAACCAGGAATCAAGCTGAAAGTTTAGTAAACCAAATAGAAAAAAGTCTCTCTGAGCATGGTGATAAAGTTTCTGAAGATGAAAAAAAATCAATTGAAAATGATCTTTCTTCTTTGAAAGAAGCTCTAGAGAATGATGATATTGAGGCTATTAAAACCAAGACAGAAGCTCTTAGCATGTCTTCAATGAAACTGGGAGAAGCAATTTATCAATCTGAGCAGGCAGCAGCGGCTAGTGGGACGGGTGGTGAAGAGAGTTCTTCTGGGCCTGCCGAAGATGGAGTTGTTGATGCTGACTTTGAGGAAGTTGAAAATGATGACGATAAAAAGGATCAAACTTCCACATCGTAAACACCCGATAATTAATTCTTTATGGGAATCGTTTCCTCCTCTTTTAAGAAGTAAAATAATGACTCGAATAGATGTAGCTGATCTAAAATTTAAAGAGGCAGGCACTTAATCCGATGGCTAAACGTGACTATTATGAAGTGCTTGGAGTTGATCGCTCGGCTCAGTCTGGTGATCTTAAGAGCTCTTTTCGCAAGTTGGCGATGAAATATCATCCAGATCGGAACCCAAACGACACAGAGGCAGAAAAGAGATTTAAAGAAGTTAACGAGGCTTATGAGGTTTTGCAAGATGAAGAGAAGAGGGCTGCTTATGACCAATATGGACATGCAGCCTTTGAAGGAGGAGGAGGACAGCCGGGTGGTGGATTTGGTTTTGGCGGAGGGTTTTCAGATATATTTGATGAAATGTTTGGAGACCTTACAGGATCACGAGGTCAACGCCAGACGAATACCCGTGGAGCAGATCTAAGGTATAATCTAGATGTAAATCTAGAAGATGCTTATAGTGGAAAAGAAACAAGGGTTAGAGTAAAGGCCTCTGTTACTTGCGAGAACTGTAATGGCAATGGTGCAGAAGGTGGAACTGCCCCTGTCGCTTGTCCTAGTTGTCATGGGGCTGGCAAAGTACGAACCCAGCAAGGGTTTTTTACCGTTGAACGTAGTTGCCCGACCTGTCACGGCGCAGGAAAAGTAATAGATAACCCTTGTAGGGGCTGCGCCGGTTCCGGCCGTGTAGATAAAGAAAAGACTTTGTCTGTTAATATACCGGCTGGGGTGGAAGATGGAACAAGAATACGAGTTAGCGGAGAAGGAGAAGCTGGTCTAAGAGGGGCGCCGTCTGGCGACTTATACATTTTTATTTCTATAAGTGAGCACAGATTTTTTGGTCGTGAAGGAGCTGATATATATTGTCGTGTTCCAATACCCATGACAACTGCAGTTTTGGGGGGCACTCTTGAAATCCCTACCATTGATGGTAATAGGGCAAGAGTAAACGTACCGGCGGGAACTCAAACTGGACAACAGTTCCGCCTAAGAGGAAAAGGGATGTCAGTCTTGAGAAGTAATTCCAGGGGAGACATGTATGTGCAGTCACAGGTAGAGACCCCGGTTAATTTAACAAAAAAACAACGGGAACTTTTACGAGAATTTGAAACTTCTGGGGGCAAAAAACCTCATAGTCCAGAGGCTGATGGTTTTTTTACGAAGGTTAAGGAGCTGTGGGAAGAGTTCAAGGAATAGTTGTTTATCTTCTTTCAAATATATTGCCAGGCTGCCATTGTTGTTCTCTCATGCTAATATAGACTAGAATTAATTATAACTGCAGGGATTTTCTATGGCAGATTCATTGAAAATTGGAGTTGTAGGTGCGTCGGGACGTATGGGGCGCATGTTAACAAATATAATTTCTAATACATCAGGCTGTGAAATTGCTGGTGCTACTGAGGCGCCTGATTCTGAGTCGTTAGGTGAAGATTCAGGAATATTAGCTGGTGTAGGGAAAAATAACATTCCAATAAGTGATAATCCTAAAGCAATGTTTTCAGTTGTTGATGTTGTTGTAGATTTCACCGCACCGCAAGCCACTATATCTCATATAGAGATTGCAACTGAGACAGGTTGTCCAATAGTGATTGGTACCACGGGTATGGATGATGGAAATATTTCTCAATTGAAGGAAGCCTCCAAATCTATTCCGATTATTCGCGCTCCAAACATGTCAGCAGGCGTTAATTTGATGTTCTCATTAGCACGACAAGTAGCCAGAACGTTAGATGAAGAATTTGATATAGAAATTTTTGAATCCCATCATCGACACAAAGTAGATGCCCCTTCGGGTACTGCTTTAGGATTAGGGGAAGCGGCGGCTCAGGGACGAGGTGTTGATTTTGATAAGGTAAAAGTATTATCACGTGAAGGTATAACTGGAGAGCGTGAGCCCGGCAGAATTGGCTTTTCTACAATGCGTGCAGGTGACATTGTTGGTACACATACAGTTGTTTTTGCAAGCCAAGGAGAACAAATTGAAATTACTCATAGGGCAACAGATAGAGCGATTTTTGCTAGAGGGGCGGTTAGAGCAGCTATTTGGATATCCAGTCAGCCGTCAGGACTCTATTCAATGGCCGACGTTTTAGGTTTACCTGATTGATCTTTAGTAGGTCATAGAATTAGTGATAACTATTATGACGCGAATGTCAAAAAATCAGGTGGAGGAGTTTTTTAAGACCTTAGCTAACGCTAACCCGTCGCCAACAACAGAGTTAAATTATACAAATAATTATACATTACTTGTTGCCGTAGTACTTTCTGCCCAGGCTACTGACACCGGGGTAAACAAGGCTACCGCTAAGCTTTTTGAGGTTGCGGATACTCCGTCTAAAATGTTGGAACTCGGCCACGAGTTACTTATTCAGCATATACGAACAATTGGTTTATTTAGGAATAAGGCTAAAAATATCATTTCCTTAAGTGAACAGCTCATAGCTGAACATGATGGGAAGGTCCCTGCTTCCAGAGAAAGTCTTGAAGCCCTTCCCGGTGTAGGAAGGAAAACAGCAAATGTTATTCTGAACACTGCATTTTCTAAACCCACGATCGCTGTCGACACACATATTTTTCGATTAGCAAACCGTACAGGTTTGGCAGCCGGTGGTAGTGTTATAGATGTTGAAAAAAGTTTACTACGTCGTGTGCCCTCTCATTTTAAAAAAAATGCACATCATTGGCTGATTCTTCATGGGCGATACGTTTGTAAAGCACGCAGTCCGAGGTGTAATGTCTGTATAGTAGTTAATCAGTGCAGGTATAAAGAGAAATCCATCTAGTCTGATCAACTGTAGCCTATTCTACCTAGTCAGGTTTTATAGAGTTAGCAAACGAGCGAGCACATTGATCTATAGTATTTTCTGCCGGACCTCTGGTTTCATAGTGTTTAACAGTTCTTTCAGCATTTGTAGTTATATTGCTATAAAGAAAAGCATAGAGTGAACAATCACTGTCATGTAGTAAATAGACGCGAAGCTCAGCCTTTCCATCAATACGAATTAGATTTGGGGATCCAAACTTCTCATCAAGCTGTGAACTAGATAGTCCTGTTAAACTTATTTGTATGCTCTTGGGTTTAACTGATTGTTTGTTAGCGTGCGATTCTAATTTTGACAAAACTTCTTTTGAGGGTTTTTCTTCTTTATTCTCCTTTAGTCGCTTAATTTCTTTAAAGTTAGAAATGTTTTTAGATACAGATTTTGGGGCATTTCGAGAGTATTTAGGTTTTTTGTTTGAGGTGTCGATTTTTGGGGAAGGTAGTATTGTTGGATCTATTAATTTTGATTGAATATCCAAGCCTTCACAGCTCGTGAAAGCAAGAACAATTCCTAGTAAAATATATAGCCTAGCTTTCATTATCCAGAAAATTTGTAGCTTGATAGAGCGCTTCTGATCTAGAGTTTTATTTATAGCTAATACTACAACAGTTTTTACAAAATAAACATAACTAGTTCATTACTTCTTTTGTAAATAGTGAAATACATGGGTCATCAAAGCAGTTGCATATATGGGTAGCAAGAGGTTTAGGAGTGGTACCACTGAGATTATTGCTAAAACTAACCCGAAAAAAAATATTGTCAGTTTTTGTTTTTTTCTTAAAACCCTTATTTGATCTGGTCTTATGTATCTTATAGCTACTAATTCAAAAAATTCTCTCCCGAGTAGGTAACCGTTTAGGATCCAACCACTAATAAAATAAACTGGGGGGATAAGACTCAAAGGTAAGACAGCTATATTGAGTATAACTAATATTAATGTGAATCGAAGCCCTACAAGTATCGGTCCGACAAGAGATTTGTAAGATGAAGGTTGGTCATCTTGGTAATGACGTTTTTCTACTTCAGAACAGATGGTTTCTAACTTGAAACTCGCTATAAGGCCAAAGAAAGATGGGAGAAGTAGCACCAGTATGATTATTGCGGCCAATGCGCCTAAAGTATCTACAAACCAATCTAGCCCCGTTATGCTAAAATTATCGAGCTTTAAAACTAGTAGAATTAATAGCCATAAAAGAAAAGCGCCGACAAAGCTATAAGCAGCACTAGTTATAAGTACGCGCCTAAATTCGTGCGTTCTGATATCACCGAAAGATTTTATAAAACAATTTAACACGGGATAACTATATTTAGGCCTCTCTATTATCAGTAATACTTTATATAAATAAGATTTATAATAGTAAATTAAAGTAACTTAGATAACAGCTATACACTCATTAGTTTATTTTTCGAGGAAAATTTTAATATGTCTGATGGACAAAATTTAAAACCACAAATAGATGTAGTTTGCATAGGCAATGCTATTTTAGATTTACTGCTAGAGGCTTCTGAAGATGTTTTAATCAAGTTTAGTATGACTAAAGGATCAATGTCTTTAGTAGATCTGGAGACAGTTGACAAAATTTATAAAGATTTAGGGCCGGGCATTGAAACATCAGGAGGATCAGCGGCAAATACGGCTGCAGGGCTTGCCCTACTAGGGGCCAGAGGTGCATATATTGGGAAAGTCCATGATGATTATATGGGGCGGGTTTTCTTGAAACATATTCGCTCGGTGGGAGTGGAGTATAGTACGCCAGTTGCGACTAAGGGCCCTTCAACAGCTTGCTGCTTAATTCTTGTCACCCCGGATGCTGAAAGGACTATGAATACGTATCTTGGAGCATCTGCTGATTTAGATTCTACAGATATTGATCCATTATTAATTTGCCGATCTAAAATTGTATATTTAGAAGGTTATTTGTGGGATAGGGCTTTGGCTAAAAAAGCTTTTCTCGAGGCAGCTAGGTTAGCTAATGAGGCTGGTATAAAGGTTGCGTTAACGCTCTCAGATTCCTTTTGTGTAGAACGACACAGGGAATCGTTCCTTAACTTAATAAAGAATCACGTAGATATACTCTTTGCTAATGAAAGCGAGATTATGTCGCTTTATCAAACGGATATACTTGAAGATGCTTTTGAAAAAGTTAGTAATGATTGTAAAATAGTGGCCATAACGCGTTCGCATAAAGGCTCAGTAGTTATTAACGATTCTCAAAAATATTACGTAAAAGCAGAAGAAGTGGCTGAAGTGATAGATACTACCGGTGCTGGTGATCAATATGCTGCCGGTTTCTTATATGGCTTTATACATAACGCGGATCTTATCACCTGTGCAAAAATTGGGAGCATCACTGCTGCTGAGGTTATTTCACATTTTGGCCCCAGACCAAACACCAACCTCATCCACAAAGTAAATTTTGTGCTTAATGATTGTTAGTAATCCAAAATGTTTCTGGCCCTAATCCGTAAACTGGTTCTTTTTTGGGTTTAGACACTTTTTTCCAATAAGCGATTCTCTGGCCTGATAAATGGTAGAGTGGCAGAACATAATAGTTCCACATGAAAACTCGGTCTAACGCTCTTGCCGCGGCAACTAGCGATTTGTGTGTTTTTGAAGAAACCAGAGAGTGGATTATTTCATCAATTGCAGGATCAGAAATTCCTGGCCAATTTCTCCCTCCCGGCTGGTTACTTGTCTTAGATCCCCAATAGTTTTCTTGTTCGTTTCCTGGGGAAAGTGTTACTCCCCAGAAGCCAAAAACCATATCAAAATCATAGCTATCAATCAGTGTTTGAAATTGAGCTGTGTCAATCAATCTAACTCTAGCGTCTATTCCTAAGCGCTTTAGGTTTCTTGAATAGGTTAAAGCTATGCGCTCATTTGAAGGATTTCGGATCGTTATTACAAAACGGAAGGGGCGACTGTCTTGTGAATGTAAAGTTCCATTATGTACGTAAAACCCTTCTTTTTTTAGAAGCATTGTTGCTTTGCGAAGCTTAGATCGATTTTGGGCGGTGCCATCGGATTCTGATAATTTAAAAGGATGACCAAAAACTTCTTCAGGGACTTTTCCTCTCCACGGATTTAGTAGCTTTAACTCCTCGATAGTCGGTGGCCCGGAGGGGATCAAGCTTGAGTTAGAAAAAATACTATTTGTTCTAACATACCCATTATGAAGCAAGTTCTTATTAAGCCATTCAAAATTAAATGCTAGAGTGAGGGCCTTTCTGACATTTAGCCTATTGAATGGTGGTTTTCTTAGATTAAACACTAAGGCTTTCATACCCGAAGGTATACCATTTGAAGTAATTTCTCGAATAATGTTCCCGTTCGTAATAGCTGGCGAATCGTATTGGGTAGCCCAGCGAGACGCATTACTCTCATAACGAAAATCATAATCTCCTGCTTTAAATGCCTCTAAGGCGATCGCGTCATCTCGATAATATTTATAAGTTATTTCTTGAATGTTAAATTGACCACGAGTAACGGCTAGGTTACGACCCCAATATTTTGGGTTGTATTTATAAATAATGCTACGTCCTGGTATTATTTTTTTAATAATGTAGGGGCCAGAGGATGGGGGCACTTCTAAAGTCGTTTTTGAGAAGTCTCGATTTTCCCACCAGTTTTTTGAAAGTATAGGTAGAAAGCCGGCTATCAATAAGGGTAACTCACGATCTGTATCATCTTCAAAAATAAAACGTATTTTTCGAGGATTAGTTATTAACACACTTTTTACTCGGGCCCATGTGGCTCGCGCGTTAGGCTTTCCCTCGTGCTTTAAAATTCTCCAACTAAATTTTACATCTTCCACTGTCACCGGTGTTTGATCGGAAAATTTAGCTTCAGGGCGAAGTGTAAATTCTATCCAGCTTCGATCTTCTGGCATTTTAATTGTCTCTGCTAATAAGCCATATAATGAAAATGACTCGTCTCGACTACGTCTGGCTAACGTTTCAAAATAAAACCCAGAACCGTGATGCAGGCCTACAGCTGATTTTCCTTTAATTATATATGGGTTAAGACTGTCGAATGTCCCGATCGCGTGTAATCGAATTTTGCCTCCTTTAGGGGCATTAGGATTTACATAGGAAAAATTTTGAAAGTTGTCATTATATTTTGTCGCCCCATGCATCGAAATTGAGTTATTGCGCTTTGGCTCTGCATGGGTGGTAGCCACTGCCATACAGTAGCTAGCTAAAACAAGTATTAATAATTTAGTTAGTTTTTGATATTGTGCCAATATAGGATTTCTTTTTTTAGAAATGAAATTTTTACTTAAAAAGTTTATATTCTCCACATATTTAGAACTAGTGATCAGTATCTACTTCTAAGGAGTAACCCGCAGATCGTACAGTTCGAATAACATCAGGTGACCCTGGTAAATTTATAGCCATTCTCAAGCGACGAATGTGTACATCAACCGTTCTAGGCTCGATATCTGCATCCTGTCCCCAGACGTGATCAAGCAGTTGTTCTCGTTCAAAAACCCTTCCGGGTCTTTCCAGTAGAAATCTAAGCAGGCGGAACTCTGTAGGGCCCAGATCTATTGATTGATTGCCTCTACTAACTCGGTGACTAGCTAAATCCATTACAATGTCTGCGTAGGATAATGCATCTTTATCAAATATAGGTCTTGCTCGTCTAATTACTGCTTTTACACGGGCTATCAGCTCACTAGGTGAAAAAGGTTTCACTATATAATCGTCGGCCCCTGAGTCTAAGCCCCTAATTCGGTCACCTTCTTCTCCTCTTGCGGTTAATAAAATAACAGGAAGTTCTCTGGTCTCAGGATCACGACGTAGGCGACGGCATATTTCTATACCTGAGACGTAGGGAAGCATCCAGTCTAGCAAAACTAAATCAGGCTTATTTTCTGCAATTGCTAGAATTGCTTCTTCACCATCTCTTGCAATACTCGTTGTAAAGCCGTTTTTCTCCAAATTGTAAGATAACAGTTCTACAAGAGCAGCTTCGTCTTCGACAATTAATACGCTTGGTTTTAGTGAGCTTAAAGCACTCATTTATCTCGCTCTCCCGTTCTGCTGTCGGGTTCAATTATTGTAGTGCTCGCCTCGTCTGTTTTAGGACGGTTGGAGTCTAACAGAACTCCTTCCACCTGGTAGACAACTAACTCAGCTATATTAGTGGTTAGGTCACCAATACGCTCCAGATTACGCGCAACAAAAAGTAAATGAGTACAGGGTGTTATATTGCGCGGATCTTCCATCATGTAGGTTAAGAGTTCTCGGAATAAACTATCATGCAAATCATCCACCTCAGCATCTCTATACCAAACATCACGCGCTTTAGTGACGTCATTATTGGCAAATGCATCAAGCACATCTTTGGTCATTTCGCGCACTATATGGCCCATTCTAGGAATAGTGTACATAGGTTTAACAGGAGGCATCTGATTAAGGGCAACAGCCCTTTTCGCAACGTTTTTTCCGTAATCTCCAATACGCTCTACAAGGGGAGCTATTTTCAGGCCAGTTACAATATATCTTAAATCACCTGCCATGGGCTGTCTTAAGGCAAGCATATTAATTGCCATTTCATCTACTTCTATATGTAAATCATCAATTTTGTGATCGTGTTGTATGGCTGTTTCAGCGAGATCGGCGTCTCGTTTCTGTAATGCCTCGATAGCCTGTTCCAGCTGAGTTTCAGCTAGTCCACCTAGTCGGCTTATTAGGTCGCTTAAGCGAGAAAGTTCTTCATCGTATGATTTTACAATATGACTGCGGTCAGTTGACATGGATCTATACCCCTTCGGGACACTATATTGGTTTTTAGCCGAATCGACCTGTTATATAATCTTGGGTACGTTGGTTTTCAGGATTAGTAAAAATTTGCTCAGTATTCCCGTCTTCAACCATTATACCTAAATGAAAAAATGCTGTTTTTTGACTTACTCTTGCTGCTTGCTGCATAGAATGTGTAACAATAACTATAGTATAGTTTTGTCTGAGTTCGTCCATTAGCTCTTCAATTCTTGCAGTTGCTATTGGATCAAGCGCTGAACATGGCTCATCCATTAAAATAACTTCTGGATTGACTGCTATTGCGCGCGCTATACACAAACGTTGTTGTTGCCCGCCAGACAAACTGGTTCCTGGTTGATCCAACCGATCCTTAGCTTCTTCCCATAGACCGGCACGTCTTAGGCTTGCCTCAACTAAATTTCTTAAATCTGACTTTGTTTTTGTCATTCCATGTATTCTTGGTCCATAAGCAACGTTCTCGAATATAGATTTTGGGAATGGATTAGGCTTCTGAAACACCATCCCTATTCTTGCTCTTAACTGTACGACATCAACTGAACGGTCATAAATATCAGAGCCGTCTAATAGAATTTCCCCCGATATTTTGCAACTAGGAATAGTATCGTTCATTCTGTTGAGGCATCTCAAGAAGGTTGACTTTCCACATCCTGAGGGACCGATCAAAGCAGTCACCTGATTTGTGTCTATTTCTAGAGTTACTCCTTCTAAGGCTTGCTTGTCGCCGTAAAAAACGTCGACGTTATTAGCGGTGACCTTAGTCGATAACGTGTTCTTATTATCGTCGTTAACAGCTGTAGGTGCATTCACTTTTGGCTGATCCTCTTCAATAGCTTCGGTTGATTTTAATTCTACACTTTTTTTCATATTACCACCGCTTTTCGAATCTTTTACGTAAAATTACAGCTGCCAAATTCATGACAATCAAAAATAAAAGTAGAACTAAAATTGCTGCAGAAGTTTTTTCAACAAAAGCTCTTTCTGGTGCGTCTGCCCATAGGTAAACTTGAACGGGCAAGACGGTTGCAGGATCAGTAAAGCTTTTAGGTATATCTACGATAAAAGCGACCATACCTATCATTAATAAAGGAGCTGTTTCTCCAAGAGCGCGTGCCATACCTATAATTGTGCCAGTCAATATACCAGGCATAGCTAAGGGTAAAACATGATGGGTAACAGCTTGTAATGGGGAAGCGCCCATAGCAAGGGCAGCTTCCTGTATAGACGGTGGGACAGCGTTTAGTGCAGCTCTTCCGGCGATTATTATTGTTGGTAGTGTCATTAGAGCCAGGACTGTTCCTCCTATAACTGGTGCTGAACGGGGCATTCCTAGAAAATTTAAGAAAACAGCTAACCCTAAAAGGCCAAAGACTATAGAAGGTACAGCGGCTAAATTATTAATATTCACTTCTATTAGGTCGGTCCATCGGTTTTTGGGCGCGAAAGATTCTAGATAAACAGCAGCCATTACTCCTACTGGAAAGGAGAGAGCTAGTGTTACAATTAAAGTGAGAAAAGACCCCACAGCAGCCCCCCAAATTCCTGCTAACTCAGGCTCTCTGCTATCTCCCGCGGAAAAAAGTGTAAAGTTAAAGGTTCGCCTTACCCTGTTTTCCTTGGACAATTTATCGAACCAGAGAATTTGATTGTTTTTTACCCTTCGCTCCGACTCAGCTACGCTGCGCTTTATTTTACCTTTATTTAATGAATCAATATCTGCTGAAGATTTAATCCAAATTCTTTTTGTTTTTTCTATACTATTAGGGTTGCTCAATAAGTATTTTCTTGCGCTTAGATCTGCTCCGCTGCTGATGATTTTATATAAACTTCGTTTTTCCCTGCGTTTTGTAACCTCGGGAAATAGATCTCTTAAACTTTTCCTAACGACCTTCCGATAGTTTCCACTTGATAGAGGAACAAACTTGCCTGTTCCATCGGGATCAAACAAAGTTGATTCGTAATGTATGTCTAGGGCTATTTCAGTCTGCGTGAAGGCACTAAAACCAGTTGTAATAATACTTCCCAGAAGGAGAGCCAGAATTCCGATGGCGAAAAGAATGGCCGCTATGCCGTAGATGCGAAATCTCGTTTCAGCTCGGTAGCGCTTACGAAGGCGAGCCTCAGATAGATCTGGCTTCAGCTCTGATATTGATTCATTAAAATTATTACTCATATTCTTCTCTGTATCGGCGAACTACTACTAATGCGATGACGTTAAGTACAAGAGTTACAAGAAAAAGAACTAAGCCGAGCGCGAATGCGGCGAGGGTTTTTGCACTATCAAACTCCTGATCACCAACGAGTAAAGTAACAATCTGAACTGTTACAGTTGTTACGGCTTCGAAGGGGTTTGCTGTAAGGTTAGCAGCAAGACCTGCGGCCATAACAACAATCATAGTTTCTCCAATAGCTCTGCTGACCGCCAGTAGTATTGCCCCAACGATGCCATGTAGAGCGGCAGGAAGCACAACTTGTCGAACAGTTTCTGATTCAGTTGCTCCTAGAGCATAAGCTCCGTCTCTTAGTGATTGAGGGACAGCGTTAATAACATCGTCGGATAAAGACGAAACAAAGGGGATAATCATCACGCCCATAACCAACCCAGCAACTAGAGCGCTTTCTGATGCTACTCCTAGACCCAATGAATCCCCGAACCCTCGTAGAGATGGGCCAATAGTTAAAGCTGCAAAGAAACCATAAACTACTGTTGGAATTCCAGCTAGTATCTCCAAAACAGGCTTGACAATTCCCCTCACCTGACTTGAAGCATACTCAGCCATATAGATAGCTGATAAAAGGCCTACCGGAACTGAAACTAGCATAGCTATAAGGGTAATTAGTAATGTTCCTGCAAATATTGGAACTGCACCAAAAGCACCTGATGCCCCGATTTGGTCTTCGCGTAGTGCGGTTTGGGGACTCCAGTTTAGTCCAAATAGAAACTCTAGGGGTGATACAACTTCGAAGAATCTAATGGACTCAAATATTAATGATAAAACTATTCCAATAGTTGTTAATACGGCAATTATTGAGGCTATTAAAAGAGTCCATCTAGCAACTCCTTCAACTATTGGTCTTGCGCGGAGCGTTGGATCTAACTTTTTTAAACCTATTGATAATCCCAAAATGCAGACTACCAAGCATGATACGGCGAGTGAAAATAAACTAATACTTTTCAGTTGATTATAACGGAGAGCGGCGGAAAGAACTGATTCACTTGGCTCACGGCTTGAAATGTTATTTGAAGCTACATTTCTGATGTCATTGACTAGTAAATCTATTTCTCCAGCAGATAAACTGCTTATTTTATTTGGGAGTTCGCTTAAAAGTATTAATTCTAGTATTTGATTTTCTAAAGATAACCAGACACCAGTAAGAAACAAAGCTGGAAGTCCACAAAGAACAGCTATGTAAACTCCGTAATAACCGGGGAGTGAATGAAGTTTTATGTTTTCAGAGCTAGCAGTCTTTAAGACGCGTTTTTTACCTATCTGGTAGGAGAAAACCATAAATAAAAGCAAAACAGTTATAAGAATAAAAGTGTTCATTGATTAGTGTTATGCCCGTTCGGTTTTATTTAAAAATATACTCGCGATTCTAAATTAGTTGCGCGCGAATATGATAAGCACCTATACGCAACCAAAAAATATAACTATTTCATAACAAGGGTTTTCATTCCTCTTGCGCCGACCATCATTTCTTGACGGGCTTTTTTAGGTAAAGGTATTAATCCTTTATCAACTAAATAACCTTCTGTTCCCCAAGCGTTTTCGCTCGTGAACTCTTTAACAAATTCCTTAATACCAGGAATTACGCCAACATGTTGTTGCTTAACATAGAAAAATAATGAACGTGAAACAGGGTATTTGCCACCTGCTATATTCTCAAACTCAGGAGCAACTCCGTTTATATAGGCTCCTTTCATTTTGTCAGCATTTTGATCTAAGAAGCTAAAACCAAAAATTCCAACAGCTGCTGGATTAGATTCTAGTTTTTGAACAATCAAATTGTCGTTCTCACCAGCTTCAATGAAAGCCCCATCTTCTCGAATTGCGTGTGCAACACTTTTAAACTGTTTTTTGTTTGATTTACGTAGAGCCTTCAATGAAGGAAACATTTTAGCTCCACCTTCCATAGCAATTTCAACAAATGCATCGCGAGTTCCACTGGTGGGTGGGGGGCCGAGAACCTCAATTTTCGTATTAGGAAGGTTTGCGTTTATTTCGTTCCACTTTTTATAAGGGTTTTCAACTATTTTGCCGTCAACTGGAACTTTTGCTGCAAGAGCTTGGAAAACCTGTTTTCGGGTAAGTTTTAGATTAGGGCCTTTTTTTGAATTGCCTAGTACAATTCCATCAAAGCCAATTTTGACCTCAGTAATACCAATTCCCGCTTTTGTGCATTTTTTAAATTCAGATTTTTTAATTCGTCTTGATGAGTTGGTAATATCAGGATGGTCTTGTCCAACACCGGCGCAGAATAGCTTCATGCCACCACCAGAGCCGGTACTTTCAACAATTGGAGTTTTGAATTTAGTTGTTTTTCCAAATTGTTCTGCAACAGTTGTAGAAAAAGGGAAGACTGTCGACGAGCCGACGATACGAATTTGATCACGTGCTTCTGCGACGCCTAGAACCATGACCGTTATCACAGCTGTCAAAGAAAGTATTTTAAGGTACACGTTAGGTCCCCTGTTTCTCGGTGTTAATTTTCTTTCTTAGAAGTGACTGTATTAAGTCACTCTGCATTTACGCGAACCCTATGAAAGGCTAGCCAACCTTGTATGACAGATTTATGACAAATTTATTACAACGGCGAAAAAGATATTGGCCTAAAGAAATGAAAAAACGGCACCACTTGGGTGCCGTTTTTGTTGTTATTTATTTAGGATTAAAACTTAAACATGTTGCTCAGAATGAAAACCGTTCCTTCATTATTAACAGCAGTAGCTGTGCCATTAATGTTTTTTGCTTCAACAAAATTTAAGCTGGCACCAATTTTATATCCATCAAATACTTTATATTCACCGTCAAGTGATATGATATCCACCGTGGTGTCAGATCCACTTCCGGTTGGTTGTTGTTTTTCACTTGCAAAATACCCAGCGCTGACGCCCCAAGGTCCTACCCCATAAGAAACGCCTACTGACCAGTAAGAACCTTTTGTCTCTCCCAAAGCAATTTTGGAGCTACTCAAACCTTTCTCACCAAAATCTGCAAAGCCTGCTGCTAAACCAAAACCGTTTCCTGAAACAGAACCACCAAAGCTGACTGTCTCTAAATCACCCTCGGTTTCATTGCCACTACTGTCCTCACTATCACCGTACTCATAAGTGGCGGCAAGCTTAACCTTCACACCACTAAACTTTCCGGAATAATTAATACCAGTACCCCAAACATTTTCATAATCACCATCATTATCTTTTTCTCCGAAGCTGGCACCATTAGCACCATCATCGGGGGTAAATGATACGCCGAATTGGAAGCCATTCATTCTTGGTGAAAAGTAAGATATTTTAGTTGCATCACTTGTTTCATCTACCCCTGGTCCTCCGATAGCATCAGAACCAAAATTGAAGTAATCTCCAACATCACCGTCATAGCCGGCACGACCTACAAGCACTTTATGACCGCCAATAGACATTTTATCGGTTACATCGTCTTCATCACCCATTTTAATCTGACCAAAGTCCCCTTTTAAGTAGGCATAAACTTCGTCGGCACTTTTCGTGTCTGTGGTGTTTACGTTTAATTCAACAACAACACCATATTTAATGCCATTATCTGCTTTGTTTGATGCACTGATCTTGATTTCGGCTTCATCAACATGAAATGCGTAGCCACGAGTGAAACCAGGACGAATATCCTGACTGTAAGAAGCTCCATGAAAACGAAACGTTCCTCCCATTTTAACAAACATATTTGAACCGGTACCGACAGATCCCGCTTCAGCAACACCTGAAAATGCAATTGCACCTGCAAGGAACGTAGTCCCAAGTAGTGTCTTTTGTAACATGAGTTTTTCTCCAAAAAAGTTAAAACTAGCTAGTTATTATTCAGACGGCCGAAGGGAAACATCCCACATCTGACAAAACAGTGACCAACTTTTGTGGGTGGTAAGTCGATCACTATATTGTTATATTACTGCGAATGATAATGAGAATCAATCTCAATTACTGATTTTATTTTCTTTTTTCATTAACGATGTGACATTAATTCATCTAAAGAGTTTTAGAGATGTGACATTAATTCATCTAAAGAGTTTTAGATAAGTCCGGCGAAAGTGCGTAATTAAGAGTAACTGTAAATTCGCTTCCTTTTCCTTCCTGACTACGAATTTCTAGCTTCCCTCGATGACGATTTACAATATGTTTTACTATGGCTAGCCCGAGACCTGTCCCTCCTAGTTCGCGAGATCTTGCAGTGTCTATACGGTAAAACCTCTCAGTTAATCTTGCTAGGTGCTCTCTGGCTATGCCTTCCCCTTCATCGGAAATTTTTATTGAAACACTGTCATCTTCCGGGTTGTTTATTGCTAAAATTGAGATTACTGACTTTTCACGGGAGTATTTAATCGAATTTTCAATCAAATTTTGAAAGAGTTGGGTGATTTCATCAACATCTCCTGATATTGGTTTATCAATATTTGTTAATTTTACTTCAAAAGATATATTGCGTTTGTGAGCCTGTGGAGCCAAAGCAGATAAAATTGAGTCAACAACACCAACTAAATTAACGGTTTGATCAGGAAGGTTATGTTCGTTCATCTCTATTTTAGAAAGCGATAGTAAGTCCTGGACCAATCTGGCCATTCTATCAGATTGATTAGCCATAAGGTCGAGAAATCTAATTCTTGCATCTGGATCATCTTTTGCCGATTCTCTTAAGGTCTCAATAAACCCTATTAGTGAAGTAAGCGGTGTGCGTAATTCATGGCTTACATTAGCTACGAAATCAGCCCTAGATTGTTCACTATTTTTTTGGGCCGTAATGTCGCGTAGTAAAAGAATTATTGCGGCGTCGTCTTCAGAAAACTTCGTTCTAGTTATAGATTCTATACGAGCTTCAAAAGTTTGTTCTACTCGGTCGGCTAAAGAAAATTCGATTGCAATAGCTTCACTTTGATTAAGAACTTCTTCAACTGCCGCAAGCACAGACGGTTGTCTTAA
Source organism: Alphaproteobacteria bacterium MarineAlpha12_Bin1 (assembly GCA_002937505.1). Lineage (GTDB taxonomy): Bacteria > Pseudomonadota > Alphaproteobacteria > UBA6615 > UBA6615 > UBA6615. The sequence goes on from PTJY01000002.1 coordinate 405,659, forward strand.
AACAGATGATAAATCGCGACCTTTCACATCAGTTTCCGATCTACTTTCTGCTAGTAAATTTCTTGCAGCAGAATTTGCAAACACAATCCGAGATTGTTTGTCCAGTGTAATCAATGGGTCGGGAATAGCATCCAATAAAATTGAAGCAGCGGTTAAGCTGTCCGAGAGCGTTTTTCTCTCGAGGCGCCAGCTGTTCTCAAGTCTTTGAACTGCGGCCGCTACATCGCCAATTGCTCCTCCGCCTGGATCAATTAATTTGCCTTCAGGAGTTTCTTGTTGTCCTTCAGACATTTTTTGAAGATGGTCTTCTATTCTTTTTAAACGATAGAATACACGCCATCCAAAAACTGTCCCGATGAAGAGAACGCAACCCCAGGCTAACAGAGCCGTGCCAAGATATAATTTATTAAATATAACAAGGAGAAGAAGTACAATTAATGACGGTGCCGCCAACAAGAGTGTTCCTGTTATAATGTGTTTGGTTATTTTTTTTTGCATCTTGCTTTCTACGTCGTCGGAAAACAAACTTAACTGACCTTACTATAGATATAATTTTTGCGTATTCTAGTGGCCTTTAATCTCCCACCGTTCTTTTTCGGTTTGTAGGCACTGCTAGTTTATTATAGTTAACATATAATCAGATGTTGTTTTTACTACGTTAAATAGGTGTAAATCAGATTTAAAATGTCCTCGACAAAAGTGAGCAAAAGACAGCAGAAAGGTATAACTCCTATGATTGCCCAATGGTATGAGGCAAAGGAGGCTTATCCTGATTGTTTACTTTTCTTTCGAATGGGTGATTTTTATGAGTTATTTTTCGATGACGCGGTAATAGCTTCAGAAAATTTAGATATCGCACTAACAAAAAGAGGGCATCAGGATGGACAGCCAATACCAATGGCGGGAGTACCATTCCATTCTGCTGAGCAGTATCTTCCAAAATTAATAACGGCGGGCTACCGGGTTGCAGTTGTGGAGCAAGTTGAACAACCTGAAGAAGCTAGGAAGCGTGGGGCTAAATCTTTAGTGCGTCGAGAAGTTGTTCGAGTCGTTACACCAGGGACATTAACGGAAGACGTACTACTTGATGCTAAGACACATAATTATCTGGCAGCAGTGTCAATGCACGGTGCCGAAATAGGTTTGGCGTGGTTAGACATTTCTACTGGTGAAGTATGGCTGCAGTCTCTTGGAGATATGAATCAGGCAGCTTTGCAACTCCCGTCTGGCTTGGCTCGCTTAGATCCTAGTGAGGTTATTTTATCCGATAGTTTGCACAGCGATCTAAACTTGGGCGAAGTTTGGGAAGAATGGAAAGCCATTATTACAAAACTGCCAGATGAACGTTTTGATTTTTCAAATGGGGAAAAGAGATTAGCAGGCTTTTATAACGTTGTTACACTAGAAGCGTTTGGCGATCCTGGTAAGGCGGCAATAGCATCAGCGGGAGCTTTATTTGATTATTTATCATTAACCCAGATTGGGCAGCTGCCACGCCTGGCATTTCCTAGTGTCCTCCCTCCTCCCGGGTCTGCAGGAGCAGTAATGGAGATTGATCCTGCGACTAGGCGGAACCTTGAGCTTACAAAGACTATTGAAGGAAATAAATCAGGTTCTCTGCTGGCAACGATTGATCGAACCTTAACTAGTGTGGGTGCTAGGCTTCTCTCTGAGCGATTGTCATCTCCGGTTACTGATGTCCGAGAGATAAATTCTCGTCTGGATTCAGTTTCTTTTTTCATAGAGGCTTCAGATTTAAGAAAAAACATTCAACAAATTCTTAAAGAGTGTCCCGATATGGGTCGCTCTTTATCTAGGCTAAGCTTAGGCCGCGGGGGGCCCAGAGATCTTGCAACGATTCGACAAGGACTTAAAGGCTCAGGATCAATAGCTAAAGAGCTATCAGCAGCAAAGGAATTTGGCTCCGGTAACTCAGAACTATCAGATCTAACTAACGCCCTAGTTAATTTTGACATTCTTTGTGGGAGTCTTGATCGGGCCCTTTCAGACTCCTTGCCTGTTTTGGCTAGAGATGGCGGTTTTATTGCTTCAGGGTACTCGGACGAATTAGATGGACAGACCAGTTTAAGAGATGACAGTCGACGAACAATTGCAGAATTGCAAAAAAAGTATAGCGAGGAAACAGGTGTTTCTTTAAAAATAAAACATAATAATATTTTGGGATATTTTGTTGAAATACCTACTGTTCAAGCCGAAAGATTGATAGCGAAAGGTAAGGAAGGAGTTACTTACCATCACGGTTTGATCCACCGTCAAACAATGACTACAGCTATAAGGTTTTCGACAATAGAACTATCGGAATTAGAAGAAAAAATTACATTAGCGGCTGAACGAGCTCTGGGCATTGAACTCGAAATATTTAGTAATCTGGTTAAAGATATAATGTCATCCGCGAAAAATATTGATAATGCCTCAAGAGCTATAGCATCTATAGATTTATCCTTAGCTCTCGCAGAATTAGCCGTAGAAAATAACTATAACCGGCCTAAAGTTGATAACAGTGAAGAATTTTTTATCGTTCAAGGCCGTCATCCGGTTGTTGAGAGCGCTTTAGAACAGGGGTATACAGACTTTATTCCTAATGATTGTAACCTCTCCGGTGATGAAGACAGTGGCCGTCTCTGGCTTCTTACGGGACCTAATATGGCCGGTAAAAGCACCTTTTTAAGGCAAAATGCTTTAATAGCATTATTAGCACAAATAGGTTCTTTTGTTCCAGCTGTCGAAGCAAGGATTGGAGTTGTTGATCGTCTTTTCAGTCGTGTAGGAGCTGCTGATGATTTAGCTAGAGGTCGTTCGACTTTCATGGTCGAAATGGTAGAGACGGCGGCTATTTTAAACAGGGCTAGTAGGAAGAGCCTTGTTATATTGGATGAAATTGGCAGAGGGACAGCAACATTTGATGGTCTATCAATAGCCTGGGCCTCTATAGAACATTTGCATGATATTAATCAGTGTCGCACTTTATTTGCAACTCACTTTCATGAACTCACCAATCTATCAACTAACTTAAGTCAACTCTCTTGTAGAACTATGCGAACTAAAGAATGGAGAGATGATCTAGTCTTTATGCATGAGGTTATACCTGGGGCGTCTGATCGTTCATATGGTATTCATGTCGGTCGATTGGCTGGTTTGCCATCAAAAGTACTGACAAGAGCGGAAGAGGTATTAGGCTTGTTGGAAAGTGCCGATCAAGAGAATCTTTTTGACAATATGAGAGGCGATTTACCTTTATTTTCTGCTTCACACAGTGGGGACGATAACTCTAAAGATATAGGAATTGAGAGGCAGTTAAGAAGTCTGTTGGATGAAATAGAGGTCGAAGAAACTACACCACGTTCCGCATTAGATATTTTATATCGACTTAAGGCCATACTAGATGACTAGCCTGGTAAAGCGTTTAATCATATTTGCTGGATTTAGCGAAGTTGAACAGGTTGTGAGTCATAAGAACTTTAAGGTTTATCTAATAGGGCATATACCAAATGTAATTGGTGTATGGGTGGTTCGTGTTGCTATGGGATGGCTGGCGTGGGAGTTAACCGAATCCGCTTTTTGGCTAGGAGCAATAGCAGCAGCTGATTCTTTACCCGTATTGTTACTTGGACCTATAGGTGGTGTTCTTGCAGATCGGCTCGATCGAAGAAGTTTAAGTATAGCAACGCAAGCTGCATTGTGTGTTATTTCCGTATTTCTTGCTCTATTGACCATGTCAGATCTGATAACGATTTGGCTATTATTTTTTCTAGCGTTGATGCGCGGAATTACATTTGCCTTTTGGCAGCCTGTTAGGCTTTCTTTAATGCCCACCCTTGTGCCAAGAGATGAAATTCCGATAGCAATTGCACTAAACTCTAGTACATTTAACACGGCACAGTTTGTGGGACCGGCCGTTGCCTCTGGTCTATTAACTCTGGGCGGCCCTAGTTTGGCCTTTATTTTCAATATATTTGCAGCAGGTGTAATGGTTTGGGCCTTTATGGCCATTGATGTCCCGAAAACAAAATCGATTAAAAAGAAGAGATCAAGTATTTATTCAGAAATGGTTGATGGAATGCGCTATAGCTTGAATCATTCCGGCATTGCTCCGATGTTATTTATATTGCTTATAATGGGCACAGGGATTAGACCCTTAACAGAGCTTATGCCAGGCTTTGCAGACCTTGTTTTTGGTCTTGATGTAGGTGGGTATTCTTTGATGGTCTCATCGGTTGGGCTTGGCGCTATGTGCGGTGCGATTTGGATGCTTCGCCGAGGCAATCGGGGGGGTATCACGGGCGTTGCTCTACGGTCAGGGCTTTTGGGGGGCGCTTCTGCTCTTTTGTTTTCTTTGACGGGATGGCTCCCTCTAGCTTTATTGTGTCTTTCACTTTTGGGTTTTAGTATGACAAGTAGTGGCATAGCGACTCAACAGCTGATACAGCTGAATGTATCTGACGAATTACGTGGCAGAGTGTTGAGTTTGTTTGGTATGATATTTAGAGCAGGACCAGCCTTGGGGGCTTTGTTTATGGGATGGGTAGCAGATTTTGCTGGCTTGTCATGGCCAGTAGGGATCGGTGCCGCTATAGGCTTATTCGCCTACCTGTTGGTTTATAGAAGAAGAGAACAGATAAGCGAGCTACTTGAACAGGAAAAGGTTTTATTATCCACTTCAAAAGATAGTATTCCGTTCATATCGAGTGAAGTTTCTCCAACTGAAAGAGTGGCAGAATAAAAAATTTCATTAGAACCTGTTCGAATAAATTTAATGATTTTTGTGTTTTAAAATAAAGACTACGAATGATTGAGATGTTGGAACAACGCCAAATAATAGATCGCCGATTGATTTTAGAGGATATCAAAAATCTTCGCTTAAATCATTCCGATGAAATAATTAGGCGAAAAAAGATTTTTACTAGATTACAATGTGCGTTGGAAAAAGGACGAGCCGAAGTGCGTCTTCGATTTGAGTCGGGAAAGTCAACCGGGATAAGCGCTTCAGAAAGTTTGTCTTTTTTATTTGATCAGTTAGTGCGGGTTATTCATGATGTTGCTGCAGATGTCTATCCTTCTCCAAATCCAACTATAGCAGACAGGCTGTCTATTGCCGCGGTTGGGGGTTATGGGCGTAACGAGCTAGCACCCTACTCTGATATCGATCTATTGTTTTTATTTCCCTATAAACAAACGCCTCGTGGTGAACAAGTTGTAGAATATATTCTGTATATGCTTTGGGATTTGGGTATAAAAGTAGGGCATTCAACTCGATCTACTTCTGATTGCATACGTATCGCCAAAAGAGATTTAACAGTCAAGACGGCTCTTTTGGAAAGTCGTTTTCTATGGGGCGATCAAGGCTTATTTCTTGATTTCCGTAAATCGTTTCAAGAACAGGTTGTATCGGGGACGGCCCTTGATTTTGTGGATGGTAAATTAGCCGAGCGTGATGCTAGACATAAAAAGCTAGGTGATAGCAGATACCTGGTAGAGCCAAATGTAAAAGACGGTAAAGGTGGACTACGAGATTTACAGACGCTTTTTTGGATTGCAAAATATACCCATCAGGCTGATAGCGTTGAAGATTTAATGGATAATGGTGTTTTGTCTAAAGATGAGGCTCGTAATTTTGCTAAGGATAAAAATTTTTTATGGACTGTCCGTTTTCATCTTCATTATTTAACAGGTCGAGCTGAAGAACGTTTAACTTTTGATCTTCAGTCGCCTCTGGCTGAAAGTATGAACTATAACGCCCGGGCAGGCAGTAGTGGTGTTGAAAGATTTATGAAACATTACTATTTAGTTGCTAAGGATGTTGGTGACCTAACTCGTATTTTTTGTGCTTCAATAGAGGCAGAAAACATGAGAAAGCCACTAATTAAGTTACCCCGTATAGGAAGATCTCGTGAATTGATGGGCTTTAGCCTCGATAGCGATCGACTTACAACACTCGATAAAAATTTATTTTTCAATGATCCTGTAGCTATGATCCGTCTGTTTTATGTTGGTCATAAAGAAGGGCTGGATATTCATCCTTATGCCCTGAGACTTGTTACACAGAATCTACGAAAAATAAAAAACGAAGTACGGGAAAACTCCGAAGCAAACAGAATGTTTATCGAGATATTAACATCAGCTAATAAACCAGAAATAGCATTAACTCGTATGAATGAATCGGGAGTTCTAGGACGATTCTTGCCTGATTTTGGAAGAGTAGTAGGCCAAACACAGCATGATATGTATCATGTTTACACAGTGGATGAACATACCATTCAGGCGATTGGTTTATTAGCCTCAATAGAAAGAGGCGAGAGAAGGCTTGAGCACCCTCTTGCTACTGATTTAATTAAAACGATTAGTTCACGCCGAGCGCTTTACGTTGGCGTTCTATTTCATGATATAGCAAAAGGTAGGGGAGGTAATCACTCAGAGCTAGGGGCTGAGGTGGCTAGAAATGTTTGCCCAAGTTTAGGGCTTGATGAAGAAGAAACGGAAACTGTGGAATGGTTAGTTAGGTATCATCTGGCTTTTAGTAACGTTGCACAGAAGCGCGATCTATCAGATGGAAAAACTATTAGTGATTTTGCTGAATTAGTCCAATCCTTGGAACGTTTGAAGTTACTGCTATGTCTTACGGTTGTAGACATGCGGGCAACTGGTCCAAATGTATGGAACAATTGGAAGGCTGAGCTACTTAGAGAGCTTTATAAGTATACAGAAGATGTATTATCTGGGGGGCAGCTCACCTATGCTCACAAAACACGAGTTGAAACAGCAAAAGATATGCTACGGGATCGCCTAAAAGAATGGCCTATCTCTGAAATTGAGATGCAACTTGGCAGGGGCTATCCAGGTTATTGGTTAACTTTTGATGTGGAATCTCTTGTAAGGCACGCTAATTTAATGCGTGATGCGCAAGAAAAGGAGCTCCCCTTATCGATACAAACACGAGTACTAAAAGAGTTAGATGTAACAGAAGTTACAGTTTATGTTCAGGATCATCCAGGTTTGTTTTCTCGACTGGCGGCAGCTTTTTCTGCGGTTAGTGCTAATGTGGTTGACGCAAAAATATTTACCACTCCTGAAGGTATGGCACTAGATGTTTTTTGGTTACAGGATTCGAACGGTCGTGCATTTGATAAGACGGATTCTATAAAAAAACTACGAAAACAAATTCAACGGTCATTAGCAGGTGAAATGGGTGGTGAAGAACCTAATACGCAGAGAAATTATATATCTTCAAGAACAAGTGTATTTAAAGTTGCTCCAAGAGTAATCATAGATAATCTTGCCAGCGCAACACACACAGTTATTGAAATTAATGGACGTGATCGGCCTGGTTTTTTGTTTTCTGTAACTCGGGCTTTATTTTCACTCTCTCTTCAAATCTCATCTTCAAAAATATCAACATATGGAGAAAGAGCTGTTGATGTTTTTTACGTTAAAGATGGGTTTGGGATGAAGGTTACGCATGAAGAGCGGCTCGAAAAAATACATGAAGTTCTTTTAGAGGCGATTGGTCAGACTGACCAGCAAACAGGAAATAGTTCTCATGCTGCTTAATCTTATTAATATTAAAATTAAAAACCTTGTTTATTTGTCACTATCTTCTTTAATAAACTTAATGGTTGCACATGGCCCTATATAGATCCATTGCCACCATCGGTGGGTGGACTATGGGAAGCCGTGTTTTGGGTTTTCTAAGGGATGTATTAATTGCCCGTCTTTTGGGCGCAAGCATGGTTTCAGACGTTTTTTTTGTTGCTCTGCAGTTACCTAACGTTTTTCGTAGATTATTTGCTGAAGGTGCATTTAATGCTGCGTTTGTTCCTTTATTTGCTGGCGAGCTTACAAATAATGGGAGAAGCGCTGCAAAAGAATTTGCTGAGAAAGTGCTTGGCGTTCTCTTGGTTTTTCTTGTTTTTCTTACAGCCTTAATTGAAATCTTTATGCCCAGCGTTATAACCCTTATAGCAGGCGGATTTGCTGAAAACCCTACGAAATTTTGGCTTGCTGTTGATTGTGCTCGGCTCACTTTTCCTTACCTAATGTTTATTTCTATATCAGCTTTACTGGGTGGTATTTTGAACACCTTAGAGCGATTTATGGCTACAGCCTCTGCCCCAATAGCGCTGAACTTATTATTAATAGGAGCTCTCTTCGGAATAATGTATGGGTGGTTCCCAGATCCTGGGATAGCTCTGAGCACTGGAGTCTTGTTGGCAGGGCTTGGCCAATTAATATGGTTATCAATTATTTGCTTTCGAACGGGTTTATTTCCCGGAGTTCCGAAACTTTTATTAGACCAAAAAGTAAAGCGGTTTTTTTTGCTTATTGGCCCAGGTGTTATTGGGGCAGGCGTATACCAGATTAATGTACTAATTGGTATTAGATTGGCCACAGAGTTACCAGAGGGTTCGGTGTCTTTCTTATATTTTGCAGATAGGATAAACCAATTACCTCTTGGCGTGGTAGGAGCGGCTGTGGGGGTGGCTCTATTACCTTTGTTGTCTCGTCAGCTTAAAGCCGGCGACAAAGAGGGCGCAAGAAAAAGTCAAAGCAGTGCTATAGAATTATCAATGCTGTTAACGGTTCCAGCAACTGCTGCATTACTAGTGTTATCGACACCAATTATCACAGTGTTATTCCAGAGAGGTGAGTTTGGTCCAGGGGCCACTGAGGCCACTGCTATGGCTTTGAAGGCATTCACACTTGGTCTTCCTGCTTATGTGCTGATAAAGGCAATTTCGCCTGCATTCTTTGCAAGAGAAGACACGGTAACCCCAGTAAAAGTAGCTGTAGTAGCTTTAATTATAAACGTTGTATTTGCATTACTTCTGATGCCGTATATTGCTCATGTGGGTATAGCTTTAGCTACAGCAGTTTCAGCTTGGATTAACGCTCTGATCCTCATACTAATATTAATTAGACGGGATTTACTGTTTTTTGAAAGGCTCCTTTGTCTTAAATTAGTTAAGATTGTTCTAGTTTCTGGGGTCACAGCATCAATCTTGTGGGGTCTTTCAGAATATTTTTCTTCTTCTCTTGTCTCGAATTCATTTCTGGGGATTGTAACATTAATTTTTTTAATAATTATTGGATTAATTTTGTTTTTTTGTTTAGTGATTTTTACCGGTATAATGACATGGAAAGATTTGAAAGATTATCTCCGCCGCGATTGAGCTTTTCTTGACGTAGAGCTCGTTCGAAGCGATAAAGAGATTTTATTGGCAGGTTTAGGGTTTTGAAACTCTAGGGGAAATTTACTATGCGTCGAGTTTTTTCAGGAGTCCAGCCTACAGGTGATCTTCATTTGGGCAACTACCTAGGCGCCATTCGCAATTTTGTTGATTTACAGGAAGAGTATGAATGTCTGTATTGTGTCGTAGATTTACACGCGATAACAGTTTGGCAAGATCCAGTTAAATTAGCTGCAAATACTCGGGAAGTTGCAGCGTCTTTTCTGGCATCAGGTATCGATCCCAAAAATAGTATTATGTTCAATCAAAGTCAGGTCCCTGCCCATGCGGAACTTTCTTGGATACTTAGTTGCGTCTCACGTATTGGTTGGTTGAACAGGATGACGCAATTCAAGGATAAAGCTGGAAAAAATAGGGAGAATGCTTCAGTAGGTCTATATGTGTACCCTAATCTGATGGCGGCAGACATACTGGCCTATAAAGCCAGCCATGTCCCTGTTGGAGAAGATCAGAAACAGCACTTAGAGCTTACAAGAGATATAGCAACGAAGTTTAACAATGACTTTAGCGTTGAATTTTTTCCTGTTGTCGAACCCCTTATATTGGGAGAGGCTACTCGTGTCATGAGCTTAAGAGATGGTAAAGCAAAAATGTCCAAATCAGATCCGTCGGATAATTCAAGAATTAATCTAACTGATGGTACTGATGAAATTGTTCAAAAAATACGCAAGGCGCGCACTGATCCCGATGTTTTACCTGGTCCAGAAGTATTAATTGAAGGTGATTTGAAAACAGAAGATCAGAATAAGCGACCAGAGGCATTCAATTTGTTGTCTATTTATTCTGCCCTTTCTAGGCAAAGCCTCGAGGAAACACTGAAACAGTTTCAGGGAATGCAGTTCAGTTCTTTTAAGGATGAGTTAGCAGACCTATCTATTGCAAAACTGGCCCCAATTGGTGAAGAGATGCAGAGATTGATGGCTGACCCAGGTTACGTCGATAATATTTTGCAAGAGGGGGCTATCCGAGCCAACAATATTGCGCAACCCATTCTAAAAGAAGTCCATCAAATTATTGGGTTTTTAGGCAAATAACCTTTAAAGGCTGTCATAGTCTTGCCCATTTCGGTACTTAGTTTATAATTAGATTTCCACTGGCTAAGAAAGAAATAGAACTGTGTTTATACAAACTGAAGAAACTCCGAATCCTGCCACAATGAAATTTTTGCCTGGCTGCGAGGTAATTGGCTCAGGAACTGCTGATTTTCCCAATCGTGAATCAGCAGAAAGGTCCCCTTTGGCTACGAAGGTTTTTGAAATTTCAGAGGTGTCGGGAGTGTTTTTAGGTGCTGATTTTGTTACTGTTACTAAGTCAGCCGATGTTGATTGGCAGGTGCTTAAACCAGCAGTCTTAGGTGCCATAATGGACCATTTTACCTCAGGGTCACCAGTAATAAATGAATCATTGTCAGATGTTCATGCTAGTGGTGATGGAGAAAATGAAGAAATTATATCTCAAATTGTTGAACTACTTGACACACGGGTTAGGCCAGCCGTAGCTATGGACGGAGGCGATATAGTTTTCCATGGTTTTGAGTCTGGGGTTGTTTATTTGCACATGCAGGGGGCTTGTTCTGGCTGTCCAAGCTCGACAGTTACATTAAAGATGGGTATTGAGAATCTTTTAAAACATTATGTTCCTGAGGTTCAAGAAGTGCAGGCTGTACCATAGAGAATTCAATTTGGGAGGAATAAAAAGCGTCTTAAGTTTGTTAGATGCTTAAAATAACTAACACAGATTATATTTTTAATATGAACTTATGTTGGCGTTTTTTATAATTTGGTTAGGTTTAGTAAGATTTTATTATGAAAAATATCAGAATTTATCAAAGCGCCCTTTGGGCGCTCATGCTCTTTTGCACTTCCGTGCTTTACTCGGATTCAACAGCATTTTCTTCTGAGAATCGACAGGGTTCTGAAGTTGCAATTAATGTGACAAAAATCGTGGATTATAAACTAGGCGCTTCTACTTTTAGCCAGAGTGATAGTCTGATATCTGGCGCAGCCAAATTTCATAACATAAGTTCTGTCTCTACAATATTTGGTGTTAAAGAACTGCATGATCAATTTAGGACGGTTTCTTTTGACTTGGCTACAGTTCGTCAGGGCAAACAGATGGTACCTCGTTTTTTTGCTAATAGGCTACCAAATGATTTAAAAAGCCTTTCAAAGGCAGCTGACTTAAAAAAAACTTTTTTCCAAATGGTATTACCTCTAATTCTTAAGGTAAACGAAGAAATATTGGCCGAAAGACAGCAGCTTCTATATTTAAGAAAAAAAGTATTGTCTGGGAAAAGTCTAGCAAAAAGAGAACAAAGGTGGCTTGAAAAACTTGCCGATCGATTTGGGACGAGTCCTAATGATCTGAATGAACTAATTCTTAGGGTAGATACTATCTCTCCATCTCTTGCTCTTGCTCAGTCTGCAGAAGAATCTGGGTGGGGTCGCTCTCGTTTCGCTTTGAACGGAAATGCTTTATTTGGTCAGAAAACATGGAATAAAGGCTTGGGAATTATTCCTCAAAAAAGGGATAATAAAGGTCGTTATGAGGTTCTTGCATTTCCTTCACTTTTGGATAGCGTTCGTAGTTATGCGCAAAATTTAAACGCTCATTGGGCATATACAGAGTTTCGTAAACTAAGGGGAGAAATGAGATTAAGTGGTAGTCCTCTTAACCCGTATAAATTAGTTGAAGCATTGAAAAGATATTCTGAAAGAAGAGAAAGTTATGTTTTGGCTATCCAAAAAATATTGCGTATTGATAATTTAGAAGAGCTAGAAAACGCTTACCTGGAAAGACCGCCTAGCAGACGATATCAAAAGCTTTCCGAGAGCTAAGTTCAACTGACAGCATTACGTCTTTAATTCTTTGGTACGTAGTAGAGCATTCCAAGCCAATGCCATCGATTCTCTGGTCCAGGCGCGGTACAATTTATTCTTGCTCTTCCAGGATTGAATTCGCTATTAAATCTAACCTCCACTCTTGGGCCCAATCGTTGCATCGAAAGCTTACCGTGGCCACCTGAATAGCATGTGAGGCCTTTCATAGAGCCGGCTTTATTCTCTAAGGTAAATCCAAATAAGGGGGGATTTTGTGTCAGGGAGGGGTTTGATGGAGATAAGTCTTGATAAGGAATCCCAATTGCGTTGGCTATTAACTTAAACCTTTTTATGCCGCCAAAACTCTCATTGAGCGCAAAACGAGGCATATAATAGCGGTCGGATGAAAAGTTAACGGCTCCTGAGTGTTGACCAAACGCATGAGTGAAACCTGAATTTTCGACTATTTTTTTAATTCGGTTACTGGCTTCACCGAATGGATAGGCAAATAGAGTTGGTCTAATTTCTAATTCTTCGTAAAATCGTTTATTTGATAAATCTATATCTTGCCGATTTCGTTTTGAATTGTTTGCAGGCATATGTAGGTGAGAAGCCGTTTGGCTCCCTATAGTAACTCCATGCTTTTTTAGCTCACGTATCTGATCCCAGGTCATATAATTTTTATAATTACGATCTATTGCTTCTGTTGCTACGAAAAGAGTGAAAGGAAAGCCAGCTTTTTTTAGTCTAGGCCACGCCCTAGTATAAACCGAAAGATAGGCATCATCGATGGTGATGCCAACTGTACGTTTTGGGAGTGATTTTTGTGTGTTTATTGCCAATAAAATTTTTGGTATTGGCAATACAGTATAGTTACCCGTTTCTAGTTCTTTAAGGTGCTTCTCAAATTGGCTTATACTTATATTAGTTGAAGGAAGGGTGTTCTCGCCAAAACGATGATACATAATTATTACTGCTGATCGATCGGCATTTGCTCCTATTGGAGCTACTGATAGAATAATAAGGCATAGAGCGACAAGGCCAATAAAGTTAGAGACTATTCTATTTTTCACTATTTTTTAACCTCATGGCTTTTTGTGTTTTCTGTTAAAAATACAATGTTATATTGATACATTTTTTGGCTAAAGTATCATTAATTATAGATAAATTACCTTGTTAGGAATTTATCTATATCATCGGTTTTGGCAAATCTTTATTATTAATTAGAGGAAAATCCTTACTATTAAATAGCTGATAATGCCACCACTCATTTTTATAAAAATCCCAACCAGCAGTGCTCATTAAACCAAGCAGTAGAAAACGGTTCTTTTGTGCTGAAACGCTAATTTCGGTTGAGCCGTGATGAGAAAGGTGACTAAAAGTATCAAATTCAGTCCCCATATCTAATAAGTTTCCGTTATTATCAGACAAGCTTAAATCTATCGCGGCTCCCCTACTGTGTGGTGAACCAATTCTGGGGTCAGAAAGAAATGTCGGGTCAGGCGTGTGTTCCCAAAGCTTCCACTGAGCTTCTACAGGTCGAAGAGCGTCAAAGATGTGCAATTTAAGTTTCATGGCTTTTGCCAGTTGTTTTGCTAGCAAAAGTTTTTTTGAGGCTTCTTCATTTAGGTAGCAGTGAGCTTGAGAGTAGATAGGCTTACCAGTAAAATTATATTTGGTGGCATATAATAATTCTATATCAACTTCATGTGAAATAGGTGTAACTTCAACTATTATCACAACTTAGCCTCCAAGTTTACTTTGATATGAGACTTTCCAATGTTAAGGGTTAGTTGTGATTCTGCCAACTAGGGATTCTGCAATTTAATTAGTGTTATGATTCTTAAGAATAAGCCAACAATACTAGCAATTGATTCCGCTTCTAACGCGTGTTCTGCCGCTTTATTAATCGATGGTGATATACATAGACAGGAATGGAAACAAATGACTAGAGGGCATGCGAAAGTCTTAATGCCAATGATCTCTTCGGTGGTTGGTGATTATGGGTATCATAGTATTGACGCTATAGCTGTTACGATAGGCCCTGGCGCTTATACTGGTATTAGAATTGGCCTGGCAACGGCTAGAGGGTTGGCATTAGCATCAGAACTACCCATGATAGGAGTGAGTAATTTTAAGGCTGTTGCTCGAGAAGTTTCTCAAAACATTACAGGAAAAACGCATATTTTAGCCATTCTGGAAACAAAGAGGGCAGACGTTTATGTCCAGAGCTTCACTTCTGGGTTAAAGCCTTTGAGTAAACCTGCTTGTATGCCTCCAGAAAAAGTTATTTCTGAGTTTGATAATTTGTTTGTCTCAACAACCCCTGTGATCCTTGCGGGAGACGCTGTTTACAAAGTAGTTAAGGGGATGTCTGGTAAGAATACTTATGAAGTTGCCGCAGGGAATGGTCTAACAAATGCTATTTTTGTTGCCTATGAAGGAATGGATAGGTTAATGGAGAATCCGACGTTAGGTAAGGAAAAAATACCCGGACCGATGTATTTAAGGCCACCGGATGTTTCTATTCCAAAAACCGATTAGTACATTATTAATCACATTAAAGACGTGAGTAAGGCTATAAAATATAAAGTCGAGATTATCGATCGTAATACATCTTATGTGAAAGCCCTTTCGGAGCTGCATGCGATTTGCTTTCGAGGAAAGGGAAAAGAGTATTGGAACGATCAATCTTTTAGGGTTTTGCTCGGCGCTAAGGGGACAATTGGTTTTTCTGCTACTGCTGATGATTGTAGTTTATTAGGGTTTGTCATAGGTCGTAGTGTTATGGACGAGAGTGAAGTATTAACTCTTTGTGTTTTACCGACCGCTCGTAGAAATGGGGTCGCAAAGAATTTAATGTTAAAACTGATTAAGCGTTTGTCACCCTCCAAAAGAATATTACTGGAGGTGGCTACCAGCAACGATCCAGCACTCGCCTTGTACGAAAGTCTAGGATTTAAGCAATCAGGGCGTAGACCCGCGTATTATAAAAAAGGAACTAGTAGAATTGATGCACTAATTTTAGAACTATGAAAAAGTAAAAGTCAGTAATTAAAACATTATTTGGTATATTTATTTGTTTATTTAAATAAAAATAATATTGTTATATAGTTTTTAACAAAAAGAGGTCTATTTCATGACTGCTGAGGACAACCCTACTGATCTACTAAAATTAACCGTGGAAATTGTTTCTGCTCATGTGTCTAACAATTCATTACCTGCGTCTGAATTACCTCAGTTGATTTCACAAGTTCACTCTAGTCTTTCCGATACAGGGAAATCAGTAAACCCTAAAGAGCGCCCCACCCCAGCAGTTTCTGTCAAAAAATCAGTAATGCCCGATTATATTGTTTGTCTTGAAGATGGAAAAAAACTGAAAATGTTAAAACGTCATTTAAAAACATCATATGATTTGACTCCTGGTCAGTATCGTAAAAGGTGGGGACTTGCGGCTGACTATCCTATGGTTGCCCCTAATTACGCTAGGAGGAGAAGTGCTTTGGCAAAAGAAATAGGTCTTGGGAAGCGTGGCCGCTCTTCTAAGTAGCAAAGATTTATTGAAAAAAGAGTCAATTATAGAGGCCACCAGTTTCCTAAAGCTTTCTTTATTTTGTAATTCGACTAATACTGTGCATTGGTGATAGAATTCTATTATTAGACAGAGGGGAAAATTATGCTATCTCGGATTGAGCAAATTTGTTCTGATAAAGGCCTTAAAATGACCGATCAGCGTCGAATTATTGCTCAGGTGCTTTCAGAAAGCATTGATCATCCTGACGTGGATTTAGTGTATCGACGAGCCACCGAATTAGATCCTCGAATATCCATAGCCACTGTATATCGAACATTACGGTTGTTTGAAGAGGCAAATATACTAGAAAAACATGATTTTGGAGATGGTAGAGCTCGATATGAGGAAGCTTCAGGGGATCACCATGATCACTTAATTAATATAAAAACAGGAGAAGTCGTAGAGTTTTATAATCAAGAGATCGAGGCAATGAAGCAACAAATAGCTAAGGATCTTGGTTTTGAATTGGTCGATCATAGGCTTGAGCTATATGCTACGCCTTCTGTTTCCAATGAATCACCTGATGATGATAGCTCTTTTTAGCAGTAATAGTTTTTAAACAGGTAAACTTTATGGCCCATGATTATGATAGGTTCTGAGCCGCAGGGGGCTCCAGAGTTAGATGCGGCCCTTGCTGCGCTACAGACGGGCACGGTAAGCATGCGTTTGGCAAAAAATAATTGCGATGTTCATGCAGCACAAGCTCTTCGTTATAAAGTGTTTTATGATGAAATGTCTGCCCAACCTTCCCATGAAGTGGCAAGATTAAGGCGCGACTTTGATGTATTTGACGAGATTTGTGACCACCTCTTAGTTACTGACTCATCCCTAGGAGAAGGTGAAGAATCGGTTATCGCAACTTATAGATTGCTTAGGGGTAGAGTAGCAAAATCATTTGGAAGGTTTTATACCTCTAGCGAATACGATATTACAAAACTTAAAAACTTGCCTGGTGAGACCCTTGAACTCGGGCGTTCCTGTGTAGATGCAAGACGTCGTAATAAGCCCACAATGCAAATTCTCTGGCGAGGTATTGCTGCTTATGTATTCCACCACAATATCTCGGTGATGTTTGGTTGCGCCAGTTTGCCAGGAATAAGTCCGGAGAATCTAAGTTTACCTCTTAGTTATTTATATCATAACCATCTAGCCCCACTAGAGCTTAGGGTTAAGGCTCTTCCCGAGCTATATGTGGATATGAGATTTAAAGAAAATCATGAAATCGACCGAAAAAAAGCACTAACAAGTCTCCCACCTCTAATTAAAGGCTATCTTCGGCTTGGGGGCTTTATTGGTGATGGAGCTGTAGTTGATGAACAGTTTAATACGACTGATGTCTGCGTTATTGTAAAGACAGACCTTGTTACGGATAAGTATTTTAAGCACTATTCGAGGGTAGCTGCAGGTGAGAACAACGCGCCTAATAGGGTTACTTAATGACTGTGAAAAGAATGCGCCAGGAAAAAGAAATAACACTTAAAACTTCTCTTCCTACGGTCCTTTTTAGAGTGTTTATTTATTTCTCTTTGACGCTCAGTTTAATTCCCGTTCAGATATTAGCTCTGATGTTACGGCTACCTTTATCTCAACGCCTACCAATGTGGTATCATAGATTATGTTGTCGTATTTTAGGCATAAGACTTGAAGTTTTTGGACGTAGGTCTAGGGTGCGGCCCACTTTATTTGTTGCCAACCACTCATCATATCTTGATATCGCTATATATGGCGCGTTAATACCAGGTTCATTTGTTTCTAAAACAGAAGTTGCAAAATGGCCAGTATTTGGATTGCTGGCGAGACTACAAAGATCAATTTTTGTTGATAGAAGAGTCCGTACTTCAATAGCGCAAGCAGGAAATATTGGTAAAAGATTAAAAGCTCGGGATAATATTATTCTATTTCCTGAGGGGACTAGTGCCGATGGTAACAGGGTACTTCCCTTTAAGAGTGCTTTATTTTCTGTTGCTGAGATAAAACTAAATAATCAGTCATTAGTTTTACAACCTGTCTCGCTTACCTATTCTAGGTTAGATGGAATTCCAATTGGGCGCCATTTGCGGCCAATGTTTGCTTGGTATGGAGAAATGGACTTGTTTTCGCACGCTAGAAGACTGATAGGAATGGGGCGTTTGACTGTTACAGTAAGCTTTCACCAGCCAATTACAATTGACGAATTTGATTCTCGTAAGCAGTTGGCGATACACTGTTATTCTTGTGTCGCCCGTGGTCATGCTGATGCGTTGGCTGGTCGGTTACAACCTAAGGTTGGTGGAGCGGGGAAATGGGGTTGGATTCATTGGCGACCTAGGCCAAGGTTGAGGGATTTAAGGGGCCGCCGAAGGGCGCCAGGAGTTAAAATTGGTGGTAAGCGTCGTCATGCTCGCCTTGACACAGGTCGTTCTAAAGCTTAGGTCATTTTAAACACTATTATAAATTTTCGTGGTAAAATTCTAGGGATAGAAATGCTAAGTTTTTTGATATTCTTTACTTGGTTTAGTGCACGTGGCTAAGAAACTTTTTATTAAAACCTATGGCTGTCAGATGAATGTCTATGATTCTGCTAGAATGGCAGATGTTTTAGCGCCCATTGGTTTTACTTCTTGCTCAGAAGCGGGGAGTGCTGACATGATCATCCTCAACACTTGTCATATTCGAGAGAAGGCGAGCGAGAAAGTATACTCAGAGCTTGGTAGACTAAGACATATCAAGGAAAAACGGCTTCTTGATGAGGAAAACACAATAATAGCTGTGGCCGGTTGTGTTGCTCAAGCAGAAGGAGAGGAAATACTTAGGCGAGCACCTTACGTGGATATAGTTTTAGGACCCCAAACATATCATCGGCTTCCTGAAATGGTTGCACGTGCTGCCCGTGCTGGTGACAAAAAAAATACCTATGGACGAGGGGTGTTAGATACAGATTTTCCAACGTCGCAAAAATTTGACCATCTGCCTAATGAAAGCAGCTTTCAAGGGGTCTCTGCTTTTCTTTCTGTTCAAGAAGGTTGTGATAAGTTTTGCACCTTTTGTGTTGTTCCTTATACGCGGGGAGCTGAGTTTTCTCGACCGGTGGAGCAGATTTTGAATGAGGCTAAACGTTTGGTTGAAAATGGAGCAAAAGAGATCATCCTCCTTGGTCAAAATGTGAACGCTTACCATGGTCTAGATGAGCGGGAAAAAGAAACAAGCTTGGGGAGACTTATAAATCGACTATCTGAAGTTGATGGTATTGAAAGAGTTCGTTATACAACCAGCCACCCAAACGATATGAACAAAGATCTGATACTAGCCCATGGTCAGCAGAAAAAACTTATGCCTTTTCTGCATTTACCTGTACAAAGCGGCAGTAATAAAATTCTTCAATCAATGAACAGACGACATAGTGTAGAGAGCTATCTTGATATAATATCTGATTTAAGAAAATCACGGCCGGATATGGCGTTGAGCTCTGATTTTATAGTTGGTTTTCCTGGTGAATCAGATGAAGATTTTGAAGAAACAATTGATTTAATAAAAGAGGTAAAATTTTCACAGGCTTATAGCTTCAAGTATAGTGTTCGCCCCGGAACCCCAGCAGGTAGCATGGCTGAACAGGTTCCAGACGAACTGAAAGATGAAAGGTTGTTTGTCTTGCAGGATGTTCTAAAAAAGCAGCAAACCGAATTTAATTCTTCAAAAGTCGGTAAGGTTCTTAAAGTATTGCTTGAGAAATCAGGCAGACATGCATCTCAATTAATCGGCCGCAGTCAATATAATCAGGCTGTGCACGTTAATGCTCCTGAATATAATTTGGGAAGTGTTCAAGATGTTAATATAGATTCTGTTTTGTCTCATACCCTTCAGGGTTCAATTAAGAAATATGTTAAAGATATAGAAGTTGGACAAAGATCGGAAAAAACACAGGGAGAACACGTTTGAATACGCCTGCATCCGCTGACCAGAAACAGGGAAAAATTCAGTTTGATGACAACTCTCTGTTACCAGAGCTTTTTGGTGATCATGATGAACATCTTTTACAGATTGAGCAGTTACTGGATGTAAGATTACGTTACAGAGGGAATAGCTTAGAAATCTCGGGTCCTGAAACTTCCAGAGAAATTGCGGACCGGGTGATACTATCCCTTTATACACGCCTTAAAAATGATCTTGAGATTAGTGAAGGAGAGGTTAAGGCTGCGGTACGAATTGCTTCGGGTAACGATATATCTGATGATTATATCCAATTACGCACAAAAAAACGGACGATTAGACCCAGATCCACGAATCAAGCAGCATATATAAAAGCTCTAGATGAATCTGATTTAGTTTTTGGTTTGGGCCCTGCTGGGACCGGAAAAACTTATCTAGCAGTTGCAGTTGCAGTTACTCACCTATTACAAGGCAAGGTAGATCGAATAATATTATCTCGTCCGGCTGTTGAAGCTGGAGAACGGCTTGGATATTTACCTGGTGATTTACAAGAGAAAATAGATCCATATCTACGTCCTCTTTATGACGCCTTGCATGACATGATGCCAGGCGATCAAGTGGTGCGCCGTATGGCAAGTGGGGAAATAGAGGTTGCGCCATTAGCGTTTATGAGAGGTCGAACATTAAGTCACTCATATGCAATTCTAGATGAAGCCCAAAATACTTCAGCCATGCAGATGAAAATGTTTCTTACTCGACTTGGTGAGGGGTCGCGAATGGCAGTGACGGGGGATATGACACAAATAGATTTACCATCAGGTGTTCGATCCGGTTTAGGAGATGCGTTAGAGGTGTTAGAAGGAGTTTCTGGTGTAAGCAAAATTAACTTTGATGACACTGACGTTGTTAGACATGATTTGGTTACTCGCATTGTACGTGCTTATGATAAGCATGGATCAACTAAATCGTAAATGGTTTAAGAATAGTGACGGCGATACCCTCCCATATAAAAAATATTATTTCAGTTGAAATTGTTTCTGATGTTTGGTTGAAACATTTTCCTGAAGCAGAGGCTTTAAAAAAGCTCACTGGTAGAGTAGCGGAAGCGGTCATTGGGGAGCTGGAGCTTAGGGAGGCAGTTGAGTTAGGTGTTAGGCTAACAGACGATGATGAGATGCGAATACTCAACAACTCTTTTAGAGGTAAAGATGAGTCGACGAACGTGCTATCTTTTACGATGGGGGAGAGAGACGTTAACAAGCCTACTCGTGGTTATAAAAAAGATTTTCCAGAATTATTGGGGGATGTTGTAATAGCTTATGGCACCTGTTTTAGTGAAGCTGAGAGAGAGTATAAACCGTTAAGCAATCATTTGCAGCATTTAATAGTACATGGAGTTTTGCATTTATTTGGTTATGATCATGGTAGTAAGGAAAAAGCTAAAGAAATGGAGAGGCTAGAAGCAGATATTTTAGCCCCTTTGGGTGTACCGAATCCATACGATGACTCCATGATTGTACGAACAAAGAAGGATTTATGTTGAATATGTCTGAAATCAGCAGACAGATTGATGATAAGGGAAAAGAAGCGGAAGCTTTACCACATAGAATTCTAGCTACTTTTTTGCGCCTCTTGGGTGCTCGTCGTAATGAAGAAAGCACTGTTCGTGAACATATCGAGGAGTTGATAGAGGATGTGGATGGATCCACAACACAAATTGGAGAAGATGAAGGAAAATTAATTGTTAACGTTCTTAAGCTTCATGAGCTCACTGCCGAGGATGTTATGGTGCCCCGGACAGATATTGTTGCAGTAGATATTTCTAGTAATTTAGAGGTGTTGATCAACATTATGGTAAAGAATGCTCACTCACGCATACCGGTGTACGATGAGCAGTTAGATAATATAGCTGGGTTTGTTCATATAAAAGACGTTCTATCTTCTTTGCGAAACAGGAGAAGGGAGAGCGTTAGGGATTTAACCAGAGAGATTCTTTTCGCTGCTCCATCAGTAAGAGTTTTAGATTTACTTTTGGAAATGAGGGACCGTAGAACGCATATTGCGATAGTTGTGGACGAATTTGGAGGAGTTGATGGACTTATTACAATAGAAGACTTGGTGGAAGAGATTGTCGGAGAAATTGAAGACGAGCATGATACTCAAGGCCCGACAATTGTTATAAGAGAAGATGGCAGCATTTTGGCTGATGCTAGGAGTGAAATTGAAGAGCTCGAGAAAGTAACAGGAAAATTTGCTTCTGACGAAGAACGTAAAGAAATTGACACAATAGGAGGTATTGTCTTTAGTCTTGTGGATCGGGTCCCCAGAAGGCGTGAGATAATAACTCACCCCTCCGGATTAGAATTTGAAATTGTAGATGCAGATTCGCGTCGATTGAAAATGTTGTCTGTGAGGAATTTGCAAAATAAAGTTGAAGATTAAATCATATAAATATTTGAGATTTATAAATGTTTCAATCATTTAACGATGTTAAATTCCCTTTATAATAAAGTTTTAAAGTTAAGAGCTGTTAATCGCATAGGGCTGGCTATGCTACTGGGGTTTATGTCGGCCTTGGCTTTACCTCCTTGGCACATTATTCCGTTAATATTACCTGCTTTTACTGGCTTTATTTGGCTTTTAATTTTAGCAGAAAAATCTCCAAATCCATTGAGGGCCTCATTTGTGACAGGATGGTTGTTTGGGTTCGGTCATTTTCTTTTAGGAGTTCACTGGATTATAGAACCATTATTAATTGATGGTTCAAGCCATGCTTGGCTTATACCTTTTGCACTGATTGGTTTGCCGAGTGGTTTAGCAATTTTCATTGGAATTACCAGCCTTTTAACTTCATATATAATACAGTTTTACGGTTTTAGTGCTCTGGGTAGAATAACATTATTTTCTATAATATGGGTATTTAGCGAGTGGATAAGAGGTTGGTTGTTTTCTGGTTTTCCATGGAACCTAATAGGCTATGTATGGGCTGATTTAACTGAGGTAATGCAAGCCACTGCTTTTATTGGGGTTTTTGGTCTTAGTTTTGTAACTCTTTTAGCTTCGACAATGCCGGCATTATTAGTCTCTACTTTAAATTACAAAAAAATTGTTTTGGTTATAACTTTTTCTTTAATTGTTCCTTCTATTTTATGGATAGGGGGCTCAAATAGATTGGCCAGTGCGCCCACTTACGAAGAACAAGATACAGTGTCAATGGTACCCGGAGTAAGGCTACGAGTTGTTCAGGCAAATATTCCTCAGAAAGATAAATGGAAACCTGATTTACAAGCGGCTCATTTGTTAAGATACATCGAAATGAGCAGGAAAGTGACTCCTATTTCTCCTACCCACGTGATTTGGCCAGAAACAGCAATTCCTTTTATTTTAGAAAAAAACAACTCAATTAGACTTATGTTAGCTTCGGCAGCACCCGAAGAAGGCCTTTTGTTTGCTGGCTCAATTAGTCAAGCGGGGGATGAAAAGTCCCAATTTAGAAATAGCCTTTATGTAATTAACTCAAAAGGTAAAATTGTAGATCGCTATGATAAGGTACGCTTAGTGCCTTTTGGGGAGTACCTTCCGTTCGGGAATTTGCTACCGTTTGACAAGATCGTTCCTAGTAAGGCAAGTTTTGTAAGCGGCACTGAATACAGGACGATGGAGCTACCCGGCCTGCCTAAACTCGGTCCACTTATTTGTTATGAGGCTATATTTCCCGGTATGTCCTTAAAGGCAAGCGAAAGAGGTGAATGGTTGCTTAATTTAACTAATGATGCTTGGTTTGGGAAATTTGCAGGCCCTCAACAACATTTGGCTATAGCTTCAACTAGGGCTATCGAAAATGGTGTGCCTATGGTCAGGGCGGCAAACACGGGAATATCGGCGATAGTTGACCCCTACGGGCGAAAATTATTAACTATCGGGTTAGGGGAACAGGGTGTGTTAGATAGTGGGTTACCCAAAGCGTTGCCCTTTGCGACTATTTATTCAAGATGGAGAGAGACTATACCTATTGGTTTGATTGGTTTAGTTGTTTTGTTATTATGGTATATGGGGTTATTAAAGAGAAATAAGGATCTAGAGTGATTCCGACCCTCTGATGGGTTAATTTAACTTTGGAAAAAATACTTGTTCCAAGCAAAACACCGGGGATTTATCTTTTTTTGACTAGATAAACTCTTTTCTTCCAAGCACACTAATTGATTGAGTTTTTAAAACTAATAAGGAGTGACAAACTTGTTAAAAGCCGATTATCTTTTTACTAGTGAATCTGTTTCAGAGGGCCATCCTGACAAAGTTTGCGATTGCATTTCCGATGCGGTCGTTGATGCATTTTTATCTGCAGACCCTCATAGTCGTGTGGCAGTTGAGACTTTAACAACCACAAACAGGGTAGTGTTGGCTGGGGAGGTTAGAGGACCTGAATATTTAGATAGTTCATATATAGAATCAATTGCTCGAGAAGTTGTCCGCGATATTGGTTATGAACAAAAAGGTTTTCATTGGGAAAAAATGATTGTTGACTCTTTTATACATTCGCAGTCACCAGATATTGCCCTTGGAGTTGATGCCGCGGGCAATAAAGACGAGGGAGCAGGAGATCAGGGTCTAATGTTTGGGTATGCATGTGATGAGACTCCTTCACTTATGCCGGCTCCAATTTACTATGCACACGCCATTCTTAAATCACTTTCTGAGGCACGTCATTCTGGGCTAGAGCCTGGCCTTGGGCCGGACTCGAAGAGTCAGGTCACTTTGCGCTACGAAAATAATGTTCCAGTTGGTACTACTTCGGTTGTTGTGTCAACTCAGCATGATGAAACCTTAAGCCAACAAGATGTTCGGGATATAGTTAGGCCACATGTTTTAAAAACTTTACCGGATGGATGGATGTGTTCAGAAGACTCTTTTTACGTTAACCCCACGGGAAGATTTGTTGTAGGAGGCCCTGATGGAGATACAGGCCTTACTGGAAGGAAAATAATTGTCGACACTTACGGGGGGGCTGCTCCACATGGTGGAGGGGCTTTTTCAGGGAAAGACCCCACCAAAGTTGACAGATCAGCAGCATATGCCACTCGTTATCTTGCAAAAAATGTTGTGGCAGCCGGTCTTGCTGATCGATGTTGTATACAGATTGCTTATGCTATTGGTGTTTCTCATCCTTTATCGGTATACGTCGACACTTATGGCACTGGTAAAGTTGAGGAAGAGAAGCTAGCAAGAACTTTACGGGAAGCGATAGATCTAAGTCCGCGCGGGATAAGAGAGTATCTTGAACTGAGCAAACCTATATATGCTCGTACTGCGGCTTATGGCCATTTTGGGAGAGATCCTCAAGCAGATGGAGGTTTTTCTTGGGAAAAAACTGATCTAGCTGACACATTAAAGGCACAGTTTTGACCAATCACATGTATTAATTCTATTATTTATGGAAATATAAGTTTTGCAGCATAAAAAACGTTTTTATGGCCGTAGGTTAATTCGTAGCTTACGACAAAAAGAAAAAATTCTAATGGAAACGTTTTTGCCTGAAATAGAGCTCGTTCCTTCGCCTGATGGAACTTTTTTGGATTTAAGTGCTCACTTTGGTGAATCTAAAAAGGAATTTTGGTTAGAAGTCGGTTTTGGCAAAGGTGAACATCTTTTATGGCAAGCACAAAATAATAAGGAAATAGGTTTTATTGGAGCAGAGCCCTTCCAGAATGGAGTGGCAAGCATCTTATCAAAAATAAAAGAAAAAAATATAAGTAATATAAGAATTTTTCCTGATGTCGTTTCTCAAATTCTTCATAGTTTACCGTCGCAATCTATAAACAGAATTTTTGTACTATTTCCTGATCCTTGGCCGAAATCTCGCCACCAGAAACGTCGTTTAATTAATATAGAAACCCTTGATCTTTTTGCCAGGATTATGATTGATTCTGCAGAACTACGTCTGGCTACTGATGATTCTGAGTACGCTTCCTGGATGTTACGGCTTGGGTTATCACATGCATCATTTGAGTGGACAGCACGACGTCCAGATGATTGGAGGATTCGCCCAGATGATTGGCCAGTTACGAGGTATGAAGAGAAAAACAGAAGTGGAGGATTAGGTCCTGTGTATTTGCGCTTTGTTCGATTGCCACGCAATTAAAGTAATTAGTTAGGAATGCTTGCTTTTTATTTGTTATAGCCTATATTCAACGAATAAAACCCAGTTGTCTCTTATAAGAGAACAAGGGGTGGCCCGGAAAAACCGGAGCCACCTTTTTTATTATTGTTGCCTACATGTAATTAGGGTTTGGCTTTTATTTATTTAATGAGATAAACCGAATGAACTTAGTTAGTGATAATGTACAAACCAATATAGTACTTGATTTAATTGAGCCATCGTTAATAGATCTTGGCTATGAAGTTGTACGAGTCCGCCTTTTTGGTGATGACCGCGTTGTCCTGCAGGTGATGATAGATAAGGCTGATTTGACTGAGGTTACTGTTGAAGATTGTAAATTGGTTAGTAGTACAATATCTACCTTGCTTGATGTTGAAGACCCAATCTCAACATCTTATGAGCTAGAGGTTAGCTCACCTGGTCTTGATCGCCCATTGACCAGAACAAAGCATTTTCAAAGCTATATTGGTAGCAATGCTAGACTTGAATTAAAGACGGCACTAGATGGTAGGCGTCGCTTTAAGGGTCGTTTATTAGGAATAGAAGAAAATAATATAAAGATTATGGTTTCTGTTGATTCTAAGGATGTAGAAGTTTTTCTACCTTTTGAGACAATAGATAGTGCGAATATTTTAATATCTGATGAACTATTTACTTCTGTACGACGGGAACAAGGAAACTAAAGGTAAAAGAAGATGGATGGAGGCCCTAGCAGGATTGAGATGTTAGCTGTCGCTGAGGCGGTGGCTCGTGATAAGGGTATTGAGCGTGAAGAAGTTTTAGAAGCGATGGAGCAGGCAATTCAGAAGGCTGGTCGTTCTAAATATGGTCCTGAGCACGATATCAGGGTCAGCATTGGTCGGGAATCCGGCCACATATCAATGGCGCGGTATAGGGAGGTCGTTGAGGAGGTTGAAGATGAAAACACTCAACTTACAATCGATCAAGCTCAGGTAGAGAAGGATAACGTTTCGATAGGGGATTTTCTAATTGATGAATTACCCCCGATTGATTTTGGTCGAATTGCAGCACAAACGGCTAAACAAGTTATAGTTCAGAGGGTTAGAGATGCAGAAAGAGAACGTCAATATGAAGAGTATAAAGATCGATCAGGTGAGATAGTAAATGGTCTAGTGAAACGTGTTGAGTATGGTAATGTAACAGTTGACCTAGGGCGCGGTGAGGCGGTCTTGAGGAGGGACGAGAGTCTTCCAAGAGAAAACTTTAGAACTGGGGATAGGGTTAGGGCTTATATTTATGATGTAAGAAGAGAAGCTCGTGGGCCACAGATCTTTCTTACGCGGACACGCCCTGAATTCATGAAAGCATTATTTGCTCAAGAGGTCCCAGAAATTTATGATTCGATAATTGAAATTCGTTCTGCGGCCAGAGATCCAGGAAGCCGCGCCAAAATAGCAGTGCTCTCTAAAGATGCCTCTATTGATCCAGTTGGAGCATGCGTTGGGATGCGAGGAAGTAGAGTGCAGGCAGTTGTGGGCGAGCTTCAGGGAGAAAAGATAGATATTATTCCTTGGTCCCCGGATACTGCAACGTTTGTTGTTAACGCTCTTGCTCCGGCTGAGGTTACAAAAGTTGTTATAGACGAAGAGGTTAACAAAATTGAGGTGGTTGTCCCTGATGAACAGCTTTCTCTGGCGATTGGTAGGCGAGGTCAGAATGTTCGACTTGCTTCAATTTTAAGTGGTTGGGATATAGATATTCTAACTGAGGAGGAGGAATCACAACGACGTCAAGAGGAGTTTAATCTACGAAGTCAGATGTTTATAGAAGCTCTTGATATAGAAGATGTTATAGCACACTTAATGGTAACAGAAGGCTTTGCTTCTGTAGAAGAGGTTGCTTTTGTTCCAGTTGGTGATCTATCGGTTATCGAAGGTTTTGATAATGAAATATCAGAAGAATTACAATTAAGGGCTCGCAATTGGTTAGAGGAACGTGATTCAAAACTTGATGTGGAGAGAAAAAAATTAGGCGTTGAAAATGCTGTTATTGATCTTCAGCATTTATCTTTATCTCAGGCTGTTTTATTGGGTAAGAATAGTATTCGCACAATAGATGATATAGCTGGTCTAACCCCTGACGAATTAAGATTTTTGCTTATGGAAATAGAAACAGAAGTAAAGGTTGATGATTTGTGGGAGATGACCGAAAGCGATGTTAGTCGACTCGTAAGAAACAGCCCCGTTAATGGGGATGAGGCTAATTCTATCATAATGGCAGCAAGACAGTTGATTTATGGCGATGATGTTTTAAAGCCTGAACCTATCACTGAAGCCGATGAAGATATGGGTGAGCCAAACCCTGGTTCTAAAGATGTTCCCATTTTACCTTCTGTTAGCGATTAAAAGAAGGAAGAAGTTGGAATGCATCAGATGGCTAGAAAGGAAAATAACAGGAATTTATTGAACTCCATTAAAGATGGAGGTCAGTTTCATCGTTGCATATTATCAGGAGATAAATTGCTGCGTGAAGAGTTGGTTCGTTTTATATTGGGCCCTGATAATACTGTTTTTCCTGATGTTACTGGTCGTGCACAAGGTCAAGGATATTGGTTAACAGGCAGACACGATATGATAGTAAAGGCTTGTGAAAAAAATGTTTTTCAGGATGTTTTCGAGAAGTCTGTAACCCCGATGACTGGCCCTGAGGGACAAACGTTAGCGGATATAGTTGATGTCCAATTATCAAGAAGATGTTTGGAAGCTATAGGGTTAGCGAGGAAGGCCAATAACCTGAAAATTGGATTTGACAAAGTTTACAAAACACTCAGAAATCTGTCTGAAAAAAGTAATACCGGTGCATCAGGGCAGAGACCTTCCATAGTACTTACATCAATAGATGCTTCTGAAAATGGGCAAGCAAAAATTAATGCTTTAGGGAGACATTTGGTGAAGGCTGGTATAGATATAGTTCAGTTGCGATTGTTTAACTCTACGGTAATGGGAAAGGTAGTTGGTCGTGAGCGGATAGTTTACACATTTTTTGAAAAACGGGGAACTAGCGTCCAGCTCTATAATGCGGCAATTAAGCTTGCCACTTATCGTGGGATTACAGATCAAATTGGTTTCAGATCTAGTGAAATAAATTTTTCTAATGGAGCTAGCGCGGATTAGACTCATGGCGACGACAAAAGAAGAAAAATCAAAAGATAAAAAACCACTGACACTGTCTCGTCCCGGTAGGTTAGAGCTTAATAGAACTGTCGAAGGTGGTCAGGTTAAACAGAGTTTTAGCCATGGTCGTTCTAAAACTGTAGCTGTAGAAGTTAAGAAGAAGAGGACATTTCGACAGGACGCTGGCGGTGAAATGACAGAGGTTAAGTCTAAACTCCCTGTCAAAGAAGTTACCGAGGAAAAACCTATAGAAATAGTAGAAGAAGTAAAAGAAAAGGTTGATACAAGCACAAAGACGAGGACCCTTACCGAGATAGAACAAGCGACAAGAGTGCGCGCTCTAGAAGGTGCTCGTAAGGCTGCTGAACTAGCGCTTATTGAGGCAAAGGAACGGGAAATTGAAGAGGCAAAACGAGCCGAGGAAGAAGCTAGAATAAAACAAGCGCAAGAGGAGTTGAAAAAAGAGGAAGCTAAACAAGATTCAGATAATAAAATTGAGGCATCTGATGAGTCTACACCTCCTAATATTACAGAAGGTGAAAAGAAAAAAGAAACCCCTGAAGGAAGAAAATCTAAGAGTGCAAGCACCAAGGATAAAAAGAGTAAAAATGTTCAAAGCCCCGATGAACATGACGAAGAACCGGCGCAAGAAGTAATAACTGAAAGCCTACTAAGGGCAGACGAATTGCAGGCTTCAAAGACAGCCGAGACAACAAAGCGTTCAACTGTGCTTGCACGTCGCCGCGACGAATTAGAGGAAGGATTTGAAGATGATGAGGGAGATTCTAAGGCTTCTTCTAAAAATAAAGGACGAGGGGCGTCTGGTCGTGCAGAGGAACGACGAACGTCTAGTAGAGGCCAGGAGACAAAGAGGAGAAGAAGAGGCAAGCTTACGATATCGGAGGCCCTCGATGAGGATGGTGGTGCTCGTCAGCGCTCTGTAGCTGCTTTTCGCAGACGGCAAGAGAGAGAGCGCTTAAAACGCGAATCATCTGGAGCTCTGCCAAAGCAAAAAATTGTGCGGGAAGTACAGATACCAGAAAACATATCAGTAGGTGAATTAGCCAGCAGGATGGCAGTTAGAGCCAATGAAGTAATCAAATCTTTAATGAAAAACGGAGTTATGGCAACGACAACTCAGACTGTTGATCAAGAAACTGCTCAATTAGTTGCGGAAGAGTTTGGTCACTCTGTAAAATTAGTAACAGCTTCTGATGTAGAAATCGGACTAGGCTTAACGGACATCTCAGACGAAGTTGGCAATACACCTCGTGCTCCTGTGGTCACAATTATGGGCCATGTGGATCACGGTAAGACATCACTGTTAGATGCGCTTAGAGAGACAGATGTTGTAAGTCGTGAAGCAGGGGGAATAACTCAGCATATTGGTGCGTATCAGCTGGAAATAGCTTCAGGAGATAAAATTACTTTTTTAGACACGCCTGGTCACGCAGCTTTTACTCAGATGAGGCAGCGTGGTGCAAATGTGACGGATTTAGTTGTTTTGGTTGTTGCTGCTGATGATTCTGTCCAGCCACAGACCATTGAGGCCATAAATCATGCTCGTGCGGCTGATGTGCCGATTATAGTTGCGTTAAACAAAATAGATCGTAATGAAGCTGATCCCACAAAAATAAAAAATGAGCTGCTTTCCCAAGAGATTGTACCTGAGGAGTTGGGTGGAGAGGTTCAGTGTATTGAGGTGTCTGCCACAGAAAAATTAGGCTTAGAAACTCTTACAGAGGCTATAGCTCTTCAAGCAGAAATACTTGAGCTTAAAGCCAACCCAGATCGTATGGCGTACGGATCAATTGTAGAGGCAAAGCTTGAAAAAGGAAGAGGAGCGGTGGCGACTGTATTGGTTCAAACGGGCACACTTAACATAGGAGATGTGTTTGTTGCAGGTGCTGAGTGGGGACGAACAAGGGCAATAATTAATGATTTCGGCCAAAATATAGATTTAGCAACGCCTTCAATGCCGGTTGAAGTGCTAGGCTTTAACGGAACTCCGCAAGCTGGTGATGATTTTGCAGTTGTTGAGTCGGAATCTCGTGCTCGTGAGATTACGGAGTACAGGCAAAGAGTGCTGAGAGATAAAAAAGCAACCGCCTCTGCACGTGGCACACTCGATGAAATGTTTGATCAGATTTCTTCCGGAGATGTGTCTTTGGTTCCATTGGTTATTAAGGGCGATGTCCAAGGTTCTGTAGAAGCCATAGCTGGTTCTTTAGAGAAGATGTCTACTGATGAAGTAAAAGTTGAAGTTTTGCATTCTGGGGTCGGCGGTATAAATGAGTCTGACATTTCTTTGGCTTCAGCCTCGGGAGGGCTAGTTATAGGATTTAATGTTCGGGCAATTCCTAAAGCTAGAGAACAGGCTAAGCGGGATGGTGTAGATATTCGATACTATAACATAATTTACAATGTCGTAGATGATGTGAAGGCGCTTCTCGAAGGCAAATTGTCTCCTACTCTAAAAGAGAGTCATTTAGGTAATGCAGAAATACGTGAGGTGTTCAGCGTATCGAAAATTGGCAAGGTGGCAGGCTGCTTGATAACATCAGGTACAGTTCGTCGTGGTGCTAAGGTACGGTTACTCAGAGATAGTGTTGTTGTATATGAAGGGGAGCTTGCTCAGTTAAGGCGGTTTAAGGATGATGTTCGGGAAGTACAAAATGGTTACGAATGTGGCATGGCACTTGAAAATTATAATGATCTACAAACAGGAGATGTTATTGAGTGTTATGAGGTTGAAGAGATAGCCCGACAGTTGGGTGTTGGATAGAATACACAGGATTAAGAACTGGATCGCGAATATAAAATTCTACTTAACAAATTGAGTTTCTGAATTATACGCCATTTAATCGGTCTTTTTATTATAATATGGACTATTACAAATGAACAAACGTGCAAGTGTTGCACGCACTGGACGGCCTCCAAGTCAGCGACAGCTGAGGGTTGGTGAAGAAATCCGTCATTCTTTAGCAAAAATTTTGCTGAGAGAGGATTTTCTTGATCCAGATTTGATGGGTCAGTCAATTACAGTGACTGAAGTTAAAGTAAGCCCCGATATGAGGAATGCTACAGTTTTTGTTACCCCTCTTGCAGGTGATTCTAAAATAATAATTCTCGCGCTTAGAAGGGCCTCTAACCAGTTACGGCGACAATTGTCTTCAGACACGAGACTTCGTCATACCCCTAATCTAAAATTTGAGTATGATGACAGCTTTGATCAGGCGGAGCGGATTAGCTTGATATTAAATAAATCCCGGCCGATAAATCGCCGTCAAGAAGATGGAGATAATAATGGGGCGTAGAAGTCAGAGAGGAGAACCTATATCAGGTTGGATTAATGTTGATAAGCCTAAAGGCATAACCTCTGCGGTCTGTGTTAATAGTGTTCGTCGTGCGACCAACGCAGCCAAACTAGGGCATGCAGGTACCCTAGATCCAGATGCTAGCGGTATATTACCTATAGCGCTGGGTGAGGCAACAAAAACGATGCCGTTCATAGTAGGGGCACAAAAGCATTATTCCTTTACCATAAATTGGGGCGCACTGCGAGATACTGATGATGCTCAGGGTCAAATATTAGAATATTGTGATCACAGGCCGACAAAAAAAGATATAGAAGAAGTATTGCCTAGTTTTATAGGAGAAATAGAACAGGTGCCTCCAAAATATTCTGCTATAAAGGTTAACGGTCGTAGAGCTTACTCTTTGGCCAGATCAGGTTTAGAAGTGGATCTCAAGGCGCGTAAGATTTCGATATTTTCTTTTAAGCTTTTAGAAATGATCGATGATAATCGATCGAGATTCTCAGTCATAAGTGGAAAAGGAGCTTATATGCGCGGTTTGGCGCGAGATTTGGCTTATTCTTTGGGAACTTTGGGATATTTATCTGACCTACGACGTAATTCTGTGGGACCTTTTAGTGAATCAAATGCAATTTCACTGGAAAAAATTGAAAAACTTGGTCATAGTGCGGCTGCCTCGCCTATTCTATTACCAATAGAGACAGCGCTGGACGGTATCCCGGCGCTAGATCTTACGGTAACTGAGGCAACTAAGTTACGGAATGGGCAGGCAATCCCGGTCTTTCGTCATGAGGACCGGGCTCAAATGGAAACGGTGGGTGATGGAGGCGTAGTGATTGCTATTGAATCAAAAACGCCAGTTGCTCTTGTGAGAGTTGATGGAATTCAGATCCGTCCGGTTCGTGTATTAAACCTTTGATACCGGGAGAAATATATAATGTCTATTACACCAGAACGTAAGGCAGAGGTAATCAGGGAGTACCAAACTAAAGAAAATGATACTGGTTCTCCGGAAGTCCAGATCGCTGTTTTGACAGAGCGTATTATAAATTTAACAGAACATTTAAAGAGTCATGCCAAGGATCATCATTCCCGTCGCGGCTTGCTTTTGATGGTTGGTCAGCGCAGGAGATTACTTGATTATACTCAGAGAAAAAGTGAAGAGCGCTATCAAAACCTCATCAAACGATTAGGTTTACGTCGATAGTGAAAATTTTTTTACACCAAGAAAAATATACCGACACAGAAATACAATCCGGTATTTTTGGTCGTTTTAGTACGGATCCACCGTACACACACCTAATAAAAAGATTCTTAGGTGTTTAAAACCCCACACTGTGTGGGCAAGCTATTTGGGAGGGCCCAAATAGCTTGAGTTAGTTGGGATAAATATCAATGTTTGACGTTGTTCGAAAAGAAATTGAATGGGGTGGTAGGCCTCTTGTTTTTGAAACTGGGAGATTAGCAAGGCAGGCTGACGGAGCTGTGGTTGTCACTTATGGGGAGACATCTGCACTTTGTACTGCGGTTGGAGCAAAGGCACCTAAACCAGGTATGGATTTTTTTCCTCTTACAGTAAACTATCAAGAAAAAACCTTTGCTGCAGGAAAAATACCAGGCGGCTTTTTTAAGCGTGAAGGTCGTCCTACTGAAAAAGAAACACTTATCTCTAGGTTGATAGATAGGCCACTTCGCCCACTTTTTCACCCTAGCTATCGTTGTGAAACACAGGTCATTTCGACGGTAGTCTCACATGATTTGGAAAATGACCCTGATATTGTTTCTTTGCTAGGATGTTCAGCAGCTCTAACTATTTCGGGTTTGCCTTTTATGGGGCCAGTTGCTGGAGCGAGAGTGGGATATATTGATAAGGCGTTCGTTTTAAACCCGACTGCAGAGGAGATGCTAAAGTCAGAACTTGACCTAGTGGTTGCAGGAACAAGGGAAGGAGTTTTGATGGTGGAATCCGAAGCGAACGAACTTTCCGAAAAAATCATGCTGGAAGCCGTTATGTTCGGACATGAGGCTTACCAATTGGTAATAGATAATATTATAGATTTGGCCGAACAGTCTGCCAAAGAGCCCAGGCCTATTGAAGACACTCCACAAGAGGTTCTTGATCTAAATAAGAAAATAAAAGATTTAGCAGAATCAGAGTTAAGAAAAGCTTATAAAGAAACGGTTAAGCAAACTCGGTATGAAAAAATTTCGACAGTGAAGCAGGAGGTGGCGGAACAGCTTTCTGAAGAAGAACAGGCCATTATGGATGGTCCTATTAAAGATCTAGAAAAAGATATTGTTAGAAGAGATATACTGGATTCGGGTCAGCGTATTGACGGGCGCAATACTACTACTGTTCGTCCAATAGACTGTCTGGTTTCAATGTTACCTAGAAGTCACGGATCTGCAGTTTTCACTAGAGGTGAAACCCAAGCTCTTGTGGTTACTACCTTAGGCACTGGTCAGGACGAACAGATTATTGATGCTCTGGAAGGTGAATATCGCGAACATTTTATGTTACACTATAATTTTCCTCCATATTCGGTAGGTGAGGCAGGAAGAATGTTTGGCCCAGGCCGTCGAGAGATAGGGCATGGAAAGCTAGCCTGGAGAGCTATAAAACCCCTTTTACCGTCAAAGGAGGATTTTCCATACACCATAAGAGTTGTATCCGAAATCACAGAATCTAACGGGTCATCATCTATGGCTACTGTTTGTGGGAGCTCTCTGTCGATGATGGATGCAGGAGTACCTCTTAAGGCTCCTGTTGCTGGCATAGCAATGGGGTTGATTAAGGAAGACGATGGTTATGCGGTCCTGTCAGATATATTAGGGGATGAAGATCACTTAGGTGATATGGACTTTAAAGTAGCAGGCACTGAAGCAGGTGTAACATCCCTTCAGATGGATATAAAGATCACTTCTATAACAGAAGAAATTATGAAAATTGCTTTGGATCAGGCTCGTGAGGGACGCCTTCATATATTAGGGGAAATGTCTAAAGCTTTGACTGAGTCTCGTGATAACCTATCTGAACATGCGCCCAGAATTAGTACGATGAACGTTCCCCAAGACAAGATTCGTGATGTTATTGGCACAGGAGGAAAAGTAATCCGTGAAATATGTGAAGAGACAGGTTGTAAAATAGATATTGATGATGAGGGTTTAATCAAAATCGCATCCTCTGACGGAGAAGCTGCTGACCGGGCTATAGACTGGATAAAGGGTATTGTTGCTGAACCGGAAGTGGGAGTTATTTATACGGGGAAAGTTGTAAAAGTTATGGATTTTGGAGCTTTTGTCAATTTCCTCGGTCCAAGAGACGGCCTAGTTCACATCTCAGAATTATTGAATGAACGTGTTGGGCAAGTAACTGATGTGGTTAATGAAGGAGATGAGGTTAAGGTCAAAGTCATAGGGTTAGATGACAGGGGAAAAGTTAAGTTATCGATGAGGGTTGTTGATCAAGAGACAGGAGAAGAAATTGATGATCCCAGACCGCCTAGGGAACCGCGGTCTAATGAGAAAGATAATGATGGGCGCCCCCCTCGGAAGCCCAGAAGGAGAAGAGCTGCAGACTAAACTTTCTCTATGAATATGCGAAGAAATGGAAATCTCGTCTTAACTTTAAGAGCTTATTTTTGGGGATTTCCATCTTCATTTGGAGGGGGCATGCCTATAGTTTTGAAGCCACAATCTACATAATGAACCTCACCGGTTACTGCTCCAGAAAGATCAGATAGAAGATACAGCCCCGCACCTCCAATATCGTCTAGTACTACATTGCGTCGTAAGGGAGCAACTTCTCTGCTATGATTGTAGACTTGTCGAGCAGAGCCAACTGCAGAGCCTGCCAATGTCCTCATTGGCCCAGCAGATATAGCATTAACTCTTATACCCAAGGGTCCTAAATCAGCTGCAAGGTATCTAACAGATGCTTCGAGAGCAGCTTTAGCAACACCCATAACATTATAATTTGGCATCACCTGTTGAGCTCCATGATAGGTCAGAGTAACCATAGAGCCTCCATCGTTCATCATTTTAGCGGCTCTTCTGGCTACTGCCGTAAATGAGTAACAAGATATATTCATTGTATTTAAAAAATTTTCCTGAGAGGTGTCTACGTAACGGCCCTTTAGTTCTTCTTTGTCTGAATATGCAATTGCATGCACAACAAAATCCAACTTACCCAAGTCATCTTTAAGCGTTTTGAAGGCTAAATCTATACTATTTGGATCAGAAACATCACATTCGATTAAATTGGATGCTCCCACGGAGTTTGCTAATGGCTCAACCCTCTTGGCAAACGAATCAGACTGATAGGTAAAGGCAAGTTTAGCTCCTTGTGCGGCCGCGGTTTTGGCTATTCCCCAGGCGATAGAGTGATCATTAGCAACACCCATGATCAGACCTCGCTTTCCAGACATAATAGAGCCATTTGCCGGCAGTTGGGTTGAATTCACAGGTTTAGATCTGGGAGAAGATATTTTTTTTGGAGCGAGTGCATCAGCCATTATATCGCTCGAATACAAGTGATGCATTTGTACCACCAAAGCCGAAACTGTTGGACATAACACAATTCAGACCAGCGTTATCAAGACGGTCTGTAATTATTTCTGCGTCCTCAGCTTCTGGGTCAATAGATTCTATATTGGCGGAGGCTGCAATAAAATCTTCATCTAACATAAGTAATGAATAAATGGCTTCATGCACACCAGTCGCACCTTGAGAATGTCCTGTAAGAGATTTAGTTGAAGAGATTTTAGGTCTATGTGCTCCAAATACTTTTTTAATAGCTTTGAGTTCTATCATATCTCCTGCCGGAGTGGATGTGCCATGAGCATTAATATAATCAACTGGCGTGTTTCCAAGTGCTCTTGTTGCTAAACTCATACATCGGACAGCACCTTCTCCAGAAGGGGCTACCATGTCCACACCATCAGATGTTGCTCCATAACCTGTTATTTCAGCAAATATTTTAGCTCCTCTAGCCTTTGCTCTCTCTAGTTCTTCCAAAACGACTACACCAGCTCCGCCCGCGATAACGAAACCATCTCTATTTACATCGAAAGGTCGAGAAGCTTTTTGAGGTGTTTGGTTGTATTTAGAAGACAAAGCGCCCATAGCGTCAAAAAGCACGGTGAGGGTCCAATGAAGTTCTTCCCCTCCACCTGCAAACACTACATCCTGTTTTCCCCATTGTATAAGCTCGGCTCCATTACCTATGCAATGGGCGCTGGTAGAGCAAGCGGAGCTTATAGAGTAGCTAAGGCCTCGCATTTGAAACGCAGTTGAAAGGTTAGCGGAATTAGTTGAACACATTGATTTGGGGACTGCGTAGGGTCCTACACGTTTAGCGTTTTTTTCACGAGCTACGTCAGCGGCGTTAACTAGCGCCGATGTTGACGGTCCTCCAGAGCCCATAACCAAGCCTGTTTGTTCACTCCTTATTTCATCAATCGTTAAACCAGCACATTCTGCTGCGGCTTGCATCGCTACATAATTATAGGCTGATCCATCACCCATAAAGCGTCGCAGTTTTCTATCTATATAATTATCCAGATCTATATTAGGCGCTCCGTGAATATGACTACGAAACCCTCTTTCAGCGTACTCTTCAGCAAAAACTATTCCTGACATCCCTTTTTTTAAGTTTTGCACTACAATATTAAGATCGTTTCCTAGAGGGGAAACTATACCCAAACCAGTTACGGCAACACGACGTAAATCAGGCATTACACACCTGCTTTCTCACCTTCTGGGAATAAACCTACGCGTAGATTGGTTGCTTCGTAAACACGATCTTTATCTAGCTGGGCGTATCCATCAGCTATGGCGAGAGTGAAAGCTCTCTTTATTACCTTTTTAACATTTATATGGTAGCTAAGCACTTTACCTTCAGGCTTAACCTCTCCAGTAAATTTTACTTCTCCAACAGATAGTGCCCGTCCCGGCCCTGGTCGATTTAACCAGCCTAGAAAAAAACCTAGCATTTGCCAAAGGGCGTCAAGTCCTAGGCATCCTGGCATAACAGGATCACCCTCAAAATGGCATTTATAAAACCATAAGTGATCAGTTATATCTAATTCAGCTATAATTTCACCATTACCATGCTCGCCACCGTCATTGTTAATTGTAATAATTCGATCAAACATTAGTAGAGGTGGTAAAGGTAGTTTGGCGTTACCAGGGCCGAATAGCTCGCCATGACCACATAACAATAAGTCTTCATAAGAGAAACTATTCTTTGAAAAAGGCGTGTCCATGCTCATTAGCCTAAACCTAGAATGACATTTGTATGCCAAGAGATGTTCTTGTGACTTACTTTACCACAGAAAGCCACCCCAAATGGGAATCCTATTATATATGTTTCTAACGTTGATAATCTATAGGTAATACAATTTGTTAATTTGTTAATCTACACTAACTTTAAGAATATAGAATAATAAATGATTTAAAATATACATGTTATTATAAAGTTAACCAGCGTTTTGAAAAGATTCTTCTTTACATAAGCTTATTAAGGTAAATATGTTTGTCTATGATGGAAATACAGAAAACAAAAAATAGTAGGCCTTACACAGAAATACTAAACAAAATAAAAAGTGTGAGTCTAAGACCAACCCGTCAGCGTCTGGCTCTGGGTAAGCTACTTTTTGATGACGCAGATCGACACGTTACTCCCGAATCATTGCATGAAGAAGCTACTGCTGCAGGGGTCAAAGTATCACTTGCTACTGTTTATAATACACTAAACCAGTTTGCTGCGGCGGGGTTATTAACCCAAGTTGTAATTGCCCCAGGACGTTCTTACTATGATACCAATATTACAAATCATCACCATTTTTTTTACGAAGACAATGGAAGGCTAGAAGATATTCCTGGGGATGCTATAAAGCTTGCCTCGTTTCCAGAGCCACCATTTGGGACAAAAGTGAAAAGATTTAATGTGGTTGTTCGTGTGGAAAAGGATTAGACAATAAGGCTTTAAAAAACAAATAAGATAGTAATATAAATGTATTATCATGAAAGTTAGAATAGATCTAATATATTGACTGGGTCTTTCAATTGGTTCATATTATACCCTGTTATGAGATCTAAAATTAATAATCTTGATATTCTGAGGAAAGTTGATCCTCTAATTCCTTAACTAGGAGAATGATATGTCGTTAAAAGGCAGTAAAACGGAAGGCAACTTAAAGGACGCGTTTGCCGGTGAAAGCCAGGCTAACCGTCGTTATTTATATTTTGCTCAAAAAGCGGATGTAGAGGGCTACAATGATGTAGCTGCTGTGTTTAGATCTACTGCTGAGGGCGAAACTGGTCACGCGCATGGGCATCTGGAGTTTCTAGAAGAGGTTGGTGATCCTGCAACTGGGAATCCGATTGGCACAACTGCGCTTAACCTTGAAGCAGCTATTGCGGGAGAAACACACGAATATACTGATATGTATCCGGGAATGGCTAGAACAGCTCGTGAAGAAGGCTTTGATGAAATATCTGATTGGTTTGAAACCCTGGCAAAAGCAGAAAAAAGCCACGCTGGACGTTTTCAGAAGGCAAGAGACGAATTAGATTAAAGTAAACATCTATACCATTAGCCGTTTTGAACTATGTGTTACACAATTGAAACCAATAAACAGGCAACATGTAAGTAGTTTTGCTGGGGATTTCTTTTTTTTGTTTCAAGCACATAGGCATAGCTGGGGGTTACCATGCCGAATGACATTTTGAACGGAAAAGTGGTGCCCTCTTCCGGCGAAGGTGGTTTGGGTGCCCCTACGAGACATCCAATTGAATGGCAAGACCCCGCATATTACGATGAGGAAGGTCTTGACTCGGAACTTAGACGTGTCTTCGATATATGTCACGGGTGCAGGCGTTGCTTTAATCTTTGCGATAGTTTTCCGCGTCTTTTTGATTTGATAGATGAGTCGGATACTGGAGAACTTGATTCAGTTGAATCAGAGGATTTTAAATCAGTAGTAGACGCATGCACGTTTTGTGACATGTGTTTTTTGACTAAATGTCCATATGTCCCACCGCACGAGTTTAATATAGATTTTCCTCATTTGATGTTGCGCTATCGGGCAGTTGAAAATAGCAAAAATCAGGTGCCAGTGACGAAACGTCAAATAAGTAAAACTGATCGCAACGGAAAAGTGGCGTCTTCTATATCTGGCTTAGTGAATTGGGCCTCTAGTGCAGATAATGGTGTTAGCCGCGCGGTAATTGAAAAAACAACTGGTATTGACCGCAGAGCCTCTTTGCCAAAGTTTTCTAAAAAAACATTTTCTAATGGTGCTAGATCAAACATGCCGGATGTTAATAAAGAGGCGCCGGGATACGGTAGAAAAGCAATTTTGTACGCCACCTGCTTTATAAACTATAATAACCCGTTGATGGGGGAGCTAACCAGAAAAGTGTTGGCTCACAATGGGGTGACTACAGAAATAATTTATCCATCCTGTTGTGGCATGCCACAATTAGAGCAAGGTGATCTGAAGGAAGTTTCTAACAAAGCAAAAAGAGTTTCAACGGAAATGCAGCCCTGGGTTGATAAAGGTTATGATGTCATATCTTTGACGCCTAGTTGTTCCTTAATGCTTAAGTTTGAGTGGCCATTAATATTACCTGATAATAACGATGTGCTGAGATTAGCGGAAGCTACTAGTGATGTGTCAGAGTATATAGTGGAATTATCTAAAAACGAAGGTCTAGTAGAAGGTCTTAATCCGATGCCTGGCCCAATAGCGTTGCATTTAGCCTGTCATTCCAGGGCACAAAACATGGGACAAAAGGCAACAGAGTTATTAAGTTTGATCCCCGACATTGATTTAAATGTAGTTGAGCGCTGTTCAGGTCATGGTGGTACTTGGGGCATTTATAAAGAAAACTTTGACACCTCCATTAAAGTTGGTCGACCTGTTGCAAATAAATCGAAAGAGGCCGCGTATATAGTCTCTGAATGTCCACTTGCTGCGGATCATATATTGCAGGGTTTGGAACTGCTATCGACAAAACAAGGTGGTTCAGGGGAAAAAAGCGATAGGACGTTTCCTTCTCGTTCTTTTCATCCAGTTGAGTTATTTGCAGCAGCGTATGGGTTTGACTCGAAAAACAAATAAAAAAGATAATTGAGGGTGGGATGATTGGTAAGCACGAGATACGCCGTGAAGATATTTTAGCGCCAGATGTTTATGCTGCTGAACGTTCTGCGCGTCGCAGTGAAGTGGTTTTGATAAAGAAGCATAGACGCATCGAAGTAGGTCCCGTAGCCTCGTTTTATTTTGAGAACTACGCAACTATGTGGCATCAAATTCATGAAATGTTGTTTATCGAAAAAGGTGGAGAAGAACAGATAAGTGATGAGATCGAGGCTTACAATCCACTTATACCCAAAGGGAGAGAGCTCATTGCAACTGTAATGTTTGAAATCGATGACGAAATAAGACGGCGTAACTTTTTAGCCCGCTTAGGGGGGGTTGAAGAAACAGCCTTTTTACGTTTCAACGATGAAAAAATTATGGGCATACCTGAGGCAGACATAGATCGGACTACCTCCGAGGGGAAAGCAAGTGCTGTGCAGTTTATCCGTTTCCCATTTAGTGATGAGCAGGTTAAGAATTTTAATTCTAGTGATGCCGAAATTATAATAGGGTTTAATCACCCCAATTATAGTCATATGGCTGTTATGTCTCTTTCCGTAAAAGAAGCTCTAGTAAAAGACTTTGATTAGATTTTTTGATTACTCTTTAAACTCTCCACTAAGAACCCCCCAAAGAGCATTCTGAGGAATCCAGCCAGTGATTTTTGGTCTATCGGTGGCTATATGACACCACTCGTTCTTGCATGTAATCAAAAAAGCAATAACGCCTCTTTCTAAGTATGCTCTAACTCGAGAAGATTTATTAGGTTTTATGTATATTTTCTGTACTTTATTTTCTATAGCAACAGACCGTTTGTTATGAACAAGGGTTTTATAGAGCCAGCCGGATATTCCCTCTTGAGTTTCTATCTTACGCCAATCATCGTATTCTGAAATAATTTTTACTGGTAAATTTGTATATGTATAAACCCAGTCAATCGGATAACGTTTTGAGGGGCC
Source organism: Alphaproteobacteria bacterium MarineAlpha12_Bin1 (assembly GCA_002937505.1). Classification (GTDB taxonomy): domain Bacteria; phylum Pseudomonadota; class Alphaproteobacteria; order UBA6615; family UBA6615; genus UBA6615. The sequence goes on from PTJY01000002.1 coordinate 447,937, forward strand.
TGTCCTGAGGTTTGCAACGTTTGATTTTAGACTGACAAACCGAGGTAATGGTAGACCTGTGTCAGCTAAAACGGAGATTTGACTAATAAAAGTAAATGAACTTAAAAGGCATATAAAATAAACTCGCTTGAGCACTTTTTTTAAAGGTAGATTCATAATAAATATGTCCTTACGCAACTTCTCCGTGATCGGTCAAGATTTTGTGGGTCATCAATTATTAAATTTCTATTGCTAGCTAAATAAAGAATCACAAACAGAATGATAGAAATTTTTCAAAAAAAACATCAATAAGGCTTGAAAAAAAATAGAAAGCCTAATTCTAAAATAATAAAAAAAAGGCGGTAGTTTTGAAATATAATGCAGATAAATTTTTAAGATTATGGGTGGACTTATTCAATGGATTAGAAGCCCAGTCATTAGTGGATTTATACGACAGTAACGCTACTTTAATTCCCACATTTTCGCCTAATAGGACGATCTTTAAAGCTGATATTAAAAATTATTTCGATGGGCTTTTTACAAAAGATTCAGTGAATGTGACGGTAAATGAAGTTAAAGAAAACTCGTTTAATACTCTCGAAGGTCTGAATGTTATTTATGGCACTTATACGTTTTCGTTTAAAGCTGATAAAACCTTTCTTAAATTTCCAGCTCGTTTTACATTTTTATTAGATTTTAACCGCCCTGGGCCTATAATTCATCATCATTCCTCTCTAATTTCCGAAATCAAGGATTAAAGTAGCTTCTTGATTAGTTTCGAAAGCTTAAAGAAAGAGTAGAACTATTTGTTTTCATAGAAACTACTAAACCCATGTCTGTATAACGATAGGTCAAGCTAATTTATTATTATCTAACTGTCTTGAATACTACATACCTGAATATTAGAGTTCATATCTGAGTAATAATATGGAGATGTCATGGAAAAGATCCTAATACAGGGGGGCACTGTCATTTCGATGGAGCCAGGTCAGTCAGATGGATCAATTAAAAATGTTCTTATAGAAAATGGACAAATTCTTGACGTTGGGGATATTGCCCCCTCTGAACACTCAGAAGTCATTGATGCTGCGGGCTGTATTGTCCTTCCAGGTTTGATAGATTCACATGTCCACACCTGGCAAACCGGACTGAGAGGTATTGCCGGAGACTGGACAGTTCCTCAATATATGCGAGCGATGCACCGAGGCTTAGCAACCCATTTCCAGCCCGAAGATATATATATAGCAAATCTGATAGGTGCCTTATCGAAGTTGGACGCCGGCATAACGACGCTAGTTGATTGGTGTCACAATAATCCAACACCAGATCATACTAACGGCGCTATTGAAGGACTGGTCGAATCAGGAGCCAGAGCAGTTTTTCTGCACGGGTCTCCCAAACCTGACCCTAAACCCGGGCAGAAGCATTACAGCGAGGTGCCCATGCCTCAAGGCGAGATAAAACGACTTCGTACAGGCCTTCTGGCTTCCGACGATGCGTTGGTTACACTCGGTCTTGCCGTTCTTGGCCCGCAATACTCTGTTTATGATGTTTGTGAGCAGGACTATAGATTAGCAAAAGATTACCAACTAGTTGTAAGCGCCCATACTGGTGGTGGTCCCATGCTTGCACCAGGTTCATTTGAAAAACTTATTGAACTCAACTTAATTGATGAAAGAAGTAATATTGTGCACGCTAATAACTTTGATGATGAACTGGTCAAAGTTCTGGCAGACGCAGGTGCATCATTTACTGTAACAGCTGATGTTGAGATGCAAATGGGATTTGGGAATCCGCTTACTGGTTGTCTGCGTAGAATAGGTGCACTTATGACTATAGGGTCCGATGTTGAGCCTGCGACATCTGGAGATATGTTTGGTGCAATGAGACTCACTATGAATGTCCAGCGTAACATTGATAACCTTAGCTCTCTCAGTAGAGATGGTTCCTTGCCTGAAACATCATCAATATCTTGTGCAGAGGCTCTTCAATGGATAACTATAAATGGAGCCCGCATGATAAAGAAAGAGAATGTCATAGGCACAATAGAATCTGGTAAAAAAGCTGACATTATTATAATACGTGGCGAGGATCTAAACCTTTTTCCAATGAACAACGCAGTAAATGCTGTCGTTCGTTACGCTAATCCAGGAAACGTCGATACAGTTATCGTTGATGGGAAAGTTCTGAAGAGGAATGGCAAGCTTCTTTTCAATGATATTTCACAGAAAAAAGAGGCGCTATTGGAATCAAGTCAACGCATTTTGTCTGATGTCGGTTTTCTAGAGTAAAACTAGTTTTAATGGCACCAATTGTTACTTAATATCTCTAATTAATACGACTTAAGACTTACATAAGTTTTCATTCATTTGAATTTTGAATGGATGGATGATCCCCACACAAAGCACAGTTTGGATTGTGGGGAACTTTAATGTTATGGAAGCCAGACTTTAAGGAATCAAATATTAGAATTCTGCCTGCCATGCTGTCACCAAGATCGAGTAGTTCTTTAATTGCCTCAACTGCTTGTAATGATCCCATAACCCCAGCTAAAGCTCCTAAAACTCCTGCTTCTTCACAACGCGGGATCAAATCAGGTGGAGGGGGCTCAGAAAATAGACAACGATAGCAAGCCGTTTTTTGATTTTGTTTTTGTCGAAATGTATAGAGCTGGCCTTCAAATCGCAGGAGGGCGGCACTAATGAGGGTTTTATTTAGGTGATAGCAAGTGTCATTGAGTAAGTATCTTGTTTCAAAATTATCTGAGCCATCTAAAATCACATCGTAAAATGAAATAATATTTGCGGCATTTTGATTATTTAAACGTAAATTATGCGAGTTTACCTCTATACCTGGATTGAGCTCTGCAATTGTTTGCATTGCACTGTCGGTTTTTTTGATGCCCAGCCGTTTGGTGTTGTGTATTACTTGGCGCTGCAGGTTGGTTAGGTCAACTTCATCATCATCGACTATACCTAAACAACCAATGCCAGCTGCAGCTAAATATAGCAAGGCAGGTGCCCCTAATCCTCCAGCTCCAACAACAAGGACCTTTGATTCAAGTAGTCGTTTCTGCCCCTCCTCGCCAACCTCGTCTAAAATCAGGTGTCTGGCATAACGATGAAACTGTTCCTCTGAAAAATCCATTTTCTGTTCCTTCAAATCCCTTCGAAAAGAGATGTAGAGAGATACCGTTCTGCAAATGATGGTAAGATTACAACTATAGACTGACCAGTCATTTCGTCTCGTTTGCTAACCTCCAGAGCGGCTGCTAATGCGGCACCGGAAGAAATACCGCATGGTATTCCTTCAAATCTTGCTGCTAAACGGGCCATTCGAAGGGCGGTTTCATTGGCGATGGGTAGAACTTCATCAATTAGATCAGTGTTTAGTATATCAGGAATAAAACCTGCGCCTATTCCTTGGATTTTGTGTATTCCTGGGGCTCCTCCTGAAAGTACGGAGCTGTCCTCAGGCTCAACGGCAAATATTTTAACATCCGGTTTGAGAGTTTTTAAAGTTTCTGCGATGCCCGTTAGGGTGCCTCCTGTGCCGACTCCCGTTACTACTGCATTTACATCTCCATTTGTGTCATTCCAAATTTCATGCGCTGTTGTATTTCGATGGATTTCTGGATTGGCAGTATTTTTAAATTGCTGCGGCATAAATGAGTTGGGAGTTTCTGAGATAATTTTTTCTGCCTTACTTATGGCGCCTCTGATACCATCTGCTGCCGGCGTTAATATTAGTTCTGCTCCCATTAATAATAACATTTTCCTACGTTCTTGTGACATAGAGTCGGGCATAACTAAAATACATCGGTATCCTCTTGCTGCAGCAACAAATGCTAGCGCTATACCAGTATTACCAGAGGTTGGTTCCACTATAACACTATCTGAATTGAGCTTTTTTTCTTTCTCCGCCGCCGCTATCATTGCTAAACCTATTCTATCTTTGACTGACGCCAAAGGATTAAAAAATTCAAGCTTGGCCAATACATCTGCCTTTGAGTTTTCTTGAACAGTTAGCTTGTTAATACGAACCAAAGGTGTAGCGCCAATGGTATCAGTAATAGAGTCATAAATTTTTCCACGAAACTCTTTTAAATTTTCCTTCATCGGATTGGCGAGTCCATTCTTTTATTATATAGAAAAGTCAACTATTTCAGTTGAATCGCTATCTATTCCTCTTTCTCTCGCCAAATCGCATAAATCTTGTATTGATATTTGATCTAATAATTCCATGCTTTTAAAAGAAACCTTATCTAAAATCGGCTGAAGAACTTCGGAGCTTAATAGTGAAGTTTCATTTTTTTCTATTGACTGTTTGAGAGATTCCATCTCTAAGACGATCCTAGTAATTTCACCAACACTTATTCGTCTTCGTTCACGGGCAAGACGATACCCTCCTTTAGGCCCTCTAACCCCGTCAAGTATGCCAGCTTTGACAAGTTTCTGTAACACTTGTTCTAGATACCTTTTAGGTATTCCCTGCCGTTTTGTTATTTCTCCACTTTGCACAAGAGAAGCCCTTGAGTTGTAGGCTATATCAAGAACAGCTTCTACAGCAAAAATGGTTTTTCGTGATAGGCGGAACATAGACAGCTAAATCTCCTAATATTAAAGGTTTTAGCTCGAGGATTATCGGTCCAGTAAACGTTATATATTTTAGTATATTTTGCGATTATTATTTTTCATTAAAGCAATTAATTATTTTTTCAGACAATGTTTCAGCGACTTCGTTTTTAGTCATTTCTGGCCAATCTTCTACACCTGTATCATTTATAAAGTGGATCGTATTTTTGGACCCACCGAAAGTACCTTTTTCTGCTGAAACGTCGTTAGCTAGTAGCCAATCACATCCTTTCTTGTCTCTCTTGTTTTTAGCATTAGCGAGTATATTATCCGTTTCAGCTGCAAAACCAATAACCAAGGCTGGTCGATTTTTACCTGCAGAGCTTAGCGTTGCTAGGATGTCCGGGTTTGTGGCCATTGTTAACGTTGGAGGGGGGTCATCTGTTTTTTTAATTTTTGTTTTAGCCTCTTTATTTATGTGCCAATCGCTAACCGCAGCCGCGCAAACAGCTATGTCCACAGGTAATGCAGCTTCACAAGCATTTAGCATTTCTTGAGCGGTTTCAATGTGTTCTACTTCAACGCCAGCTGGGTCTGGTTGATTGGTTGGGCCTGAAACCAGTTTAGTTATGGCCCCTTGTCGTGCTAATGCTGCAGCAATGGCGTGTCCTTGTTTTCCAGAAGAACGGTTGGAGATGAACCTTACTGGATCAATAGGTTCTAGCGTGGGTCCACTAGTAACCAGCGCTCTCCTGCCAGCGAGGGGAGAGCTATCACCAAAATATTTTATTATTTCTTCAGTAATTTCCTCAGGTTCAACCATCCTTCCAGGGCCAAACTCTCCGCATGCCATATCCCCTTCTTCAGGGCCGACAATTTTTATTCCTCTTTTATGCAATGTAAGAAGATTCGCTTGTGTGGCAGCATTTTCCCACATTCTGACATTCATGGCTGGCACCGCCATAACTGGTTTATTAGTTGCCAATAGTGTGGTTGATGCCAGATCATCCGCAATTCCTTGTGCTATTTTGGCAAGTAAATCTGCGCTTGCTGGTGCTACCACTATAAGATCTGTTTCTCTTGAGAGCCTAATATGCCCCATTTCGGCTTCGTCAGTTAGAGAAAATAAGTCTTTATAAACTTTATTTTCGCTGAGCGATGACACAGCAAGAGGGGTCACGAATTCTGCGCCACCTTTCGTTAATATACATCTCACGGTTAGTCCGGTCTTTTTCATTATCCGGATCAATTCAAGGCTTTTATAGGCAGCTATTCCGCCGCTGATAATTAATAGTACTCTTTTTCCGTAAAGCATATTGTGTGTCACTTCCGTTAAGGAAGAATAATTATCACTTAATAGTATTTTACAACTACTTTGTGTGGAAACTTATACCTGTGCACAGTTTGGAGCAAGTCGATCAATATAAAATTTTATATTAGTTTTAAGGCAGGGTTAATAATGTTTTAGCCAAAAAAGGACCGCAAGTAAACCTATCGCAAGCCAGAGTGGCCATATTAGAGGTTTTTGAGGGCCTTTCTTTTTTGTATCTAGTTTATCAATAATTGTTTCATTAGTTATGATTTCTAAACTAGATATAGCTTTAGGAAGACGTTCCAAAGCATTAAGCGTATTTGTGGTTACCTCGATTAGTTTTGCCTCTGGTCCTCTATTTTCTCTCATCCATTCTTCTATTAATGGCTGAGATAGTTGCCACATGTTTGTATGGGGAGCGAGTTGACGTCCCACCCCTTCGGCCAATAGCATTGTTTTTTGTAGAAGTAATAGTTGTGGCTGAGTTTCCATGTCAAATTTTTTAGTTACTTGAAAAAGCTGGGCTAATAAGTGAGCTATCGAAATATCTGAGGAGGCTTGTCCAAAAATAGGCTCTCCAATAGCTCTAACTGCTAACTTGAAAGTTTGCCGATCTTTATTTGTAGGCACATAACCTGCTCTAAAATGGACATCAGCAACTAGATCATAATCTCCGATTACAAACCCAAGCAATAGATCAGCAAGATAGTAGCGGGTTTCCTTGTCTATACGTCCCATTATGCCAAAATCTACGACTGCTAAAGTGCCGTCATTCAGCACAAAAGCATTTCCAGGGTGCATATCGGCATGAAAATAGCCATCTCTAAAAACTTGTCTAAAAAAGTTTTCAGAAGCTCTTTTAACTAGATCCTCTAGGTCGTGACCCGCTTCACGTAACTCTTCTATATTATGTATCGGAATGCCCTGGATTCTTTCAGTTGTTAAAACTCGTCGACTTGTTCTTTTCCAGTCAATGCTTGGTACAAAATATTTGTTATCATTACTAAAATTTTCTCTTAATTCTGCTGCAGCAGAGGCCTCCATTCTTAAATCCATTTCCAAGTTTACTGTTTCAATAAAGGTTTTAACCGAAGCGACTGGATGCAAGCGACGTATTTTGGGAAGTGTTATTTCTAAGATCTTAGCGACCCACATAAATAAATCAGTATCACGCTTAAAATCTCTTTCTATATTCGGGCGTAAAATTTTAACTGCAACCTCACGAGTTACGCCTTCGTTATTCGAATTGTCGCTTTTACCATTTTCGTTATTTATGTTTCTGACCACAGCAAAATGAACTTGAGCAATTGATGCTGCCGCTGCCGGTTTTTTATCAAAACTTTCAAATAAGTCATGAATTGAGCTTCCGAGTTCGGCTTCTACTATTTCTATTGCCTTTAAGCCACTGAAAGGAGGTAAGTTGTCTTGTAGGTGTATTAAATCCGACGCAAGCTCGTTTCCCACTAAATCAGGACGAGTACTAAGCATTTGACCAAATTTTATAAAACTGGGACCAAGTTCTTGTAAGGCAATGGCTAGCTTTTGTCCTGGCCTAAGCTTTCGACAATCTTTTTTGACTCTGAAGCCCGATAATAGCCTAGCCATCAGTATTAGACTTTTTGAAGCAGGCAGCCACTCTAAGGGGAAAAGTGCGTCATGTGAGGCAAGGGTTCGACCTATTTTAATAATTCTCCATATATGTATTAGGGAGTGCGTCATAATCTATTATTAAAACCTCCAGGCTGAGTGGATAGCCACTATACCACCAGAGAGGTTTTGGTAGTTAATAGAACCTAAACCTGCTTCTTTCAGCATAAAAGAAAGTTCCTCTTGATTAGGAAATTTACGAATGCTTTCAACAAGATATTTGTAAGACGCATGATCCCTAGCGATTAAAGATCCTAGTTTTGGCAAAACCCTGAACGAGTAATCATCATATAACCTGTTGAGTAAAGGAGAAATAACTTGACTGAATTCTAAACAAATAAATCTCCCACCTGGCTTTATTACCCTGTGTGCTTCTAAAAGTGCTTTTTCTATGTGTGTTATATTTCTGAGCCCAAAAGCGATCACGTATGCGTCGAATGAGGCACTAGAAAAAGGAAGTTCCTCAGCGTTGCTACATATCAGACTAGCCGATTGATCTTTATTAATTATTCCTCGATCTATTGATTTATCTCTATAAACCTCCATCATATTTATATTTATGTCGCAGATGGTGACTGATGCTTTATTGTTAGTTTCCCTCAGGATTCTTCCTGCAATATCTCCAGTGCCTCCTGCGACGTCAAGTATAGTCATGTTTTCTTTGGGCTTAAGTTGATTTATGAGAGCGGTTTTCCATAACCGGTGCAGGCCAAAGCTCATAACATCATTCATAAGGTCATATTTATTTGACACTGAATCAAATACATTACGGACCCGTTCAGTTTTTTCGGAAACGTCTACTTCGGTAAAACCAAAATGTGTTTTATTATGTTCAGTTTTTTTATCTGAATTACTCATCTGATGACCATATCGGAGACGCCCCTGTTCTCGCAAAGAAAAACTCTGCGTCAAATAGTTGCAAACTAATCTCTATAAGACCTTCTCTTAGTAGTTACATCTTTTAATAATATCACTTAATCTAAGAAAAATGAGCGAGAATCCCATGCCTGAGTTACCAGAAGTCGAGACTACACGAAAAGGCCTTATACCCGCTTTGGTTGGTGAAACGTTTTCTAAGGTTGATGTACGTTCATCAGGACTGAGGTTTCCATTTCCACGCAACCTATCATCAAAAATTCAGAACCGTAGAGTAATAAGTATTAATAGACGTGCAAAATATCTTCTCATATGCTTAGAGGGGGATCTAGTTTTATTAATTCATCTGGGAATGAGCGGGAGAATGAGAGTATTTATTAAAGGGGATAAAATTCCTCCTATTGATAAGCATGACCATCTGATATTTAGGACGTTATGCGGTACGGAAGTTCGCTTTAACGATGCTCGAAGATTTGGGGCTTTGGATCTGGTCTCCGCTAAAAAATTAAACACTCACCCCCTTATTTGTGATTTGGGTCCAGAGCCTCTTTCAGAGAGTTTTAATGGAACTTTGCTAGCTGAAAGGATCATAGAAAAGAAAACAAATATTAAAGCTGCATTACTAGATCAAAAAACCATAGCGGGGATAGGAAATATTTATGCTTGTGAGGCTCTTTATTATGCTAATTTGTCACCCAGAAGAGCAGCATATACAATACAAGGAAAACGAGCAGATAGGCTTGCTTCATCTATCCAGGGGGTATTAAAAGCCGCTATTAAGGCTGGCGGCAGTAGTTTAAGAGATTTTCGCCAATCTGATGGAGGGCTCGGTTATTTTCAGCATCAATTTGCGGTTTATGGCCGAGAAGGTGAACTATGTCCTCGATGTAAGGCAGCCAACCATAATCAAGGCTGTGTCAATAGAACAGTCCAGAATGGCCGATCCACTTTCTACTGTTCTTGTTGGCAGCGATAAATAAAAGTCCTATTTAAATATGTTTCATATTCTTTATAAATTTACGGTTTTTCTTGTTTGTGTTTGTTTAACAATACCTATTGTTTTTAATGTTAAGTCAGAAGACAATAAATATTTAACTTCGATTGTGGATTTACCGCTATTGGCAGGGCTTAGGGAAGAAATTGGCGCTGGCGTTGCTTTTGATAAACCAGGGGGTAGAATTGTTGAAGCTCTAGCTAAAGGAGTTGTGTTAAAGTCCTCAGTTTTGTCTTTCTACTCCAAGGTATTGCCTGGCTTGGGGTGGGATTTATTACATTCTGATATAACGGGCTCTCGCTGGCAACGGAGCAGTGAAATACTAAAAATTGAAATTGTTCTAGAAGGAAAAGTGGTAATTGTGAGATACTCTATATCGCCTAAATAAGTGAAAGCACTGGCCCATTTGTTCTGGGCGTTAATTAAGGAAGCGAGAAATGGCCTATAAAAACATTGAAGTTGAATTCATCGGTAAAGTGGGACTAGTACGTCTCAATAGGCCGAAAGCCCTTAATGCCCTTTGTGATGAGCTGATTCTAGAACTAGGTCATGCTTTGGATGACTTTGAAAAAAATGATGAAGTTAGATGTGTTGTTTTAACTGGCTCTGAGAAGGCCTTTGCCGCCGGAGCTGATATTAAAGAAATGGCGCCTAAAACATATATGAGCGCATATATGGAAGATTTTATTACTAATGGTTGGGAAAGGGTTACCGTTTGTAGAAAGCCAGTGATTGCCGCGGTTGCGGGTTTTGCTTTAGGTGGCGGATGTGAGTTAGCAATGATGTGTGATTTTATTATTGCGGCTGATAATGCCCAATTTGGGCAGCCAGAGATTAAATTGGGTATTATACCAGGTGCTGGTGGAACACAGAGATTGCCTCGATTTGTTGGCAAATCCAAAGCCATGGAAATGGTCCTCACGGGACGTACTATGGACGCAGCTGAGGCTGAAAGATCTGGACTAGTAAGTCGAGTGGTTCCTGCAGAAGAATTGATCGAAGAAGCTATAAAAGTTGCTGAAGGCATCTCTAAATTGTCTATGCCTGTTACTATGTTAGCCAAAGAGTCTGTTAATAGAGCATTTGAAACAACTTTGCAGGAAGGAGTTCGATTTGAACGCAGGGTTTTTCATTCACTCTTTGCTAGTGAAGATCAAAAAGAGGGAATGACTGCATTTATTGAAAAACGACCTCCAAATTTTAAAGATAATTGAATTGAAATTAGGCCTTTGGGTATTCTTTATCTTGACGCTTTGTGATATGACAGCTATAAGCCCCGCCGCACACTATAGACAGAAGAAGTAAACAATTATGGCACATCATGCATCCGCAAAGCAGCGTATTCGTCGGAATAATAGACGAGCTAAAATTAATAAAAATAGGATTAGTAAGATAAGAACTCTAGTTAAAAAGGTTGAGGTCGCTATAGAAAGCGGTAATCGAGATGATGCTATGTCAGCATTTCGTCTAGCTCAGCCTGAATTGCATCGAGGTATCAATAAGGGGGTTATGCAGCGTAATACGGTGAATAGACGACTGTCTAGTTTGTCAGCTCGCATTAAAGTAATGTCCTAACTAGTTGCTTGTCTTAGCTTTTGTTTCTGGCCGCGCTTTAAATGTGCGGCCTTTTTATTTCCCTTAAGGGGCCTCCATTTTATCACTAGATTTCTAGATTAAATAAATATGTCATTTTTTTTTAGATTCAGTTCTATTTTTTGTTGTTACTTGTTACCGTCATATGTATTGTGGGGGTCGGTCTTAAAAAATAAATGTAATAAAAATTAAATAATCAATAAACTGTGATTCAAACTATATTCAGGAGACTAGTATCTGTAAATATAAACATGTGCCTTCAAAGTAAAAATTAACAGTTTTTATAGTAAAAATAAATAATTACCAAATATTGCGTAAGTAAATTATTGTACAAGAAAAAGGTCATGAGTTCGCCGTTATTTAGTCTTTTCATAGGGTCATTGGTTTGATTGTACGATGACACGGATGCTGACTTAGGTAATTAAAAAGTCCACTTGCTGAATGTAGATTTGTTGTTTTTTTGGGAGAGATTATTTGAGCCGCAGAAAAGAAATACTCGATGATGTTCTACTAAGTAAGCCTGCTCTGTTCTTTAGTGGCCTCCCGCTTAATAAAGTTCTATTTAAACAATACCTGGCAGTATTTAACCCTAATGAATAGAGTGCTAATTAATGACGGAGCAATGGGAACATACTGATGCCAAGCTCGCTGAGCAATGGACCAGAATAAGAGCCCTTCTTAGGGCCGAAGTAGGTGACGCAGCTTTCAATAGTTGGCTTAAACCACTTACACTTGGAGAAATACTGGGTACTCGCTTGCGTATTGCAGTGCCAACCAGGTTTATGCGTGACTGGATAGAACAAAACTACGGAGAAAAGCTTACAGACTTTTGGAAGGAAGAGAATCCTAATATTACTCAGGTGGAAGTAATAGTAGAGCCTCAGAGAACAAATGTGCAGGCACCGTTAGAGAGTTTAAGAAGGCAAGACGATCTGCAAACAAGCCTGGTGAGTTCAAAAACTAGCAATGAACTAGAAGGTGGAAGTAACGAGGACTCTATCAAAGATGAAACCGAAAATGTTCAAGCTTTGCTGGATAAGAGGTTTATTTTCAAGAATTTCATAGTGGGCCGCACTAATGAACTTGCTCATGCAGCAGCACGTAGGGCTGCTGAATCAGATCAAGTACAATTTAATCCGTTATTTTTATTCGGAAGTGTGGGTCTGGGTAAAACACATTTAATGCATGCTATAGCATGGCATATCACTGAACGAGATCCAAAACGCAGGGTACTATACATGTCTGCTGAAAAGTTCATGTATCAATTTATACGAGCCTTGAGGTTTCGCACTACCATGGATTTCAAAGAACAATTCAGGTCAGTGGATGTCTTAATGATAGATGACATTCAATTTATATGCGGTAAAGAGTCCACTCAGGAAGAATTTTTTCATACATTTAATGCGCTAGTCGACCAAAATCGGCAAATTGTCGTTTCTGCCGATAAATCTCCTTCTGATTTGGATGGCATGGAAGAGAGGTTGCGTTCTCGTTTAGGTTGCGGATTAGTTGCGGACATTCACCCAACAGATTATGAGCTTAGGCTGAGTATATTGCAGGATAAGGCTCATCATTTAGGAGCTGACCTACCAGATAAGGTTCTCGAGTTTCTAGCACATAAGATCACCTCAAATGTCAGAGAATTAGAGGGAGCTCTAAATCGTATTGTAGCCCAGTCAACATTAGTGGGAAGGCCTATTTCTCTTGAAACCACACAAGAGGTTTTAAGAGATCTACTACGCGCCAATGACCGAAGAGTGACAATCGAGGAAATACAAAAGAAGGTCGCAGAGCACTTTAATATACGATTGGTTGATATGCATTCGGCAAGGAGAGCTCGTGCTGTTGCTCGCCCTCGACAGGTGGCAATGTATTTGTCGAAACAATTAACTGCTCGTTCATTACCTGAAATAGGGCGTAAATTTGGCGGCAGAGATCATACCACTGTTATGCACGCAGTAAAAAAAGTTGAGGAACTGCGATCAACTGACAATAGTTTTCATGAAGATGTTGAATTATTGAAAAGGATGCTCGAAATCTAGTTTATTCTAATGAACTTTGTTTTGAATAAGCGCCTGATATTAAATCCTTAGAAGATCTGTTAGCTCTCTTTATATGTGGCGAAATCAGTGCCGAATCGTTCTAACCCTGCTATAAATAAATATATATATTGTGTTTTTATTCTTTCATATTAACAGACTGAAAATATGAGGAGTTGTTTATTAGCTGAAAATACGGTTTTTATAAAAAATAAAATCGAATTGAGATATAAATTAGGGCTCGTACCTTTATAGTGTAGTCTACTAAGATATTGATTTTCTTATTAAAAATAGACATGTAGATTAAAAAAGGTCGACCATATGGTTTGAGAATTACTATGAAGCTAACGATTGAACGGTCTATATTATTAAAAGCCTTGGCTCATGTCCAAAGCGTTGTTGAACGCCGGAATACAATACCTATTCTAGCAAATGTTTTGTTAGATGCGAATGACGGAGGTCTAACTCTAACAGCAACAGATATGGATCTGGCTATAACTGAAAAAATAGAAGCGGATGTTACCCAATCAGGCGCAAGTACCGCTCCAGCGCATACATTTTATGACATAGTGAGGAAACTTCCGGATGGTTCTCAAGTGGACCTGGAAACTGATGCAGAGGCAGCTCAACTAATTTTAAAAGCAGGCAGATCTCGCTTTAGTTTAAGCACTCTGCCGACTGAAGATTTTCCTGTTTTGAGTGGGGGGGATCTTCCTTTTACTTTCTCACTTCTGGCCGACGAGCTTAGGGCGGTTATTGATAGAACTAGGTTTGCTATTTCCACAGAAGAAACTAGATATTATTTAAATGGAATATACATACATTCGGTGGAAGCTGAGGGAACCCATTTTTTGCGGGCCGTGGCCACAGACGGTCATCGTTTAGCTCGAGCGGAGACCAACCTTCCTGAAGGAGCAGAAAGCATGCCAGGGGTTATAGCTCCTCGCAAAGCAATTTTGGAAATTAGAAAACTTATTGATGAGACCAAGGATTCCATAAACGTATCACTTAGTGACACAAGAATTCGCTTGGAATTCGATGGCATAATACTTAGTTCTAAGCTTATAGATGGTACTTTTCCAGATTATGAAAGAGTTATTCCGACAGAAAATGATAAGATTCTGTCGGTTGATAGTAGTATATTTGCTGCGGCAGTAGATCGTGTTTCTACTATTTCTTCAGAAAAAAGCCGTTCTATTAAGTTAGGATTAACTTCTGGCTCTCTTACTCTATCTGCTACTAGTAACGAGAATGGAAGTGCTAATGAAGAGTTGGAAGTTAGTTACAGTGATGGGGATATGGAAATTGGTTTCAACTCTAGATATTTGCTAGATATAACGTCCCAAATTATAGGTGAAGAAGCACAGTTTATATTAGCAGACGCTTCTTCGCCTACAATTGTAAGGGACACGAATGATAATAGATCTCTTTACGTGCTTATGCCGATGAGAGTGTGAATACTGGGGAAATCAACATTGGTAATTACTCGCAGCAGGGTTATTCTGTGTTGGCCAGAGAAATCTTGACTACAAGCAGTTCTATCACAGCGATAAGGCGAATAGACCTTGCGTCATTTCGTAACTATAGCTCATTGAGGATTGATGTGGGCTCTAGTCCGGTTATCTTAACTGGGGCTAATGGGGCGGGCAAAACTAATCTTTTGGAAGCGCTTTCTTTCTTAGCGCCCGGCAGAGGATTGCGTCGTGCCAGGTTAGACGAAATAGCTAAACGTGATAATGAATGCGAAGACTCTGATTGGGCTATAGCTGTACGTCTAGAAAAGCCAACAGGTGAGATTACGATCGGTTCAGGAATTAACAGCCAATCCCAGTTTAGTCGAACAAAAAAAAGGATAGTGCAAATAGATGGTAAACAAGCTAGTACTCAAGCAGAACTAGCTAAGCATTTTAGCATAATATGGCTGACTCCAGAGATGGATCGAATTTTTTTAGATGGATCGTCAGGCCGACGGCGTTTTTTAGATCGAATGGCTTTTGGCTTTAGCCCTGAGCATGCTCAAAGAATATCGACCTATGAGCAAGCCATGCGCGCAAGGCAGAGACTTTTGAGGGATAACAATTATGATCCTGATTGGTTATCTGTTCTTGAAACCACTTTGGCTGCCGAAGGGGTGGCGATTTCTGCCTTGAGGATAGAGGTGATTAAAAGACTAAATGCTGTGTTAAATTCTTCTGATTTTCAAACAGGAAAATCATATTTTCCAATTGTAGACCTTGAGTTAGTTGGAGAAGTCGATAGATGGCTTTATGAGGGGCCTGCATTGGCTGCTGAGGATCGGTTAAAATCAGTCCTTTTTGAGGCTCGTGAAGAGGATCGATTTAGTGGGCGAACTAACCATGGAATTCATCGCAGTGATTTAAAGGTTATAAATATAAATAAGGAAATGCCCGCTGCTCTTTGTTCTTCTGGTGAACAAAAGCTTCTACTAATAGCCATAATTTTGGCACACTCATATCTATTGACACTTGATTATGGATTGGCTCCTATACTTTTATTGGATGAGATCACTGCACACTTGGATGACAAAGCGAGAGAAGGTTTGGCATTTCGTATTCTTGATCTTGGGCTACAGGCCTGGCTTACAGGTAGTGATGAAAATCAATTTACAAATTTTAACGGGTCAGCACAGTTTTTCAAGATAGAAGATGGTAATATCAGCTTAGCCAATGGCAGATAGGAAAGATTTCATGCCTCAATTTGTGGATCAATGAGATGGTAAATACACCCATAGACAACACTCCTAAGTCAAGTTTGAACACAACGGATCCTCAGTCTGAAGATTATGGCGCAGATTCAATAAAGGTTCTTAGAGGCTTAGATGCAGTGAGAAAACGGCCGGGTATGTATATTGGTGATACTGACGATGGTTCAGGATTGCACCATATGGTCTATGAGGTGGTAGACAATTCAATTGATGAGGCATTAGCTGGCTTTTGTGATACCGTAGAAGTCACTCTCAATCCAGATGGATCTGTAACAATTGTTGATAATGGTCGAGGCATACCTACAGACATTCATGATGAGGAAGGTGTATCAGCTGCACAGGTGATTATGACCCAGCTTCATGCTGGGGGTAAGTTTGATCAAAATAGTTATAAAGTGTCCGGAGGGTTGCACGGTGTTGGAGTTTCGGTGGTTAATGCTCTTTCAAGTTTGTTAGAACTACGCATTTGGCGAGATGGTAATGAACATTTTATGACATTCACGCATGGTGAGCCGGACTCTGATTTAGAGATAATAGGGCCAGCACCTGAAGAAAATCTACCTGACGGAAGTAAAAGATTAATTACAGGCACTCAAATTAAATTTTTGCCCTCTATCGAGACCTTTACTAATGTGGAGTTTGTTCTTGATAATTTAGAACATCGGCTCAGGGAGTTAGCCTTTTTGAATTCGGGTGTCACCCTAATTCTAAATGATGCGAGGGGTGTGGAGTTAAAAAGTATCGAGATGCACTATGAAGGGGGTTTGAGGGCTTATGTTGACTACCTCGATCGTAATAAGACAGCTCTCAGCGGTGAAATTGTTCATTTAGTTAGCGAGAGAGAAGGAGTTTCTGTAGAGGTCGCTTTGCAATGGAATGATAGTTACCATGAAAGCGTGCTTTGTTTTACAAATAATATTCCCCAACGCGACGGGGGCACTCACCTTGCGGGTTTTCGTGGAGCATTAACGCGTACAATAAATAATTATTCACAATCTAATTCTCAGACAAAAAAAGCAAAATTATCTTTGACAGGGGAGGATGCACGCGAGGGGTTAACGTGTGTCTTATCTGTAAAGGTTCCCGATCCAAAATTTTCTTCACAAACAAAAGACAAATTAGTTTCTTCTGAGGTTCGGCCTATAGTTGAATCAATTGTCGGAGATAAACTGAGTCAATGGTTTGAAGAACACCCTAATGAGGCAAGAGCAGTAATAGAGAAAATTGTAGAAGCTGCTGCTGCTAGGGAGGCTGCACGCAAGGCACGAGAACTAACTCGGCGAAAAGGGGCCCTTGATATAGCTTCTCTACCAGGCAAGCTCGCGGACTGTCAGGAGAGAGATCCATCCAAATCAGAATTATTTTTGGTAGAGGGTGACAGTGCTGGAGGGTCGGCAAAACAAGGAAGAGAACGAAAATATCAAGCTATTTTGCCTCTAAAGGGAAAAATTTTGAACGTTGAACGGGCACGTTTCGATAAAATGTTATCATCGGTGGAAATTGGCACCTTAATTACAGCTCTAGGAACTGGAATAAGAGAAGACTTTAATTTAGAAAAATTGCGATACCATAAAATCATTATTATGACAGATGCTGATGTGGATGGATCACATATTCGCACACTTTTACTAACTTTCTTCTATCGACAAATGCCAGAATTAATCGAGCAAGGACATTTGTATATTGCTCAGCCTCCTCTGTTTCAAGTTTCTAAGGGTAAATCAGCAGTATATTTAAAAGATGAAAGGGCGCTGGAGGTTCATTTAATTGAATCTGGTGTAGAGGATGTTGTTTTATCAATACCAAACGGCGATCAAAGAGCTGGTGAAGACTTACAAAGAATGCTTTTAACGGCTCAGGAAGTTCGTCGGTTAATGAAACCTTTAACTCATCACTTGCCTAACGCTACAGTCGTTGAGCAGGCGGCCATTGCCGGCGCTTTGGACCCTGAAGTTCTTGCTAACCCTGATAACGCACTTGGGGCGGCTGATTATATCTCTAAAAGATTAGATGCCCTTGCTCCTGTGCTAGACCGTGGCTGGAAGGGCACTGTAGATGATTCTGGTGCTCTAGAGTTTACACGATCTTTAAGGGGAGTACCCGAGCGGCTTGTTATTGATCAGCGAATAATAAATTCAGCTGAGGCTCGAGGACTTAATTCCCTACGAAATGAGCTTCAGGAAGATTATATGCGCCATCTAACGTTAAAAGATAAAGATGCTGAGCATAACATAACTGGTCCTATATCTCTTTTGGGAGCCATACTAGAAATAGGCCGTAAAGGCTTATCTATAGCTAGGTATAAAGGTCTTGGGGAGATGAATCCTGAGCAATTGTGGGAGACCACCCTTGATGTAGAAGCTCGTTCGTTACTTCAGGTGCGTGTTGCACAAGCAGATAATGCTAGTTCGATCTTTGAAACGTTAATGGGAGATGATGTGGAGCCGCGAAGAGACTATATTCAGCAAAATGCATTAAAAGTTGCAAATCTTGATGTTTAATTATTTATAGAAGTACAATTTTTTATTTTAGCTTATCTATAGAAGATTTAGGCAGCCTTAGTATAAAGCAATTAGCAGGTAAATCTTCGGTATGGTTTTATGGTTTATAAAATGGATATTTGTTGCAGCTATTTGGGTATTAGCTCTAGGCTCCCTTACTGTTATTTGGTTCGCGATTGGTTTGCCGTCCACTGATGGACTGGAATCATCTGCGGCTAAGAATAGACGTCAAAGTTTCTTACTTTTAGATGCGAATAATAATAATCTTGCTCTGTATGGTGATTTTTATGGTGATCGCATTAATAGCTCTGATCTCCCGTTGCATCTGATACAATCTGTGGTTTCAATAGAAGATAGGCGGTTCTTTGAACATTCCGGGGTAGATCTCAAAGGAATATTAAGGGCTGTTCTTGTAAATATACGTGAAGGTAAACTCATTCAGGGTGGGTCAACATTAACTCAACAATTGGCAAAAAATTTATTTTTAACTCCCGAACGAACAATTGAACGAAAAATAAAAGAACTACTTTTAGCTTTTTGGCTAGAATATAAATTTGAAAAAATCGATATTTTATCTATTTATCTTAACCGAGTTTATATGGGTTCGGGAACGTATGGCGTAGAAGCTGCTTCTATGCAATATTTTGGTGTTCAAACAAAGAACATCGATATTACTCAAGCTGCTATGCTTGCTGGTCTACTTCGAGCACCAGCTCGATACAATCCTATAAACAACATGAATATGGCGATTAAAAGGTCAAAGCTTGTTCTAAACTCTATGGTTGAAACAGGGTATTTAAGTCGAGCAGAAGCTGCAGCCCATAAAGAAAAACTCAAAGATTATAAAAGAAGGGGAATTAATGGAAAAACGCATGGCTCTCATAAAACTATGCACAAAGCCCAACCTGATTATTTTTCTGATTGGGTTCTAAAAAACGCTACAGGAATTATTGCTGATAAAGGCAGTGATGTGATTATCGAAACAACTCTCAATCCCGCGATGCAAACCCTAGCGAAAATTGTCATTAATGAAGTGGAAATACCAGAAACGCAAGTAGCCTTAATTGCAATGTCTTCAGAAGGTAGAGTGTGTGCGATGGTTGGGGGAAGGGACTATTCAGAAAGTCAGTTTAATCGTGCGACACAGGCCCTTCGTCAGCCAGGCTCTGCTTTTAAACCAATAGTTTATTTGCCAGCAATAGAAGCAGGTTTGGATCCCGACACAATATTGTTGGATAGCCCTATAACAATTTCAGGCTGGAGTCCTAAAAACTTTACAGGGGAGTTTAAAGGAAAGATTACTTTTCGGGAGGCATTTTCTAGGTCTATCAATACAACTGCTGTCAGGGTGGCAGAAAACATAGGAAGAAAAAATGTTTTACAGGCGGCAAGAAGATTGGGCATAACATCGGAACTAACTAAACATCCGTCGATTTCGCTTGGGGCTGGGGAAGTAACCCTTATTGAGCTTACTGCTGCTTACGCTACCTTCTCTAATGGAGGGTATGCGGTTCTGCCCTATGGTATCAGAAAAATAAGTGCGGGCACTGATGTTCTTTTCCTACACAGAAGCAGGCGTCTTAATCCAGTAATCTCCTCTCAGAACGCAGCTACGATAGATGATTTACTTAGAGCAGTAATTAGTCATGGTACAGGCCGCGTCGCGGATTTTGGAGGAATAGCAGCTGGTAAAACGGGAACTAGCCAAGGATCTCGTGATGCATGGTTTATCGGCTATACTGACGATTTAGTAGTTGGTATTTGGATGGGAAATGATGATGGTAGTCCAATAAACCCAATCAATGGTCGACCAGTAACGGGCGGGGGTCTTCCCGCGGTTATTTGGAAGAATTATGTAACCAAAGTCTTGCAATCACCAAACAGAACTTCTTGTTTTTAACACTCTTCAAACAACGAGGACATATAAAGAGCTAATAGCAAGAAATAATAAAGATATGTTTCTATAAGTTTTTTCAGCTGCAAAAGGAAAAAGGCGAGCTCCAATAAATATGCCTGTTAGAAAAGGTGGCACAAGAAACAAAGTTCGCCATATTACTGATTCACTGAACAAACCAAGAAAACCGAAACTTATCATTAAACCAACTAGTATAATTGTAAAGTAGCCTACTAGATTTGCGCGCAACTCATTAGCAGATTCTTTTCCCGCCAGAAGATAAAGAATAACAGGTGGTCCTCCCATCCCAGTGGTGCCAGACAATAATCCACTACAAGAACCTACTAAAATACTCGATAAAGTTGTTCTTTTACCCTTATAGTGCCACCCTGACCAAAGTGTGATGACCAGCATCAGAACTATCAGGGCTACAAAACGTCTAATAAAGTCGGCTGGTAATGTGATAAGTAGCCATGATCCTAAAGGTATCAGAATTAAAGCTGGTATACCCATAAGCCATACCAATCGCCATTTTGCAATGGGGATAGCTTTCGGGGTTAATTGCATTGCTGGAACCAATTCAATTAGTGCAGCAACAGGAATTCCTACGGTTGGCCCCCATAATAAACTCAAAATTGGGGCATTTACCATAGCCGATCCAAAACCTGAAAAGCCTCTAATGAGACCAGAAAGAAATAGTGTGAGGCAAGCATATACTAAATCTGTAGTCCAAATATTTTCTGGAACTAAGCTAATAAATGTATTCATCTTAAATAAGTTTGATAACTGGCCCACCAGCTGCTTCAGCGTCAATATGGTCGTGTGTTACTAGTAAAGTTGGTATTTTATATTTTTGTAAGTGACTAAAGACAAACTCTCTAAACTGATCTCTTAAATCGGAATCAAGACTCGAAAAAGGCTCATCTAAAAGAAGAGCTTTGGGTTCAGATAACAAGGTTCGCATTAAAGCTACACGGCTTCTTTGTCCTCCAGACAGTGTTTCCGGCATGCGGTTAGCAAGACCTGGAAGGCCAGATTCGTCCAATGCCTGATTTATTCTTTTGGTTCTCTCGTTTTTACCTTTTACATGGGGTGTCAGACCAAAAAGTAAGTTTTGCCCTACTGACATGTGAGGAAATAGCATATCGTCCTGAAACAAAATTCCAACTTGTCTAAATTCTGGGGCCATTCCCTCCAATGAGCTGCCGTTTAGAAAAACTTCTCCTGAGGCTTGAAACGCATCAGAAAGTGTACCGCATATATATGCTAATAGAGAGGATTTTCCGCAGCCACTGGGCCCCATGATTGTTACGACCTCACCAGCTGAAACTTTAATATTTAACTTCGAAAACAGTTGTAGCTTGTTTCGAGTCAAACATACATTCCGTAATTCCAACAAGTGAGGCGATATAGAGATACTTTTAATCTTGTACATAAATTACTTACTTTCTTTAGTAACACTGTTTCTAATTTTCATATCAGCCTTGTTATGAGACCGCTCTACCTGTATCACTCCTTTATTATCAGTGGGCCCTGATGACCTATAGGGTAGTTAGGCATTGATTTAGAAGCTACCCAGGAAAAGTTAATACATGATTTTTAAAGCAATTACTAAGTCAGAATTTAATTGGCTATCGCTAGTTTTTCTGATTCTTTTAGGGGCCTTATGGGGAGCAAACCCATCTTTTTCAAAGGCCTTGGCATTAGCTGGTTTATCGCCTTTTTCAGTTGTTTTTTGGCAGACACTTGGAGCAGGGATCTTACTACTAATAATTTGCTTAATTAAAGGGGTAAAATTAAAAGTCGATGTTAAGCATTTAATTTATTTTAGCTTCATGGGCGTGGTAGGAATTGATGTTTCATACATCACTTTAGTTTATACAGCTGAAAAGCTCTCCGCAGGATATGTCTCAATTTTAATTCTATTTTCTCCAATGCTCACTTACGCCTTAGCCTTATTATTAAGAATGGAACCATTAATTAAAGTTAGAGCATTAGGGATTGCTGTAGGTCTTGCAGGGGCTGCTATATTAGTTTTGCCTGCTGGTAGCATTCCGTCTGAAGATCTACGCCCAATTGCAATTCTTGCCTTTATAACTCCTCTTGGATATGCGGCGGGTAATGTTTTTGCGGATATTGCTCGGCCTAAGGATTCAGATAATGTAGCATTGGCAATGGGCACTATGTTTGCCGCTGCATGCGGAGCTTTAGTAGGCTGCTTGATAGATAAAAGTTTTCATCAAGTTTGGTTGGAGTTTGGATATGCAGATGTTTTGTTAATTTTATTCATTCTCTCGACCTCTGTCGCATTCATTATATTTTATACAATTATTAAAATGGCTGGAGCAGTTTATTTGGGCCAAGTTGGCTACCTGGTGACGGTCTTTGGGGTTTGCTGGGGAATATTGTTTTTTTCTGAGAAACCTTCTATTTGGTTATGGCTCGCCGCTTTTTTAGTTGCCGGAGGGGTTGCGTTGGTTAACTTTGGGGGAAAACAAAAACCTGGGCGGCCTGATGAAAATGTCAGATAACCAAACGAAAAAAAGCGTACAATATCTTCCATTAATCCTTCTCCTTACGCTTGGTAGTCTTTGGGCGCTTAGTCCTGTTTTTACCAAATTTCTAGCCTTAGAGGGTATCCCCCCCATTGGTGCAATATTTTGGCAAACTCTCATAGCTGGTATTGGTCTGTATATTATTTGTCGCTTTCGTGGCGTCGATATTGTTTATGATACTATTCACTTGCGATATTTTGCAGTAATGGGCGCAGTAGGAATTGCGTTACCAAACTCAAACATGGTTTTTGTATTAGGACATATTCCTGCAGGTTTGATGTCGGTTATTATTGTTACAGCTCCAGTTATTACCTACATAGTGGCGGTGGCTATACGGCTAGAGGCTATAGATATTTACCGATCTGGTGGGGTTTTTCTTGGCCTTGTTGGGGTTGGAGCAATTGTCTTACCTCGCGGAAGTCTACCAGAGCCCGAAATGTTACCTTTTGCTCTTTTAGCCTTTATAACCCCCACTGCTTGGGCGCTAACAAATGTGTATGCTGAGTCGGCTCGCCCGACACATACAGACTCAATGGTTCTGGCGATGGGAACCATGTTTTCGGCAGCCATTGCTTCACTTGTTGCTTCATTTGTTACTGGTACGTTTCATCCAATTTGGCTTGATTTTGGTCTGGGTGATAAGGCCCTTGTATTGTATGGCCTTATTACAGTTTGTACCTTTTTTCTTTACTTTACTGTTGTATCATTGGCAGGTGCTGTATACCTCGCCCAGGTAGGATATATAACTACTTTAATGGGTTTGGGTTGGGGAGCCTGGTTTTATGGCGAAAAACCCAGTGGCTGGATATGGTTAGCAGTTATATTAGTTTTTGCAGGATTAGCACTACTTAATCTTGGTAAAAAAGACAAAAAGTGATCCATAATATTGCTTTGAATAACTAAATGGCGAAAATTTTTCTATGTATGAAGGTCCGATAATAGATACCCATCATCATTTGTGGGAGGTGAAAAACTATCCGTGGTTACTCGCCCCCGAGACACCAAAAATATTTGGAAACTCATATGAGATGTTACGTAACGACTATTTAATTGGCGATTTATTAGCAGACTTTGGTGAAAATAATGTTGTTAACTCAGTACATGTACAAGCACATTATGATCCCTCCAACCCTGTTGGTGAGACCGAGTGGTTGCAGTCAGTAGCAGATCAGCATGATTTTCCTAACGCTATTGCAGGATATGCAGATCTAACTGATCCCGAAGTAGAAAAATTGATTTCGGCTCATTGTACTTTTGATAACTTCCGTGCCATTCGGCACGTTGTTTATTGGCAGGCTGACAACCCTATTAGGCAAGTTGTTAGTCGTCCAGATTTTTGTCTGAGTAAAGAGTATCGTAGAGGTGTTAGCACGCTAGGTGATTACGGCATAAGCCTTGAGTTGCAGGGATTTTCTAATCAATTTGGTTATTTTTCGGAACTTATAGGGGACAACCCCGGGGTTGATTTCTGTTTAGTTCATGCCGGTTTGCTAACGGATGATGACGAAAAAGTATTTAACGAATGGTACGAGGCGCTAACTAATCTTGTGCAGCACAAAAACATATTTGTTAAATGTTCTGGTGTTAATCTTTTCAGCAAAGGGGACAAACTACGAAATCAATCAGATATATCAAAACAATACAATTCATTAATAGATTTGTTTGGAGCTTCACGCTGTTTTTTTGGCAGTAATTTTCCGGTAGAAAAGCTGAAAACTAGTTATGATTTTTTGATTAATACATGCAAAAAAGCATTGGAGTTTCGTCCTGAAACTGACCAAAAAAACTTTTTTTATAATAATGCAAAAAAGTTTTATAGATTATAGGTTCTTATTTTGTTTATGAACCATCAATAATAAAATCTAGCTCATCTAATCGCATTTTGGCTGTTTTAAGATTTGCTTCGCTGGCCTTAAGAAAAGGAGGTCTAACGTTGGCCCAACCGGAATCGCCGTGAAGATCAGCAAAAAAAGATTTCATAGCAGGTATTGGTGCCATACCAGAAAAAGCTTTTCTAAGCTTGCTGAGATGGTTTTGTTGGTCTTCAGAAGTTTCACTATTCCAATTATTGTATAGTTTTTCTGCATATGGGGCGGTAACATTTACTGTGGCAGAAATACAACCAACTCCCCCAAGGTGCAATGATGGCAAAAGAAACTCCTCACTGCCAGGAAACAGACGAAAGTTGGACAACTGTGAAAGTATTTTTTTCATTCGCGGCCAATCTCCTGAGCTGTCTTTCATGCCTACTATGGTATTCGGAAAAGCATCATGTAATCTGGCTACTAATTCTACCGAAAGATCGAAGCCCACCTGTTGAGGAAAATTATATAAGTATATTTGTAGAGATTCGTGGCCGACTCTTTCTATAACATTCGAGTAAGCGGCAAAAAGTCCGTCATCGCTGGGTTCTTTATAGTAAAAAGGAGGCAACATGAGCACCCCTCCAGCCCCATTGGCTACGGCTCTCTTAGTCAAATTTACAGTATCGGTAAGAGCACAGCATCCAACACCAGCAATTAATCGGTTTCCGCTGATTCCGGCATCAGCCAACGCGTCCAGAATAGAGAGGCGTTCATCAACACTTAATGAGTTTGCTTCTCCTGTCGTTCCCAGAGGAGCTACACCATCACAGCCATTCGATAAAAGCCATCGATTATGCTTTATAATTTTACCTAAGTTGGGTGTTAAATCGTCGTTCATCGGGGTTAATGATGCGGCAAATATTCCGGTTGGTTTTGAATTATCTTTCATGTACGTCACTTTCACAATTTTTTTGAAATACTAATCATTGAGACTTTTATTAGCGTTTCATTAGTATTACGTTTTTTGGTTAATTTTTTTTCGAAGATTTGTATTGATCCAGTCAACAACGTGATCTTCTAAGTCTTCAACTTTGTCTTCATTTATTGCTTTATTTTTCACGGAGACTCCTGCCTCATGTACTGTATTCTTATTTCCTGAAACTAATGGATGCCACCAATAAAGAGGTTTTCCATTAGCCAGCAAACGATAAGCACATGATTCGGGCATCCAACTTAACTCACAGGCATTTTCAGGGGTAAGTTCAATACAGTCAGAAACATTATCGGTTCTATTTTTATAATCAGTGCAGCTACAAGATTCTAGATCAAGATAACGACATGATACATTTGTGAGGGCTATTTCTTTTGTGTCGATGTTCTCAAGTTTATTAAGACAGCATTGCCCACAGCGATCACACAATGACTCCCACTCAGCTTTAGTCATTTCTTCAAGTTTTTTTTCTTTCCAGAATAATTTTTTTTGCATTAATTTTCATAGCAGCGTTATGGATTCGTTAAAACTAAACAAATTACGAAATTAGAGCATAATTTTGTTTAATTTTCGATAAATTTAAAATCATAAAGAAATTTAAGCACTATTTAACTTTACTTTAATATAAGCTACTAAGGTTATCATGAAAAAATGGTAAAGGCTCGTTAGGCTTTCAATATTAGACATGTTTAAAATAAGTATATTTTTATTTGTTTCACTAGCTTTTTTTATAAGCCCTATTTGGGCTGCAACTGAGATATTCAAAGAAGATCCTTTGATAGTAGCGGTCTATGAAAATAGGCCAGATGACGTAAGAGATTTATTGGTACGGCGTGCTTCTACTTCTCGAACTGATGACGATGGTAAAACAGCTTTGATATGGGGTTGCATCCAGGGGTCTTATGAGGCCATAAGCGTACTTCTAGAATTTCAAACCAGAACCGATATCTTCGATGATTTAGGAAATGGAGCTCTGTATTATGCTGCGGGCAATGGACATTACGAGGTTGTTGAGCTTCTTCTAAATGCAAAAGTAAGCATAGATGCAGAAAACCTTGATGGTCGAACTCCGATAATGCACGCATCAGAAAAAGGTAGGGTCGAGGTGGTTAAGCTATTAATTGATAACGGCGCAGATTTTAGCCATACAGACTTTACAGGTCGGTCAGTATTAGATTTAGCTCGAAATAGTCGTTCAAAACATTTAGTCAAATTACTCGAATCTTTGGGCGCACATTAATAATCTAGAGAACAATATTTCTCTTGTTCGATTTGTTTAGCGCTTAAGCAAAGCTAACATTGCTGTATGATCTGGCACTAAAAAACTTTCTGAGGTTGTGTGATGATTAATATGAAAAACTGCCCACGCTCCATCAGGATTACTTTCTGAAGGGCCAAAATGGTCTAAGCGTGTAACAGAGCAGTTATCGATCTGGCACCTCAGAGCAATTTCAGGATCAAGTTTTAAAGCATGCCCAACTGCAGCACGAATTACTCCACCGTGGCCAACAGAAATAATATCTCTACCGGCATATAGATTGTTAAGTTTTTCGATCGCATTGGAAACTCGTTTCGTTAAATCCTCGAAACTTTCCCCTTCTGGAGCTTTGGTGTAGGCATTTGCTAACCAAAATAAATGTTTAGGCTGTTGTTCTGCATATACTTCTTCGCGTTTTCTACCTTGCCAACTACCAAAGTTTTGTTCGGCAAGCGCCTTTTCTATGATTGCTACAGGCAAAGTTAGCCCTGCATCCCTAATAGCGGCAGCAGTTTGTAAGGTACGCTGCAGCTGACTTGTAACCAATACTGCATCATTTGGTAAAAAGTTTGCTAATGCATTGTAAGTTGGCGGGTCATTCACGTTTGCTGGAGGATCAGTATTTCCGTAGATCCTGCCATCTGTTGAAGTTACGGGGGCGTGACGAACCCACCACCAGCGAGTACGTTTGCTCATGCTAAGTTTCCCATTATTACAGCACTGGAAATGACTAGTGTGGCTGTTTCAGCTACCTGTTGCGTTCCTCCCAGTACTTCTTCTGTGCAGCCTTCGATTTTTCTTAATGATAGCCAACCAACCACGAACGAAGCCATGCCACCTGCCGCTAAAATTATTATCAATCCTCCACCAGCGGGAGTGAGCAATAAAAGAGCAGATAATAGGCCACCCAGGGCTAAACTTTTCCATGTCTCGCCTTCGCTTGGCATTATCCCAGAAATTGCATTTTCTTTTTGATCAATAGCTGGGAGCCATCTCATTATAGAGGCAAACATAGAACGGCTCCAACAATTGGCAGCGATCAAAGCTGCTGCTGCTGCTCCTACATCAACATGCGCAATGCTTGCAACTGTAGCAATTCTAGTAACTGTGATAATAGCTAGACACAAAACACCATAAGACCTTAGCCGATCGTTTTTCTCTAATTCTAAATTATTGTCCGTTAGATCCCTACTGCTAAGCTTATCTGTCAAAAACCCTAATTCTTTCTCGTGCTTGGCGCAGGTAAGCCAAGTAACAAAGCCTATAGATATAGTTGCTGATACAGCGGCTGGGATACCTATCCAGCTTAAAGCAAAAAGTAATATAGCGCTTAAACCGCCTATTCCAAATCCAACAACGGGAAACAACCAAATTACTTCCGCTAAGGAAGCGGAATCTAGATCTTCCGTTTCGTCTTTCCCCTCTATGTTTCTTTTAGTTAAATAAGAGGTGGCTATTTGTAGCTTATCAATCATATTTTAGATCTTAATGTATTTTTTAAGATAAGACGGGGTTTACTTTCAATAGTTTCTTATAGGACAAATAAATATAACTCGAAATAAATAAGTAGCATATTAGCCAGTACAGAAAAATGACCGATACTGATAATCAATATACATCAATTAATTCAAAGTCATCTAGCTTCAAAGAGATACAAAATCTTTTATTAAATATACCTGGTCCTGATCTTGTAGCTAACTCTAAAGCTGTATCTCGAGAAGAAAAACTTTATAAGCCTGTTGGGGCTTTGGGAAGATTAGAGGAAATTTCTCAATGGGTATGTAAGTGGCAGGCTAGATATCCACCAAGAATAGAGCGTCCTAGGATCTGCATTTTTGTAGGAAACAATGGGGTTATAGAAAGTAATTTTTTGTCACTTTCAACAGAAGTAACAAAACAAGGAATAACCAATTTTATTAACGGAGGAGCGGCAGCGAATCAACTGGCTGAAATGGTGGACGCAGAGTTAAGGGTCTATGAGATGGCACTAGAAGAACCAACAAGAGATTTTACTCTAGGTCCTGCTATGCTAGAGGATGAATGTGTTCGGGCAATAAGTTATGGTATGACAGCAGTTGATGACGGTTTAGAATTATTGGCATTGGGCGATTTGGGTATTACTAGTAATGCCCCGGCAGCGACTATTTGCTATGCTTTAATTGGCGGTGACGTAGAAGACTGGATCTGGTCTAGCTCCATTTATGAAAACACAAATATTGATAGGAAAACCGAGATAATTATCAATGGATGTAACATGAACGAGAAGGATATGTTGGACCCACTAAATATTTTGCGTTGTGTTGGTGGGCAAGAAATTTCAGCTATTTTAGGTGCTATAATAGCGGCTCGTTTTGCTAGAACTCCTGTATTACTTGATGGATATGCCAGTTTGGCAGCAGCTTTAATACTCTTTAAACTAAGTCCTAATTTGATCGATCATTGTCTGGTGTCTCACATCAGCAGTGGAACTCCAGTGGAGAAAGTGTCGCATAAAATGGGTAAAGAGCCACTGTTAAACCTAAATATATCTCTTGGCGAAGCAACTGGAGCAGTTCTGGCTATAAACATAGTTCGTGCTGCTTTATTTTGTCACAATGGGATACCAGAAGTGGATGAGGGTCTTAGACACTCATGAAAAAATGAACGAGGTGCTAGCGAAAGAATATGGCCAAGACCAGATACCGAACGTTAACACTTCGGGCTGGTTTCTTGGTGATGGTGGAAGAGTAAGATTAAGAGCCCTCACAAGGATTCGATGGGTCGCTATTGTTGGACAGTTAGTGGCATTGATTTTGGTAAGATTTGGTCTTGATTGGCCTTTGCCTATGACCTCAGCCCTTGCGATCGTATCTCTTTCTGTAATTTTAAATTTAATAATGACTATTAGAAAGCCAGAACAAGGCATAGTGAAAGAGTGGGAGGCTGCGTCCTATCTAGCCTTTGACACCCTACAATTAGCATTACTACTCTACCTAACTGGAGGTTTAACAAACCCCTTTGCACTCTTGTTTTTAGGCCCGGTGACGGTTTCTGCAACATTTTTAACTAGAAGAGCAACTGCCATGCTTTGTGGATTAGTTATTATGTTTGCAACTGCTCTTGTTTTTAGACATATGCCGTTACCTTGGTCAGATTTTGGTTTGGAACTGCCAAGTTTATATATATGGGGTTTGTGGGCAGCCGTTATAATTGGAACTTTATTTCTAGCAGTTTATGCAGGGAGCTTGGCTGCCGAGAGCCGCAGAATGTCTAATGCTTTGTCAGAAACACAACTATCCCTTGCTAGGGAACAACAAATTTCAGCTGTTGGGGGATTAGCTGCTGCTGCGGCTCATGAACTTGGTAGTCCACTTTCCACCATATTGGTCACAGCCACAGAGCTTAGCAAAGAAGTAGATAAAAGCAGTCCTCTCTCCGATGATATAAAAATTCTCAGTACTGAGGCAGTTCGGTGTAAAGAGATACTGGCAAGTTTATTGATACAGCCTTCTTCTGATAATACTGGGGTTATTTTTTCTCATATCCAATTATCAGGGTTAGTTAGTTCTGTGGCAGAAAGACATCGACTTCCTGATATTGATTTAGTAATTAAATCTGATGGCAAGGGCGGTGCTGTTGAACCAGTTTTAGAAAATAGTCCCGAGTTTTTACACGGATTAGGTAATATAGTTCAAAATGCTTTTCAATTTGCTATCAACTCTGTGTTAATTGATATTATATGGAGCATGGAATCAATAGAGATAGTGGTAAAAGATGATGGTCCTGGTTTTGCTCCGGCGGTCCTTGATCGAGTAGGGGAACCTTATATATCTAGTCGAGCTGGTGATCATTTGGGGCTCGGATTATTTATAGCGCAGTCTTTACTGCAAAGAACTGGTGGTCGTGTGAACGTTACCAACATCAGAGATGAGGCTGGTAATGTTTTTGGAGGACAGGTGGTTATAAATTGGCCAAGAGAAAGTCTTGATATTAGTGTACAGTCAATGTAATCGGTTGATCATAATGAATAAAATGAAGCCAGATATGATCGAAAATAATTTATCCTCATCTGATATGAGCCTTTTGATTGTTGACGATGAGAAAAATTTACGTAACCAATTGGCCAAAGCAATGGAAAGACGTGGTTTTATAGTAACGACGGCCGAGAGCGTTGCAGAAGGTAAACATCTTGCTATTTCTAAGGGTCCTAAATATGCAGTTGTCGATTTAAGATTAGGTGACGGAAGTGGTTTAGAAGTAGTAGAGGTGCTTCGGAAAAGCCGAGAAGATATCAGAGTGATTGTCTTAACCGGCTACGGTAACATTGCTACTGCAGTAAGCGCTGTTAAAGCTGGAGCTATAGACTATCTTCCTAAGCCGGCTGACGCTGATCAAGTTGCTGCAGCATTATTAAGTAATAAAGAAGAAATGCCCCCTCCTCCGGAACGCCCGATGTCGGCGGATCGTGTGAGATGGGAACATATACAACGGGTTTATGAACAATGTAATAGAAATGTTTCTGAGACCGCCCGAAGACTGAATATGCATAGACGCACCCTTCAAAGGATTTTGGCGAAGCATGCGCCAAGGGAGTAGTTTTAGGTATTAATAGTATGAAGCCATATTTTCTTAAAAAATACAGATCAAGTCATCTTGTAAGCGTTATTAGCGTTTTAGCTGAACTCACTTGCTCGTAGTAAACATCACATGAACACCAAAAAAAGAATTAACGACTGGTTGCTGTTATTCAATAGAGCTAACATTTTGTGTGTGGGTGACGTTATGTTGGATCAGTATGTCTATGGAGAAGTAGACCGGGTGTCTCCTGAAGCACCCATTCCAGTTCTCAATGTAGGCAAAAAGGAACGTGCAATTGGTGGTGCGGGAAACGTAGTTTGTAATATTGCCAGTTTGGGTAGTGTTGGTTATTTGCTTGCAGAAATCGGTAATGATGAGGCTGGTGAAGAAATCGGGCGACTTCTAAAAACGAACCAAAAAGCGGTTCCAAAATTATTAATTAATTTAGGTAAACCTACTACGTTGAAAACACGATTTATCGCAGATGGTCAGCAATTATTAAGGTCTGATGAAGAGTCAATAAATGGGTACAATGAGGCTTTTTCGGATAAAATTATTACAGAATTTGATTCTATTATAAATAACAATGCACTGGGGGCCATTGTGTTGTCTGACTATGGTAAAGGAGTTCTAACTGACAAAGTGATTACTGAAATAATATCTACTTCAAAATCAATCAGTATCCCTATTATTGTTGATCCGAAAGGAAGTAATTTTACTAAATATACTGGTGCAGATATTTTAACTCCTAATAGGAAAGAATTAGGTGAAGCTACCCAGATGTCTGTTAATAACTCTGAAGAAATTGTCGAGGCTTGTAACAAATTAATCGAAATTACTGGTGTCACAAATGTATTAGTTACTCGTGGATCAATGGGCATGTCTTTAATCTCAAAAGATGACAAACCTTTTCATCTACCTGCTTTGGCTAGGGAAATATATGATGTGTCTGGGGCTGGTGATACGGTAGTTGCTGTCTTGGCAACGGGTTTGTCTGTGGGTATGGAAATTAGAGATGCAGCCACCTTAGCAAACATTGCCGCAGGTTTAGTGGTGTCAAAAGTAGGAACAGCTGTTGTTAATAAATCCGATCTAGAAAGTTCAATAAATGCTCAGAGAGGCTCTTTAAGTAATATTTATGATGAAAACAATTTGATGAAACGCATTGCTCAATGGCGCTCACAAAATTTAAAAATTGGTTTTACTAACGGTTGTTTTGACGTGATTCATCCTGGGCACATAAGTTTGTTGGATCAGGCTTCTTCACAATGTGATAGATTAGTAATAGGAGTTAACAGTGATTCATCTATCAAAAGACTAAAAGGAACAGATAGGCCAATACAAGATGAGATTTCAAGAAGCCAAATTTTGGCTTCACTGGCCAATGTAGATGCAGTTGTTATATTTGAGGATGATACCCCTATAGAGTTAATCCAACTCATCTGCCCTGATGTTTTGATAAAGGGAGCAGATTATAAAGTAGAACAAGTTGTGGGTGCTGAGTTTGTCCAGTCCTATGAGGGAAAAGTATTTCTTGCTACTTTATTGGACGGTTTTTCAACAACTGACATAATTAACCGCCTTTTAAATTAAAAGCATCATTAAAATTTATTTTAAATTTTTGCGCGTTGCCTTAAAAACTTGTCATTTATACTCAACTCTTCGCCTGATAGATCGATTGCTTCTTCGGTGCAGAGCCAAGCGATTAATTTACAAGTTGTTTCAGGCTTCCAGTGATCCTCTTTTTTTATCTGGCTTATAGGGTTCACCCCAGAGGCACGAATCTTATCTTGCATCTGAGTATCAACTGTTCCTGGCGCATAACCATAAACTCTTATCTTTTTTGACGGTATTTCAAGAGCTATTGAACGAGTAAGCATAGATAAACCTGCCTTACTAGCGCAATAGGCACTCCAACCCTCTTGCGGTTTGTTTGCTGCTCCGGAACCAATATTGATGATAACTCCTGCATTTCCAAAAAAAGGTAGAGCAGCCTTAACCATATAGTATGCACCGAAAAGATTAATAGATACTGAATCGGTCCATGACGCCGGATCAGAGTCACGTATGCTTGCAATAGGTTCTATTACTCCGGCGTTATTTATTAAAATATCTAACCCACCAAATACTTCAACTACCTCCTGTATAGCTGAATTAACTTCCGTAAATATTGAAACGTCACACTTGATAGCTAAAGCTTCGCTACCACTCGCCCGAATCTCGTTAGCTATATTTTCACAGTTTTCTTTATTTCGGGATAATAAAACAACTGAGGCTCCATGCTTTGAGAGTTCTCTCGCTGTGGCTGCGCCTATCCCCTGGCTCGCCCCTGTAATTAAAGCTACTTTCCCATTAATCATTCTTTTACCCTTTTTCTAGTAATTTAATTTTGCATATTTTTTATCCATAAAAAAAATTTCTTTTTAATTGTGTTTGTTCCCAAATGAAAAATATGTTCTATTTTCTTATCCTTGGTTTCCTCTATCTTAGTGGATGAAAAGGGAACGCAGTAGTACCAATGTTGTTGTTTAGGTGCGATCTGCGGCTGTACCCGCAACTGTGAGCGGTTAGGCGGCGGTCAAAGAACCACTTGGGTAAAATTCCCAGGGAAGGTGACCTAAGCCATTGATCCGTGAGCCAGGAGACCTGCCAGGGAAAGCGTCGCCCAGCCATTAGCCGGGTATTGCTAAGGGCGCGGTAATGACCGTTCGTGGTGACGTCTTGTTTGTACGATTTGCAGACTTGTTTTGGCTTTTTTTATAGAGTCGTGGGTCTGATAGATTAATCGTGCGCAGGGTGTACACCGAGCGTTTTCAAGGGCAGGAGAACGAACGGTCAGTTTTTTATAAAGATCAATTGTTGATCTTATAATGATTTATAATTTGAGACTGGCTCGTTTTTTTAGTCTATGGGGATCGTTCGGTTGTTCGAGAGATCAACCTTAGGAGACCTTCATGAGTGGAACTTTTTGTCTTTATGTTCAAACCAGAAATATTTTTTTATTTTTCTTCGTTTGTTTAATATATTCTCAGCTAGTTTTTGGTTCTGCGACCGCCCAACAGATTACAACTGTTCTTCCTGAAACAGTCGTTTCGGCAACATTAGTGCCTGTGCTATCAAGCCGTGTTGGTAGCTCTATTAATGTGGTCACTTCAGAAGATATAGATCGATTGAAAGTACATTCTGTACCAAAATTGTTACGAAAAATTCCCGGGTTAGCTGTTCGAAGATCGGGTGTTTTAGGTAGTTTTACTCAAGTCAGAATTCGAGGTGCGGAAGGTAATCATACCCTGGTCTTAATAGATGGGGTTGAGGTGAATAATCCGAGTGGAGCTTCTGAGTTTGATTTTGGTAGTTTAAGGTCAGCTGATATTGAGCGTATAGAAGTGTTAAGAGGGCCACAAAGTTCAATTTATGGCAGTGATGCGGTAGGCGGTGTGATCAACATTATCATGAAACGAGGACGTGGTCCTGGAAAGATTTATCTAAGTTTAGAAGGAGGTTCAGACGAGACTATTAATTCGGCAACAAGTATTAGAGGTAGTGGAACAAACTATCATTACTCTTTAGGAATTACTGGGTTTTCCACAGCGGGGCACTCTATAGCGGAAAATCAAGGAGATGAAACTGAGGACGATGGGAATAAAAACTTAACTTTTAATCTAAAGGCGGGTTTAAAGCCCTCTAAAAATCTAGAGATTGGTATATTTTCTAGACACGTAAGAGATAAAACAGAGTCAGATTCACAGCCGGCAGTTGCAGGTGTGATTAATACCAAGGAAGCTGATGAAGAGTCTCTGCTAAGACAGAATACTAGTAATTTAACTTTACGATACAAAATGTTGGAGGATAACTGGGAGCATTTATTAACAGTAGGGAAACATAAAATTAAATCAGATTCATTTACTAATGGTCATAACTCTTTTGAAACTGAAGGAGAGAAGAATAAACTTAGGTATCAGACTAATTTCTTTTATAAACCGTTTAATTCTTCAATTACACACCGCCTCACTTTTTTATCAGAAAAAGAGACGGAACTGGGTAAAACCTTAAGTTCTTATGGAAACACAAATAGAAAAATTACAAATTACGGCTATTTAGGCGAATACGGAATAGACTTTAAGGATCAAGCTTCTTTCACCAGTAGTTATCGTCATGATAACAATGATATATTTAAAAATTCTGATACTTTTCGTTTTACTGGCTCTTATCTATCTAAGGAGCTTAGATATCGTTTGCACACCAGTTACGGAAAAGGAGTTAAAAACCCTACGCTTTTCGAGCTATTTGGTTCTACTGAAAACTATAAAGGAAACCCTTCACTTAAACCGGAGAGCAGTATTGGTTGGGATATTGGAATTGAAAAAAGATTATTTGAAGATGGTCTGACTATAGATGCAACTTATTTTAAAAATCAAATAACCGATTTAATTCAGGGAAGTGGAAATACTTCTATAAATTTAAGCGGAGAAACCAGAGTTGAAGGGATCGAATTGTCGATTGAAGCTAAAGTGTTTGATGAATTTATTCTTTCTGGTCAATACACTTACACAAAAGGTAAGGACTCCAAAGGTCAACAGCTAGTTAGACGTGCGAGACATTTGGCCAGTCTAAATGTTTCACGTTCGTTTTATGCTGGTCGTTTGTCCCTGGACCTTGGTATCGATTACAACGGTAAACAAAATGATATCCAATTCTCAAACTATTTTATGGACAAGAAGTACGTCACTCTTGATGATTTTTTTCTACTTGATGTAGCGGCATCTTATAAAATAACGGAAAATTTTTCCGTTATTGGTCGAGTTGAAAATTTATTAAATGAGGACTATGAAGAAGTTTTTGGTTTTAGTGAGGCTGGCATAGGAGCTTTTATTGGTTTTCGCAGTGAGTTTGGTATTTAAATTATGAGGACCTACTTAACATTAGCATCCAAAGTTCTATTAGCTTCTTTTTTTGCTTTAGTTATATCTTCTAATAACTTCGTGTTAGCAAAATCTAAACAGAAAATTCCTCAGCGTATAGTTTCGACTAATTTATGTGTCGATCAACTGGTTCTGTCACTAGCAAATAAAGAACAAATATTATCAGTTAGTTATCTCTCAGCAGATAAGACAATTTCATTCTTTTCTGAAAGGGTTGAAGGTCTACAAAAAAATCGGGGCTGGGTAGAAGAGATTTTTATGATGAAACCAGACCTCGTCATTGTAAATGAGGACTCGTCCCGTCCCTCACTGAGGCATTTAAAAAAACTTGGCTTAAATGTTTTGTCCCTTAAAACGGCTAATAATTTTTCTGAGTTGAAGAAAAATATAAAGAAAGTTTCTCGAGTAGTTGGTGATACTGGTAAAGCCAAATTAATTATATCAAATCTTGAAAGTAAATTACGGTTAGAAATCGGAAATGACTACTCGCCATTAGCTGCTATTTTGCTTCCAAGAGGCATGACAGCCGGTGAAGGCTCCCTTATTAATGAATTGGTAGTTTCAGCCGGATTCAAAAATCTTGCTCTTGACCTTAAGATTGGCCGCCAAGCAAGGATAAATTTAGAAGAAATATTAATTGCTAGGCCTGATTTTATTCTCACACCTGAAGCATCAACAAAATTTCCATCTCTAGCCCAGTCCATGCTTCTACATCCAGTATTTGAAACCACAAGGGCCAAGAATTACAGGTGGAAGCATCTTGAGGTGCCTGAATGGGCCTGGCTCTGTGGAGGTTTACAAAACATTTATGCATTAGATCTACTCAAAAAGGCTCGATTAAAGTTTAGTGGACGGGTCGATCAACATGATTGAAACGTATAAAAATAAATCTAACGAAATAAATTATTTTATACTGATCGCAGTTCTTTTGGGTCTCGTATTAATACTTTTTACTTCCTCAATTTTTTTGGGTACAACAAGCATATCCTTAAAAAAAACTCTAAGTGCAATTTTGGCATTGGAGGGTTTGTATTTAACGATCATTATAGAGCTTCGGCTGCCCAGAGCTATTTTAGCTCTATTTATGGGCGCAGCATTAGGTATTTCAGGAGCGGCGCTTCAAGGGTTGTTGCGCAATCCCCTAGCTGAACCTGGTTTGATTGGAGTTTCAGGTGCTTCAGCTTTGGGGTCTGTAATAGTATTTTATACTGGTTTATCCGTAAGCTACTCTTTTGCATTACCAGTAGGGGGCATGACAGGAGCAGCACTTTCTATTCTGTTATTATATTTTTTGGCAGGTAAGGATCCTTCTATATTGAAACTTATACTGGCGGGAGTGGCTATTAACACCCTTACAGGGGCTTTTACTGTTCTAGCACTAAACCTTTCGCCTAATCCTTATGCGGCGTATGAAGTTTTTTTCTGGCTCCTTGGTTCTCTAGAAAATACAAGTGTGGATCATGTTTTTCTTGCGGCTCCATGTATTTGCGTGGGATTTATCATATTAGCAACAACAGGGCGCGGATTAGATGCACTGACCTTAGGTGAAGATGTTGCTCGTTCCTTAGGAGTGGGGTTAAGAAAATTACAAGCTCGAATAATACTTGGTACAGCTCTATGTGTTGGAGCTTCTGTATCAGTTGCGGGTGTGGTCGGGTTTGTGGGGCTCATAGTCCCGCATATATTAAGACCTGCAGTGGGCCATAGTCCGAGGCGCCTCCTTATCGTTTCCGGTTTGGGAGGAGCCGCTTTAACTTTAGCAGCTGATATATTAGTCCGCTTTATTGCTACTGGACAAGGTCTACAACTAGGGGTTCTGACTGCACTTTTGGGCGCCCCTTTTTTTATATTATTAGTTTTTAAGCTTCGTGAGGATAATTAATGACTCACTTAAGCGCAAAAGACGTTAATATTAAACGAAGTGGTCGAAATATACTTAAAAATATTTCCCTTTCCCTTGGTTCAGGAGAGTTGGTAGGTCTAATCGGCCCTAATGGGGCGGGGAAAACAACCCTTTTAAAAGTGTTGCTTGGGCTTATTGAGCCTACAAGTGGTTTGGTCCAGTTGAATAATATTCCAATATCAAAGGTTTCCAGAAAAACTGTTGCAAGCCATATAGGTTACCTCGCTCAAGGCTCCCCCTGCCACTGGCCTTTAACCGTAGAGAAAGTGGTTGAACTTGGTTATTTGTCTCGTGGAAAAGCCAGAAATAATGATACCGCCAGTAAACTTTTTTCATTGGATCAAGCA
This sequence comes from Alphaproteobacteria bacterium MarineAlpha12_Bin1, assembly GCA_002937505.1. Classification (GTDB taxonomy): domain Bacteria; phylum Pseudomonadota; class Alphaproteobacteria; order UBA6615; family UBA6615; genus UBA6615. The sequence continues at coordinate 486,409 of PTJY01000002.1, forward strand.
ATTAACAAATTGGGACTTTCATCACTTAGACATCGATTAGTACCTACTCTGTCTGGTGGAGAACGTACCTTAACCATGATTGCACGCTGTCTCATGGGCGGCTCTCCTTTGCTTCTTGCCGATGAGCCAATTACGGGTCTTGATCCCGGTCACCAAGTAGATGTGATGTTAAACTTTTTAGATCATATTTCTGATATTAATGGGGTGGTTGCGGTTTTACATGACTTAAACATTGCAGCCCAATATTGTGACCGGCTCATTTTGATGGATCAGGGAGCTATAGTTTCAGATGGGCATCCAAAAGATGTTCTAACCTCAAAAAATTTGATCGACGTTTATGGAATAGTGGCTGATATATCTCTTAAAGATGGTCGCCCGCTTGTTATTGGCCATAGAGGCAGAGGTGGCCATGGTTTCTAAAAAGTTAAAACCTAATATGGCTGTTTCAAAAATTAAAAATACTCGTTTTTCTATTGTTCGAAAAAGGTTCTCTAAAACCAACCGGCGCAAAGAATTATTATTTTTAGCTGTGTTTTTTTCTTTAATTGTTCATCTTATAGGAGGTGTCTATCTATTGAACCTACCGACACACGAGGTAAACACTGTCGATAAACTGCGGTTAGAACTAGTATTCAGACCTCTCCTTGAAACAAAACGGGATGTTATGTTGGAGACCTCCGGTGACATTACTCCAGATAATGAGTTGTTTGTCTCAGAGGGGCCAATTACTATTAAAAATCAAGTTAATAACCTAACAGAGATGCAAGAAGAAAAAGAAGATACTTTTTCTGAACGTATATTAACCAAAGCACTTCAGCCCAATATTGTGAATAAATTTGGTGCTAACAACAAAGGAGAGGCAGGTTATTTAAAAGTCAAACCGATTTTAAAACCAAAAATCTACTCCCAAAAACAAAAAACCATAAAAGAGATGTTTGTAAAAAGATCAGATCAGACATCAGCGAAAAACAAGTCGATTATTGCAAGCCATAAAGATGATTTAAGAAAGCACGTAATTAATAATGACCCACTAGCTCTTGAAACCAGTAGTTTAAAGGAAAATAAGACGTTAGTGAATGTTTTGCTAAATAAGGAGGTAAGTTCCCCTGATAGTAAGGTAAAAATTAGGCCTCTGAAAGGAAAAGCAGCTAAAGCTACAAGCAATCAATATTTCTTAGAAAAAGCAGTTCCAAGTGCAGAAAATACTGGCCCCCGTTACCCAGAGGTCGCGATTAGGAAAAGGTTGCAGGGGCGAGTCGTCTTAGATGTTGAAGTGCTAGAATCGGGGCATGTTGGTAATATAAAGGTTCATAGCCCGAGTAAACACAGTGTTTTAAACCAATCGGCCCTGCAGGCAGTTAGTAAATGGAGGTTTGAACCAGGTGTTAAGCAGGGTATGGTAGTTCGTTCCTGGGTGAGAGTTCCTGTGAAATTTAAGTTAGATAATTGGTAGGTTAGCTAATCTGCTTTTAGACTCCCCATCTTGATAAAAATCTGTCAGAGTTTTTTTGAATGAATAAGATTACTATCAGCAACGCCCTAGAAAGAGCTGTGAAAGCGCATAGGGAAGGGAAACTTGAGGAGGCGGATAAATATTATACTGCAATTCTTCAGGCTCAACCGAAACATTCCGATGCCAATCATAATATTGGAGTATTAGCCGTTGGTCTGGGTAAAGTAAAAGAAGCATTACCCTTTTTTAAAACAGCGGTGGAGGCTAATTCTAAAATAGGCCAGTACTGGTTGAGTTACATAAATGCTCTAATCAATTTAGGTGAACTGGATGAAGCCTTACTGGCTCTTGGTAAATATAAAAAAGATAGTGATGAAGAAAAAGCTTTTCCAACCACCTTAGCAAGTCAAGAAAAAGCTATTGCTATTAAGAATGGTTTTTCTAACGCCTATTTTACCCTGGGAAACGCTCTTAAAGACAGAAGAAAGCTTGAACAAGCTATAAAAAGCTATGAAGAAGCAATAGCCATTCGGCCTGACCATGCTGAGGCCTATTGCAACATGGGGAATGCTCTATCTTTAAAGGGAGAATCTAAGGCAGCCATAGCCAACTATAGGCAGGCAATTAATATTAAACCTGACTTTGCTTTAGCCTATTGCAATATGGGGGTTGACCTTCATAAAAATGGGAACAGAGATCAAGCTATAGAGAGTTTTAGTCGTGCTATCGAAATAAACCCTGATTTTGATGAGGCCTACTGTAACATGGGAAATGCTTTAACTGTAAAGGGAGATTTAAAGGCAGCTATAGACAACTATAGGCAAGCTATTAATGTTAATCCTGACTATGCTTTAGCCCATTGCAATATGGGGATTAACCTTCATAGAATTGGGAACAGAGATCAAGCTATAGAGAGTTTTAGTCGTGCTATCGAAATAAATCCTGATTTTGATGAGGCCTATAGTAACTTAGGAATTAGCCTAAAGGAGACCATTTTTCTAAGACCTGCAAAAGGTATGCCAGAAACTATTCTTAAACTTTTGGAGAGAGGGAATATTGTTCGACCAAAAGATATAATAATAGCAATACTAAGTCTTCTTAAATTTGATCCGATAATATCAAACTCATTAAATAAATATAAGGAAGGAAACACAGGAAAAAACATAGAAAGAACCTGTGCAGATCTTGCAAAAAATCCTCTACTGATGAAAGTAATGAGGACCTGTCCTATCCTAGATATAGAGATTGAAGGCCTGCTTACAGAGATTAGATCTACTACGCTATTATGTGTTTCTGAGATTGTATTTAAAGACGAGGCGCTGGAATTCATTTCAGCAGTTGCCTTGCAATGTTTTATAAATGAATATTTGTACGACCAGACAGAAGAAGAAACTCAAGCCCTAACAAAACTAGAACGAGCTGTTGAAAAAAAGCTTTTATCCGGGATACAGCCCTCAATTACTGAAATCCTAATTCTGGCTAGTTACAAAACATTACACGAGTATGATTGGCATCATTTATTAACAATTCCTGATAAATATGAAGAATTAGAAAGACGGCAAGTTAAGGAAATACAAGAAGAAAAGGATATACAGTCTAGTATTCCTGTTCTTCAAGAAATTAAAAACGAAACATCCTTAAAGGTAAAAAACCAATATGAAGATAATCCATACCCAAGATGGTTAGACCTTGGAATGAATTTAAATACCCAGTCACTTTCAGAGATCATTAAAGAAATCAACCTTAAAATATATGATGATAAAATAAAGCGGCTTGATGCAATAAATGTGCTTATTGCAGGTTGCGGAACAGGTCAACACTCAATTGGGGCTTCGTCAAGATACAATAATTGTAACATAACTGCTGTTGATTTGAGTTTAAGAAGTCTAGCTTATGCCAGAAGAAAAACTAATGAACTAGGCATAAATAATATAGAGTATATGCAAGCGGATATATTAGATTTAGTTAAACTCGAGCAAAAATTTGATATCATAGAAAGCGCTGGAGTTTTACACCATATGGAAGACCCCATGGAAGGTTGGAGAGTTTTAGTTCAGTGCTTGAAACCAGGTGGACTTATGCGAATTGGGTTATACAGTAATTTGGCAAGACAGCATGTTTTAAGAACGCGAGATGAGGTGGTTCGATTGGGAATAGGGTCTGATAATATATCGATGAAAAAATTTAGAAGTCAGATTATTAAATCGGAAGAAGATCATCATAAAAGGGTAATGTTAACTGGTGATTTTTATACTATTAGTTCGTTACGGGATCTTTTATTTCATGTTCAAGAACAAACGTTCACTATACCTAAAATAGATAACTCCCTTTCTGAGCTGGGTTTAGAATTTTGTGGATTTGAATCGGTTTCTATACTTCAGAAGTTTATGGCAGAAAATAGAGACCTTGACGACTTATATAATCTAAATAAATGGCATGATTTTGAAAAAAATAATCCTCGAACGTTTGGGGCAATGTATGTGTTTTGGTGTCAAAAAGTTCGTTAAGGGGCCATAAATTAGGCGTAATTAAATCCGAACTTAAAATTTTGGACCATATAAAAAAATTGTAAACGGTGCTTTAAACAATTACAAATTACAATACACGAGACTAAAACCATTGTGTTTTACCTAGTATAATTGGAGATTAAAGATGCCTGCGACTTTAATGCGTAAACCTAAAAACAAAAAGAAAGACGGTTCTTGGACTGAAGTGAGAGAGGGTATGCGTATTGAGTGGGATGTGCCCATAACGATGGATGATGGACTTGTTTTACGGGCCAATGTTTACAGACCAATTAAAAAAGGCACCTATCCAGTTATTTTATCTCATGGACCCTACGCAAAAGACCTCGCTATTCAAGACGGATACCCGAGCGTTTGGGAA